>NZ_JAHOPH010000015.1 GCF_019798055.1 Salsipaludibacter albus | reverse complement strand
GCCGCGGCCTGTCGTGCCGCCTCCGCCTCGGCCTCGCGCTGCGCGGCCAGCTCGGCCTGGCGCTGGGCCTCGGCCTCGCGGCGACGCTGCTCCTCCAGCTCGCGCTGACGGCGGCGTTCGTCTCGTTCCTCGATGCGCTGGGAGATCGTCCCGATCTCGGCCTCGAGGGCACTGGCGTCGCCCGTGAGGTCGTCGGCCCGATCGGCGAGCCCGTCGCGGAGCCCCTGGGCCTCGTCCAGGTCCGCCTCGATCGCGTCACGGACCTCGGCGGCCTCCTGGCTGCGGACCCCCATCAGCCCCTGCTTGCGGGCGAGCTCGTCGACCACCAGGTCGAGCGCGCGCTGGGCCGCCTCGGCGGACTCGGCCTCGGCCCGGTCCGTCTCGGCGACGCGGGCGACGGTGTTGGCCTTGTCCACCGCCATGTCGGTCGTGGTGGCCTCGAAGATCGCCAGGACGGGCGCGGTGCCACCGTGCATGTACAGGCGCCGTGCGCGTGAGGTGATCCGGCCCCGGGCGACCTCGACCTGCTCCTGCAGTTCGAGCATCTCCTCCACGAGCACCTCGGCCTCCGTCTCGAGGTCGGCCAACTCGGCCTCGAGCTCCACGAGCCGTCGGTCGGCGTCCGCCAAGCGCTCGTCGATGGCCACGATCCGGTCACGGACCTCGCTCAGCGCCGCGGTGGTCGCGTCGATCTCGCCCCGGGTCGACTCGAGCCGGGAGCGGGTCGTGTCGAGCTCGTCCTCCAACGTCTGCGCGCCGGCCAGGGAGGGCGTGACGAGCAGCGCCAGGCCCAGGAAGGTCGCGACGAGGGGTCGCGCGAGCGCCGAGCGGTGGTGGGACGGACGCCGACGACGAGGTGACTCGGCCCGTCGAGCGGGCGGCGAGCCGTCGGGCGACGGGGAGGAGGACGTCTTGGTCATGGTCGACGACGCTAGCGGTTGTGGCGCACGTGGCCAAATTGCGGCCAGTGTCCTTTCGGACAAGGTTGAACTCTCGTGATGGAGGAGTTCACTCGTGTGCCTCGTCGCCCGCAGCCGCCGACGTCCACCTACCGCAACCCGAGATGCCGGGTGCAGAACGGCCAGGGCGCCCAGCCCTGGTCCGCCTGGAGTCGTGAGGCGGCCTCGATCTGCTGCGCCTTGCTCGCCTGCCACGCGTACGCCGGGTAGGAGGACTTCTTCCACCTGTTCCACGTCGTGGGGTGGAACTGCAGTCCGCCGTCGTACAGCCCGATGTTGAGGTCCCACTGCCCGTTGGACTCGCACTCGGCGAGGGCGTCCCAGGTCGACATCGGGATGCCACCCGTGTCCACCGGGTCTGGTTCGGGCTCGGGTTCCGGCTCGGGCTCGGGCTTCGGCTTGGGCTTGGGCTTGGGGGCCGGCTCGGGATCCGGGTCTGGTTCGGGTTCCGGCTCGGGTTCGGGTTCTGGTTCGGGTTCGGGCTCCGTTTCGGGTTCCGGCTCCGGTTCGGGTTCCGGGGCGGGTGCCTCGGTCACCTCGGCTGCTGCGGCCGCCACTGCCTCCGCCTCTTCGGCCGCTGCCTCCTCCTCGGCCGCCGCCTCGGCAGCGGCACGCGCGGCCGCCTCCTCCCGGCGCTGCTGCTCGGCCAGCTCGCGCTGGAGACGCTCCGACTCGCGGTCCTCGATCCGCTGGACGATCGTGGCGATCTCGCCCTGCAGCGACCCGGCGTCGCCCGACAGCTCGTCGGTCCGGGCCGCGAGCCCGTCGCGCAGGCGGCGGGCCTCGTCGAGGTCGGCCTCGATGGCGTCACGAACGTCGGCCGCCTCCTGGCTGCGGACCCCCATCAGTCCCTTCTTGCGGGCGAGCTCGTCCAGCACGACCTCGAGCGCCTGCTCGTCGGCCTCCGCCGCCTCGGCCTCGGCGCGGTCGTTGTCGGCGACCCGTGCGACGTTGGCCGCCTTGTCGGCCGCGGCGTCGGCGGTGGTGGCCTCGAACATGGCCAGCATCGGCGCGGTCTGGCCATGCATGTAGAGCGTCCGTGCCCGTGACGTGATCCGGTGGCGCGACGCCTCGGCCTGGTCCTGCAGGGCGAACATGTCCTCGGCCAGCCCGGCGGTCTCGACCTCGAGCGTGTCGAGCTCGGCCTCGATCAGGGCGAGGTGGTCCTGGGCGTCCGCGAGGTCGTCGTCGATCTGCACGATGCGGTCCCGGACGTCGGACAGCGCCGCGGTGGTCGCGTCGATCTCGCCCCGCGTCGAGGCGAGCTCGTCCTGTGCACGGTCGAGCTCGTCCTCGAGGGTCTGCGCACCTGCCAGGGATGGCATCACGACCAGCGCCATCGCCGCGACGACGACCAGCGTGATCGGACGACGCGGCACGCGGGGGCCTGCGCAGGCCGACGGAGACGCCGGGCGTGGGGACGGGGGAGTGGACACAGCCATGTCGAACGACGCTACAGGGTGGGGATGGAGTCCCTCGATGGCTGGCCAGTGTCCCTTCGGACATCCTGTGTAGGCCCGTGAGGAGGATGATTGCCAGTGGGGTCGATGTTGGTCGGGTGCTGTTGCCCGACGACGGATGGAGTTCCGCAGGGGCAGGCCGCCGATCCCGTGCGCGGGGGGCCCGGAATCACTGCAACTCGGTGGTGCCGTCAGTACCGTGACCGCGCGAAAGCCCGCTGGACACACAGGAGTTCCCCTCGATGCAGGAACCCGGCCCAGACGCGCGTCACGACGCGCCCGGCAGCACCAACGGCGCCGGTGGGACCCGGCCCACCTCGGTGGTCAAGCTCCACGGGGCGGTCATCCGCTTCGCCGGTGACTCCGGCGACGGCATGCAGCTGACCGGGGACCGGTTCACCTCCGAGTCCGCCGCCGTCGGCAACGACCTGGCCACCCTGCCGGACTTCCCCGCCGAGATCCGTGCGCCGGCCGGGACGCTCGCGGGGGTCTCCAGCTTCCAGGTCCACTTCTCCGACGAGGACATCCACACGCCCGGGGACGCCCCCGACGTCCTTGTGGCGATGAACCCCGCTGCGCTCGCCAAGCACCTCGGCGCGCTCAAGCCCGGCGGGACCCTGATCGTCAACACCGATGCCTTCTCCCGGCGCAACCTGTCCAAGGCGGGCTACGAGGCCAACCCGCTGGAGGGTGACGACCTCGAGGACTTCGCCGTCCACGAGGTCCCCATCACCGACCTCACCCTGCGAGCCCTCGCCGACGACGTCGAGGAAGGGCTCCTGAACAAGAAGGAGGCCGAGCGCTGCAAGAACATGTTCGCGCTCGGTCTGGTCTCGTGGATGTTCTCCCGGCCCATCGAGCCGACCGTCGAGTGGCTGGGTGTCAAGTTCGCCACGAAGCCGGCCGTGGCCGACGCCAACGTCCGCGTGCTGCATGCAGGACACGCCTACGGCGAGACGACCGAGGCCTTCGTCTACACCTACGAAGTCCCGGCCGCGCCCCTGCCGGCCGGCCGCTACCGCAACATCACCGGCAACCAGGCGCTGGCCTACGGGCTGGTCGCGGCCAGCGTGCAGTCGGGGCTGGACATCTTCTACGGCTCCTACCCGATCACGCCGGCGTCCGACATCCTGCACGAGCTGTCACGGCTCAAGCACTTCGGGGTGCGCACCTTCCAGGCCGAGGACGAGATCGCCGCGATCGGGGCGGCCATCGGTGCCTCGTTCGGCGGTCACCTGGCCGTCACCGGCACGTCGGGACCCGGCGTGGCGCTCAAGTCCGAGGCCCTGGGCCTGGCCCTGGCCGTCGAGCTCCCCCTGGTGCTGATCAACGTCCAGCGGGGCGGGCCGTCCACCGGGCTGCCCACCAAGACCGAGCAGTCCGACCTCCTCCAGGCGATGTTCGGGCGCAACGGCGAGGCCCCGCTGCCGGTCGTGGCCGTCCAGTCCCCCTCGGACGCCTTCTACGCCGCGTTCGAGGCGGCCCGGATCGCCCTGACCCATCGCACCCCGGTGGTGCTGCTGTCCGACGGGTTCCTGGCGACGTCCTCCGAGCCGTGGCTGCTGCCCGACGTCGACGACCTCCCGCCGATCGACCCCGACCTGACCACCGAGGCGAACACGCCGGACGGCTTCGCACCGCTGCTGCGTGACCCCTCGACGCTCGCCCGGCCGTGGGCCCTGCCCGGCACGCCCGGGCTGGCGCACCGGATCGGAGGGCTCGAGAAGGACGCGACCACCGGCAACATCTCCTACGACCCCGACAACCACCAGGCGATGACCGACCTGCGCCACGACAAGGTCGAGGCGATCGCGGCGACCCTTCCGCCGCTCGAGGTGGACGACCCCGACGAGGACGCCACGGTGCTGGTCGTCGGGTGGGGCTCGACCTACGGCCCGATCCGCGGCGGGGTCAACCAGGCCCGAGAGCGTGGGGTCCGGGCCGCCCGGGTGCACCTGCGCCACCTCAGCCCGCTGCCCCACGACCTCGGCGACGTCCTCGGTCGCTACGAGCACGTCCTGGTCCCCGAGAACAACATGGGCCAGTTGCGCATGCTGTTGCGTGCCCGCTACCTGGTCGACGCCGTCGGCCACAACCGCGTCACCGGCCAGCCCCTGCGGGCCGCGGAGGTCGCCGACCGGATCGTGGCACTTGCCGGTGGCGACCGTGAAGACACCCAGTCGACCCCGACCGACCAGCCCCGGGAGGTCCCGGCATGAGCACCGACACCACCGTCGACCAGGCGACCCACGACGAGCTGCCGCAGTTCAGCAAGAAGGACTTCACGTCCGACCAGGAGGTGCGCTGGTGCCCGGGCTGCGGGGACTACGCGATCCTCGCCACGGTGCAGAAGCTGCTCGCCGACCTCGGTCGTGACCCCTCCGAGACCGTGTTCGTGTCGGGCATCGGCTGTTCCAGCCGGTTCCCGTACTACATGGACACCTACGGGATCCACTCCATCCACGGCCGCGCCCCGGCGATCGCCACCGGCGTGGCCTCGGCCCGCCCCGAACTGGACGTGTGGGTCATCACCGGTGACGGCGACGCGCTGTCGATCGGCGGCAACCACCTGATCCATGCCCTGCGGCGCAACGTCGACATCACGATCCTGCTGTTCAACAACGAGATCTACGGTCTCACCAAGGGCCAGTACTCACCGACGTCGCCGCTCGGGGCCGTGCACAAGTCCACGCCGATGGGCTCGATCGACCGGCCGCTCAACCCGGTGTCGCTGGCACTGGGGGCCGAGGCCACGTTCGTGGCGCGCACCATCGACACCGACCGCAACCACCTCACCGAGATCCTGACTGCCGCCAACGCCCATCGTGGTGCCGCGCTGGTCGAGATCTACCAGAACTGTGTCGTGTTCAACGACGACTTCGCCCACGCGGTCACCGACCGCGAGACCAAGGTCATCAACCAGATTCCCCTGCGGATCGGCGAGCCGATCGTGTTCGGTCCGGAGGGCGAGAAGGCCGTCGTGGCCGACGACGACGGCTCCATGATGATCGTGCCGACCGCCGAGGCCGGTGACCGGATCGTCGTGCACGACCCGACCCGGACCGAGCCGACCACGGCCTTCGCGCTGTCGCGCCTGTCGCACAACCCGACCGGCCCGACGCCGCTGGGGATCTTCCGTGCGGTGGAGCAGCCGGTCTACGACGACCTGCTCAACGACCAGGTCGAGGCGGCCGTGGCCGAGCGTGGCCGGGGCCGGCTCGAGGACCTGCTCACCTCCGGCAACGTCTGGCACGTGACCTGACGTCACGTCAGGTTTCCGAGAGGCCGTCGACGAAGCGTTCCAGCAGGTCCACGAAGACGAGGCGTTCCTCCGGGGAGAGTCCCTCCATCGCCCGGGTCAGCAGCCGGTCGCGATGACGGTCGAGCTCGGCCAGGCGTTCGTGACCGGCGGCGGTGACCTCCAGGACGACCGACCGACGATCGTCCGGGTCGGTGGTGCGATCGACCAGGTGGGCGCGCACGAGTGCGTCGATGGTCCGTGACGCGCTGGAGGCATGGGTCAGGAGCCGTTCCGCCACCCCGTTGACCGAGCCCGCGCCGTCGTCGACCGCCCGCAGTGCCGCGACCTGGGCGGCCGGGAGGCCCACGGCCTCCTCGAGTCGTCGGGCTCCGTGGGTCATCTGGCTGCGCAGCGTCGTGATCACGCCCCCCAGCCGCTGCAGGGTGGTGGCGGACGCGTCGATGGCCGCGTCGGTCATGTGGCATCCTGTGGGGGATTCGGGACGGATCAGGGGCGGGCACCGGCCGGGGTTGGCAGGTGTGTGCACGTGATGATAGTTTCGATGCGCAATTACTTCAACCCCCACGATCCCGGGACCTGCCGTGCAAGCCATCATCTCCCTCGCCCAACGTCTCGTTCGGCGTGCCCCCGTCGCCATCGTCGTCACGATCGTGCTGCTGTCGGTCGCGTTCGGCGCCGCCTCCACGCTGGGCGAGCAGGACCAGGGCTTCCAGAACTTCCTGCCCGACAACGAGATCTCCGCGACCCAGGACCAGATCGCCGAGGAGTTCTCGTCCGGTGGTGGCGAGGCCGTGCAGATCAGCGTCTACGCCCCCGAGGGGGGCGACATGCTGTCGGCAGCCGGCGTGGGCGCGGCGGTGCAGCTCCGTGAGCAGATCACCGGCGACCCCACCATCGCCGAGTCGCTCGCCGAGGTCCCGGAGGGCCAGTCCCCGGTGATCACCTGGGCCGACCCGGTGCTGGGCGCGCTGCAGCAGCAGGGGATCGATCCGGCGACGCTGACCGACGAGCAGGTCGACCAGCTGTACGTCCAGGCCCTCGAGGCGCTGCCCGAGGCACAGCGCGGACTGCTGTCCGCCACGCTCGGTGGCGACACGACCGAGACGTCGGCCACCGCGGGTGTCGTGATCGTCCAGTTGCAGCCCGACGCCGTGAACCAGGCGGGCGACGCCCCCGCACAGCTCGCGATCAACGACCTCGCCCAGGACCTGGACGGCTTCGAGGTCGCACCGTTCGACATCGCCGCCCTGTCGTCGGAGGTCAGTGACGCCATCACCAGCCAGCTCTCCAGCCTCCTGGGGCTCGCGGTCCTGCTGATCATCGTGATCCTCGTGGCCATCTACCGGCGTCCGCTCGACGTCATCGCGTCGCTGCTGGGCCTGGGCTTCACCATCGTGTGGATGCAGGGCATCGCCGCCCTGCTCGGCCCGGGTGGGCTGGGCCTGACCGGGGGCCAGAGCGAGCTGACCCTGGCGATCCCGATCCTGCTGGTGGGGCTGGGCGTGGACTACGGCATCCACCTGACCATGCGCTACCGGGAGGACCGCGCCGGTGGCCTGGACCCGGCGGACGCTGCCGTGTCCGCGATCGGTGCCGTGGGCGTGGCGCTGGCACTGGCCACCGTGACGACGATCGTCGGCTTCCTCACCAACCTGTCGAACCCGCTGCCGCCGCTGCAGGACTTCGGCGTGTTCGCGGCCGTCGGCGTCCTGTCGGCCTTCATCATCATGGTCACCTTCGTCCCCGCCGTCCGGCTGCTCGCGGACCGCCGCCGGGCCGCGAAGGGCACGCTCAAGCCGGAGCGCAGCCACTCGACCGAGCCCGGCCTGCTGGGTCGCCTCGCCGCCGGCGCGGCGCCGACTGCCGTGCACCGTCCGTGGATCGTGCTCGCGATCACCGGCGTGCTGGTCGTCATCGGTGGGCTGGGTGCCACCCAGCTGTCGACCGAGTTCAGCCAGACCGAGTTCTTCCCGTCCGACTCCGAGGCGCTGGCCTCGATCGAGCGGACCCAGGAGGCGTTCCAGGGCGACATCACCGAGACCACCCAGGTGCTGGTGACCGGCGACGTCGCGACGCCCGAGGCGCTGCAGGCGCTGGTGGACTTCGACGCCGAACTGTCCGACGACCCGGACGTCCGCGAGGACGTGGTCGTGGACTCGGTGGCCACCCGACTGCTCGCGGCCCAGCAGATGATGGAGTCCGCGATGGCCGGAGGTGGTGCCGACGCCCTGCCGGAGGGGGTCGACCCGCAGCAGGCGTTGACCTTCGCCACGGCACTGCAGTCCAGTGGACTGGGGACCGACCAGGGCGTGTCGCCCGACACCGACGTCGTGGCGCTCTACGACGGCCTGGCAGCACTGGACCCGTCGGTCGGCTCGGTGCTGTCCAGCGACGACCAGGGTGGCTACGACGCGGCCCTCGTGTCGGTGCCGACCTCGGCCGGCGAGTCGGTCGACGGGCTTCGGGTCGACCTGGAGCAGGACGCCGAGGTCCTGGAGGCCGCCGGGCTCGACGTGTCCCTGGCCTCGGAGGGCCTGCTGGTGGACCTCGTGCTGTCGGAACTGCAGTCCAGCCAGTTGATCAGCCTGGTGCTGACCCTCGTGGCGTCGATGGCCATCCTCGCCCTGGCGTTCTGGGTGCGGGAGCGACGCCCGATGCTGGGCGTGCTCGCGATCGCGGCCGTGGCCGTCGTCGTGGCCTGGGTGTTCGGGCTGATGGCGGCGTTCGGGATCCCGTTCAACGTCATGACCGCGATGGTCTCGGCGTTGGCGATCGGGATCGGCGTGCCCTACGGCATCCACGTCGTGAACCGGTTCCTGGCCGACCTCCACGCCCATGCCGACCTCGAGTCGGCCATGGTCGACACGCTGCGCAACACCGGCGGCGCGCTGGTCGGCTCGGCCGTCACGACGATGGCCGGGTTCGGGGTCCTGGTGTTCTCGTCGATCTCGCCGTTCCGGCAGTTCGGCATCGTGCTGGCCCTGACCATCGGCCTGGCGTTGCTGTCGTCCATCATCGTGCTCCCGGCGATGCTCGCGGTGTGGGCGCGACACCACGACCGCGTCGGTTCGAGCCTGGTCACCGAGCGGGAGCCGACCGTGGGCGTGTCCGCCTGACCCCGCCTAGGGTGATCGGGCCCAGCGGCCCCCAGCCGACAGGCAGTCGACCGTGTCCACCGGTTCGTCCGCGGTTCCCGACGGCGTCGACCTCGACGCCGTCGCGGCATGGCTGTCGACCCGGGTCGCGGTCCACGGTGACCTCGACGTCACCACGATCACGGGTGGCCGGTCCAACCTGACCTACCGGGTCACCGACCGCGACGGGTGCCGATGGGTCCTGCGTCGACCGCCCCTGAACTCGGTGTTGCGCTCGGCCCACGACGTCGGTCGCGAGCACCGGGTGATGGCGGCGCTGGCCGGCAGTCCGGTGCCGGTGCCGCCGCTGGTGGGCCACGAGCCCGAGCCGGGGGTGCTGGACGCGCCGTTCTACGTGATGGACTTCGTGGACGGCCACGTGGTGCGCGACCCGGCCGACGCCGACGTCCTGGACGACCGGGCCCGCCGCCGGGCCGGCCACGAGCTGGTCGACGTGCTCGTCGCGCTGCACGACGTCGACCCCGACCGGGTCGGGCTCGGCGACCTCGGACCACGCGCGGACTACCTCGCCCGGCAACTGCGCCGGTGGCGTGGCCAGTACGACCGGGGTGCGTCGCGCGAGGTGCCCGCCATCCCGGCCCTGCACGAACGGCTGGTCGCCGCCGTGCCGACCCAGCAGGCCGACCGGATCGTCCATGGCGACTACCGGCTCGACAACGTGTTGCTGGACGACGACGGGTCGATCGCCGCCGTGCTGGACTGGGAGCTGTGCACCCTGGGTGATCCCCTGGCCGACCTCGGCCTGCTGGTCGTCTACTGGGACCCCTTCGGTTCGGGCGAGGGGCTCCCGATGATCCCGGCGGCCGCGGCCGTGCCCGGCATGCCCGACGTCGACGAGGTCGTCGCCCGCTACGCGACGCGGTCCGACCTCGACCTGTCGGACCTGCCCACCTACGTGGTGTTCGGGTGCTGGAAACTCGCCGTGATCCTCGAGGGCGTGCTCGCCCGCAGCAAGGCTGGCGCCTACGGCCCGCCCGACCAGGACACCATCACCCACTTCGAGCACCTGGTGGAGGCCCTGCTCGACGCGGCGGCCATGCGAGCCGACCAGGCCGGCATCTGACCCCACGGGGAGTCCGAGCACCCGGAATTCCGTCCCCAGGTGGACGATCGACGCCGGATGGCCACCTTCCGGCGCAGGGACCGGGCGCGGCTCCGCGCTATCGTGGAGGGCATGACTACACAAGACCAGACCGAAGAACGCCTTGCCCTGTTCATCGACCACGAGAACGTGGCAATCGGCGCCCGCGACATCGGACTTCGCTTCGATGTCTCCCCGCTGCTGGAGGCGCTGGCCGAACGCGGCCGGCTCATCACCCGGCGGGCCTATGCAGACTGGAACCTCTTCCGAGAAGACCGCCGTGGCCTCGTCGACGGCAACATCGAGCTGATCGAGATCCCACAACGCTCCGACTCGGTCCGCAAGAACGCGGCCGACATCCAGATGGCGGTCGACGCCATGGAGCTCGCCCTGACCCGGGACTTCGTCTCGACCTTCGTCATCGTCTCCGGTGACTCCGACTTCACCCCGCTGGTGAGCAAGTTGCGCGAGCTCAACAAGCGGGTCATCGGGGTCGGCATGAAGGGCTCGACGTCGGGCATGCTCCCGCCGTCGTGCGACGAGTTCATCTTCTACGACCGGCTCGACGGTGCGCCGCAGCGCTCGTCGTCGTCCAAGAAGTCGTCGCGCTCGAAGTCCAAGAAGAAGACCTCGGGCAAGTCCTCCGGAGGCGAGAGCAAGAAGAAGTCGTCCGGCAAGCAGGACCTGCGCGAGCTCGAGCGGGTCATCACCCGCACCCTGTCGGGCATGCAGTCCACCGCGGCCGGTGCCGTGCAGGCCTCCAACCTCAAGCGCGCCCTGTTGCGCAAGGACCCGACCTTCGCCGAGGGCGACTACGGCTTCCGTGGCTTCCAGGAGCTGCTGCGCCACCTCGAGTCCAACGACACCGTCAAGCTGACGGAGGGGTCCGCCCCCGGTGACCCGGAGGTCGACTTCCCGGAGTCGGGGGGCGCCAAGGGCTCGTCCGAGCAGGAGGCCTTCGACCTGCTGCGCTCCACCGTGATCGAGCTGATGGCCGAGCTGGGCGGCGACCCACCGCTGTCGGGGCTCAAGGACCAGCTGCGCAAGCGCCAGGAGAACTTCTCCGAGAAGGACTTCGGCTACGGCGGCTTCCTGCAGTTCTGCAAGGCCGCCGTCACCAAGGACGTCGTGGAGATGGACTGGGAGGAGGACGACGAGGAGTACTACCTCTACGTCCCCGACGACGAGCTCCCCGACGAGGTCCTCGACAAGATCTGATCCCGTACGACGAACGCCCGCCCCGTTCCCGGGGCGGGCGTTTCGTGTGGGCGTGCTGCTGCGATGGCTACGAGCTGGCCGCACCCTGGTGGCTGCTGACGATCTCGTCGATCAGGCCGTACTCCATGGCCTCGGCCGCGGTCATCCAGTTGTCGCGGTCGGTGTCCTCGGCGACCTGCTCGACCGACTTGCCGGTGGCCTCGGCGAGCATCTCGTTGAGGCGCTCGCGCATCCACAGGATGTTGCGTGCCTGGATCTCGATGTCCTTGGCGCTGCCGCGGGCACCACCCAGCGGCTGGTGGATCATGATGCGCGCGTTGGCGGTCGCCTGGCGGTTTCCCGACGGCGTCGCCAACAGGAACGCACCAGCCGAGGCGGCCAGCCCGATGCACCGGGTGTTCACCTTCGAGCGCAGCAAGTGCATGGTGTCGTAGATCGCGAACATCCCCGTGATGACACCGCCGGGGGAGTTGATGTAGAGGGTGATGTCCTCGTCGCTCTCGGAGTCCAGCGCGAGCAGCTGGGCCACCAGCGAGTCCGACGTCTCCTGCTCGAGGGGCCCGTTGAGGAACAGGATCCGGCGGTCGAACAGCTTGTTGAACGCCTGGGCCTTCCCGGACAGCGTGAACGGCAAATTGCGCTCGTCGGGTCGGTCGTCGTCCTCGTCGTCCCCCCGCGTGGCGAGGTGGGGAGGCGTGAGGATGGTGGACACGACAGGGTCGACGTCTGGCACGGCTGGCCTCGATTGCGATCGGTGTGCAGCGGGAGGCAAATCGTAGCGAGGGGACCGGATCCGGCCCGTTGGCCCTGCGGCGCCACGGCGCAGGTCACCTGCGCCCACCAGCCCCGCTGCAGCCCGGTCGTGCACGTGGTTGGATGGGCTGCCCACATCACGTCGTGCCATCGCGAGGTGTCCGCAGGCACGGCTTGACCGTGCGGGGTGCGCTCGGTCATACTCTGGCGGGGCAAGGTCGTGACCGGTGGTGCTGGCATCGCTCGCGCGGTGATGACCGACGAAGGAGTGTTCGTGGCAACATCCGGGGGATCCCGTCGTTCGACCGGCTCACGGACGCTGGGCCGTGGCCTCGCGCTGCTGGGGGCACTGGGCGAGACCGAGGACGGTGACACCGTCTCTGGACTGGCCGACACGACCGGGCTCGACCGTGCCGTGCTCTACCGACTCCTCGAGACCTTCACCGAGGAGGGCTACGTCACCCGCGACCCCCAGACCCGCAAGTACCGGCTGGGACTCGCCGTCCTCGAACTGGGTGTCCGTGCCGCCCAGGGCCTGGAGGTCCGCCGCCTGGCCGGCCCCGTGCTCCGCACGCTGGCCGAGGAGACCGGCGAGACCGCCTGCCTCGCCGTGCGCGACCGCGACGACCTCGTGGTCGTCGACGTCGAGGAGCCCGCCGAGCGCGTCGTGTCGGTCAACTACCGCGTCGGATTCCGTCATCCGCTCGGGGTCTCCGCGCACGGCCGGGCACTGCTGGCGTTCCTGCCGGAGGGATCTGGCGACAAGGACCTGCAGGCCGTTCGCCAGCGGGGGGTCGCCTACACCCGTGACGAGCTCGAGGCCGGGGCGTCCGGGGTCGCCGCGCCGGTGTTCAACCACGGTCGCCAGGCCGTCGCCGCGGTCGGCATCGTCGCCCCGACCGCACGCCTGCCCGAGCCGGAGGCGGTCGCGCTGCGGGTCCTCCAGACGGCCCGCGAGATCTCCGAGCGCCTGGGGTGGCGTCCCCGGCGACAGTCGAGCTGATGACCGACGCCGGGCCGGACCCACGGACCGATCTCGCGCTGGTGCAGCTCGTCGGCGCCGTCGCCTACGGACAGCTCCGGGCCTGGTCGGCCGCCGCCGCCAGCGTCCCCGCCGCACCCGACGTCGCCACCTCCGAGCAGCTCGCCGAGCTGACCGGCCGGTCCTGGGACCTGTGGCGTGCGTGGCGTGCCCACCTCGACACCCTCACGGACCTGCCCACCGCCGTCGTCGAGCGCCAGCGTGGTGCCTTCGACGACTTCTTCGCCGGGGGTGGGGACGACTGGGAGCACGCCTGCATCGTGCTGGCCTTCTCGTGGCCGATCGCGCAGGACTTCACCGCCCGGCTCGCCCCCCGGCTGCCCAGCCCGACCCGCGAGCTCGCGCTGGAGCTGGCAGCCGGTGACGACGGCGTCGCCGACTTCGCCCTGGGCCAGCTGGCCGCGTCGGTCCACGACGACGCCGACCGCGACCGGGTCCGGTCACGGGTGGCCGAGCTGGTCGGCAGGGCGTTGGCCGGCTACCAGCGGGCCGTGCTCGACACCGATGCGCTGGAGGTCCTGCTGGACGACGGCGGCGACGAGGGCACGCGCCGCCTCGCGATCGACGTCATGGCCAGCCACCACCGGCGCCTGGCCGCGCTCGGCCTCGACGACCCGGCCTAGCCGCATCCACCCGACCCCGAGGAGTCCGACGTGACCAGTGAGGACGTCCGCGAGGTGCTCGGGATCATCGGGGGGACCGGGCCCCAGGGGCGTGGCCTCGCGGCCCGCTGGGCGATGGCGGGCCACACCGTCCACGTCGGGTCACGCACGCGGGACAAGGCCGACGCAGCCGTCGCGGACGTGGTCGAGCGGATCGGTCCTGGCCACGACCTGCATCCCGGGACCAATGCCGACGTCGCGGACGCCGCCGAGATCGTCGTGGTCGCTCTGCCCCACACCGCCCAGGCCGACACGCTGCCCCCGCTGGCCGACGCGATCGGCGACAAGATCGTGTGCAACGTGGTCAACCCGATGGTCTTCGACGACCTGGGCCCCCGGGCGGTCCCGGTCCCCGAGGGCTCCGCCGCCGAGCAGTGCCAGGACCTGGTGCCCGACGCCCGGGTCGTGTCGGCGTTCCACGACGTCTCCAGCAGGCGGCTCCTGCGCGTCGACGAGGCGATCGACACGCACGTGCTCATCTGTGGCGACGACGCGGAGGCCACCCATCGCGTCGCCCACCTGGCCTCACGCATCGAGGGGATGTGGGGGGTCCACTGCGGCCCGCTGCGCAACTCCGAGTACATCGAGAACGTGACCCCGGTGATCCTGTGGATCAACCGGTACTACAAGATCCAGGCCGGGCTGCTGATCGACGGCATCGAGCGTGATCCCGAGGCGCTGCACGCCCATCGGGCCGAGGGCGACACCCGCGCCGGCCGCAAGCCACGCGCCTGACCCGACCCGACCGGGTCCGGGCGGTATCGTGTCGGCGCTCTCCACCCTCCCCGAATGGACGTCCCACCGTGTCCGACGAGCTTCGGCCCGCCCGCCGCGACTTCCGCGTCCACACCCAGCAGCGCGGGGGCTACGAGGGCGCCGTCATGCACGACGTGCAGCTCGTCCTGTCGTCGACCGGTGCCATCATCTGGGCCCAGACCTTCACCGACGCCGACCAGGCCGCCGAGTTCCTCGAGCAGCTGACGGGCGACCTCGACACGATGGACACCGAGACCTTCCGCGACCGCTACTCGGTCCCGTCCTCCATGTAGCCACCGTCGCCCTATCCCCGCCAGCCGTGGGTGATGGGGACACGCCTCTCCTTGCCGAAGGCTCGGGCGGTGACCTTGGGTCCGGGGGCGGCCTGGCGGCGCTTGTACTCGGACCGGTCGACCATCCGCACGACGTCGCGCACGACCCGTTCGTCGTGGCCACGCGCCGCGATGTCGGCGATGCCCAGGTCCTGCTCGACGTAGCCCTCGATGATGTCGTCGAGCACCTCGTAGGGCGGCAATGAGTCCTGGTCGAGCTGGCCCGGACGCAGTTCGGCGGACGGCGGCTTGGTGATGGTGTTGTCGGGGATGGCGGGGCCGAGCGTGTTGCGCCAGCTGGCCAGCTCGAAGACCAGGGTCTTGGGGACGTCCTTGAGCGGTGCGAACCCGCCCGCCATGTCCCCGTAGAGGGTGGCGTAGCCGACGGCGTACTCGGACTTGTTGCCGGTGGTGAGCACCAGCGCGCCGGTGGCGTTGGACAGTGCCATCGTCACGACGCCGCGCAGGCGCGACTGGATGTTCTCCTCGGTGACGCTGACCTGGTCGTCGCCGGCGCGGACCCCGGTCGCCTCGGCCGCGAGGGACGCGGCCAGCATCGTGTCGAGCGCCTCCATGCCCGGCTCGATGTCCACCAGGTGCGTGCGCAGACCCATCAGGTCGGCCAGGGCCCGGGCGTCGTCGACCGAATGGCCCGACGAGTAGGGCGACGGCTGGAGGAGGCCGACGACGTGCTCGCCCCCGAGCGCGTCGGCCGCGACGGCCGCCGTCACGGCCGAGTCGATCCCCCCGGACAGCGAGACGATCACCTCGGTGAACCCGTTGCGACGGCAGTAGTCGCCGGTCGCCAGGACCAGGGCACGCCAGACGGCCTCGACCGGGTCGAGTCGGGGCGCGTCCACCGGCTCCGGCAGCGGGGGACGGGTCCGGTCGTGGCCGCCCAGCGCCACCGACGGCACCTCGTCGGTCCGGGCGTCCAGGTCCACGACCACCAGCTCGGGGGCGAATTCCGCACCCCGGGCGAGGATCGTGCCGTCGGGGCCGGCGACCATCGAGTCCCCGTCGAACACGACGTCGTCCTGGCCGCCGACGCAGTTGACCCAGGCGAAGTGGACGTCGCGGGTCGCGGCGTGGTGGGTCACCCACCGTTCGCGTCCGGCGCGCTTGTCGCGATGCCACGGGGAGGCGTTGAGTGACAGGACCACCGTTGCGCCACGGGCGACGGCCTGCTCGACCGGCCCACGGTCGCTCCACATGTCCTCGCAGACGGTGATGCCCACGGGGACGCCGGCCACGGTCACCACCAGCGCATCGTCGTCGGGCACGAAGTAGCGCGCCTCGTCGAACACGCCGTAGTTGGGCAGCCGCCACTTGTCGTAGGTCGCGACCTGGCGGCCGTCCGCCACGACCAGGGCCCGGTTGCGCAGCCGGTTGGCCGAGACGGTGACGTCCCAGCCATCGGGGTCGGCGGCCTCGCCATCGCCGATCTCCTCGTCGACGCCGACCCGCCCGACGGTCCCGACCACGGCAACCGTGCCGGCGGGTCCCCGGCGTGCCAGGTCCTGCTCGGCGGCCGCCACCGCCTCGAGGAACTCCGGCTTGAGCAGCAGGTCCTCGGGCGGGTAGCCGGGCAGGGCCAGCTCGGGGAAGACGACGAGGTCCGCACCGGCCCGGGCCGCATCGTGCCAGGCGTCCAGCACCAGGGCGAGGTTGTGGTCGACGTCGCCGACCCGGGTGGCCAGCTGGGCGAGGGCGATGCGCAGGGTCATGGTGCTCCTCGACGAGGGACGACCGGGGAAGGACCCGTCACGGTAGGCCTGCAGGCCGTGGGACGCCGCATCACGACAGCCCAACGCTCGGTGCCCGGCACGGTGCCCGCTCGGGCGAAACGCAACATGATCGAAACATCGAGGGGACGAAGCCGAAACGGCCTCCCACCACCATGCGACTCGCAGCGGCAGTGGGCAAGGACGCCCGGGCCGTGTCCGACCACTACCGACCGTGATCCAAGGAGCATTCATGAAGCGCAAGATCCTGGGGGTGGCAGGGGGAGTCCTGCTGCTGCTCGCACTCGGGGGGCCGGCAATGGCCCAAGACACCACCATCGAATCCCTGGCCTACGACCTCGACGTCGTCTGGGTCGGGCTCGCCGCCGCGCTGGTCTTCTTCATGCAGGCCGGCTTCGCCCTGGTCGAGACCGGCTTCACCCGCGCCAAGAACTCGGCCAACATCGGCGCCAAGAACCTCGCCGACATGGCGATCGGCGGGGTGGCCTACTGGGCGATCGGCGGTGCGCTGGCCTACGGCGCGACGTCGGGTGGCCTGCTCGGCACCAGTGGATTCTTCTTCGAGCCCGGCGCAGAGTCCTCCGTGCTGGGCGGCGACGGTGTCCAGTTCATCTTCCAGCTCGTCTTCGCCGCGACTGCCGCGACCATCGTGTCCGGTGCCGTCGCCGAGCGCATGAACTTCGTCGGCTACCTGGTGATCTCGCTGGCGATCACCGGCTTCATCTACCCCATCGTGTCGCACTGGCAGTGGGGTGGCGGCTGGCTGTCCGAGATGGGCTACTACGACTTCGCCGGCTCGTCCATCGTGCACCTGACCGGTGGCGTGGCCGCCCTCGTCGGTGCCGCGATGCTCGGCCCGCGCATCGGTCGCTACAACGCCGACGGTTCCAAGAACCCGATCCCGGGGCACTCCGTGCCGCTGGGCCTGATCGGTGTCTTCGTGCTGTGGCTCGGCTGGTTCGGCTTCAACGGTGGCTCGACGCTGGCCGCCAACGGCCAGGGTGCGGTCATCGGCCACGTCCTGTTCACGACCGTGCTCGCCGGTGCCACCGGTGGCGTCCTGGCCTTCGCGACCGTGTGGATCACCAGCGGCAAGCCCGACCCGATCATGGCGGGCAACGGCGTGCTCGCGGGCCTCGTCGGCATCACCGCCGGTCCGGACCTGGCCGGCAGCGTCGGCGCCTTCGTCGTCGGTGCCATCTGTGGTGTCGTCGTGGTCGCGTCGACCCTGTTCTTCGAGCGGGTCCGGGTCGACGACCCGGTCGGCGCCATCTCGGTCCACGGGACCTGCGGGATCATCGGCACGCTCGCGGTGGGCTTCTACGCCGCCGGACGCGAGGCCGGCTTCTCCCTGGGCACCCAGGCGATCGGGGTCGTGGCCATCATCGGCTTCGTGGGGATCGTCACCGCGGCCCTGTTCTTCGTCGTCGACAAGATCTTCGGCCTCCGCGTCTCCAGCCAGATCGAGCTGGAAGGCCTGGACTGGCACGAGCACGGTGTGGAGGGCTACGCCGACGACATTCCCGTCGTCGCGCGGATGCTGGCCGATCGCAAGGAGGAAGCCGACGCGGCATCGGTCGGCGCGTCGGATCCTTCGGTGCTGAACGCCTGAACGCCTCCCACGAGGGTCGGGCACTCCCGTACCGGGGGTGCCCGACACCTTGTTTCGGGCCATGACCTCGTGCAGGAGGACCGCCATGGACACGCCGACCGCCACGCAGACCTCGGCCGCCGGCGTGTCGTGGCGACGTCGCCCGTCTCCTACGCTGTCGAGGCTGGGACAACGGCCCGACCCGCAAGGACACGGTGTGGACAAGCAGCAGGAGTACGTCCTCAGGACGGTCGAGGAACGTGACATCCGGTTCATCCGGCTGTGGTTCACCGACGTCCTCGGGTTCCTGAAGTCGGTGGCGATCACGGCGGCCGAGCTCGAGAACGCCTTCGAGGAGGGCATCGGCTTCGACGGCTCGGCGATCGAGGGCTTCGCTCGCGTGCAGGAAGCCGACATGATCGCCTCCCCGGACGCCTCGACCTTCCAGGTGCTGCCGTGGCGACCGGAGTCCAAGGGCGTCGCCCGGATGTTCTGCGACGTGCTCACGCCCGACGGCGAGGCCTTCGCGGCCGACCCCCGACAGGTGCTCAAGCGCCAGCTCCAGCGGGCCTCGGAGCTCGGCTTCACCTTCTACGTCCACCCCGAGATGGAGTTCTACCTCTTCGAGGGTCCCAACTCGACCACACCACTGGACAACGGGTCGTACTTCGACATGACCCCGCTGGACATCCAGCAGGACTTCCGACGCCAGACGATCGACCTGCTCGAGAAGATGGGCATCTCGGTCGAGTACTCCCACCACGAGGTCGGCCCGAGCCAGCACGAGATCGACCTGCGCTACGCCGACGCGCTGACCATGGCCGACAACATCATGACGTTCCGGCTGATCGTCAAGGAGGTGGCGATCCAACGGGGGATCTACGCAACCTTCATGCCCAAGCCCCTGCAGAACGAGTGGGGCTCGGCGATGCACCTGCACCTGTCGCTGTTCGACGGCGAGGACAATGCCTTCTTCGACCCGGGTGACGAGCTCAAGATGTCGCCGACGGCCCGGGCCTTCACCGCCGGCGTGCTGCGCCACGCTCGCGAGTTCACCGCCGTCACCAACCAGTGGGTCAACTCCTACAAGCGGCTGACCCCGGGCTACGAGGCCCCCGTCCACGTGTCGTGGGGCCAGGCCAACCGCTCCGCACTGGTGCGCATCCCGCAGTCCAAGCCTCGCAAGGGGACGGCCGCGCGGATCGAGTACCGCGCGCCCGACCCGGCCTGCAACCCCTACCTCACCTTCTCGGTGCTGCTGGCGGCCGGCCTGGAGGGGATCGAGAAGGGCTACGACCTGCCGGCCCAGACCGAGGACAACATCTACGAGCTGACCCACAGCGAGCGGATGGCGGCCGGGATCGAGAGCCTGCCGGAGGACCTGGGCGAGGCGCTGGCCATCATGGAGACCTCCGAGCTCGTGGCCGACGTGCTGGGGGAGCGGCTGTTCCAGTTCTTCCTCGCCAACAAGCGACGGGACTGGCGGTCCTACGCTTCCCACGTCACCAAGTTCGAGCTGGACCGGTACCTGTCGATCCTGTAGTCGGCGTCCGGCCCGACCGGGTGGCACCCGGACGCCGGACGACGAGGATCCCACGTGGCCACCAGCGGTCGACGACACAGCTCGCTCGCGCGGGCCGGGTTGCAGCCGGAGCGTGCACGGCGTGAGCTCGTCGATGCCGGACTGCTCGACCCCGACGCCTCCGACCTCGCCGCCGTCGCCGACCTCGTGGACGCGGTCGCGCGGGTGGCCGACCCGACCCAGGCCCTGCGCACGCTGTCCGACCTCGCCACCGCCCAGCCGGAGGCCTTCGCGCAGGTGCGGGCCGAGTCGTCCTGGCTGGGGCGCGTGGCCGCGGTCGCCGGGGCGTCGCGCCCACTGGGCGACCTGCTCGCCCGCCACCCCGAGCCGCTCGAGGCCCTCGCCGACCTCGACCCGGTCGATGCCACGGCGGTGGCCGACGAGGTCCGGGCCGCACTCGCGGGGCGCACCGAGGACCGGGCGGCGGCCGTCGCGGCCGTCCGTCGGCGTCGCACGGCCGACATCGCGGCGCGTGACCTGACCGGGGTCGCCACCGTCGACGAGGTCGGGGTGGAGCTGTCCGCGCTGGCCGAGGGCGTCCTGAGCGGGACCCTGGACGCGGTCCACGACGCCGTCGACGGGCCGAAGGCGGCCCGCATCGCCGTCATCGGCATGGGCAAGCTCGGGGGGCGCGAGCTGAACTACGTCTCGGACGTCGACGTGGTGTTCGTGCACGAGCCGGTCGCGGCGGACGGCGACGACCATGCCGCGGCCGCCGAGGCCCACGAGGTCCTCGAGGACCTGCTGGCGATCCTCAACGCCTCGACGACGATGGGGCGTGCCTACGAGGTGGACCCGACCCTGCGTCCCGAGGGACGTGCCGGTGCCCTGTCGCGGACCCCGGGCGGGTTCACGGCGTACTGGGAGCGGTGGGCACGCACCTGGGAGTTCCAGGCGCTGCTCAAGGCCCGGCCCGTCGCCGGGGACATCGACCTGGCCCAGCGGCTGCTCGACCTGGCCGTGCCGTTCGTGTTCCCCGAGCACCTCGACCCGGCGGTCGTCGGGGAGATCCGCCGGATGAAGGGCCGGGTGGAGAACAAGCCCGAGGTCCGGCGGGACGGTGAGCGCCAGGTCAAGCTCGGCCCCGGCGGGCTGCGCGACATCGAGTTCGCGGTCCAACTGCTCCAGCTGGTGCACGGGCGGGCCGATCCATCCCTGCGTCGGACCGGCACGCTGCCGGCGCTGGACGCCCTGGCCGAGGGCGGTTACGTCGCGACCGACGACGCGCGGGGCTTCGCCGCCTCCTACCGCCTGCTGCGCCGGGTCGAGCACCGGTTGCAGCTCGCGCGCGAACGACGCACCCACACGCTGCCCACCGACGACGAGTCGCTGGAGGTCCTCGCCCGAGCGCTGGACTACCGCGCCGACGGACCTCGCTCGGCGTCGGCCAGCTTCCTGCGTGACCTGCGGGCGTCCCAGGCCCAGGTCCGGGCCCTGCACGCCAAGCTGTTCTACCGGCCCCTGCTCGAGGCGCATGCCGCGGTGTCGGCCAGCGACGCCCACCTGAGCCGCTCGACCACCCTGGGCGAGGCGGCGGCCCGGGCCCGGTTCGAGGCCCTGGGGTTCCGCGACAGCGCTGGCGTGCAGCGCGACATCGCCGCCCTGACGACCGGGGTCAACCGGCAGGCAGCCGTCCTGCGGGCCGTCCTGCCGGCCTTTCTGCACGAGTTGGCCGACACGCCCCGCCCCGACGACGGGCTCAAGCGGTTCCGTGACGTGGTCGAGGCCGACCGTGGGAACACCGTCGTCAGCCGGCTCCGGGACCACCCCCCGACCCTGACCGGGCTGGCAGTCGTGCTGGGCACCTCGCCGGTGGCCGCCGACCTGCTCACGGCCAACCCGCGTGCCGTGCTGGACCTGGACCCCGACGAGCTCGTCGGATCGGAGGTCGACGCGGACCAGGTGGCGGAGCAGGCCCGCGGGCGACGGGCGTGGCAGGACTCCTCGTCGGCACTGCGACGGCTCAAGCGTCGCGTGCTCCTGCAGACGGTGGCGCGGGACCTGCTCACCCATCCGCCGGTGACGGTGGTGTCCCGCGAGCTCACCGCCATCGCGGACGGCTTCCTGCGTGTGGGCCTGGAGGCCGCGCTGGACGCCGAGGCCGCCGAGCGTGGCGTGGTGGTCGACGACCTCGACGTGCGCATGGCCGTCGTGGCGATGGGTCGACTGGCGGGCGGCGAGCTGCACTACCCGTCCGACCTCGACGTCGTGTTCGTGCACGAGTCCACGGGGGACGACGAGTCCGCCGCCCGGAGGACCGCGCTGGCGGTCGCCGAGCGGTTGATGACCTCGCTCGGGGCCGTCACGGCCGAGGGCACCGCCTTCGAGGTCGACGCCGACCTGCGACCCGAGGGTCGCCAGGGGCCGCTGTCGCGGTCCCTGCCGTCCTACCGGGCGTACTGGGAGCGCTGGGCCGAGCCGTGGGAGTTCCAGGCGTTGATGCGGACCCGGTTGGTCGCGGGCGACGACGACCTCGGGCACCGCTTCCGGGCTGCCGCGGCGACGTGGGCCTGGCCGGACGACTTCGCGACCTCGGACCGCGTGGCCATGCGGACGATGAAGGCCCGCATGGAGAAGGAGCGGATCCGCAGGCGGGACGACCCGATGCGCCACATCAAGCTGGGTCCGGGTGGCCTGGTCGACGTCGAGTGGACCGTGCAGTACCTGCAACGCTGCCACGTCGGGGGACACCCGGCACTGCGCACCGCCGCGACCATGGGCGGACTGGACTCCCTCCAGGACGTCGGGGTCATCGACCACGCGGACGCCGACTGGCTGCGCGAGGCCTACGTCCTGCTGTCGCGGGTCCGCAACCGGCTCTACCTCATGGGGGTGCGCAACGTCGACGTGCTGCCGGCCAACCCCTCCACCCTGGCCGAGATCGCGACCAGCCTGGGCTACACCAGCAACCGGCGCCAGGAACTCGACGACGCCATCCTGCGCTCGATGCGCCACGCCCGCCAGGTCGTCGAGCGGCTCTTCTACGGCGCCGAATGAACGGATCACGCGCCGCCGGTTCGCGTGCGTCGGTTGCGGGCGGCACCCTCGCGGTCCGTGCGTCCCCGACCGTGCGTCCACGACCGTCCTGCCCGTCGTCGAAGTGCCTGCCATGCCTGCTGCCCCACCCGTCGCCCCCGAGCTCGCCGGGGTCATCTTCGACCTCGACGGCACGCTGGTGGACACCGAGTCGGTCTCGGACCGGGTGTTCCGGACCGCGCTGGAACGGCTCGGGCACGCGATGACCGACGACGACGTGCACGAGCTGCGGGGCCACGCCTGGTCGTTCATCGGCCCGTGGATGCAGGATCGGTTCGGGGTGACCGAGCAGGCCTACCGGGCCGAAGCCGTGCCGTTGTGGGACGACGCCTTCGCGACCGGCCTGGCGACGTTCCCGGACACGGTCGACGTCCTGCACGCCTTGCAGGACGAGGGCGTGCCGGTCGCGGTCTGCACGTCGTCCGGACGCCACCACCTCGACCGGATCCTGGCGACCGTTCCCGACCTGGCCGGGCGCTTCGCCGTCAGCGTCAGCGCCACCGAGGTCACCAACCACAAGCCCCATCCCGAGCCCTACGAGCGCGCCCGCCGGCTGCTGGGCACGCCGGCGGCACGGACCGTCGCGATCGAGGACTCGGCCACCGGCGTCGCGGCGGCCGTGGGCGCGAGCCTGCGGGTCGTCGGCCGCCAGAGCGGGACGCGGACCGACCTGTCGGCGGCACACCTCCAGGTCGAGACGCTGACGCGTCCGGTGCTCGACGAGGTCCTCGTCGCCTGATCAGCCGTGGTCGGGCCGGACCGCCCGCGTCGCCGGGTGACCGCGCGTGATCGCGGCGACGACCACCGCCGTCGCCACCGCCACGACGGCCACGGCGACCAGGGCGAGGTCGCGGGTCCCGCTCTGGGCCGTGGCCAGCCCGGCCAGCGTCGGGCCCAGCGCACCACCGATGCCACGTGCGACCGAGATCGCCCCGAGGGCGGCACCGATCGTCGTCGTCGCCAGGACGTCGGGGACGAACAGGTTCTCCACCGTCGTGAGTGCACCGACCGCCAGGCCACCCACGACCACGAAGGCGATCGCGATCGGCAGCTGGCCGGCCGCGGTCAGCAGCAGGGCCGCGACCGCGACCAGGGCCAGCGAGCCGACCATCGTGGGACCGGTCCCGACCCGTCGCACCAGGGCGGGCAGGGGCAGGCGCCCCGCGACCTGGGCGGCGCCGCGGACCCCGGCCAGCCCCGAGGCGACGCCCAGTGCCAGCCCGGCGTCGACCATCGCCGGCACCTGGTAGAGCAACAGGACCGCCGTCGCGGCGCCCCCGCCGGCAGCCACGACCAGCAGGGGGACGAGCCGTCGCCACGACCCGACCTCCGACGGCGATTCCGGCTCGGGGGCCGCCGCCGTCGTGACGTCGGGTGGCAGCACCAGCGCGACCACCACGAAGGCGACCACCACCGCCACGTTGGCCGCCAGCACGGCCGCCTGCCACGACCAGCGCTCGACGACCAGCCCCATCGCCGGCAGGAACACCGGGCTGGCGAAGGCGCCCCAAAGGGTGTTGACGGTCACCGCGCGGGTGCGGTCCTGCGGGTACAGCGCGACGATCGTCGCGTGCAGCAGGGAGTAGTAGCCGAGTGCGCCGACCACGCCGCCGGTCAGGGCGGCCGCGACCGCAAACGCCCACGGTCGGCCGGCGCTGCCGGCCCAGACGGTCAAGAGCGTCCCGATCGCCACCACCGGGGCGCCGAGGGCGAACACCCGCCGGCCCCCGCGTCGGTCGAGGACGCGGCCGGCGAGCAGGCTGCCGATGCCGCCGAGCAGCAACATGGCCCCGTAGGTCGGTCCGCTGACCGCCTCGCCGATCCCGTCGTCCGCGAGGGCGTCGACGAGGACCCCGAAGCCGTAGAACCAGGTCCCGAAGGACACCAGCGCCGTCAGCCCGAACACCACGTCGAGGTGGCGCGGCTGGCGGGTCGGTGTCGGCGCTGGCCCCGGGCTGGTCACGCCGGCGGTTGGACCAGCCCGGCGGCCGTGGCGGCCTCGGCCAGTCGGGTGGCGCACCGGTCGACGGCCTGCTTCCAGGTGGTGGCGGAGTCGTCGTCGGCGCCGTCCGACACGCACTTGAGGACCCGGACGTCGACGCCCAGGGCGAGGCACGTCGCGACGACCGCGTAGCCCTCCATGTCGACCACGTCGGCGGTCGCGGCGATCCGGGAGCGCTCGGCCGGGTCGGTGACGAACCGGTCGCCGGTTGCCAGCGTCGCGTCCCCGTGGTCGAGCGTGAGTGGCCCACCGGGCATCGGGCGCCCGACCAGGGACGAGATCCCGGCCACGTCGAGGTCGTGCTGCACGACGCGCCGCACCTCGACGACGGTGCCCATCGGCTGGCCGTGGAGGCCACCGGCCGTCCCGAGGTTGACGACCAGGTCGACCGGGGGACCGGCCACGAGCCGCGTTGCCAGGCGGGTCGCCGCGGTCACCTTGCCCACGCCCAGCTCCAGCACCTCGCAGTGGGCGGGCAGGCCGGCGGCCTCCTCCCGGATCGCGGCGACGTGGAGGATCACAGGCTCGTCAGGTCCGGGGGTCGGGCGGCCTCGCGGTCGGTCCGGGCCGACCGGTCCGGCCGGTCCTCGGCCGGACGGCGGGCGATGGTGATCCTCCGTGCCTCGTCGTGCTCGACGGTCAGCACGCCGGTGAACCCGGCGGCACGCAGGTCCGCCTCGAGCTCGGCGACGGTCGCCGGTCGGTGCAGCTCGCGGAAGCGACGTCCGACCTCGTCGTCGACGATGTGGTCCGCGTCGCGGTAGCCCAGCGCGACCCGTCCGCCCGGCGCCATCAGCTCGTGCAGGTGGGACAGGCTCGCGACCCGGTCGTCGAGGAAGTACACGACGTTGACCGCCCAGGCGGCCTGCAGGGGCACGACCAGCTCGAGCTCGTCGAGCGTTGCCGGGTGGAGGTGGAGACGGAGGCGACGCAGGGCGCGTCGGTTGGCCAGCCGCACCCGGCGGAGCATGGCGGGGGACGGGTCGACTGCATGCACGATCACGTCGGCTGCGTCGAAGGCGGCGGTGATGCCCTGGCCGGGTCCGCACCCGATGTCCAGCACCCGCTCGCCGTCACGCAGTCGCAGGCCGTCGACGACCGCCCTGGTCAGGTCGGTGTTGGACTCCACCAGCACCGCACCGACCAGGTGGCCCAGCACGCCGGACGGCCGGCCGAGCTGCTCCACGAACGGGTCGAGCAGGCGCCCGTCGGCCACCGACGTCAGCCCCCGTGCCACGCGTCCCCACATGCCCCTGCCTCCTTCGTCCGGTCCGGAGCCCCTCGTTCGTCCGACAGTCAACCACGCACCCCGGACGGCTGCGGGGCGGCGACCACGAGTGGGTGCGGTTCGGTGCGGTTCCCGCTCGGTCCTGCACCCGGTCGGGAACGCGGAGGTCGGTTGACGGCGAGTGGGTGCGGTTGGGTGCGGTTCCCGCTCGGTCCTGCACCCGGTCAGGCCCGAGACTGGCCGGCGCGTCGCAGGGCGCGCTCCTGCTCGATGGCGATCCGCACCCGGCGGACCAGCGCCGCGGGATCGTCGAGCATGTCGCCGGTGGCCCACACGACGCGACGCCCGGCCTCCTGCAGGATCGCCCACCGTCCTCGATCCCGACTGAAGGCAGGTCCGTCCGCGTGGTAGGCCCTGCCGTCGCACTCGACCACGACGTTGCTGTCCTCGATGGCGATGTCTGCGTGCAGGACCGATCCGTCGAGGCACACCACGGGGACCGGTCCGGCGGAGACCCGGATGCCGGCGCCGTCGAGGAGCGCGCGGACGTCGGCTTCGAATCCCGAGTCGGATCGATCGCGTCGTCGGGCGTTCACGACCGCGCGGTAGCGACCTGCGCCGGGCGTCCGCTGTCGCCGGTCGCACTGGTCACGGAGGTCGTCGAGCGTGACCAACCCACGCTGCTCGGCGTCGATCACCTTGTTGCGCAGGATCCGAGGCGTGGTCGACGCGGCGACGTCGCGCAGGGCGCGAGCGGGTGACGTGACGGGGATGCCCTCCACCTCCCCGATCCAGTGCTCGGGAAGGTGGCGGGTCCGGTGGACCCGGACGCCGTCGATGCGCCGGTGGCGACGATCGTGCGGCAGGGTGACGTCCACGATCACGGCGGCGTCGAGCTCGAACAGGCCCCACAGGCGCAGGGCCGTGGCGTGGCTGGCGACGGCACCGGGTCCCGCCACCAGGACTCCCGCCATGATGCGAGCGAACGGGCTCGCGGTGACACCGGGTACGAGGTGGGCTCCCGGCAGCAACGGCTGGCACGCCAGCCCGTCGACGAGACGGTGGTAGGCCCACCGGCTCATCCCCAGGTCACGTGCCGACGGCCAGGTCAGCACGCCATGACGGCGGCTGGCACTGGCGAGCACGCGGGTCCGGGTCGAGGTCATCCCACGATGATGTCGACCCACCCGCCCTCACGGTCCCCGGGTCGAGCCGGCTGTGGACACGCCGCATCCGCGCCGCTGGATCAGCCATGAGCGGGTGCGAAATGGTGCGGTTTCCGCTCGGTCCTGCACCCGCTCGGGTGGTGGTGATCGGGCGAGGCGTGAGTGGGTGCGGGGTGGTGCGGTTTCCGCTCGGAATTGCACCCGCTCGATTCGGTGGTGATCGGTCGGGTCGGGGGGCGGGGAACGGGGGGGACATGCGGCGAGGCGGACGCCGGAGCGTCCGCCTCGCCGGGGTGCACCGGGACCCTGCACGCCCCGGGGATCGCTCAGATGTCGTAGTACAACTCGAACTCGTGGGGGTGGGTGCGCAGTGCGACCTGCGCGACCTCCTCGTCCATCTTGTAGGAGATCCAGGTGTCGATCAGGTCGGGGGTGAACACGTCGCCCTCGAGCAGGAAGTCGTGGTCCTCACGCAGGCCCTCGAGGGCCTCCTCGAGCGAGCGGGGGACCGAGGGCAGGCCCTCGAGCTCCTCGGGCGGGAGGTCGTAGATGTCCTTGTCGACCGGGTCGTGGGGCTCGATGCGGTTGCGCACGCCGTCCAGTCCGGCCAGGAGCATCGCCGAGAACGCCAGGTACGGGTTGCTCGACGGGTCCGGGACGCGGAACTCGATCCGCTTGGCCTTGGGCGAGGAGCCCGACATCGGGATGCGCACCGCCGCCGAGCGGTTGCGGGCCGAGTACACCAGGTTGACCGGTGCCTCGTAGCCCGGCACCAGGCGCCGGTAGGAGTTGGTGGTCGGGTTGGTGAAGGCCAGGATCGACTTGGCGTGGGCGAGCAGGCCGCCGATGTACCACCGGGCGGTGTCGGACAGTTGGCCGTAGCCCTCCTCCGAGAAGAACAGCGGCTCGCCGTCCTTCCACAGCGACTGGTGGGTGTGCATCCCCGAGCCGTTGTCACCGAAGATCGGCTTGGGCATGAAGGTCACCGACTTGCCGGCGTGCCAGGCGGTGTTCTTGACGACGTACTTGAAGGTCATCAGCTTGTCGGCGATCGTCGACAGCGTGTCGAACTCGATGCCGATCTCGCCCTGGCCACCGGACCCGACCTCGTGGTGGTGCAGCTGGGTCTGGATCCCGAAGGCCTCGAGGTTGTGGACCATGTCCGACCGCAGGTCGGTGTAGTGGTCCATGGGCGGGACCGGGAAGTAGCCGCCCTTGGTGCGCGGCTTGTAGCCCAGGTTGCCGCCGTCCTCGTCCGAGCCGGTGTTCCAGGCACCCTCCACCGAGTCCACCCGGTAGAACGAGCCGTTGGTGCCGGAGTCGAACTTCACGTCGTCGAAGATGAAGAACTCTGCCTCGGGACCCATGAAGGCGGTGTCGGCGATGCCGGTCGACGCGAGGTGCGCCTCGGCCTTGCGCGCGATGTTGCGCGGGTCACGCGAGTAGGCCTCGCCCGTGACCGGGTCGTGGATGTGGCAGTACATCATCAGGGTCTTGCGGGCACGGAAGCGGTCCTCGGTCGCCGTCGAGGGGTCCGGGATCAGGAGCATGTCGGACTCCTGGATGCCCTGGAAGCCCCGGACCGACGAGCCGTCGAAGTAGATCCCGTCCGAGAAGGTGTCCTCGGAGATGTTGGTGACGGGGAACGTCGTGTGCTGGGCCACGCCGGGGAGGTCGACGAAGCGGAGGTCGACGAACTCGAAGTCCTCGTCGGCCAGCCGTTGGACGATGTCGGCAGCTGTGGGTTGGTCGGGCACGGTGTTGTCCTCGGTCTCGGTCGGTGCGTTTCGGTCGGTGCTGGTGGTGGGTCGGAGCCGTCGTCCCCGACGGGGTCGGGGGTCGACCACCCGCGCCCGGTGGCGCGGGATCCTCGGGTGGTGGCGGCGTGACAGTGCCCGCACGTCCCTCGGCCGTGGCGCGACGGTAGGTGGGGGCCGTTTCCCGACGGTCTCCCGCCTGTTACGGCGGTGTTACGTGGAAGCGCCGCCAGCACGCCGCGCCGTCGACGTGCGGACGACGCGCGCCATGCCGTTGTGGGGCTGCGTCGCCCCACCGGGCGGGAACTGGCCTCCTGCGTCACCAGATCGATGCGTCGGATGCCTGCCCCGCAACGGTCACGGTAGTAGGGTCTCGGGGAGATCCCGGCGCCGGGCACCGGAAAGGACCGCCCCCCATGGCAGATGCACTCGTCGAGATGCGTGGTGTCAACAAGTGGTACGGCGAGCTGCACGCGCTCAAGGAGATCAACCTCGACATCGCCGAGCGCGAGGTGGTCGTGGTGATCGGCCCGTCCGGGTCCGGCAAGTCCACGTTGATCCGCACCATCAACCGGCTCGAGTCGATCCAGGAGGGCGAGATCCTCATCGACGGTGAGCGCCTCCCCGAGGAGGGCAAGGGGCTGGCCAAGCTGCGGGCCGACGTCGGGATGGTGTTCCAGTCGTTCAACCTGTTCGCCCACAAGACCATCCTCGAAAACGTCACCCTCGGCCCCGTCAAGGTCAAGAAGATGGGCAAGTCGGACGCCGAGGAGAAGGCCCGGGGACTGCTCGAGCGGGTCGGCGTGGCCCACCAGGCCGACAAGTATCCGGCCGAGTTGTCCGGTGGCCAGCAGCAGCGGGTCGCGATCGCGCGTGCCCTGGCCATGGAACCCAAGGTCATGCTGTTCGACGAGCCGACGTCGGCGCTGGACCCCGAGATGATCAACGAGGTCCTGCAGGTGATGCTCGACCTGGCCGAGGGCGGGACCACGATGGTCGTCGTCACCCACGAGATGGGCTTCGCCCGGTCCGCCGCGGACCGGATGGTGTTCATGGACGAGGGCGAGATCGTCGAGGAGAACGACCCCGAGTCGTTCTACAAGGGAGCCAAGACCGAGCGTGCCCGCGACTTCCTGTCCAAGATCATCACCCACTGACGACCCCACCAGACGTGCACGACCAGACCTGCACGACGGCGTCGGAACAGGCCGGCGCCACCACCCCCCACACAAGGAGCAACACATGCGAATGCGACGCAACCGACGGCTGGGCATCGCCCTCGTGGCCGCCACGGCACTCATCCTGAGTGCCTGTGGGAGCGACGACGGTGACGACGGTGGCGAGGCCACCGAGACCGAGCCTGCCGCCGAGACCGAGGAGTCGATGGCCCCCACCGACGAGTCGATGGCACCCAGCGAGGGCGGGACCAGCGGCGGCGGCGAAGCCGTGGCCGCCATCCAGGAGTCCGGGACCCTGCGCGTGGGCATCAAGTACGACCAGCCGCTGTTCGGGGTGAACACCCCGTCCGGCGTGGTCGGCTTCGACGCCGAGATCGCCACGGCCATCGCCGAGTCCCTGGGCGTGGAGCCCGAGTTCCAGGAGGCCGTCTCGGCCAACCGGGAGCCGTTCCTGCAGGAGGACCAGGTCGACCTGGTGGCCGCCACCTACACCATCAACGAGGAGCGCGACGAGGTCGTGGACTTCGCGGGTCCGTACTACGTGGCCGGCCAGGACATCATGGTCGCCACCGGCAACCCCGAGGGCATCGAGGGCATCGAGAGCCTCAACACCGCCGACCTCACGACCTGCACGGTCGAGGGCTCGACGTCGCTGGAGAACCTCAACGAGATGGCGCCCGACGCCGACGTGCTGACCTTCGACACCTACTCGAAGTGCGCCGACGCCATGCGCCAGGGCCGTGCTGCGGCCGTCACGACCGACAACGTCATCCTGATCGGGCTGATCGACGAGGCCCCGGACGACTTCGAGCTGATCGACAACCCGTTCACCGAGGAGCCCTACGGCATCGGTGTCCAGGAAGGCAGCGACCTGCGTTGCTACGTCAACGGGGTGCTCCAGACGATGTACGACGACGGATCGTGGGCCGAGGCCTACGAGGCCACGGTCGGCAGTGCCGGCGTGTCCACTCCCGAGCCGCCCGAGCTCAACAACGAGGGCTGCTGAACCATTCGGTGACGTCCGGGCGGGTGAGCCACCCGCCCGGACGCACCGGCGTCGGTGGTCGGCACCGGCGCACGGGCATGGATCGAGGAGGTGGGTGTGCTCGAGTTCTACACCGAGTACTGGCCGGACTACTGGGACGGCACCCTGGTCACCCTGCGACTGGTGGTCATCTCGTTCACGCTCGCCTGCATCATCGGGGTGATCATCGCGGGGTTCCGGGTCAGCCCGGTCCCACCCCTGCGCAGCTTCGCGTCGGGCTACGTCGCCCTGTTCCGCAACATGCCGTTGCTGGTCGTGTTCTTCCTCGCCTTCTTCGGCGTGGGTGACCTGGGCTTCGTCTTCGGGCCCTTCCCGACGGCCGCCGTGGCCCTGGGCATGTACACCGGGGCCTACATGGCCGAGGTGATCCGCTCGGGCATCAACTCGGTGTCGTCGGGCCAGGCAGAGGCAGGCCGGGCGATCGGGCTGGGGTTCATCCCCCTGCTGCGCGAGATCGTCATCCCACAGGCCGTGCGCACCGTGATCGCGCCCATCGGCAACCTGTTCATCGCCAACTTCAAGAACACCGCGGTGGCGTTGACGATCTCGGTCTTCGAGCTGACCTACATCTCGCGCAAGCTCATCAACGAGACCGCCAGGACGTGGCTGTCGTTGCTGGGTGCCGCGATCATCTACACCGTCATCCTGCTCTTCGCCGGGTGGGTCTTCCGCACGCTGGAAGACCGCTACGCGATCAAGCGCTGAGGAGCAGGCATGTCATCGGTCCTGATCGAAGAACTCGGCCCACGGGGCAAGGCGCGGGTCCGGGTCGCCACGATCATCAGCATCCTGGTCGGCATCGTCCTGCTGGCCCTGGTCGTGTGGAAGCTGGGCACGGCGGGCCAGCTGACCTGGGCGAAGTGGGAGCCGTTCACGGTCTGGGCCAACCTGGAGTTCCTGCTGGGCGGCCTGGTCAACACCATCAAGGCGGCGCTCGCCGCCATGGTGTTCTCGATCATCATCGGGTTCTTCTTCGCACTCGGCCGGCTGTCGCGCAACGCCGTCGTCCGGGGACTGTGCGTCGCCTACGTCGAGTTCTTCCGCTCGATCCCGTTGCTGCTGGCGATCTTCATGGGCTTCTTCGGCCTGCTGGCGGCCGGGCTGGACGTCGGCGCGTTCACGTCGCTGGTCGTGGCACTGGTCGCCTACAACTCGGCGGTCCTGTCGGAGATCTTCCGGGCCGGCATCAAGTCGCTGGACAAGGGCCAGACCGAGGCCGCCCAGGCCATCGGGATGCGCTACTGGCCGATGATGCGGATCGTGATCCTGCCCCAGGCGGTGCGCCGCATGGTGCCCGCGATCGTGGCGCAGCTGGCGACGCTGTCCAAGGACGTGTCCCTGGGCTTCGTGATCGGCTACGAGGAGGTGGTCCGGCGTGGGCAGGGCTTCCCGGGCTTCTCCGACGCCGGCAACTTCCAGGCCTACGTCGTCGTGGGCGTGGTCTACTTCATCCTGGTGTGGATGCTCGCCCGGCTCGCCCGCTACCTGGAGCTGCGCCAGCGCACCTCCAGCATCGGCACGGGCGCAGCCGCGATCGACGGTGCGGGGCTGGAGGACATCGCCGCGCTGTCCGAGGAGGCGGACGCCGCCGAGGTGGAGGCCGCCGCGGCCCGCGGTGAGGACCCGGACCGGGTGGTGGACTCCCAGACCCGCGCACGTGGTGCCGCCGAGGAGCAGGGCACCAAGCTCAACGAGGCTCGCAAGGGCGACCGCGACCGTCGTCGCGGTCGCGACTGAGCGGATCACCCCACCGGTGGCGGCGTCGCCGTGACGCGCATCCTGCTGGCCGGCCTGATCGTGCTGATCCTGGTGTCGATCGTGATGGGCGCGACGCTGGGACGCATCGGTCCCCAGGAGCTGTTGATCCTGCTCGCCGTCGTCCTGGTCCCCACCGCCCTGCTGGTCGCCCAGTACGTCCGCCGTCGACCATAGGGCCGCCGGAGGCGCCGCGAGGACGCGCGCTAGTGGAAGGGGAGGTAGTGGTCCAGCTCCCAGTCGGTGACGTGGGTCATGAACTTCTTCCACTCGGTCGTCTTGAGGTGGACGAAGTGGTCGATGAAGCCGTCGCCCATCGCGTCACACAGCGCGGTGTCGGCCTGCAGCGCCTCGAGTGCCTCGCCCAGTGACTCGGGGACGTGGCGGTCGGTGTTGACCTCGTCGAGGCAGTTGCCGGTCTCGGCGTCCGGGCACTCCAGGTCGTCGACGACCCCCAACCGGGCCGCGTGCAGGACGGCCGCTGCGGCGGTGTAGGGGTTCGCGGCGCCGTCGGACAGGCGGTGCTCCAGACGGGTCGCCGCCCCGCGGTGCGGGGGCACGCGGATCGTCGTGCCACGATGGTCCAGACCCCAGTTCGCCCAGTACGGGATGAACTCGGCCGGTCGGATCCGCTTGTAGGCGTTGACGGTCGGGCAGCACAGCGCGGTCATGCCCTCGTGGTGGGCGAGCATCCCGGCCAGGCACTGCCGTGCCAGGTCCGACAGCCCGTGCTGACCGTCGGGGTCGGCCATGGCGTTCGTGCCGTCGTCGTCCGACAGTGACAGGTTGAGGTGGAGGCCGGACCCGCCGGCGCCGTTGATCGGCTTGCCGAGGAAGGTGAGCATCAGGCCACGTCGCATCGCCAGTTCGCGGGCCATGACCTTGAACAGGAAGGCGTCGTCGAGCGCGCGCAGGGCGTCGTCGTAGCGCAGGGTCAGCTCGAACTGGCCGGCGTCGTACTCGGTGTTGACCGACTCCAGTGGCAGGCCGACCCGGTCGGCCGTGGCCATCACCTCGTCGATGAGCCCGGTCGGGTCCCCGGCCGGGCCGGTCGCGTAGACGTAGTGGCCGGGTGTCTCGACCCGACGCCACCCGCCGCCGTCGGGGTCGGGCTCCATCACGTAGGCCTCGAGCTCGATGCCGAGCTTGGGCTCCCAGCCCAGGTCACGCCAGGCCTGGATGGCGCGCTTGGCCGCGGGCCGCGGACCGAACGGCAGGTCCTCGCCCTCGAAGCTGATGTCGGCGACGGCCACGGCCGTGTCGGGCTCCCAGCCGGCACGCAGCGTGTCGGGGTCGAAGGTCGCGTCGAGGTCCGGCAGTCCCTGGAGGACCCGGGGGCCCGGTGCCTCGACGTCCATCTCGCGGTCGTAGTCCAGCGCGAACAGCGCCAGGCAGTGGGCCGTGCCGGCCTCGGCGGTGGCGGCTGGCAGGTACTTGCCGCGGGCCAGCCCGAGGTGGTCCGGCCACAGCAGTCGGACGCGGTCGAAGTCCATGCGTGGTCTCCCCGGTCGGTCGGCGTGGCACGGCGACGCGGCGCTGGCGCCGTGGGTGGCCGGAGCCTATCGTTTGGATCCAACCGATTTCCCGGGATCGCCGGGAATCGCGCACCCCACCCTAGGCTGGTCATCGGCCCGACGACCGTTGGGCGAGAGGAGTCCCGGACGTGACGGACCTGCCCGACCTGGCCGACTTCGACGACCTGGCCGTGCAGTCCGACGAGCTGGGCGCACAGGAGCAGGCGGTCCTGTCGAGGCTGGCCGACGCCGACCACGACCTGGAGGCCACGGCGTTGGCCTCCAACGTGTTCCGGGTCGCCACGGCCATGCGACGACGGCTCGAGCAGGCCGCCCTGCGGCGGGCGGGCCTGTCGTGGACGGCCTTCAAGGTGCTGTGGGTGCTGTGGATCTGGGGCGAACGCGAGACCCGGTTCGTGGCCGTCGAGGCCGACGTCACCAAGGGCACGCTGACCGGGGTGGTCGACACCCTCGCGGGACGTGGGCTGGTGGTGCGTCGTCGCCACGACGACGACCGGCGGCTGGTGTCGATCGCCCTGACCGACGCGGGCCACGACCTGATCACCGACACCTTCCCCGTCTTCAACGCCGAGGAGCGGGCGATCGCGGACCTCGTCGCACCCGACGAACAGGCTGCGCTGGTGCGGGGCCTGCGCCACCTCGTCGCCGCCCTGGAGGAGGACGCACCATGACCACCGGCACCTGGCACCGCGCCGCCGCCGACCTGTCGGCTCCCACGCGCCTGTTCGTGGACGGCGACTGGCGGGACCCGGACGGCACCGAGGACCCACTCGAGCAGGTCAACCCGGCGACCGGCGTGACGTGGGCCACGGTCGCGGCGGCCGGGCCGGCCGACGTCGACCGGGCCGTGGCCGCCGCCCGCCGGGCGTTCGACGACGGACGCTGGTCGCGCACGTCCCCGTCCCACCGGCGTGACGTGATGCTCGCGTGGGCGGACCTGGTCGAGGCCCATGCCGACGACCTCGCCCTGCTGGTGACCACCGAGATGGGCAAGCCCATCGGCGACACCCGTGGCATCGAGGTCCCGGCGTTGCTGAAGACCATCCGGTGGTACGCCGAGCTGGCCGACAAGCTGGTCGACGAGCTGCCGGTCACCGGGCCGGACGAGCTCGCCCTGGTCACGCGCGAGCCGGTCGGGGTGGTCGGGGCGATCGTGCCGTGGAACTTCCCGCTGACGATGGCCGGCTGGAAGCTCGGGCCGGCCCTGGCCACCGGCAACTCCGTGGTCCTCAAGCCCGCCGAGTACACCTCCACGTCGATGCTGGAGGTCGCCCGGCTCGCGACCGAGGCCGGCTTGCCCGACGGCGTGCTCAACGTGCTGCCCGGACGTGGCCCCGTCGCGGGCGACGCGCTGGCCCGCCACGACGACGTCGACACGCTGACCTTCACCGGGTCGGGGGCCACGGGTCGATCGCTGCTGCACGCCGCCGCCGACTCCAACCTCAAGCCGGTCTGGCTCGAGCTGGGCGGCAAGTCCCCCAACGTCGTGTTCGCCGACGCGCCCAACCTGGACGTGGCGGCCGACATGGCAGCGTGGGGCGTGTTCTTCAACAGCGGCGAGATGTGCACGGCGCCGTCGCGGCTGCTGGTGCAGCGCGAGGTGCTCGACGAGGTGACCGCCAAGGTCGTGGCCCGGGCCCGGTCGCGGGTCGTGGGCGATCCGTTGGACGAGGCGACCGAGACCGGCCCGATCGTGTCGGCCCGTCAGCTCGACACGATCCGTGAGTACGTGGCGATCGGGCGTGACGAGGCCGACCTGCTGGTGGGCGGCGAGGCACCCGACACCGCCGGTCCCGAGGGCTTCTGGCTCGCGCCCACGGTGTTCGGCGGGGTCGACAACGACCACCGGATCGCGCGCGAGGAGATCTTCGGGCCGGTGCTGTCGATCATCGCCTTCGACGACGAGGAGGAGGCGGTCCGGCTGGCCAACGACACGCCCTACGGACTGGCGGCGGGGGTGTGGACGTCGGACCTGTCCCGGGCCCACCGGGTGTCGCGGGCGATCACCGCCGGCACCGTGTGGGTCAACTGCTACGAGGAGGGTGGGCTGTCCGTGCCGTTCGGCGGTCGCAAGCAGTCCGGCAACGGCCGCGACAAGTCCGTCCACGCCATCGACAAGTTCACCGCCCTCAAGACGACATGGATCGCGTTGTGATCCCGGACCGCGCCTCGCCGGGAGAACGAGCGCAGCGAGTTCTCCAACCCGCCGGAGCGCAGCGAGGGCGGGCGACGACATGGATCGCGCTGTGAGCCGTCGGGACGCGCCCGAGGCAGGCGTGGAGGACGACGTGGCGACCGCGAGCCGGCGTCGCCCGGTCGTGCTGATGACGATGTGGCGGCGGCCGCTGGACACCTACGTCTCCGACGCCACCGACCTGTACACCCTGGCCGCCGAGTACGTCGCGTCGGTGCGCGAGTCGGGCGGTGTCCCGGTGCTGCTCCCGCACGTCGAAGTCGACGACGTCCCGGCCGTGCTCGACGCCGTCGACGCCCTGGTGGTGTGCGGCGGCGGCGACGTGGACCCGTCCAGCTACGGCGCCGAGCCCATCGACGTCCACGACAACGATCCCGACGCCGATCGCGTCGAACTGGCCGTGCTGGCCGAGGCGCGGGCCCGTGACCTGCCGACCCTGGCGATCTGCCGGGGGATGCAACTCCTCAACGTCGCGTACGGCGGTGACCTCCGCCAGGACGTCACCGCACCCGGATCGCCCCATCCTCCGATCCCCGCACCCGCGGAGGTGCTCGCCATGCGTCACGACGTGACCGTCGCCGAGGGATCGCGGCTGGCAGGCGTGTTCGGTCCCGGGCGTCGCGTCGCCAACGCGATCCACCACCAGGGTGTGGGCCGGGTGGGGGAGGGGCTGGTCGTCACCGCGCGTGCCGACGACGAGGTGGTCGAGGCGCTCGAACCGGTCGACTGGCCCCGGTGCCTGGCCGTCCAGTGGCACCCGGAGAAGATCTACGCCACCGACCGGCCCCTGTTCGACTGGCTGGTCGGCACGGCCAAGGGCACGTCCGAGTAGTCCGTCCGGGCCATGTCTGGCAAGGTCGTTGCCATCCAAACGTTCCCGCTCTAGGGTTCGGCGAGGCGTCGTCGGGCGTCGTCGAGGGAGGGCAACGACCATGGGCGAGCGCGACATCCTGCAGCAGGGAGCGATCGGGTTCCCGACCGCGCTGGCCACGGCCATCGGGCTGATCATCGCCTCGTCGGTCCTGTTGACGGCGACCCAGGGCTTCGGCGTCGGTGGTGGCGTGTTCGCCATCGCCATCCTGATCGCGTTCGTCGTGATGCTGTTCCAGGTGATGGTCTTCTCGGAGGCCGGCACCGTGATGCCACTGGCGGGATCGACCTACGACTACATCAACGCCGGGCTGGGCCGCTTCGTCGCCGCCACCGGCACGATCGTCGGCTACCTGCTGGTCCACCTGTTCGCCGGCACGGCCGAGACCGCCTCGATCGGGTTGTTCGCCCAGGTGAACTTCCCGTTCCTGGAGTCGATGGCGCCGGAGCAGACCTGGATGATCGGCGTGGGCGTCCTGGTGATCTTCGGGATCGTCAACATCCTCGGGATCGAGGTCTACGGGGCCTTCGAGGTGGTGCTGACCGCGGTCATGTGGATGACCGTCGCCCTGTTCGGGATCATCGGGATCCTCAAGGCCCCGGTGGCGGACCTCGACGGGTTCTTCGGGGCCTCGCTGATCGGCACCGACCTGACCGCGGTCCTGTCGATGGTCGGGCTGGCGATGTTCCTGTTCGTCGGGGTCGAGTTCGTGACGCCGCTGGCCACCGAGCTGCGCGACGCGACCCGCAACCTGCCCCGGGCGATGTTCGTCGGACTGGTCGCCGTGGCCTTCGCGATGTTCGTCTACGGCGCCGGCATCACCCGCCAGGTCCCCAACGAGGTCCTCGACGAGGCGTCCGGGCTGACCCTGTTCGACACGCCGCTGCCGATCCCGGCGTTCGGCGAGGCCGTGCTGGGCGACTTCGGCCGGTGGTGGCTCGCCATCGCCGTGCTGTTCGCCGGCGCAGCCACCCTCAACACCCTGCTGGCGGGGATCCCCCGGATCCTCTACGGCATGGCCAAGGACGGGACCTTCCCCCACGTCTTCGCCTGGCTGCACCCCCGCTGGCGCACCCCGGTCGTGGGGATCGTGCTGGCGATGCTGCTCCCCGGTGTCTACGCGATCGTGATCCAGGGCGACATCGACTCGATCTTCGTGCTCATCCTCGCCGGGGTGTGTGCCTGGCTGGTGGCCTACATCCTGGTCAACATCTCGATGATGGTGCTGCGCTCGACCCGGCCCGACCTGGCCCGGCCCTACCGCATGCCGCTGTACCCGCTGCCGCCGATCCTGGCGACGATCGGCATGGCGGTGACGCTGTGGTTCATCGCGCCGCCCGGGCTGACCCGCGGCGAGATCTACACGCGGTTCTTCGTCATGGCGGGCGTGGCCGCCGTCATCGCCTACGTGCAGATCGCGCTGGTGTCGAAGCTGCCGCTGTTCGGTCGGGCCTCGCCCGAGGAGTTGGCGGCCGAGGAGCTGGGCGAGGCAGCCCGGCTCCCGTGAGCGACGTCGACGCGGTGCTGGCGCGGGTCCTGGCCGACCTGGCGCCCACCGCCGTCGACCGGGTCGCGGTGTCGCGTGCGGTCGTCGAGGTCGACGGCCGACCGCTCGAGTTGCACGTGACCACCCGGGGTCGGCTGCTGTTGCGCATCACCGAGACGGCCTTCGTCGTCACCGGTCCCGACCGCGCTGCGGCCGGCGGGCGGCCGGTCCAGCTGCGCGTCGGCCACACGGGCATGGCGCGACGGACCGGCATCCGCGTGGCGGTCGAGAACGGCGGCGAGCCCGCACGGCGGCTGGCGGCTCGGCTGCGCGGGTCGGGTGATCTCGTCGCCGCGATGCTGCCGCTGGACTTCACCGACTTCACGGTCGTGGAGGAGGACGGCCGGTTGCTGGCACGGATCGTGTTGATGGGTGCCTCCATGACCCGGATGCGGGTCCCGCCGACCACGACCTACGTCCGGCTCCACGACGACCAGCGCGATGCCCTGTTGGCGACCGTGGACGCCCTGGACGCCTGCTTCGGGGTCGCCTGACCCGTCGGGGCCGTCGACCTCACGCGGGGCCGACCACCTCCAGCACCCGCATCATCTCGTGGTCCTCGTGCGACAGGATGTGGCAGTGCCAGACGTAGCGCCCGGGCTTGTCGAAGGTCGCCCGGATCCGGGTGACCTGGCCCGGCAGCGCCGTCACCACGTCCTTGGGGGCCTTCTCGACGTAGGCAGGACCTGGGTCGACCGCGGCGCCGACCGCGATGTCCTCGAGCCGGAACCCCACGCCCGTGGTGCCGTCGTGCTGCAGGATCGGCTGCTCGACCACGTCCGCGGTGAACTCGTGGCGGTCGAGGATCGCGAAGTTGACCAGGTGGAGGTGGACGGGGTGGGCGTCGCCGGTGGCGTTGTAGACCTCCCAGACCTCGGTGTCGTCCAGGGCGGGCCGCTCGGTCGTCGGGGCGTGCCAGGGGATCGCGCCCGCGACGCTCTCGCCGCTGGCGTCGACGACCCCCTCGGCCGTGCCCAGCAGCGGCTGCAGTCGTCCGTACTGGTCGCGGCCCTCGAACAGCGCGACCCTGCGGGTGGTCGTGGCTGCGGCCGGGACCGGCGGAGGCGCCGCGATCGCGTCATGGTCGAACACGTCGGGGACGTGGAGGGCCAGGGGCACGACCACGTCGAAGGCCATGATCCGGTCGGTCTGGCGGTCCGGGAACAGGTCGTCGGCGTCGAGGTCGTCGCCGAAGTCCCCGCCGAAGGGGGCGTCCCCGCCGACGTTTGCCATGACCACGCGCCCGCCGGCCAGGTCCGAGAAGTCGACGACCACGTCGTAGCGCCCACCGGGCTCGACGACCAGCGTGTCGACCTCGGTCGCCGCCGTTGCCAGCCCCTGGTCGCTCCCGATCACGTGGAAGGCCAGCGGTTCGCCAGCGCCGGACAGGTCGGTCGCGTCGGGCGCGACGGGCCGGAACTGGACGACGAGGAAGCGGCTGTCGCAGCCGTTGAGCAGGCGCAGCCGGTAGTGGCGCGGCTCGACGCTCGCCTTCGGCCAGATCTTGCCGTTGACCACCATGTGGTCGCCGAAGAACTCGGCCAGGGCCGATGGCTTGGGGACGTCACCGTTGGCCAGCCCCTCGCCGGTGATGAAGTCGGCCCAGGCCGGGTCCGGCGGAAGGGCCGGGTAGAACAGCTGGCCGCCCTTCCGGAACATGCGGTCCTGGATCGCCAGCGCGTATTCGTAGGGGAACGCCGGCAGCCCGAGTGGGTTGTCGGCCGTGCCGGTGTCCTGGTCGTCGCGGACGATGAAGAACCCGGCCATGCCGGCGTAGACGTTCAGCCGCGTGATCCCCAGGGCGTGGTCGTGGTACCACAGCGTGCCGGCCGGCACCTCGGTGTCGTAGACGAACCGGTTGGTGAAGCCGCCTGGGACCAGCTCCCACTGCGGCCCCGTGACGACCTCCCCCGGCGACCAGAAGAACTCCGGGTTGCCGTCGTACTGGAAGTCGCTGTGGCCGCCGTGCAGGTGGACGACGATCGGGATGCCGTCCTCGTCGATCGTGCGGGACTCGTAGCCGTGCAACGAGTAGGCCCAGTGCAGGCTGGTGTCGACCGGGACGAGGTGTTCGGAGATGCCGAACAGCTGGTTGTACCAGTGCACCACGGCCTCGCCGCCACCCGAGCCCGACACCACCTCGAAGGTGCGGCCGGGCCAGGTGTGGAGCCCGTCCGCGCCGTAGCCGAACACCCGCGTCGGGACGGGGGTGCCGCTGCTGTTGACCAGGCCGGTGTGGTGCCATGCCGGGGCCACGCCCACGTGGTACTCCCCGGCGGCGTCCGGAGCGAACCGGAACCCCGGGTCGAGCGCGTTGGGCACCTCGTCGAGGAACTTCGGTTGCGCCGCCGGGTCCGACAGGGGCGGTCGCAGGGGGGCCGCCACCGCCCCGACCGGGCGCCAGCCGGTGTGGGTGGCCACGAACAGGCCGGCCGTCGCAGTGGCCCCCCACCGCAGCAGGTCGCGACGTGACAGGTTGCGCTGGTGCAGATCCATGATCGACCCCCCGACCCCGCGGCCGAACGTGGTCCGGCCGTCACGCCGAGCATGCCGTCCCAGGGCGGCACCGGACAGAGTCCACCAGCCGTGTCACGACGCGCCGGTCGCCCCTTGCGGCCCCCCGGCGGGCCCGATGCTCAACCCAGGTCGACGGTCGGGAGCCACCAGTCCAGGATCGTGTCGATGTCGGCCCGGGCGCGGTCCCGCTGGGCGGAGGTGTCGGCCAGGACCTCGGTGCGTGACGTGCCGGCGGCCTCGGCCGCGGCGTCGGCATGGGGGCCGCCCAGGTCCATCCAGTGGCCGACGATGTCGGTGGTGACCTCGGGGTGGAACTGCAGGCCCAGGTTGCGACGCAGCGTGAAGGCCTGGACCCCGACGGAGGACGTGGCCAGCACGGTGGCGTCGGGGGGAGGCAGGAAGCGATCACCGTGCCACTGCATCCACGGGCCCGCCGGGATCCGGTGTGGATCCGTGCTGGTGACGGTCGACCAGCCGATGTCCATCGTGCCCATCGGCTCGACGGTGCCGCCGTGTGCTGCGGCCAGGGCCTGGCCTCCGAAGCACACGCCCAGGACGGGCACGCCGGCACGGTCCAGGTCCCCCAGCCACGCGAGCTCGCGGTCGATCCACGACGACAGGCGCGCCGTGTCGTAGACCGACCAGATCGCGCCCAGCGGGACGACCAGGTCGTGGTCGCCGACGACCGGCAGGGGGCCGGTGAAGGTGGCGTCGTGGATGGACGGGGCCATCGCCAGGCGCTCGACGGTGGCGCCGCGATCGACCAGGGCGTCGCCCAGCAGGCCCGGGCGTGACCCGGGGTCGTGCTGCAGGAACACCACGCGCATTGGCCATGCCTCCCGGGGGACTCGCCGGCCGGGATCGCCTCCCGGCAGGACGACGGCCACGATAGTCGTTCGGGCACGAACGACCACTGCTAGGGTGGACGCGATCCGCCCAGACGGAGGACATCGATGCCCACGCCGGTCGACACGATCGTCTGGGGGGACCGCCACCTCGACCTCACCGACCCGGACGTGTACCGCGCCGGGGTGCCGCATGCGACCTTCCAGCGACTGCGCGACACCGACCCGGTCAGCTGGACACCCGAGCACGACGGCGCCGGGTTCTGGTCCATCACGCGCTACGACGACGTGATCGCGCTCAACAAGGACTTCCGCACGATGTCGTCGTCCCACGGGATCCGGCTCGAGGAGATGGACGACGAGGAACTGGCGGCACGACGCACGATGATGGAGCTCGACCCACCCGAGCACACCCGGCTGCGTCGCCTGGTCATGGGCGGCTTCACCCGACGCACGGTGGCCTCCTACGAGAACGCGATCCGGCTGCTCGCCCGCCAGGTGCTGGACGACGCGCTGCCCGCGGGCCGGTTCGACTTCGTCACCCGGGTCGCCCGACAGCTGCCGATGCGGATGCTGGGCAAGCTGCTGGGCGCCCCCGAGGCCGACTACCGCTTCCTGGTCGACCGTGGTGACGCGATGATCGGCAACACCGACCCCGAGTTCACCGACCACGTCGTCGACCAAGTCACCCACGACGACCACCGACTCATGCCGTTCCGGTCACCCGCGGGCGTCGAGCTGTTCGAGTACGCCGCCGAGATCGCACGCGAGCGTCGGGAGCACCCGACCGACGACGTCATCACCCAGCTGCTCGCGCCGACGATGGACGGTGAGCCACTGTCGGACCTGGAGTTCAAGAACTTCTTCACCCTGCTGGTCGCGGCCGGCAACGACACCACCCGCTACACCATGGCCGCCGGGCTGCAACTGCTGCTGGACCACCCGGACCAGCTCGGCCTGCTGCAGGAGCGGCCCGACGAGTTGCTGGACCAGGCGGTCGAGGAGATGCTGCGGATGTCGTCGGTGACGATGCACTTCCGTCGCACCGCCACAAAGGACGTCGAGCTGCACGGCCGGACCATCCGGGAGGGCGACAAGGTCGTGCTCTGGTGGATCAGCGGCAACCACGACGAGCGCCAGTTCCCCGACCCGTTCCGCTTCGACATCACCCGCGAGGACAACCGCCACCTCGCGTTCGGACGGGGCGGACCACACCGCTGCCTGGGGGAGTGGCTGGCCCGGGCGGAGCTGAAGGTGACGTTCGAGGAGTTGCTCCCGGTGCTCGACCGCCTCACCATCGACGGCAGCGTCGAGCGGCTGCGGTCCAACTTCATCTCCGGCATCAAGCACCTGCCCGTGGCCGTCGACGACCCGACCTGACCACGGACTGCGCCAGGACCTACTGCGCGAGAGGAAGCGACGATGAGTCACGACCAGGACCGACGGGTCGAGGTGGCGGGTGTCGAGGTGTCGATGTGCCACTACGTCGACGGGGAGCGGGTCGACTCGCCCACGACCTTCGAGACCCGCTCGCCCAACGACTGGGACACCGTCCTGGGCGAGGTCGCCCGGGGCGACGACGAGATCGCCAGCCTGGCCATGGCCGCGGCGACCGCGGCGGCCGACGACTGGGCCGACCGCGGGCCCGCTGGCCGGGCCGAGGTCCTGCACCGCCTCGCCGACGTGATCGACGACCACGTCGAGCCGATCGCGCAGGTCGAGGCCACCGACATGGCCTTCAACCTCCAGTCGATGCGGGCACGACTGGTCCACCGTGGTGCCGAGAACTTCCGCAACTACGCCGACCTCGCCCGCGACCACGTCGAGCGCGAGTGGGACTCCAAGGGCACCCACAACCGGGTGATCCGGATGCCGGCCGGGCCGGCGGTCGTCATCACCCCCTGGAACGCCCCCTGGATGCTGTCGACCTGGAAGGTCGCGCCGGCGCTGGCCGCCGGCAACCCGGTCGTGCTCAAGCCGGCGGAGTGGTCCCCGCTGACCGCGTCCCTGCTGGGTGACCTGGCCGACGAGGCCGGCGTGCCGCCGGGCGTGCTCAACATCGTCCAGGGCATCGGCGAGGAGGTCGGGGCCGCCCTGGTCGCCGACCGCCGGGCTCGGCGAATCTCGTTCACCGGCTCGCCCGAGGCCGGCCGCCTGATCGGGAGGGCCGCGGCCGAGAACCTGGTCCCGTTCACCGCCGAGATGGGGGGCAAGGGTCCGTTGCTGGTGTTCGCCGACGCCGACCTCGACGCCGCCGCGAAGAAGGCGGCATGGCAGTACGACGACAGCGGCCAGGTCTGCCTCGCCGGCACGCGCCTGCTGGTCGACGAGTCGGTCGTGGACGAGTTCCTCGAGCGTTTCCACGCCCACGTCGACGACCTCGTGCTGGGCCCGTCGACCGATCCCGACACCGACATCTGCCCCATGGTGCACCCCGACCACGTCGCGCGGGTCCTGGGGTTCGTCGAGCGTGCGCGCGACAACGGCGACGAGATCCTGCGTGGCGGTGGCCGGGCCGACCTCGGCCCCCTGTACGTCGAGCCGACGCTGGTGCGCCCACGGGACAACCAGTCCGAGGTCGTCCAGCGCGAGGTCTTCGGACCGGTCCTGACCATCCAGACGTTCGCCGACGAGGCCGAGGCCATCGCCCTGGCCAACTCCACCGAGTACGGCCTGTCCGCGATCGTCTACACCGGGTCGCAGGAGCGCGCCGTACGGGTCGGCGAGGGCGTGCGTGCCGGCACGGTCTGGGTCAACACCTTCCTGGTGCGCGACCTCACCGCCCCGTTCGGCGGGTGCCGGATCTCGGGCATCGGGCGCGAGGGTGGCGACTTCGCCCTGGAGTTCCACGCCGACCTCAAGACCCTGCAGATCCTCGACGGGTCCACCGGCTGAGCCCGCCACCACGCGACGGAGGGGTGCATGGACGACGTCGACCTGGTCCTCGTCCTGACCGAGAACTGGACCATGACACCTGCGGAGGACCTGCGGGGGCTGGTGGACCTCGCGGTCGCGGCGGAGGCCGCCGGGTGGGCGACCGTGATGGTCTCCGAACACGTGGTGCTGGGTCGGGGAGCGGACGCGCGGGGCCTGCCCGCCAATCCCCGCGACTACGCCTACCCGGGCAACCAGGACCCCGACATGACCTGGCCGGACCCGTTCGTGCTGCTCGGCGCGATCGCCTCGGCCACGACCTCGCTGCGCCTGGCGGCGTCCGCCGTGATCGCACCCCTGCGCCATCCGCTCCACCTCGCCACCCAGGTCGCCACCCTGGATCGGCTCAGCGAGGGCCGCCTGGTGGTCCAGCCCACCGTCAGCTGGCACGAGGCCGAGTACGACGCCCTGGGGGTGCCGTTCCACCGTCGCGGTGCCATCCTCGACGAACAGCTGGCGGTGCTGGCCACGGTGTGGCGCGACCAGCCCGCCAGCCACCACGGCGAGTTCTTCGCCTTCGACGACATCCACGTGCAGCCCCAGCCGTGGCGGGCCTCCGGGCCCCGGCTGTGGTTCGGGGGCCAGCGCCTGCACCCCGCCATCCTGCGCCGGCTGGTCGACCACGGGCATGGCTGGAACCCCCTCGGGACACCCTCGCAGGACGAGATCGACCAGCTCGAGACGGCGCTGGAGGCGGCCGGTCGTGATCCCGCGGACATCGAGCGCGTCGGTGGGACCCGGGGTCGGTTCCCGGACGCCGACACACCGGCCCCGACCGGACCGCTCGTCGACGACGTCGTCGAGCGCGTGCGCGCCGGGTGGCGCACGGTGTGCGTCAAGCCCAGCCAGTACCTCGACGACGTCGAGGCGTTCCCGGCATGGGCCCGCGAGGTCCGGGAACGGGTGGTGGCGGGGCTGGGCGAGACGGCCTGAGGGCCCTCGACCACGACCGTGGAGGGCGCGCGTGACGACGTCCTCGACGGGGTCCGTCATCTGACGGATGGACACGTCGGCCCGTGCGAGTACGATCCGCTCCGAACGGTGCGTGCGTGGGGGTCGCCCAACCCGGGCGGAGGATGGCAGGCGCACCGGAGACCAGGGGGTCCACGATGGCCACGGGAACACGCTCGATTCGCTTCTCCAGCACCGGGAGGTGGGTCCTGCTGGCGCTCGTCGCCACGATGGTCCTGCTCATGGTGCCCACGGCCGGGTCCTCGCAGACCACGGCCGGTCCCACGTTGCGCATGGACGTCACGACCAGCCAGGTCACGTTCGTCCACACGCCCGCGTCGGGGACGCCGACCACCCAGGTCGGCACGCCGACGCGGTGCGAGCTGTCGGTCGACGGGCCGCTGGTCGCGCTGTCCGGCAACCGTCGTGGTCCCGGCCTGAGCGACAACGGCCTGGGCATCAAGTCGGGTGGCTCGCAGGGAACGCCGTGTGGCCGGATCGACGCCACCGAGGTGCTCACGCTCGGCCTGGTCGGCGTGCCCGCCGCGTCCTCCGCCGCGTTGGACCTCGAGCTCAAGGGCAGCGCCCGCGTGCTGGTCGAGGCCCGTTCCAACGGCGTCCTCGTCCAGGCCTTCGACGTGCGAGCCGGCGGCAGCGTCGTGGCGGGCCAGGGTGTCGACGGAACGACGACCCAGCCCTTCTCGCTCGAGTTGACCAGCACCCAGCCGGTCGGCAACTGCCGCAACGACTCCGATGCGGGTCCGGACTCGGGCCCCCGCGACAACTGCCGGGTGACCATCGTGCCGGCCAGCCCGTTCGACGAGCTGACGCTGACCCCCGTCGCAGGCGAGGTCTCGCTCGAGGGTGGCAACGACTTCGGGACCGACCCCGCGTACGACACGGTGTTCCACCTGGTCACCTACGACGGCCTGCTCGGCTGTGACGACGGCACTGACACGGCCAGCGAGTCGGACGGGGCGATCGTGGGCACGATCATCCGGTACCAGAACACGGTCGCCAGCGACTGCGTCCTGAAGCCCTACACGATGCTCGTCACCTCCAACGATCCGGTCGAGGGTGGCCTGGACTCGGTGGTGTTCGAGGTCGACGACCCGGTGGTGCCGGCCCAGGCAGCGATCTACGAGGCGTTCCTGACCCTCGACCAGCCGCTGAACACGCCGCTGGACGCCGTGCTCGAGTACGACTCGGACCGCACCGACGGGTACACGAACTTCAAGCAGATGCCTCGCTGCGTGCAGGACCCGTTCACCCTCGACGACGAGCCGACCGGCTCGCTCAACGACGAGGCGATCCCGGCCGGACACGAGGGCTGCGTGATCGACGTCACCCAGTCCTGGGAGGGCCTGACCACCTGGCACGTCGTGTTCGCCGGGGACTGGAAGTTCCGGGGCTGACGGACGGCGGGTCGCGGTCACACCGCGGCCCGCGCCTCCTGCACGCCCAGGCCGTCCAGCAGGGCGGTGACCGCGGCCTGCTCCTCGGGGTCGGCCTCGTCGCCCGTGCTGGCGAGGTCGAGCCGCGCCACCCGCAGGAGCGCCTCCTCGTAGGCCAGGCCGACCTCGCGGGCAGCCGCCAGTCCGTCGGCGAGCTCGTCGCCGGCCTCGTCGAGGCGTCCCAGCACCACCAGCGCCCGCGCGACGACCCGTGCCCGCTGGGGACGGAACATCGCGGCGCGCTCCCCGGCCCGCTCGGTCGCGCGGTGGACCAGGTCCAGGGCGTCGTCGGCGTCGCCCTCCCGCACGAGGCACTCGGCGAGGTAGAGCACCGCCTCGTAGGCGAACTGCAGTTGCCCGAGCTCGTTGGCCTGGGCCCGGACCTCCGCCAGCATCTCCCGCGCGCGGTCCGTGTCGCCCCGGCGGAGCAGCAGGCGAGCCATCTGGAGCTCGGCATTGATCGCCCCGTCGCGGTCGCCGGCCGCCTGCAGCACCCGCTGCGACTCCGCGAGGACCGGCTCGGCCTCCTCGGTCCGGCCCTGGCTGACCAACAGCTCGCCGAGGTTGACCCCGGTCGAGGCCGCCTGGACGTCGTTGCCGGCCCGGGCGGACAGGTCACGGCTCCGCGCGACGTGCGCGACCGCGCCGTCCCAGTCGCCGAGGTAGTAGGCGAACCCACCCATGTTGTTGACCACGTCGGACGCGCGGTCCAGCATGCCCAGTGACTCGTAGATGGTCACTGCCTCGGGGGAGTGGGTCGCCAGGTCCGGCTCGCCCAGGACGAAGTACGCCCAGTCCATGATCGCCGATGCCCGGGCCAGCGCGTCCCGGCGCTGCGCGTCGTTGGCGTCGGCGATCGCCGCCTCGGCGATGGCCAGGGCCTCTGCCGGTCGCTGCTGGGCCATGCGGACCGAGGATCGCAGCGCCCGCAGCTGTGCACGCAGGCCGGTGGCCTCCCGGCCCTCGGCGGCCTCGAGCAGGCGGAGCCCGACCGCGGTGTCACGCAGTGCCTGGGGGTAGGCCGCCTTGCGCATCCGGACCTGGGCCCGACGCAGGAGGATCTCGGCACGCTGGAGGTCGTCGTCGCCGACCTGGCGCATCGCCCGGCCAAGGGCCCCGAGGGCGTCGTCCAGGAATCCGGCGCGCTCGAGGACCTCGGCCAGCCCGAGTGCCACCTCGCCCCGCGCGCGACGCGGCAGGTCGAGGTGGCGCGCGGCGTCCTGGGCCCGGCGGTAGAAGGTCGCCGCGTCCTGGTTGGCGAACAGGGAGCGGGCGGTGTCGCCCGCGATCCGGGAGTAGCGCCACGAGTCGTCCCACCGCCGCGCGCGGTGGTAGTGCACCGAGAGCAGCTCGGCCTCCGCCTCCGGGTGGTCCCCGGTGCTGGCCAGGATGGAGTCGCCGACCCGCGCGTGCAGGGTCGTGCGGGTCCGGTACGGCAGCCCCTCGTAGGCGACGTCACGGACGAGCGTGTTCTGGAACTGGACCCAGCCCCGGTCGTCCGCGGTCACGAACTGGCGCAGCCGGCCCAGGGCGAGGTCGCGCTGCATGGGCCCGGCCGTGTCCTCGTCCAGCACCGAGGCGGTGTACTCGACCCGGAACCCCGTGCCCAGGACCGCCAGCCGTCGCAGCATGCTGCGGTCCCCGGCGGCCAGTCGGTCGATCCGCGCGGCGATCAGCTGCTCGACCGAGTCGGGCAGCTCCTCGGTGTCACGACCCTGCTGGAGGGCGGCAAGGAGTTCGAAGAGGAACAGGGGGCGCCCCTCGCCACGCTCCACCAGGGCGGTGACCTGGCTGGGCAGGAGGGGGTCGTCGGCACTGGCGGCGACCAGCAGGCGGGAGGCCGCGTCGTCCGACAGGGGACCGAGCTCGACGTGGTGGTCCCAGGGTGGGTCCTCGTCGGTCTCGAGCGGCCGCGAGGTCAGCAGGAACAGCCACGGCTCGTCGGTGACGACACGTCCCAGTCCGGCCAGCAGCTCGCGCGAGCTGTCGTCCATCCAGTGCGTGTCCTCGATGAGCAGGACCGTGGGTTCGGACAGGGCGGACGACAGGGTGGCGTGGACGGCGTCCCGGGTGCGGGCCGGGCGATGTCGGTCCTCCAGCTCCCGGACCTCGGGCGACGGGGGGACCTCCACGCCCAGGACTTCGCCCAGCAGGGCGAGCCAGGGCAGCTGCGCGTGGGCACGACGGGTCACCGACTCCGCCAGGGCTTCGGCCACCCCGTCCGACTCGGGGAGTCCGAGCGCCTGTCGGAGCAGGGCGCGGAAGGGGAAGTACGGGGTGGCGGCCTGGTACAGGCGGCACTCGGCGCGCACGAGTCGGGCCGGCTCGGCCTCGTCGAGGAACGCCAGCAGGACCCGGGACTTGCCCATGCCGACCGGGGCCGTCAGGCCGGTGGTCCCGGGTGCACCGGCCGCTGCCCGGTCCCACGCGCCCAGCAGCGCCGCGAGCTCGTCCTCGCGTCCCACCAGGGGCAGTCCCTCGTCGGAGCTGTCCCGAGTGCCCACGGCGTCGCCCACCGCCACGGCCGTGATCGGGGCGGCCTTGCCCTTGACCTGCAGCGGGGGGAGGGACGTGGTCGCGAACGTGGTGCGGGAGGCGTCCAGGACCCCCTGGGTGGCGTACAGCTCGCCGGGCGCCGCCGCGGCCATCAGGCGGGCCGCCAGGTTCACCGTGTCACCCATGACCGTGTAGGTCCGGCGTTGCTCCGAACCGACCACGCCGCTGAACACGTGGCCGCTGGTGACGCCGATCTCGATCGGCAGCTGGTGGTCGCGTCCCAACAGCTCGCGCAGCGCCAGCAGCATCCGCTCCTGGTCGTTGCCCGTGGCCTGGGGCACCCCGGTGGCCAGGATCACCTTCGCGCCGTCGGGTGCCACGTCCGAGGCCAGGAAGGTGACACCGTGGTCGTCGGCCGCTCGCTGGATCGCCGTGACCAGCTCGTCCAGCGCCGTGGCGGCCGACGCCGCGCCGTGCTGTGAGAGGAGCTCGTCGAGGCCGTCGAGGTGGACGAAGGCGATGGTCGCCGGCCGGTGCTCGGGCTCGACCCGGTCGGCGGCGAGGACGGTGCGCAGCGCGGCGGGCACGAACTGGGCGAGGTCGATCGGGGGACTCGTGGCGGGCTGGAAGGTCAGCGTCTCCGCGACTGGATCGCCCTGGAGCAGGATGCCGGGACCTTCGGGCCGGCCACGGTTGGCGGCCGGGAGCTCCGCCGCGGTCTCGGGGCTCAACAGGACCTGCCCCGGCCCTGCCGCACCCTCCATCTGCACCGTGCGGGTCGTGTCGGGGCCGGCCACCAGGAACTCGCGGTGGGAGCGTCCGACCATGAACACGTCGAATCGTCCGGTGTGGACCCCGACCGACATCCGCAGGGAGACGTCGCCGTCGCGCGTGTGGAACGGGCCGATCTGGCGCAGGCGGGCACGCATCGCGTGGGCGCCCGCAGCGGCCCGGGGGGCGTGGCCGGGTCCCTCGAACAACAGCAGGAGTGCGTCCCCGCCGAAGCTGAGCAGGTTCGCACCGTGGGCGTAGGCCTCGAGGAGCAGCTCGTCGAACGTGGTGTCGATGACCCGGGTGATCTCCTCGGCACCGACGTTGCCATGACGGGCGAGCCGTTCGGACAGCTCGGTGAATCCCGACACGTCGACGAACGCCATGGAGCCCGGGATCTGGCGGTGGTGCTCCCCGGGGGCCTCGACGTCCCAGAAGCGCACCAGCCGGGGGAGGTGGCGCACGAGCGGATCGGGGTCCGTCGACGCGCGCGTGCCGGTCTCGCCGGTCATGTGGGGCTCACTTGGCCCAGAAGCGCGAGCCGGGCCGGGCCGCGGTCGTCGCCCCGAAGCGCTCGGCAGCGTCGGCCACCATCTCCTCGACCTGTGCGTCGGTCCGCGAGGGGTCGTGACTGGCGAACAGCAACTGGTCGACCTCGGCGGCGATGGCGACCTCCACGGCCTGTTCCCAGGTGCTGTGGCCCCAGCCCCGCTTGTCGGCCAGTTCGTCGGGCCGGTACTGGGTGTCGTGGACCAGCACGCCTGCGCCCCGGGACGCGTCGACCAGGACCTGGTCGGCGTCGGTGCCCGCCTCGTGGTCGGTCGCCACGACGATCGAGGTGTCCTGGTGGTCGAAGCGGTAGCCACGTCCACCCTGCGGGTGGTGCAGGGGGAACGACCGCACGTCGACGTCGTCGAGCACGAAGCTGTCGACGGCCGGGACGAAGTCGACGTCCATGTCGGTGATCGAGGCCGGGAACCACGGCGGGCTGATCGCCTCGCCGATGCACCGGCGCGGGTCGCCCGGGCCGATGATGCGAAGGGCGACGTCACCGCGCCACATCGGTGCGCACATCGACAGGCCCTGGATGTGGTCCCAGTGGTAGTGGGTGATGATGATCGTGACGGGACGCCCGGACGTCTCCGCGGCGGACATCGTTGCCGGCAGGATCCGGCGCAGGCCGGTGCCGGCGTCGATGATGGCGATCAGCGTGCCATCGTCGTGGTGCAGCGAGTAGCAGGTCGTGTCACCGCCGTAGGTGCTGAACTCGGCGGTGCCGACCGGCATGGAGCCGCGCGCGCCGTGGATCTCGATGTACACCCGCTGTCGCCTCCCCTGGGCTCGAGCGGAGGCTACCCAAGTGGGATGGCCTCGGGATCGCCTCGGGTGGGACCCGGGGCGCGGTGGTCGCTGGCCGGACGTGGCGCCGCGGGGTGCGCAGAAGTCGGGCGACCCCCGGACGAAGGGCTCGTCCGACCGCTAGCGTGACAGGTCGTCGAGGGGTACGTCGTCGTACGGGACGTGGGGGGCCGCCGTTGTTGCTCGTGACCTTCCGGGACCTGCAGCACCGTGCCCGTCGCGTGGTCGTCGTCACGGTGCTGGTGGGGCTCGTGCTCACCCTGCTGTTCCTCATGACCGGCCTGGTCCACCAGCTCAACACCGAGCCGCACCGGGCCGTGGAGGGCATCGGGGCCGCCCGGTGGGTGGTGGCCGACGGGGTCTCCGGGCCGTTCACCTCCGTGTCGGTGCTTCCCGCCGACCTCCGGGACGACGTCGGCGAGGGCTCGTCCCCGGTCGTGGTGTCCCGGGGAACCGCCTTCCTGCCCGACGGGAGTGACAGCGAGATCATCGTGTTCGGCCACCTGGCCGGCGAGCTGGGCAGTCCCGAGGTGGTGGACGGCGTCGCTGCCAGCGGACCTGGCGAGGTGGTGGTCGACGAGAGCCTCGGCGTGGCCGTCGGCGACGTCGTGGAGGTCGGACGTGCGGACCACCAGGTGGTCGGGCTGTCACGGGACACCACCGTGCTGGCCGGCCTGCCCTTCGTGTTCCTGGACCTCGCAGACGCCCAGCAGCTGTCGTTCGACACCGACCAGGTGGTGTCGGCCTTCCTCACGACCGCCGACCCCGGGCCCGTCGACGGCGCCACGGTGCTGACGGCGCAGGAGGTCGGCGACGACGCACTCGGCCCGCTGGAGTCCGCGGTCGCGTCGATCGACCTCATCCGAGCACTGCTGTGGACGGTCGCCGCGATCGTGGTCGGCGCCGTGGTGTACCTGTCCGCGCTCGAACGGGAGCGCGACTTCGCGATCATGAAGGCCGTGGGCGCCGGCGCCCGTCCGCTGATGGGGGGCCTCGCCCTGCAGTCGATCCTGGTCGCCGTGCTCGCCGCCGCGCTGGCGGCCGTCGTCGCCACGCTGGTCGAACCGGTCTTCCCGCTGGCGGTGCGGGTGCCCGACTACGCCTACGTCCAGGTCCCCCTGGTCGCGGCCGTGGTGGGCCTGCTGGCCGCGCTGGTCGGGATCCGGCGGGTGAACGGGATCGACCCCGCCGCCGCCTTCGCGGGGGCCGGGGCATGACGACGTCGACCTCCACCCCCGTCGAGCGCCCCGGGGCCACCGGCGACCACGACCTGGTCGTGCGTGACCTGGTGAAGGAGTACGAGTCCGGCGGCTACCGGCTGCGCGTGCTCGACGAGCTGTCGTTCGTGGCCCGGCCCGGCGAGCTGGTCGTGCTCCTGGGGCCGTCGGGCTCGGGCAAGACGACCCTCCTGTCGTGCATCGGCGGGATGCTCACCCCGACGTCGGGGTCGGTGACGGTGGGTGGTCGCGAGGTGACCAGCCTGGGCGGCGCCGAGCTGGACGCCTATCGACGGCGCGACGTCGGGTTCGTCTTCCAGGGCTTCAACCTGCTGGGATCGCTGACCGCACGCGAGAACGTCGCCATGCCGCTGCTGGTCACGCGGGCTGCGTCCCGACGCGAGGCGATGGCCCGGGCCACCGAGCTGCTCGAGCTGGTTGGCCTGGCCGACCGCATGGACCATCGTCCCTCGCACCTGTCCGGTGGCCAGCAGCAACGCGTCGCCGTGGCCCGCGGCCTGGTGACCGATCCGGTGCTGCTGTTGGCCGACGAGCCCACCGCCAACCTCGACCACATCCAGGCCCAGTCCGTCATCCGGCTGCTGACCGAGTTGCGGGACGAGGGACGCATCATCGTGGTGTCGTCGCACGACGCCAGGCTCATGCCGGCCGCCGACCGGGTCGTCCAGATGTCCGGCGAGGCCGACCCGGTCGAGGCCGGCGCCACGGTGGTGTCCTACGCGGACGGCGAGGTGGTGTTCCACCAGAACGACCACGCGAGCCTGGTGTTCGTGATCGAGGAGGGCGAGGCCGAGGTCTACCGCGAGCTGGCCGACGGTGGCGAGGAGTCGCTCGCCGTGCTCGGACCGGGCCAGTACTTCGGCGAGCTCGGCGCCATGCTGGGCTTCCCGCGGTCGGCGTCGGTGCGGGCCGTCGGTGAGCTCCGCCTCACGTCGCACTCCCCGCACGGGTTCCGGATGCTGCTGGAGCGAGGTGGCGGGGTCGCGGGTGGCGACGGGCCACCGACTGCCGACCGGCGCCTCCCCGGGCACCCGTCCGATGCCGGCCCCACGGGCCCGCGGTGACCGCCGGCGACGACGACGCCCGGGCCTGGGTGGCCGAGCTGTTCGCGCGGCTCGGTGACGACGTCGCCGTGCGGGACGTGGCCGTCGGCGACACGTTGACGTGTCACGGCGAGGCCGTCGACGGGCTGTACCGGGTGGTGTCCGGCCACCTCGAGGCCACCGTCGAGGGTCGCGGGGGTGGCCTGCGCGTGGGTGGGCTCGGCCCGGGCGACCTTGTCGGCGAGATCAGCCTGCTGGCCGGGGGTGTCTCGACGGCGACCGTCACCGCGACCGAGCCGGTCCGGGTGGCGTTCGTGCCGGCCGCCGTGGCCCACGCGGCGCTGGACGCCCATCCCGAGCTGGCGGCGCGCCTGGCCGAGGGCGCCGCGGAGCGGGTCGACCGCAACGCCCTCGTCAGCGTCCTGACCGAGTTCACCGACCTGTCCGAGATGACCCAGCTCGCGCCCGCCGTCGCCGAACTGGGCTTGCGCCGCCTGCCGTCCGGCGAGGTGCTGTTGTGCCAGGGCGACGTCGCCGAGTCGGCCTTCCTGGTGGTCTCCGGCCGCCTGGCGGTGACCGTCCGGGACGAGCACGGCGAGCAGACCGAGGTCGCCCGGCTCGGCCGTGGACAGGTCGTGGGCGAGGGTGCCCTGTTCGAGCGCGAGGCACGTTCGGCGACCGTGGTCGCCGTGCGCGACTCGGTCGTGGCCGAGCTGCGCGCCGAAACCTTCCACGCGATGTTGGCGCGCAACCCCGTCACCATGGCGCGGATCACCCGCCAGCTCGTCGAGCGGATGGCCCGGCCCCCTCGTGGCCAGCGCCGGGTCGTGTCCACCGTCGCCGTGGTGACGACCAACCCCGCCGTGAACGCCCGCGTGGTCACGACCCAGGTCACCGAGGCGCTGGGCCGGTTCGGCACGGTCGCCCACGTGACAGCGGCCCGGGTCGACGCCGACCTCGGCGTCCGCGGGATCGCCGCCAGCGAGCCGTCCGAGCCGGGCAGCCGCCGGGTCGCCGCCCACCTCCACGAGGTCGAGCTGACCCACGACTTCACGGTCCTGGAGGTCGATCGCGGGGCCGATGCGTGGGCCCGGGCGGCCCTCGGGACGGCCGACCGGGTGCTGCTCGTCGTGTCGCCCACGCCCGATCGGGATGAGCGGGACGCCGTCGCCGCCGCGACCGACCGGATCGCCACGGCGACCCGGACCAACGCCGTCGTCGTCCATCCCGTCGACACCGCCCAGCCGCGTGGCACGGCGGCCCTGCGCGACGTGCTGGGCGTCGACCGCGTGTTGCATGCGCGGGCGGGCCGACGGGAGGACCTCGACCGGGCTGCCCGGATCACCGCGGGTCGGGCGGTCGGCCTGGCGCTGGGGGGTGGCGGCGCGCGGGGGTTCGCGCACGTCGGCGTCCAGCGCGTGCTGGCCGAGCGCGGTGTGCCCATCGACGTGCTCGCGGGCTCGTCGATCGGCGCGCCGATCGCCGGTGGGATGGCCTGTGGGGTGCCGCCCGAGGACTTCGGACCGGCCCTGCACCGCCTGTTCGCCGGCCTGCTGGACTACACGGTGCCGGTCGTGTCGCTGGTCAAGGGCGAGCGCATCACCCGCTCGATCCAGGAGCAGTTCGACGGTTGGGACTTCGAGGACACCTGGAAGCCCTTCCTCTGCGTCTCGACCAACCTCACCCGGTCGCGGACCCGTGTGCATCGTTCCGGGCCGACGGCCCCGGCCGTGCGCGCCAGCGTCGCGATCCCGGGTGTCCTGCCGCCCGTGCCCGACGGCGCCGACCTGCTGGTCGACGGGGGCGTGCTCAACAACCTGCCGGTGGACGTCCTCGCCGACGAGGGCATCTGCGGCACGATCATCGCGGTGGACGTGGCACCGCCGGTGGGTCCACGCGCACGGTCCGACTACGGCCTGTCGGTGTCGGGGTGGCAGGCGCTGCGCGCAACGGTCGGGCGGGGTCGCAGTGGCTACCCGGGCATCGCCTCGGTGCTGATGCGCTCGATGCTGGTCGGGTCCCAGCGGGACCGGACCCGGGTGTTGGACGAGGCGGCCGTCGACCTGGTGCTCGAGCTCGACCTGCGCGGCGTCGGGCTGCTGGAGTTCGACGTGATCGACCCCGTCATCGCGCGCGGTGCCGAGCTGGCGGGGCCGCTCGTCGACGACTGGCTGGCGTCCGGCGGGTGGACGGGTCGGGCGCCCACGGTCGCCGGGCCGTCGACCGCGTCTTCGGACGCCGACGACGCGGGCTAGGGTCCCGCCGGGACCACGAACCGACCGGGACCTCGCCTCAGCGGCGGGGGTCCTGGCGTGGCGCCGGCACGGTGGAGAAGTCGGTCGGGTGGGGCGCGCGCTGGCCCCGGAACTCCCAGTCGCCACCCCGGGCGGTCGACAGCACCTGCTCGGTCGCGGTCGGCTGCGCCCCGACCTCGTCCGACACCGGCAGCGGGCCGTCCACGATGGTGTTGGACAGCGTTCCCAGGCCGTCGACAGAAACCTCCACGACGTCACCGGGCTCCACTGAGCGCGAGTTGGCCGGTGTGCCCGACAGGATCACGTCACCCGGGTGGAGGGTGATCGACCGGGCGAGGTCGGCGACCAGGTAGGCCATGTCCCACGTCATCTCGTCGGTCGAGGCCTCCTGCACCACCTCGCCGTTGACCAGCGTGCGCAGGACCTGGCCCTCGCGCGGGTCCCAGTCAGTGACCAGTCCGGGCCCGAGCGGGCACAGCGTGTCGGAGCCCTTGACCCGCAGCATCGACCCCGCGTCGGTGTCGCGGAAGTCGTGCAACCCGTAGTCGTTGGTGATCGTGTAGCCGGCGATGTGGTCCCAGGCGTCGTCCCACGACACGCCACGGGCCGTGCGCCCGATCACGATGGCGATCTCGCCCTCGTAGTTGAGGAACCGGCAGTTGCGTGGCCGCACCACGTCGCCCCGGTGGCCGTTGAGCGCCGACAGGGGCTTCTGGAAGTAGGTCGGCGCCGGGGGGAGGCTGACCCCGAACTCCTCGACCCGCGAGGTGTAGTTGAGGTGGACGGCCAGCACCTTGGTCGGCTCGACCGGGGCCAGGTGGGCGGCCTCGTCGACCGACACCCGCCGCCCGTCGCCGGCGACCAGTTCGTCGTCGTGGCGGGTGACGGGCACGACGGCCCCGTCCAGGAAGATGCGGCGGGTCTCGGTCATCGGCGGTCCCTGCGTGGCGGTCCGTTCGTCCCCGAACGATAGCCGAGGTCGCGTGGACGCCGACCGGACGTCACCCCGGCCGGACCTCCACCAGGGCGTGGTGCAGCGGGCGGTTGGGCCGGGGGGACCGGCAGGTGAGGACCGCCTCCGGGCCGTGCTCGGCCCGCACCGCCACCGTCCAGGCACGCTCGGCCACCGTGAAGGTCGCCGTCACGACGTGGTCGTCGCGACGGGCGCCCGTCAGCAGTAGGTCGTCGATCCCGTCGACGTCCAGGTGCGCACGCAGGTGGTGGGCGGCCGCCTGCACGGCGAACGGCCAGCCGGACCTGCCCCGGAGGTGGTCGCGGTCCACGCGCCCGGCGAGGTGTCCGTCGACGATCGCGGGTGCCAGGTCGGGGCCGACCCGTCCGTAGGACAGGCCCCGGGGCAGCAGCAGGACGTTGCCGGCGAACCGGTCCCCGCCCAGGTGGGAGCACTCCCACGACAGGTCCGGATGGCTCGCGGCCAGGGCGGTGGCCACGGGGCGGCCCTCCACGGCACAGCACAGGTCGTGGCTGCCGTGGGTGCAGGTCAGGACCACGGGGGCCTCGGTGCGAGCCAGGCCGGTGGATCGTCCGTCGGCCAGGGCCGCGAGGTCGAGGCCGGTGACCTCGCCCACGTCGTCGAGGAGCCCGGTCTCGAGCCAGGGCTCGCGATGGTGCGCGTACGCCGCGAAGACCCGGACCCCGTGCTCGGCGGCGCGACCGTGGCGTCGGATCAGCAAAGGGCGGACCCCAGTCGCCCGGGAGGTCGTGCGCAGCCAGGCGGCCACGTCGTCGGGGAGGGCCGAGTCCTCCAGGGCGTCCTGGCCCCACGCACCTTCCTGCTGGACCAACAGGAAGGCCCGCACGGTCGAGGCGGTGCCGAACGCGGCCTCGTCACGCTGGCGGCTGGCCAGGGCGCAGCGGGGATCGCTCACGGTTCGATCGTGAGCAGGCCCTCGACCACCAGGCGACGCACGAGCACGCGACGACTGTCGTGGTCGAGGTGGTCGGCGAGGTCGGCCGGCCGCAGCGGCTCGTCGCCACGGGCGACGACCTCGTCCAGTGCGGGGCGGACCCAGCCCGGCACGCGCAGCTCGCGATCGCCGAGCAGGACCCGGACGTCGTCGCCGTCGGGGCGCAGCGCGACCGCGTGGCCCGGGCGGCGTCGCACGACCGTGTCGTCGTCGAGGTCGTCGGCAGCCAGTCGGTCCCGGAGCGCACCGCCGACCCGGGTCGGTCGGGTGGTCAGGAAGCGCTCGACCTCCGCCGCGCCGGTGGCGTCGTGGTCGTGGCGCGCCAGTGCATCGGCGATGGCACCGAGGTGGTTCTTGAGCGGGGTGGCCAGCGACGACGGGTCGTCGTGCCAGCCGGCCGGCAGTGGGGCGGCGAGCTCGTCGACGTCGGCCAGGACCTCGGCCAGCGCCCGGTCCACCACCGCGCGCCACGTGATCGGGCGGATGCCGATCGTGACGTGCAGGGAGGCCTTGCCGGTCGTCCGCGCGGCGTGGCGCGTGCCGGTGGGGAGGTACAGGACGTGTCCCGGCCGCAGCACCAGCTCGTGGATGCCCTGCTCGTCGTGGACCTCCCAGTGCTTGCGCCCGTGGGTCTGCACGACGAACACGTCGTGGGAGTCGGCATGCAGGGCGAAGCCACGCGCCGACGGCGGGGTGAGGTAGGCGTTGGCCTGCCCGGGATGCCCGAGCTCGGCCTCGAGCTGGGCGACCAGGTCCGTGATCGGCTCCCACGACCGCTGGAGGCCCTGCAGCACGATCGTGGCACCGTCGTCGAACTCCTCGAGCATCCGGCGCGGGTCGACCAGGCCGGTCAGCGGAGCGCCGGCCAGGCTGGCCCGACGGGTGAAGCAGGAGGTCGCGAGCACCGAGCCGTCCCGGGCGAGCCGGATGGACGGGGTGCGGATGGCCGACGCCGTCGTGAGCCGGTCGACGTCGTCCAGCGACAGCAACGAGGTCAGCAACTCCGGGTCGCCCCGGTGCAGGTGCATGCGGGTGGCCCAGGACTCCGCGAGGAAGTCCTGGGCGTCACCGGTCAGCAGGTCGGTGGCCTGCATGCTGTCGAGCGAGACGTGGCTCAGGCGTCGGTCCCGTCCGCGTCGGCGCCGTCGGCGTCCGAGGCGTCGCCGTCCGTCACGTCGGTGGCGTCGCCGTCCGTGCCGTCGGCATCGGTGGCGTCGCCGTCGGTCACGTCGGTGGCGTCACCGTCCGTGCCGTCTGCGTCGGCAGCGTCGCCGTCGCTGACGTCGGTGGCGTCGCCGTCGGTCGCGTCACCGTCGGTGCCGTCTGCGTCGGCGGCCGGGCGGTCGGCATCCAGGGGACCGGAGGTGGACATGTCGTCGTCGCGCAGCGGGCCGTCGGAGGAGGTCATGGTGGATCCTGTCGGGTCGGTTGGCAGTGCTGGGTCGCACCCACGAACGTAGGGTGTGGCGACCAGCCGGGCAGTGGCCGGTCGCGGGTGCGCCGACGGGCGACGCGAGCCCGTGACAGGTCCGCGGACCCGTGTTATCGTTGGGATCCAAACGAATCGCACCCACGGGAGCCCGGCCATGCCGGAACAGCACGGATTCATCTTCCCGCGCACGGCGACCGGCGCGTCGTCGATCCTGCCCCCACCTCCCTGGCACTACTCCGGCGACCTCCTCACCATCGAGTACCGCACCGACCCCGACCGCGTGGTCGAGTTGCTGCCCGACCCGATGGAGCCCGCCGACGACCCCGGGGCGGTCGCGATCGTCTGGGCCGACTGGCAGTCCTGTGGTGACGACTTCGCGGAGCTGGACGACCCGGTCCGGGCCCAGTACCGCGAGGTGTTCTTCGTCATCCGGGGGCGCTACGAGGGCGAACACCGGTCCCGGTGTGCCTACATCTGGGTGGACAAGGACTTCGCGATGGTCCGTGGCCACTTCCAGGGCTACCCCAAGAAACTCGGCAGCATCTGGATGACCCGGCCGGTGGCGTACGGCCGGGCCGGACCCCGGCTCGAGGTCGGTGGGCGGTTCGGCGCCACCCTCGCGGCCAACGACCGGCGGCTGGCCGAGGCCACCTTCACCATCACCGGCACCAGCGACACGGGTGGGTTCGTCAACAGCCACGCGATGGTCCACACCCGTTTCATGCCGTCGATCGAGGCCGACGGGACCGCCGCGCTGCACGAGCTCGTCACCATGAAGTCCACCGACGTCGACGCCGGGCCGATCTTCACCGGCGACGCCGACCTGGCCCTGTTCGACGTGCCGGGCGAGGAGTTCGGGTTGCTGGAGCCGCGCGAGATGATCGGCGGGTTCTACCAGCAGCTCGGCGTGACCTTCCCCGGCGGCGAGACGCTCGCCCGCATGACCTGAACCCGGCACACTCGACCCACCGACCCCGGAAAGGCCCCACCATGGGTGAGATCCTGGCCGTCTCGCTGACCTCGCACGCCCCGACGATCATGATGCCCCGCGAGCAGCGACTCGAGCTCAACGAGGGCAGGGAGATCTCGCTCGTGCCCGGTCTGCACCGGATGCGCGACGAGAAGCTGGCGGCGCTCGACGTCGACACGATCGTGATCCTCGACACGCACTGGTTCACCACGGTCGAGCACGTCGTGACCGCCCAGGACCACTTCGAGGGCGTGTTCACCTCTGCCGAGCTGCCCCGCGGGATGTCACAGATCCCCTTCGAGTACGACGGTGACCCCGAGTTGGCGGACGCGATCGCCGCCCAGGGCGAGGTGGTGGGGACGCCGATCCACGCCAACCACGACCCGCACCTGCCGATCTTCTACGCCACGATCAACCTCGTGAAGTACCTGCGCACCGACCAGAAGGTGATCTCGGTGTCGATCGCCCAGACGGGCGAGGACGACGACTTCCAGCGGGTCGGCCGCGCGATCGGCCGGGCCGTCGCGGCCACCGATCGCAAGGTCGTGCTGCTCGCCTCCGGGGGGATGAGCCACCGGTTCTGGTCGCTCAAGAAGCTCGAGGAGCACGAGGCGTCGGACCCCTCCCACATCATCACGCCCGAGGCCCGCGCCGCCGACGAGCAGCGCATCGCCTGGATGGAGGCCGGGGACCACGCGGCGATCGTGGACCACATGGACGACTACATGGCCCACGCCCCCGAGGGTGGGTTCGGGCACGTCCTGATGATGCAGGCCGCGGTCGGTGGCCGGGCGTGCATCGCCACGGGGGAGAAGCTCAGCGACTACGAGAACGCCACCGGGACGGGCCAGGTCCACGTGTGGTTCGACCGCCCGGCCACCGGCTGGACCGGCCACGGCGTCGAGGTCGCAGGGATCACCACCGACGAGCCCGCCACCGCGGGTGCCGGGACGAGTGCCGGGGCGTGAACGAACACCTCAGCGACGTCTGGTTCAAGGTCACCGACCTGCAGGTGACGCACGGCTCCGGGGCCGTGGTCACCACCGTCGACGGACAGGACTACCTCGACTTCACGTCGGGCATCGGCGTCGTCAACACCGGCCACGCCCACCCGCAGGTCGTGGCCGCGGTGCGCGAGCAGGCAGGGCGGTTCCTGCACGCCCAGCTCAACTGCTACACCCACGACCTGCTCGACCCGCTGACCACCCGGCTGGACGAGATCACCCCGGACTCGATCGACACGTTCTTCCTCGCCAACTCCGGGGCCGAGGCGACCGAGGCCGCGGTCAAGCTGGCGAAGTGGGCCACCGGGCGGACCGACACGATCGTGTTCCGCGGGTCGTTCCACGGACGCACCCACCAGGCGATGGCGATGACGACCTCCAAGTCGGTCTACCGCGTCAACCAGGGGCCGCTGCCGTCCGGCATCCACGTCGCCCCGTTCCCGTACACCTTCCTGAGCGGCGAGGACGTCGACACGGCCGTTGCCCGCTGCCTGCGCGAGTTCGACCTGCTGCTGGGCACCCAGACCGCACCGTCGGAGGTGGCGGCGGTCATCATCGAGCCGGTGCTGGGCGAGGGTGGCTACGTCGAGGCGCCCCGGGCGTTCCTCGAGGGGCTGCTGGAGCGCTGCCGTGAGCACGGCATGCTGTTCGTCGCCGACGAGGTCCAGTCCGGGTTCGGTCGGACGGGCGAGCTGTTCGCCGTCGACCACCACGACCTCGATCCCGACGTGATGGTGATGGCCAAGGGCATCGCGTCGGGCTTCCCGGTGTCGGCGATCGGCGCGTCGCACCAGCTCATGGCGCACTGGCCGCCCGGCAGCCACGGTGGCACCTTCGGGGGCAACCCGATGGGCTGTGCCGCCGCGCTGGCCACGATCGACGTGCTGACCGCCGACGGCTTCATGGACACCGTCCGCGAGCGCGCTGTCCAGCTGCGCGCCGGCCTGGACGAGCTGCTCGGGGCCCACGAGGCGATCGCCGAGCACCACGGCCTCGGGATGATGGTCGGCACCGAGCTGGTCGACGACGACGGTCGGCCGGACCCCGCACGCACGAAGGCGGTGCTGGCGCACATGGTCGAGCAGTCCAACGTCGTGCTGATGTCGTGTGGACCGTTCGGCTCGACGATCCGCTGGATCCCCCCGCTGGTCGCCACCGCCGACCAGGTCGACCACGCCGTCACCGCCCTCGACCACGCCCTGTCCGCCACGGCCTGACCCCCCGCGTCCTCCCCGCCCCTGCAGCGCCGACACCTCCACCCGATGTCAGTTCCCCTCCGCGATGTGAGTTGTCCGCCCATGTGCGCGGAACTCACATCGGTGCGTCGAACTCACATCGCGAGTCGGGCTCGCGTCGGGCACGAGTCACGGGTGTGGCGGCAATGCCTTCTCGAGGAAGATGCTGGCAGGATGCTCCGGATAGTGGCCGAAGGGGGCGCGGGGGGTGTAGCCGGCGCCCAGGTAGAGGGCGAGGGCGGCGGCCATCGTGGCGCCGGTCTCGAGCCGGACGTGGGTGGCGCCGTGGCGGCGGGCCTCGTCCTCGAGCGCGGCCAGCATCGTGCGACCGAGCCCGCGCCCCCGGTGGTCGGCGGCGACGTGCATGGACTTGACCTCGCCCCAGTCGTCCCCGCGAGCCGCGTACGCGCCGATCGCGACCACCTCGCCGTCGTCGAACGCCGCCAGCAGCGTGAGCGCCGGGTCGGCCAGCGCGTCGGGCTCCAGCCGGTGCTTCGCCTCGGCGGGTTCGGGGCCGGCGTCCATCAGCGCCACGTGGGCCGCCAGCAGGTCGACCACGGCCGGGTCGTCCGCCGCCACCCGTCGCACCTCGACCATCCGGGCGTCCTCCCGTCGCACGATGCCCCGGAGGCTACGCCCACCTAGCGTGTCCGACGTGCCCCCCGGTCGGACCGGCGGCGCGCAGCGAGGTGGAGACGTGGACGAGGTGATCGGGTGGACGGCGCGCCGGGCCGTGGCGGAGCTGCGGGCCGGCGAGGTCCGGCCGAGCGAGCTGGTCGAGGCCTCGCTGGCCCGGATCGCGGACGTGGACGGCGCGGTCAACGCCCTGCCGACCGTGGTGGGGGAGCGGGCCCTGGACCGTGCCCGTGGACTCGAGGAGACGGCCCGTGTCACCGGCACCGAGGTGGACCGTGGCTGGCTCGGCGGACTGCCGCTGGCGATCAAGGACCTCACGGACGTGGCCGGCGTGCGGACCACCCGGGGGTCGACGCTGTTCGCCGACCGGGTGCCGGAGACCTCGGACCTGCTGGTCGAGCGACTCGAGTCCAAGGGCGGGATCGTGGTCGCCAAGTCCAACACCCCCGAGTTCGGCAACGGCGCCCACACCACCAACGAGGTGTTCGGCGCGACCCGCAACCCGTGGGACACCACGCGCAGTCCGGGCGGCTCGTCGGGTGGGGCCACCGCGGCGCTCACGACCGGCCAGGTGTGGCTCGCGCAGGGGACCGACGTGGGGGGTTCGCTGCGCACGCCGGCCTCGTTCTGCGGCGTGGTCGGGTTGCGTCCCACCCCCGGCCGGGTGGTGCGCGGTCCGGGTGGCAACCCGTTCGACGACGTCAACGTGTCCGGGCCGATGGGTCGGACCGTCGGGGACGTGGCGCTGGGACTGGACGCGATGGCCGGGGTGGACCGGCGTGACCCGATGTCGCTGCCCGTCCCCGACCGGGCGTACGTCGACGTCGTGGACCACGCCGAGCCGCCGCGGCGGCTCGCGTTCACGCCCGACCTCGATGGCTACACCACCGTGGACCCGGAGGTAGTCGTGATCTGTCGATCGGCGGTCGCGCGCCTCGCGGCCCTGGGCACCGACGTGGTCGAGGCCAGTCCGGACACGACCGGGCTGCACGAGGCCTACCACCTGCTGCGGGCCCGGCTGCAGGCCGACTTCGGCGAGGTGATCGGCGACCGGCTGGACGAGACCAACGCCGACGTCCAGTGGAACGTCGGCCACGGCCGCGACCTGACGGGCGCCGACCAGGCCCGTGGCCGCCGCCTGCGCGCCGAGGTGTACGCCCGCTGGGTCGCGTTCCTGGACGACGTCGACCTGCTGGCCCTGCCGGCCGCGATCGTCCCACCACCGAGCCTGGAGACCCGCTCGCTGTCGTCGTACCGCGGGATGGACTTCGCGACCTACATCGACTGGGTCAAGATCACCTTCCTGGCCACGACGGTCGCCTCACCGGCCCTGGTCGTGCCGGTGGGCGTCACCGCGTCCGGGCTGCCGGTGGGGCTGCAACTGGTCGGGCCGCCACGCCGCGAGGACGTGGTCCTGGCTGCCGGTGCCGTCCTCGAGGCCGACCTGGGGCTGGATCCGAGGCCCATCGACCCCCGCGGTCCGATGCCGTGACCGCGTGCGCCCTGTCCACGGGGACGTGCGCTCCTCGACCGAGATGGGCCTCCGACGCCCGTCGGCGTATCACGACGTCGCACCATCGACTCCGATGCCTCGGCCCGCGCGGCCGGCCGCGGCCCCAACCCCCGACACCACGGACGCTCCATGACTGCCTCCGAGCCCCTCTCCCCGAAGGACGTGCGTGACGAGCTGCGGTGGCTCCTCGGTCGCGAGGGGGCGCGGCTCCCACAGCCACCGGGAAAACAGGATCGTGCGCGCCGATCGAGGGTCCCGTTGCTCGATCGGGCCCCTGTCATCCGGATCCCGTCGGAGGCACGCGCACGCCTGCGGCTCCGGCTGCTCGACCCGGCGACCGCCGCCCCGCCGTTCGGTGCCCAGGACGACGACCCCTTCGAGACGTGCTACGTCGGCAACCACCTCCTGGTTCGTGGGCGCGACGGCGTCGACGAGGTCCTGGACGAGGTGATCTCCGAGGTCCGGGTGATCGTCGAGCAACAGCTCGCGACGGACGCCGGGATCAAGGTCGAGGTGGAGCCCGTCGAGATGTCCGGGCCCGACGGCGAGGCCCGGGACTGGGCGGGGCTGGTGGAAGGGGTCCGTGACCGCAGGGTCCGGGCGCTGGTCGAGCGCGCCAGGGCGGTCCCGCTGGCCATCACCGTCCGGTCCGGCGATGTGGTCCTGCCACCGGTCGATGCGTGGCCGATCCTCCAGGTCCTCCGGTCCCGGATCCAGTCACCACCGGTGGGTCGACGGGCACTCGGCAAGGCGCTCGTCGGCCTCGACCATGCCGTCACGCTCCACCCGATGTACGACGGGCACCCGATGTACGACGGGCATCCGATGTACGACGGCCATCCGATGTACGACGGCCACTCCCCGGGGGCCAGCGTGGCCGCCTACGCCGTGCCGGGGCGGGGCGGCCGCGCCCCGGTGGCACGTCCGGGCTGGGCGACGCCGGACGACGCGGACCCGGGAGGTCCGGTCGTGTTGGTCATGGACACCGCCGTGGACGCCGAGCACGGATGGTTGCAGGGATCCGGGATCGGCGAGGCGGTGACGATGCAGGACGGCAGCAGCATCGCGTCGGCCTCGGCGCAGGCGAGTGCGCCCACGTCGTCGGAGCCACTGCTGCGCGGGCTCGAGACGCTTGCCGGTCACGGGACGTTCATCGCCGGCCTGGTCCGCCAGGCGTGCCCGGCGGCACGGATCAGGTCGGTGCCGTTGTTCGAGGTCGACGGCGTCATCGCCGAGCACGCCCTGCTGGACGCCCTGTTGCTGCTGGCGATCCGCCAGGACGATGCCCTGCGGTCCGGGGACCCGGCCCGGCCGCCCATCGACATCGTCTCGCTGTCGCTGGGCTACTACCACGAGACCCTGGAGGACGTCGAACACACCGCCCAGGTGCTGGGTGCGATCCGGGCCCTGCAGGCGACCGGGGTCACGGTCGTCGTCTCGGCGGGCAACGACGCGACGGTCCGGCCCTGCGTGCCTGCAGCCCTGGCACCCAACGGGCTCGCCGAGCCGGCCCCGCCACCGTCGGCCCCGATGGTGTGTGTCGGCGCCACCAATCCCGACGGGACCGTGGCGCTGTTCAGCAACGAGGCACGCTGGGTCAGCCACTGGCGGCGCGGCGCGTCGCTCGTCAGCACCTTCCCGCGGGTCGACGCCTCCGGCAACCCCGGGGCCCAGCTGGAGCGACTGTGGTCGCCCGGTCACCGCAGTGGCCTCGACCAGGACGACTACCGGGACGGGTTCGCGACCTGGAGTGGCACCTCCTTCGCCACGCCGCTGTTCGCCGGCCAGTTGGCCCGGGCGCTCGTGGACGCCGGCCATGCCAGCGCGGGTGACTCCATCGAGAGCCGCGCGAAGGTGGCGCTCGCTGCCCTGGGCGAACTCCCCACCGAACCGCGGTCGTCCGACGTCGACGCGGTCGACGGCGACCCGACTCCCGCGTGATGTCCCGGGCGTGACCGAGCGCGACGCGGTCGCCGCCATGGCCGAACTGGTCGAAGCCGGGCGCACGCATGTCAACCACGGCGCCCCGGCGGCGTCCATCACCTGCTACCGACAGGCGCTGGCCGGGCTCGACGACCTTCCGTCGCACGACGACACGGACCGACTGCGGGTTCGCGCGCTCCTGGGGCTCGCGCTCGCCGAGACCGACATCACGGGTGATCCGGTGCCGGGGCTGGACCACCTCACGCGGGCCGAGTCGCTCCTCCCCCCGGATGCAGACGACCTGCGGGTCGCGCTGCTCGGGCAGCGGGCGATCCTCCTCCTGCGGGCAGGGCGGATGGAACAGGCGCTCGAGGCGTTCCTCGCGGCCGAGCCGATCCTGCACCTGACGAGCCCCAGCCACCGGGCATCCATGGTGCTGAACCGTGGCGTGCTCCGGATGGAGCTGGGCCACCGGGCCGAGGCGCGGCGCGACTTCGTCCGCGCGGTGGCGGAGGCCTCCGGTGCCCGGCAGCCCAGGACGGCCTACAAGGCACGGCACAACCTGGCCTACCTCTCCTCCCTCGACGGCGACCTCCCCCGCGCGATCGCCGGCATGGCGACGGCCGGTGAGCACGACGACGGGACGACCGAGACGCCGGAGCCCATCGGCCTGCTCGATCGTGGACGGGTCCTGATCGAGGCCGGGCTGGTGGACGAGGCCGACGCCCTCCTCGCCCGTGCACAGGCCCTGTTCGAGCGTGAACAGCGCGGACGAGACGTCGGCGAGGTCACGTTGGTCCGGGCCGAGGCCGCGCTCGTGGCAGGTGATCTCGAGCGTTCGGCCGAGCTCGCCGCCATGGCCGAGGACCTGTTCGCGACCACCGACAACCCGTGGTGGTGGCGGCGGGCCGAGCTCGTCGTGGTGGAGGTCGCGCGCCAGCGGGTCTCCACCGGCGCGCTGCCGTCACGGGACCTGCGTCCCCTGCGACGGCGCGCGCTGGACCTCGTCGACCAGGCCGGCGAGGTCGATGCGGAGGTGGAGCTCGTTGCGCGCCTGCTGGCGATCGACATCGCGTGTGCCATGGGCGAACTCGCGAGCGCCGAGCTCGAGCTGCGTGCGATCGAGGTGCCGGACTGGGCCACGCCACGCATCCGGCTGCGGTGGCACCTGTGCCGGGCGGCCGTGGCACTGGCACGCGAGGATCCGGACGTGCTGGTCGTCGTCGAGGAGGGGGTCGCGGCACTGGCCGACGCACAGTCGCAGGTGGGCTCGCGTGACCTGCGCACCGCGATGGCGCTGCACGGACGTCCGTTGGTCGACATCGGGGTGCAGGCCGCCCTTGCCCGTGGATCCGTCGAGGAGCTGCATCGTGCGGTGGACCTGGCCCATGCCGCGTCGTCACGCCTGACCCCCGTGCGGGCCGACCTCCCCGACGCCGACCGCCGCCTGCTCGCCGAGCTGCGCGCGCTCGAGGACCGCCGGTGGCGCGAGGTCGAGGCCCCCGAGTCGCAGCGCGAGGCGTGGGGTGACCGGGCCGGCCGGTTGCGCGAGGACCTGCGTCGACGAGCCTGGCGCCAGTCCGGTGGTGCGTCGCAGGACGGTCCCGACCCGATCGTCTCCCTGGACGAGCTCGGTGCCGAACTGGGTCGTGGGGACGCCGTGTCGGTCTCGTTCGTCCGCTCGGGTGACGACCTGGTCGCCCTCCGGGTGACGGCCCGCGAGGCCGCGCCGATCCGCCTGGGTCCGATCGGCCCGATCCTCGGGGCGGTCGGGCGGGTGCGGGCCGACCTGCGGGTGGTCAACCTCTCCAGCCTGCCCCCTGCGATGCGTGGCGTGGTGGGAGACTCACTGCGGGACGGGTTGGCCCGCCTGGACGCCCTGCTGGCGACGCCGCTCGACGCACCCGGCCGCGACCTCGTCGTCGTGCCCCACGCCGACCTGGCCCTGGTCCCGTGGTCGCTGCTCCCCAGTCGTGCGGGTGCCGGCACCGTGACCTCGCCCAGTGCGACCCGCTGGGTCCGTCGCCGCGGGCGTCCCCCGACGTCAGCCCCCGTGGTCCGGGCCCTCGCCGGCCCGGACCTCGACCGGGCGCACGACGAGGTCGCCGACGTCGCGGCGACCTGGGGCACGACGGGTCGGGCGACCGCGGCCCGGGGGGATCACCTGCGGGCCGCGCTGGCCGAGGCGGAGGTGGTCCACCTCGCGGCGCACGGCGTCCACCACGCCGCCGCGCCGCTGTTCTCGTCGGTCCGGCTCGAGGACGGTCCCTTCTACGCCCACGACCTGTCACGGGCGACCGCCACGCGCCTGGTCGTGCTGTCGGCGTGCGACGTCGCCGAGCACGCCATGCGTCCGGGCGACGAGCCGCTTGGCTTCGCCGCAGCACTGCTCGACACGGGGGTGGACGTGGTGGTGGGGGCGGTCGCACCCATCCGCGACGACGTGGCGGCGCGCGTGGGCAGCGAACTGCACCGGTACCTCGCGGGCGGATCCTCCCCGGCCCGTGCCGTCAGCCGCGTGGTGGCCGATGCCGGCGACGACGGTGGTGTCGCGCCCATGGTGGTGCTGGGCAACGGCCTCGGTCCGGTGGCGGACGTCACGACACGGAGGCGGTCGGCATGACACGTCATGTGCGCTCGTCGCACGAGTCGGCCCCCGCAGGTATCGAGTCGCCGACATCGTGCCTCCCAACCGCTGCCCGACGTCCGTCACGGTCCTGCCCCGACCCGACGCGACCCGCCCCGTGACCCCCGTCACGACCTGAGACGCCACGACCGCCCGACCGCCTGACCGCCCAGGAGCGACCGATGCCCCACGAGCCCTCCTCGGAACACGACCCCGCCGTGCTCGCACGTGGACCGCTCGACACCGTCGACGCCCACGTCCTGACCACCCTCCGACATGCCGCCGAGACGCTCGACCCGGTGCCGCCGGGCCTCGTCGGCCGCATCACCTTCGCGGTGGCGCTCGACGAGGTGTACGCCGAGGTGGCCGAGATCCAGCGCGAGGACCTCCTCGCGGGGTCCGGCGTGCGCGGGGGTGACGCCGCCGACACGGACACGGCGACGATGACGTTCTCCTCCGAGCGCACGTCCATGACGATCACGGTGTCCCCGTCCGGCCATCGGCTCGTCCGCATCGACGGGTGGCTGACCGGCGCGGACGATGCCGTCATCGCCCTGCGCATCCCGGGAGAGACCCGTCGAGCGGCCGCCGAGCGCGGCCGCTTCTGGTTCGATGAGGTCCCCCGGGGCCAGGTCCAGTTGCTGGTGGAGGAGCCCGACGGTCGGGCGACGATGATCACGCCGGCCGTCGAACTGTGACGAGCCCGTCCTCGGGCACCCGGGCTCGGCGACCGCACCACGAGGGGCGACCATGATTCCCAGGTACGACCGCGCGGCCGACTACGCCGCCGACCAACGACTTCCCGCCGGTGACCACGACCCGGACGTCGGCGTTCCACCCGGTGCGGCGCGTCGCTGGGCGGCGCGACACCTCGACCCCGTGGAGGCGACCCGGCACGTGCGGCATCGCCACGACGACCACGGCGCCGCCGCCTGCCGGCCGACGCGGTACTGCGCCGATCGGCTCCTGGCCCGGACCACGCCCCTCCCCGAGGGTCACGAGTGCGACCGCACCTGCGAGGCCCCGCACGACCCGCAGCGACTCGTCGCCCACGTCAACGAGCTCCTGGACGACGCCGGCGAGTCGTTCCGCGTCCAGCAGGACGATCGGGAGCCGGACCTGCGCGGGCTCGTCGCCGACATGGCCCTGACCCCGGTCGAGCAGGATGCCCTCGAGCTCGCCTGCGACACCACGGTCCACCTGCGGCTGGTGACCGAGCACCCGCTGGACGATCCGCCCGACGCGTGGCGGGCACTGGTCCTGCTGCGTCACGCCGACGAGGACCTCGTCCTGGCGCTGGACCACCTGGTCGGGATGCCGACCATGTCCGGCCAGCCGTTCACGTCCGGTGGTCCGTTCACGTCGGGGGGTCCGTTCACGTCGGGCGGTCCGTTCACGTCGGGCGGCCCGTTCACCTCGGGTGGTCCATTCACCTCGGGCGGTCCGTTCACCTCTGGCGGTGCGTTCGGCGCCGGCAACCCGCTCGGGGCCTCGATCGCCCGGTACGCCGTGCCGGGTGCCGGGGGTCGCATGCCGGTGACCTGGCGTGGACCCGCACCCGTCGGGCCCGACGAGTCACGCCCGGGTCCGGTCGTCGCGATCGTCGACACGCCGGTCCAGCCGCATCCGTGGCTCGGGGATTTCCCCGACGACGCGCACGACCGCCCGCCCGTCGTCGAGCGCCTGCCCCGGGTCGGCACCGCGACGTCGTCCTCGCTGCCGCTGGGTGACCACGCGCTGGTCGACGACCCGCTCGTGTCCGACCCCCTGCTGCGCCAGCTGGAGTCCCAGGCCGGACACGGCACCTTCATCGCCGGCCTGGTGCGCCAGGAGTGCCCCGACGCCCGGATCGTGAGCGTGCCGTTGTACGGCGCGGACGGCGTCGTCCCGGAGGGCGAGCTGTTGCGGATCCTGTCGGCCCTGGTCGTGCGGCAACTCGTCGCGCGCCACGGTGGCAACGTGACCGGCCACCGCGACGGGCTGGTCGACGTCGTGTGCCTGTCGCTGGGCTACTACCACGAACGGCCCGAGGACCCCGCCTTCACGGAGTTGCTGGAGCCGCGACTGCGCGCGCTCGGCATGCTGGGCGTGGCGGTCGTCGCCTCGGCCGGCAACGACGCCACCGTCCGGCCGTGCTGGCCGGGTGCCCTGGCACAGCGGCTGCCACGCCCACCGGTCCCGGCGCCGTCCGACGGCGAACCGCCCGCGGACACCGACCAGGGGGACACCGGGCCGGTGGACGACGGCCAGCCGACCCTGCCCCTGCACGGTGACCTGGTCCCGCTCGTGGCCGTGGGCGCGACGAACCCCGACGGATCGTCCGCGCTGTTCAGCAACGACGGCCCGTGGGTCACGGCCTGGCGCGCCGGCGTCTCGCTGGTCTCGACCTTCCCGCTGGTCGATGCCGGCGCGAGTCCGGACGTCGAGGTCGAGACCGCGTTCGGCACCCGACGCACCGCACTGGACCCCGACGACTACCGGGGCTTCGCCGTGTGGAGTGGGACGTCGTTCTCCGCACCGGTGCTGGCGGCCGAGCTGGCGGCCGCGCTGGCGTCGGACGACGTCCCGCTCGCCGAGCACGACCCGTCCGTCCCGGGATCCGTGGCACGGGCGTGGAAGGCCCTGGTGTCCCTGGAGGGCTTCGGGCACGTCGAGCGCCCCGACGCGACGCGAGACGACGCGGACGCGGGTTGACGGCCCCGCCCGGGCTCACCCCGGATCGCCGGGTCGAACTGGCGCGGCGGGCGATGGAGGCCCACGACTACGGCGCTGCGGCCACGCTGGCCCGCCCCGTGGTCGACGCGCTCGGCACGACGCACGATCCCGGTGAGCAGCGGCTGCTGGTGCGCGCGCTGACGATCCTCGCCTGCTCGCGACACGAGGTCGACGTCGACCAGTCCTGGTCGCCCCTGCTGGACCGTGCCGCCCAGATCGTCGATGCGGCGGGCCTCGCCGACCTGCGCGTGGCGGTCGCGGGGGCGAGGGCGTACTGCCACCTGCGGGGTGGCGACGTGCACGCCGCGATGGCGGTCTTCGACACGGCCGACCCCTGGCTGGACGACGCGTCGACCGAGGATCGGGTGCGGTTCCTCCTCAACCGGGGATTCGTCCGGTTGGAGGTGGGCGACCTCGACGCCGCGGGTCGCGACCTGGGCCGGGTGGAGGAGGAGGGGGCTGCGGCCGACCTGCTGGAACTCGCCCAGAAGGCCCGGCACAACCGGGGATTCCTCGCCTTCATCCAGGGCGACCTGCCCCGTGCGCTGGACGTGTTCGCGCGGGGGGTGGCCGACGTCGAGCTCGAGCCGGCCGTCGGGCGGCTGATGGACGACCCGATCGCACGCATGGATCGTGCCCGGGTCCTGCAGGAGGCGGGCCTGGTCGACGAGGGCGACGCGTTCCTCGAGCAGGCCATCGGCGACATGGCCGGGTCGGGGCGCCACCAGGACGTCGGCGAGGCCCACCTGCTGCGTGCCCGGGGCGCCCTCGCCAGCGGGGACCTCGACCTCGCGGCGGAGCAGACCGAGCGGGCAGCAGGCCTGTTCGTGGGTCGCCGCAACGCGCGCTGGGCGCGGCGGGCGGCGTTCGTCCGGCTGGCGGTCCGGCTCGAGCAGGCCCAGTCGGAGGTGGCCGGCCTGGCACCGTCGGACCCCACGGGGATCCCACCGGACCCGTCCCTGGCCGACCAGGTCGAGGACCTGGCGCGGGCGGCCGACGACGCCGACGACGTCGAGATCAGCCTGCCGGCCTGGTTCATGCTGGCCGAGGCGGCGCTCGTCGCCGGTGACCCGGACCGGGCGGCCCGTGCCCTGGACGGGCGAGCCGCCGAGGACGCCGCGGTCAGCGTGCGCCTGCGCTGGTATCGCGCCCGCGCAGGGTTGGCCGCCGCGCGGGGCGACGCCGACCTCCAGCAGATCGTCGAGGACGGGCTGGTCGAGCTCGGACGGGCTCAGGCACGACTCGGCTCGGTCGACCTGCGCACGGCGATGGCGATCCACGGTCGTGAGCTGGCCGAGATCGGGGTCGCCGACGCCGTCGGACGTGACGATCCGGAGGTCGTGCACGGGGCCGTCGAGCGATCGCACGCCTCGTCGACGCGGATCGCCCCGGTCCGTCCCAGCGCGACCGCACGGGAGCGTGAGCAGCTCGCCCGACTGCGCCGTGCCAACGACGCCCTGTGGCGACGCGACGAGGGTGGCGACCCCGAGCACGACCGGCGGCTGCGGCGGGAGATCACGCGGCTCCAGCACGACCTGCGCCACCGGGAGTGGCAGCGCAGCGGGGTGCGGTCCGACGTCGGGCTGGCCGACCTCGCCACCGTCCGGGCACACCTCGCCCCCAGCGGGGCCGTGGCGGTGTCCTACACCAGTGTCGGGTCGCGCCTCCTCGCGGTCCGCATCGACCAGCGAGACGTCACCGTCGTCGAGCTCGGCGACCTCGCCACGGCCGTGCGCGACGTCGAGCAGGTGCGCTCCGACCTCCAGGCGGTCGTCCTGTCCGGGGTCCCCGAGGCCGTCCGCAGCGTGATGCGTCGCTCGGTCGACGCGACGCTGCAACGACTGGACGCCCGGCTGCTGCGCCCGCTGGAGGTGGGCCCGTCCCCCCTGGTGCTGGTTCCCCACGGGGCGCTGGCGCTGGTGCCGTGGTCGCTCGTGCCCAGTCGGCTCGGACTCGCCTCGACCATGGTCCCGAGCCTGACCATGTGGGACCGGCTTCGTGGGCGGGCCGCGTCGGCCTCGGGGGCCGGGGTGATGGCCGTCGCGGGGCCCGGACTGGACCGTTCCGTGGCCGAGGCCGTCGCCGTGGCGGAGGCCTGGGGGTCGGGCTGGGTCGCGCAGGGTGCGGATGCCACCGGCGCGGTCGTGCGCCGGGGGCTGCGCGAGGCCGACGTGGTGCACCTGGCCACCCATGGCCACCACCAGGCCGCGTCACCGCTGTTCTCCTCGTTGCGACTCCACGACGGCCCGATCTTCGCCCACGAGCTGGAGCCGGACCCCCGGGCCCGCCTGGTGGTGCTGTCCAGCTGCGAGGTCGGCTCGCACACGGTCCGGCGGGGTGACGAGCCACTGGGACTCACGGCCGCCCTGTTGCAGGCGGGGGTGCCGACCGTGCTCGCGGGGCTCGCCCGGGTGCGCGACGAGACCGCACACGACGTCATGATCGCCGTGCACGAGGGCCTGGTGGCCGGGCTCGGTCCGGCGGAGGCGCTGGCGATGGCCGTCGCCGATGCGGCGGGCGCTGGCGAGCTCGCGCCGTTCGGGTGCCTGGGGGCCGGACTTCGTCCCCTGGTCGGCTGAGGACGGTCCGGGCATCGGCCGGGACGCGGTGGCGGGCGTGGGAGGTGTCGGCGGGGGCCTGCCCTGCCCCGTGGGAGCCCCCGCCGCGATGGTGCCGGTGCCCGGCCGCTGCTCGTCCCCCGACAGCAGCGACCGGGCACCGGATCCGGTGGCGTCGGGCTCGCACCCGGGCCGCCGGTCGACACACGGGAGGCGGAGGGGTCGTCCCCTGATACGCGAGGCCCCCGGTACGTGCGCTGGACGCACGACGCGGGGTGGTGGTATCACGGTCCTGCAGTTCGTGCTCCCACTCGTGACGGCGCCCCACGTCGTCCGGCCACGGGCGCGACGTGTCTAGGCTGGACGACGTGCGCGTGGCCATCGAGGCCCGGACGCGGAACGCGAAACCCAGGAGCCGCGAACGGATGCCGACGGACCACGACCGGGCGCACCATCCGACCACGTTGGGGCAGGGATGACGACCGCGACACTCACGGATCGCGCCGAGCGGTGCTTCCGTCGGTACCTGGAGGGGGACCGTTCGGGGTTCGACGACCTCGTCGGGGAGGTGACACCGCTGCTGTGGCACGTGGTGCGGTCCCAGGGGCTGTCCTCCACCGCCGCCGAGGACGTGATCCAGCGGGCCTGGCTGGCCCTGGTGCGTCGCGCCGACGCGATCGAGGAGCCACGCGCGGTCGTGTCGTGGTTGGTCACGACGGCCAAGCGCGACGCGTGGCGTGCGACCCGGCGTGACCGGCCGGTCCGCAGTGACGACCTCGGCCAGACCGTCGGGCACCGCGACCCGGACGAGGTCGACTGGGTCGCCACGGCCACCCCGACCCGGGGACCGGACGAGGCCGTCGAGCTGGAGGACGAGGCCGAGCGGCTGTGGGCCCACGTCCAGTCCCTGCCCGAGCGGTGCCGGACCCTGCTGCGGGTCATCGCCTTCGCGGACCGCCCGGACTACGCCAGCATCTCCGAGGCACTCGGCATGCCGATCGGCAGCATCGGGCCGACCCGTGGTCGCTGCCTGGCCAAGCTGCGCACGCTCCTGGCCGACGACCCGACGTGGGAGACGAGCTGATGGACGCCCCGATCCCACCCGACGACGGCGGCCCCGACGGACCGATCGACGACCACGACGAGCGACTCCTGGCCGGCCTGGCCCGGCTCGCGGACCGGCTGGACCCGGTCCCGGCGGGGCTGGTCGACCGTGCCCGCTTCGCCGTGGCACTGGAGGAGGTCGAGGTCGAGGTGGCGCACCTCCTCCAGACCTCGACCGACCGGGACGGAGACCTGGCCGGGGTCCGCAGTGCCACGACCGACCGCTCCCTGACGATGACCTTCGCGGCGGCGTCGGTGACCGTCACGGTCGCGGTGACCGAGGTGGGTCGCGACCGCTTCCGGGTCGACGGCTGGTTGACCGGCGGGGGCGAGGTCGACGTGACGCTGCGCCTGCCGGACACGCCGCGGCGCCAGCGCGTCGGGGACGACGGGCGGTTCGTCTTCGACGACGTGCCGGCCAGCATGGTCCAGCTCGTGGTCGCCACCGTGGACGGCGACGGCCCGGCCGTGGTCACCCCGGTGTTCCAGCTGTAGCGATCCGGTCGGACGGCGGTCGACGGTTCGGGTCCCACCGGGCGTCGTCGCGCGCGCCACTCCTACGCTGGGAACCCGCCCCGCCGCCCGGCCCGCGCCACCGCGACCCAGGAGACCTCCCCTCGTGAACGCCCTCGTCGTCCTCGCCCAGTCGGCGACCGAGCAGCCGACCGGCCTGTGTGAGGACCAGCCCAACGCCGTGTGCGACTGGGTGCTGGAGACCACCGGCTCCGATGCACTCGCAGGGCTGGCCGGGGGGATCGTGGCCCCGTTGACCCAGGCGTTCGCCGTCCTGGTCGTGACCTTCGTCGTCAGCCTGATCGCCCGCTTCGCCGTCCGCCGGATCGGCCGCCGGCTGGTCGCTGGCGGGGACCGACCCAGTCGGATCACCGACCTCACCCCGGGACTGCGCACCGGCCCGCCCGATCCGCGCCGGGCCCGCCGGGTCGAGTCCCTGGTCGCGGTGGTGTCGAGCATCGTCACGGTGCTCGTGTGGACCATCGGGGTGATGATCGCCCTTGGTGCGTTCAACATCAACCTCGGGCCGTTGGTGGCCAGTGCCGGGATCATCGGCGTCGCGCTGGGCTTCGGGGCCCAGTCGTTGGTGCAGGACTTCCTGACCGGCCTGTTCATGCTGGCCGAGGACCAGTTCGGCATCGGCGACGTCATCGACGTCGGCGAGGCCACCGGCGTCGTGGAGTCGATCTCCCTGCGGACGACCTCGCTGCGGGCCGTGGACGGGACGCTGTGGCACGTCCCGAACGGCCAAATCCAGCGGGTCGGGAACATGTCCCAGGACTGGGCCCGCGCGGTGCTCGACATCGGCGTGGCCTACGACACCGACGTCGCCCACGCGCGCGAGGTGATCGGCCAGGTCGCCCACGAAATGTCGGTCGACCCCGACTTCGACCAGGTCGTGCTCGAGGATCCGGAGATCCTGGGCGTGGAGACCCTCGGGGCGGACGCGGTCGTGATCCGCACCTCGATCAAGACCCTGCCGGGCGAGCAGTGGACGGTGGCCCGGGAGATGCGCCAGCGGATCAAGCTCGCCCTGGACGCCAACGACATCTCGATCCCGTTCCCCCAGCGCGAACTGTGGATCCGGGGTGACGGGCAGGTCTTCCGCGACGGCGGTGACGGCCAGCTCGCCACCGGCGCGCCGGGTGCCGACGGGGACGCCTAGACGGCCCGCATGCTGCGACCGCCGTCGCCTTCCCAGGCGGAGCGCAGTCCGGCGCGGCGCCGGTCGACGTCGCGCAGCTGGATGACGATCCCGGCGATCGCGAGGCCGAAGTACAGCACCACCCACCAGGCGGACGTCTCCATGGCCACCGTCGTGGCGCCCTGGCCCAGTTGCTCGACGTCGAGGGTCCCGACCAGGAGCATCACGCCGGTCGTCACGACGGTGGCACCCCCGAAGGCGGTCAGGATCGTCAGCAGCGCCATCGGCAGGTCGGCCGCGATCGCCACGAACCCCAGCAGGGCGCCGGCGGCGACGCCACCCAGGATGATCACCCACGTCCAGGTCACGCCCAGCGCGACCAGCACGGTCGTGCCCAGGACCCAGCCGATCGCGGCCATGCTCAACACGACCGAGAACTCGTAGTACAGGTATGCCAGGACACCGAACAGCAACGCCACGCCGACCCCCACCAGCCAGGCCGTGGTCGTGGCCAGGAAGCCGCCGTCGGTGAAACTGGCCACCAGGCCGGCGCCCAGGAAGAACCCGACCAGCGCACCCCACATCGGGATGATGACCCGCATCGCCAGGTACCCCCGGAAGCAGAAGGCGGCGCCGACCAGCACCGCCAGGATCCCCACCACCACGTCGTCCACGGTCCGCCTCGTCCGTCGTGGCCCCGTCGTGGGGCCGTGTACCGCGAACCCTAGTCCCGGCCCGTCGGGCGGTGGGACATCGCCGACGGCGTCACGCCGGGTCGGTCCCCGCCTCCCATGCCGCGCCCCAGCCGCGCAGCTCGGCCCGCAGGTCGTCCATGGCGGCGGCGAAGGCCTCGGGGGACTGGGTCCGGATGCGGTCGACCAACTGGACGGCCATGGAGTTGCCGATGGTCCCGTGGTCGGCGATCCAGCGGGTCCGGACGGCCTCCTCGGCCTCCAGGGCACGGCGGATCGCGTCCTGCTGGGCCGAGGTCGCCGGCAGGTCGAGCACCGCGGCGAGGAACGGCGCCAGGTCGGCGCGGTAGTCGTGCCCCCGTGCGGCGAACACCCCCGGGACGACCCGGGCGGCGTTCTTCATGTCCACCAGCGTCTGCACGAAGGTCGTGACCGGGATCCAGCGCTGGGAGCGACGCACCCCGCTGGGACGGGTGTCCGGGTCCCCCAGCCAGTCGGGCCGCTGGACGAGCAGGGACTGCCCGAAGCGGGCCACCCCGTCGTCGTGGTGGGTCAGCATCACGAAGCGCAGGTCCGCGGCGCGGTCGGGGTCCTGGGCGTCCCACTCGCCGATGTCGTTGAACACCCCGAGCAGTGACGGGTCGACGTCGGGCCGGTCGCCGGACAGCACCTGGTCCTTCCACTTGCTCTCGAACGGCGTCCCGATCCACAGGGCATGGTCGACGTGGGCGTCCCGCAGGCCGTCGGTGCCCTGGTGCAGGAAGGCGTCCTGGCTGGTCCACGCCCCGAGGCTCTCGCCGAAGACCACCACGGTCGGTCGCTGCGCGCGTCCCTCCAGCCGCTCCCCGAGGGTGTCGACGAGCGCACGGAACTGCGCGCGACCCTCGTCGACCCGGTCCAGCGACAGCGGCGAGGGACGGGCCGAGTACTGCATGGCGACGCTGGCACAGTCGCCGCGGGTCAGGAACTCCAGCGCGCCCAGTGCGGCGTAGTTGGCGTAGCCGGTCCCGGTCGGCGAGACCAGCATCAGCCAGCGACGCTCCAGGCCACCCGCCCGCTCGAGGTCGTCCAGCACCCGGTCGACGCGCTCCTGCACGGTCGGTGCAAGCTCCAGCCCACCGTAGATTCGCACCGGGTGGGCCGCGGCCGGTTCGCCGACCACCCGCTCGATCTCGTCCGGAGGCCGGACCGTCCAGGCCATGCGGCGACCCATGCGGCCCATGGTGTCGTACGGGATGGTGCTGTCCGGCGAACCGGAGACCTCCGGACGCCACGGTGCCACGTCCAGGGCGGCCTCGAACCGGGTGTTGGTCCCCTCCAGCGACCGGAAGACCGGCTGGGCTGCCGCCCGTGCCCCGGCCAGCAACAGGCCCACCGACGCGAGGTGGCCGACCGGACGCCACGTCTCGCGTCCACCGGGAAGCACCGACCCCAGGAGGCCGGCCACCTGCTCGCTGATCCAGCCCTCGGCCCGTGCCAGGCCGGTGGCGCCGACCGTCACGCCGACGCCCATGGCCAGGGACCGCCCGACCGACACCGATGCCTCCTCGACGTCGAGGTCGCGTCCCTCGTCGAGCCGTTCGTGGCGCCGGCGATCCAGCTCCCGTGCGGCGGCCAGGGCGCCGGCGAGCACGACCAGGCCGGCGCGCGCCGCCGTGTCGTCGTCGCCCTCGGCCGTGCCGGCGGCACTGTGCACGGCGCCCGCCGCGAGCCCGGCGGTCCCGGTGATCTTGAGCAGCCAGCCGGTCGTTCGCGCGGTCGCACGCCACAGGGTCTCGCCGTCACGCTCGTCCAGCCAGTGCTCGAGCCCGAGCCCGGCCAGCACGGCCAGCGCGTCCGCCCCCAGCACCCGCCGGTGCCAGTCACGGGTGTCGTCGCCGGTGGTCCCGGTGGTCGGTCGTGACAGTGCCTGCAGCGCCTCCTGGACGGTCGAGACCAGCCCCTGGCCGATCGTGACGGTGAGTCCGGTGACCAGGGCCTGGTCGAGGTTGCTGCGACTGGTCAGCGTGCGCTGGAAGGTGGCCGGCAGGGCGGCGGCCGCGACCAGCAGCCCCGTCTCGGTGGCTCGTCGTGCCATCCGGTCGTGCAGGTCGTCGTCGGGGGTGGCCATCGTTGCTCCTGGTCCGGGTCCGAACACGGCACCGACGCACGGGTCGGGCCCGTTCGCGCCGTCGAACCTAGGGGGTCCGATGCGTCCACGTCGGCGGGGTCGGCCACGTCCTCGGTCGCTGGTCGAGATCGTGGCGTCGGTAGCCTCCTCGGTCGACCACGCGCTCCCCGCAGGGGGTCAGACCCCCGACGACGAGGATCCCCCGACCGTGCAACCCGTCCTGTCGATCGTCCTGGTCATCGGGATCGTGGTGTGGCACAACGCTCTCCACCTGGCGCCGCCCCGACTGCGCGAGCCGGTCGTGTCGATCGGCGTGACGGCGGCCGCGGTGGCCGGCGGCGTGTGGCTGTTCTCGTCGGTCGACCCGACCAGGGGGCTGGCCGCGGCCGTGCCCTGGACGCTGGCGACCGCCGGGCTGTGCCTGGGTGTCGTGGCGGTGTCGCGGGTCGTGCCGACCGTGGCGGGGTGGCTGACCGACCAGCGCATGGCCGCGATGGGGTCGAGCGAGTTCCTGGTCCACACGCTCGTGCGGATCCCGATGTTCACCGCCCTGACCGAGGAGGTCCTGTTCCGGGGCGTCGTGTGGGCGCTGCTGGCGCGGATGGGTGGTGACGTCGTCGCGCTGGTGGGCAGCTCGGTGGCGTTCGGCTTCGGGCACGTGGTCGTCGCCCGCGACCAGGCCCGGCGCGAGGGCCACGACGAGTTGCGCTGGATCGCCGTCACGGTGGTGGCGACGGGCCTGGCCGGGCTGTTCCTGGGCTGGCTGCGACTGCGGACCGGCGGGATCTGGGCCCCGGTGGGCGTGCACGCCGCGGTGAACATGGTGCTGGCGTTCGGGGCGCGCATCGCCACGCCGACGCCCGAGCCTGCCGACCCCTGAGCCGAACCCCCTGGCCCTACAGGACGGGGAGGCGTTCCTTGTCGTGGGCCCACGCCCCGGCATCGGTCGCCTGGTCGCCGGCGTGGTAGGACGAGCGCACCATCGGGCCGGACTCGACATGGTCGAAGCCCAGTTCCTCCTCGCCGTACTGGCGGAACTTCTCGAACGACTCGGGGGTGACGTAGCGGTCGAGGTGCAGGTGCTGGGCCGACGGCTGCAGGTACTGGCCGATGGTCAGCAACTGGACGTTCGCCGCACGAAGGTCGCGCATCATCTCGAGCACTTCCTCGTCGGTCTCGCCCATGCCCACGATGATGTTGGACTTGACGGCCGTGTCGGCCGGGAACTTCTCGCGCGCGAGGGCGAGGAACTCCAGCCCGCGGTCGTAGTCGAACGACGGGCGGATCTCCTTGAACAGGCGCCGGGTCGTCTCGAGGTTGAACGCGAACACGTCCGGCGGGTCGGCCACGACCTGCTCGAGCGCCGCCGCGCCGACGGTCGGGTCCAGGCCGTAGCCGAAGTCGCTGGGCAGGACCTCGATGCCCACGTCGGGGGTGCGGGCCCGGACCTGGCGGATGGTCTCGGCCACCAGCCACGAGCCGTTGTCGGCCAGGTCGTCACGAGCCACCATCGTGACCACGACGAAGCGCAGCCCGAGGTGCTCGACCGCCTCGGCGACGCGGCGGGGCTCGTCCTGGTCGTAGCCGGCCGGCTTGCCGGTCTTGATCTGGCAGAACCCACAGCGCCGCGTGCAGTCCGACCCACCGATGAGGAAGGTCGCCTCGCGCATCTCCCAGCACTCGTAGATGTTGGGGCACGCGGCCTGCTCGCAGACCGTGTTGAGGTCGAGGTCGCCCATCAGGCGCTTGAGGTCGGTGAAGTTGTCGCCGAACGAGGCCTTGACCTTCAGCCACTCGGGCTTGCGACCGTCGTGCAGCGACGTGTCGATGGTCTTGCGGACGACGCCGGCGCGCTGGGTGCGCTCACGCCCCAGGACGTCCAGCGTGCGGGTGCCCGGGGGGATGACGGGCTCGGCGGTCACGGTGACTCCTCGGAACTCGGAGTTGCGGTCCCTCGATCGTATCCACCACCCCCCACCTCCCCGCCCGTCCGACGCTCACCGCCCCGCCCGCCCGCCGCGCCGACACCGCCAGTCGCCCGACCCCTCCAGCGGGTGCACTTCGGTGCGGTTCGCGCTCGGTCGTGCACCCGCTCGGGACGTGGCGGCCCGGGAGGTGGTGAGTGGGTGCACTTCGGTGCGGTTTGCGCTCGGTCGTGCACCCGCTCGGGACGTGGCGGCCCGGGAGGTGGTGAGTGGGTGCGGTTGGGTGCGGTTCGCGCTCGGTCGTGCACCCGCTCGGGGGTGGGGGAGGGTGGGAGCTATCGTCCGGGGGCATGGCTGCCTACTTCATCTCCGGGGCGAGCTCCGGCATCGGCGCCGAGCTGGCCCGCCAACTCGCTGCTCGCGGCGACGCCGTTGCGTTGGCCGCCCGGCGAACGGACCGGCTCACCGCGCTCGCCGACGAGCTGTCCGCCAACGGCGCCATCGTCAGCGTCCACGAGCTCGACGTGACCGATGCCGCCGCCGTGGACCGGGAGGTCCGGGCCGCCGACGCCGTCCTCGGCGGGCTCGACGTCGTGGTCGCCAACGCCGGCCGAGGCGGGGGAGCGGTGGTCGGGGACGGCCACCACGATCGCAACGTCGGCGTGCTCGAGACCAACCTCGTCGGCGTGTTCGCCCAGGCCGAGGTCGCGCTGTCGCTGTTCCGCCCCCGGGGTGTGGGCCACCTGGTCCTGGTGTCGTCGGTCGCCGGGACGCGGGGCCTGCCGGGGTCGTCGGCGTCCTACTCGGTCAGCAAGGCCGGTGTCCTGCAATTGGGGCGGGCCCTGCGGACCGACCTGGCCGGCAGCGGGATCGACGTCACCGTCGTGATCCCGGGCTGGGTGTCGTCGGAGATGACCGAGCGCGTGCCCGAGCGCGTGAAGACCGACGTCGAGACCGCGGTCGCGTCGATGCTGGACAGCATCGATGCCCGCCGGGGCGAGGCGTACGTGCCACGGTGGTGGCGGCTGCTGGCCCGTGGGGTGCTGCCGCTGGTCCCCGGCCGCGTCCTCAGGCGCTTCCTGTAGCGGCCGGCACCACGGCGTCGGTCCCCGACGACCCGTCCGGGCCCAGCCCGGGCCCGAGCCCGTCGGCCGCGACCGGCTCGAGGGCCGCCCCGAAGACCTCGCCGAACGCCGCGACGGTGTCGTCCACGGCGGTGGCCATGTCGAGGTCGGCACCCAGCGCCGCCATCGAGGTGACCGGGCGATCGTCGATGCCGCACGGGACGATCCCGCGGAACTCGTCGAGGTCGGTCGTGACATTGGTCGCCCAGCCGTGCTGGGTGACGCGACCAGCGGTCACGCGGACGCCGATCGCCGTCACCTTCCCGGCGTCGGTCCAGACCCCGGTCAGGTCGTCGATCCGGTACGCGTCGACGCCGTGCGCCGCCAGCAGGCGCAGGTTCAACTCCTCCAGGGCGCGGACGTAGTCGACGACCCGGGGGCCGTCCAGCCGCAGGATGGGGTAGCCGACCAGTTGCCCGGGACCGTGGTAGGTGACGTCGCCGCCACGGTCGATCTGGACGAGGTCGATGCCGGCGTCGGCCAGTCCGGCCTCGTCCAGCAACACGTTGGCGCGGTCCGCACGGGTGCCCAGCGTGTAGGTCGGGGGGTGCTGGAGCAGGAGCAGCACGTCGCCGACCTCGTCGGCGGCGCGTGCCCGGGCCAGTCGCCGTTGCCAGTCCCATGCCCGTCGGTAGTCCACGGTCCCGGGTGTGACGACCTGCAGCGGCCGGTCCGGCGTCGCGCGCAGCGTCGAGGCCGGCCCACCACGGCGGGCGGAGCGCGTCGCCATCACACGGCCTTGGTCCGGGACTCGATCACCGGCAGCGTACGGCGTGCGTGGTGCCGCCCGACCGGGCCCCGACGGAGACCGGGAACACCACCGTCCGGCCGGCGTGGGGGAATGCCCCCGGGTTCGTTGCCGTTGCAACGAACCGAACGAGCGTCGGCTGCGAACGACTAGCGTCGGCGTTCGACCGAACGCCGCGCGGGGCCGACGAACGTGCAGGAGGCATGCGACGTGAGGGTCGATGCGCGTGGAACTCGTACTGTCGTCGTGGGCGCAGGCGTGGCCGGGCTGGGAGCAGCCTGGGCCCTGCGACACGACCCCCGACTGCAGGTGCTGGACGCCGATGACCACGTCGGCGGCAACGCCGTGACCGTCCATGTGGACGACCTCGACGTGGACGTCGACATGGGCTTCATCGTCTGCAACGACCAGACCTATCCCGAGCTGCTCCAGCTGTTCGACGAGCTCGACGTGGAGACGGCTCCCAGCGACATGTCGCTGTCGGTCCAGCTGGGTGACGACGCCTACGCCGGGACGGCGTCCGGCCTGCTGGGGGACGGGCGGTGGCGGACGCGACGAGGCTGGCAACGCCTCGCCGGGATCGTCCTGCTCGGCCGCCGGGCCCGTGCGCTGGCCCGGACGGGGGCGACCATCGGCGACAGCCGCGCCGTGCTGGGGTCGACCGTGGTGGACGACTACGTGATCCCCATGGTCTCGGCCATCTGGTCCGCACCCGGTGCCGACGTCGAGCGGATGCCGCTGGCCAGCATGGTGACCTTCTTCGACCAGCACGGCCTGTTCGACCTGGTGGATCGCCCCCGCTGGCGCACGGTCCGTGGCGGCTCCGCCCGCTACGTCGACGCGCTGGTGGATCGCCTCGCCGGCACGGTCACCCACGACGCCGTCGTGACCGACCTGCATCGTGACGGCGACGAATGGGTCGTCGAGGTCAACGGTGGTCGCGGCGACGACGGTCGTGGTGACCTCCTGCGCGCCGACCACGTCGTGCTCGCGACACCGGCCGACACGGCGCGCTGGCTGCTGGGTGACGCCGCCACGCCCGGCCAGGACCGAGTGCTGGGCGACTTCGCCTTCAGCGACAACACCGCCGTGCTCCACACCGACGCATCGGTCATGCCCGACGACCGGCGCCTGTGGTCGTCGTGGAACGTCGTCACCGGCGGCGAGGTCGCGGTGACCTACTGGATGAACCGGCTCCAGCCGCTGGACACCGACACCGACCTGTTCGTGACCCTCAACCCGACTCGCGAGTTGCAGGGGGTGCGGGCCGAGCGCGAGTTCCGCCATCCCGTGCTGGGTGAGCGCGAGGTCGCCGCCCAGCGGGCCATCCCCTCGATCCAGGGCGTCAACGGGGTGTGGGTCTGCGGCGCCTGGACCGGCTACGGCTTCCACGAGGACGGCTTGGAGTCCGGCCTGGCCGTCGGTGCCGCGATCGCCGACGTCGAGGGCCCGCCGCGTCGGGACGGTCGTCCTGCGGCCGCGGTGGTGGCACCATGAGTGCCATGCCTGCCCGCACGACCTCCTCGCCTGCTCGTCCGACGTCCTCCGGCGCGGACGGGCTCCGCTCGGGCCTGTACCCGGGGGTCGTCGTCCATCGGCGTCGTGGCGAGATCGACCACGACCTGCGCCAGCGGGTCGTGATGGGGCTGTTCGACCTCGACGAGCTCGACCTGCTCGACCGCGAGGTGACCGGCTTCGGGGTAGACCGTCCCGCCCCGGTCGCCTTCCGCACCGACGACCACGGCCGTGCCGACGGCTCGGACCTGCGCGACTGGTTCACCGAGGTCACCGCCGGCGCGGGGGTGCGCGACGTGTCCGGCCCCCTGCAGGTCCTGAGCATGCCCCGCGTCCTGGGCTACGCCTTCGACCCGATCAGCGTCTGGTTCGGCCACGACGCCGGCGGCCGGCCGTCCGCGGTGGTCCACGAGGTCCGCAACACCTTCGGCCAGCGCCATGCCTACGTCGTCCCCGATCCCCTCGCCGGTCGCGTCGGCCCCGACCCCGAGGGGGCGACGGTGGTGCGCCACCGGGCCGACAAGGCGTTCCACGTCTCGCCCTTCTTCGACGTCGACGGGACCTACGACTTCACCCTGCGCATGCCCGACGACCGGGCGGCGCTGGGCATCCTCCACCACGCCGGCGACGGCCACACCCTGACCGCGTCCTTCACCGGTCGCCGCCGTGCCTTCACGACCGCGGGGCTGTGGCGCTCGATGGCCCGCCACCCCCTGCTGCCCCAGGCGGTGACCGGTGGCATCCACCTCCACGCCGCGCGACTGTGGGCCAAGGGTGCGACCTACCGCCCGGTGCCCGACCACGACCGCGGGGTGACCACCGGCTGCCCGGTGACCCATGACCGCGAACCGGCCACGGAGGTGGCGGCATGAGCCGACTGCTGCACGCCCTCGCCGGACAGATCGTGGCCGGGTCGATCGACCTGACCACGCCCGACGGCCGACGCCGGATCCACCGAGGTGGCCGGGCAGGACCCGACGTGGCCATCGTGGTGCACGATCCCGGTCTGGGTCGGCGCCTGGCGACCGGGGGAGCGTCCGCGCTGGGATCGAGCTTCGTGGAGGGAGGCTGGGAGACCGACGACCTGCCGGGCGCGCTGCGCGTGCTCAGCGCGAGCGTCGACCAACGGGTGCGCTCGGACCTGGGCCAGCGCGTCCAGGCCCTGACCGGACGACTGTTCGGCGCCGTGACCGCGCGCCTGGGTGCCGACGGCGCGGTCGACACCATGGCCGACCACTACAACCTCGGCAACGACTTCTACACGGCCTGGCTCGACCGGACCGTCACCTACTCGTCCGCGCTGTTCGACCCCCAGGACCTCCCGACGGTCCCGTCGTCGGGGCCGTTGCCGGTGTCGACCCCGCCGGTGGGACGAGACGCCCTGGCCGCGGCGCAGGTCGCCAAGTACGAGCGCATCCTCGACCGGGCCGGGCTCGGCGACGGCGACCGGGTGCTCGAGATCGGCTTCGGGTGGGGTGGGTTCGCCGAGGTGGCGGCGGCACGTGGCGTGCTGGTCACCGGCGTGACGATCGCCCGCGAGCAGCTGACCTTCGCCGGCAAGCGGCTGGCCGACGCCGGCCTGTCCGAGCGCGTCGACCTCCACCTGCTCGACTTCGCCGACATCCCGACCACGTTCGCGCGCGGCTCGTTCGACGCCGTGGTGTCGATCGAGATGATCGAGTCGATCCCGCAGGAACGCTGGGCCGAGTTGTTCGCCGTCACCGCCGGCGCGCTGCGGCCGGGCGGCCGGGCGGTCTACCAGGTGATCGAGATCGCCGACGACCTGTTCGCGACCTATGCCGACCGCGAGGACTTCATCACGACCTGGATCTTCCCGGGCGGTCGCCTCCCGTCGCCGGCGGTCGTGCGCGACCTCGCGTCCGGGGCCGGGCTCCGGGAGCGCGACGTCCACGACTTCGGGCCGTCCTACGCGCGCACGCTGGCGACGTGGTGGCGGGACTTCGACGGTGCGTTCGACGACCTTCGTCCGCTCGGGTTCGACGACCGGTTCCGCCGGATGTGGCACTACTACCTCGGCTACTGCCAAGCAGGCTTCGAGATCGGCCGGATCGGCGTGGCCCAGTGGACCTGGGAGCAGCCCGGCTGAGGCTCCGGCCGGGACTCAGTCGGCCACCACCTCGTAGCGGTGGCCGGCGGCACGGAGACGGTCGACCAGGACGTCGCCGATCCCCGTCGACGGCGTGAGCACCCCGGCCCGGTCGGGCAGTGTGGCGGGATCACCGGCCAGCGCCAGCGCGGCCTCCCCGAGCATCACCTTCGTCGCGCCGTAGCCGGGATCCCCCGGGGCCGCGATCTCGGCGTGGAGCCGTGCCCCGGTCGTGGTCGTGGTGTGCACGTCGATGCGGAAGAACCCGTCCTCGCGCAGCTGCTCCGCCGGCCCGTCACCGGGGTCCGGCATCACCCGGTCCAGCAGCGCCCGGGTGGGGGTGAACGCCATGGCGGCGACGAGTGCTCCGAGGCCGGCGACCATGCCGCCCGCCACCAGCGCGCCCAGCGGGGACGTGCCGGTCCGCACCAGTTCGCGGTACCGCAGCGAGCGGCCCCAGGCGTGGCCCAGCAGGGCGTTGGAGCGGCGCACGACCCGGGTGTTGACGGGGGCCATCGGGAAGGGCGCGAGCCATCCGCCCAGCCGTGGGTCGTGGACGATGCCGACGCGGTCGCGGTCACGACCCGCGGGGCCGGGGTCGCGATCGGGCTCGGCGTCCCGGTCGGGGCTGAGGGCGTAGGGGTCGAGGACGAGGCGGCGCAGGTCCGCGTCGTGGCGCATCGCGTCGACCTGGTGTCGCAGGGAGTCGATCGTCCCGCCGCTGATCCCGCCACGTCCTGCCCGCACGACCAGCGTGGTCGGACCCAGCTCACCCAGTTCGTGGGCCGCCGCGTACGTCGCGAGCAGGTGCACGCCCAGGTCCGACGGGACCGAGTCGAACCCGCACGCGTGCACGATCCGTGCGCCGGAGGTCCGGGCGACGTCGTGTGCGGCGTCGATCGAGTCGCGCATGAACGACACCTCGCCGGTCAGGTCGGCGTAGTGGGTGCCCGCGGCCGCGCAGGCCTCGACCAGCGGGAGCCCGAAGCAGTCGTAGGGGCCGACGGTGGTCGCCACCACCCGGGTCGACCGTGCCAGGGCGGTCACGTCGTCGGGGTCGAGGCTGTCGGCGACGACCAGCGGCCAGTCCGCGGCGCGGGGACCGAGGTCGTCGCGCAGCGCGGACAGCCGTTCCCGCGAGCGGCCGGACAGGGCGATCACCAGGTCGGGCGGTGCGACGTCGCGCAGGTGCTGTGCCGTCAGCCGGCCGACGAAGCCGGTCGCGCCGTGGACCACGATGTCGTGGGGTCGGTCCTCCGGGGCGATCGGGGAGCCGTCGGGCGTGGGGGAGGACATCGATGAGGACCGTTCGTCGTGGGGGAGGCGAGGCGGGCCGTGCGTCGTCCCGATGGTGCCGCACGGCGACGATCGCGGGTCCTGGCATCACCGGCCGGGCGGCCCGATGATCGGTTCCTGGAAGGCCATGCCCAGGTCCCACGGGAAGTAGATCCAGGTGTCCTGGCTCACCTCGGTCACGAACGTGTCGACCTCCGGGCGCCCCAACGGCTTGGCGTAGACCGTGGCGAGGTGGGCGGCGGGCAGCATCTCGCGCACCACTCGGGCGGTCGCGCCGGTGTCGACCAGGTCGTCGACGATCAGCACGTCCGCGCCGTCGTCGGTGAGCAAGTCCGGCGTGATGGTCTTGAGGACCCGGATGTCACCCTGCTCGTCGTAGTCGTGGTACGAGGCGACCCCCACGGTCTCCACGACCCGGATCTCGAGCTCGCGCGAGATGATCGCGGCCGGCACCAGGCCGCCCCGGGTGATCGTGACCATCGCGCGCCACGACGTCGCCCGGTCCGACAGGCGCCAGGCCAGGGCCCGGGCGTCCCGGTGGAACTGGTCCCAGGAAACGGGATAGGACTTCTCGGTGGGTGGCATCGCGTCTCCTGGTCGTCGACGACGCCAGCATGCCAGCCTGGGTCCGGACACGACGGCTAGCGTCCGGGGGCATGACCGACGACACGCCCGACGACCCGTACACCCGCACGCCCGACGAGCTCGCCGCCGCGGTGGACGACGCCCTGGCCGCCGCCGATGCGGACGTCGCCCGCATCGTGGCGACCGGGGGCCACGGCACCTTCGCGGAGGTGCTCGGCCCGCTGGAGGACGTCGCCGACCGGCTCGGCCGCGTGTACGGCACGACCGGCTTCCTGGGCCACGTCCACAACGACGCGCAGGTGCGCGCGGCCGGACGGGTCGCCGAGCAGCGACTCGCGACGTGGGAGGCCGACCTCGCCTTCCGTGACGACCTGTTCGCGACCGTCTCCGCCTTCGGCGAGACCGACGAGGCGGCGACGCTGCAGGGCGAGGAGGCCCGGCTGCTGACCTTCCTGCGTCGCGACTTCCGCCGGGCCGGCCACGAGCTCGCACCCGCTGCCCGCGCCAGGGTCCGTGAGCTCACGACCCGGCTGGTGGAGCTGGGGGTCACGTTCGAGACCAACATCGCCGACGACCCGACCCGGCTGCTGGTGCACCCCGACGAGCTCGACGGCATGCCCGACGACTGGATCGCGTCGCTCGCCCCGTCGCCCGCCGACGACCGCCGAATCCTGACCATGGCCTACCCGGACGTCGTGCCGGTGATGGACCTGGCTCGCGACCGCGGGCTCCGCGCCCGGGTCCACCGGGCCTTCAACTCCCGGGCCGAGGTGCCCAACCGGCCGATCCTGGACGAGGCGGTCGCGATCCGCGCCGAGATCGCCCGCCTGTTCGACCGTCCGTCGTGGGCCCACCTGCAGCTCGAGCACCGCATGGCCGAGACCCCGGAGCGGGTCGAGGCGTTCCTGGACCGGCTGCGCGGCCCGCTGACCGAGGGGGCGGTCGACGAGCTGGCACGGATGCAGGAGTTGCTCGAGGCCGACGGCGACCACCCGCCCGTGCAGGCCTTCGACTGGCGGTTCTACGACACCCAGCAGCGTCGCACGGACCACGGCGTGGACCAGGCCGAGGTGGCCGAGTACTTCCCCCTCGAGCAGGTCACGGAGGGTCTGCTCGACCTGACCGCCGAGGTGTTCGGGCTGGTGTGGGAGCCGGTCGACGTGCACACCTGGGACGACGACGTGGTCTCGCTCGTGGTGCGCGACGCGGACTCGGGCGAGCGGCTCGGGCTGGTCCACATGGACCTGTTCCCCCGCGAGGGCACCTTCAGCCATGCCGCGGCCTTCCCCCTGGTCCCGGCACGTCGGCTGGCGGACGGCTCGTGGCAGCGGCCCGAGGTGGCGATCGTCGCCAACTTCCCCCGACCGACCGACGACCGGCCGTCCCTGCTGACCCATCGCGACGTCGAGACCTACTTCCACGAGTTCGGCCACGTGCTCCACGGCGTCCTGACCCGGGCCGAGCTGGTCCGGTTCTCCGGGGTGGCCAACGAGCGGGACTTCGTGGAGGCCCCGTCGCAGATCATGGAGCACTGGACGTGGCAGTCCGACGTCCTGGCCCGGTTCGCCTTCCACTTCGACACCGGCGAGCCCATCCCGGGCGACCTGGTGTCCCGACTGGTGGAGGCACGCCGGCTCAACGTCGGTCTGGCCACCCTGCGCCAGCTGCAGTTCGCCCTGCTCGACTTGCGCCTGCACGACGCGACCAGCCCGAAGGACCTCGACGCGATCGACCGCGAAGCGGCCGACGTGACCCCGTTCCCGCCCGACCCCGACACCTTCTTCCCGGCGAGCTTCGGCCACCTGATGGGTGGCTACGACGCCGGCTACTACGGCTACCTGTGGTCGGAGGTCTACGGCGACGACATGTTCAGCCGGTTCGAGGCCGAGGGCGTCACCAGCCCGTCGGTGGGACGCGACTACCGCCGAGCCGTGCTCGAGCCCGGCGGCACGCACGACGCCATCGAACTGCTGCGCGACTTCCTGGGCCGGGACCCCGACGACCGGGCGTTCCTGCGCAAGCTCGGGCTCGCGGACTGAGGGTCAGGTGACCACGATCCCGTCGTCGGGGTCCCAGTCGTACTCGATCTGCGTGGCGGTGGCCACGGCCAGGTCGCGTGACACCAGCCGCTCGACCAGGTGCAGCGCCATCGCGATGCCCGACGACAGCCCCCCCGACGTCACCACGTCCCCTGCGTCGACCCATCGGGCGGTCACGGCACCCTCCCCGACCATCGCGGCCAGGGCACCGACGTCCTCGTGGTGGGTCGTCACCGTCACGTCGTCGAGCAGGCCGGCGTCGGCCAGCAGGAGGGCGCCCGTGCAGACCGACGCGAGCAGTGCCGCGCGACCGGCCAGCTCGGCGACGGCCCGGCGCACGACGGGGCGGGCCAGGACCGCGTCGAGGTCGACCGCGCCCGGGACGACGAGCACGTCCACGGACCCGACGTCGGCCGGGTCGGCGGTGCCGACCAGGCCCAGGCCCCCGTGGGCGCGCACGTCTGGCTCGACGGCCACGGCCGTGACGGTGAATGGTTCGTCCCCGCCCGCGCGGGCCACCAGTCGGTTGGCGGTCAGGAAGACCTCCCACGGTCCGCCGACGTCGAGCAGGACGACGTCGTCGAACAGGACCAGGGCGATGTCGAGCATGGGTGGCTCCCTCGGTGGCAAACGGCGCGCGTCGGCGGATCGGTCGTTCGGGGACAGCATGGCACGCCTGCGGAGGCCGCGGGTGGGTCGATCCCGACGAGCACCGCAAGGATCCTGCCGTCACCCCGGGTCCGATCGCCGGCAGGTGCTCCGGCTAGCGTGCGGGCCATGGACGACATCTCGGAACCCGACCTCGATCCCGTCACCGACCTGCTCGAGGTGCTCGACCTCGAGGAGGTGGGACGTCGCCACATCGAGGTGTCCGGCGACGGGGAGGCCGGACGGACCGGGACCACCGACGCGCTGATGTTCCGTGGACGCAGCCAGCCACAGCCCCACGGCCGCGTGTTCGGGGGGCAGGTGCTCGCCCAGTGCGTGATCGCGGCGGGGCGGACCGTCGAGGCGGTCGACGGTGACGACCGCCACATCCACTCGTTGCACGGCTACTTCCTGCGTCCGGGGGACTCCGAGCGCGGGATCGAGTTCGTGGTCGAGCGGATGCGCGACGGTCGGTCGTTCTCGGCCCGGCGGGTCCACGCCGTCCAGGACGGCAACATCCTGCTGTCGATGATCACCTCGTTCCAGGCGCCGGCCGGGGGACTGGACCACCAGGACACGATGCCCGACGTGCCCGACCCCGAGACCCTGCCGTCGGCCGAGGAGGCCCTGGCCGGCACGAGTGACCCCCGCGTGGCGATGTTCGCGCGGCGACGCGCCCTGGACCTGCGTCACGTCGACGGCCAGGTCTGGGCGTCCCCGTCGCCGGTCCGCGAGCCACGCCAGCGGGTGTGGATCAAGGCGCGGGGCGAACTGCCCGACGATCCGCTCCTGCACGCCGCCGTGCTGGCCTACAGCTCCGACTACACCCTGCTCGAGCCCGTCCTGCGTCGCCACGGCGTGGCGTGGTCGGATCCGCGGCTGCGTCCGGCCAGCCTGGACCACGCGATGTGGTTCCACCGCCCACCCCGCATCGACCAGTGGACGCTGTACACGCAGTCGTCGCCGTCGGCCCAGGGCGGACGCGGGCTGGGCCTGGGCCGGATGTTCACCCGTGACGGGACGCTCGTGGCCACCGTGGCCCAGGAGGGCATGCTCCGGATCAAGGAGTAGCGACCGGCTCCGGCGCGGACGGGCTCGGACCGCCCGGACCGCCGGGTCCCCCCGGGTCCGTGGGTCCCTCGTCCAGGCGTGGCGGCGGCAGGTGCCGCACGGCCGGCACGGCCAGTGCCCCCAGCACGGCCACCACGACCAGCACGCCGGCGCCGACCAGCGTGGCCGCCAACCCGAACGCCGCCGCCAGCGGGCCGGCGATCGCCTGGCCGATCGGCGTCATCAGGATCGACCCGAACGCGTCGAACGACGCGACCCGCGACAGGTGCTCCTCGGCCACGTTGGCCTGCAGGGTCGTGTCCCAGGTCACGACGAAGACGCCGATCCCCGCCCCCGAGGCCAGGGCCGTCACGAGCAGGATCCACAGCCGTGGGGCGATCCCGAGCGCCACGATCAGCCCGACCGGCAGCAGGATGCCGACCATGCCCTGCCACAGGCGTCGGGTGCGGGCATGGCCCCGGGACAGCAGCAGGGTCGCCGCCAGCACGCCGGACGCCTCGGCACCCAGGACCCAGCCCCACTGGGCCCGCCCGATCGTCTGGTCCGCCACGGCCGGCCCGAGGACCGTGACGGTCGCGCTGAAGGCGATCATCAGCACCATGAAGGACAGCACGGTCACCCACAGCCACTGGTGCGCCGTGAACGCCGACCAGCCCTCGCGCAGGTCGGCCAGCATGGTCGAGCCGGCACCGCGCTCGCGCCGTGGCAGGCGCAGCCGGGAGAACAGGACCGCCGCTACCAGGCAGGACGCCGCGTCGAGCGCCAGGCCCCACGCCGGCCCGACGAAGGCGACCAGCGCGGCACCGCCGACCAGCCCGACCAGCTGCACGGTGTTGCGCCCCGACGAGTTGAGCGCGTTGGCCCGCTGGAGCAACGGTCGGGGGACCGTCTGGGGCAGGACGCCCTGGATCGCCGGGAACGACATCGCGTCGGCGCCACCGGCGACCAGGGACAGGACCACCAGCGTCGGCACGGACCCGGTCCCGGTCCCGACCAGCACGGCCACGGCGGTCTGCACGAGCCCGTTGACGACGTTGGACCACGCCAGCACGCGAGACCGTCGGAACCGGTCGGCCAGCACCCCCCCGACCAGCAGCAGGACGACCAGCCCCAGGGAGCGGGCACCGACCACCAGGCCGAGGTCGGTCAACGACCCGGTGAGGTCGAGCATCGCGAACGACAGCGCGATGGGCGCCACTGCCGTGCCTGCCATGTCGGCCGCGTTGGCGGTGAAGAGCAGTCGGAAGTTGCGGTGGGCCCACGGCGACGCCGGCCGTGCCGCTGCTGGCTCGATCACCGTCCGCTCCCGTCCGTGGGGCCCGGGCCGCGGGCCGGGTGTGGCACGGGTCGGGTTGACGTGGAGGATGCCCGTCGGTCGCCCCTGCCGCCGACCGGCTCCCCGTCCGCGACGGCACTGGCCGCCCCCCGCGTTCGTGCAGGGGGGGCAGTGGAGGCGGCTCCTACCGTCGGACGGGAACGCGACGAGAGGCCCACCATGGGAATCCTGCGCAGGCTCATCAGCTCAGTGACCGGCGGCAGCCGGAGGACGCACACCACCCACCGGGGTGGCGGCGGTGTCTCCGGTGGACTGCTGGGCGCGATCCGCGGCTTCTTCCGCGGTTCCGGCGGGCGTCGTGTCTGACCCCGCACGACCCTGGACGCGGACCGGGCGCCCGATGGGGCGCCCGGTCCGGTGCGTGGTGGGGTCGGCTCAGACGCCGACCTCGGCGCGCCAGTCGTGGTTCTCGATGACCCACTTGAGGTCCTGCAGGAACCGGGCGGCGTCGGCGCCGTCCAGGATCCGGTGGTCGTAGGTCATGCAGAGATAGGTCATCCAACGGATCGCGATGGAGTCGCCCCAGGCGTCCGAGACGACGACCGGGCGCTTCTCGATCGCTGCGGTCGCCAGGATCGCTGCCTCGGGCGCGTTGAGGATCGGCGTGTCGAACAGCGTGCCCAGCGAGCCGGTGTTGGTGATCGTGAAGGTGCCGCCCTGGATCTCGTCGGGCGAGATCTTCTTGTCCCGCGTCCGCTTCGCGATGTCGGCGATGTTGCGCGCCAGTGCGGCCACCGTCATGTCCTGGGCGTCCTTGATGTTGGGCACCAGGAGGCCACGCTCGGTGTCGACGGCCATGCCGAGGTTGACGTGGCGGTAGTAGGTCGCCGTGCCGGCGTCGAGGTCCATGCGCGCGTTGACCGTGGGGTGACGCGGGATGGTCATCAGCACGGCCTTGGCCGCGAACGGCAGCGGCGAGAGCGAGGCGCCCTCGCGTGCCTTGAAGTCGTCCTTGACGGCGGCCCGCAGGTTCATGATCGCGGTCATGTCGACCTCGACCGCGGCGGTCAGCTGGGCCGTGGACTGCAACGAGTCCATCATGCCCTTGGCGATGGCCTTGCGGACCCGGGTGAGGTCCTGGACGACCTCGCGCTGGCCCTGGAAGTCGACCTGGGTCGGGGACGGACGGGGACGGTCGGGCGTGCCGACGGCGGCGACCTGGACGGGTGCTGGCGTGACGCCTGCCCCGGCGGCCGGCTGGTCCGTGGCGGGCGCCGCCCCGGACGTGGCGTCGGCCGGCGGGTCGGCGATGGCGGCCTCGGCGTCCGCGCGGGTGATCCGCCCACCGGGTCCCGTGCCCTCGACCCTGGCCGCGTCGATCCCGGCCTCGCGGAGCAGCTTGCGTACCAGCGGCGAGGTCAGTACGGCCTCGCTGCTGGAGGTGTCGCCGCCCGACGGGGCGGGGCTGGACGGCGCGGACGTCGTCGAGGTGGACTCGGCCGGTGCGTCGTCGTCGGCCGACTCGTCGTCGTCCTCGTCCTCGTCCGTTGCGCTCTCCGCCTCCATCTCCTCCGCGACCTGCTCGGAGGTGGCCTCGTCCTCGGGGGCGCCGGAGGGCTCGCCCTCGGCACCGTCCGCGCCGCCGTCGCCATCGCCGCCCCCGTCGGTGTCAGCGCCCTCGTCCTCGCCGATCACGGCGATGACCTGGCCGACCTCGATGGTGTCGTCGACCTCGGCCTTGAGCTCCTGGACGACCCCGGCGACGGGGGAGGGGATCTCGGTGTCGACCTTGTCGGTCGACACCTCCACGATCGGTTCGTCGACCTCGACGGTGTCACCGACCTCGACGAGCCAGGCGGTCACGACGCCTTCGGTGACCGATTCTCCGAGTTGGGGCAGTTCGACGTTGGCCATGGCGGGCGGCTTTCGGTCCGGACGGA
>NZ_JAHOPH010000014.1 GCF_019798055.1 Salsipaludibacter albus | reverse complement strand
CCCACCTCCTGACCCCCAGCACCTGGTCCCCCGACACCTGGTCCCTCGACACCTGCCCGCACGAGACTGCCGTCCCCGCAGGCTTCCGCTCCCCACCCTCGGCAGGCTGGGGGCCGGGGCATCAGGGTTCGGCCGCCTTTCCACCCGCACCACCAAGCCCGGGAAATCGACCCTGCGTGAGGACATTCGGGGGCGAGCTGCCCGTCGCCGTCATCGCCGCGCCGACACGGAGCTCGACCGCGGCCTCCACCGAGGGACGGGACGTCTCGGTCGGACCCCGGGGCTTGTCGCTCGGACCCCGGGGCTCACGGGTCGGACCCGAAGGCTGGTCGGTGGGATCCCGGGACTGGTCGGACGGATCCCGGGACTGGTCGGTCAAACGGTCTGGGCGACCCGGACGAACACTGCGAGCCGACCCGGGTGCGGTGACCACGGTCACGCCCGTCGGTGAGGTCCAGGTCGCGCGAGCAGTGGCGAGGTCGAGGTCGACGGTCCAGCCGTGGTCGTGGACGCGTCGGTGGCAGTCGTGGCACAGCGCCAGGCCGTTGTCGACCGACGTGCGGCCGCCGGCGGACCACCACTGCAGGTGGTGGATCGACGTCCAGGCGATCGGTCGGGAGCAGTGCGGGCCCCGGCACTGCCGGTCGCGGGCGTTCACGGCGCGACGCTGGGGGCCGGACCACTGCCGGGTCGCCCGGCCGACGTCGAGCACCTGCGATGGCCCGTCCATCACGACGCGCGACACCGCGGCGTCGCAGCACACCCGACGCACGGCCTGCGGCGACAGGGTGCCGCCCCAGGGCAGTTCGCCAGGCGACAGGTCGGCCCATCGTGGATCGTCCGGCCGGGGCGCCACCGACGCCGACGAGTCAGGCGCCGACCCGCCGAGGGTCGACCGATCGGGGGAAGACGGGTCGCCGAGGTCGGCAAGGTCGTCGAGCTCGGTGGCGACGGTCGACGCGTCGACGATCACCGACACGTGCGGCCGCGTGACCCCACCCGTCGACGGTGACAGGCCCGCGTCCAGCACCCTCGACGCCATCCGATGGAACGCATCCGCGAGCCGCTGGTCAGGACGGCGGCGCCGGTCGTCTGGCGTGTCCCGGTCGTCGGGCTGGTCGAGCGCGTCCAGGGCCGTCCGCACCAGCTGGCCCGCCTCGTCGGCCAACTGGCCGTGGACCTGCCACGTGCGCGTCTCGTCGCGCCACATCCGCAGGGACCGCCGGGCGTGCTGACGACGCTCGTCGCGCAGCATCGCGTCGGCCTCGACAGCCTGCTGGCGATCGCGGATGGCGCTGCGCAACTCCTCGGGCGACGCCTCCATCGCCACGGGCAGCAGCTGCTCCTCGACCTCTTCCGGTGAGCCGATCCGTCCGTCCCGGGTGGCACGCACGACCGCGTCGGCCGACTCGGCGTTCAGCGAGCCGTTCGCGAGTGCGTCGCGGGTCGCCGGCAGGTCGGCGAGGTCCGTCGCCAGGCGAGCCACGCGGGCAGCCTCGCGCCCGGACCGCCCCGTGGTCGACTTCAGCCAGTCGGTCGTCGACGCCGCACCATCCTCGGCCACGGCGCCGGACATCGCGAGCGCGCGCACCGTGTCGGCACGGGCGACGGCCACCACGCCGTCGAGCCGGTCCAACAGTCCCAGGCGTTCACGCAGCTCCCGGCTCCCGAGCCGCGCCACGTCGGCGCCGGCCACCTGCTCGACCGCCATCGCGACGACCTCCGCCAAGCGCTCATTGCCATCGGACGATCCTTCGACCCCACCGTTGCTCGAGTACGACGCCGGCTCGTCCGCCGCGAGCACCGCCCGCGAGTGAGTCGTTCCAGAACTGGCCCCTCGCCCTCGGCCCAGCCACGCCCGACTCCCGACCCGACCCTCGAACGGCCCCTCGACCCCGTCCTCCACCGGGCGCCGGGCGGCCGGTCGAGAGACTGCGAGGAGGGCCGTGGCCATGTGATTCACATCCGATCATCAGTACGTGTGTTCGTATACTAGATGACGTCCCGTAGTACGTCAAGCAACGTGTTACCAACCCTGTGGACGATCGGAACCTCGAGCGGCGGGGGGCCCTGCCACCGGGGGGACGCGGAAACCGAGGAATCGCTCGGCTCCCCCACCGAGCCGGCCGTGGTGCCTCGCGTCGGGGACGTCCCTGACGCAGGGCGAACCGTGACACCGGACCATGGCACTCCCGGCCACCACCACGACCCCGCCACGAACCCCGCCACGACCACGCCACCGAGGACCGAGACAATGGCCACGACCGACACGGCAGGGACCGCCCCCGACAGCACGGACGCCATGCGCCGCATGCGCCAGACGGGCACGTGGGCGATGATCGCGCTGGTTGCCGCCGTCGTCGTGTTCGCCATCGTCCAGCTGCTGCCGGTCGCCCGCTACGTCGCCACCGGACTCCTCGGCGACCGTGACGAGGAGCGCGCCCAGCTCGAGGAGGTGGTCGCCGATCTCACAGCCGACCGGAGGACCAGGACCGGCACGAGGTTCGTCGGGCCAGGCTGCCACTACCACGACTGCGCCCACCTCATGATCGACTTCACCACGGGTGACTCCTGCGAGCAGGTCCGCACGCACGTCCTCGCCGAGCTCGACGAACCGCCGCGGCCCGAACCCGTCGAGACGTGCCGCGTGTCCGTGATGCAGGACGGGGTCGTCGTGAGCGTCACGATGCCCTCCCCCGGCCACCTCACCGTGCACGCCCGCTACCCGAACTCGTGACCCGAGCCGCACACGTCCGCACAACGGCCACCACGCATCCACGCCACACTCGGGACCCCGGACCGGAGGACGCCGTGCCCACCGAGCACCACCACCGTCGTGACGGCCGCCGACCGACCGGGATCCCCACGACGCCACCCGCCACGCCACCCACCACGCCACCTGCCGACCGACCCCGGACCGCCTCCGCACCCGCCTCCCCACCCGCCACCGCACGACGCCGGACGAACCTAAGCCTCCCCCGCCGCCTGGTCCTGGCCGCCACCGTCCTCGCCGTCACCCTGACCCTCGCGGGATGCTCTCGCAGCGGCCGGCTCCCCACGCTCGCCGCCGAGCCCATCCTCACCCAACCTCCCGGGGCCACCGAGCTCGACCGCACCGAGATCGCGGGGTCGACCTTCGGCTTCGGCACCCCGGCCCGGGTCGAGGTGGTCTGGGGCGTCGACGACGTCGATGACACCACCGACTGGTACCTCGACGAGTTCGGCGAGGTCTACGGCCTCGAGCTCAACACCCCCGGGACCTTCTACGGCACCCGTCGTGCGGACGACATCGGCATACGAGCCGGCCTCACCGTCGCCCCCAGCATCGGGGAGGTCGGACCGGGGATGGCGGCCGACCCGGACGACCTGCCGGACTGGTCGGGACCCGTGGCCGTCGCGCGGGTCGCCAGCGACTGACGGACGCCCTGCTACGGCCCGCTCGGCCGGTGGGCGGGTGTCACGGCCGACACGACGCCCGGTCGGCAGGCGAAGGCCCGGAGCCGCACCCAGTTGGACGTCAGCAGCCAGTAGTCGCCCGGTGGCAGGTCCAGCGAGGTCACGCGGTCCTCCTCCACGCTCGCCTCGTGCTCGACGTCCGTCAGTTGCGAGAACGAACGATCGACGTCGGGCAGCCCCACGGTGGCGTCGCCGAGCTTCAGCGCCGGTGAGTTGCCGAGTCCGAACTCCTCGAGCCCGTCCTCGAGCAGGGACGGATCCGGCCACTCGACCGCTTGCACGTACAGGCGGTTCCCGTCGACGGCGAGGCGAGCGGGCTCGTGCGACCCCCACCACGGGGCGCCGAGGTCCACCTCCGTGGACGGATCGTCCAGGCAGGGAGGCGGGCTGGGGACGGCCTGGGGGTCGTCGCCCATCGAGCCACAGCCGCCCGACGCCATCAGCGCCGCCACGACGACCGTCCACCGGCGAGCACCCGGCAGGAGCCGCTGGATGATGTCGATGGCCACCGTCCTTTCCCCCGTGGTGGCCGGTGCAGCCCAGTCGGGACGTGATCCCGCCTCAGGCCGGCTGGCCGTCCTCGTCGTCGTTCCAGGCCGGGTCGTTCTCCCACTCCTCGTTGCGGTCCGCCACGGTGTCGAGGGCGGCGGCGGCCTCCTCGCGGGTCTCGAACGGACCGAGGCGACGACGGTCGGCGCACCCCTCGTCCTCGTGCTCCACGCGGGAATGGTGCAGGCAGTACCAGTACATCTCGGCTCCGGCTCGGTCGGTGACGTTGTTGCCAGTCTGCCAGCCCGCACGGTCGCCGCGATGGCCGGACGGTCGGGACGGCGCCGGTGCCGGCGCGATGCGGCCACTCCTAGGCTGGCGGCATGACGACCCTGCGGACGATCCTCCGAGACCTCGCCACCACGGCGGCCAAGGCGGCCGAGCGTGCCATGGGGCGGGACAGCCGCCCGACGAATCGCAAGGACGGCGCCGGGATCGACCTCCCCGACCTCGCCACGGTCGACGACGTGCGCGGCACACGACGCGACCGCACCGCCAGGCCCGGCGACGACGCCGGCCCGTCGACCATCCGCGCCCGCGACGAGCGACGCCGACGCAGCGACGACGACGGGGTCCACTCCCCCGGCCAGCTCGGCCCGTCCGCGACCACCGAGGTCGATCCGCGCGACCTCGACCTGGTCCACACCGCCTACTCGCCCGACACCGACGGTGACCCGGACCCCGGCGAGGTCGTGTGGACGTGGGTCCCCTACGAGGAGCGCGACGGCCGCGGCAAGGACCGACCCGTGCTGGTGGTCGCCCGGATGGACGACGACACGGTCCTCGCACTGCAGCTGTCCAGCCGGGACCGCGAGGGCCAGCGCGACTGGCTGCCGCTGGGTGCCGGTGCGTGGGACGGCGAGCACCGCCCGTCGTGGGTCGCCCTCGACCGGGTCTTCCTGGTCCACCCGGACGGCATGCGCCGCGAGGCCGCCACCCTGGACCGCGACCGCTTCGACCGGGTCACCCACGCCCTGGCCGGCCGCTACCGCTGGCCCGAATGACGTCCCCGATCCTCCTCGTCCGCGCACTGGACGTCGACGAGTCCCCGCCCTGGGCCTGGTGAGGTAGACGGACCCCACCACGTCCGCTCGCCTCCCCGAACGGCCTCCGCGGATCATGCGCCGCGGGCACCGCTCAACCCGTCAGGGTGCACGACCGGACTGATCCGGCCCGGCCGCGGTGTCCGGGACCGCCGTCCTACGGTCCGGTTCGGGGTGCTCCGTAGTCTGGGGGCCATGTCGGGATCTGACACCGGGGACCGTGAAGCGGGGGCAACAGAGCGGGCGGCCGAGCCAGCCCTGGCCCCCGCCCTCGTCACCGTGCTCGCCTTCTGCACCGCACCATTCTTGGGCTTCGTCGCCCACAATGAGGGTGCCGAGCTGCAACTGGGCGAAGTTGCCACCGTCTGGGCACTGTCCAGCCTGCTCCTCGTGTTCGTCGTGATGGTGACATCCCGGCGATCCCGGGCGACAGCTCGTCGGGTGGCGGTACTCCTCGGCCCGCTCACCTGGCTGTTCTTCAACTTCCCGACGGTGGTCAGCCTGGCAGCCGGATGGGGGTACTGGCAACGGCGCGACCAGCGTCTGGGCGATGGCCGTCGGGCTGACAGCCGCCGCCCTCCTCGTCGCCAGCAGGTTTCGGGTCGTGCAGGTCTACGCGGCGTTCCTCGCCTGCGGCCTGGCGCTGATTCCCGCGGCGCAGATCCTCGCCGCATCGATCCAGCCGGCGGCCCCCGACGTTGCTGCCGGCCAGGGACCGGAACAGGACGCGATGCCGGTCACGGATGCACGCAACATCTGGCTGATCCTGACGGACGGCTACACGAGTCCTGCGGTGGTCCGGGAGGAAGCCGGACTCGACATCGCGCCCTTCGTCGACGGGCTGGCGCGACGAGGATTCGTGGTCCCGGAACGTGCCCGCTCCAACTACCCGGCGACCTTCGCATCGCTGGCGTCGCTGCTCGAGATGGACTACCTCATCGACGAGGACTCCCAGCAACTGGGGGTGGACCGTCCCGCCATCAACCGACTCATCAGTGGCGACAACGAGTCAGTGCGTGTCCTGCGCGCGAACGGATACCGATTCGTGCATGCGACCCCCGGACTCTGGGACTCCAATCGGTGCGTGGGTTTCGAGGACCTCTGCGTCTCCGGACCGTCACCACTGAGCGAGACAGCCCGTGCCATGGTCCGGATGACGCCGGTGGACCCATCGGCCTTCGGGGCCAGTCGGCGCCAGGTGGCGCAACAGGCTGACCCGGCCTGGGTCGTCAATGAGATATTGGACCAAGCCCCGGAAGACCCCTTCTTCGCGTTCGTCCACGTGCTGTCCCCGCATCCCCCCTTCCTCTGGAACGACGAATGCGCTCTGAGGACGGATACGCAACTCCAACTGGACGTCGTCCAGACAGGACCCGACTACGCGGCCGACGTCGAGTGTCTCAACCGTCAGTTGAACGACGCCATCGACGCCATCGTGAGCGAAGATTCAACAGCCATCGTCGTGATCCAGGGCGATCACGGTTCCGGGATCGGGACGGACCCCGACGCGCTGTGGGGTGTCCCGGCGGAGCGATTCGAGGTTTTCTCGGCACTTCGGCTCGGCCCAGAGTGCGAGGAGACGGTCCCCGATCGCCTGGGCATGACCAACGTCATGAGGATCGTCCTTGCCTGCGTCCGGGGGACGGAGCCCCAGCTGCTGCCGTACGAGGCATGGATGGTGCAGGAGGGCGACGACCGGGTCGAGCCAGCGGACCTCCCCGACTGGGAGTGACGTCGGCGAACCGGCACGCGCGAAGACAGATCAGGCCCGGACGGGCTCGGCGTCCAGCGTCGTGCGGGATCTGGCGACCACGAGTGAGGCGATGGCCATGACGGCGGCGCCGGCGTAGACGGCTTGGGCGATGCCGACGTGCTCGACGAACTGGCCGGCGACCGCGGCACCGGTGGCGGCCCCGGCGGTCACCGCCGTGTTGAGCCACGACAGCGCCTCGGTCACGACCGACGACGGCGCGAGGTCGTCGGCCAGCGCGAAGATGATCACGACCGACGGGGCGATCACGAGTCCGGCGACCAGGGCGACCAGTCCGAACCACAGCAGGTCGTCCAGCACGAACGTCACCGCCAGCAGCGACCCGACCATGGCGGTGGTCAGCACGTGCAGCCGCCGGTGGCGGGTCCCGGGCCACGACCGCGACCCGTACACCAGCCCGCCGATCGCCGAGCCCAGCGCGAACGCCGCCAGCAGCACGCCGGCCAGGGCAGGCCGACCGTTGGCCTCGGCCACCGCCGGCGCCAGCACGTCCAGTGACCCGAACCCCACGCCCACCAGCCCGAAGACCAGCATCAGCACGCGCACGGCGGGGACCCGCACGGCGCCACCCCGGATCGTCGCGACGGTGCCAGCGATCCCACGGACCAGGTCGGTCCGGGTGAACAGCACGGTGGAGGTGGCCATGGCAAGCCCGGCCACCACGACCGCCACCCACGGCGCGACCAGGTCGACCAGCGCGGCGGCCATGATCGGGCCGGTGACGAACCCCAGCTCGGTGGTGACGCCGTCCAGCGAGAACGCCCGGTCCCGGAGCTCGATCCCGTACAGGCGCCGCCACCCGACCCGCGCCACGGCCGACACGGGCGGGAACAGCATCCCGGCGACGGCGGCCGACACCAGCACGAGCCCGATCGGGGCCCCGACGGTCACCACCACGGCCAGGTTCACCATCCCGACGAGGTAGCCGACCCCGAGCCACCACAGCAGCCTCGCGGGCCCGCGACGGTCGATCAGCCGGCCCCACACGGGCGTCGCGGCTGCCGTCCCGAACGACGACACCGCGGCGGCCAGCCCGGCGGTCCCGTAGCCGTAGCCGGACCGGCGCACCAGCAGGATCACCGACACGACCGACATGCCCAGCACGACCCGCGACAGGATCGCCGCACCCCACGGGATGCCGGCACCGTCCCGACGCAGCAGCGCGACGTACCCGGTCACCACCACCCTCGCATGCTCGACGACAAGCCACGTGACGGTAGCGACACGTCCGCCCATCGCGGTCGACCCGCCCCGGCCGACCCGCCACCGTCGGTGTCACCGACGACGGCCGTGCCGCGACCCCGTGCTCAGGCGGCCGAGGTGTCCCGCCGGCCGCGGACGACCTCGTCGATGATGCCGTAGTCCACGGCCTCGTCGGCCGACAGCCAGTGGTCGCGGTCGAGGTCGGCGTGGACCTGCTCGGCCGTGTGGCCGGTGCGCTCGGCCAGGATCTCCTCCATCCGCGTGCGGGTGTGGCGGAACTGCTCGGCATGGGTCTTGAGGTCGATGGCCGCGACGCGCGGCACCCCGCCCCACGGCTGGTGCAGCATGATCCGTGCGTTGGGCGTGGCCGACCGGGTGCCGGTCCCGGTGGCCAGCAGGAACCCGCCGGCCGACGCCGCCAGGCCCACGCAGCGGGTGTGGACGGTCGACTGCATGGTCTGCATCGTGTCGTGCAGCGCGAACATCCCGTAGGTGTCACCGCCCGGGCAGTCCACGTGCAGCGTCACGTCCTCGTCGGACTCGGCGTCCAGGGCCAGCATCGCCGCGATCAGGTCGTCGGCAACGGTCTCCTTGATCGGGCCACGCAGGAACAGGATCCGGCGTTGGTAGAGCCGTTCGTACGGTGCCATCCGCGCCCACAGCTCGTGCGGGAGCGGGCCCGGCGTGGCGGTCTCGTCGCCGTCCGGGTCGGGACCGTCCGGTCGGTCCGGGACGTCGTTTCCTCGGGGACTCGTCAGCAGCATCGCGCCAGTTCCTCTCGCAACTCTTCGGTTGCGGGTTAACCTAGGACGGACGACCGACAACACGCAACCATGGAGTTGCACATCTGCGTGGGAGGAACGCATGTCGCCTGAGCCACACGACCCGTCCCCGGACACCCGCCCGGATGACGTCCCCCCGGATGCCGACGCCGACTCCGCCCCCGACGACGGCGCGCCCGGCCACGGCCACGACGCGATCGTGCGCCGTCACGTGGCCGCGCCCCCGGAGCGCGTCTGGGAGGTGATCACCGACCCGGACCTGCGCCGGCGGTTCCTCGGCGGGGACCTGGACGTCGAGCTGGTCCCGGGCCACGACGGCCACTTCGACGGCCCCGGCGGACCGGTGCCCGCCCGGGTCCGCGAGGTCCGCCCGGGTCGGCACCTCGGCTGGGACTGGGGCGACGGCGACGACGTCTCGCGGGTCGACCTCGACCTGGTCCCGGAGGGTGACGGCACCGACGTCACCATCCACGAACGCCCGGTCCCGGCTCGCCTGGTCGCAGCCGCCGCGCTGCGCACGATCCCGACCCCGACCGGCGCGACCGCGAACGAACTGTTGGCACTGGCGGCATGAGCCGCGCCGACCCGGGCGAGGTGCTGGCGGCACTCGGCGACCCGACCCGCCAGCAGATCGTGACTCGGCTGGCGTCGGGCCAGGCCCGCACCGCGACCGAGCTCGCGCGCGACCTCCCCATCACCCGCCAGGGGGTGGCCAAGCACCTCGCCACGCTGCGGGACGCTCGCGTCGTGCACCGCGAGGAGGTGGGTCGCGAGTCGCGCTACCGGCTCGACCGCGACGCGATCGCGGCCGCCCGGTCGTGGATCGCCGACGTCGAGGCCACGTGGGACGCACGCCTCGACCGCCTCGCCGACCTGGCCGAGCGCGACGATTGACCAGCCTCGGCCCTCGGGGTCATCCCTGACGCCCGCCGGCGCCACGGTGTGCCATGCTTGGCCCCGGGCCGCAGGGGCACCACGCCCCCCCCACCTCGCTGGCGCAGGAGCCGGCCGGCCCGCCGACCGGAGCTGGACCCATGGCCACCGCACCGCCACCACCCGACGGGCCACCCGAGCCGCCGCACGTCCCCGACCACCAGCCGCCACCGGACGCGACGTCGGCGGGCCGGCCACCGGTCGAACCGGCCGATCCCGCATCGACGGACGCCACCCCCACCGAGCCGGCGACCACGACCCGGACCACCTCGCGCGCCGGCCTGGTGGCGATCGTCGTGGGGGCGCTGGTCCTGCTGGCGATGGTGCTGGTCGTGACCCAGCGTGACACCGTCACCCTGCCGCCCGACAGCCCCGAGGCCACGGTCCAGGCGTTCCTCCAGTCGATGGTCGACGGCGACCCCGATACGACGCTGCTGGCCGACACGGGCTGTCCCCCTCCCCGGGCCGACACGCTGGGATCCGCTCGCATCCGGGCGTCGGTGCTCGACACGAAGGGTGAGGGCGACACCGCGGTGGTGGTGCTCGAGGTCACCGAGCAGTACGGCAGCGCGGTCTTCGACGGGGGCTACGGCCGCGAGGAGAGCTGGCGGCTGGCCCGCACGCCCGACGGCTGGCGCATCACCTCCTACGACTGGCCGTGGGACGAGTGCTGGAACGACCCCTCCTCCCCGAACGGAGGCTGAGCATGACCACCGCGATCGCCCAGCCACGCCCGACCGGGGGGCCACGACGATGATGCTCCTCGGGCTGTTCGGGTCCCTGCTCCCGCTGCTGGTGCTCGCCGGCATCGTCGCGGCCGTCGTGCGATCGGTGCGTGGCCACGACGTCGACTGGGGCGAGCTCGTCCGCCGGTTCTTCGTCCACCTCATCGCGGTGTCACTGGCGTTCGTCGCCACCACCGGGGTCGCCCAGCTCGCGACGCTCGCGCTGGAGGGGCCGTCGCTGCTGCCCAACGACGACCGGCTGGCCGCACCGTTGGCGTTCGCCGTGGTCGGGGCGCCGCTGTACGCGGCGATGATGTGGTGGCTGCTGGGCCAGGCCCGCCGGGACCGTGCCGAGGCGCGGACGCTCGCCTGGAGCCTGCACCTGGGCGTCGTCGCGATCGTCGCGCTGGTCGTGGCGATGGTCGGCGTGTTCGAACTGGTCGACCTGCTGACGGGTGGCGAGGCCACGCCGTGGGGGCCGCTGGCGAACATCGTGGTGTGGGGTGGACTGTGGGCCTGGTACCGCTGGCTCGAGGACCACCTGGTCGGATCGCAACGCTGGGCCGTCCTGCAGGTCATCGTCGGTTCCGCGATCGGGCTGGGCACGCTGGTCGTCGGGGTCGGCCAGCTGGTCAGTGCGGGGGTCGAGGCGCTGCTGTTCGGCCGGGACGTGATCGTGTCGACCGACGACCCGTGGACCGCGATCACCGCCACGGTGGTCGGCGCCGGCGTCTGGACCGCCTACTGGCTGCTGCGCGGGATGCGGCGCCGCCGGGACGGCTGGTGGCACGGTTGGGTCCTGCTGGGCGGGGTCTTCGGTGGGCTGGTCACGGCGGTGTCGTCGGCCGGCTACCTGCTGTGGCTGGTCGCGGTGTGGCTGGTCGGCGACCCGGGCGGTGGCGCGAGCGCGACGGCGGCCGATCACTTCGACGAGGTGCCGGGCGCGGTCGCGGCCATGCTGGTGGGTGGTGCCGTGTGGGCTTGGCACCGGTCGATCCTGGCGCCCCGTGCCGAGCGAGCCCGGACCGAGGTCGACCGCGTGTACGACCTGCTCCTGGCCGGGGTCGGGCTGGTCGCCGCGGCCGGTGGGTTCGCGACCGTGCTGGTGGCGATCCTGGAGGTGGTGGCGGGCCCGGGCGTCGTCGAATCCGGCACCGATCCCGTCAACACGCTGCTGGCCGCCCTGACCTTCCTCGCCGTCGGGACCCCGCTGTGGTGGCGGGCCTGGAGCCGGGTCCAGCGGCTGGCGCTGGCGCCCCCGCTGGGTGGTGCCGGTCCGCCGCCGGAGCTGGACGACCGGGCCGCGGCCGAGCGCCGCTCCCCCACCCGGCGGGTCTACCTGTTCGCCCTGTTCGGGATCGGCGGGCTGACCGCCCTGGTCGCCCTGCTGTCGGCCGTCGTGATCGGGTTCGAGGACCTGTTCTCCGGGGGCTCGGGCGCCGAGACGCTGTCCGCGATCCGCATCCCGGTGGCGATCCTGGTCACGTCGGTGGCCGTGGCCGCGCTGCACTGGCGGGTGTACCGCGAGGACCGCGAGGTCGTCGCCGATGCGCCACGCCGGTTCCCGGCCCGGGTCACGCTGGTCGGCGTCGCCGACGACGCGATCGTCGACGCCCTGCACGACGCGACCGACGCCAAGGTGTCACTGCTCGTCCGCACCGACGGCCCGACTCCCCCGTGGTCCGTCGAACGCCTGGTCGCCGCCCTCGACGGCCACGGCGACGACCACGTCCTGGTCGTCTCCCGCCCCGACGGACTCGAGTTCATCCCGGTCGCGTGACGGGCAACCAACCGACCCGACGGGTGTCGGGAACGATCAGTTCCAAACCTCCACCAGGTTCGAGAAGTCATCGGTCCAGGACACCCGGGCCGATCCGGGCTCCACCCACTGGTCGGCGTTCGGGAGCCCATCCGGAAGCTCGCCTCGCCGCGTCATCGCCATCCAGATGGTGGCCTTCTTGACTGGGCCCACGCCCGGTGCGCGTCTTGTCCAGGCGGTCATCCCGATTGCATCAGCTCCCGCTGCGACCACGGGCTCGAGGTCGAGGTAGCGATTCGAGATGTGGACCAACAGAACGCCGTCCTCGTCGATGACTCGGTCGTAGACCTCGAACGCCTCCGTGGTCAGGAGGTGGACAGGAATGGAGTCGGACGTGAAGGCATCGATCATGAGGAGGTCATAGCCGCCGTCGGGAACGTCCTGCAGCGTCAGGCGTCCGTCGCCGATCACCACCTCGACATCGCCCCGAGCCTGCTCGAGGAAGGTGAAGTCTTCCCGGGCGATCTCCTCGACGAGGGCGTCGATCTCGTGATAGCGCAGATCCTGCCCCTCTCGGACGTACGTGGCCACCGTGCCGGCGCCAAGGCCGATGACGCCGATCGAGCGGTCCCGGCCCACCAGGGGCAACCAGTCGCCGACGGGGCCCTCGGGGTCGTAGTAGCCCACAGGCCGCGTGGACAGCTCAGGCTCGAGCAACTGCGCTCCGTGCGCTGTGGTTCCGCTGTAAAGGCTGCGGGCCGACATGTCCGTGTCGACCCGGTAACTGCCGAAGAAGGACCTGTCCGCTCGCTGCGCGCCCAGGATGTACGCACTCGTCGTGGGGACGACCAGCAGGAGGATGGCGCCGACCATGGCAACCTTGCTGCGGCCAATGAGCGCAAGGGAGAACCAGGCGAGGACGCCACCCACCAGCACGAGATCCAAGGTCTCAAGTCCTGCGCGGACCAGGAATCCAAGACCGAACACTGCCGCCGCAGCTCCCACGAGCGCGGCAAGCGCCACCCATCGTGGACGGCTCTCGTACAACTCGTTGACGGACTTGCCTGCGATCATGGCCGCAACGATCCCCACGACGAGGAACTCGTACGGTCCCGGGAGAAGCAAAGGCGCGATGATTCCATTCAGGATGCCGCCGAGTGCCCCGCCGACACTCATCCACACGTAGAACGCCGTGAGTCCACCCACATCGGGCCGACTGTCGGCCAGCCGATGGTGGAAGATCATCGCGATGGCCGCGAACGAGCCCATGACGAGGGTGATCGTGACGGGGAGGCTCCATCTGGCGAGCCAGGCAGCAGCCGCCAACAAGGTGATCGGTGCGAAGAGCCGCATCGCGGCGTCATGCGCGATGGGCCGGCGTGTCGCGAAGGCAACGACGAACGTCGCCAGGTAGATGGCGAGAGGAACGACCCAAAGGAGGGGGATCGCCGCGACGTCCGTGCTGAGGAACGTCGTCGCCCCCAACATCAGGCTCGATGGCACGAAGGCGAGGCCGACCCATCGAGCCACACGCCAAGCATCCCCTTGGGGTCTTCCATGCCCCTCGCCATCCGGTCCGTCCTTCTCGTGCGGCGCCGGCGAGGCACTTGGCGTCGCGACGGTGGTGCGACGCCGAATGACCAACCAAGCACATGCGAACACCAGCAGGATCAACGCGAGGTAGCCGGCGCTCCAGGCACGGGACTGCTGGAGAAGATCGAGCCGCGGCTCGATCACGAACGGGTACGTCAGGAGGCCAAGGATCGAGCCGACATTGCTCGCGGCGTACAGGAAATAGGGGTCGCCGGCGCGGGGGTGGTCCGTCCACGAGAACCATCGTTGCAGCAGGGGTCCGGAGGTGCTCACCAGCAGAAACGGGAGCCCGACGCCCAACGCCAGACCGACGAGGAGCCGGGTCACGATCGAGGCTGTGCCGCCGTCCCCCGGCGTGGCCTCGACAGCAAGCGGCAAGGCGACCACTGGCAGGACGATCAGGACGACGTGGGTGATGACCTGAGGTCGCCTCCGGAGCACGTTGGTTGCAAGGTGCGTGTAGAGGTAGCCGAGCAACAGGGTCACTTGGAAGAACAGGACGCTCGTCGTCCACACGGCGGCGGACCCGCCGAAGTCAGGGAGCAACATGCGGCTGGCGAGGGGCTGCACCGAGAACACCAGGACGGCAGAGAGGAACGATGCCGTCACATAGACGAAAACCACGTGTGAAAAACCCCCAAGCCGGAACCCGGTCTCGGCATGCTACGGGTCGACGGGACAGAGCCTGTCGGGACCTGGGTCCCATTCCTGCCACGGGAGGATGAAACCGGCGGGTATCGTCGTCCAGTGCAGGAGGATCGCGTGGCACCCGGAAACCAGCCGCTCATGGAGGCGCTGCACGACTTCATGGTCGAGTACCTCGAACCGCAGGGCGTGTCCGAGAACACTGTCCGGGCCTACCAGTCCGACATCGTCGGCATCGGTCGCATCGCGGCCACGGCCACCACGTCCGAGGCGCGTGGTCTCACCGGTCGCGAGCTCGCGAAGCTGTCCGCGGAGATGGCCACGGACGCGGACCTCGACGAGCTCACGGTCGACGACCTGTCGGCCTCGGTCCTGCGGCGCTCGTTCGGGGCGTGGACGGCCACGCACGCGGTGTCGTCGGCCCGACGTGCCCATTCCGCCTGGTCGCGACTGTTCGACCACCTGACCGAGGCCGGCGTGGTCGACGGCAACCGGATGGCCGGCGTGCCCAAGGCGACTGCCCGTGCCACCGCCGACGCGGTCACCGGGCGGGCCGACGATGTCCGTTCACTTCCCGGCAGCGCCGACGACGTCCGCCGGGCTCTCCTGGATGCCGCCGCCACTCCCCTGCCACAGGACGACGACCTCGAACCCGGCACCGACCTGTGGGACCGCCAGCACGACCCACGCACCCGGGTGGCACCCGACCGCGATCCGTGGCCCGAGCGCGACGTCGCGCTGGTGGCGACCTTCCTCTACACCGCGGCACGCCTGTCGGAGGTGGTGGACCTCAACAACGGCTCGCTGACCGGCCCTCCGGGCGACCGGACGCTGACCATCATCGGCAAGGGTTCCAAGCGTCGCCAGGTCGCCGTCCACACCGCACTCGAGGCGGCGCTGGACGACTACCGGCGCAGCGATTGCTACGCCGACGTGGCGTCGACCGAGGGACCCGCACCACTGGTCGTCGCCAACGACGGCAAGCGGCTGACCGCCAACCAGGTCCAGTACCGGATCGCGAAGCTGTACCGGCGAACGGGACTGGAAGAACAGCGCACTCCAGGCGCACTGGTCCACGCCCTCCGCCACACCGTCGCGGTCCAGCTGGTCGAGAACGGCGTCCCGACCCCTGCGGTGCAGGAGTTCCTGGGCCACGCCAGCCAGGACACCACGATGCGCTACGTCCGCAAGGTCGCCCGCGACCAGCGCCGCATCCTGGACGCGCTGGACTGACCCGCCCAGCACTCAGCCAGCCGACCGCGCCTGCTGGGCATGCACGACTGCCGGCAACGACTCCGTCCACCGCGGCAACGTCTCGACCCCCAGTTCGTCACGGCGACGCGACCCCAGCACCGACCACGCCGGTCGCGCCGCAGCCGTGGGGAACTCGTCGGTCCCGCACGGCGACACCCGTTCGGGGTCGTGGCCGCCGAGCCGCGCGACCTCGCGGGCGAGCTCGTACCACGTCGTCGCCCCGTCGTTGGTGAGGTGGAGCAGCCCCGCCGGACGATCGTCGACCAGTCCAACCACGGCCGCGGCGAGGTCGGTGGCGATGGTCGGACAGCCGTGCTGGTCGTCCACGACGCGGGGGTCGACGCCCCGGTCGAGCAGCGACAGCATCGTGGACGCGAAGTTGTCGTGTGTCTCCGACACCACCCAGGAGGTCCGCACCACCAGCGCCGAACCACTGTCCAGCGCGGCCTCCTCGCCGACGACCTTCGACCGGCCGTAGGCGTTGATCGATGCCGTCGGGTGACCCTCCAGGTACGGCTCGTCGCCGGTGCCGTCGAAGACGTAGTCGGTCGAGAAGGTGACGAGCCATGCGTCGTTGTCGGCGGCCCATCCCGCCATGGCCGCGACCGACGCGCCGTTGACCACGGTCGCTGCCCGTTCGTGCGACTCGGCGTCGTCCACCGCGGTCCATGCGCCGGCGTTCACGACCACGCCGGGCCGGACGTCGTCCAGCACGGCCACGACCCCGGCGGGGTCGGAGAGGTCGAGGTCGGTCCGGCCCGGCGCAAGGACGTCGTCGCGTCCGACCAGCGCGGCACGCAGGGCGGTCCCGAGCTGCCCGGAGCCGCCGGTCAGCAGGATCACTGGCCGATGATCCGCGAGTGCTCGCCCAGGGTCAGCTCGACGAAGCGCTCCGGTGCGGAGCCTCCCAGCCGGGTCGAGCGACCCAGCAGTGACGAGCGCAGCCGCCAGCCGTCGACCCGCGTGTCCTCCATCAGGATCGAGTCCTCGACGTGGGCGTCACGCAACTGACACTTCGCGGCGATGGAGGTGTTCGGTCCGATGGTGCACCGGCGAAGGTCAGCCTGCCGCCCGATGACGACCGGCCCCGTGATGTCGCAGTCGACGACACGGGCGCCCTCGTCGACCTGGACGGAACCACGGACCTGCCCGCCGATCACGTCGCCACGCACGTCCTCGGCCAGGTCGCGCAACACCAGCTGGTTGGCGTGGAGGAGGTCCTCCTTGCGCCCGGTGTCCTTCCACCACCCACGCACGATCGAGGCATCGACCCGGTGGCCGGCGTCCACCAACCACTGGATCGCGTCGGTGATCTCGAGCTCGGCACGCGCCGACGGCCGGATCTCCTCCAGTGCGCCCGTGATCGTCTGGTCGAACAGGTAGACACCGACCAGGGCGAGGTCCGAGCGTGGCGAGCTGGGCTTCTCGACCAGGCGCTCGACGGCGCCGGTGTCCGACAGCTCGGCCACGCCGAAGGAGGACGGGTCGTCCACGCGGGTCAGCAGGATCTGGCAGTTCGGTCGTGACGTCGAGAAGTCCGCGACGATGTCGACCAGGCCGTCGCGCACCAGGTTGTCCCCCAGGTACATCAGCACGTCGTCGCCGTCGGCCCACGGCATCGCACACGCCAGCGCGTGGGCCAGGCCACGCGGAGCGTCCTGGACGACGTAGGTCACCTCCAGCCCGAACGCCGCACCGTCGCCGACCGACCGGCGGATGTCGTCCCCGGTCTCCGGCGAGATGATGATGCAGACCTCGTCGATCCCGGCCTCGGCCATGTGGGCCAGCCCGTAGTGCAGGATCGGGCGGTTGGCGACCGGCACCAGCTGCTTGGCCATCGAGTGCGTGATCGGCCGCAGCCGCGTGCCGGAGCCCCCGGCCAGCATGACGCCCTTCATCGACACTCCTCCGTCCGGTCGAGCCCGGGCAGGTGCACCCACGGCGCGCCGCTCATGGCAGGTCCGCCGGGTCGAACCGCGGTGCCGCCGCGTCCTTGGCCGACAGCACCGGTTCGGTGTCCAGGGGCCAGTCGATGGCCAGCCGTGGGTCGTCCCACGCGATCGAGCGCTCGCTGACGGGGTCGTAGAAGTCGGTCGCCTTGTAGAGGACGTCGGCGGGGCCCTCCAGCACGAGGAACCCGTGGGCGAACCCGGTCGAGATCCACAGCTGGCGCTGGTTGTGCTCGGACAGCTCCTCGGCGACCCAGTCACCGAGCGTGGGCGAGTCCCGACGGACGTCGACGGCGACGTCCCACACCCGACCGCGGACACAACGGACGAGCTTGCCCTGGGCCGACGGTGGCACCTGGTGGTGCAGCCCGCGCAGGACCCCGGTCGCCGAGTGCGAGTGGTTGTCCTGCACGAACGTCACGTCCTCGCCGACCAGTTCGACGAAGCTGCGCGCGTTCCAGCTCTCCAGGAAGTACCCACGGTCGTCGGCGAACACGTCGGGTTCGAGCACGGCCACGCCGTCCAGCTGCTCGACGCGTGGCACGTGACGACCTCCGGGGGTTGGCCCGAGCGCAGGCTACCGACGTCACCGGCACGTCGACCCGTCCGGGCGCACCGGACGCAGGGTCTGCCGGCCCGATCGACGGAGGTCGTGACGGGGTGCATCACGGGCGCCTGCGGTCCCAGGCGACGGCGACACCCACCACGACCACCTCCACCACGATCTGCGCCACCCGCAGCGCCACGGACGCAGCCACAACCTGGGCAGTGCCGACCCCGGGGAGCATGGCGACGAGCAGCAACTCGCGGACACCGAGGCCCGCCGGGAGCGGCAGCGCCGCGAAGCCCACGGCCCAGGCGACCGCGTAGACGGCCACCACCGAGAGGTCCTCCGGCACGCCGCTGCCCCCGAGGAACCCGGCGAACGCCCACCCTTGGAGCCCGATGGCGGCGACTCCCAGGCCTGCGGCCCGCAGGATGACTCGCTGGGGCGGGATCCCGGCGTCGTCGGGGATCGACGAGCGCCACCGACGGATCATGCTCCAGGCCCACGCCATGCCGGGTCGGTACAGCAGCAACGCGGTGGCCGAGATGCCGATCGTCGCCGCCCACTCCAGCACGGTCGCCGGGGTCCCCGACACGATCAGCGCCATGGCGAAGACCGAGGTCGACGCCAGTTGCGTCAGGGCCTGCAGCAGGTAGGCGACCGAAGTCGCCGTGACGGACCTGCCGGAATCGCGCGCATGGCCCGTCACCTGGCCGACCCCCTGCCAGATCCCCCCGGGCACGTACTTCGCCACCTGCGCCACCATGAAGTTGCGCAGGGATCGTCGCGTGTGGCGCTCGCGGAGCAACGTCATCCAGGCCGTGTAGGCGCACAGCATGGACACGCCGACGAGCACCAGCAGGAACACCAGGGCAGGCGGGCTCGGCAATGCGGACAGGGAGAGGTCCTGCCAGCCATCGCGCAGTGCCCAGGCCATCCAGGCGAGGCCGGCGACGGTCAGGACACCGGGTATCCACCGCAGGAGGCGATCCCTCACGATGCGGTCGTCAGGTGCCCTCGAACGCCGACCGCGTCGACGGCGGCACGGGTCCCCGATCGGCGTGGCGTCATGTGCGCTTCGCGACCGCCACGAGGTCCGTCCCGAGCCGGGTCGCCGGCAGTGCCCGTGTCAGGACCCGCTGCGGGGCGACGATGGCCCAGGTCAGCCATCCACGCGTGTCCGGCGGCTGGAGGAGGCGGCCGGAGTGGCCAGTCCGGTCGGACATGTCCTCGCCCAGGTCGGGCGGGTCGATCCGGTTGCGCACCGCGTCCCGTGCGTTGCCGAGCGGGAAGCCGAGCATCCGGACCGTCTCGACCTCCAGGCCGACCGATTCGAGCAGGTTCCTCATGCTCTCGGGCGAGTAGCGACGGAAGTGGCCCACCGCGTGGTCCCACGGTCCCATGCGGTCCGGACCGGCAGGCGTACTGAACACGACGCGTCCCGGTCGCGCCAGGTGGTCCAGCCACGACGCCAGGACGCCCCGGTCGTCCTCGACGTGCTCGAGGACCTCGAACGCACAGATCACCTCGAACGTGCCCTCGACGTCGTCGAGGGACGCGTGGACCTCACCGCCATGGGGCGCCACCCGTGCGGCGGCGACCTCGCGTGACGCGGGGTCGGTCTCGACCCCGACGTACGGGTGGCGGCTGGCGATGCGCTCTGCCATTGCCCCCAGGCCCGGGCCGAACTCCAGGACGCGTCCGGTCGGAGGCAGCCCTTCGAGGGCATCCATGATGCTGTCGTGGCGCAACCACCCACCAAGCGTCAGCGGTGGCGTGATCGTCGTGTCGATGCGGGTCATGGGAGGGCCATCGGTGGACGGTCGTCGCGGCCGGTCGAGACGCTACCTCTGGGTCGGGCATCCCGTTCAGCGGCCGGGCGAGGATGAGGCGTCATCGGCGGCGGGCCACGGCCACGAGCCCCGTCCCCAGGCGGCGGGGGCGAAGAACGTCGGTGACCACGCGCTGGGGCACGGACAGGCCCCACGTCAGCCAGCCGCTGGCGGAGTTCGGTTGCAGCAGGCGGCCGGACTCGTGGGTCTGGGTCGTGATGTCGGCGGCCGACTCGGGTTGGGCGACACGGTTGCGGACCCATTCGCTGACGTACCCGACGGGCCACCCCAGGAGTCGGATCGTCTCGACTTCCAGCCCAACGGACTCCAGCAGCTGCCACATCGTCTCCGGCGAATAGCGTCGGTGGTGGCCGGCGACGACGTCCCAGGGACCCATGCGATCCGGGCCCGCCGGCGTGCTGAAGATCGCGCGTCCGGGCCGCGCGAGCCGCTCCACCCACGTTGCCAGTGCCTCCCGATCGTCCTCGATGTGCTCGAGCACTTCGAAGGCACAGACGACCTGGAAGTTCCCCTCGACCTCGTCGAGCGATGCGACGACCCGGCCGCCGTGGGGTTCGACTCGTTGCGCCGCGACCGCACGCGACTCCGCGTCGCGCTCGACGCCGAGGTAGGGGTGGCGCTCGGCGATGCGGGTTCCCATCGCGCCGAGGCCCGGGCCGATCTCCAGCACGCGTCCGTCGGCGGGCAGGCCGGCCAGCGCCTCCACGATCGTGTCGTGGCGCAGCCAGCCACCGAAGGTCAGCGGAGGATCGAGGTCAGGCGTCAGGGCGCTCACGGTGCCCGACCCAGCAGGTGGTGCAGTGTCACGTCGAGTTCCTCGGTCACGGGGGTGGGGCGGAACCGGTCACGGGCGACCGTGGCGGCACGCGCCCGGTGCGTCGCTCGCGCCTCGGGGTCGCGCGCAAGTTCGTCCAGGGCGCGGGCCAGGGCATCGGGGTCGCCCGGCTCGACCAGGATCGCGCCGTCGGCGACCATGCGACGCTGGGGCGGCGTGTCGCTGGTGACCATGACACACCCGGCGGCCATGCCCTGCACGACCTTGTTGGGCACGACGCGCTGGGCCTTGGGCGTCGTGCCGAAGATGCCGAGGCAGACGTCGTGGCGGCCCACGAGGTCGGGCAGCCCGGACATGTCGACCCACGCCACGTGTTCGACCTCGGGGCGCTCCCCGACCAGGTCGAGCACGGCGTCCAACTCCTGCCCGTGGCCGACCAGCGTGAATGACATGTCCTCGGTGACACGGGTGATGGCCTGGGCGATGACCCGGGTGCCGTGCAAGGGGGTGAACAGGCCGTAGAAGACGACCCGCATCGGGCCGTCGTCGCGGCTGTCGGTGGCGGCGTCGAACCACGCGTCGTCGGCACCGACGCTGACGACCACGGACGCGGTGTCGGTCCGGAGGTGCTCGAGGGTGTCGGCAACGACGAGGTCCGACCGTCCGATCGCCGCTCGCTCGACCAGCCCGACCACCGACGAGGCGGGCCCGGCGTCGAGGCTGCGGTCCACGACCGTGTCGACCAGCGGGGCCGTGTCGTCCAGGACGACCAGGGCGTCGGGGAACAGCAGTTTGGCGAGGTGGACGTCGAGGTAGCCGAAGTAGCCCACCACGACGACGTCGGGATCCGGCATGTCGTGACGTCCGCGGACGAGGTCGCGCCAGCAGGTCAGCATCTCCCACACGGCCGGAACGGCCTTCCAGGGTCGCTTCATGATCTCGACCCGACCCGAGGTGGACAGGTCGAGCGGGGCGTTCAGTTCCGACACCGACCAGCCACGCTCGGCTAGTCCCGCCATCATGACCCCGACCCGGGGATGGCGGTCCACGTCGTAGGTGCCGAAGAACAAGACGTCCCGTCGGTCGTCGACGACGACCGACGCGGTGCGCGCCGAGCGAGGTCGTCGGGGCACGTGTTCCTCCGTGTGGCGGAAAGCGGTGACAGTCGCCGAGCGTAGCCTCACGTTGCGAGTGTCTCGACGAAGGACGGTGGGGTTGGACCCCCGACGGCCCGGGCCCACGGGATCGCCCGGCGACGCGAAGCCCTAGCGGAACGGGAGCGTCGACTCGCGCTCCTCGATGACCGGGTCGGCGTCGCGCGCCAGGCCCAGTCGGCGCGCCCAGCGCCGACGGATCCGCTTGAGTTCCTGGGAGTTGCCGATGAACCGACGCAGCTCCTTGGTCACCTTGCGGATCCGCAGCCAGCCGTAGCGGCGCTGGCGCTGCAGGCGTCGCTTCGCCTCGAACTCGGTGTGGAACCGCTCGACCTCGTCGCGGTCGACCAGTTCTGCGACCGGGCGGTTCGGGCCGTCCATCAACGGCGCCGGGACCCCCCGGTCACGCAGGAAGTCGGCGTAGGCGTAGGAGAAGTTGCCGAACGCGACCCGTGGCTTCTGGGATCGCTCGACCACGTCGGTGTCGACGTCGACGACCACGACGCGGCCCTCGTCGGCCAGTTGGCGCATCAGCGCGTCGGTGGATTCGCGCCGGTTGATGACGATGCTGACGCCGGTCTCGGTCGAGGATGTCTCGTCCACCCACGCGTCGCCGACCACGATGTCGGCCAGGAAGTTGTTGTGGTTGATGCACAGGTGGCAGCGCGGCATCGTGAACGACCGGTCGAACGCGACCAGGTGGTCGAGGTCGCGGCGCCGGTTGACCGTCGTGACGCCCTCGTCGGTGCCCAGTCGCAACTCGCCCAGTGGTCCGCCGCCGCGGTAGGACACGGACTCGAGCCGGTCGAAGTCGACGTCCTTGAAGTCACAGATGGCCCGCAGGGCGTGGCGCGTGTTCTGCCACCCGCACAGCAGCCCGATCGTGGAGTGGATCCGTCCCAGCAGCTCGGGCTGCAGGCGCAGCACGTACTGATACAGGCCCTCGAGCTCGCACGGGATCGCCACGACGACGAACCGGCCCTCGTTCGCGCGGAGCAGCTCGAGCACGCGGTCCTTGGGGGTGTTGTGGTAGATCGACCCGGGCAGGTCATCGACCTCGTCCGGCGAGGTGATCAGGGTTGGGCGGTACTCGATGCCTTCCTCGCGGGCCAGCACGATCGCCCCGTCGACCTCCGGGTCGCGCAGGCGTGCGGTCAGCACCTCCTTGATGATCCCGCCGGAGCTGGCCGAGCGGTTGCGCTCGACGTCGACGCTCTGGGCCAGCATCACCGAATGCACGACCCCGAACGGCCCGGGTTCCTGGTCGGGGAACAGCTGATCGTGGAGCATCGGGAAGTCGACCTGGATCGCCGGGCATATCGACGCCGCGTCGGCGTTGCCCGGACCGTTGGGCACGAACATCTGGCTGGCGTCGTCGAGTTGCAGCTCCAATGACCCGTCGGCATGGACGCACGCCCCGCACGAGATGCACAGGTCGTTGGCCAGCACGTCCGTCAGGTCACGGATCGGGTCGATCACGGGAGGAACCTTCGCGGTGGTGGGGGGGCGGATCCGTGCCGGCTGGGACGGCAACGGGTCCGGCGTCGTCGAGGCCGGGTCGCCGGCTCAGGTGTCCGACGTGGCGTGGGCGGACGCGAGGATGGCGTCGATCTCGTCGAGGTTGCTGCGACTGCCGGCGAGCACGTCGTCGCGACGCGCGGCCATCGTCGCGCGGACCTCGTCCTCGGATCCGAGCAGCGCGTCCAGGGCCTTGGTCAGGGTGGGTCCGTCGACGTGGGCCGCGTCGATCACGCGGTCCTCGAGCCCCCACGTCGCCATGATCCCCGGGGTCTTGTGGCTGTAGGACAGCGCGACGATCGGGACCCCGGTGGACAGGGCGGCGATGTTGGCGTGCATCCGGGCGCCGATGAAGGCGCGGCACGTGCCGATCAGCCCCTTGACCTCGTCGGGCCGCAGGTCGTCGGTGACGACGGTCACCTCGGCGGACATGTGCGACGCGACCTCGCGGCTGATGACGCGGTCGTCCTTGTCCTCGGTCGGGCCGGTCACGTGCGAGACGAACACCACCGGGACGTCCCACCGGGCGGCGACCTCGTCCAGCGCGGCGGCCATGGTCTCGGCGAACGCCGGCTGGTCGGCGTCGCGGGCACCGTCGTGGCGCTGCTGGACGATGCCGCTGACCGACACGCCCAGTGGCGCGGGACCGTCCGGGTCACGGCCGGCACGCTGCCACAGCTCCCGGACCCGGTCGTCGTCGACCGGCTCGAGCAGGAAGGCGAGGTCCGCGCTCTGCCGCGGCGTGGGCGTCTGCAGGTCGATGTCGGCCAGGTTGTCCAGCGACAGCGCGTCACGGACGGTGATCGCCGCGCAGCGCTGCAGCAGGAACCTGGCGAGCGGACCGGTCTGGCGGAACGGGCCGATGGACTGGGCACAGACGTAGACCGGGCGTTCGAGCGCGTGGGCGAGGATCAGCGGGTGGTAGTGCGACAGCGCGACGTGCGGGCCGTAGTCGTCGGTCAGCATGTCCCCGCTGAGGTCGACGACCACGTCCGCCTCGGCCATCGCGGCCAGCTCCTCGTCGGCGGCGAGGATCGCCTCGGCGCGTTCGGGATCGCGGTCACGCATCACGCGCCAGGCAGCGACGCGGGCGAACTGGGCGAGGATCCGCGTGGCACTCCGGCGACCGGACGACACGACGGCGTCGTCGCCGTACAGCGCGACGTCGTGGTCGGGGAACGGGGCGGAGATCGTGACTCGGCTGTCCGGCCAGCGATGTCGCACCAGCTGACGCAGCGACAGCTGCATGGCTGCGTCGCCCTTGTTCCACGACGAGTACGTTCCGGTCTGGAGAAGTTTCAGCATGCGTGCAACCTACCCGGAGGGCCCTGAGCCCGGTGAGCCCGTCCCCCACCAACGACGACGTCCGCCGCGTGGTGGTCGTCGGGCCGGTCAGCCCGATCCGCAGTGGTGTCGCGAACCACACGACCGAGCTGGTCAACGCCCTGGACGAGCGCGACGACGTCGAGGTCCGGGTCGTGTCGTTCCGACGGCTGTTCCCCCGGATGCTGTTCCCCGGGGAGCGCGATCGTGACGCGGGGGCTGCCCCGGCGATCGCGGTGACCCCACGCGAGGTCCTCGACACGTTGGACCCGGTCAGCTGGGACACCGCGGCGACGTTGGTGATTCAGGCACGCCCCGACCTGGTCGTGATCCCGGCCTGGACGTTCTTCGTCGCCCCTGCGCTGGCGAGCGTGGCGCGAGCGATCCGTGCGGCGGACATCGAGGTCGTGGCGGTCGTGCACAACGCCGCCGACCACGACACCGCGGCGTGGCAGCAGCTCTTGGTCGAGCGGCAGTTGCAGCACGCCGACCGCTTCGTGGTGCACAGCCAGACGATGGCCGACGAACTGGTCGGCATGGGTTTCACCCAGCCCGTGACCGTGCACCCGCACCCGGTCTACGACTTCGCCACGTCCGACGGGGAGCCGTTGGAGCGACGTGGCGGCCTGGAGATGCTGTTCTTTGGACTGGTGCGGCCGTACAAGGGCCTGGACACCGTGGCCGAGGCGATCCACCTGCTCGAGCGTGACGACTGGTACCTGCGTGTAGTCGGCGAGTGGTGGTCACCCCAGCCCGAATTGCGTGCGCAGCTGGAGGACCCACGGGTCCGGGACCGCGTCGAGATCGTCGACGCCTACGTCCCCAACGACGTCGTCGCGCAGCACTTCGAGCGGGCCGACGTTGTGCTCCTCCCCTACCACGAGGTCACGGGATCAGGCGTGTTGGCGCAGGGGTGGCACTTCGGCACCCCGGTCGTGGCCTCAGACCTTCCCGGCCTGAACGAGTACGTCACGCCCGGCCACACCGGCTGGACCTTCCCCGCCGGTGATAGCGCGGAGCTCGCCCGCCTGCTCGATGAGAACGTGACGCCCGACGCCGCACGAGCCATGGGGGCTGCCGTAATTCTTCGCAGCAAGTCGTTCACCTTCCAGGGTTTCACGAACCCGGTACTTGGTCCCTGTTGAATCGCTGCCTCGGGTCGCAGGCTGTCACGTCGCGATGGCGCCGATCGCCTGTCCCATCGTGGCCAACCCGATGGAGGCCACCGCCCACCAGTGCCACCGCACGAGTCCGTCCCGAGCCAGTCGGTCAAGTCCGAGCCATAGGGCCGGCGCCATCGCCACCAGAGCCTCGATCGGGTACCGATAGCCGAAATACCCTTCGCCGCCGCTGGCGCGGTTCAGGCGCCAAGTGGCAAGCACGTAGATGATCCCGCCCAGGGCCGCCCCGGAGACCCATGAGGGCATCCACCTTCGCGCTCGAACTGCCGCCGGCACCAACAGCACCAGGAAGGGTGCCCAGATGAGGAGTCCATAGCGCCAGTGGAACAAGCCGAGCAACACATTCGTGACAGTCCGCTGCATGGACCATCCGCTGGTCAGGCCAAGCGGCCTGTCGTAGCCCGAGGAGATCGACCACACGTCAAAGACGTACTTGTCGTATCCGAGCAGCAGCACCACACCAAGCATGGAACCCGCCGCTATCCCGAAGAATGCGGGCCAAGAACGCTCTCTCACACCGATCCAAGTGCCGACGGCCGCGGCCACGAGGGCCACGAGAGGCCGTATCAGGATTCCGAACCCCAGACTCAAGCCGGCACCGAACCAGCGACGTCGGGAAGACAAGACCAAGGCCGTGGATACCGCAAGCATCGCCGGCCCGTGCATCCAAGGCATGTTCGATGCGACAGACCAGGCGCCGGTTGCGAGTCCCGTGGCAAGGCCAACGCCCAGGGCGGTGAGCGAGTCAGCACCTAGGGCTGTGATCGACAACGACAACAGCCCGCATGCAAGTGCTGTGGTGATGACAGCGGCCAACGTCGCTGGCCACAGGGGAGGTAGTGGCACCGTCACAGGGTCGGTCGGCCCGCCGCCAGACTCTACGACCGTGACAGGCCGCAATTCTCCTCCGAAGACGGTGTAGAACGGAGCGATGGTCAGGGCTGACCCAGGGGGGTACCGAGGCACAGGACCGCGAGGCGAGCCCTCGATCCACATGACGTAGTAGAGGCGGTCCGTGTCGACCAGCATCTCATGCTGACTGGCGATCGGGTCGCCGGTTCGACCGAGATACCACCCGGCAACCGCATTGGTCGTCGGATCGGCGTGGTACGGCAACCCCCACGTCGCCGTCGCGCCGTAGATCAGTCCCAGCAGGCCGGTGACGACCAGGACAAGCGCGAGCGGCGAGAGCGAGAGCTCGACTTGGCGCACGAACCACCCTCCCCTGACTGGACAATCAATAACGGCGAGAGCGTAGTACCAGCCATCACGCGCGATGCGTTGGGGTCGGCGAGCTATCACCGAGCCGCCGTGGCCCCCAAGCTCGTGTCGTGGCTCGAGATGTGGACAGCAGGCTCCTGGGAGTCTCGCCTGGTGTCGAGCGCCCGAGGGTCAACATCGGCCTCGAGGAGTTCGTCAAGGCCTCACTCAATCAGGGCGACACCATCTCCACCTTCGGCGCCGCCGTCCTCGTCGCCGATGACGTCCTTGAAGACGAACACGAGGTACTGGTCCTGAGTCTTGTCCTTGTCCACGTCATCCGCACCCCCTGGCCGGTAGGTGCTGGCAGAACACTGGCCGGTGCCCACCGACCGGGCCTTGTTCTTCTGCCAGTGATAGCCGCAAACGACCACCTCGACGATGCGGTGCACGGGAAGTTGCGCCTTGGTGCCAACATTGATGAAGGCCGCCTCACTCGGGCACGCGGTAGCGCCGCACACGACGGGTACCTGGATGGTCTGCCCCAACAGACCGTCCCACGCCGTGATCACCGGGTTGCTGGTGAAGTCATTCCCGGTGTTTCCACTCAGACAGTCGTCGCCATCCGTGTCATCTGGTGGGCATGCAGCCAGCAAGGTGTCGCGCAGGTTCAGGTCGCCAGGCGATTCTTGGTCAGGCACGATCGTGACACCACGGGTACAGCCAAACGCCGTGGCGTCATCCAACTTCTTGGGTTCTTGGTTCGGACAGTCCATCTGTCGCCAGTTGCCCGCCGGTCCATCACACTCGTTGCCCTTGGCATGCCCCTCGAAGTTGACCCGGAGGGCTGCGCTCGGCAATGCAGCTGGGAGCTCCGAGGAGCAGACGGCATACGGTCGGAGACCTGTCGAATTGATGGGACCCTTCGGGATCGAGGCGGTCGCGCTCGCATTTGTGTCGACCTGGGTGACCCCGAACACACCGCTCAAGCCGCTCTCAACGGGGTCATCGACCGACCAGGGCACGGAGACGCGGCCGGCCGGCGTACAGGTCGCCGTCCAGCTGGTTGGATCCGGGCCGGTCGCCTCCGCGTGGTTCTCGCGCATGAGTGTGGTCGCCCGGGCATATGCCTGGCCCCGAAGAGAGGGATCGGTGACGAGATCGATGCAACTTCCGGGCTCCCCCTCGTAGACAAGGGCGCCAGCAAGCGCCGCGGCATCGGCTGCAGTCTGGAGTTGGCGTCGGTTGGTGTAGGCCAGCCCGAAGTCCACCACGAAGGCAGATATCCCGAGAAGCACAATCAGACACACCGCGACGATGATGGCGACCGCGCCATCCTCCTGTCTCGTCGCGTCGCGGCAGATCCTCATGCTGAGTCCCTCTTGCTCAACACCGGGTAGACCTTCGGTCTACCCGGTCGTCGATCACCGTGCTAGCCACACTCTAGCCCGCCGGGCACCACGTGCCGCAGGCCCTGGTCCCCAGTCGAGAGGGACTTGAGTCATACGTGATACGTGGCGATGCGTGGGGGCTTCGGCCTCGACGAGCAAGTGTGATCTGGACATCCTTGCATCAAGAAACCGGGCCCAGGCCAACCTGGCCCGGGCCCCTAGGGCAACAACGTCGACGACCCGTCTACTCGACGAGGATCGTCCGTCGAAGCCCACCGTCGCACGACACGTCGCCGATGGTGCACGTGGAGTCCCCGAAAACAGGCGCGGTTTGAGCACTCGTGTACACGACCAAGAAGTAGTTCGTCTGGTTGGTGTCCTTGGGATCCTTCACCGTGTACGGCAACGTCCGGCCGAACGGATCCGTCGCCCCGGACGGCATGTTCGACTCAGCGCACAGGCCGTCCGTGATCTGGCCGCTCTTCTTGTCGCCCTTGCCGAAGAAATACCCACAGATCTGGACGTTCATGATGCGATAGACGGGGTACTCGACCGTGTTTCCTCCGCCATCCATCACAACGCCAGGTGTGCCACAGGGCGGCGTGCCACAGAAGACCGGGATCGGGATCGGCTCCCTGGCTTGCATGACCTCCTCCCACTTCTCAGCCAAGCTCGGGTTGAAGTTCCCGGGGTCGGCCTTCAGGCAATCATCCGGCACGGCGAGATCTGGCGGATCATTGGGCGGGCATCCGGCAGCGATCAGTTCAACTCCGTTGACGGGCGGGCCGGCCGAATACGCGGTCCTGTCGACCTCCTTCACGGCCCCCTTGCAGCCTTCCATGATGGCCTCCTGCAACTGAGGAACGCCGTTGTTGGCTGTCTCGGGACAGTTCGCGTGGTACCAGTTTCCGCCGGGCTTGGGGCAACCAGGGTCGCCCTTGACCACGTCATCTGCCGGGTCCTCCGGCTTCGGATCGTTGCCCTTCGTGTTCGGACCCTCAACTCGGTAGACCTTGCTCGGATAGCTCGAGAACGAGGGATCGAAGTTCTGGGGCAGGTACTTGGAGCAGAACGGGAACGGACGCAACCCTGAGGCGACGCCTGGTGGCACGTCCAGTGCCGCCACGGCGGACCGGTTGACCTCGATCTCATCTCCGCCGAGAACGCTTCCCAGGCTCACATCGGAGACCGATTCGTTGGTCCAGGACACGTTGATGGCACCGCCTTCGCAGGTGAACTCCATGCTGGCAGGTACATAGTCCGCGAAGTAGTGGTTCTCGTCCGTCAGGTTCGTCCCTGCTGTCTCTGCCTCGGTCATCAAGGTGGCCAACGGCCGCGAAGGATCCAGTGCCGCCGGCGGGTCACCCTCCGCAACACCTACGCAACTCACGGATTCGTCCGCCAGCGTGCCTGCCGCCGCCAGGGCGGCCGCGTCCGCCGAGGTCTGGACCTGCCGCTTGTTGCTGTAAGCAAGGCCGAAGTCCACGGCGAAGGCGGCAAGACCGAGCAGGACGATGAGGGAGACCGCAACGACGATCGCAACTGCCCCATCTTCGCGACCAGGATCTGATTCGATCAGCTGTACTCGCATACGAACACTCCCACGCCGTTGACTTCAAAATCTGGTTGCACCGGCCCAAGGGGTATCGACAGGCCGCGTTGGTAGGACGTGAAGACGTAGATGCGGTCTTCACCGATGTTGGCTCCATCACAGGCTGGTTCTTCATAACTGGCCGGTGGCGTGGACGTGTTCGTGCAGACGGGGGTAGATGCCCTTGCCGTATCAGCATCGACGAAGTCTCCGACATGGACGGAGATCGTGATGTCAATGTTGGTCGCGTCGGCGTCACTGCGGCTGGTGTCCAGCATGACGGTGTCCGAGGCCTCCCGAACCCGGCTGACAAGGTCGCCGGACGAACCGTCGTTGCAGGCCAACAGCGAGTCCGTCGCCCCGTACCGAGCGCCTTCTCGCGCACCGTTCCCCATCCCCAGATCCTGGGCGAAGATGATGCCGAACTGGATCACCCCGAAGGCCAGCGGAACAAGGATGAACAACATGAGGGCCATCTCGACGGCGGCGGCACCGTGATCGGGACGGACGTGACGACACATGCGACTCAGTTGAACTCGCATCGGTAGTTCCCCTCGCGCTCGAGCGTGATGCCGCCGAAGTCACCTGCCAACGGTATTGCCAGCGTGGCGACGTACCGGATCGTTACCTTGACCTCGGCCGCGTCGGGTGAACCTTCGCACGGCACCTTCACGGTGGCGTCCGTCGGGCACAAATCGGAGCCGGCCACACCCTCGACTGCAACGTCCACGTCGAAGGACGGACTGGTCCGATCGAGTGCGATTCCGATGGACCCCTGCCGCGCCTCGGCCCAGATTGCAGCACAGTCGCCGGGCGCAGGGACAGCAGCTTCCCGGGCAGCCTGACGAGCCCCGTTGCTCAGTGCCAGGTCTTGGGCGAAGAAGATGCCGAACTGGATGATCCCGAATATCAGCATGAAGAGGACCGGTGCGATGATGGCGAACTCGACAGCTGATGCACCGTCCTGATCCGCCAGCGCCCGCCGAAGCCCATCGTGCTCTGCCTCCACCTGCTCCCCCAGACATGTTCGATCTGTCACGCGCAGCTCCCCGGGCGGCCGCCAACTGCGGTGACGCGTGATCAAGATTACAGGACGGAGCGTGAAGCCCACAACCATTGGAACTCGGAACAAATGCGCCTGAACAGCTTTCGTGACGGAAGTCGGGCCGGATCGGGACCTCGGTCCCGGACGATCGCTCGGACTTCCACGTAACGTCGCAGACGTCATGGTGAGTGCGACCCCACCACCTTGGCCTACGTTGACCGGCAGCGGGATTTCGGGGGAAACTCCCGCCGCCGGTCAACTCTTGTCTGTGGCCGCAACGCACCCCCAGGCTGATCGCGATGACCACCTTGCACACCAGAGTGGTGGAGTGGGCGACACGTGCGCGGCTGACCCGGTTCGGCGTGGCGGTGTCGGCGGCACTGGTGGTCGCCCTCGCATTCTTCGTCCTGTCATCCGACGGCACGAGTGGCTACGGCGGAGTGCGATTCGGTGGCGACTGGGCGACCTTCTGGTCAGCAGGTCGCCTGATCCGCGAAGATCCTCGACTCCTGCTTGACCTCGGGGCGCAGTCGGCCGCGATGGCCTCCTACATGGATGGCGGCTTCTTCCCCTTCGCGAACCCCCCGATCTTCGCCGTGATCTTCGTCCCCCTCAGCCTCCTGCCGTTCACCGCCAGCTATGTCCTGTGGATGGCAGTGCTCGTCCTGGCTGCCGCGTACGGGACGAGAGCGGCCATGGACGTCCTGGCTGTCCCTGAGCGTTGGCAGGTCGTCGGGATTCTCGGTGCACTGACCTTTGCACCCACCTTTGACTCGGTGATCGCAGCTCAGAATGCCACGCTCAGGCTGTGGTTCATGGGGCTAGGATTCCGCCAGCTGCAACGTGGGCAGCCGTGGATCGCAGGGGCGATCCTGGCCGGAACATGGTTCAAGCCGCAGTTCGCCGTGCCCCTGATCGCACTGCTTGCGGCCGTGGGTCGCTGGCGCACGGCCACGGCAGCCGCCTTGGGCGGGGCGTTCCTATGGATCGTGTCAGTGCCACTCTTTGGGGCGGAGTGGTTGCAGACATGGTGGCAAGACGTGGTCACGTTCACCGACGCACAGAACGCGGTCGCACATCTCGAGCGCACAATCTCTCCGGTGCATTGGACACGCATCGGGATCGGCGGAACAGCCGGTCTCGTTGTCGCCCTGGCCGTTGGCGTCGGTATTGGCCTTGGCGCGGTCTGGGTCGGCCGTCGCTTCTCGGACGTCGAGATCCTGCTGCCGTTGTCCTGCGCGGCGCTGCTCCTGACGGCGCCTCATGCCTTCGCCTACGAGGCGGCAACCCTGGTCCCCGTTCTCGGGGGATACCTCGCCCTTCGTCTCCGTCAGGGGCTTCCAGCAGCAATCCTCGGCTGGTCTCTTGCGCCGTTCTGGCTCCTCGTCTACGTGCCGCCGCTCCGTGTGGCAGGGGTACTTCTAGTCGTGTGTCTGTGGCTCTGGGCAGTCCAGCAGCAAACCGACCGCAACCATGAGGACGCCGGAATCATGAGAGAAGCGCACCGACAGCCTGACCGGTGATCGCCAAGGCGAGGGTCAAGAACAACGCTTTCTCCCGGGTTCGGTGCCCACGAACCCACTGATCCCATCCGAACCACAGTGCGGGCGCGGCGGCCGTGAGCGCCTCCAGTGGATAGCGATAGGCGAAGAACGCATCACCGCCGGGATAGTAGTTCGCCTTCCACTGGACGAGCAGGTAGGCAACGCCCCCCAGCGCTGACATCAGTGCCCAGCCTGGAATCTGCCGGCGGCTCCGCCAGACAGCCGGGACAAGAACGAGCAGGAATGGCGCCCAGATGATGAGTCCGTTGACGGGAGACAGCAACCCGAGCGTCACGTTGCGCAGGTACCAGACCGGTCCGCTCCCCAACAGCAAATCGGCGAAGTCGCCGCCGTACCCGCCCGACATGGTCACGGCACTCCAGAGCCAATAGTTGTAGCCAAGGAGGGCAGCGAGCCCCAACGCGCTCAGTGCCCCGATCAGGATCACTGGGCGCCATTCTCTGAGATGCACGGCAAGCCCGATGCCGACGACCGCCGCCACGACAGCAAGATGAGGACGCACGAGCACGGCACTTCCGTAGGCCAGACCGGCAATCCACCATCGGTGGCGGGACGTTGCCCACGTACCAACGGCGATCATCAACATTCCCGGGCCATGAGTCCAGGGAAGATTCGAAGCTACGGACCAGGCCCCTGTGGCGGTGCCGAACAGGACGCCGCATAGCACGGCCTCGAGCCCCGACCGGCTCCAGCGAGCCACCGTTGTCGCCACCGTGGCGCCCGCTGCGGCCGTGACCAGCACCGCCGAGAGGACCGCGGGCCAAAGTGGAGGCCACAGGATCGGTATGACTGTGTCTTCCGTGGGAAGGCCGACGAACACCGTGTCCAACGCACCCGGTGACAGGGCGTACAGGGCACCGGCAACAGCGGCGGCGCCCGGCGGATATTGCGAAACCGGTCCTCTCGGGGAGTCGATGACCCAACCGGCCGTACCGACGTAGTCCGTCATGATCGCATGCTGAGAAAGGACGAGCGTGCCTTCGTTGCCCATGTACCAACCGGTTATGGCGTTGGTGATGGGATCTGTTGTCGCAGAGGTCCAGCTGGCCGTCGCGGCGTAGAGGCAACCCAGCAGCAAGAAGACAACCAAAAACACCCTTCGCGAACGTCGTCGCGATGGCTCTCTTCCTCCCAGCCAGGCCTCGGCCCTCGGCCGGAAGGTGCGAACCGTGGCCAACATCACTCCTTTGTGGGGCCCCGCGACGAAAGAAAATTGTCCGGGCCGAACCTACCCGGGCGACTCGTGACCAGGTCAACGCAGTCCCGACGCCAACACTGTCCCACGGTCGTGGATCCTGTCGTGAGCCATGAAGGTTGTAGGCTCCCGCCATACTCACCCGACGTCTCGTCGACTACCCGGGCTGGACATGCTCACCCCCGCGCGCCTAAGACGCTTTGGTACTGCCGTCGCGGGTGCCCTCGTCATCGCCTTTGTCGTCACATTGGTGTCCGCTGATGGCGTGGCCACCATCGCCGGGGGGCGCCTGGGTGGTGACTGGGCACCATTTCGCGCGGCTGGCGTCCTGGCGCGGACGAATCCAGCAACGCTGCTGGACGCAGCGGCTCAGCAACGTGAGATGTCGGCGTTCCTCGACGGACGTTTCGCCCCCTTTCCCTATCCCCCGATCTTTGCCTTTCTTTTTGTACCAGCAGGGATGGTCTCGTTTGCATCTGGCTACGTGGCATGGGTGATCCTGCTCGTCGCCTGCTTGTTGCTGGCCACCCGGTTGACGATGGACCTGCTGGCCGTCGTTCCCCCATGGCGCACCGTCGGATACCTCGGAAGCGTGACCTACGCCGGCTCGTTCGTGTCCTACGGCGGCGCCCAGAACGCCTCCATCACGCTCCTCCTCATCGCCGCAGGCACGTGGCTGCTCGCTCGCGACCAGCCCGTCCTCGCCGGATTCGTGCTGGGGGGGCTGTGGTTCAAGCCCCAGTTCGCGATTCCCGTACTCGGGCTCGTGTTGGTGGCGGGCCACCTACGTGCCACCGCGACCGCAGCCGCCGTCGGCGTCGGATTGTGGGGACTCAGCGCGGTTGTCTTTGGGCTGGACTGGGTGACGATCTGGGCCAACCAGATCCTGGCGATCACGGACGCCGGGAACCAGGCCTTCAATACCGGCAACACGGTGTCGCTCGTCGAGTACCTACGGGGCACGCTGGACGCACCCTGGAACGAGATTGCCGGAATGGCACTCGCGGTCGCACTGGGGGTCGGGTTCATCGTGCTTGCACGCCGATATCCACAACCGACGTCCCTGCTCCCTCTCCTCTGCCTGGCAATATTGACGACCGCCCCCCACGCGCTCCGCTATGAGCTCGTCCTGCTCGTCCCGGTCATCGGCTCCCTGGCAATCAGCCGGGGGCTCCCGTGGGCTCTGGGATCATGGGCGCTTGCGCCCCTGATGGTGCTCGAGATCCATCCCCTGGTCCGCGTCGCGTATGTCGCGGTGCTGGCCTCCGCCTGGGTGGCGGATCTGCCGGACCGCGACAAGTCCTCCGTGCAGAACCAATCGGCGCTCCGCATGGCACCGAATCATCCGCAGTACCATCCGTCCGACGAGCAGCGACGGGGCGCGGAGGGGGAACCGACGGCATGACAGACGCGACGGCAATCGTGGTTCGCAACCTTCACCGCGACTTCGGCTCCCTCCGCGCGCTCAACGACGTTTCCTTCGCCGTGCCAAGGGGAAGCGTGGTCGCCCTTCTTGGCCACAACGGTGCGGGCAAGACCACGCTACTTCGCGTCCTGAATGGGCTGCTCCGCCCGACGGCCGGGCAGGTGCTCACCCTGGGCATGGACCCCGTGGTCGACGGCCAAGCCGTGCGTTCACGCACCGGAGTCTTGACCGAGTACCCGGCGCTGGACGACTTCCTGACGATCCGCGAGAACATGGCTGCCTACGGGGCCATGTACGGGCTCACGCCGGACGTGGCGGACATGAGATCCGGCGCGCTACTCGTTTCGCTCGGCCTCGGCGACCGGGGTGACACGCCGACACGTGACCTCTCGGCCGGACTCAAGCAGCGGGCCGCCTTGGCGCGCGCCATGCTGCATGAGCCCGAGCTTCTCCTGCTCGACGAACCGACCTCCAACCTGGACCCGCTGGCAGCGCGCCGGGTCCGTGAACTGGTCGCCGCTCGCAGTCGAGACCACGGCACGACGGTGGTGGTCTCGACGCACAACTTGGCCGAGGCGAATGCCATCGCTGACCGAGTCGTCGTCCTCGAACACGGCCATGTTCTCGCGAACGCAACCGTCCGCGAACTGACCCGGACCGGAGCCCGACCCTTCGTCGCCATCACCACGGACAGTGACACCCACCTCCGGGCGCTGGAGGTCGTGGAGAACCTGGTCGGTCCAGTCGAGCCCCACCGCACCCCATGGACGTTCAGCGTGCCGACCCACGACCACACCACAGCCACGCTCGTGTCCGAGCTCGTTCGCGCCGGTGTCGCCGTCGAGTCGGTCGTTCCCCAAACACCCAGTCTCGAGGACGTGTACGTGTCATTGCACCACCCGGCATCTCCCGCACCGAGCCAGGCCCTCACATGACCACGGTCACGGGCCACCGCCAACAGGGCGATCAGCGGCTGCGCTGGAGTCGAATCAGGGCGGTCAGCAGGCGCGACATCGCGTCGGTGCTCCGCAACAAGGGTGTCCGGATCCCGCTGCTCGTCGCACCGACGGTGATCCTGATTGTCCTGCCCGTCCTGCTCGTGGCAGGCGGCGACGTCCTGACCTCGTCCACGACCGGGCAGATAAGCCAAGCCCCGGGCGCCGGCGGGCTGGCCGAGTCGTTCACCCCGGACACGGCCGAGGCCGTCACAGGGTTCAGTGGGGCTGCTGCCTGGCCAACCTTCATCCTGCAGGTGTTCATCGCCCCGCTCTACCTGCTGGTTCCCTTGATGGTGTCCACCGTCATCGCGGCCGACTCGTTCGCGGGCGAACGCGACCGCGGAACGCTTGAACCCCTGCTACACACGCCGACCACGGACAGGGAACTCTTCATCGGGAAGTTCCTGTCCGCATGGCTGCCTGCCATGGTGGTCTCTCTTGGGGGGTTCGTCGTCTACATCTTTGTCGCCAACGGGCTCGGCTGGCGCGCTGTCGGTGGCTGGTTCTTCCCGACACCCTCGTGGTGGCTCCTCGCCATCGTGGTCACGCCGGCCCTGGCAGCCCTCGCGCTCGGGGTCATGGTGCTGGTGTCCAGCCGCGTGCAGTCCGTCCAGGCTGCGCACCAGTTCGGCTCGCTCGTTGTGCTGCCAATCATCCTGCTGCTCATCGGTCAGGTCGCCGGCGCACTGCTCTTCTCGGTCCGCTTCGTCGCGGTGCTCGGCTTGGTCATCTGGGTCGCGGCTGCCATCACCATGCGGCTGGCAGCCCGTGACTTCAACCGAGACCGGCTCGCGGAGCGCCTCTGATGGAGTTCGACGCCGACAGGGCGCCTCAGCGCTGGATGACGTTCTCGTAGATCGAGATTGCGGCCGGGCCGAGCAGGATGACGAACAACGCCGGGAAGATGCCGAACAGCAGCGGAAAGATGATCTTCACCGGCAACTTCTGTGCTTCCTCCTCAGCACGCTGACGACGCTTGATGCGAAGTTCGTCGGCCTGCACGTGCAACACCTGCGCTACCGAAATCCCGAAGATGTCCGCCTGGATCATGGCCAGGACGAACGAGTTCAACTCCTCGACGTCTGTTCGTTCTGCCAAGGATCTGAGCGCATCTGCCCGCGCCCGGCCCAGGCGCATCTCTTGGACGACGCGGTACATCTCACCGCCCAACGGACCCCGTACCTCGCGCGCGACTCTGTCCAGAGCGGCGTCGAAACCCAGTCCGGCCTCAACGGTTATGGAGAGGAGGTCCAAGGCGTCCGGGAGCGCCCGCTGAATGGCGTGTTGGCGCCGGCCGGAGCGGCTGCGCAGGATCCACTCGGGGGCGTACCAGCCGACGGCGGCCATCAACCCGACCCCGACCAGGACAACGAGACCGCCGAAACCAAGCCACGGAAGCCCCAGGGCCGTCACGATCGGAAGTCCGACCGCCAAGACGAACTTGACAGCAAGGACACGCTCTCCGTCCCATGTGGTGCTGCCCCCGGCGTACGTCAGTTCCAGGTCCAGCCGCTCCACGACCGAAGCAGGGGCAAACCTGCCGACCCCTCGCCCCACCCGTTGGAGTGCCGGGACGAAGATTCGCTGGGTCGCCGGGACCGCCAACTCGCGTTGGCGTACCTGGGCGATCTCGGCATCGTCCCACGTGGCTGCACGCAACGAGCGATTCACCGCGCGGCGAGACATCACGGTGTCGATGGCGACACCGAAGATGATCGCCACGCCGATGGCGGCGGCAGCGAGGGCGAGGAGCAGCATCGGATCCATCTAAACGTCGATCTCGATCAGATTCTTCATCCAGAACACGCCGATCACCATGAGGATGATGGCTCCGACCAACATCGCTTGGCCAAAGCCAGTCGTGACCAGCGGGCTTAGGTACTCCCGGTTCACCAAGAACATGTACGCGCCCAGCGCGAACGGAAGAGCAGTGAGGATAACGGCCGAGAGGCGGCCCTCGGCAGACAGAGCACTGATCTGGCGACGGGTGGCAGCACGCTCGCGCAGCGTCGCGGCGACCGTCTCGAGAAGCTGCGCCAGATTGCCACCAACGCGACGCTGGATGCTGATGGACACCGCAACCCATCGGAAGTCGTCGGTCCCGATCCGATCCGCCATGTCCTCCAGCGACTGTTCCAGTGGGAGACCGAGACGGGCTTCCGAAAGGACCCGCTGGAACTCGGACTTGGTCGGCTCGCGCGACTCCTTCACGACCGTGTCAATTGCCTGCAGCACGCCGTAACCCGCCTTCAAGGATCCTGCCAGCAGTTGCAGCGTGTCCGGCAACTGCTCCATGAATTTGCTTTGGCGCGCACGCACCCGGAAGCCCAGAACGATGTTCGGGATGACCCACGCAATAGCCGCGAAGAGAAGGGCGAACAGGATCGAGTCGAGCAGTGCCCAAACCAACCCGAAGGCCACGAGGGCGGCGACTACTCGGAGGGTGGTGAACTCCGAGCTGCGCAAAGGCCAGGATGCTCGGTCGATGCGCTGTTGCATCGCCTCGTCATACCCCTCGGGCTTCGGGACGCGCTCGATCAACTCGATTGCACGCCTCGACATGGCCGCCGTCGTCGGCGAGATGTCTTCGCGGCGTCCAGAGGCCGCAGTGCTTCCCACGGCCGCCTCGAGGTTGCGTACGACTTGACGATCGCTCACCGGGACAAGAAGTGACCACAGAATCAAGGCCACGGCGAGGGCCGCGATCGCCACTGCCCAGATGCCGACCGTCGTGCTCGAGAAGATGCCCGGCGAGGCCACGGCGACGACGTTCGGCGCGACCGACACCGGGGGGGCGACCGTGCTCAGCACCTGCACGGAGTCCGCAGCGGTGCTCTCCCCGGCCGTCACGACGACCTGGACCTCGAAGTTCCCCGTTCGCCCGGTCGAGGGGTAGGTCAAGATGTACTGGTTGTTGACGTCCTGAGCGACATCGGCGAATGCCGCGCCGAGATCGTCGACCCCCGCTGCCTGCACCACCCTGCCGCCCGTGTCCTCCGCGAGGGCCTCCAGTGGATCGACGTCGAGGCCGTCGGTCTGGAGGGCCACCGACGACACGGACGCGCCCGCCAGACTGGCTGCATCGGCGGCGCCGTCAAGTGTCGCCTCTGACCCATTGTCGGTCCCGTCCGTGAAAACCAGGATGTCACGTCGGCCGTCGAAATTGGTGAGAGTTCGGGCTGCCACGACCACCCCGTCGTAGAGCCGTGTCGCGTCCTGCACCGTCAACTCGTCCAGTCCGCTCGCGATCTCGGCAGGGTCTAGAGTGGGCTCACGGACCAGGGCGGCCTCCTCCCCGAACATCACGAGCCCGACGGACACGCCCTCCGCCGTGACCGTTTCGGTGAAACCATTTGCGGCGACGACTGCAGTCTCCAGCGGTGCACCAGCCGTGGACTCGGACACGTCCATTGCCAGCATCACGTAACGCGCTTCGTCCGGAGCCACGACGCCGGCAAGCCCCGCGGTCACCCCTCCGACTGCTTCGCCCTCCTCGTTGACCGAGAAGGCGTCCTCACCGAGCTCGCCCGGGGCAACACCGTCGACGTCCACCACCAGCCGGGTCTGACCGTCCTCGCGGACCTCGGGCTCGCGGATCGTGACTCCCAAGGCGTCCTGTGCCTGGGCCGTCGGCACGAGAAGCAGACCCACGAGCATCAGGACGAAGGCTGCCGCGAAGTACAGGGGGCCTCGCTGGGTACGGAGGGTTGCGACGGTCACCGCACCGCCATCTCGTCGTCGGGTGCGAACCAGGACACCGAAACCTGAACGCCGAGGTCCCGTAGGTGATCGGTGATGGACGGTCGGATACCTGTCGGCTCGAGTTTGCCCCGCGCCTTGCCGGTCGCCTCGTCCGTGCCGGCCTTCCAATCGAACTCGAAGATGTCCTGCATCGTGATCACGTCACCCTCCATGCCGGTGATCTCCGACACCCGCGTGATCTTGCGGGAGCCATCACGGAACCGGGACTGGTGGGCGATGAACTGCACGCCCGCCGCGATCTGTTCACGGATCGCGCGCACGGGCAAATCGACCCCGGCCATCAGCACCATCGTCTCGAGGCGTGACAACGCATCCCTCGGGGAGTTGGCGTGAATGGTGGAGATCGATCCATCATGGCCGGTGTTCATGGCCTGCAGCATGTCCAGCGCCTCACCGCCGCGAACCTCACCGACCACGATGCGATCCGGACGCATGCGCAACGAGTTGCGAACAAGGTCGCGAATCGTGACCTCCCCGCGCCCCTCGATATTGGGAGGTCGATACTCCATCCGCACCACGTGGGGCTGGCCAAGTTGGAGCTCGGCCGCATCTTCGATCGTCACGATCCGTTCCTCGAGCGGGATGTACGACGACAGGACGTTCAGGGTCGTGGTCTTGCCGGCACCGGTCCCGCCAGACACCAACAGATTGGTCTTGCCGGACACACAGGCCGCCAAGAAGTTCGCCGCCTTGGGTGACCACGTCCCGAAGTTCACGAGATCCTGGCCACCGTAGGCCTCGGGGGAGAACTTGCGAATGGTGAGCATCGGGCCATCGAGGGACACCGGCGGGATGACCGCGTTCACACGGGATCCGTCGGGGAGGCGGGCGTCGACGTAGGGGCTTGACTCGTCGATCCGTCGGCCCACCTCGCCGACGATCTTCTCGATGGTGCGGCGGAGGTGCCCGTCGTCGAGGAACTTCGTGTCGGTGAGGACGAGCTTGCCCTCGCGCTCGATGTAGACCGCGTCTGGTCCGTTGCACATGACCTCGGTGACGGTCCGGTCGTTGAGCAGCGGCTCGATCGGCCCGTAGCCGAGGATGTCGTCGATCGTGGTCTCGATCAGCTTCTGCCGATCGGTCTGCGACAGCGGCGTCGAGTCCGCCGCGATGACCTCGCCGAGCTTGCTGCGGACCTGTCGCTCGAGTTCGAGGGTCGACGTCGACGGGTCGTACAGGGCCGGACCCATCGCCTTGACCAACGCCAGGTGCGTCCGACGCCGGAGGTCGCTCAGGTAGTCGTCGTCACTGTTCGTGGTCGGCGACGGGATCGGCGCCTGCGGTGCCACCAGCCCGTTGCCAGAGGGCTGCCCATTGGATGACCCGTTGCTGGCGGGCGGCGGGGGCAACATCGTCGACGGTGCGCCGGCTCCTTCTCCCTCCGCGTCGCCGTCATCCCCCGGGCGTCCGGTCAGTCGGTCGTACAGACCCATGTCAGTGCCCTTCTCGTCATTCCTCACGGAGCCCGAGGGATTCCTCGAGCTCCCCCGCCAGTGCGATCAGCGCCTGCCCACTCTTGGACCGGCGACGGTTCACCAGCGGGTCCCCCTGGTTGACGGACCTCGACCCGGCCTTGTCGACCGGAATGTTGACATCCACGCTCGAATTGAGCGCCTTCTCCAAGTCGGGTACCCCCAGCCCCGTCGAGGCATCGGACTGGTTCAATACCAGCCGGATCGATGACCGAGGCGTCCCAACCACCTCGAGGTCAGCGAGCACGCGGCGCGTCCCCCTGATCGCAGTGACCTCACGGGTGGTGACGACCAGTATCTCACGGGCCTCGGCCATGGCCGCCCGCCCCGTGGCGTCGTGGGCGTCACCGATGTCGACCACGATCACGTCCACCCGATCGGCCAGCATCCCGAGGAGATGCATGAACGGGGTGGTGGCCACGTGCACCTCCCCCCCCTCGAGCGGGGCAGCCAACAATTGGAGGTGGTCGCCGACCTTTGTCAGGTACCCCTCGAGGGCGTCCACGTCGAGATGCTCGGCGCGCTCCACAGCGTCCAGCAAGTTCAACGATGGCCGCTTCTGCAACATTATCGCGAGGTCACCCGACCGCACGTCGAGGTCGACCAGCCCCACCTCGACGCCCGAGTTCGCCAGCGCCGTCGCGAGGTTCGTGGCGACGAGGGAGGCACCAACCCCTCCCTTGCCAGCCACCACGGCGACGATCGGTGTCAGCTCGTCAGAAGCGACCGCCTGAACTGGGGGCGCGGCTTCCCGAGCCCGAAGGTCACGGAGCGCGCGAGCAACCGCGGCACGTACTTCCCCGTCGTCCGCACCGACCTCGACCACGTCAGACACGCCGGCCCGCAGGGCGTCCCTGAGGCGGTCGGGGTCCAGGGCCTTGGAGAACTGGATGATCTCGACCGGAAGGTGCTCATCGTGCACCGATTCCGACAGCATGATGGTGTCATCATGCACGATTCCCGGGCCAACCAGGACGATGGCTGGGAGGGAACCCTCGTCGATCGACTGGGCGAGTTGCGGCAATGAGTCGTGCCCTACCCACGGCTGGTCCTCACCCAGGGCACGCGCCATCGCGTCGCGTGCCTCGTCGGTCGGATCGACCAGGAAGGTGTGGATCACGGTCACTCCTGGAACAGGTCGTCGAATGTGCGCCCCGGAGTGTCCGGCAGCTCACCGGTCTCGGGCAACAGGGCGAAGTGGAGGAGCCCCTCGTTCGACGAGAACACCAGCTTCTCGGCGTCTTCGGGAGTCACTGCGACCGTTGCAAGGACCAGAGCTTCATCGGTTTGGATCTCGTCCTCTTGGGTGCCTTCCTCATTCGTGGCGATCGTGCGCTGTCCCACGGTCAGCACCACCCCGTCCCGAGCGACAAACTCGGCCCGCGTCGTGTCCAGCTCAGCGTCTTCGACGGTCTCCTCGACGGGATTGCCGTCGGGGCCGATCGTGGTCGAGGTTGTCGACGGGGGCGCCTGAATGTGGGCGATGACCGCGACCCGATCGCCTTGCGTGAGATAGCCGCTCAAGCCCTCCGGGATCCCCACCTGCAGCGAAATGGCGACCAGACCTTCAGGCACTTCGAAGTCTGCATCGATGATGGTTGGGTCCCCCCACTGCCCTTGCTGGATGAAGGAACCAGGCTCGATGTCAGCAGTGGCGGCCAAGCCCGAGATCTGTTCCAGCGACGTGATCGCGTTCTCGGGACGGACGTCGGTCGGGACCTGATCCAGTTCGATCAGATTCTGGCTGACGGCGGACTGAGCGGTCGTGCCCTCTGGGATCCCCCCGGATGCGACGAACACGTCGACCAGTTCGGCACCCTCCTGAGCCCGTTGGTCGGCCGTGTTGACATATCGCCAAATCAGGAAGGCTGCGATCAAGGCCAGGACGAGCCCCGCGATGATCGCGATCGCACGCCCGGTTGCTGCACGTGATGCCACGTTGTGCTCCTACCCCTCGTTCGATGATCCTACTGGATCGGGGTCGGCGCGCCGCAACGGCGCGAGCAGGCAGGCAGAACACCGTCTCAGGTGCGACCCCCGGTCCCCCGACTGTTCACAGCCACCTAGTGGCCGCCGTGAATGCCCTTTCTATGCGTCTCCTGGACATTGCCTGACAGAGGGCACGGCTTCCTCCCCGACACCATCGGGGAGGAAGCCGTGAACCGTCAGTTGCAGGGGTCGGCCCCCGTGCCCGCTGGGATGGCGTCGGAGACGCAATCGAACGTCGAACTGGCGTTCTTGCCCAGCACGACGACCGCGACGATGATCACCGCGGCGATCAGGGCGACCATGATCGCGTACTCCACCGCGGTTGCCCCTTCCTCAGTGGATGGCCGGGCTCGCAGAGTATTGGTCAAGTGCAACATGGTTTCTCCCTCTGAACTGAACTACTGCCCGCGGCGGCAGAGTGACGCCGCCGCGGACGGGCTCAGCACTTGTCGGTCTGGGAGGTCACCGACTGGGCGGTGCAGTCGAACGTCGAGCTGGCGTTCTTGCCCAGCACGACGACAGCCACGATGATGACGGCGGCGATCAGGGCGACCATGATGGCGTACTCCACCGCGGTCGCGCCCTCGTCCTGGTTGCGGACCTTGGCGAGTGCTTCACGAATCATGAGCATGGTTGAAACTCCTGAGTTGCATGTCGGTTCCGACCGCGCTCCGCGACCGGGCTGGTAGAACGTTGCGTTCCCCCAAACGCTTGGGTGTCGCCTGCTCCCCCTCCGGGTGTGCCGGTACGTCCCGCGCGTTCGGGTTGAACTGTAAACCACTGCCGCACGATGACTCGGCAGACTTGTGGCGCAAGCATCTGGGACTGAAGTCCCGTTCCGGCCCCGTGACACCACGAATACGTGATGTGGTCCCACCACGAACCACGCAGAGTCGGTCCCGGCGTGGCATCATTGGGTCGACCGCGACACCGCGATGGGGGCCCCATGTCCGGACACCTGGCGATGCCGACGCCGAAGACCGTCACAACACTGCTCGATGACCTCGATGCAGACCTGCGTGCCGGTCGGGCGTCGGGGTTCGAGCCGATCCCCACGGGCTTCAAGGCCTTCGACGAGGCCTTGGGGGGCGGGCTCCGCCGTGGTGACCTGACGATCTTCTCCGGCCCACCTGGCGTCGGAAAGACGATCCTGGGCCTGCAGACTGCACGGCACGTCGCAGCGGCGAACCACCCGGCGGTGGTGGTGTGCTACGAGCACGACCAGACCGCGATGCTGCTGCGCATGCTCGCCCAGGAGACCGGGGTCGAGGATCCACGCGGCCGGATCATCTCCCAGTTGCAGGAGCGGTTGCGTCGGGGAGCGCTCGAGCAGCAAGGGCTGGCGGACGTCGTCCGCAGTGAGCCGGCGTTGCGCCACGCGCTCAATGACCTGACGGCCGTGGGTGACAATCTCGTGCTGCTCGGTGGCTCCGTCCGGGAGACGGACCTGGACGCACTGGACGACCTCGTGGTCGAGACCATCGAGTCCAAGGAGGGCGTCCCCCTCCTGATCGTGGACTACCTCCAGAAGGTTCCGACGGACGACCATGACGCCACTGCACGATCCCGGCGGGTCGTCGAGGGGCTCAAGGACCTGGCCATGGCGCGCGACATCCCGGTCGTTGCCCTGGCGTCACTGAGCGTCGCGGGATTGACTGCACGGAAGCTGCGCCTCGCCCATTTGGACGAGACGTCGGCCATCGCCTTCGAAGCCGACGTCGTCGTCCTGCTCAACGACAAGCGAGATGCCGTGGCCAAGGCCCACCTGGCCTACGGGGGGCAGGCCGCCAAGGAGTACGAGAACTGGGTGATCTGGTCACTGGAGAAGAACCGCTCCGGCCCGAACCTGGTCAACCTGGAGTTCGAGAAGGACTTCATGCACTTCCGCTACCACCCGGAAGGTCGCCACGTCTCCGAGAGGCTGGCCGACGACCGCATCGGCGGCGATGGAGGGTGATCCCTCGATCAGTCGTGTTGCGTGTGGGGGGAGACGAGGCCCGAGCGGTAGGCGACGGCGACGGCTTGGGCGCCCGTTTCGGCGCCGAGCTTCTGGTAGATGCTCGTCAGGTGGTTCTTGACCGTCTTCTCGGACACGAAGAGGCGGTCGGCGATGCTGGCGATCCGCTCCCCCGCAGCCAGCTCGACCAGCACGTCACGTTCGCGGTCGGTCAGGTCGTCGGGGCGGTTGGACGACAGGGCCATCAGCCGGGTCGCGATCGATGGTGACACCCATGACCCGCCGGACAGGACCGACGTCACCGCGGTGCGGACCTCGTCGGTCGAGGCCGACTTGGTGAGGTAGGCGTCGACCCCGACCTCGGTCGCACGCCGCAGGACCTCGTCCTCGGTGTGCATCGTCACGATGACGATCTTCATGTCCGGCCACTGTGCACGCGCCTTGGCGGCAACCTCGAGGCCGTCCGGCGGCGGCATGTTGACGTCGAGCACCGCCAGGTCTGGTTCGAGCCGATCGATCAGGGCGAGCGCCTCACGGCCGTCTGCGGCCTCACCCACCACCTCGCCCACGTCGGCCAGCATGTTCGCCAGGGACTGGCGCAGCAGGGTGTGGTCGTCACAGACCACGATCCGTGGTCGCGCTCCCCCGCCGTCGTCGCCGGACGTCGTCGCGCGTGCATCGTCGGCCACCAAGAACCACCTCGTGACAGGTTCGGCGAGGCGCTGGCAGGCCCCACCCTGGACCCATGACTCTAGTGGGCCGTCATGGGACTCGACACCGACCGACCACCTGGGTGCGGGAGGGTCGGCAACCCGCCCGGATCGGTCAGGTTCCGCGCCGCCACCAGCGGCTCGGAGGGTCGACCGGCGGTTCGACGAGGTCCGCCCCATCTGGCTCGGGCTGCTGCGCGGGGGGTGTCACTGCGTGGTGCAGCGTGATGATGGTGCCGTTGGCCCCCGTGTCGATGTCCAGCCCCGCGCCGATCGAGCGCGCACGCTGGTACATCGACGTCAGGCCCACGCCACCGTCCTCGTCCCCGACCCGTGCCTGCGAGAACCCGAAGCCGTCGTCCAGCACCTGCAACAGGACACCGGCGTCCCTGGTCTCCAAACGCACGACCACCCGTCGTGCGCCCGAGTGCTGCACGGCATTGTTGAGCGCCTCCTCGGCCACGCGCAGGAACTGCTCCTCGACGTCACCCGGCAGTGGTCGGACCTCCTCGACCTGCGTCTCGATGACCGGTCCGCCCGCCGGTGAGAGCGTCAGGGCCATGGCCTCGAGGGCGGATGGCAGGCCACGATCCAGCCGGACCGTCCGCAGGTCGTTGACCACGGTGCGCATCTCGTCGACGGTCCCGAGCACGTGGTCACGGAGACGCCCGAGCGTGTCGACCTGGGACTCGTCCCACGAGTCGCGCGACACGCGGTCGAGTTCGAAGGCGACGTGGGCAAGGGTCTGCATCACGCCGTCGTGGAGCGACCGCCCGATCCGGGCGCGCTCCTGGTCACGGGTGAACGCCCGCAACCGGTTGAACAGGCGGACGCTGTCCAGCGCCAGGGCCGTCTCCTCGGCATGCCGCTCGACCGAACTGGCGTCCGCCGCCCCGACGACGACGAGCGCCCCCATCAGTTCGCCGTCCAGTTCGCAGGCATCCACCAGGACAGGCCCATCGGGCAAGGACGCCCCGAGCTGCGTGATGACGTCGCGCAACCGGCTGCCGTGGGTGCCACGGATGGTCGTGCGGTCCAGCAGTTCCTCACCGCGCGACACGTCCCGTGCCTGCGCCTTTTCTCGGGCGGAGGGCGGCGCCGTCCCGGACACCACGTCGCCGGTGGAGGTGCGGGGGACGGACGTGGACGGCGGCGGAAGAAGCGGCGGCGCCACGACCTCGTCGTCGGTCGGGGCGGGCGTGGTGTCGGCCATCTCGAAGGGAGCGTCCGATCCACGGGCGTGATGGGCCTCGGCGGGGGTCCGCCCGTCGATGCCAGACTCCGCGGAGAGGTCGGTCGGGGCTGGGACGGCCCCACCCGAGTCCTCGAGCCAGTCGGCGTCGGTCTTCCGCACCCGTCGCGACACCTCGCCGCCCCGGCGCGCACCGATCGTGGTGGGCGACGCACCATCTCCGTCGTCGGACGCGGTCTCGTGCTCGCCCTCCCCTGTCCCATCGACGTCGCCAGGGTCGGACGCCTGCGCCTGGCGCAGGGCGAGCCGGCGGGCGAGCGAACCGATGGCGCCGTTGCCGCTCCCGTTGCCCTCGGCACCCGCCCAGGCCGGCGGCGGTGCCTGCAACTCCTCCGGGTCAGCGTCGTCGACCTGCGCGTCGCGCTCGTCCTCGGTCGCCACGTCGCTCGGCTCGGGGTCGTCCTCCGCGCGCTCGTCGGTGGGCTCCTCAGTGGGCTCGGCAGGAGTTGCGTCGTCGACGACGACGTCGTCCTTCGGGGACACGATGTCGGCGCCCGGGTCGATGTCGGGGAAGGCTGCCAGCACCTCGTCGTCCGTGGGCTCGGCGTCCGACGGTGGGGCGTCGGGCGTCTCCTCCGCGTGGTCGGCCTCCTCGTCGCGCTGCCACGACGGTTTCCATTCCGGGACGCCGTCGGGGCCGGAGAACCCCTCGTCCGGTCCACGGTCCTCACCCACCGTCATGGGGCCGCGCACGGACGGGACGAAGGCGTCCGACGCGTCGGTGACACCCGGCTGCCACGTCAGGCGGACTGGTGGAGGTCGAGTGAGGTTGTGGCTCGCCGCGACCTGCAACGGACCCGGGCCGTCGGCGACCAGGACCATCGCCGCCTGGGGCTTGACCTCGGCGATCACGCGGGCCAGGGCGTCGTCGGCCACCGTGCCCAAGTCGAAGGACACCGCGACCACGGCCTGTCGGCGACTCAGTTCGTACAGCGACGATCGGAACCTTCGGAGTTCACTGCTGCGGGTCTGGGTGTGGTCGAACCAGATTCGCCGTGCCATGGCGCCGGCGGCAGCAGACGTCAGGGCGAGCAACAGGACCAGGGACGCCCCACCGGCCATCTCGCCCGGGGTCCGGTCGAACAACTGCCCCCACAGGACGAACTTGGCGGCGACCAGGACGAGCGTCCCCGCGACGGTCTTCCACCACCCCCACAGGAATCCCGCCTCCGCCGCAACCATCGCCGCCAACACTGCCAACGCGACGGGTGGTGTGGTCGCCAGGTCGAAGGACCCGGGCGCCTCGACGTTGCCCCAACCCACCAGTGCCGTGGTCACGACCACCACGTCGACCAGCACCAACCGGGTGCTCAGTCGCCACCACAACGCCCGTCCCACCAACCACGCCGTCAGGACGACCAGTGGGAGCACGCCGACCACGCTGACCTGCGACACCCCGTAGGCCAGCACGCCGAGCCCGACCAGGGTGCGCAGGACCGCGAGCCACCGGTCCGGAACGGCCGAGTCGTCCTGTTCGATCGTGATCGAGCGGAACGCCCGTCGCCATCCCGGCACACCCAGGCTCCGGTCGATCGCCTCGCGCAGCTGCGGGGACCCGACCGGGCGGTGGAGTTGCCGCGGCTCACCACGGGCGGGCTCGACGGCGTCCTCGCCGGGGACACCGTCGTCGACCAGGACCACCGGAGGGGAGGGATGCGCCGCGAGCAGCTTGCTGGCCGCCGCGTGGTCACGCGAGACCAGGACCACGTCAACCTCGACCGCGTCCCGGTCCTCGTCGTCGAGCGGGTCCATCAGGACCACGTCGGACCGCCGGTCGAGCTGTTCGACCTGGGTCACCAGGAACGGCTCCAGGCCGAGGACACCGATGCGCGCCATCAGGTCACCTCCCCCGGGGGGCGAGGTCGGGCGCCGACACGTCGGCCGGTTGCGACGGCGGGACCACCTCGTCCGCCACCCCGCGACACGACGCGCACACCCCACGCACGACCAGGTCGACCTCGTCAGCCTGGAAGCCGTGGCCGTCCAGCAGGTGACGACGCAAGTGGTCGACGGCGTCGCCGACGTGGTGGTCGACCTCGCCGCACCGCACGCACACCAGGTGGAAGTGGTCGTCGGGGTGGGCCAGCTCCCACGACGCCGAGCCGTCCGACCCGAGCCGTGCGGACCGGGCCACGCCCAACTCCTCGAGCAGCCCCAGGACGCGGTAGACCGTGGCGAGGTTGACGTCGCCACCACTGGCGGCCACGACCTCCTCGGCGGTGACGTGCCCGTCGCTGTCGACCAGTGCGGCGTGGACGGCGCGGCGGGGCTCGGTCACGCGGTGGCCCGCCGCACGCAGGACGGCCTCGAAGCCGTCCCGGGCGGTCGCGTCACCACGCACGGTCGTTCGCGCCCCGTCTGCCACGTCTTCCACACGCCTCTCGTGTTTCGTGCACGTGTTCCGTGGCCGGGTGGAGGTCCACGTCGTCCACGGCCGACGTGCCCATGATGCCATGCCTCGACGACTGACCGCGACAGGGTCACGACCGTTCGGCATGTCCATGACGGATAGCCTGCCGAACCGCCGGTGCCCCCTCCCCCTCCAGGACCTGACGATGGCCCCCACTTCGCTCGTCACCACGCTGGCCGGCGTTCCCGACGTCCGGGCCACTGCGGCGATCCTGCCCCCCGCGGACGAGCAGGTCAAGGTGACGGACGGGGATCGGGACGATGGTCCCGGTCGGTCCGGGATCGACGGTCCAGGGTCTCCCGACACGATGGTCGTCGGACTGTTCCGTGGCGGCATCCTGCCCCCGCGGACCGAGGAGGTGCTGGCGGCCGTCGGCATCGCCGTCGAGACCGACCTGCGCACCGCCGACTTCCGGGCCCACGTCGGCGAGGCGCTGGTGCTGGCCACGCCGACCGGTCCGTGGCAGCGGGTCGTGGTCACCGGCCTGGGGCAGGTGTCCGAGCTGACCCCCGAGGTCCTGCGTCGTGCCGCGGGGGCCGCCGCCCGTGCTGTCGCAACGACCGCCGCGCACGTCGCCACGACGCTGGCCCAGGTGGACCCGTCCGACCTCCATGCACGGGCCGTCGTCGAGGGAGTCGCCCTTGGCGTGCACCGCGACGAGCGGTTCCGCAGCGACCCCTCCCCCGCCACCGTGGAACTGCTGACGCTGGTGGTGTCGGAGGGCAGGGTCGGCGCCGTCGACGCCCTCGCGCCCCGCGCCCGTCGCCATGCCCGCGCCCAGCTGATCGCCCGCGAGCTGGTCACGACCCCGGCCGGCCACCTCGGACCGGTCGAGCTGGCCGACTGGGTGGTCGCCGAGCTCGGGGACGTGCTGGACGTCGAGGTGTTCGACGAGGACTGGCTGGCGGAGCACTCGTGCGGTGGGCTGCTGGGGGTCGCGGCCGGGTCGGTGCGGCCACCGCGGCTGGTCAAGGTGACCTACCGGTCCGAGCAGGCGATCGCGTCGCTGGCGCTGGTCGGCAAGGGCATCACGTTCGACTCGGGCGGGCTGAGCCTGAAGCCGCCCAAGGGCCAGGAGGTCATGAAGAAGGACATGGGTGGCGTGGCGACCATCCTGGGCGCGATGTCCGCGCTGGCCGACAGCAGCCTGCCGATCACGGTGACAGCGTGGCTGGCCCTGGCCGAGAACATGCCGTCGGGGACCGCGACCCGTCCCGGGGACGTGCTGACGATGGCCGACGGCCAGACGGTGACAGTCGCCAACACCGACGCTGAGGGACGGCTGGTGATGGCCGACGCCCTGGCACTGGCATCGGCGGACGGTGTCGACGCGATCATCGACGCCGCCACCCTGACCGGCGCGGTGCAGCACGCCGTGGGCAGGCGAGCGTTCGGGGTGTTCGGCAACGATGACGAGCTGCTGGACCGGGTGCTGACGGCGGCCGCGGCTGCGGGGGAGCTGGCGTGGCACCTGCCGTTGTGGAGTGAGGTCGACCCCGAGCTGGACGACGAGGTCGGCGACATCATCAACGTGGTGTGGCCGTCGGACAAGGAGCGTGGTGGCGCGACGATCGCCGGCCTGTTCCTGCAGCGGTTCGTCCACGACGTGCCGTGGGTCCACCTCGACATCTCCGGGGCGGCGTGGGCCGAGGTCGCCCGTGGCCACCTCCCCGCCAACGCCACCGGCACGGGCGTGCGCACCCTGCTGCACCTGCTCGAGGCCAGCGAGGTCGACTGACCCGCCCTCCCCTGGCCGTCGTCGAGGGACGAGCCGACCTGCGAGGATCGGCTGCTCAGGAAGGATTCGTCCACAGCGCTGGTGCCGCGACGCTTGACATGCCATGAACTGCATGGGTATCATCGAACGTACGTTCTCCCAGCACGAATGAGATGACGTGAACGCGAACACCCCGGTGGTACGGCACCTCGACAGGTCGTCCACTGACGCTGCGTGGAGAGCTCGAGAAGCCCGATCGCAGCGGAGCTTCCCTCGCATCCCGACGATGACCTCCTGGGCAGCGAGGTCTGGCCGACAAGTGGATCTCGCAGCGGACGAGCGGGCCGACTATCGCTCTCAGCGCCCAGCCTCGGCGCGTCACGAGCCCGGGCCCGTGAGGACCGAGACCGTCGACGACGACGTCAACGGCACCCTGCTGCGGGCCGTGGAGATGGTCGCCCGAGCCGTCGATGACGACGAAGCCCTGGCCGCCGACCAGGCTGCATTGCGAGGGCGCATCGAGTTGCTCGAGCGACTCGGGGGCCTGGCGACCACCGGCCTGGCACGGGCCCTGTCCCGCCTCCGGTCGACCGGCGTGCTGGACGCCGACGGCGCGTCCTCGACCACCGCCTGGCTGACCGCGAACTCCACCCGCTCCGGCCGCGATGCCGCCCGGATGGCTCGCCTCGCCTCGAACCTCGACGACCTTCCCGCCACGCGCCGTGGACTGGCGGACGGCGACGTGTCGGTGGAATCGGCGGACGCGATCGTGCAGGCGGCCCGCGACGGTCGCCTGGGCAGCCCCGACGAGGTGGATGCACAGTTCGCGCAGGTGGCCCGGTCCAGCTCGCCCGAACGACTCCGGGCGGACATCCGCGGTCGCCAGCAGGCCGTCGACGCCGCCGCGATGCTGCAGGACGAGAACCGCCAGCATGCCCGCCGGAGCTTCCGGTTGTCCCGCACCCAGTCCGGGACCTGGCGCCCGTCCGGTGAGCTGCCCGACGAGCTCGGCCAGCGCTTCCGCACCCTGCTCGACGCCTTCGAACGCCCCGATGGGTCCGACACGCCGCCCGACCGGCGACGGCGACCGGACGTCCGGCTGGCCGACGCGCTGTCCGACCTGGTCGGCGTCGCTCTCGACCACGGCCTGGCACCGGGCACGGGTGGCATCACCCGGCCGCACCTCTCCGTCATCGTCGACGCGGCCACCCTCTCCACGGACCTGGCACGCCTCGACGCCGACCAGCCCAACAGCCCCGATGCCGCACCCATGCCCGACGACCGGCGCTGGGCAGACCTCCCCGCCGGCGACCTCCCCTGGGGTGGGCTCCTGTCCCCGCAGGCCGTCCGACGTCTGTGCTGCGACGCCGCGGTGTCCCGCGTCGTCATGGACGGTGCGTCCCAGGTCCTCGACGTCGGTCGCGCCACGCGCGACTGGTCTGGACCACAACGACGCGCCGTCAACGCCCGTGATCGCGGCTGCCGTGGCCCCAGTTGTGATCGTCCCATGGCCTGGACGTCCATCCACCACCTCCAGTGGTGGAGCAAGGACGGACCCACGTCGGTCGACAACGGCCTCGCCCTGTGCCACCACTGCCACCGGCTCGTCCACGACCATGGGTGGACCGTCGGACTCGACCTCGACACGGCGGTGGCCACCTGGACCGCGCCCGACGGAAGACGCGTCACGACCGCCCCGGGCGGGCGGCCCCACGCCATCGGGATCGGCAGGTCGGCCGGTGGCATGCCGGCCATGACGTGACGCCCCGCCTCCCCACCGATCGGTGGGGCAGACAGCCATGGGCTTTGGAGCGAGACGACGACGGCGAGCTGGAGCGGCGGCCAGCAGAAGGGGCGAGGGGACGGCGACCAGTTGGGAGGCGAAGCGACGAGGGCCAGCAGGCGACTGACCACGATGGGTCGCTCGTCCCCGCCGGCCGGGACCGGAGTCCCGACTTGACGGCGGCGCCTCGCGCGGCGACGGCGCCGGTCTAGGGTTCGCCGGACTTCCCGGACCCCCCACGGTGGAGGCAGCGGTGACGCACCGGCTCCGACAGCACCTCGTTCCCTTCCTGTTGTTGGCGCTGGTCGCCGGCCTCGGCGTCACCGCGATCCCGGCCAGTGCCCAGGACGATGGCTGGATCGACGTCAACTTCAACGACTGGCACGTGGAGGGCGGACCGAGCAACTGGGTGGTGGAGGCGGGTGGCGGACTGGTCCGCCAGCTGACCAACGGCGAGTTCACGACGATGGTTTCGGACGTGGACAACCTGGTCGACGTCGAGATGCGTGGGCAGGTCCGCGTCGACACGGGCTCGGACAACGACCTCATCGGCCTGGTCGCGGGTCATCGCCGTCCGGTCGCCGCGGGCGATGACCCGTGGCAGGAGACCGAGACCGTCATCTTCGGCTGGAAGGAGCAGGCCCAGGGTGGAGCGCCCGAGGGCATGAAGCTGTCCAGCATCAACGGCACGGTGATCACCACCACCCCCAACAGTTTCGACAACACCTGGTTCTCGGACCCGCCCCGTGCCGGGACCACGGAACTGGACCGTGACACCGGGGGCGGGACCGGCTGGCGGGCCAGCACGTGGTACGACGTGCGGATGGTCTACCGGCACGACCTCGTCGAGGTCTACGTCGACGACGTCCTGCGCCTCAGCGCCGAAGGGACCTTCCTGCCCGGTCGGATCGGGGTCTACGACCAGTCCCAGGCATCCGTCGCCTACCGCGACTTCCAGTACCGGCACCTGACGTCGCCACCGACCGCCGACGCCGGCGACGACGTCAGCTTCGACCTCGCCCGTTCCGCCACCCTGGACGGGTCCGGTTCCACGGACCCCGACGGTGACGTGCTGTCGTACGACTGGGCGATCGTCGCCGAGGTCGGTGGCCCGTTCGCCCTGTCCGACGCCCAGACCGCCAACCCGGTGGTCACGGCCGAGGGACCTGGCACCGCCACGATCGAGCTGACCGTCAGCGACGGCACGGCGACCGACACCGACACGGTCGAGGTGACGGCCACCGGATCGCTGCAGCCCAACGCCGACGCTGGCGACGACCAGGAGGTCGACGAGGGCTCCACGGTGACGCTGGACTCCACCGCGTCCCGTGCCGGCATCACCACCGACCTCGCCCCGTCCGACGCTGGTTTGTCGCTGCCCGGCGGCACCTCCCTGCAGGTCGACCTGGCTGGCCTCGACCCCGACGAGACGGGGCTGGTCGCGGCCGGCCGTGCCGGCATCGGCGAGGGCCCACCCGTCGAGGCCACCACGCTGGTCTACGTCCTGGACGTGTCCGGCAGCACCGGCGGCGGCGGTGGCTGTGGCGGCAACCCGAACGGCCACGGTGGCTCCAACACCATCCTCGACTGCGAGATCGCCGCGCTGGAGGCCCTGCACGCCGACGTGCTCTCGGCTGGCACCGTCGACCGCGTCGGGCTGGTGTCGTTCAGCAGCGGGTCCAGCCAGGTCGACCTCGACCCCACCGGATCGGTGGCCTACCTCGTGCCGCCGGATGCCGACGTCGATGGCGACGGAATCCTGGACGTCGTCGAGGGGGCGCGGCGCCTGCGTGACGGCGGTGGCACCAACACCACCTCCGGCGTCGTGCGCGCGTGCGACCTGCTGGCGACGGCCGACACCCCCAACCTCGTCACCGTGCTGATGTCGGACGGCGAGGCCACGACCGGTTCGTCGTTCGCCTCAGTCCTGCCCTGCGACCCACCGGTGACGTTCCAGTCCTTCGGGGTGGGCTCGGCCAACTCGTGCTCGTCTGGTCCGTCCGGTCGCACCCTGCAGGAACTGGCCGACCTGACCGGCGGCACCTGCACCCACGTCGCGACGGTCGAGGACCTGCCCGACGTGCTGCCCGACGCCATCGCCTCGCGCATCACCGCGGTCAGCTACACGATCGACGGCGGCGACCCGGTCGACCTGTCCGGCGAACTCGGCCTGCCGGTCACCGGGCCGGGGGGCGTCGACCTGTCCATCGCCCTGCCGCCGGGGCTGGCCGCGGGCACCCACGAGCTGTGCGTCTCCGTGACGGGCACCGACGCCGGCGGCGCCGACACCGTCACGACGTGCTCGTCCCTGACCACGATCAGCGGCGAGCTGACCCACACCTGGACCCAGGTCGACGCCTCCGGTCCGCCGATCTTCCTCGCCGGGGCGAACACGGCCACCCCGTCGTTCGTCGCCCCCGACGACGGCACCTACACCTTCGAGGTCGCGGTCACCGACGGTGCCGGGCGGTCCGACACCGACCGGGTGCGCGTGACCGTCTCCAATGTCGACCCGACCATCGAGGTGGACTCGGGCCGCTCGGTCGCGGGCGGCGTCACGGTCGTGTCGGGCTCGTTCCTCGACCAGGGCTGGCTGGACACCCACACCGCCTCGATCGACTGGGGCGACGGCACGTCCACGGCGGCGCAGGTCGCCCCGCAAGGTTCCGGCTGGGGCGCCGTGTTCGGCTCCCACGTCTATGCCGACGCCGGCACCTACACCGTCGAGGTCGCGCTGGTCGACGACGACGGCGGCACGGTCGCCGCGTCGCTGACCGAGCTGGGTGTCTCCGAGCCGGTCGCGCTGTGGGCGAACTCCGAGACGGCCGGCAACGCCCTGGACTGGAGCGGTGGCGCCGGGACGGTCCACGGCCTGGTCCACAGCAACGACGACGTCAACATCGTCGGTCGGCTCAAGACCTTCGACACCGTCGAGTACGTCGGCTCGCTGAAGGTCGGCGGCCAGACCCAGATGCCGGCCGAGACGGCCGTCGTGGAGGCCAGCCAGCACCCGCTGGACCACGAGCTGGCCGACTTCGCCCCGGACGGCCCGGTGGCCGCCGCCGTCGGCGACGCCTGGCACGATGACAGCGGGTCGTGCGCGGGAGGCACCTGGCACGTCGTCAACGAGGTGCTCGAGCCCGGCGTCCACTGGGTCGACTGCGACGTCCAGCTCAACGGAAGCGCGCTGGGCGGCGCCGTGACGCTGGTCGCCACCGGCACGATCTCGATCGCCGGCTCGCGACCCGTCTTCGAGCCGTACTGGGACGGCCTGCTGTTCCTGTCCGGCTCGTCCGCCGACCGGGCGATCGAGCTCAACTCCCAGGGCTCCAAGATGCTCGGGACGATCTTCGCCCCCGACGGCGAGGTGTCCCTGGCCAGCTCCGACAACCGCTTCCACTGTGCGGTGGTCGGCGACCGGGTCACCATCACCGGATCCGAGCTTGCCCTGACCGGTGCGGACTGCTCCACGCCCGACGACACGTCCGTCGGCCCGCTGTTCGTACCCGACGTCACCGTCGACGTCGACGGCACCACCGGGGAGCTCGTGCCCGGCCAGGAACTGTCCACGTCGGTGACGGTGTCACACGACGGCGGCCAGCTGGTCGTGCCTGGCCTGGTCGGCTTCGAGAACGTCGACGAGGTCACCGCGACGGTCGCCGGCTTCGACCTGCTGGTCGAGCGGCAATCCGTGGCCACCGGTGGGTGGGAGCCGATCGCGTCGTCGGCCGACGGCACGGTCGACCTCACGCTGGAGGCCAATGCGCGTCCGGGGACCACGTTCGGACCGGACGGACCCCTCGGCACGACCGTCGAGCCCGGTGCCTGGGCGACCTGGGGCGCGCAGGCCGTCGTGGCGCTGGACGCCCCGGCCGTCGAGGACCTGCTCGACCCGGACGTGACCTCCGGGCTGCGCACCCGGGTCGTGTTCGGGCTGCAGCCCGAGGGCGTGCAGGCACGACGCCTGTACACCTACGGCACTGACCTGCTCCCGGCGATCCGGGCCGCCGGCGGCGACGTCACCGCCCCGGTCGTGACCCTGCTGTCGCCGATCGACGGGCCGGTCCTGTTGGACGCCGACGACGAGCCGGCCCTGGCCAGCCTCGCCCCCGGCGACGTCGTCACGATAGAGCGGACCTGGTCCGCCCCGGCCCCCGCCCCACGCAGCGTTGACGAGGACGACGCCGGGTACCTCGCCCGGCTGCTGGCCCTGGACGGCTCGACCCTGGCCACCGCCGCGTTCGCCACCGGCACCGGCGCCGTCGGCCAACTGGTCGCACCCGTCGACCTGTCGACCGCGACGGTGCACCTGCCGATCGTGACCGTGGACACCGCCGGTCCCGACCGGCTGATCGCCGGTGACGCCGGCGACTGGGACGTCGACCTCGCCGAGGTGGGCACCCGTGGAGCGCTGGACGTCGACGTGGACGTCGACGCGGACGGCGAGGTGCTGACGTTGGACCCGTCCGTGCCGACCACGCTGGCCGTCGGGGAACGGTTCTCGTCCACCGCGACCTGGACCAGCCCGACCTCGCCCCAGAGCGCCGACGTGCGCGCGGCCGTGACCTGGACCGACGCGGCCGGCACGACCTACGGCCCGCTGGGGTCGAACGCGCCCGTCAACGTCCGCGCCCCCGGTGCGCTGGCCGTGTCGCTGGCCGACGCGCTGACGACCGACGTGGGTGGCGACGGCCGGGTCTCCCCCGGCGACACGCTGACCTACACGATGGCGGTCACCAACAGCGGCGGCACGGCGCTGGACGACGTCGTCGTCACCGTGCCGGTCCCGACCGGCGCGACCGCCGTCACCGGGTCCGCCAGCGTGGGCACGTTCGCCGACGGGATCCTGACCGTCCCGGTCGGCACCCTGGCCGCTGGTGCGTCGACCACGATCACCTTCGCCGTGCTGGTCGACGACCCCTTCCCGACCGGCCTGACCGGGCTGACCACGGTCGCGACGGCCTCGGCGCCGGGCGTCGAGGACGCGGTCAGCGACGACCCGGACCGGCCCGGTTCGGCCAACGCCACGACCACGGCCGTGGTCGTGCCCACCCCCGTGCTGGTGGCCTACCTCGCAGGTGAGTTGGCGATCGACGCCGACACCTCGATGACGCTGAGCGGTGGCGACACGATCCGCTACGACCTCGAGGTCGCGTCCCTGGGCTCGCAGGCCGTCACCGGTGCAGTCGCGACCGTGCCGATCCCTGCCGGGACGACGCTGGTCGCCGGCTCCGCGACCACCGACACCGGCACCGTGAGCACCACCACGGACGCGGTCGTCGTCGACCTGGGCGACCTCGCCCCCGAGGCCCGTGCCGCGATTGCCTTCAAGGTCACGGTCGACGTGCCGGAAGCGGTCCAGCAGGTGTCCGCCCAGGCGACGGTCACGGCGACCAACCACGCCGACGTCGCGTCCGACGACCCGGCCACGTTCGACCCGTTCGGGGACGCGACCGTCCTGTTCGTCCACGGCGCACCCGGCGGCGGCGGGGGAGGTGGCACCGGCGGCGGTGGCACCGGTGGCGGCAACCCGGAGGAGCCACCTGCCACGATCGAGCCCCTCTCGGTGGCCGACGGCACGACGGTGACGATGCCGCTCGACTTCGCAACCACGCTCTCCGCACCTGACGGCGAGACCGTCTCGTGGGTCGTGACCGCACGCCGCGCTGGCGACGCCGCCGCGATCGAGCTGGCCGCAGGCGACGGACCCGACGTGGCCGCGACGCTGGACCCGACCCGGCTCGCGAACGGCTCGTGGGTGGTCGAGGTGACCGCCACCACGTCGGCGGGCGCGATCAGCATGGTGCAGGCCCACGTCGCCGTCGACGGCGACTTCAAGCCCGGCCGGTTCGTCACCACCTACCTCGACCTCGACGTCGGGGTCGCCGGCCTGCCTGTGCAGGTCCGGCGCACCTACGACAGCTTCGACCGCTCGACCGGGGACTTCGGAGTCGGATGGTCGCTGGACGTCGCCGACTTCGAGGTGTCCACGAACGGACCGCTGGGCCAAGGTGGCTGGACCATGCAGGGCTGTGGCACCGGGCTGGTCTTCGTGCCGCTGTGCTTCACGTCCGACACCCCGCACGTCGTGACCGTGACCTGGCCCGACGGCCGAGTCGAGCAGTTCGACCTCACCCCGGCGAAGGGCTCGACGTTCTTCCCGGGCCTGACCACAGCGCAGTTCACGGCCCGGCCCGGGGCCACCTCGAAGCTGGCCGCGGTCAACAACTCGCTGTACTTCAGCAACGGCGACCTGCTCTCGGGCCTGTTCGGGATCGACGGGATCTACAACCCGCGCCAGTTCCGCCTGACCGACCAGTTCGGCACCGAGTACCTGCTGGGCACCCGCACCGGGCTCGTCAGCATGCGCGACCGGCTGGGCGACACAGTCACAATCGACGAGGACGGGATCACCTCGACGTCCGGCACGTCCGTGGCGTTCGTCCGGGACGCACAGGGCCGGATCACGACCGTCGACGGCCCGGGTGACCAGGACGTCACCTACCGCTACGACACCGCCGGCGACCTGGTCGAGGTGGTCGACCACGCCGGCGTGTCCACCGGCTACCGCTACGAAGACCACCGGCTGGTCGAGGTGCTGGGCGACGACGAGGCCCGGCTCGGGACCCTGGAGTACGTCGACGGTCGCTTGACCCGGGTGTTGGACGCCGAGGGCAACCCGACCGAGATCGCAAGCGACGTGGACGGACGCGCCGAGACGGTCACGACCGCCACCGGTCGCGTGGTGACGACGCTGTACGACGAGGACGGCAACGTCGAGCGCCTGGTCGAGACGGGCGACGAGCGGACCTACGAGACCCTGTTCGAGTACGAACGGGGCCTGGTCACCAAGCGGACGGACCCGCTGGGCCGGACCTGGGAGGCGTCCTACGACGATTCCGGGCGGCCCGAGTGGATCAAGGACGCCACCGGCGCGGTGCGCACGTTCGAGTTCCACCCGCGGTTCGGGTTGCTCGCGGCGATCGAGGGTCCGAACCCCGGCCAGCGGGTCGAGTACACCTACGACGCCGACGGCAACCTCGAACGCTTCACCGACGCCACCGACCGGTGGATCACCTACGGCTACGACGCCCGTGGCAGGCGCACGTCGATGACCGATGCCGACGGCACCACCGCGTGGACCTACGACGCCGAGGGCAACCTCGAGACCGCCACCGACGCCAACAACCACACCACGAAGTTCGAGACTGACCACGCCGGACGGCCGACGGTCATCACCGACCCGCGCGAGGGCATCACCCGGATCGCCTACGACGCCGTGGGCGCGATCACCTCGGTCGAGACCCCGACCGGCGGTCTCACCGAGTGGATCTACGACCCGTACCGCCGAGTCGAGCGGATCGTCGGCCCAGACGACGGCGAGGTGCGCTTCACGCGTGACGGCGCCGGCCGGGTCACCCGGGTTGTGGACCCCGAGGACCGTGTCACCGAGTACGGCCACGACCGGGCCGGGCGGGTCACCAGCGTCACCGCGCTGGACCCGGACGGGCCCGACGCCGTCTCGACGATGGACTACTACGAGATGGGCTGGCTGAAGTCGGTCACCGACCCGACCGGCGTGACCACCAGCTATGAGTACGACGCGGCGGGACGGACCGTCGCCGTGGTCGACGGTGCCGGGCGCCGGTTCACCACCGAGTGGGACGCCCTGGACCGGGTGACCCGGTCCGAGGCACCGTCCGGTGCGTTCCAGTCGTGGACCTACGACGACGCCGGCTTCCTGGTCGGCACCGCCGACAACGTCGGGTCGACGACCTACGTCAACGACGACGCCGGCCGGGTCGTGGAGTTCCTCGACCAGCTCGACCACCTCACCCGATACGGCTACGACGACGTGGGCCGGCTCGAGACCATCACCGACCACCGCGACGGGGTCGTCACCTACGACTACGACGCGGTAGGCGACGTGACCTCGATCACCGACCCGATCGGCGTGGAACGGACCTTCACCTACGACGACGTGGGCGACCTCGAGACCGCGACGCTGCCGGGCGCCGGCACGACCACCTGGGTCCGCGACGCGTCCGGCCGTGTCGAGACCTCCACCGACGCGCGCGGGATCGAGGTCACCTACGGCTGGGACGACGCCGACCGCCTGACCTCGGTCGACGTGGCCGGTGAGCACCACGGTTACGACTACGACACGACCGGGCTGCTCACCGGCATGGTCGACCCGGTCGGCACCACCACCTACCAGCGCGACACCCGGGGCCGGCTGACCGGCGTGACCGACGCGGCCGGGACGGTCGCGTACGGCTACGACCTGGCCGGGCGGCGGACGTCGTTGACCTCTCCGACCGCGCTGGACCAGGTGATCACCCACGACGACGCCGGTGCGCCGGACACGATCGATGTCGAGGGACTGGGCGTGGTGGACGTCGGGTTCGACGGCGACGGCCGGCTGGCCAGCCTCGAGCGCCCCAACGGGGTCGACTCGACCTGGACATACGACGCCGCCGGGCGGCTGGACACGGTCGGGCACGCCCTGGCCGACGGCACCACCCGGGCCTGGGACGTCACCCGTGACGTCGCCGGCAACGTCACCGCCCTGGACGGGCCGGACGGGACGTCGAGCTACGAACTGGACGACCTCAACCGCCTGGTCGCGGCGACCACACCGGACGGCGACTACGCGTGGACCTACGACGCCGCGTCCAACCGCACGTCCCAGACAGTCGACGGGGTCATCACCGGCTCCGACATCGATCCCGACACCGGGCTGCTGACCTCGGTCGGCGGCGAGGCGGTGACCCACGACGCGGCCGGCAACGTCACCTCGGTCGGCGACGACACCTACACGTGGGACTGGGCCGGCCGGCTCGCATCCTCCGCGACCGACGAAGGCACCGGAACCTACGACTACGCGGGTGACGGCCTGCGGGTCGAGGTCGACGGGCAACCCCAACTACTCGACCGGACCACCGGCAGCCTGCTCGCTGCCGGCGGGGACGCCTTCGCCCACGGCCCGGCCGGCCCGCTGGCGCAGGAGGTCGGTGGTGAGGCCGGGTGGTTGCAGGCCGACCACCTCGGCTCGATCACCGGGGTCACGGACCCGTCCGGTGCGTTGGCGGGCACGGCCACCTTCGATCCGTTCGGCGTGCAGGCTGCCACCGGCACCGCGTCGCCTTTCGGGTTCACCGGACACCTCCAGGACCCGACCGGGCTGGTCGCCGCTCCGCTGCGGTCGATGGACCCCGGGATGGGCCGCTGGCTGTCCCAGGACCCGGTCCAGCCCGGCGCACCGGGATCGGCCGGCTACAACCTGTACGGCTACGTCGGCTCGAACCCGACGTCGTGGACCGACCCAACCGGCGGCGTCGCACTGGTGGAGTACGCGTCGCTGATCGGCCGCTCGGCGCTGGTCGGCGGAATCCTCGGTGGCGCGTTCGGGCTCGGGATCGGCGCGTTCGCCTGTGACTCCCCCAGCGACTGGACCTGCCTGGCCTCGTGGGGCTTCGGCGGGCTGGTCGGCGGCGCGCTCGGCGGTGCCGCCTGGGCCCTTGCTGCCGCGCTCGGCCTGCCGATGTGGGCCGCCGGCCTCATCGGCGGCGGTGTCGGCGGCTTCACCGATTCCGCTACCCGCCAGGGCGTCGCCGGCGGCGGCGTCGACTGGGGTGCAGCATTGCTCGAAGGTCTCATCGGTGCCGCGGCCGGCGGGATCCTTGACGCAATCATCCCAGCACTCGCGCGCCGCCTGGGGGTCTCGCGCAGCACGAGCACGCCCAGCACCGGTACAGGCGCGGCCGACGACTTCGCGCGGTCGCCACTGTGGTCGCGGAATGACTTCGGAGCCCACCGGGTGTACCAGCGGACGGACCTGATAGACCCGAGCTTCGTGGATGACCTCGGGCGCACCAATCTCCAACGGATGCAGGACGGTCTGGCGCCGATCGGCCCGGATGGCCGCTCGGTCAACCTGCACCATATGCTCCAGACCCAGGACGGACCGATCGCCGAGATCACGGCGACGATGCACCAGCAGTACTCGCGGATCCTCCACATCAACCCCAACACGATTCCGTCGGGGATCGACCGTGCGGCGTTCAATCGCTGGCGATCGGACTACTGGCAGTGGCGCGCGAAGGACTTCTTGTGAGCCTGCCATGCCTATGAGCCACCTCGACGATGCCCTCCAGGCCATCGCCGGGTCCGATCGCGCTCGATTCATCGGTCCGCGCGACCCCGCGCTGGTCGCATCCGCGGAACAGGCATTGGACGTTGCCTTCCCCCCGACGTATCGGCGGTTCGTCCTGGAACTCGGGGCCGGCAGTGTCGGAGGGCGCGAGTTCTATGGCGTCACGACGGACAACTTCACCTCCGCCTCGGTCCCCAACGGCGTCTGGCTGACCCTGGACGAGCGCTGGAAGTTCGACCTGGCCGAGGGCCTGGTGATCATCGGCGAGACGGGCCTCGGTGAGTACTACGTCCTGGACACCCGCCACCGGACCGAGGACGGCGAGTGTCCGGTCGTGCTCTGGGTGCCGGGTGTCTCGGACGCCGATGGCCTGCTCACGTCCGTCGCCCCTGACTTTGGTGCCTTCCTGCTCGACGCCGTCGAGGAGGTCTTCGGGGCCCACGGGTCGGACGGACCTGGATTGGCATAACCGGCGACTCCGATGAGCGATCTCTACCATGCCCGAGCGTCCACCACCGGGGCCCCTCGAATGAACCGAACTCGCGAAGTGACTCACCAGGAGCCCGCATGGCGGGGTCGATCCGACTTCGTGATCGGCATCGCGCTGCCCGAGGACGGCGCCAGTGAACAACTGTTCGCTCGCCAGGCGGGCCCGTATCGCTTCGAAATTTGGCCCGGTCTGGGTCTGAGGTCACAACCCCTGCCCGCGACGCCAAGCGAGGCGAAGCACTCCTGCGAGCGGCAGGCGTGCGCAGCCGTGGCGAGTTCAGCACGGGAGGCACCCGCGGCGTGAGCATCCATGCCGTCGGCGACACGATCACGCTGACGCCGATGCACAATCGCAGTCCCGGCTCCGGCTTCGAACACCTCGTCGATCTATCAAGGGTGGTCAGTGATCCAACCGTCTTGGGGAAAGCCCTACGTGATGCGCTGGCAGCCGCCACCTGATCCGACCCACGCCACTCGTCGTGCTGCGAGGCTGCAGGTGGGTCAACCAGTGGGGTCCCTGTCGGCACGTGGCCCTGCTCATGGTCAGCGCCTGTTCGCGAATGACCCCGCCGGCATCATCCGACTCTTCACCGTCGATTGACCATGCGCACGCTGTTGGGCCAACAGTTCGCTCCGACGACATCGTCCATCGGGTTCGTCGAGAGGCCACTCGACGAAGCGACCGCGGCGTTGGCGCAATGGCGACGTGACCTGTACCCGAAGGTCGAGGTGAGTCGACGACGAGGATTCCCGGGTGTCCTCCATCTTCTGGAGCCGCTGACTGGTGGTTCCCGACCGCGCGAACTCCTCATCGACGTCGGCGAGTGGACGGCATACTTCGACAACGGCCTACGCGGCACTGACGCTGTAAGTGCGATTGGCGTGCTCAGCCGACGACTGGGCTGCCAAGGACTGGCAGTCCGAGCCGGGCCCTACACAGCCGACCACGATGGGTCGGACCTGCGAGGCCCGGTGCAGTTCGAACTGTTCGGCCCCCTTCCGACGGAGTTCCTGAACTACGTCAGGACCATCTCGGTTGCGTTCGATGGCACCCGGTGGCGGTTCGATGCCACGGGCACGCAGCAGCGCTTCGAACAGCCAGAGGCCTACCGGGCCAGTCGAATCCATGACCGGTTCACCTCAGAGATGCTCGAACGGTACTGCCAGGCGCTCGGCGTCGATGTCTTCAACCCCGAGGCCTACGGTCCCGAGGCCATCCTTACGGAGAGCCAGGTGCCACTCGCACCAGACGGTCGCGTCATGACGTTGCGCGAGGCTCAAGCGTGGCTCGGCATCACGCCGGACGGCCCGTCGGAGCCCCCTGGGTGACCCGTGAGGGCCGACCCGCTGGGCTCCGACGCGATGCGTCACACCAGCAAGGTCAGCCGCCCTTGCACCCTACGCTCAATGTGCCTATGGAACTCGATCACATCCGGCATGCTGGCGGCACGCACGACCTCGACAACCTGCGCGAGCCTGGGCCTTGGCGACAGGGCGAGCTCGAACCCTTCCGCCACCACGCCGGGCCTCGGCCATGACGATGTCGCTCCCGTCCGCTCCCGTGGTGAACTCGGCCTTGATGGGCCCCGAGGGCGAAGTGGTCCTCATGCTCGACGTCGTCTCGGTCGGTAGCGGCGCCGGTTTCAACATCACCTTCGAGCAGGTCGCCTCGGAGTGGCGCCAAGGCGTGTGGCTGGGGACGGATGGCATACTGCAGGTCGACGGAGCCCGGTCGCCGCACATCGTCCTCTGGCAGGACATCGCCCCCGCCAGCACCCACGTTCGGCTGCTGGAAGGGAGCGGTGACCTGCGCCTGTACAACGTCTGGGACTCGGGACGGGGTATCAAGGATCACGAGTCACAGAGCGCGACATCCGGGATGGTCGTCGAAACCCTCGAACGTGGCTCACGGCGATATCGCTGCAACGACATCGGGTACGACCCGTCGTTCCAGAAGTTGGTGTTCACGCTCAGCGCTGGCTGAAACGACACCCACCTCCTCCGCCCCAAGGCGCCATCAGTAGCCTTGGTCGCGGCGAACTCTGGTCCGGGCGCACCCAAGGCTGACGATGGCTCCTTCATGTTCGGCAACCCAACACCAGCCCCAGATGAACCGCCGGACCGCGGCGGCGTGGCCGTCTGGCCCGGAGATTGCGTGGGTGTTCCAGGACCAGGGCCACAAAGCCGCTGTTGATCCCGCGCTCCAGGACCTCCCTCGGCTCTCGGCCATCTTCACCAGGCACGTCCCATGACAAGGCCCATGGTCCGGTCGATCATGCAGGTCGTGTGGCTGCATCCCGACCAGGCCGCCACAGACGTCGAAGCGGCGTCCGCCGTGGCGCGGCAACTCATCGGGCGCGTACAGGTGCTGGCCGACGAGCCGGTGTGGCGGTCCGAGGACTCAGGACTTGCCGTGGGCCTGGACCAACTGGGTGACCTCGTGATGCTCGAGGAGGACTGGGTTCGGGAGCGCACCGGTTTTGGGTGGTCGATTGGTGCCGGCCGGCAGTCCTTCGCCCTGCAGGCGAGCCTGTCGATCGGGTATCGCCACGGTGCAGCATCAAGCATCACGGTTCGGCTACGTCACCATGAGGACGACCGCGTGACGTTCGAACGCCTCGTCGGCGTCTACGACGACCTCGCAGCCGATACTCGAGCCGACCGCGGCTGGCTGTTCCACGGCAGACGGGACTATCAGCGGCAGGTGTTTGGTCAGGTCGACGAGATGGATCGTCGGATTCCGGGTGTGGGGTGGAGTGGATGGCCAGGACGCGCCTGGGCCGGAGGTTGAGATGGTGCGGCATCGACAACACCGACGCAGCTCAGGGCTGTCCGAGGCCGCACCCGGAAATGCGGACACGGTCGGGTGAGTCGACGCCCTTGCGAGCCCGCTGAAGGTGCACGAGATCGATGATCCACTCGACGGCACGTCGGTGCGCCTGTACTCCCCGGGGGGTTGGACCTCCCAGACCATGCCGCCCACATCGCCGACGCGCAGAGAGCCCGTCCGGAGTAGTTTCTTCCTCAGCGAAAGATTCCACCGTTGGGGCACTGGTACCGGGCTCAACCGGCCTGCATGGCCGCGAGTCGGAACGGGCTGCAGCACGTCGGGCAGGTCCGCCTGAGCTGAGACCCCGGTGACCAACACGGTCGTCGTGACCAACGATCGCCGAGCCATGTCCGTCCTCCAGGGTTGGTGGGAGAAGCCGGGCGGCCCCGTCGTCGGTCGAACTGCAAAGGTGCCATGCGTGCTCTCGATAGGACCCAGGCGTGAGGTCGATCCCCAAGCCGAAGCGCCCATGGATGACCTGTCGGTGCAGACCTTCCGGGAGCGACTGAGTGACCTCGGTGTGCGCGACGAGAGCGTCTTCGAGCCAGTGTCCGACGGCGTCCGGCTCAACGTCATCGGCCAAGGATGGAACTTCATGCTGCTCGACGGAAGTGCACTGGGTGTCGGTGGTGCCCCCTCCAGCGCCGACTTGGTCCGCCTGATCCGGTGGTTTCGAGACTTGGTCCCAGCCACGACCCAACTCGCCATCCTCGATCACTCGAGCGGCGCCTGGAAGTCAATTGGCATCCCGCCGGAGATCGATCAATTCGTGTTGGACCACTATGGCTCGGACTGGTGAACCGAAACTCCGTCCTACGACGTGTTCGGGGGTGTCCCGCGTCAGGGAATCCGGGAACCGAAAACGTCTGGGTGCACCATGCAGTCGAACGGCAAGTGCTGAAGCGCTATCCGGGCCTCTTCAGCCCACAGGAGATTCACTCGATCGAGAACCTGCGTGAGGTACCACGCGGGAATGTGAACAACAAGATTCACCTGAGCGAGATACGGGTACTTTGGAATTCGTTCTACCGGGCCAACCCCTCACCAACACGCCAGGGCATCCTTGACTTCGCCACGATGATCGATCGGAAGTTGGGCGTGTTCTTCAAGCCACCGGTGCTTTGATGGCCGGTTTCCGTGTAAGACCGGAAGTTGCCGGTGAACTGGGTGACAACACCGACATGGACACCACCGTGCACCCTCCCGTTGTTCGTCGGCTCCACCACGTCTTCTCGGGATGGCTTGGCGACGACATTGTCGAATCCTTCCCCTGCTACCTCGTCACCACGGACTTGGCCACGGCAATCACTGAGGCTGGTCTGTCGGGAGCTTGGATCGACGAGGCGGAGATCTCGCTCGATCCCCAGTTCACGACGCTTGAGCCCGAGCAAGCTGCCGCGCTGCCCCACCGGAAGTGGCTTCGCATCAACGGGGCCGCCGACAAGGACGATCTGTGGCAGGACGAGCAGGCTCAACTGTTCGTGAATGCACGGGCACTTGCGATCCTGAAGACATGTTCGCTTGCGCACACCGAGATCGTCCCGAAATGAGGGCGGTTCGGAAGTTCACGTTGTGTCGGGGGGACGTTGGACAGCTTGGACCAGCGGAGCAGGCGGACGTTCTGCCACCTTGACGATCGACCACCCCGGTGGACTCTGCGGAGCCTGTGGTCGAAGTGGAGCAGATCGAAGGGCCCTCGAGTCGCTCCGAAGACGCCGCCGGCAGAGTATGAAGGCCCTGGCCGCCACGACACTGGCCACAGCGCATGAAGGACTGGTGGCGCAACACCCATGGAGGAGTCCCGAGTGGTTGACGAGGTGGCGACCCACGACCCAGCGCCGGGAGCGGACTACGTTGTACAGGTGAGCCTCGATGCGCATGGCATGCCCGGTCGACGCGAGCAGCTGTGGGTCCAGGACCTCGGCCAGCGGCACTTCCGCCTCCAGAGCATCCCGTTCTTCGTCTACGGCATCGGGCCGGGAGACGAGTTCGTCCTCGACGAAGCCGGGCACGTCGTCGAGTGCGACCGACACGGTCAGAAGCACGTCGTCCGGGTCGCCTTCGATCGCGACGTCGCCAACGACGTCCACGAGCCGCTCCATGGCCAGCTGGGCGACCTGGACCTGGCCCACGAATGGCACGGATCGGGCTACGTCGCCATGTCACTGGACCAACGCGCACTTCCGGAGCCGCTGAGGGACGTGATCGCGCCACACCTGTCCGCCGGAACGGCCTTCACGGAAGTCGCCACCGACCGCCCAGCATCGTGAGGCACGTCCATCAGGTGCCACCATGACTGATCGCGCTGGGCGTACGCCACTCCACTACGCCGCCGCCGAGGGAGACCTCGACCGGCTCAACGAACTCCTCGGCAACCACGCGGATCCGGACCAGGCCGACCACCAGGGCTTCACGCCATTGCATTTCGCGGCGCAGAACCGGCACCCGGAGGTCGCAGAAGCGCTGCTCGCCGCCGGCGCATCCATTGACCCCGAGAACCAGTACGGCAACACGCCGCTCTGGGTGGCGACCATGAACGACCTCGGCCAGGGGGAACTGATCCTGCTCCTGCTGCGCCATGGCGCGGACCCGAACCACGAGAACGCCACGGGCATCAGCCCGCGCGGGGTTGCCGAGGTCGTCGCGAACTACGACCTCGAACAGTTCTTCGGCTGAGCGCCCATCGGGCGGCAGTTGCCCGAACGGGTCTGCCCCAGCTTCGGTCGACACCTAGATTGACCCGTCAGGGTCGGACAGGATGTCACCGTGCCGAAGAAGTATCCACCAGAGTTCAAGCGTGACGATCATCAGCGGGTCAAGATGTCCTGGTGACACGTTGGAGAGGGAAGGGGCAGCAGACCCAGCGTGTGCCGGAAGGGGAAAGGCGGAAGTGTGCGACGAGTACCCCTTTGCGTCGACCCTCGAAGGGGTCAGGCCAATGGACCGTCCTTCCTTGCCCGTCCTCCCGCGGTCCGAGTCGAGTTCCCGGGGAGGCTCCCTGAGTGGCTTCTACAACAAGGCGCAGTGTCAACCGTTCGTGAACGGCACGAAGTTCGGCGTGATCCCCCTACCCTCGCCGCTGGTGCCGTCGTTCGGGTCTGAAATGGGTGTCGCAGACGCGCTCCAGCGCTTGGTCGAGGAGCACGGTCGCGCGGGCGCACCGCTGCGCGACTGCCTGGCCGACGCCTTGCCCGAGCGGCGGCTGCGCACGCTGGAACGACGAACCACCGGGACGCTCCCGTCCGGCGTCGCCGACCTGCATCTCGTCGCCGACGGGGTCGATGACGCGCTGCTGGTGCAACACGTCGGACATTGGGTGCCGTACCGCTTCTTCCCCGGTGGTCCGATCATGATGCCCTTGCGTGACGCGATCGACTTCGCAGCAGAACTGCGGTCAACTGCCGAAGAACTCTCCCGGGACTCGGCAGAGGAAGGCGGGGAAGCCATGTGGCGTTCCTCGTGGACGGTGGCCTATGAGATCCGCGGTGGTGAGGCCGTGGTGGTCGACACGGCTGCGAATGCTCCGCCGTTGTGGCTCGTCCAATGGGAGAACCGCGTGCAGAGGCCGCTCGGTGTTGACATGGAGGGCTTCCTTCGGTCCTGCGCAGATCGAATGGCAGTCCTCAATCCTTCGTGGAACATGAGTGGGTACTTCGACAGTGACGCCGCCTCGGAAACCCCCCAGACCTTCCCGGGGTTGGAATAGCTGGCCGCGCGCCAACCGGACCGTCACCGGGGCTGGCACCACCGCCTCCGCCTGCGACGACGCCTTCTCCCCCGAGGCCACGACGTTCAACCACGACGACGCGGGCAACCTCACCGCTGCCGGAGCCGACGCCTACACCTACGTCACCAACGACCCCGGGACCATGACCGACCCGACAGGCCCGGCGGTAGCCATCGAGGGCGCCTCGCTGCGGTCATGGGAGCCAGTCGGGGCGCGGTGCCGTCCGCGAAGGTGCTGCCACCTTCTGGGTAGGTTGCGACACATGACACACCCAGCTGTACTGGCCTTCCGGGAGCTCGTTGAAGCGCACGCCCGCCAGGGCTCGCCACTTGTGAGCGCCCTTCGCCCCGGCCTTCCAGAACAGCAGATCCTCCGACTCCTCCGGGCATCACTCGACGAGGCCTGCCGCATGGTGGACGACCTCGTCGCGTTGTGGGCCTGGCATGACGGGAGTGGTTGGGTGGACGGGACCGGAGAGGTGAACGTCCTGCCCTACTACAACTTCATCCCGCTTGCCGAAGCGCGACGTATCCAGCAGGAACAGGTCGAGCAAATCGAGTTCGACATCGAAATGGGAGGGGACGGGGACCTCGAGTGGTGGGAACCCTCGTGGTGGCCCGCCCTGGCGGGTGGCCCGGACTTCATCGTCGTCGACACCAGTGACGGTGGCGTGTGGGAGGCCTCGATCGCGGCGCTATCGAAGATCCGACTGGCTCCTGACTTTGGGACCTTCCTGGGATGGGTGACATGGGCGACCAACGAGCGGTTCTTCTACTGGGATGACGGAAGCCCCGACCGACGCGCGGGGCTCAGGTTCAGCATCGACGACGCCGAAGCTGCCCCTTGGCTGTCCGAGGTCGCCCCCGGAAATGCGGACAGGGGCGGGTGAGTCGAGGCGCTTGCGACCTGCCGAAGGTGCCCGCGGTCGGTCCAGCCTTGAAGACCAGCGCAGAGGACAGGGGTGCTTGGCAACATTGGGGAGACTGGGGAATCCAGTCGAGCAGTATTCGGAGAGTGTCGAGTGAGGTGGACATCCTGGTGTCCGCGAGCAGCCACGCATGCGAGTTGACTGGCGACCAGATCGGGCCGCCATCCCCCCAATCCAAGGGAGCCAATTTCGTGGAGAAGTCACGCATCCTCGGCTCACTCCGGGAGCCCATGCGGCGGATTGGATTCGCTTGTGCATCGGGGAAGTTCGTTTCCGACCGTGGTCCCTTCCGGCTCTCGGTCGGGATGAACTCGGCCTCGGAGCAGCAGGGACGAGTTCTGGCGGTCAACCCGGTGTTGGGCGTGGCCCACAAGGCCATCCAGGCGCGACTTGCGGCGGCGACCGACAACGGGCACTGGCTACGCGTGGCGACCGTGAGTCGACCGATCGGCTACGCCATGCCCGACGACCGGTTCACCCAGTGGCGCTTCGCGGCAGACAACCTCGATCGACCTGCGACCGCGGTGGCCGACGCCGTCCAGGACTTCGGGCTGCCCTGGATGAACGGCATGACCGATCTCAACACGATGCTCACCGAATTGGCGGACGGCCTGTCGCACGCTGAGGAGTTCAAGATCCCCATTCTCCTGGCAGAGCTCGGACGGCGTGAGGAGGGCCGGGACCACGTCGAGTCCAAACTTCGCGAGTTCGCCGGTGAGAACCACATCTTGGCTCAGGACTATCGTGCCTTCGCCGCAAGGTTCCTTGATGATCTCGACAAGATCAACTGACCGTGGCACCGTCCGTCACAACGAGGGGAGTGTGCAGAGTGTTCGTCATCACACCACGGTCTCGACTGTCCGAACAGCCAGAACAGCGACCAAGCGGACTGACCACGGAGGAATTCAGGCGTCGGCTCGACGACCTTGGCATCGAGGAGGACAGCATCCACTCACCTGCATCCGGATGGGTGCGTCTGAACGTTGTCGGTCAAGGATGGGACTTCAGCCTGCTGTCAGATGACGCCACGCTCGGCGTCGGGGGCGCACCATCTTCTGAAGACCTGCGTGCACTCGTCGGCTGGTTTCGGGCGTTGGTGCCCTCGGAGACGGATCTCATCATTCTTGACTATTCGACCGGAGACTGGTGCGTGCTCGATGCTCTTGGAGGTTGCGATGCGTTCCTGGACCGGTACGGCACCTATTAGCTGGCCGTGGGTCGAACCCGCGCTGAGGGCCCGTAGATCGACGAAGCAGCGGGAGGGTCAGCTTTCGAGCCCATCGTGAACCAGGAGATCGAGCAGTTGGAGACGTAGCGCGACATCTTGGTCGTTGTGTTCCGATCGTGCCAACCTTCAGCCTCTGCCGATGAGTGATGTTGCGGTGCATTTCGAGAGGAGTTGCTCGCGTTGCATGGTCGGGCCGGGGGCGACTGACCGCGGTCACCGACGCAGCCGGGATGGTCGGCTACGGCTACGACCTGGCCGCGGCGGACCTCACTGTCGTCGCCGACTGCGCTGGACCACGTCGTCACCCACGACGCGGCGAACCCGACTTGGGCTCGGCAGCGAGATTACGCTCGACACGGCTGCCGGGCACACCAAGGTCGACCTCTACGTGGAGTTTCCGAATGGGACGAAGGGCTTCCTCGAGGTCAGGACTGGCCCCACGGCCGACCTCAACGCCAATCAAGAGGCGGTCCTCCCCGAGATCATGAACAGTGGATTCGTGCCGGCGGGCAACCACGCCTCCAGGGCCGGGCTGCAGCCCGGAGTCGCACTCGAGCCCCTGCCAGTCTGGGTGATCTATCAGACTTGGCCCCTCTGACATGACCGTGTTCGAGCAGGCCGTCGCTGCGCTGCAGCCCCCCATGGAGGCCATCGGCTTCGCCAAGGTCATTCACGACGGTGTCTTCGTAGGCGGGCAACACGGTGACTTCACGCCGTCCGTGGGAATGAACAGCGCCATTGAGTCCGAGGATGCGGTCTGCGCGATCCTGCCGATCCTGGGTGTTGCCCATCGACCAACCCTGGAACGCCTCGCCGAGCTGACCGGAGTTCGTGGGTGGAAGACCGGGGTGGTCGTCAGCCTCCCGATCGGCTCCGTCATGCCGGAAGAACCATTCGCCCGATGGAAGTTCAACGACGGAAACCTCGCGGGACAGGCCCGGTCGCTCACCGAGGCCGTCGAGAGCTACGGGGTGCCGTGGATGGGCCGGATGGCCGACCTCGATGCGATGCGCCTCGAGCTGGATGACGGCGCCAGCCACCACGTGGAGTACAAGTTGCCGGTCGTGCTCGACCTGCTCGGACGCACCGACGAGGCGCGCACTCACGTGGAGGCCCAACTCATCCGGTTGGCCGACGCCACCCACCTCAAGGCCCAGCAGCACCGCGCCTTCGCCGAGCGGTTCCTGCGTGAACTCGAAGACGGCCAGTGACGAGCAGTACGGGGACTGCTGCCGGACAGTCGGCACCGCCACGCGGCGTGATGTTTCCTTGCCTGACCCCTCGGGGTGCGGTCCAGCGCCCTCCGGATGACGAGTGCACGACCGTGGCCGACAGGGAGTTCCTGGCCATTGGCCCTGCAGCGCCGCAAGGCGGACTCGTCGGGGGAGGCAACCAGGTGTTCATCCCGTCGGTGGATCCGACCTGGATCATCGGGAGCGGAGGCTTGTGATGGATGAAGACCCCGAGAGCTGGTCGGAGATCCATGGGTTCAGGTCACCCGGCGAGTATCGGAAGTTCGAGGCGTGGCTCGCCGGGCTCGAACAACGCGGTGTCGTGCACCGGGTGGTGGTCACGGCCCCGTACGCAGGGTCATCGATGTTCGTCGAGACCTGGTACCGCACCACCGGCGGGGAGACGTGGCGGGTCGTTGCACCCGAGGCCCCCTTCGCCGGCCTGTTCGCGCGGGTCAGCGAGGCGTGCGAGAGGTGACGTCCGCGCCAGCACCGTGCTCGTCCGGTGACCTGATCAGTGTCGATGAGCGATCTCTACCATGACCGGGCGTCCATCCCCGGATCCCCTCGAATGAACCGAACTCGCGAAGTGACTCACCAGGAGCCAGCCTGGCGGGGTCGGTCCGACTTCGTGATCGGCATCGCGCTGCCCGAGGACTTGTGACCTACCTCGACGACCGGCAGGAGCAGGGCCACTTGCTGTACGAGAACGGCGAATAGATGCGCGTCTCCTCCACGCGGGATGTCGACGACCGTGGTGGCGCTCCGGTACCGGCACGACCGTCCGGCGGAACTGGCTCGATCAGAAGGGTCGTACTCGTGAAGGTGGTTCCGATCCGATGACCCCCCGGTTGTGCAACCTCTACGTACGGTCTGGTCACGCGTTCGTCGTTCCCATGTCGCGAACGGTCGACGGCTTTTGGATCGCAAACGACGAGTGCCTGATCGCCGATCCAGCGAGTGACGAGCAGCTTGCCGACCGGGTGCGTGACTCATTGGCTCGGTCTGGGTCCGAGGTCACAACACCTCCGCGCGACGCCCCGCGCGGCGAAGCACTCCTGCGGGCGGCAGGCGTGCGCAGCCGTGGCGAGTTCAGCAAGGGCGGGACCCGCGGTGTGAGCATCCATGCCGTCGGCGACACGATCACGCTGACGCCGATGCACAATCGCAGTCCTGGATCCGGCTTCGATCACCTCGTCGATCGATCCACGGTGGTCGAGGATCCAACCGTCTTGGGGAAGGCCCTGCGTGATGCGCTGGCAGCCGCCACCTGATCCGACCCACGCCCCTCGGGCTGCGAGCCTGCAGGTGGGGCAACCAGTGGGCCCCTGCGCACGCGGAGGTTCGTCGTGAGGGAACTGCTTCGGGCACTCGCCGACTGGCTGGCCTTCTTCTTCCAGGACGCGGAGTATCGACTCGTCGACTCCGAGGTCGGACAGTCCTTCGGGGACGCCTTCGTGGTGTGGTCCAACGGGTCCCTGGACTGGCGTCTGGTCCGCGATCGCTCGCAACTGTTCCTGGAGGCACGCCCCATGGGTGTGGACGAGTGGTTCGACATCGACCTGCTCATGCGCGTCCTGGGCGAGCCGGCACAGGCCTCGTCGGAGTTGACGCCCGAGCACGGGCACTGGGTCAGGGTCAACCTCGCCACAATCCACGCGCTGTTCGTGCCGGAGAACGTCGCCGGCACCGCCGCGGAACTCCGTGCGGCCAAGCGCCAGCGTGCCCAGGAACTGTTCGGCTGACCCTGCGTGACACTGCACGTGGCACGATGATCGAGCCGGAAGCGGCCGTGCCCCGGTCGCACAGTCGAGCCAGCACTCCGGAGGCAGGCGCCTTTGCAAGAGCGGGGCTCGAACTCGAAGTCGACCCGCTTGGCAACGCCCAGCGGTGGGAGTTCGGCGACGAGGGCCCTCTCGACGCCTACGTCGACGGCCGCGGAGTCCGTCAGGGCTACGCGCTGGACTTCGCCGGGCAACGCACCGCCATCGACCACCCCGACGGGCAGGTCACGTTCGGCCACGACGTGACGGGCCGCCGCGACGGCATGGTCGACGAGACCGGCCAGACCACCTGGGACTACCAACCCCACACCGGACGGCTCACGACCGTCACCTCCCCGGCTGGGACGGTCGGGTACGGCTACGACGACGCCGGCCGCCGCACCTCCATGACCACCCCCGACGGGCCCGTGACCCATGCCACCACCTGGCCGGTCGGAGCCCAGACCGGGCAACGTTGGCCCGCTCGGGTTCGCCGGCGGATAGCAAGACCCAGCCGGGCAGGTCTGGCTGCACGCCCGCACCTACCTGCCCGACCTCGGCCGCTTCACCGCCGTCTACCCCGTCCGCCCCGGCGGCCCCGGCGTCGCCGGCCACAACCCCTACACCTAAGTCACCAACAACCCAACGACCCTCACCGACCCCACCGGCATGACCACAGCGGTTGAGTACCGAACGACCCTCGTGCTGGGCGCTGCCGCTGCCGGTGCCGCGTGTGCACTCATCACCGATTGCGCGGAAGGTCTCGGGATCGCCTTCCAGGCCCTGGCGGACTTGCTGGCTCGCGGAGGCGTCGCGGCCTTCGACACCGGACGGCGTGTACTTGGACCACCAGCGGAGTTGCCCGTAGATGTGGCTGAGCCGGCAAATCCGACCGCCGACCAACCTGAGCCCACCGGGGGGGCCGAGTGGGCCAACCTCCCCACGCCGGAGCTGGTGCAGACGGCCGTGGCATTCACCCCGGACGGGGACAGCGTCGTGGCGACCGGCGACGGAGTGCCCGCCGTCGCGTGGGACGTGGACGAGCGGGCATCTCGCCAGCGCTTCGGCATCGACGAGGGCCCTGCCTGGGAGATCGACGTGAGCCCCGACGGCGACCTCGTCGCGACGATCGGCTTCGAGGACACGGCGCGGGCTCGCGTCTGGGATCGACACTCGGGCTATGAGGTCTTCACGGTGGAGCAGGACAACTTCCGACCCGAGGCCCTGGCATGGAGTCCGGATGGAAGCCTGCTCGCCGTCGCCGGCAACCCCGCCGAGGGGGCGTCCGGGCGCACCTTGGTCGTCGATCGCTCAGGACGACCGGTCGCCGAGGTCGTGGAGGACGACGACTTCCATCCGGTGGAGGTGGAGTTCAGCCCGGACGGGCAGTGGCTGGTGACGGGACTTGCCCAGCTCAACCGGGAGTTCCAGATCGTCGACGGCGTCCGCCTGTGGGACTGGGGGTCGGGCGAGGTGCTGATGGACCTCCCCGCGTACGCCCACCAGGTGGCAGTCGACCCGACCGGCAGGCGGATCGTCACCGGTGAGGTTGGGTTGGGCGGGTCGATCTGGGACGTCGCGACGGGAGAACAGCTTGCGACGCTCACGGGCCACAACGGCGACATCACCGACGTGGCCTTCTCGCCGGACGGCAACACCATCGCCACCTCCGGAACGGACGGCACCGTGCGGCTCTGGGTGGCCGAGTCCGGCACCGAGCGACTCGTCCTCCGCGGCGACGACGGTCCGATCTGGTCGCTGGACTTCGACGACGAGGGTGACCGCCTTGTGTCGGGAGGCGACGGCATGACCCGCGTGTGGGCGCTGGACCTCGACGACCTTGTCGGCATCGCCCAGTCGCGGCTGACGCGGTCGCTGACCGACGACGAGTGCCGGCAGTACCTCCACGTCGAGGCCTGCCCTTCGTAGGCACGAGGCGCCCGGAATTTCGCCGTTCCGGTCGGACTCGAACCATGTCACACGACTGTGACGGTGTGCCGACCAGGTTGCCACTGGAGCGAACCACGCTTGCCCTGTCATCAGCACCGCAACAGCGACAGACAAGGCATGCATCATGGCATCGACCACCACATCGACCAGGGCAACGACCAGCGATCCGACGCCCCACACGACTTCCAGCGACCAGCCGGCCACGTCGGGGATTCGGGGCCTCGAGCCTCCAGGCAAGCGGGCATCCGGTTGGGCCGTCTGGGCCGGCATCGCCGTCGCGCTGGCAGCGGCCATCGTCCTGGTCCTCGCCGGTACGGACGGCCGCGGGCCGGACGGATCGGCGACCCCCGACTCACCCGGCAGCGACGTGCACCTCGACAACCTCGCGGCCATCGCCGCCGCCCGGACAGCCGTCGCCGGCAGCGACGTGCACCTGGACAACCTCGCGGCCATCGCCGCCGCCCGGGCAGCCGTCGCCGGCAGCGACGTGCACCTGGACAACCTCGCCACCGACATCGCCGACGGCAGGGTTCCTGCCTCGGGGAGCGACCAGCACCTCCACAACATGGCCAGCGACGGCAACCGAGCTCCTGGCTTCGGGAGCGACCAGCACCTCCACAACCTGGCCGCCGGGATCGGGCCGTCCTGAATGCCAGTGCAGCCCCAACGAGCTTCGCACGCCAGCCGTGGAGTCCCACGATGGACGGGCCGCTGGGGAAACCGTCGGACTGGCGCCAGCAAGGACCGACGTCCCATCGCCACGGGCGAACGACCATGGGACGCCCCTCGCAGGGGTCGAGGGTCGTGACGGGCGACGCCGGGGGCGCCCGAGGGCCGGCTCCGCCCTACCGTGTCGCGAACGATGATGCGTGGAGGCCTGATGCCCGGTGATGACAGCACCGCCTGGACGTTGGTGGAGTTCACCAAGACATTGGCAGACCACCAGTCCGTCGAGGGCGTGTTCGGCGCGCTCGGGGACTACTGCAAGCGGCTGCTCGACGTCGACGGCATCGGGGTGCTGCTGCTCGACGACGGCGACCTGACCGTGGCGACGACCAACAGTCCCCGCGGGCGCGTGGCCGAACGGCTCGAGGCGTCACTCGCCGAGGGGCCCTGCACGGACTGCGTCCGGACCGGCCAGCACCTCTCGGTGCCCGACCTCGAGGCGGAACAGTCACGCTGGCCGAACTTCGCCCCACCCGCATTGGAGGCAGGGATCCGCGGAATTCACGCGATCCCGGTCAGTGCGAGGTCCGACCTGGTCGGCGCCGTCGACGTCGTGATGACCGAGGCGCGCGAGCTGACGCCCGACGAACTGGCCACCGCGCTCATGCTCACGGAGGTCGCCACCTCCTACCTGCTGAGCATCCGCGCCCATGAGGAAGCGGACGCGTTGGCAGTCCAGCTCCAACACGCGCTGGACAGCCGGGTGGTGATCGAACAGGCCAAGGGGATGCTGGCCGAGCGCCACGACGTCGACCTCACGGACGCGTTCGAGCGCATGCGCGCGTACGCCCGGTCCGAGAACCAGCGGTTGCGCGACGTCGCGACGGGCGTGACGAACGGCACCCTCGACCTCGACTGACCAGGGGACAGACGACGTGACTGATCGCGCAGGACGGACTGCCCTCCACGACGCCGCGCTCGCGGGGGACGTGGGCGACGTCCGGGGTCACCTCGACCGAGGGGCAGGCCCGGACGCCGCAGACCACCAGGGCTTCACCCCGTTGCACTTCGCTGCCCAGGGCGGCCACGCCGAGGTGGCCGCGCTGCTCCTGGACGAGGGCGCGTCCATCGACCCGGTCAACCGGTTCGGCAACACACCGCTGTGGGTCGCCACGATGCACTCCTACGGGCGTGGCGACACGATCACGCTGCTGATCGAGCGTGGTGCCGACCCGGACCGTGAGAACCTCACGGGCATCAGCCCTCGTGGCATCGCCCAGACCGTCGCGAACCACGACCTCGGACAGTTCTTTTCCTGACCCGTGCGCGCCTGCCGCTGCCGTCTCGGTGCCAGTGGGGAAAGCCGGAAGCGAGACGGCGGGCACCCGGATGGGCGCATCACGAGGCGGTGCCTACGGTCGAGTCCGGCGTTGGGGACATCCGGTTCGACGGGGACCGGAGCGCGCGCCGGGGACTCGAGGGTGGCACATGAGGCTCGGACACAGGATCACGACGACGATCGCCGGCACCGCGGTGCTGCTGCTGGCGGCGACGCCGGTGCTGGCGCACGAGTGCGTCAACGCCAGCAAGAAGGACGCCGCATCGGGCGCCCAGATCATCTTCGACGGGACGTTCGAGAACGTCATCTGGGCCACGGAGGGCGTCCAGCGGAGGTTGGCGAGCGGCGTCATCGACCAGGAGACCGGTGAGGGCTTCCACGGCATCATCGGGGTCGACTTCGAGGGCGACGGCATCGTCGACTTTGCCACGTGGACCAACGTCGGCCCGGATGGCGCGATCCCGCTCCAGGCGCAACTGGCCGGCGCGGCGTGCAAGGGCATCGTCAACGTCGAGGACTACATGGACTGCCTCGACTGACCGGCGCTGGACGTCGGGCGTCGGCCCGGATCGGGGGACCCGGGCCGACGCCGTCCATGCTCAGCTGCCCAGGCCGGCGTCCTCGTTGGCCCGGATGCTGGCGATGCACTGGCCCTGGTTGGCGAAGTCGTAGTTGGCGAACCCGCCGTCGCGACAGTCGTCGGGCGAGGTCGGCGCCACCGGCACTGCCGGCTCGATCGTGAAGTCGTAGTCGATCCCGGTCGCCTCGGTGGCGGACGCGAGCCCGTCCCAGCCTGCGGTGCCCCCGTCGACCAGCTCGACGCCGCCGTTGGCGTCGACGTGGGTGATCGTGCCCCAGCTGTCGGTCAGCACCGGCAACTCGTCGACGGCCAGGGTCATGCAGCCCTCGGCCGTCGGCACGTCGGCCGCGTCCGTCGCACAGGTCACCGGGTCGGCCGCCGCGTCGATCGTGAAGGCGACGTCGAGGACCCGGTCGGTCCCCGCGAGGTCGACGTCGTGGAACGTCTGCACGTACTCCCCGCCGTCGGCCCGACCGTCGCTCAGGCCGATCCGCAGCGTGTCGTCGTCGTTCATGGACGCGTAGATGTACACCCCCTCGTTGAGGCCCCGCTCATCCGCGGCCAGGGTGGCCGTGTCGAGCAGGCCGATCAGCCCGAAGTCGCCACCGCCGGCATCCAGCACGTCGATGCTGCCCGTGAAGGTGACCACGTCGACGTCGGCTGGGGTCGTGATGATCGGCATCCCCCACTGGTAGCCGTGGCTGTAGCCCTCCGGGGCCGGGTCGCCCACGTGGCGCATCCAGCGCCGCGGGATGCCGGTCTCGGCATCGGGGTCGACGATCTCGCTGACCGTGCCCGTGAAGGTGGCGGTGTCGTGGGTGTCGGCCGCCGCGCCGGTCGCAGCGAACGCGAGCGAACCGACGAGGAGCGCCGCCGCCCCCAGCAGGGTGCGGCCCACCCCCGGGGTCGAAGCGCTGCGGTGGTCGGTCCGGTCGTCGGCATCGGTCGGGACGGGGGGTGCTGCACGGTGCATCGTGGTCTCCAGGTGGGGGAGGTGGGGGTGGTGCGGGCCGGTCGGTCCGGATCGCGGTGCTGCCCCCGAGGTCGTGGCTGCACGCTAGGGAGGCGGTGCGACATGCCTCCCCCACCTCCCGGGGTGCTCGGGCCCCCGGTCACAGGACATGGGGACGGAGGTCCGGGGGGACGTTCGTGCCACCCCGTACACCCACCCCGCGGACTCCACGAAGCTTCCCGGCGGGCCGGCAGGAGGCGCACCCGGGCGACTGTCCACACCCTCGCGACCGCGATGATTGACATCGTGCGACATGCATCTGTATACTCGAACGCACGTTCTGCCACCTGACCGCCACCCACGGGCTTCGGAGGATTGAGATGCCACCTCACCAGCCCCGGGAGGCCTGGGGTGCCGGCCGATCCCGGGGACGCGCGGAGGTCGGGTCGTCCGCAATGGAGCGGGACCGACCTGCGTCGTACCGGGCCGGGCGTCGTGGGCGATCGGGTGCCGCGCGGCACCGGCAGGTGGGCGCGTCGCGGGCGTCGCGACGACCCAGCGTCGCCGCCGACGTGCACGCGAACTACCAGTCGGATCCGTCGGACCCCTTCCCCGGAAACCGTGCGCTCCGCCGAGCCGTGGCGGACGTGGCCGCGGTGCTCGACGAGGCCTCGGAGGGTGACCGGCCGTCCCTCGACGGCCCGTCGCTCGACCACGAGGAACTGCGTGAGCGGGTGCGGCTCCTGGAACGGCTGGGAGGTCTGAGCACCGCCGGGCTGGCCCGGACCCTGGCCCAGTTGCGCAACAGCGGCGCCGTCGAGGCCGACGGTGCGTCGTCGACCACGGCGTGGCTGACCGCCAACACGAATCGTTCCGGTCGCGATGCCGCGCGGATGTCGCGCCTGGCCACCGACCTCGACGACCTCCCGGCCACCCGACAGGCACTGGCCGACGGTGACCTGACCGCGGAGTCCGTCGATGCGATGGTGCAGGCCGCCCGCGATGGCCGCCTGGGGAGCCCCGGTGAGGTCGACGCGGCCCTGGTCGACGTGGCCCGCGCGACCTCTCCCGAGGGGCTGCGAGCCCGGATCCGCTCGCGCCAGCAGGCCGTCGACGGCGCTGCCATGCTGCGCGACGAGAACCGCCAGCACGCCCGCCGCAGTTTCCGCCTGACCCGGACCGACCTCGGCACCTGGCGCCCGTCCGGCGAGCTGCCCGACGAACTCGGCCAACGCTTCCGGACCCTGCTCGACGCCTTCGATCGCCCCGATCCCGCCGAGACACCACGCGACCAGCGTCGTCGACCCGACGTCCGGCTGGCCGATGCACTGGGCGACCTCGTGGAGGTTGCGCTCGGCCACGGGCTGTCGCCGGGCACCGGTGGCATCACGCGTCCCCACCTGTCGGTCATCGTCGATGCCGCCACCGTGTCCGCCGACCTGGCGCGCGACGGCGTCGACGACCCCGACCGCCCCGACGCCGCCCCCGCGCCCGACGACCCGCGCTGGGCGAGCCTGCCTCCGGGGGACCTGCCATGGGGCGGGCACCTGTCCCCACAGGCCGTGCGCCGGATCTGTTGCGACGCGGCGGTGTCGCGCATCGTGATGGACGGTGCGTCCCAGGTCCTCGACGTCGGTCGCGCCACGCGGGAGTGGTCCGGGCCCCAGCGACGGGCCGTGAACGCCCGCGATCGAGGCTGTCGAGGCCCCAACTGTGACGGTCCCATTGCGTGGACCGCGATCCACCACCTCGTCTGGTGGCGCAACGACGGCGTGACCTCGGTCGACAACGGATTGGCGCTGTGCCACCACTGCCACCACCTCGTCCACGACAAGGGGTGGACCGTCGAGCTCGACACCTCCACGGCAGCGGCCACCTGGACGTCACCCGCCGGCCGGCGAATCGTCACGGTTCCGGGTCGGGCACCGGCGGTTGCGGACCCGATCGGGTCACGCGGCGTCGTGGCTCCCGATGGCCCCGTTTCGCCCGACACCCCGTCGTCCCTCGACACTCCCGCCGCCGCCGGCTGCCCCGACGAGATCCGGACCCCGCGGCTCGAGCTTCCCGGCTGGTCCGACTCCTCGACGAACCGCTCGGTCGGTGCATCGGCCGGCGGCAACCCGGCCAGTTCGTGACGCCCCGCTCCCCCATCGACGGCGGTGGGGTGGCCCGTCATGCCCAGATCGACCGATCGGGGCGTGGCGTCGCCGTTTCGCTCCTTGACAACTCCAGAGAGATCGAACACTCGCGGCGCGCGGCGGGCGGCGCGCGGCGGCGCGGCCGGTCGTCTCAGGCCTCGGCGGAGTCGTCGAGCCCGGTGGGCGGGTTGATCGGCTGGGCGCGCTCGGTCGGGAACGCGGTGACCTCGCCCTCGAGCTCCTCGATGACCGGGCCGAGCGCGATGGCGAACACACCCTGGCCACCCATCACCAGTTCGACGACCTCCTGGTCGTCGTCGACCATGAACACATTGGTGCCGTCCGACACGACCGTCACGTCCGCGGGCGAATGTCCCTGCGCTGCGAGCGTCTCGATCGCGAGCCGCACGCGCTGGAGCGACACCCCGGCGTCGAGCAGCCGCTTGACGACGCGCAGCGCCACGATGTCGTTGAACGAGTACAGCCGCTGGCTGCCCGAGCCCTCGGCGCGCTGGACCGACGGCGACACCAGGTCGGTGCGGGCCCAGTAGTCCAGTTGGCGGTAGGTGATGCCGACGATGTTGCACGCGGTCGGGCCGCGATAGCCCACCGCGACGTCGTCACCGACGTCCAGTTGCAACTGGTTGCCCGCCATGTGCACTCCTCCACCAGGTCATGCAGCCAATCGATCCAGCATGGTCGTCCATGGTCGGCCGCGTCCATGGCCGGCCGCCGTTCGTGCGCTCCGCGCGACCTCGACGTGCCGGACCGCATACCACTCTAGCAACACGAGACACAAGAGTGAAACTTCTCAGGTGTGTTTCCCCGTTGGTGGCACGGTGTCCACGTGGAGGTCGAGCCGCTCGGGTGGCCGCCACGGTGCGACCCGGGATGACGAGGACGGATGAGGACCGGGCGGGCAGCACGACCGCTCGCCGGCGGACCTCACTGCTCCTTGAAGTCCTCCGGGGTCACCGACTCGAGGAACTCGCGGAACTGGCGCACCTCGGCCTCGGCCTGCTGTGCGTCCTCGACCTCTTCGTCCTCGTCGAGCTCGACCCCGGCCTCGTCGAGCACTGCCGGCGCACCGTAGACCCGGGTGCCGGGCAGGCGCGCCGCGATGGCGAGGGCGTCGGACGGTCGCGACGAGACGCCAACCTCGATGCCGTCGTCGCCGACCAGCACGAGCTCGGCGTAGAAGGTGCCGTCCTGGAGGTCGGTGATCCGCACGCTGTCGAGTCGCTGTCCCAGTGACTCGAGCATGTCCACGATCAGGTCGTGGGTCAGTGGCCGCGCGGTCTCGACCCCCTGGAGCGCGAAGGCGATGGCGGTGGCCTCGACCGCGCCGATCCAGATGGGGAGGTAGCGCGGTCCGTCGGTCTCCTTGAGGAGGACGATCGGCTGGTTCGCGGGCAACTCGACCCGGACTCCGACCAATTCGAGCGGCTTCACCGTGGCCTGCTCCCTCGTCTCGACGTCATCCGTGCAAGGTACTGCACGTGCCCCGTCCGGCGAGGACCCCGGACCACCCGCCGTCGGACGCACCGCGGGGTCAGGAGGACGGCCAGGTGTTGAGCTCGTGGGCCTGGCGCATGGCCTCGTAGACCTTGCCGGCCAGCGACTCGCCGATCGTGTCGGGCGGTGCGACCTCGGCCGTCGCGACGTACTCCGCCAGCCGGCCACCCACGCCCAGGGAGACCTCGCTGACGACGGACGACCCGTCCACCGCCAGTTGGGTGTCGACCTGCGGGGGCTCGGGCGCCCACAGGTCGAGCGTCGTGGCCTCGCCGACCCACTCCCCCGGCAGCCGGATCGCCGCGCCGACGTCGACCGGGTGGCGGTCCAGGGCGGACTCGATCCAGTCGAACACGGCCACGGACTCGGCGTAGCGCTGGTTGTCGTTGCGAGCGCCGACGATGACCGACACCAGGTCGTGGTCGTCGGCGCGGACCGAGCCCACCAACGACGCCCCGGCCAGGTCGGTGGTCCCCGTCTTGAGGCCCGTGGCGTCCTCGCGCATCTCCAGCAACAGGTTGCGGTTGGGCACCGGGCCGGTCGACGGCAGGTCCCACGACCGGCTGTTGGCGATCTCGGCCACCAGCGGCTGGGCCAGCGCGGCGTCGCCCAGGATGGCGAGGTCGCGGGCCGACAGCAGGTTGACGTCCTCGAGGCCCGACGGGTCCGCGATCGTGGCACCGACGATGCCCAGCGACTCGGCCTTGTCGTTCATCATCTGGATGAACGCCGCCCGGTCACCACCACCGCCCGCGACGGCGAGCGCCTCCGCGGCGTCGTTGCCCGAGCGGATCAGGGCACCGGCGACCAGGTCGCGGACCGACCAGGTGTCGCCGGGTTCCAGCGCCGCGGTCGACCCGTCGATGTTCACCTCGTCGCCGACCGTGACCATCTGGTCGGGGTCCAGCACGTCGAGCGCGGTCAGGACCGTGAGCAGCTTGATGACCGAGGCGACCTGGACCCGCTCCTGGGCGTTGACGACCGCCAGGACCTGCCCGGTCGTCGCGTCCAGCGCCATCAGTTCGCGGGCGGTCTCCATCGGCGGCTCCGGCCAGCCCGCCGGTGGTTGCTCCACCAGCGACAACCCCTCGACCACGCCGAGCGGCGCGGCGTCGCCGGGCGATGCCGAGGGCTGCGGGGCGGGCGACGGTGTGGGGCTGCTGGACGGAGCTGGCGAGGTCGACTCGGCCGGCGCCTCCGACGCGTCCTGGGCCAGCGCCGCCCCGGCCCAGGGACCGGAGCGGGTCATCGGCGCCACCAACGCGGCCACGGCCAGGCCGACCACCGCCACCGAAGTGGTGGCGCGACGGGTCGGACGCGACCAGGTCACGATGGCCTCACGCAGGGTCGACGACGAGCGGGCACGGGACCACGGCAGGATATTGCGCCACCATCCGGATCCACGACACCGGTCTCGGGGCGAACGGCCGGGGACACCGGGGTGCCCTGGCCCGTGCGAGACGGGCTGCCGGCCGGCGTCCTGCAGGGAGGTGGAGGGGCACGATGCGGCGAAGGCCGGTGGACCGAGGGACCGCTCGACTCAGGAGTGGAGGGTGTCGCGGAGACGGTTGCCCAGCAGGGCGCGGTTGAGCGCGGCGCCACGCTCGGCGACCTTCTCGCCCCGGGCGGTCGCGGCCGAGCGGGCCTCGGGGTTGCGCTGGCGCATCACGGGGGCGACGAGCTGCTCGATCAGGGCGAACTGGCGCTCGGCGAACTGCGGGTACATCCGCAGGTGACGGGCCTCCAGGCCCGCGTCGAGCAGGTCACCGGCCAGACGGGCCACCCGCAGCGCGGCGGCGTCGAAGGTGGGAGTCCGCGGCAGCAGGCCGTGGCCGACCAGCGCCTCGACCTGCTCGATGCTCAGCCCGGCGGCTTCCGCGAGCTCCTCGGCGTTCCAGGTCTCGGTGCCGATCGGCGGGAGCAGGGACTGGTCCTGGGCCATCGGCTCGCCGTCGCCACGCAGATGGGCGACCTCGTCGGGATCGGGCCCGGCGGGCGAGTCCACCGCCAGCCCCGCGTCGATCCGGTCCAGCTCCTCGCGGATGACCTTCAGCGGGAGGTAGCGGTCGCGCTGGGCCCGCAGGACGTAGCGCAGACGCTCGATGTCGTCGTCGTCGAACTTGCGGTAGCCCGAGTCGGTGCGGTCCGGCGAGATCAGCCCCTCGGCCTCCAGGAACCGGATCTTGGAGATCGTGATGTCGTCGAAGTCCTCCTGCAGCGTCTTGAGGACCTCGCCGATGGTCAGGGTGCCGCTCATGAAGAGGCCTCGTCCGCGGACACGAACAACAGCTTGAAGCGTCCCACTTGGACCTGGTCGCCCATCACCAGCGGGTGCTCCTCGACCCGGTGGTCACCGACGTAGGTGCCGTTCAGCGAGCCGAGGTCCGCCAGGACCAGGCCGTTGTCGCCACGACGCACCTCGGCGTGGTGCCGTGACACGGTCACGTCGTCCAGCAGCAGGTCGGCGTCGGGGTGGCGGCCGATCGTCGTGACGTCCTTCTCGAGCATGAACCGCGAGCCCGACAACGGCCCCCGCATCACCACGAACAGGCCGGTCCCCTGCTCCATCGTGGGCAGGTCCTCCAGGACGTCCTCGCCGTCGGTCTCCCCGTGGAGGTCGATCGACATCGTGGCGTTGGTGTCGGCCTCACGTCGCACCGGGGTGCCGCACGCCGCACAGAAGTTGGCGTCGTCGGCGATCGCTTCGCCGCAGTGGCTGCAGTACATCGTCACTCCTCGACCGGCACGTCGAGCCGGCTCGCCCCAAGGGTAGACGAGAACTTCAGGGTTCGGGGGAGATCCGTTCCGGGTGTGGACCGATGTCGCTCCGAGCGCACCACTGTTGCTGGTGATGCGACCGCTCGAGGGCGCTCGTGACGATCGTCACGAGGTCGCGTCGGCGGGGCGGTGACGACAGGTGCACGGGGTCGGAGCGGGGTGTGCCGACGGCACCTGGGTCGGCGGTGGCTCAACCGTCGACGAGCGCTTGATACGCGGCGGCGTCCAACAGGTCGTCCGGGTCGACCTCACCCTCGACCGAGACTTCAACCAGCCAGCCGTCACCCCAGCAGTCGGCGTTGACCAGCTCGGGCGAGGTGTCCAGCGCCTCGTTGCGGGCGGTCACGGTGCCGGTGACGGGTGCGAACAGGTCCGACACCGACTTGGTCGACTCGACCTCGCCGAACACCTCGCCGGCCTCGATGCTGGAGCCCACGGCGGGCAGGTCCACGTAGACGACGTCGCCCAGCTGGTCCTGGGCGAAGTCGGTGATGCCGATGACGGCCGTGGAGCCGTCCAGGCGGACCCACTCGTGGTCGTTGGTGTAGTGGCGGTCGTCGGGGACCGAGGCGTCGGCCATGGTGCGGGTTCCTTCGGGAGGTGGGTGGCATCCGGGTCGCGCGGGGTCGCGCGGAGCACTGCACCGCACCCTAGCCGCCACCGCCACCGGGGAAACCTCGCCACGTGGACGCCGGCGGCCCCCGCCGCGACCGCCGCTGCGTCAACCGACCGGCACGACCTCGCGGTGGGCGACGTGGTCGGGTCGTCGCGCATCGGTCGCGAACGGCTCGACCAACGCGTTGTCGACGCGGTTGTAGACGAAGAAGGCGTTGCTGCGGGCGTACGGCGTGATGTTGCCGTTGGAGCCATGCATCAGGTTGGAGTCGAAGAACAGCACCGAGCCGGCCGGGCCGGTCGGCGCCACGATGCCGTGCTCGTCGGCCAGCGTGGCGAGCTGGTCCGGCGACGGCGTCCCCGCCTCCTGGCGCTGCAGGGACTCGAGGTGGTTGTCCTCGGGGGTTGCCCCCGCACACTGGACGAAGGTCTCGTGCGACCCGGGCATGACCATCAGCGGCCCGTTGTGGGCCAGGTTGTCGGTCAACGCGACCGAGGCCGAGATGCAGCGCGGCGTCGGCATGCCGTCCTCGGCGTGCCACGTCTCGAAGTCGGAGTGCCAGTAGAACCCGTCACTGCCGAACCCTGGCTTGGCGTTGACCCGGGTCTGGTGCAGGGTCACCTCGCTGCCGTGCAGCTGGCGGACCACGCCGATCAGCCGGTCGTCCCGCGACATCGCGTCGAACGGTCCACTGAGCCGGTGGACGGCGAAGATCGAGCGGACCGCGTCGGTGTCGGGCTCGGCGACCGTCTCGGGCCGTTCCCGCACGGCGGGGTCCTCGCGCAGCCGGTCGAGCTCGTCGTGGTGCGCGGCGACCTCGGCCGGGCCGAACACGTCGGTGAGGAACAGGAAGCCGTCGCGGGCGAACGCCTCCACCTGCGCGGCCGTCAGCGGACCGTCGGCCTGCGCGGCCGTGTCGGCCACGGTCGGGACGTCGCGGTCGACCAGGCGGGGCTCGGCGTCGGTCAGGCGGGACGGATAACGGTCGCGGATGCGTGGTGCGGTCGTGGTCATCGTCGTGGGTTCACTCCGTGTCGCTGGGCGGTTTCGGACCCGCCGGACACCTCCCGGCGTGCGACGGGGACCCGCCAACGTGGCGGACCGATCCGCCGCGCGCAACCACGCAGGGCGACGAACGGAGGGGTCGTTTCAGACCGCCGGGACCGGCGCGGGCGCCGGGCGGCTCGGCGCCGGGTAGGCGCCGTCGTCGTCGTGGGTCTCGTCCCCGGTGACCGGCGGGTTGAACACGCACACCATCCGCAGGTCGGTGTCGGCGTGGAGGGTGTGGCGGTCGTGCTGGTCCAGCGCGTAGACCGTGCCGGCCTCGATGCGGTGCACCTCGCCGGTCTCGTGGTCCTCCAGGCGGCCTGCACCGGCGATGCAGTACACCGCCTCCACGTGGTTGCGGTACCACATCGCGGTCGACGTGCCGGCGTGCAGCACCGTGTCGTGGAGCGAGAAGCCCATCCGGTCGTCGGCCAGCAGCAGGCGGCGGCTGGTCCACGTGTCGGCGACGGTCTCGCGGTCGGTGCCGGTGGTGTCGGCGAGGGTGCGGACGATCATGGGAATCTCCTCGGGTCAGGACGCGGTGACGACCAGGTCGTGGTCGACCAGGGCGGCCGCCAACGACGCGGCGACGATGTCGAGGCCCGCCTCGAGGTCGGCGTCGTCGATCGTCAGCGCCGGGAACAGCTTGGCGACCTGGCTGTTGGCGCCGGAGGTCTCCAGCAGCAGGCCACGCTCGAAGGCCTCGGACGAGATCGCCTCGGCCAGCCCCGGGACGTCCGACGACAGCCCCTGCATCAGGCCACGACCCACCACGCGGGCCTGGGCCTCGGGGTGGTCGGCGGCCATCGCCGACAATCGCTGCGTCACGCGTGCGGCCTTGCGGGCGACCGCGTGCTCCAGCGTGTCGTCGGTCCAGAAGTCCAGCGCCGCGGTCGCGGTCACGAACGCCGGGTTGAAGCCACGGAACGTGCCGTTGTGCTCACCGGGCTCCCACACGTCCAGCTCGGGCTTGAGCAGGGTCACCGCGAACGGCAGCCCGTAGCCCGACAGCGACTTCGACAGCGTGACCATGTCGGGCTGGATCCCCGAGGGCTCGAAGCTGAAGAACGTGCCGGTCCGGCCACAGCCGGCCTGGATGTCGTCGACGATCAGCAGGATGTCGTGGGCGTCGCACAGGTCGGCGAGCTCGCGCAGCCACTCGTCGCTGGCATGGGCCAGTCCGCCCTCGCCCTGGACGGTCTCGACGATCGCGGCCGCGGGCTTGCCCATGCCGCTGCCGGAGTCGTCGAGGTAGGCCGCGAACAGCTCGATGGTGGAGGTGCCGTCACCGAACCAGCCGTCGTAGGGGATCCGGTTGGTGTGGTCCAGCGGGACCTGCGCCCCACCGCGCTTCATGGCGTTGCCGGTGACCGCCAGCGAGCCCAGCGTCATGCCGTGGAAGGCGTTGGTGAAGCTGACGATGTTGGTCCGCCCGGTGACCTTGCGGGCGAGCTTGAGGGCCGACTCGACTGCATTGGTGCCGGTCGGACCGGGAAACATCACCCGGTAGTCCATCCCGCGTGGCTGCAGGATGACCTCGTCGAACGTCTCGAGGAAGTCGCGCTTGGCGGTGGTCGACTTGTCCAGCGCATGGGTGAATGCCGTCACGCTCCAGTAGTCCAGCAGCGCCCGCTTGATCGTCGGGTTGCTGTGGCCGTAGTTGAGCGCCCCGGCCCCGGAGAAGAAGTCGAGGTAGTCACGCCCGGCCTCGTCGGTCAGGTGGCTGCCACGGGCCGTGTCGAACACGGTGGGCCAGGTGCGGCAGTAGGAACGCACCTCCGACTCCAGCGCGCGGAAGGTCGAGTCGTCCGGAGCGGACGCGCCCTCGGCCGGCACGGCCAGGTCGCGGGTCGCGGCATCGGGCGGGGCGGTGGTGGCGGTCGTCGGGGTCACGTGCGTGCCTTTCGCGGCAGCAGGGTGGCGTGGTGGATGTCGATGTTCGTGTGGTGCGTGGTGGCGCGCGTCGGGGTCAGGCCGGGGTGGCCAGCGGACGGTCGCCGGGCGCGTCGTCGCGGGCCCGGTCGAGGTCGGCGACGTCGGCCGCGGGGTCGTCCTCCAGCGGACCGATCCGGAACAGGTGCTCCGGGTCGTGGCCGTCCTCGGGGAAGTCGTCCCGGTCGAGCCACTCGGTCACCTCGACCTCGGCGTCGTGGGACCGGGCGACCGACGTGAACAGGTTCTGCGACGCGGTGTTGTCGGGACCGACCGTGGCCTCGATGTGGGTCAGGCCGTCGCCCGTCTCGACCAGCCAGTCCAGCATCCGGGTCGCGACGCCACGTCCGCGGGCCTCCTCGGCGACGCCGACCTGCCACACGAACAACGCCGAGGGGTCGTCGGGGACGCGGTAGCCGGCGACGAAACCCACCACCTCGTCGTCGTCGACCGCCACGACCGAGGTGTCGGCGAAGTTGCGTGCCAGCATCAGGTAGGCGTAGGACGAGTTGAGGTCGAGCGCACCGCTGTCGCGAACGAGCTCCCACATCTCGGCGCCCTCGTCGGGCAGCGGTGCACGCAGCTGGATCGTCATGGAGGGATGTCCTCGGTCGGGACGGAGTCGAGCCTGGCTCGAGCGGTCGGTCGGACTGCGGGGCGCGCCGCCACGTGCGTCGTCGGCGTCCCGCGGCACAGGCCTGCCCGAGGCGGAGCCGGGGGGCTGCGGCAGGATGTCGCGGAGGAGGTCGTCGCGGACGGTGCCACACGGGCACGTGGTCGACGCGGCGAGTCATCGGACGGCGGGAGGCGGCGATGCCTGGGGCGCAGGTCGTGCTCGCCCCGTGCACCACTGCACCGTACGGAGAGGGGACGTGGTCCTCGACCCAGAGACCCACACGACCGTCCGGGTGCCCCTCCTTGACTCCTCCGACCCGCCCGCGTAGATGCCGGATGCTCGGCGGAGCGAGGTTCGCTCAGGCGTCGTCGCGTGGCTGCCGGGCGTGCCCGGCGTCCTCGCCGGGCCCCGTGGACCCGGTCGACTCGGTCGACTCGTCGTCGGCCTGGCGGGCACGCTCGTGCGCGGCGCCACCCGGACCGGCCCGGCGCCGTGCCAGCACGACCCTGGCGTAGCCCACGCCGACCACCCAGTACAGGACGGTGAAGACCCAGGCCCAGATCAGGCCGATGATGGTGACCCAGCCCCACGGCTCGCCCACCAGGGCAGTCGTCGCGTTGTCCTTGGTGAGCGACGCACCGACCAGCAGGAGCGGGAAGCTCATCATCAGCCCGAAGGTGGCGAACTTGCCGAGCCGCGTCACCCCCGGCCACGATCCCCCGGAGCCGAGCATGATCGCGCCCCCGACCAGCAGCAGGAGGTCACGCAACACGATGGCCAGCGCGAGGGGCCACGGGACGACCCCGGACACGACCAGGGACACCATCACCGTGACGATGAACAGCCGGTCCGAGATCGGGTCGAGCAGTTGGCCGAGCTTGGTCACTTGGTCGAAGCGACGTGCCACGTAGCCGTCGAACCAGTCGGTCGACGCGAACACGAACCCGACCAGGAGGCCGAACAGGTACTGCTCGTCGACGACCAGCCAGTACAGCCACGGGAGGACCAGCAGGCGGATCAGCGACAGGAGGTTCGGGACGGTCAGGATGCGATTGGTGACGACGTTCGGCGTCTCGCGGCTGCCGCGATCGAAGACCTCAACCACGCATCCGGCTCGCTCGTCGGGGGACCGCGACCCACCGGCCCGGTCGTGGAGACCGGGCCGGCGTGTCGATGGTCGGGCTGGCCGGACTTGAACCGGCGACCCCTCGTCCCCCAGACGAGTGCGCTACCTGACTGCGCCACAGCCCGCTGTTGCGACCCTCGACACTACCCGACCCCACACACCCCCTCCAACCACGCGCGCCCGCCCATGCCGCACGGACGCCCCCGTCGTCGGCGAGCCGGACCGGGCTCGGTGGTGCGGCCCCGTCCGGGTGGCCGTCGGCTGCACCTGCCTGTCGACGTAGTGTGGACCACGTCCACCCGCCGACCCGGAAGGTCCCCGCATGAGTGCCGCCCAGAGCCCCGAGCCGATGGTCCCCGAGCACGACGACGACGAGCCCGCCCCGGACACCGACCCGCGCGTCGACGACGTCCCGACCGACCCGCAGGACCCCCGGACCAACGACGACCCGGCCGCCGACCCGCTGTCCGATCCCCGCACCGACGACCGGACCGAGGAGCTGTCGGCCGACGTCACCGCGCTGGACGACGACGCGACCCCGCAGGCGCTGGACGACTCGTCCAGCGTGGTCGAGTCCGCCTGGGACGACACCGGGGTCAGGACCGCGCCCAGTGACGGCATGGAGGACGAGCACGCCGAGGAGGAGGCCGTCGAGGACCTCCCCGACGACGCCGACGGGATCCCCTCGACCACCTGACGCCCCAGCCACCACGTCGAGTGTGCGGCTCGGGGCCGCATCCAGCCGCGAAGAGCACACTCGACGTCCAGGCGCGCACGGGCTGACGTGCGGACGGGCGTCGCGGGTCAGTCGTCGCTGCGGCGGCCGCCCCGGCGCTGCTCGACGGCGATCGGGACACCCTCGAACCCCCACGTCTCGCGGATGCGTCGTTCCAGCCAGCGTCGCCACGCCGCCGGGATCTCGCGGTTGGCGAACGCGATGAACTTCGGCGGGGCGGTCTCGGCCTGGGTGAGGTAGCGGACCCGGACCGTGCGGCCGCCCTGCAGGGGCGGCGGGTTGTGGTCGATGGCCTCGCGCAGGAACCGGTTGAGGTCGCTGGTCGGGATGCGGCGGAGGTACTCCTCCCAGACCCGCACCAGGGTCGGCAGCACCCGCCGGGTCCCCCGGCCGGTCAGGGCCGAGATGTTGATCCGTGGCGCCCACGCCGCAAACCCCAGCAGCCGGTCCAGCTCGCGCTCGAGGTCGAAGCGACGCTCGGTGTCGACCGTGTCCCACTTGTTGATCACCAGCACCAGTCCGCGGCCGGCGTCACGCAGGAGTGCGGCCAGCCGCTGGTCCTGCTCCGACACCTCGTCGCCCCCGTCGATCAGGAACAGGACGAGGTCGGCGGACTCGATCGCGAGGCGGGTCCGGTCGACCGAGTACAGCTCGACGTCCTCGCCGGTGCGGTACTTGCGTCGCATCCCGGCCGTGTCGACGAACTCCCACGCCCGGCCGTCGATCTCGACCAGCGTGTCGACCGCGTCCCGGGTGGTGTGGGGCACCGCGTCGACGATCGAGCGGTCCTCCCCCAGCAGCCGGTTGAACAACGACGACTTGCCGACGTTGGGCTTGCCGACCAGCGCCACCCGTGGCACGCGGGCCGGGGCCGCGGCCACCTCCCAGTCGCCCAGCCCCTCGAACACCACGTCGAGGAGGTCGCCGACCCCGCGTCCGTGGCGGGCCGAGATCGGGTACGGCTCGCCCAGTCCCAGCCGCCACAGCTCGGCGGCGCCCAGCTCGTGGCGCTCGGCGTCGGCCTTGTTGCCGACCAGCACCACGTCCACGCCGGCCCGTCGCAGCAGCTTGGCGTAGCGCTCGTCGTCCTCCAGGACCCCGACGGTGATGTCGGTGACGAAGATGACCAGGTCGGCGTCGGCGATGGCGGCCTCGGCGGACGCCACGATCGCGGCGTCCATCCCCTCGGCGGCGTGCTCCCACCCACCCGTGTCGATCAGGACGAACTCGCGCCCGAGCCACTCGGCCCGGTGCTCGGTTCGGTCGCGGGTGACCCCGGGCTGCTCCTCGACGATGGCGACCCGGCGGCCGAGGATCCGGTTGACCAGGGTCGACTTGCCCACGTTGGGGCGGCCGACGATGGCGACCCGCGGCAGCTGGCGCCAGCCCCGCACCGCCACGACGTCACGTCCGCCCAGTCGGTCGACGATCTCGTCGACGACCTCCTCGGCGTCCATCCCGGTCGTGTCCAGCTCCCAGGCGTCCTCCACCGGGGCCATCGGGGTGACCGTCCGCGCGGCATCCTTCTGGTCGCGTCGGCGGACGTCGGACTCCACCACCGGATCGTCGGGATCCAGCCCGAGCTGCTCGGCCCGGCGCTTCACGCGCTCGTCCTCGTCGGCGGTCAGCCACACCTTCAGGTCGGCGTCGGGGATGACCACCGAGCCGATGTCGCGGCCCTCGGCGACCCCGCCGTGCTCGAGGGCGGCCCGCTGCTGGGGCACCAGGGCCTCGCGCACCCCGCGGTGGGCCGACACGGGAGACACCGCCTCGTTGACCTCGGGCGTGCGGAGGCGTTCCGTCACGTCGGTGCCGTCCAGCAACAGGCGCGACCCGTCGAAGCGCAGCTCGACGTCCTGGGCGACGTCCGTGCACGCCTCCTCGTCGGCCGGGTCCACGCCGGCGTCGAGGCAGGCCAGCGCGACGGCCCGGTACATCGCCCCGGTGTCGAGGTGGCGCACGCCCAGCCGGTGGGCCAGTGCCGCCGCGAGGGTGGACTTGCCGGAGCCGGAGGGCCCGTCGATCGCGATCCGCCAAGGTGTCATTCGGGGAGGTCCGTTCGCAGCTGGCGCGCGTCGTGCAGGTAGGGGTGGCGCAGCTCGGTCGGGGTCCGGTCGGTGTAGACGTGGGCGAGGATCCGGATGCAGCGAGGGATCCCGCCGTCGATGTCGAGCTCGCGGGCACACAGCAGGGGCACGTGGGTGATCCCGCCGTGGCGCGCGGCCTCGGCCGGGAACGCCGAGGAGATGTCGTCGGTGGCGGTGAACACCAGCGACACGAGGTCGTCCTCCGACAGGTCGTTGCGCGCGAACAGCTCGTCGATCAGCTCGCCGGTCCGGTCCAGCAGGTGGTCCCGGTCGTCGACGTCGAGCGTGGTCGCGCCACGGAGGGCACGGACACGGGTGGTGCGGTCGTCCATCTGGTCAGCCTCGCTTCGGTGCTGCGGATCCCGGGTCGGGAGGGCGGGGTCGGGGGGCGGCCGAGGGCCACCGGCCGCCGGGGCGTGGTGGGTCGGTGGGTGCGGTCCCGACGGAGCGCCGCTGTCAGTGTTCCCGCTCGGCGCGCTCGGCGCGCGTCGCGGCCCGTTCACGGTCCTGGCGTTCGCGCTTCGCGGTGCGCCGGGACCGGTCGGGCCCGCTGCGTCCCTCGACCGCGGCGTGCAGCCGCGCGATCTCCTGCTGGGTCAGGAAGCGCCACTTGCCCTGGCGAAGCTCGCCCAGCTCGACCCCGCCGAACGACACCCGGGCGAGTCGCTTCACCGGGTGGCCGACCGCGTCGAGCAGCCGCCGCACCTCGCGCTTGCGACCCTCGGTCATGGTCAGCTGCACCAGGGTCTGGTCGTGCTCGGACTCCAGCACGGTCACGGCCCGGGGTTTCGCGAAGCCGTCCTCGAGCTCGACCCCGTCGCGCAGGGTCACCAGGGTGCGGTCGCGGACGGTGCCACGCACCAGCGCGACGTAGATCTTCTCGACCTCGTGGGACGGGTGCAGCAGCTTGTGGGTCAGTTCGCCGTCGTTGGTCAGCAGGAGCAGGCCCTCGGTGTCGGCGTCGAGCCGCCCGACCGGATAGATCCGCTGCTGGATCGCCACCAGGTCGACCACGGTCGGGCGACCACGCGGGTCGTCGACGGTGGTGATGATGCCCTGGGGCTTGTTGAGCATGACGTGGACCAGGTCCTGGTCGACGTTGACCCGCTCACCGTCCAGCCGGATGTCGTCGGCCGAGGCGTCGACCTTGCGTCCGAGCGTGGCGACCTCGCCGTTGACGGTCACCCGTCCGGCGGCGATCAGCTCCTCGCTGGCCCGGCGCGAGGCGATCCCCGCGTGCGCCATGACCTTCTGCAGTCGGTCACGAGCCATGGGACACCCGAGCCTGGTCGGTGGAGCCGTCCCGGGCGTGGTCGTCGGCGCGGTCGATGTCGTCGTCGGATGCACTCGCGTCGGCGTCGGTGCGGTCCGCCTCGTCGTCGCCGACCAGGTGCACGCCGGGGGCGCCGGTCGACGCGGCTGTGTCGTCCCACTGGTCCTCGGCGGCGGCCATCGCGGCGTCGGGGTCCTCGGAGGCGACCACGGCGTCGCGGAGACGGTCCATGGCCGCCTGGGCGACCCGCTCGAGGTCCTCGGTCAGGTCCCGGAAGTCACTGCGCGAGCGGACCGGCGTGAGCGGTGTCGCGTCCTCGTCGGGGTCGAGCACCTCGCCGTCCCAGGTGCCACGACCGGTCGCGGGCAGTCGGCCGCCGGCCGCCAGGGCCTTGCGGGCGCGTCGCATCCCCTCGCCCACCGGTTCGTCGGGGGCGACCTCGTCGAGGTAGTCGGTCAGGGGAGGCAGGTCGTCGAGGTCGACCAGTCCGAGCTGTTCCAGGAAACTGGAGGTCGTGCCGAACAGGACCGCCTGGCCCGGCCCGTCCTCGCGGCCGACCTCCCCGACCAGGCCCCGCGACAGCAGTGAGCGCACGGCACCGTCGGCGTTGACACCCCGGATGTCGGAGATGTCACCGCGGCTGATGGGCTGCTTGTAGGCGATGACTGCGAGGGTCTCGAGCGCGGCGTTGGACAGGCGCCCGTTGCGCCCGGACAGCAGGTGTCGCTCGATGGCGGGATCGGCCACGGGGTCGGTGTAGAGCCGGTAGCCGCCGGCGACGTGGCGCACCACCAGGCCAGACTGGCGCTCGTGCAGCCGCTGGACGAGCTCGTCCAGGAGTGTCCGGACGATGTCGTCGTCCACCTCGAGGGCGGCCGCGAGTGCCGGCAGCGCGACGGGCTCGTCGGCGAGGAAGAGCAGGGCCTCGAGGCTGGCGAGGTGCGTGGGGTCGACCGTCACGACGCCACCTCGATTGGCATGGCCGCGACCGGGACGCGGTCCCCGTCGGGCGTGGTGGTGGCGGCCGTCGTGTCGGGGCCGTCGACCGGCTCGTCGCCCGAGAGGTCGACATCGTCGTCCTCGTCCTCCCCCGCCGCCGTCGCGGTCAGGACCCGCAGGTCGGCGTCGGCAGCGGCACGGGCCACGGCCAGCGGGCCGCGGTGCGTCTCCTGGTCCAGCTCGACGTGGCCGAGCTTGTACAGCTCGAGGGCGGCGAGGAACACCACGACGGCGTCCGAGCGGGTCCGGCCGGAGACCAGCTCGTCGAAGGTCGCGCGGGTGCCGACCTGCTCGAGACGGTCCAGGACCAGTCCGGCCGCGTCCCGGATCGACAGGAAGGTGCGCCGGATGTGGCTCAGCTCGACCGCCGGGTCCGGGCGTGGCGCGGTCGCACGGGCGGCGAGCCGGGCCAGGTCCACCGCGGTGGTCTCCAGCGGCGCGTCGGGCACCAGCCGGCGGAACCGGGGTTCGAGGTCGACGGTGCGGGCGTGGTGGGCCGCCTCGGTGACGTGGCGCTCCCCCAGCACGGTCGCGACGTCGCGGAAGGCCCGGTACTCCAGCAGGCGGGCGTAGAGCAGGTCGCGGGCCTGGGCCAGCAGGTCGTGCTCGTCCTCGACGTCGTCGACGGGCAGCAGGCGAGCGGCCTTGAGCTCGACCAGGGTCGCCGCCACGACCAGGAACCGGGTCGCGGTCTCGAGGTCGAGCCGGTCGAGGCCGTCGAGCGAGGCCAGGTAGTCACCGGTGATCTCGGCCAGGTCCACCTCGGTGACGTCCAGCCGGCGTCGGGCGATCAGCTCCAGCAGCAGGTCGAACGGTCCCTGGAAGACCTCCAGGTCCACGTGGTGGGTCATCGGGCGGCCCTCGGGGCTCGGGAGCTGGCGCAGGACGGGTGATGGGCGGGCACGCAGACAGGTGCGACGCGCCCCGTGGTCGCCCGGCAGCGTAACGTTTCGCCCACCCCGACCCGTGGAGGCACCGACAGCCACCCGCCCGCCACCGCCGAACCCCGCACACCTCGCGATGTGACGTCGCCGCAGCGATGTGGGTTGGACGCACCAGCGCGTCGAACTCACATCGGGATCACGAAGTCACATCGCGAGGTGTGCGGGGTTCGGCGGTGGCGGGCGGGTGGCTGTCGGTGCCTCCACGGGTCGGGGT
>NZ_JAHOPH010000013.1 GCF_019798055.1 Salsipaludibacter albus | reverse complement strand
GTGGAGGGGGGCTGCGGGGTGACCGGGGGTACCGTCGGTACTGACCGATGAAGGCCGACCACATGTCCACCTCGCTGGGCGAATCCCTGCCGATCCTGGGCGTCGACCCCGACGCGACCACCGAGTCCGCCGGGCCGACCCGCCGCCAGACCCGCCAGATCACGGTGGGTCCCGTCGGGGTGGGGTCCGAGTCGCCGATCACGGTCCAGACGATGACGGTGACGCCCACCCACGAGGTCGACACCACGCTGCAGGCGATCGCCATGGTCCAGGCCGCGGGGGCCGACCTGGTCCGCATCGCCGTTCCCCGCCGCGAGGACGCCGACGCGTTGGCCGACATCGCCGCCCACTCCCAGATCCCGGTGATCGCCGACATCCACTTCCAGTGGAAGTACGCCGTGGCCGCCATCGAGGCCGGCTGCGCCGGTGTGCGGATCAACCCCGGCAACATCAAGAAGCACGACAAGGTCAAGCTGATCGGGGACATGGCCGGCGAGCGTGGCATCGCGATCCGGATCGGCGTCAACGGCGGGTCGCTGGAGGACGAGATCCTCGCGGAGTTCGGTGGCCCCACCCCCGAGGCGATGGTCGAGTCCGCCCTGCGCGAGGTGCGACTGCTCGAGGACGTCGACTTCTACAACACCAAGATCTCGGTCAAGCACTCCGACCCGTGGGTGATGATCCAGACCTACCGCCTGCTGGCCGAGCGCTGCGACTACCCGTTCCACCTCGGCGTGACCGAGGCCGGGCCGAAGTACTCGGGCTCGGTCAAGTCCGCGATCGGCATCGGGACGCTGCTGGCCGAGGGGATCGGCGACACCATCCGCGTGTCCCTGAGCGCCGACCCGGTCGAGGAGATCAAGGCCGGGATGATGATGCTGGAGTCGCTGCACCTGCGCGAGCGCGGCCTCGACGTCGTGTCGTGCCCGTCCTGCGGGCGCGCCCAGGTCGACGTGTGGAAGTTGGCCGAGGACGTCCAGAAGGGCCTCGACGGCAAGATCGACGTCCCCCTGCGCGTGGCCGTCATGGGCTGCGTCGTCAACGGTCCGGGCGAGGCCCGCGAGGCCGACCTGGGCGTGGCCGCCGGCAACGGCAAGGGCCAGATCATCAAGAAGGGCGAGACCATCGCGACGGTGACCGAGGAGGACATCGTCGAGACCATCGTCTGGTTCGCCGAGGAGATGGCCGACGAGATCCGTGCCGAGCGCGGTGAGGGCAAACCCGTGGTCGCCTGACATCGGCGGGATCCTGCGGGAGCGGGGTGGAGGCGCAACACTGGGGACATGGCTTCCATCCGGCTCGACGACGTCACGGTGCGGCGGGACGACGAGCTGGTGCTGGACGGTGTCGACCTGGTCGTGGCCGACGGTGAGGCGGTCGCCCTGCTCGGTGCGTCCGGCTCGGGCAAGACCACCCTGCTGCGGGTCGTCGCGGGACTGGTGGACCTGACCAGCGGTCGCATCCTCCTGGACGGTGAGGACGTCGCCACGGTCCCGACCCGCGATCGCGACCTGGCCATGGTCTTCCAGGGTGCGTGGCTCCAGCCGCACCTGACCGTCACCGGGAACATGGAGTTCCCACTCAAGCTGCGCAAGACCCCTCGCAAGGAGCGCTGGCGTCGGATCGGTGCCGAGCTGCGGGCGTTCGCGATCGGCCCCCTGGCGGACCGGCGTCCGCGGACCCTGTCGTCGGGGGAGCGCCACGTCGCGGCCACGGCCCAGTCCATGGTCCGGGCCCCGTCGGTGCTGTTGATGGACGAGCCCCTCGCGCAGGTGGACGCCGCTTCACGCAACGAGGTGCTCCAGCAGGTCGACCAGGTCCGCTCGGGCTACGGCTGCACCTTGCTCGTGGCCACCAACGACCGCCGCGTCGCCGCGGCCCTGGCCACCCGCACGGCCGTCATCGAGGCCGGCCGCATCGTGCAGTGCGCGCCGTTCCAGGTGCTGTGGGCCGAGCCCGCCACCATGGGCGTCGCCGACCTGGTCGGTGCGTGGACGCTGACCCGTCTCGATGCCACCGTCCGGTCGATCGCCGGCGAACGCCTGCGGCTGGTGACGCCGGCCGGGAGCCTGCGGACCTGGCGTCGCGACGTCCCGGACCGGGGCCGGGTCGTCGTCGGGATCCGTCCCGAGGACGTCGAGCTGGTCCCGGCCCCCGACGGTGACCTGGTCGCCGTCGTCGAGTCGGTCCGTCCAATCGGCGGCGAGGTGGTGGTGTGGCTCGGTGCCGGACCCCCGGGTGACCGGGTCTCCCTCCAGGCACTCGTCCGGGGGCCGGGCCCCCGGGTCGGCGACGAGGTCGGCCTCGCGGTGCGCAGCTTCCACGTCTTCGACGACGCGCATCGAGCGCTCGCGCACGTGCACCGGCCGAGCGGGTAGGCGGAGGGGCTCCGTCCCGGCGACAGCCGGATCCTGGTCGGTCGGACAGCCCGGTGGAGCACTGCGAGCCCCACCCTCCTCTGATACGGTCGCGTGTCGACGGTTGGGCTTGCCCGCCGTCGACGGTGTGTCCGGGTCGCCCCGCCATGCGGGTGCGCTCCGGCTCCCGGACAACAGACAGCATTCGCGTGCGGTCGGCCCTCGGGCCGACCGTTGGTCGTCGGAACGACCCCGACACCGCCCCCGCGAACGACGAACGACCCGACCTGACCAGCGTCGACCGCCACGTGGCACGACGAGACGACGACCCGGACCGAGAGGAGCGCGCCATGGCCGACGACACCACTGCGACGGCCGACGCGCTGCGGGCCGCGATCGCCGAGGTCGTGGCCGACCACGACGTCGAACTGCTCGAGGTCGAGGTCAAGGGCCCCCGCAACCGACGCATCGTCCGGCTGGTGGCCGACGCACCCGACGGTCTCGACATCGAGACCATCGCCGCGATCTCGCGTGAGGCTGGTCCCGTCGCCGACGACCTCGTCGACGGGTCCTACACCCTGGAGGTCTCCTCGCCGGGCGTCGACCGTCCCCTCACGACGGTCGGACAGTTCGCCCGCAACGTGGGTCGCGACGTCGAGGTGCGCCACGCCCGCGGCGACACCGACACCCAGACCACCGGCACCATCGCCGACGTCGACGAGACCACGCTGGTCCTCGACGTCGGCAAGGAGCAGGTCGAGATCCCCTTCGACGAGGTGTTCGAGGGCCGGATCGTGCTGCCCTGGTGACCCGCACCGCAACCGGTCCCGGCCGCCGCCGGACCCGCACCACCACAGGAGTTGGACATGGACCCCGACAAGCCGATCGACATCGAGACGCTGCGGCTGATCGCGCGTGAGAAGGACATCGAGTTCCACACGGTCGTCGAGGCCTTCGAGACCGCGTTCGCGTCCGCCTACAAGCGCAGTGGCCAGTTCGACGCCGACGAGGTCCGGGTCCACGTCGACCGTGGCTCCGGGGACATCAGCGTGTACGCCCAGGAGCTCGACGACGACGGCAACGTGGTCAGCGAGTGGCAGGAGCAGCCCCGCAACCTCGGTCGCATCGTGGCCCAGACCGCCCGCCAGGTGCTCCTGCAGCGTCTGCGGGAGGCCGAGCGCGAGGCGACCTACGGTGAGTACGTCGGGCGCGAGGGCGACATCGTCTCGGGCCAGGTCTCGCTGCAGGGCAACGTGACCCTCATCGAGCTCGGTCGCACCGAGGCCCTGCTGCCCTATGCCGAGCAGGTGCCCAACGAGCGACTCAACCACGGCCAGCACACCCGCGCGATCGTGACCGAGGTCCGGCGGGACTCCCGTCGTGCCCAGATCATCTGCTCGCGCAGCCACCCCGGTTTCGTCGCGGCGATGTTCGCCCTCGAGGTGCCCGAGATCGAGGACGGGACGGTCGAGATCAAGGCGATCGCCCGCGAGGCCGGGCACCGCTCCAAGGTCGCGGTGGTGTCCAACAACACCGACGTCGACCCGGTCGGCGCGTGCGTCGGGCCGGGCGGCGAGCGCGCCAAGGGTGTCCAGCGCGAGCTCCACAACGAGGAGTCCGAGCGCATCGACATCATCCGTTGGTCCGACGAGCCCGAGGGCTTCGTCGCCAACGCCCTGTCACCGGCCAAGGTCACCGCGGTCTACCTCTACCCCGAGGACTCCACGGCCATGGTCGTCGTGCCCGACTACCAGCTGTCGCTGGCGATCGGTCGCGAGGGCCAGAACGCCCGGCTGGCGGCCCGGCTGACCGGCTGGCGCATCGACATCAAGTCCGAGAGCCAGTTCGAGGCCGAGCAGGCCGCGTTCCAGGAGGCGTTCGACAAGGGCCTGATCGACGAGTTCGGCAACCCGCTGAGCCAGGAGGGCGAGGAGGCCATCGCGGCCGCCTACGAGACCGCCGAGGAGACCCGGGCCGCTGCGCTCGAGGAATCCGACGACGACAGCGAGTCCTGAGCGCCCACCCACTGACGGCGACCCGACGTCGCCGTCACCTCCACGTGCCGTCGGCCAAACGACGCCGCCGCCACGCCCCACCCACCGGGAGTACCATTGCATGAGTCCGGCATCCGCCACGCTGCCGGCGGGGGAACCTCCCCGCCGTCGGTCCGCACATCCACAACGAACGTGCGTGGCCTGCCGCCGGACTCGCGACAAGCAGGACCTGGTCCGACTGGCCCGGCACGGTGACGACGTCGTCGTGGACTGGGACCAGACCGCACCGGGGCGAGGCAGTTCGATCTGCCCCGACCTCGACTGCGTGGAACAGGCCACCGCCCGCGACGCCGCACGGCTGCGAGCCAGCCTCCGCGGCGGCACCGTCGACCAGGTGCTGTGCGCGCTGACGGAAATCCACCACCATCTCGAGAGCGCCCAGCACTCCAAGGAGCACAACGCGTGAGCAACAAGGTCCGCGTCTACGAACTTGCCAAGGACATCGGCCTCGAGAACCGCGAGGTCGTCCGAAGGCTCAAGGACATCGGCATCGACGTGACGAGCCACTCGTCGTCGGTGACGATCGGCGATGCCCAACGGCTCAAGGAGTCGCTGGGGGTGAGCCAGGCCGAGCGCAAGGCGGCCGAGGAGGCCAAGGCCCGCAAGGAGGCCGAGGAGCTGGAGCGGTATCGCCAGATGGCCGCCAAGGCCGACGCCCCGGCGAACAAGAAGGCCAAGAAGGTCCTGCCGCCCCACCTGCGCAAGCAGCAGGAGGAGGCCGAGGCCGCCGCTGCGGCAGCCGCCGCAGCCGAGCCCGACGACGTCTCGGAGCCGGACCCGTCGCCGACGTCGTCCGACGACGAGTCGGACGAGTCGGCCACCGCCGCCCCGGCCGCGTCCACGGACGACGGTGACGCCACCGCCGAGGCCACGACCTCCACCGAGGACGGCCCCGACGACACGGCGACCTCCGCCACGGCCGAGGACCAGGCAGCCACCGCCGAGGGTTCGGGTGGCGAGGGCGCGCGACGCATGCCCGGCAAGCCCCCGCCACGCCTGACCAAGGGCGAGGTGCCGCTGCGACCTGCCCGACCGGGCAAGGACGCCGGCACCGACGGCGGCGACGCACGCCTGTCCGTGACCGGCGAGGGCGTCGAGGCCCGTCGCCGCGTCGAGGTCAACATGCCCAAGGCCGGCAGCGGCAAGCGCTCGATCCCGCCGCCACTGCGCAAGGCACCCGCACGTCCGCAGCAGCCGTCGACCCCGCCGCGGTCCACCGGTGCGCCCAAGCGCTCCGGTGGTGGCGGCCGTCCGTCGTCGCCCTACCGCCAGCCCGTCAACCGCGGTGGCCCCGGTGGCACCCCCGGTGGCGGCGGCCAGCCCGGTGGCGCCGGTGGTCCCAAGCGTGACGGCGGCCGACGTCACCGTCGCAACAAGCAGAACCCGGCGGAGCAGGAGCTGGAGCGCCGTCCACGCCAGCGCAACATCCCCATCGAGGAGCAGATCACGACCGACCGGGTCGAGGTGCTGCCCGGGGTCACCCTGGGCGAGCTCGCCGACAAGCTCGGCGTGCCCGGTGGTGCCCTGGTCAAGAAGCTGTTCGAGATGGGCGAGATGTTCACCGTCCAGCAGACCCTGCCCGACGACACGCTCGAGATCCTCGGGGCCGAGCTGGGCTTCGACGTCTACTTCCTGTCCCAGGAGGAGGCCGAGTTCGGCGTCGAGGTGCCCGAGGAGGACGAGGACCTGCAGGACCGTGCACCGGTCATCACCGTCATGGGCCACGTCGACCACGGCAAGACCAAGCTGCTCGACACCATCCGCAACGCCGACGTCGTGTCCGGCGAGGCCGGCGGCATCACCCAGCACATCGGTGCCTACCAGATCAACCACGACGAGGGTCAGCTGACCTTCATCGACACGCCGGGTCACGCGGCCTTCACCGCCATGCGTGCCCGCGGCGCCGACGTCACCGACATCGTGATCCTCGTGGTCGCGGCGGACGACGGCGTCATGCCGCAGACCATCGAGGCCATCCAGCACGCGAAGGCGGCCGGGGTCCCGATCGTCGTCGCGGTCAACAAGATGGACGTCGAGGGTGCGAACCCCGACAAGGTCAAGGGCCAGCTCGCCGAGCACGAGGTCGTCGTCGAGGAGTACGGCGGCGAGGTCCCGGCGGTCGAGGTGTCGGCGCTGCAGGGCGAGGGCATCGACGACCTGCTCGAGGTCGTGCTGCTGCAGGCCGAGCTGCTCGAGCTGCAGGCCAACCCGGACAAGGACGCCCGCGGACGCGTCGTCGAGGCTCACCTCGACCGTGGCCGAGGGGTCGTCGCGACCATGCTCATCCAGGCCGGGACGCTGCGTCGCGGGGACATCCTCGTGGCCGGCACGGCCGACGGCAAGGTCCGCGCGATGTTCGACGAGCGCGGCGACCAGGTCGACGAGGCCGGTCCGGCCAAGCCGGTCCAGGTCCTGGGCCTCAACGAGGTCCCCGAGGCCGGTGACGAGTTCCGCGTCGTCGACGAGGAGCGCTTCGCCCGTGGCGTCGCCGAACGACGCAGCGCCCGGGAGCGTCGGGCCGAGCTGGCCGGACAGGCCCGCCCCAAGACCCTCGAGGAGCTCACCGAGGAGGTCAAGGAGGGTCAGAAGGAGGTCCTCAACGTCCTCATCAAGGCCGACGTCTCCGGTTCCGCCGAGGCGCTCGAGGACGCGCTCAGCAAGATGGACCTCGACGAGGTGAAGGTGCGGGTCGTCTCCAAGGGCGTCGGTGCGATCACCGAGTCCGACGTCCAGCTCGCGGAGGTGTCCGACGGCATCATCATCGGCTTCAACGTGCGTCCCGGTGCCAAGGCCCGCGAGGCCGTGGAGCGCTCCGGGGTGGACGTGCGTCTCTACAAGATCATCTACGAGGCGCTCGAGGACATCGAGCGCGCCGTCAAGGGGCTGCTCGGACCCGAGTTCGAGGAGCAGATCGTCGGCGAGGCCGAGGTGCGCGAGATCTTCAAGGTCCCGCGGGCCGGGTTCGTGTTCGGCTGCATGGTCACGCGTGGCGTGGTCAGGCGCGAGGCCGGGGTCCGGGTCATCCGCGAGGGTGTCGTGGTCGCCGAGGACACGATGACCTCCCTGCGTCGGTTCAAGGACGACGTGCAGGAGGTCCGCGAGGGCTTCGAGTGCGGCATCGGCCTGGACAAGTTCCAGGACGTCAAGGAGGGCGACGTCATCGAGGCCTTCGAGGTCGTCGAGGTCGAACGCGTCTAGCACCCACCCAGACACGCTCCACGCGGGTGTGTCGGGACCGGGCGACCACCCGGTTCCGGCACACCCGCGTCGCCTGTCCGGCGATCGTCGACGATGGGCCAGTTGACGCGTGGGCGGTGGTCGCGTTGCCTCGGTGGTGGTGCAGGCTGCGATCCCCCGACCACGCTGGAGCCACCCGATGCCCCCCACCTCCTCCGTCCCCCCGACCGACGCGACGACCGCGTCGCCCCCGAGCGCCCGCCGCTGGCTGCCCATGGCGCTGCTGACCTTCGTCCTGGCCGCGGCCGCCACGATGCTGACCGGCTCGCAGGCCCGGGCCGCCGACTGCACGGCACCGGACCAGCGTCCGACCGTCATGTTCCTCGACACCGACAGCGGCGTCGACAACAGCGCTGTCGGTGACGGGTGCACGATCAACGACTTGGTGGACGACGAGGCCACGTGGGACGGCCACGGCGCGTTCCTCGACCACGTCCGCCAGGTGGTGGGCGACCTCGTCGACGACGGCGTGCTCGCCAACCGCGACCGCGGGGCGCTGATGCGCGCCGCCGCCCAGTCCAAGGTCGGCCGGGTCCCCGGCTACGACGTGCTGTTCGACGGCACCGCCGAGTCCTTCGCCGACTGGGCCTACGCGGGTGACGGCGGGTTCGACCTGGTCGACGGCACCATCCGCTCGCGGGCGGGGCAGGACGGTGGCTTCGGGACCCTGTGGTACCCCGAGGAGGAGTACGGCGACTTCTCCCTGCGACTGCAGTTCCGCGACGACGCGCCCGGACCGGCCGACGTCCGCGCCAACAGCGGTGTCCAGGTCCGCTTCCCCCCGCTGTGGGAGCCGGTCGAGGGCTGCCCGACCACCTTCAACGGCAACGAGACCAACAACCTGTCGTGGATCGCGGTCAACTGTGGCCACGAGATCCAGATCAACGACTCGACCGACGGTGACCCCCGCAAGACCGGGTCGATCTACGGCTTCGCCGACCTCACCCTCGAGGAGGCCAACCCGACCCCGAAGGGCACCTGGAACGACCTCGAGATCCGGGTCGTGGACCAGCACTACACCGTGATCCGCAACGGCGTGGTCATCAACGAGTTCGAGAACCTGCCCGGGCTGCCCTTCCCCGGCCGCCCCAACGACCCGGACTCCTCCAGTCGTGGACTGGTCGGCCACGTCGGCGTGCAGGCACACGGCAGCCCGCCCGACGTCGTGTCGTTCCGCAACATCCGCGTCCGTGAGCTGCCCGACGACTGCTGACCTGCGTCGTTCAGGAGGCGGTCGCGTCCACGTGTGGCGCCAGCACCCGGGCGGCGGTCTCGACGTCGTCCATCGTGTTGGCGAGGTGGAACGACACCCTGGTCCGGCCGTTGCGCGACGCCGTGACCAGCCCGGCCTCGGCGAGGTCGTCGGCCGGGTCGCTCGTGGTGGACAGGCTGACGATGGCGCTGCCCGCTGCCGGCAGGCCGAGACGCTCGCACAGCGCCGCCGCCAGTCCGACGTCGTGGTCGTGGATGCGCGCGACCCCGAGGTCCAGGAGGGCGTCGAGGGACTCCGCGGTCGCGGCGACGTCGAACCAGGCCGGGGACACGGTGAAGCGTCGGGCGTCGTCCGCCAGTCGCAGGGGTGGCCCGTAGCAGGACTCCCACGGCGCATCGCTGGCGTACCACCCGGCCAGGTGGGGGACCAGCCAGTCGGCGTCGGCGCCGACGGTCATGAAACCGACGCCGCGTGGCGAGCACAGCCACTTGTAGGCACTGCACACCGTGACGTCGAAGCGCGACGCGTCGACCGGCAGCCAGCCGGCAGCCTGGGTCAGGTCGACGCACGTCCGCACGCCGTGCGTCGTCGCTGCGTCGGCCAGCGCGTCGAGGTCCAGCACCCGGCCGTCGGCCGACTGCACGGCGCTGACGGCCACCAGGTCGACCTCGCTGGTGACGTGGTCGACCAGTTCCTCGAGCGGGACGTGCACGACGTCGAGCGTGCCGGCGGCGAGGAACGGGTACAGCACGGAGGTGAAGTCCTCCCGGGCACACAGGACCCGGGCACCGGGGGCCAGGCTCGCGGCCACGGTGCCCACCGAGATCGACGCGGCCCCCGGCATCGCGACCCGGTCGGCGCCGACCCCCACCAGTTGGGCGAAGGCCGCGCGTGCCCGGTCCACGTCGACGTCGAAGCCGACCGAGTCGACCCGCCCCGCCTCCCAGTCGTCGAGGCAGGCCCGCAACCGCGTCGTGGCGGCCCGTGGTGGCAGCCCGAGGGTGGCGGTGTTGCAGTACCCGGGGACGGGGGTGAAGTGGCGCTGGACGTCGTCGGTGAACATGCCCGCCCACGCTAGCGATCACCGGCCGGGTGGCCGTGACGGACCGGGGTCCGGCACACTGGGGGCGCGGTGAGGCGACGACCGCGAGGACATGGGTGTGCACGTCGGGGCGATGCGGGTCGACCTGCACCTGCCCGAGGCGGGGTCGCTCAAGGGCCGTCGCGCCATCCTCAACAAGGCCCGGGCCGCCCTGCGCCGGGACCTCGACGTGTCGGTCGCCCAGGTCGACGACACGCAGACCTGGCAGCGCGGATCCCTGGCGATCGCGGTCGTCGCGGGCGAGCCGGCCGGGGTGGACCGCGTGCTCGATCGCGTCGTGGCGGTCATCGAGCGTGACCCCCGGGTCGTCGTCACGGGGGTCGTCGAGGACGTCGCGTTCCTCGACCTCGACCGCGATCCGACGGCCGGGCTCCTGGACGTGCGCAACCGGCTGCCGGGCCAGCCCTGACCGCGCTCGTCGCCGGTCGTGGCACGGCACGATCGGTCGGTGGCGTGGGCTGTCCGTCCGGGTCGTGCGGTCGGTCGGCCGGCAGGGGCCGAGTGGTACCGTCGAGCGCCCACTCGCAGTCGCGGAGGACCCCCATGGCACGCACGAACTCGCGTCTCTCCCGGGTCGTGAAGGAGGCCGTGGCGCGGATCCTCACCCAGGACATCTCCGACCCGCGCCTGCAACTGGTGACCATCACCGATGCCGAGGTGACCCGGGACCAGTCCTACGCGACGATCTGGTACTCCACGATCCCTCAAGGCGTCCTGGCGGCCGATCCGCTCCGGACCGGGGGCGATCGGCCCGCGTCCGACGAGGAGGTCGCCGCGGCCTTCGCGTCCGCCCACGGACGCATCCAGGGACTGCTCGCCGACCGGTTGACCAGTCGCAAGACGCCCGAGCTGCGCTTCGAGGCCGACCCGGTGACCGAGCAGGCGGCACGGGTCGAGGACCTGATCCGCCGGGTCCGTGATCGCGAGCGCTCCGGCGACGACGTGGTCGTCGGTGACGGCGTGGTCGACCCCGAGGTCGACGCCCGCCCGGACCCGCTGGACGAGGAGTGGGACCGTACCGACGCCGACGATCCGTCCGCATGAGCCGACGGCGCAACGACCCCGACATCGCCGGGGTCCTGGTGGTGGACAAGCCGGCCGGCATGACCTCCCACGACGTCGTGGCGGTCGTGCGACGCGCGCTGGGGATGCGCCGGGTCGGCCACACCGGGACGCTGGACCCGGCCGCGACCGGGGTGCTGGTGTGCGCCGTCGGACGCGCCACCCGGCTGGTCGAGCTGCTCCAGGGCGGCGCCAAGACCTATGCCGCCACGGCCGTGCTCGGGGTCGTCACCGATTCCCAGGACGCCGACGGCGAGGTGCTCTCCACGACCGATGCATCCCACCTCACCGAGCACCAGGTCTGCGAGGCGATGATGCAGTTCATGGGCACGATCGAGCAGGTGCCGCCCATGGTGTCGGCGCTCAAGGTCGACGGCACGCGCCTGCACGAACTCGCCCGGCGAGGCGAGGAGGTCGAGCGAGCGGCCCGGACGGTGGTCGTCCACGACCTGGTCGTGGAGGACTGGGAACCGGGCACGCACCCGCGGGTGTCGTTCCTCGTGACCTGCTCGGCCGGCACCTACGTCCGCACCATCGCCCACGACCTGGGGGAGCACCTCGGGGTCGGCGGGTCCCTGGCGTCACTGCGTCGGGTCGCCAACGGTGCGTTCACGGTCGACACCGCCCTGTCGCTGGACGAGGTGCGGTCACGCGGCGAGGCCGGGGACCTGGTCGCCGACCTGGTCACGCCGGCCGCGGCCGTGGCCCACCTCCCGCGCGTGACCGTGGACGACGAGACCTGGCGGGGACTGGTCCACGGCCAGTCACTGCCAGGCGACCTCCTGCCCGACGCGCCCGAGGACGCCCCCGACGACCCGTTCGCCGTGCTCGACCCCGACGGCGCCCTGGTCGGCATCTATCGTCGCAGTGAGGACGTCGGACGACCCGACTTGGTCCTGGCCCGGCCGGAGGATCGACCGGCCGCCGCCGGACCGACGTCGGCCGAGGAGCCCGCGTGACCGTCGTCACGGATCGACTGCACCACGTCGACGTCGCCCCGTCGGTGGTGACCATCGGCGTCTTCGACGGGGTCCATCGGGGCCACCGGGCCCTGCTGGACCGGGTGCGTGACGAGGCCCGCACCCGTGGCATGCGTGCGGTCGCGGTCACCTTCGACCGCCACCCGATGGCCGTGCTCGACCCCGCGGAGCGACCTCCGGCGCTGCAGACCCTCGACGACAAGGTCGCCTCGCTGGAGGCGTCCGGCATCGACCACGTGCACGTGCTGACCTTCGACCGCACCGCGTCACGCGAGCCGGCGGTCGGGTTCGCCACGCGCGTGCTCGGCGGGCCGCTGGCCGCGCGCCACGTCGTCGTGGGGACGAACTTCCGGTTCGGCCACGGGGCCGTCGGCGACGTGGCCCTGCTCGAGCGACTCGGCGCCGACCTGGGCTTCACCGTCGAGGGGTTCGACCTCGTCGACGTGGGGCAGGAGGCCGTGTCGTCGTCGCGGATCCGCGACGCCCTCGCCCGGGGCGACGTGGCCTGGGCCGCCGAGGCCCTGGGGCGTCCACATCGACTGTCGGGGTCGGTCGTCCGTGGGGATGGGCGTGGACGAACGATCGGGGTGCCCACCGCCAACGTGTCGGTCGTGCCGGGACTGGCGCTGCCCGCGGCCGGGGTCTACGCGACCCGGGTCCGCCGGCGTGGCCCGGACGGCCCGACGGGTCCGGTCTGGGACGCCGTGACCAACATCGGGACCCGGCCCACGTTCGACGGACGTGACGTGACCGTGGAAGCCCACCTGCTCGACGTGGAGGTCGACCTGTACGACCAGGAGGTCGTCGTCGACGTCCTGGAGCGACTCCGTGACGAGCGTCGCTTCGACGACGTCGACGCGCTCGTGACCCAGATCCACGACGACATCGCGGCCGGGCGAGCCGTCCTCGGCCACCCTGCGCCGGAGCAGGCCGACGAGACACAAGATGCCGACGTGGCCGACGTGGCCGACGTGGCGGGCGATCCCGACCTGCTGGCACGGCCGGACGGTCCCGACACCACCGACACCACCGACGGCCCGGCCCACGAGCCCGAGCTGCCCGACGAGCCGGCGAGTCCGCCGTTGTTCCGGGACGCACCCGCGGGACGTCGGCGCCCGGGCGCCGACGCCCCCGACGATCGCCCCGGACGTCCCTGAGGGCTGGTGCTCAGTCGTCGTCGAGCGCGAAGGTGCCGTCGTCGAGCTCGCGGAGCAGTTCGCGGGCGAGGTCGACCTGGTCGGCGGGCACCAGCAGGTGCAGGCCACCGGCTGCCGGGCCGAGGTGGGGGTGCATGCCACCGGCGTCGTCGGTGCCGACTCGTGCGTCGACGCCACCCATCTGCAGGGCACCCCGTCGCAGCTCGGCGTCGAGGCGGTTGTTGGGGTGCTCGACCGCGACCTCGCGGCGCAGGGCCCTGGTGTCCTCGGTCATGCTGTTCCCGGCGTCGGCTGCACCACCCAGTCTACGCCGGGGCGCTGCCTGGTCGGTCGACGCGGTCGTGGTCCCCGACGAAGGGGAGGCAGGTCGGTTTGCATCGTCGAGGTCGATGGGGGATACTCGACACATGGCCTGAGAGACAGGTCACTTTTCGCCGTGCCCGTTCGGGCGTCGGGGCCACGTCGCACCATCACTCGGCATGTCTCGCCGGAGTCGATGGTGCCGACGGTCGCAGGAAGCGATCAGGCCCCCGGACCGGTTCCCACCGATGGGACCACCGGTGCCCGGCGCGGCAGGACGAGCAAGGAGACGCACGTTGGCAGTCCAACTCCCCGACAACAAGCAGGAAATCGTCGAGCGGTTCGCCACCCACGAGGGTGACACCGGCTCGCCGGAGGTCCAGGTCGCGCTGGCAACCCAGCGGATCAGCCACCTCACCGAACACCTCAAGGAGCACAACGGCGATCACCACTCTCGCCGTGGACTGCTCAAGCTCGTGGGCAAGCGTCGGCGCCTGCTGAACTACCTGGCCAAGACCGACATCGAGCGCTACCGCTCGCTCATCGCCGAGCTGGAACTGCGCCGCTGAACCACCCGGGCCGGACACGTCTGACGTGACCGGCCCGTTTCCGTAGGAGACACGAAGACACGCCGCGACCCAAGGACGGGTCGCGACCCCCGCACGAACCGCCCGCACCGGCGCACCGCGACCGGCCGGACGTCAGTGGCGGGGACTCGACAGGTTCGACATCACGTCCACCACACGTTCGTGGTGATCGTCGCAGCGAGTCCCCACCACTGATGGCCCGGCCCCCCGATCGCCGGAGACGGACCCGCCCCACGGGGCGTGGACCACGACGCGGCCGGCCTCGTGCCAGATCGCAAGGAGGCACCAGTGGGTGCACTCGGAATTCATGAACACACGCTCGACATCGACGGCAAGGAACTGACCTTCGAAGCGGGCCTGCTGGCCCAGCAGGCCGGTGGTTCCGTCGTCGTCGGCATGGGCGACACCAAGGTCCTGACCACCACCACGGCGTCCAGCCAGGTCAAGGACTTCCTGCCCTTCTTCCCCCTCACCATCGAGGTGGAGGAGCGCATGTACGCCAACGGCAAGATCCCCGGCTCGTTCTTCAAGCGCGAGGGTCGTCCCAGCGAGAACGCCGTGCTGGTGTGCCGCCTGACCGACCGCCCGCTGCGTCCGACCTTCACCGAGGGCCTGCGCAACGAGGTCCAGGTCGTCAACACCATCATCCAGACCACCCAGGAAGACCCCTACGACGTCGTGGCGATGAACGGCTCGTCGCTGGCGACGATGCTGTCGGGGCTGCCGTTCGACGGTCCGGTCGGGTCCGTGCGCTACGCGCTGACCCGTGACGGCTCGTGGGTCGCCTTCCCGACCTTCGAGGAGCTCGAGGAGGACGTCGTCTTCCAGATGGTCATCGCCGGTCGCGTCATCGACGGCGAGGTCGCGATCCTGATGATCGAGGCCGAGGCCACCGAGGATGCCGTCACCAAGATCGAGATGGGCGCCGATGCCCCGACCGAGGAACTCATCGGCCAGGCCATCGAGGACGTCAAGCCGATCATCCGGGACCTGTGTGAGGCCCAGCAGGCGTTCGTCGACAAGGTCGGCCGCCGCGAGCTGCGCGAGCTGCCGCTGTTCCCGAACCACTCCGACGAGGCCTACGAGGCCGTGTCGGCGCTGGCCATGGACCGCGTGACCGAGGTCTACGCCGACGAGGGTTCCAGCAAGGAAGCCAAGGACGAGGCCCTGGCCGTCATCCGTGACGAGGTCGTCGACGCCTACGTCGCCGACCTCGGGGACGACGCCGGCGACGGTGCCGCCAAGGAGGGCCGCGAGGCGTTCCGCACGGTCGAGAAGAAGGTCGTGCGTCGCAAGGTGGTCGACACCGGCGTGCGCATCGACGGTCGTGGCCCCGAGGACATCCGTGCCCTGCGGGCCGAGGTCGGCGTCCTGCCGGCCACCCACGGTGCCGGCCTGTTCCAGCGCGGTGACACCCAGGCGCTGAGCGTCCTGGCGTTGGGCACCACCCGCGACAACCAGCGGCTGGACACGCTCGACCCGGTGACCGAGAAGTACTACATGCACCACTACAACATGCCGCCCTACTCGACCGGTGAGGCCGGTCGTGTCGGGTCCCCCAAGCGTCGCGAGATCGGCCACGGGGCACTGGCCGAGCGTGCCATCAAGCCGGTCCTGCCGTCCCTGGACACCTGGCCGTACGCGATGCGCGTCGTCTCCGACGTGCTGTCGTCCAACGGCTCGACGTCGATGGCGTCGGTCTGTGGCTCGACCCTGGCGCTGATGGACGGCGGTGTGCCGATCCACGCACCCGTCGCCGGCATCGCGATGGGCCTGATCTACGAGAACGACGTCTACACCACCCTGACCGACATCCAGGGCGTCGAGGACTTCTTCGGCGACATGGACTTCAAGGTCGCCGGGACCCGGGACTTCGTCACCGCACTGCAGCTGGACACGAAGCTGTCCGGCCTGCCGGCCGACGTCCTGGCCGATGCACTCCTGCAGGCCCGTGAGGCCCGGCTGGAGATCCTCGACGTGATGGCCGAGGCCATCGCCGAGCCGCGCGACGAGGTCGCCCCGACCGCGCCGCGGGTCGAGATCATCACCGTTCCCAAGGACAAGATCGGCGACGTGATCGGCCCCGGTGGCAAGATCATTCGCGAGATCACCGAGGAGACCGGTGCGCAGATCGACATCGAGGAGGAGAACGGTGTGGGCGTCGCCCGCATCTACGGCTCCACCAAGGAGATCGCCGAGGCCGCCGTGGCGCGTGTCAACGCGATCGCCAACCCGGTCGTGCCCGAGAAGGGCGAGCGCTTCAACGCGACCGTCGTCAAGACCGTGGACTTCGGCGCGTTCGTGTCGTTGACCCCGGGCACCGACGGCCTGGTGCACATCTCCCAGCTGCGCAAGCTGGGTGACGGTGGGCGCCTGGACCACGGCGAGGACGCCGTCGACGTCGGTGACAAGCTGCTCGTCGAGATCCTCGAGGTCCTCGACGGTGGCCGCAAGTTCAAGCTCGAACTGCTGAGCGACGAGCCCAACGACGGTGGTGGGGACGGCAGCAACGACGCCGACACCGGTGCCGACGACTCCGACGACGGTGACGACGAGGCCGAGGCCTCCGACGACCGCTCGGACGACCGTGACAACGGTCGTGGGTCCAACGACGACTCGGACGACGGGGACGACGACGGCCGCTCACGCGGTCGCACCCGCTCGCGTCGCCGCGAGGCGGCCGAGGGCTCCGACGACTCCGGCCAGCGTTCGCGCAGCCGCAGCCGTTCGCGCACCCGCAGCCGCTCGCGCGGCTGACTCGCACCGAACTTCGCACTCCGACGTGCCCGGGCCCTCGCGGCCCGGGCACGTCTGCGTCCCCGGCCGACAGGGGGCGGCGGATCCGCGGGCGACCCGGGGAGAGGGGTAGGGTCGGCGGCCGATGGACGACGACTCGACGAGGAGGACTGGCGTGGCGATCCGGGTGGCGGTGGTGGGTGCCGGAGGACGCATGGGTGCCGAGGTCTGTCGGGCGGTGGACGCGGCGGACGGGCTCGAGCTGGTGGCCGCCGTCGACCCGTCGGCGGACGGGACCAGCCCGGCCGGGGTCGAGGACGGGCCGACCATCGTGGCCGCGATCGGTGACCTCGACGGCGACCGGGTGGACGTCGCGGTCGAGTTCACGACCCCGGACACCGTGCGCGCCAACGTCGAGGCACTGCTGGCCGCCGGGATCCACGTCGTCGTCGGCGCCACCGGGATGGACGGTGACGACCTGGCGGCCGTCGAAGGGGCCGCCACCGACGCCGACCGGCACGTGTTCGTGGCTCCCAACTTCGCCATCGGTGCCGTCCTGATGATGCAGTTCGCCGCGGAGGCCGCTCGGCACCTCCCCGACATCGAGATCATCGAGCGTCACCACGACGGCAAGGTCGATGCCCCGTCGGGGACCGCCCTGCGCACCGCGGACATGGTGGCCGACGCACGCACGACCGACGTCGAGCCGGTCGGGGGTGACGACCGCCACCCCGGCGCGCGTGGCTTCACCCACCGCGGCGTGCCGGTCCACGCCGTGCGCCTGCCCGGGCTCGTCGCCCACCAGGAGGTCGTGGCGGGCGGGGTCGGCGAGACCCTGACCATCCGGCACGACTCGATCGACCGGTCGTCGTTCATGCCGGGCGTGGTGCTGGCCGTCCGGGCCGTCGCCGACCTCGACGCCCCGCTGGTCGTCGGCCTCGAACACCTCCTGTAGCCGAGGTCGGGGCGGCCGGAGCCGCCCCCGGGACGGTCTCAGCCCACGCCGGCCTCCGGGGCGTTGTCGGGCACGTACTGGCTGGCGGTGAAGACCGCACCCTGCGGATCGGCGATCACGCACATCCGCACCCACGGCAGGTCCATCGGTGGTTGCAGGACCGTGCCACCCAGTTCCTCGGCCCGGGCCGCGATCGCGTCCGTGTCGTCGACACCGAACGTGACGCCCCAGCCCGCCGACCCGTCGTCGGGGTCGTCAGGGATCGTCCGGACGCTGGCGACCACGTTCTCGTAGCCGGCCGGTGTGCCCCCGTCGTCCAGGCCGTCCAGCGTCCCCGGCCGGAGCTGTTCGAGGTGGTCGCCGTAGCCGGGCAGGACCCACATCGCCCCGTCGCCCATGCCGAGCAGCCCCCAACCGAACACGGCGCCGTAGAACGCCTCGGCGCCGGCGAGGTCAGGGGTGGCCAGGTCGTTGAAGATGACGGCGCCGTGCTCGTTGACCGCCTCGGCCCCGGGGAACCGGGCGGCCTCCCACACGCACAGGACCGCCCCCTCCGGGTCGGCGAACGCCGCCATCCGGCCGGAGTCGCCGACATCGGAGGCCTCGGACAGCACGCGCCCGCCGGCCTCGACCGCTCGGGCGACGGCGTCGTCGACGGTGGCGACGCGGACGTAGGTGATCCAGGTCGGACCCGAGCCGTGCCACTCCGGCACCGGGCCGATCGCGGCGACGTCCCGCCCGTCGAGCCGGGCCACCAGGTACGGGTCCGGACTGTCCGCGGGCATGGTGTCCTTGCAGTCCCACCCGAACAGGCCGGCGTAGAAGGTCCCGGCGGCCACGGGGTCGGGCTGGTGGGCCTCGACCCAGCAGGGCACGCCGGGGATGAAGCGGTCGAGCTGGGACATGGGGTCCTCCGGGAGTTCGTCGGTGGTGGTGAGTCGGCACGCTACGAACGGACCCGGACAGCACGCGTCCTCGACTCGATGGTCCCGCGACATCGGTCGGACCGGTGACACCTGCCGGGAGGTCGGCCCCCCCGGGTGGCGGGGACTACCGTGGGCACCTGTCGGCCGATGGCCGGTCGATCCGGGCACGGACGGTCTCCCGTGCACCGTTCAAGGATCCGTACGCATGTCCGACCCGTCCCGCCCCACCGACGCGCCCACGACCGAGCCAACGCAGCCCGCACCGTCACCGTCGCCGTCGGCCGAGGCGTCCACGCCGCCGGCCGACCGGACACCCGCCAGCCGCGTCCCGGCACCCGAGCCGGATCCCCAGCCCCAGCCGGAGCCCGCCGAGGACCGCTACACCCAGGCCCTGCAGCGCTTCTCCAGCGACCTGCGCATGGCCCGCCAGGTGTGGGCGTCGATGGAGGAGCGCGACGTCCCGCGCAACTCGCGCCACTACCGGCTCTACCTCGAGGCGCACCTCGCCGCCAACGACTTCGACGGCGCGGCGACCGTCCTCGACCAGATGGCGGAACTCGGCATCGAGCGCGACGCCGACGTCACGTGGCAGATCGCGCTGGCACGGGCACGCACCGGCGTCCCGGGTGCCATGGAGCGGCTCGACGACCTCGGTCGCGAGGTGCCGACCCCCGACCGGCTGCTGCCACGCCTGTTCGGCCTGCGGGTCCGCACCGGCCAGTTGGGCGAGGCGCGGGGGCTGCTGCACCGCATGTCGCGGGTCGGGGTCGCCGCGCAGCCGGCCGACTACACGCCGCTGCTCGACGACATCCTCGATCGCAAGGCCATCCGGGACGCCGAGTCCTACGTCGCCCACCAGGTCGACGTCGGCGCCGGCCCGTCGACCCAGGTCGCCACGCGGCTGGTCACGATGATGGCCGAGGCCGGGCACCCCGACCGGGGCGAGCAACTGCTGGCCACGCTGACCGAGGCCGGGATCGCGGTCGACAACGAGGCCCGGTCCGCGCTGGTCGACGGCCACGCCAAGCGCGGTGACCGCGAGTCGGCGCAGGCCGCCATGCGGATGCTGGCCGAGGCCGGTGGCAAGGTCTCGAGCCACCACCGCAACCAGCTCCTGGCGTCGGTGATCGAGGGCGGCGACCTGCAGAAGACCTGGGCCGAGGCCCTGGCACTGTCCGAGGACGCGATCCCGTCCGGCGGCAACCTCGAGGCCATGATGGGCCTCGCACTGGATCGCAAGAACGCCACGCTGGCGATCGCGGCACTGGACTGGATGATCATGCTGGGCGTGCCGCCGCCACCGTCCAAGGTGGCAGCACTGGTCGCGGTCGTGCTGCGCAGCAAGGACGTCGACCTCGCCCTGTCGCTGTACGACGAGACCATCGCCGCGGGCCTCACCCCCGACCGGCGCCGGGGCGCCGACCTGGTCGAGGCGCTGGTGCGGGCCAACCGCCTGGACGACGCCGTCCGACTGCTGCGTCGCCTGCGGGTCTCCAAGACCCTCACCAAGGGCCAGCACTGGGGTTCGCTGCTGGCCGCGCACGCCCGGGCCAAGCACTTCGACACGGTCGTGGCACTGGTCAAGGAGATGGTGTCGGCCAAGATCACGCCGACCGTCTCCGACGCGTCCCGGCTGGTCACCGCCCTGACCAAGGCCAACCGGCTCGACCAGTCGCAGGCGTTGCTCGAACTGCTCGCCGGCGCCGGCGTGACCGTCGACGAGCCCACCTATCGCGAGCTGCTGTGGGCCTTCGCCCGCACGGGTCGACTCGAGCCCGCCACGGCCGTCCGCGACGCCATGGTCGCTGCCGGCATCGAGGCCGACGAGCGCCACGACAAGGCGATCGCCTGGGCCTCCGGCGAGACCCAGCGCCGCCTGCCCGACGCCGACCCCGACACCGAGATCGCCGAGGCCAACGCCATCGTCGAACAACGCCGGAGCGCAGCATCATCCGACCAGAAGGTCGAGAGCGCACCCGACACGCCCGCCGCACCAACGGGTGGCGCTCCTGACACGCAGGTGCAGGACGCGGCCGACCAGACCGCCGCACCAACAGGTGACGCTCCTGACACGCAGGTGCAGGACAGGGCCCAGGAGACTGCCGCACCGCAGCCCGAGGCGACTGTCGCGGACGCACCGTCCGACGACCAGTCGGACGGTTCGGACGAGGATCCGGCGGGTTCGGCGGAGGCCGAGGTGGACGCAGACCAGCCGGTCGCGGAGAAGGAGGCGGCGCCGGACGAGAGCCCGTCGGCGAGCCCTGCCCCGGACCAGCCGGCGGCCCCTGCGGACGACGTCACCGACACCTCGACGACCGAGTCGCCCGAGCCCGAGCCGTCCGCTCCGGCGGCTCCTGCGAACGTCGCCACCGACACCTCGACGACCGAGTCGCCCGACGAGGACTGAACGTCGCGCGACACGAGCGAGGGCCCGCCGTTTCCGGCGGGCCCTCGGTCATGTGTGGGGAAGCGTGTCAGCCGCCCATGTTCTCCTCGAGCCACCCGGCGGCGATGTCCGCGGGCTGCTCACCCTGGGACGCCTGGGCGTTGAGGCTGGTGAGGCCTTCGGTGGTCAGCATCGACGACACCTCGTTGAGGGTCTCCTCGATCTCCGGCGACGCGTCCAGCGTCTCTTGGCGGACCAGCGGGACGACGTTCTCGGGCGGGCTGAGGTTCTCGGGGTCCTCGAGGATGGTCAGGGTGCCGTCCTCGAACACCGGGTCGGTGGAGAACAGCAGGATCATCTGGACCTGGTCGGACTCGAGTGCGGCCAGCCGGGGCGACTTCTCCTGGATGGTCGTGAACGAGACGTTGTCGAGCCCGTAGACACTCGACAGTCCGGCGAAGCAGGTCTCGCGGTCCTCGCACTCGGGGCCACCGGCCAGGGTCACGTCGCCGGCGTCGGCCAGGTCGGCCAGGCCGGTGACACCGTTCTCTTCGGCCCACGCGGTGGTCGACACGAACACGTTCTTGTCCTGGGCCTCGGCGGGCTCGAGCAGTGCGAGGTCGTCAGCGGAGACGACCTCCCGCGCCTGCTCCAGCGCGGCCTCGGGGTCGGTCTCGGGGGTCTCGCCGTAGCCGGTCGCGATCAGCGAGCCGACGTACTCCGGGATGATGTCGACGTTGCCGGCCTGCATCTCGGGCAGCAGGATCTCGCGCGTACCGGCGTCGAGCTGGCGGTTCACCTCGAGCCCGGCTCCCTCCAGTGCCTGTGCGTAGATCTCGCCCAGGATGGTCGACTCCGGGAAGTTGAACCCGCCGACGGTGACCGTGCCGCCGCCTCCACCGTCCTCGGAGGCGGGAGCGTCGGAGGCGGGTGCGGATGCCTCGGTGGCAGCGTCCGTCGCGGCATCGTCGGTTCCGGCGTCGTTGACGCCACCGCAGGCGGTCAGGGCCAGGCCGAGACCGGCGAGCCCGACGAGCAGTCGAGAGGTGCGCATGGAACATCGTCCTTGTCGGAGTGGGAGGTGGTCGCCCCGCGTGGCGGCGAACGACCCAACGACCGCGATCGTTCCCCGCCCGGTCGGGGTGAACCCCGGACCGTGCGGCGTGCGCACACCACGGGTGTCGCGACGGTGTCGCTCAGGCGCCCCCGACGGCGGTCATGCCGGCATCCGGATCGGTCTCGACCTGCAGGCCGGTCGGCAGCAGCCGTCGTTGCAGCCACTCGAACACCCACTCCACGGCCAGCACCAGTCCGGCGAGCAGGACCGCACCGGTGAAGACCTCGCCGTAGCCGTTGACGCCGATCGCGAACCCGTCGACGACGTAGCGACCCAGCCCGCCCCCAGACGTCACGATCGCGCCGATGCCCACGGTGGCCAGCACCTGCACCAGCGAGATCCGCAGGCCGGTCAGCACCACGGCCGTGCCCAGCGGCAGCTCGACCTGGCGGAACACCTGCCCACCGCTCATGCCCTGGCCGCGGGCCGCCTCGACCAGGTCGGGGTCCACGGAGAAGATCCCGGTGTAGGCGTTGGTGAAGATCGGCGGGATCGCCAGGGCGACCAGCGCGAGCACCAGCGGCCAGAACTGGCCGGAGTTGCCCCGCTCGATCGCGAACAGGACGAACACGACGATCAGCCCGAAGGACGGGATCGCCCGACCGATGTTGACCAGGGCCCCGGCGATGGCCTCGCCGCGACGCTCGTGTGCCAGCCACATCGCCGGCGGCAGGGCCAGGACGGCGGCGATGACCATCGCCACCGCGGTGGTCCACAGGTGCTCCACCAGCCGGTAGGGGATCCCGGCCGGCTCGGTGAAGCTCCACCGGTTCGGCTCGGCCAGGAAGGCCTGGACCATGTCGAGGAGTTCCAGCATCAGTCTGCTCCTCGTCGGGTCCAGGGTGTGAGCACGCGTTGCAGGCCGACCAGTGACAGGTCGAACACGACCGCGAGCACGACCGACAGGACGGTGCCCGTGGTGACCATCACCGGCAGCGGTGGCAGCAGCCGGAACCCGGTGAGGATCAGGTCGCCCAGTCCGCCCAGGCCGATCAGCGCCGTCACGGTCACCAACCCGATCACGGTCACCGTTGCGACCCGGACCCCGGCGATGATGACCGGCGTCGCCAGCGGCAGCTGCACCTTCCACAACACCTGGCGGTCGGTGTAGCCCTGGCCACGGGCCGCCTCGACGACGTCGGCCGGGACGCCGTCCAGCCCGATCAGGATGTTGCGGACCAGGATCAGCACGGTGTAGGTCGTCAGCGCGATCACCGCGGTGGTGGCGGTGATCCCGAAGAACGGCACCAACAGGGCGAACGCCGCCAGTGACGGCACGGAGTACAGGATCCCGCCGAAGGCCAGGATCGGTCCGGTCAGCCATCGCCAACGCACCGCCAGCAGGGCGAGCAGGAGCGACAGCACGATCCCGACCACGACCGACACCACCGTCAGCACGACGTGCTGCACCGTCTGGGCCCAGATCAGGTCGGTGTTGGCGCTGATCCACTCCCAGTCCAGGAAGCTGCCCTGCTGGGCCAGGACGGCGGCGACGCTGGTCATGCCAGCAGCTCCGCGGTGACCTGCTCGACGAACAGCATGCCGTGGTAGGACTGTCCGTCCGACACGACGGCGACGTTGTTGCGGGACGACACGATGGCGTCCAGTGCCGTGCGCAGGGAGTCCTCGGGTCGGATCCAGACCCGGAAGTCCCGGGTGTCGTGGTCCCCGGCGGACTTCCCGTCGACCAGTTCGGAGGTCCACAGCCAGCCACGCAGGCGCTCGTCGTCGGTCACGCCGACCCAGTTCGCGTCGTAGTCGTCGGCGGCCGCGCGGGCGTCGGCCGCGGAGGCGTTGGCCGCGACCACCGGACCCTCCGCCAGCTCCAGGTCCGCCACGTGCAGCAGCGACAGGCGACGCAGTGCGCGCTCGTCGCCGAGGAAGTCGACCACGAAGTCGTCGGCCGGGTTCGACAGCAGCTCGGTCGGCGTCGCGTACTGGGCGAGGTGGCCCCCGACGTTGAGGATCGCCACCCGATCACCCAGCGCGATGGCCTCGTCGATGTCGTGGGTGACGAAGACGATCGTCTTGCCGAGCTCCTCCTGCAGGCCGAGCAACTGCTCCTGGAGGCGCCGCCGCACGATCGGGTCCACCGCGCCGAACGGCTCGTCCATCAGCAGGACGGGTGGGTCGGCGGCGAGTGCACGGGCGACCCCGACGCGCTGGCGCTGGCCGCCCGACAGCTCGGACGGGTACCGCGACAGCATCGACTGGTCCAGGTCCATCAACTCCATCAGCTCGTGCGCCCGGTCCGACTGGCGCTGGTCGTCCCACCCCAGCAGGCGGGGGACCGTGGTGACGTTGTCCTCGATCGTCTTGTGGGGCAGCAGCCCGATCTGCTGGATCACGTAGCCGATGCCCCGACGCAACTCGTGCGCCGGCCGGGACCGCACGTCCTCGCCGTCGACGGTGATCGTCCCGGAGGTCGGCTCGATGATCCGGTTGATCATCTTGAGGGTGGTCGTCTTGCCGCAGCCGGACGGGCCGACCAGCGTGACGATCTCGCCGGCGGCGATCGGCAGGCTCAGGCCGTCCACGGCGGGTTCGGAGGTCCCGGGGAACGACTTGGTGACGTCGTCGAGCCGGATCATGGGGTCGCTCACGTCGCGCCTTTGACGTCTCGTGCGTGACGAACGGCCGCCCCGGATCGTCCCGGGCCGGACCCGTCCTCGGGTCGTGTCGGTGCACGGCTGGCACCGGCCGGACTCGCTCCCGCTCCGCTGGACGGCGGACCCCGGGCACCGGGGACGGGTCGGCATGTTGCACGAGGATAGGAGGCCGCACCGATGGGGTACGGACCGACGGCCGGGGGCGCGGACGGGCGGATAGGGTCGTGTCCGCCACGCCACGCCCGGAGCCAGTTGTCATGCCCGACCATCCCGACGCCACCATCGCTCGTCGTCTCGAGACGCTGCTCGGCACCCCGATGCCCACGGGTCACACGATCACTCGTCTGCGCAACGGCGACCAGATCTTCCCCGAGATGGTGAAGGCGATGCGCAACGCCGAGCGCTCGATCGACCTGCTGACCTTCGTCTACTGGACCGGTCGACCGGCCCAGGTCATCGGCAAGACCCTCGAGGCCCGAGCACGCGAAGGACTGCGCGTGCGTGTCATCCTGGACTTCTTCGGGGCGATGTCGATGGACCGCGACCTGGTCGACTCGCTGGAGGACGCTGGTGTGCAGGTGCACTGGTTCCGACCACCGGCCGCCGACGCCGAGGAGCTGGTCGGGATCGGCAAGCGCACCCACCGCAAGATCTGCGTGATCGACGAGACCCTGGCGTTCGTCGGTGGGGTCGGCATCGCCGAGGAGTGGGACGGCGACGCCCGCAACCCCGACGAGTGGCGCGACTCGCACTTCCGCGTGACCGGCCCGTGCGTCGACACGATCCGCGCCGGGTTCATCGACGACTGGGCGCCCAGTGGGCATCCGCTGGTCACCCCGCACGACACGTTCCCGCCGCAGGACACCAGTGGCGACAGTCGCGCGATGGTGATCCTGGGCGAGTCCGAGGTCTCCGAGTCGGCCGTGTCACTGGTCAAGCGCGTCCTGCTGGAACTCGCCACCGAGAAGATCCGCCTCACGACGGCCTACTTCTCGCCCAGCGAGGACATGGTGACGTGGCTGGTCCGCGCCGCCGAGCGGGGCGTGGACGTGCAGGTCATGTTCCCGGGGACCAACATCGACAAGCGGCTGCCGCAGGCCAACGGCGAGCGCGCCTACCCGGAACTGCTCGAGGCCGGCGTCACGCTGTGGTCCTACGAGCCCACGATGCTCCACGCCAAGATCCTGACCGTGGACGGACTCATCGCCGATGTCGGGTCGTCCAACTACAACGACCGGTCGATCCGCCACGACGAGGAGATCGACCTGATCGCGCTGGACCGCGACCTCGTCGACATCCTCGACCGCGACTTCGCCGCGGACCGGGAACGCTGCATCGAGGTCGACGAGGAGTGGTGGGAGGAGCGCGGCCTGGTCGAGCGGGCCCAGTCCGCCGCCACGGCCGTGATCGACAAGTTCATCTAGGTCGCTGCCCGACCGACGCCGGCTCGTGGGCGTCGTGCTGACCGTCCCGACGCCGGGCGTGTCAGCGGCGGGTCGCCCGACCAGCGTTCGTCAGTGGCGTGCGTGACCAGGCCGCGTCGACGGGGCCCTCCAGCAGGTGCAGCTGCCAGCCGTCACGCACGACCAGGCCCCGCTCGCGTGCGACCGGCCCGTCGCGACGGACACCGACCAGCACGCGGCCGTTGGTCAACGGGGCTGCCAGCGCGAGGTCGCCGTCGACACGGCCCAGCGCCGCCCGGTCGAGCAGCTCGGTCGGCACCCCGGCACGCTCGGCCACCGCCTGGACGTCGGCCATGCTGACCGGCACCGGCCGCAGCCCGCTGGCCACCAGGAAGTGGTCCCACGCCTGGTCGGGTGGGGTCGAGGCGAAGGACGTGCGCAGTCGCGGCCACAGGGCCACCACTCCGACGCCGATGACGGCGAGCAGGGGAATCATGGGGCGAGGGTGCCCGACCAGCTCGCCGATGCCAACCAACCCCCGCTCCTGAAGGCCGCGCCACCACCTCCCCGTCCCCCGAGTGGGTGCGGTTCGGTGCGGTTCGCGCTCGGTGTTGCACCCGCTTCGGGCTTGCTGCGGGAGACACAGGTGAGTGGGTGCACGTGGGTGCGGTTCGCGCTCGGTGTTGCACCCGCTTCGGGCTTGCTGCGGGAGACACAGGTGAGTGGGTGCGGTTCGGTGCGGTTCGCGCTCGGTTTTGCACCCGCTTCGGGCTTGCTGCGGGAGACACAGGTGAGTGGGTGCGGTTCGGTGCGGTTCGCGCTCGGTTTTGCACCCGCTCGAACGTCCAGCGGGTTGGAGTCAGCGCTTGGTTCGGCGGGTCGGGGTGGCGGTGAGGGGGTTCTCGGGCCAGGGGTGCTTGGGGTAGCGGCCGCGCATGTCGGCGCGCACGCCCGGGTAGCCGTCGGCCCAGAAGGTGGTGAGGTCGCGGGTGATCTGCAGCGGTCGACCCGCGGGGGACTCCATGATGACCACCACCGGCTCGCCGGCGACCCGGGGGACCCGGGTGGTGCCGAACATCTCCTGGAGCTTCACGCGGATCGCCGGGCCGCGTTCGTCGTCGTAGTCCACGGCCACCGAGCGGCCGGACGGCACGCGGACGTGGGTGGGGGCCTCGCGGTCCAGGACCGCCAGCCCGTCCCGGCCGAGCCGGTGCTCCAGCGCGGCACGCAGCGGGACCCTGGCAAGGTCGGCGCGGGTGCGGGCCGACGCCAGGAACGGTGCGAGCCAGTCGTCGAGGTCGGCGAGCAGCGCGCGATCGTCCATGGCCGGCAGGTCGACGCCCCCGGCGGTGGCCACGTGGGCCGCCCGGCGGCACAGTTGCCGCAGGGGACGGTCCCACCCCAGCAGGTCCAGCCCCTGCTGACGGACACCGTCGAGGAGGGCGGCCTGGCGCGCCGCGATGGGCACCTCGGCGGGCACGCGGCCCAGGACGACGGCACCGAACCCGGTGGTGGCGGTGGCCACGACGTCGCGTCGGTCGGTGTCCCACGTCGCGGTGGTCGTCCGCTCCAGGCGATCGCCCAGCACCGCCTCCAGCTCCTGGCGGGTGACCGGCGCCCCGAGGCGGATTCGCCCATCGGTGCCGCGGTCGTCGACGTCGAGGGCGACGACGAACTCGGCGGTGGCGAGCGGGTCGTGGTCGGGGACGAACGCCCCGCGCCCGCTGGCCAGGGTGAACTGCCCGCGTCGACGGGCGTGGCCGATCCGACGGGGGAACCCGGTCGCGAGCAGCGCCCCGACAGAGGCGTCCTCGGCGGCGGGGTGCCAGCCGTCCGGGCGGCCACGGCGCGTCGCGCGGGCGAGCCTGGTCGCCTCGCGTGTCCACCGGCGGTGACGACCCTCGCCCCGTGCCAGCAGCTCCAGTCGCGCGGCCAGGTCGGCGTGGCGCGCGTCGGACGGGTCGCCCTCGCTCAGCACGGCGACGGCGCGGGCGACGTCGTCCAGTCGGCCGTGTCGGTCCGCCTCCACCAGCACGTGGGCCAGTCGCGGATCGGTCGGCATGCGAACCAGCCGACGTCCGTGCGCGGTGATCGTGGCAGTGCCGTCCCCCCGGTCGTCGACCGCGCCGAGGTCGCGCAGGCTGCGCAGCGCCGACGACCACGTGTCCGGTGACGGGCGGTCCAGCAGGAGTAGCTCGTCGACGCTGGCGCCCCAGTTGGCCACCTGCAGTGCCATGCCGGTGAGGTCGGTCGTGGCGATCTCCGGGGTGGGGTGGGGATCCCGTGGCGCCGTGGCCGAGTAGAGCCGCCAGCAGTGACCGGGGCGGACGCGGCCGGCGCGGCCGGTGCGCTGGTCCTCGGAGGCCCGCGAGGTCGGGACCGTGACCAGCCGGGTCAACCCGGTGGCCGGGTGCAGCTGGGGCTGGCGAACCAGCCCGGAGTCGACGACCGCGGTCACGTCCGGGACGGTCAGGGACGACTCGGCGACGTCGGTCGCGACGATGACCCGTCGTCGTCCGGGACCGGTGGGCCGCAGGGCGTCGTCCTGGGCGCGCCGCCCCATCGATCCGTGCAGGCCGACCACGTCGACCCGGTCGCCGGCCCTGATGGCCCGGATCGACCGGCGGATCTCGCGCATCCCCGGGACGAAGACGAGCACGTTGCCGTCGGTCTCGTGCAGGGCCAGGTCGACGGTCTCCGCGACCGCGACCTCCAGGTCGGTCGTGACCGCCCGCGGGCGGTGCGTGATGCCGACGTCGAACCGGCGTCCGGGGGCGGAGACCGCCGTCGCGTCGGGCAGGGCCGTGCGGAGGCGCTCCTGGTCGAGGGTGGCCGACATCACCACCACCCACAGGTCGTCGCGCAGGGCCTGCACCTCGCGGGTGAAGGCCAGGGCGAGGTCGGCGTCCAGCGACCGCTCGTGGAACTCGTCCAGGACGACCGCGCCCACCCCACGCAGTCCGGGGTCACGCTGCAGGCGGTTGACCAGCACGCCCTCGGTGACGACCTCGATGCGGGTGTCGCGTGACGTGCGTCGATCGTCCCGCGTGGTGACGCCGACCAGTCCGCCGACTCGGTCCCCGGCCTCGTCGGCCATGCGGGCGGCCGCGGCGCGGGCGGCGACCCGGCGTGGTTCGAGGACGACGATGCGTCCGTCGACCAGGTCGAGGAGCCGTGGGGGCACCCGGGTGGTCTTGCCGGCACCGGGTGGGGCCTCGACGATCACCGTCGGTCCGGCGTCTTCGAGGTCGTCCAGGACGTCGTCGATGGGGAGCGCGAGCCGCCCGGACCGGGACGGGTGGGACGCAGGAGGTGGCATGCTCCGAAGGTTGCCGGCCCGCGGACCCCGCTGCACGCGGGGCCGCGGTCCGACACCGCCGCCGCCCGGCCGAGCCGAACGGTCGGACCGCTCGGCCAGCGGCTCAGTCGGGCGCGGTCACCAGGCCGGCGCCGGCGTCGACGACGTCGATCCCGTCGATCGGCCGGGCCGTGCCGACGATCCGGTCGGTGAGGAGGTCCGGGTCGATCTCGCCGTTCTCGGCCAGCAGCTGCTGAGCCCACAGCGCGGCGACGCCGGACACGTGTGGCGTCGCCATGCTGGTGCCGCTCATGCTCGTCAGCCCGCCACCTGCACGGGCCGACACGACGTCGACGCCGGGTCCGGCGACCATCGCGCCGGTGTTGGAGAAGTACGCGACCGACAGGTCGCCGTCGTCCTCCTGGCCCAGTGCGGCGACCGAGAGGAAGCCGCGCGACGAGGCGGGCGGGGCGACGTCGATGGTGTAGGCCGGCGCGGAGGAGCGGCGGCTCTCGTTGCCGGCGGCGGCCACCAGGATGCCGGACTGGCCGAAGCGGAACTGGGCCCCGACGTAGGACGCCAAGGCCTCGAGCAGCCGCAGGTTGTCCCGGTACGCGGCCAGGGCGATGGACGTGGCCGGCTGGACCGGGATGCCCCGGGCCACCTGGCTGGCAACGAAGCCGGGGAAGTCGATGCCCAGCGACATCGAGATCACGACCGCGCCCTCGTCCACCGACCACTGGATGGCGTCGGCGACCGTGTCGGTCCCGCCGCCACCGGCGCCGAGCACCTTGCCGGCCAGCAGGCGCGACGTTCCCGGTGCCACCCCGATCCTGGTGCCGTCGACGTCACGCCCGGCGATCGTGCCGGCGCAGTGGGTGCCGTGGCCGTGGTCGTCGCCGTTGCCGCTCCCCGTGAAGTCGCGCTCGACGACGTCCATGCCGGTGAAGGCCGGGTGGTCGGCGTCGATGCCGGTGTCGAGCACCGCGACGGTGACCCCGTCTCCGGTCATCGACGAGCCGACCGCGCCGACCGCCTGGACACCCCAGGTCGGGCCCGCCGTGGCCTCCAGCGGGGCGTCGGACGTCATCGGCTCGATGAGCGTGAGTGGCATGGTCGGTGCGACGATCCGGTCGGACCGGCGCCGGGCGTCTGCTGCCTCGGCGTCGGACAGGCGGGCGCGGGTGACCTCGATCTCTCCCGGTCCCTCACCGTCACCGCGGGTCGGCGTCTCGCCGACGTCGAGGTCGAGTACGACGTAGTCCTGGTCATCCATGGCACTGCCCCTTGTCTGGTGTTCGCGAGTTCATCATGCCTCTCGGCACGAGCGAGCACCAGCCCCAGTTTCCGGCGACACCCGCTCGCCGTCCCAGAGGCGGTCAGTCCCGCACCTGATACCGGGGGAAGCAGATCTAGGCGGCGGCGAGCTGGGTGCGGGCGAGCTCGGCGTAGATGCCCTGCTTGGCGACCAGCTCGGCGTGGGTGCCGCGCTCGACGATCCGGTGGTCGTCGAGCACCAGGATCTGGTCGGCGTCGACGATGGTCGACAGCCGATGGGCGATCACGAACGAGGTCCGGTCGTCCAGCACGTCGGCCAGCGCTGCCTGGACATGCCGCTCGGACTCCGAGTCAAGGTGGGCCGTGGCCTCGTCGAGGACCACGACCGCCGGGTCCTTGAGGATCACCCGCGCGATCGCGACGCGCTGCTTCTCGCCACCGGACAGCCGATGGCCACGTTCGCCCACGATCGTGTCGTAGCCGTCGGGCAGGCGTGCGATCACGTCGTGGATCCGTGCCGCGCGGCATGCCGCCTCGAGCTGGGCGTCCGTGGCGTCGGGGGCGGCGTAGCGAAGGTTGTTGGCGATCGAGTCGTGGAACAGGTGGGGGTCCTGCGTCACGACACCCACGGCGTGCGACAGGTCGTCGAACGACAGGTCACGCACGTCGACGCCGTCGATCGTGACCGAGCCCTCGGTCACGTCGTGGATGCGGGGCAGCAGCATGGCCAGGGTCGTCTTGCCGGCGCCCGACGGCCCGACCAGGGCAGTCATCGTGCCGCGCGGGGCGGTGACGTCGACGTCGGACAGGATCCAGTCCGACGCGTCCAGCCCATGGGTCGGCTGCATGCCCTCCAACGACGCCAGGCTGCTGCCCTGGGCGGCCGGGTAGCGGAACGACACGTCGTGCAGGGCGACGTCGCCGCGTGGGTCGGGCAGGGACGTGGCGTCGTCGGGCTCGGTGATGGCCGGCGGCAGGTCGAGGACCTCGAACACCCGCTCGAAGCTCACCAGCGCGGTCATGAGGTCGACCCGGGCGTTGGACAGCTGTGCCAGCGGGCCGTACAGCTGCGTGACGTACAGCGCGAGCGCGACGACCGTGCCGGTCTCGAGGCTGCCGGAGATGACCTGGCGGCCTCCGAGCAGGTAGACCAGCGCCGTCGCCAGCGACCCGACCAGCCCCAGCGAGGCGAACAGCATCCGCCCGTGCAGGGCCTGGCGGACCCCGATGTCGGCGACGCGGCCCGCCTTGTCGGAGAACACCTCGACCTCGCGGGTGCCACGTCCGAACAGCTTGACCAGCAGGGCACCCGACACGTTGAAGCGCTCGGTCATGACCGAGTTCATGTCGGCGTTGAGCGCCATCGACTCGCGTGACATCTCCTGGAGACGTCGTCCCACGATCCGGGCCGGGACCACGAACAGGGGGAGGAGCACCAGGGCGAGCAGGGTGATCTGCCAGTCCAGCAGCAGCATCGCCACCAGCGTGACCCCGACCGAGATGACGTTGTCGATCACGCCGCCAAGCGTGCCGGTCAGGGCCCGCTGGGCACCGATCACGTCGTTGTTGAGCCGCGTGATCAGGGCGCCCGTCTGGGTGCGGGTGAAGAACGCCAGCGGCATCCGCTGGACGTGCTCGTAGAGCAGGACCCGCAGGCGCAGGATGAACCGCTCACCGATGCTGGATGACAGCCAGCGCTCGACGAGGCTCAGGCCCGCCACGCCCACGGCCACGGCCACCATGGTTCCCGCGATCGCCCAGAGCAGCCCCATCCGGCCCTGCGGGATCGCCTCGTCGAGGATCGTGCGGATCAGCAGTGGCGGCAACGCCCCCAGCGCCGAGGCGGTGACGATGATCGCGACGTAGCCGGCGAGGCGACGACGGAACGGTCGTGCCAGTCCCCACGCCCGGCGCACGGTCTCACGGTCGACCGGGCGATCACCGAGGTCGTCGGGATCGCCCAGGCCGCGGAGGCGCCAGGCGCCGAATCCGGTTCCGGGGGGCATGCAGGTCCTTGGCCGATGGTGGTCGGATCGAGGTCGGGTCGCACGGGCCAACGCCCGCCACGACACGTGGTGTTCCGGGCGACCCGGGAGTTGCGTCGGGGCGCCGCAGGAAGCCTGAACTATCGTAGGTCCCCCCCGTGACCAACTCGACGAAGGCTCGCCCGCGTGGACCTCGACCTGCACGACCGCGTGTACGTGACGACGGGTTCGACGTCCGGGCTGGGCCGGGCGGTCGCCACGGCCCTGGTGGCCGAGGGCGCCCGGGTGGTCGTCTCGTCGCGGACCGCCGCCGACGTGGCGTCGGTTGCCCAGGAACTGGGTGACGGGGCGGTCGGCGTGACCGCCGACATCACCGACCCGGCGACGCCACGGCGGCTCGCCGACGCGGCCGAGGAGGCCTTCGGTCGGCTCGACGGGGCGTTCGTGTCCCACGGGGGCCCGCCGGCGTCCTCGGCCCTCGGGCTGGACGTGGAAGGACTCGCGGACGGCCTGGACGTCGCGACGGTCGGCCCGATCCGCCTGCTCCACCACCTGGCGGGACGCGTCGGCTCCGGGGCCAGCCTGGTGGTGCTCACCTCGACGTCGTCGGTCGAGCCGATCGCCGGCATCGCCGCGTCCAACGTCGCCCGTCCGGGGGTGTGGGCCTACGCCAAGTCACTGGCGGACGAGGTCGGTCCGGACGGCATCCGGGTCAACGCGCTCCTGCCCGGCCGGTTCGCCACCGATCGGCTGGCGGAGCTGGTCGAGACTCGAGCCCGCGAGGAGGGCCGGTCGGTCGACGAGCAGTGGGCCGCACAGGCCGAGTCGATCCCGTTGCGACGCATCGGCGACCCCGCGGAGCTCGCGGCCGTCGCGGTGTTCCTGTTGTCGCCGATGAGTGGCTACGTCACCGGGACCGCGGTCCGGGTCGACGGGGGCGCCGTCCGGGGGCTGTGAGCCGTCGCCGGTCGCGGCCGTGCCGGACGACCGTCAGCCGTTCATCAGCCGCTGCTTCTGGGCCGCGAACTCCTCGTCGGTCAGCTTGCCGGCATCGTGCAGGGCGGCCAGCTGGGTCAGCTGCTCGGCGACGTCACGCGGTCCGCCCGCGACCAGTTTCTGACCGCCGCCGCGCTCGAGCGTGAACATCCGCTCCTCCCGGGCCGAGTAGATCTCGGACTGGAACTGCTGGGGGTCGGGGATGTTGGACAGCCGGGACTGGCCGGTGGCGCCGGCCGACTCGAGCATCACGTCGCCATAGCCCAGCATGCGCTCGATGGCGCGCTGGCTGTAGTGGACGTTGTTGATGTTCTCCAGGGGGATCTCGACGCCACTGCGCGAGATGATCCCTCGTCGCACGATGATGCGCTCCGTGGTCAGCACGTACTGCGTGAACAGCCAGTTGATCACCGGCTTGACCGACAGGGCCAGGCCCAGCAGCACGGCCAGGAGCCACAGGGCCGACGACAGGGCCCAGGAGCCGATCGACATGTCGTCGACCAGGGGACCGACGAGCCCCGCGGCGACCAGCAGCAGGACGATCCAGCCGATGGCGGGCAGCAGGACCCGCCAGTGGGCGTGGAACTCGTGGATGATCTCCTCGTCCGCCGTCAGCAGGTTCCTCGGATAGGCCATCGCGCCACTCCCGGTCGTGGGTTCCAACGGGCGTCACCCTAGTCCCGGGGACCCATGGCAGTCGCGGCACCTACCCTCGGGTTCGCGAGGGCCATCGCCCCGACCGCCAGCACGGAGCCCGCCGCCCCCGACGCCCAGGACCGATGTGGACGCCATCGCGCTGATCGTCGTGCTGGCCGTGGCCGGACAGTTGTTGGCGTTGCTGCTGCGCGTCCCGTCGATCCTGGTGCTGCTGCTGCTGGGCATGGCCGCCGGGGGGTGGCTGGGCTGGCTCGAACCCGATGCACTGTTCGGAGCACGGCTGTTCGACGCCGTCGACCTGGCCGTGGCCGTGATCCTGTTCGAGGGCGGCCTGCTGCTGAACTTCCGCGAGCTGCGTGGTGACGTCTCGTCCGTGGTCCGGCGCCTGCTGTCGTGGGGGGTGGTGTTCACCGCCGTGGGAGGTGCCGCCGCCGGCCACTGGGTGCTGGGCATGTCGGTGCCCGTGTCGCTGGTGTTCGGGGCCATCCTGACCGTGTCGGGGCCCACGGTCGTGTTGCCCCTGCTGCGCCACGTCGGCGTCCAGGGCCAGGTCGACTCGATCCTGAAGTGGGAGGGCGTGTTCATCGACGCGATCGGGGCGACCCTGGCCGTGATCGTCTACGAGACCGTGTTGGCGGGTCGAGGCCAGTGGGGACTGACGACGCTCTACGAGGCCGGCCTGACCCTGCTCGTGGGCCTGTTGGTCGGCCTGGCCGCGGCCGGACTCATGGTCGTGGTGATGCGCTGGGACGCCGTCGACGAGCACCTCGCCACCCTGCTGGCCTTGGCCACGGTGATGGCCGCCTTCGTCGGCGCGGACATGCTCCGCCACGAGGCCGGGCTGATGTCGGCGATCGTCATGGGTGTCGCCATGGCCAACCAGCCGTGGGTGTCGATCACCCGCGTGGCGCGGTTCAAGGAGACCCTGGGCCTGCTGCTGACATCGCTGCTGTTCATCGTCCTGGCAGCACGCCTCGAGCTCGACGAACTGGCGGGACTGGTCGGGCTGGTCGCCGTGGTCGTCGCGGTGCTGGTCCTGCTGCTGCGCCCCCTGGTGGTCGCCGCCTGCTCGCTGGGGTCGAACCTGGACGTGCGGGAGCGCCTGTTCGTGGGCTGGATGGCGCCGCGCGGGATCGTGGCGGCCGCGACGGCGTCGGTGATGGGGACCGGTCTGGAGGAGCTCGGGCTGGGGGGTGCCGAGGACCTCGTCCCGGCGGTGTTCCTGGTCATCCTCGGCACGGTGGCCGTCTACGGGCTGACGGGTCGGCCCGTGGCCAGACTGCTCGGGCTGGCGGGTGACGGCCGTCCGCATCCCACGGAGGTGGCCGACCAGGCCGGCGGTCGGGCTCCCGACGGCGACTCCGATGCCGACGCCGACACCGCGACGAGCCGGAGCCCGACGTGACGGGGCCGGTCCGGGTCGTGGCCGAGGGGCTGGCCGTCCCGTCGACGGCGGTCGACGCCGTGGACGTCTGCTGGCACGAACCGCCGGACCCGTCGGGCGTGGCGGTGCTGGTGACCCACGGCGCCGGGGGTGACCTCACCGATCACGTCCTGGTCGAGCTCGCCGACGAGCTGGCGGCCGGCGGGCACCTGGTCGGACGGGTCAACCTCCCGTACCGCCAGCGCCGGGCGTCCGGCCCGCCGCCCCGGGCCGAGGCGAGCGTGGCAGACCTGGCCTCGGTCCTGGCCGCGGCCGCGGAGACCCGCCCCGGGCATCGCTGGGTGCTCGGTGGCAAGTCCTACGGGGGGAGGGTGGCCACCTTGGTCGCCGCGGAAGCCCCCACCCACGACCATGACCTCGACCACGACGACGCCCAGCCGATCGGGCTGCTGTGCGTGTCCTACCCGCTGCATCCCCCGGGTCGTCCCGACCGGCTGCGCGTGGCGCACTTCCCCGACGTGGCCGTGCCGGTGCTGGTCGTGCAGGGCGGGGACGACCCGTTCGGGGGACCCGACGAGCTGCGTCCGCACCTGCCGACGCTCGGCGGTCCGGCCCGCCTGCTGGAGGTCCCCCACGCCGACCACGGCCTGCACGTCGCCCGGACCCGGTCGGCGGACGGACGCACCCATCGCAGTGCGCACGTCCTGGCCCACCGGGGCGGGGAGCTGCGCGCGTGGCTGTCGGCGCTCACGGGCTGAGGCCTGGACGCGCGGGACGGCTGCACGACCACCCCGACCACGTGGTACCTCCATGGTCGTCGAGCACCCTCGACTAGCCTCCACGGGCGTCGGCGGCCCCGCCAGGTCCCGCTCCCCGAACGACGACAGAGGTGCGCCATGATCCAGGAGTTCAAGGACTTCATCAACCGCGGCAACGTGATCGACCTCGCGGTGGCGGTCGTGCTGGGCGCGGCCTTCACCCCGGTGATCACGGCCATCGTCGACCGGGTGCTGATGCCGCTGATCGGGCTGATCTTCGGCCAGCCCAACTTCGACGCCGTCGGGACCTTCGCCTGCGCGGCACCAACGGAGGGCGCCGAGGGCATCGTGAACGCGGCCGGCGAGCTCTGTGCGGGCTCGGTCGGGGCCGTCATCACCACCGTGATCAACTTCGTCCTGGTGGCGCTGGCCCTGTTCTTCGTGGTCAAGGCCTACAACCGGATGAAGGGCCCCGAGGAGGTCGTCGAGGAGGAGGCTCGCACCGAGGAGGCCACCATCCTGGCCGAGATCCGCGACGAGCTGCGCGCCCGCCCCAACGCCTGAGCTGCCCCCATCCGCGTCGGTCGGGCCGAACACCGGGTCAGGACAGGGCGCGCCGGGCAGCGGAGTGGGCGGCCGCGGCGGCCTCCTCCTCCAGGGAGCCACGCGAGCCGGGACGGACGTGGCCCTCGGCCCGGGCGACGTCGGCGACCGCGCCGGCGACCGCCGGGGCGACCGTCCGGTCGAACGGTGACGGCACGACGTGGTCCGCCGCCAGGTCGTCGCCGACGATTCCTGCGATCGCCTCGGCGGCGGCGATCTTCATCCGGTCGGTGACCTTGGTCGCCGCCGCGTCGAGCAGCCCCCGGAAGATCCCGGGGAAGCAGAGCACGTTGTTGATCTGGTTCGGGAAGTCCGAGCGCCCGGTCGCCATGACCGCCACGTGACCCTCGGCCAGGTCCGGGTGCAGCTCGGGCACGGGGTTGGCCATGGCGAAGACGATCGGGTCCCGCGCCATCCGGGCCACGTTCTCCAGTGGCAGGGACTCGGGGCCCGACACCCCGATGAAGACGTCGGCGCCGTCCAGCGCGACGCCTTGGTCGCCACGCAGCCCGCGTGGGTTGGACTGCTTTGCCAACCGACGACGGATCGGGTCCATGCCCTGCTTGCGCTTCGGCTCGATGATCCCGTCCCGGTCGACACCGACCAGGTCGGTCACCCCTGCGGCGGCCAGCAGGTTGGCGATCGCCACGCCGGCGGCGCCGATGCCCTGGACGACCACCCGCAGGTCCGCCAGGTCCTTGTCCACGACCCGGGCGGCGTTGACCAGCGCCGCCAGTGCGACCACGGCGGTGCCGTGCTGGTCGTCGTGGAAGACCGGGATGTCCAGCCGCCGACGCAGCTTGCCCTCGATCTCGAAGCAGCGTGGCGCCGAGATGTCCTCGAGGTTGATGCCGCCGAAGCCGGACGCGACCCGGACCACCGTGTCGACGAAGGTGTCGGGATCCTGCTCGTCGACGAGCAACGGATAGGCGTCGACGTCGCCGAAGGACTTCAGCAGCATCGCCTTGCCCTCCATCACCGGCAGCGACGCCAGTGGGCCGATGTCGCCCAGGCCGAGGACCGCCGAGCCGTCGGTGACCACGGCCACGGCGTTGGACTTGATGGTCAGCCGGTAGGCCTCGACGGGGTCGGCCGCGATCGCCCGGCAGATCTTGGCCACGCCGGGCGTGTAGACCAGGGACAGGTCGTGTGCCGTCTCGACCGGTCGTCGGTTGTGCAGCTCGATCTTGCCACCGAGGTGGGCCTCGGTCACGTCGTCGGAGATGCCCAGGACCTCCACGCCGTCGAGGTCCTGCAGGTCCGCGCCCAGGGCCGCGGCACCCGCGTCGTCGGCCACCTCGACGCTGATCGCCCGGATGATGACGTGGCGCTGGGCGTCGGTCCGCTCCGACCCCACGATCACCGCCTCGTGGCGGTCGATCACCTCGGTGACCCGGGTCAGCATCCCGGGCAGGTTCTGCACCGCCAGCGAGTAGGTGACGGTCTGTTGCGGTGGCGGCATCCGTTCCCCCGGTCGTCCGGCCGGGCCAGCCTACGGTCGGTCGGCCCGGCCGCGGCGCGACCAGGTGCGGCCGTGGTGCCAACGGGCGTTACCGTGGGCCGTCGCCGACCGAGCCGGGGGAGTGGCCGTGGACCACGTGGCGGTGCTGTGTGACCTCGACGGGGTGGTGCTCGACTACCCGGCCGCGGAACGGCAGGCCTTCGCCGGGACGGCGACCCGCCTGGGGCTGCCCGACATGGGGGCCGTCCTGCCGGTCTACGCGGCGATCAACGCCGACCTGTGGCAGGAGTTCGAGCGGGGCACGGTCACGGCGGAGGAACTGCGGGTCCGGCGCTGGGCACGGCTGCTGGACCACCATGGGCTGGGCCACGACCCGGCGGTCGTGTCGGCGGACTACCTCGACCGGCTCGGGCGAGCCGGTCCGGTCCTGCCCGGTGCGGTCGCCGCGCTGCGTCGGCTGGCGGCGCGGGTGCCGGTCGTCGCCGTCACCAACGGGTTCTCGGCCGTCGCCCACGGCCGCCTCGCCGCGTCCGGCGTGCGCGACCTGTTCTCGGCGGTCGTCGTCTCCGACGACGTCGCGGCCCCCAAGCCCGATCCCGCCATGTTCCGGGCCGCCCTGGACCTGCTGGGCACCGGCGTGGACCCCGGTCGGGTGGTGATGGTGGGCGACAACCATGCCGCCGACATCGTTGGTGCCGCCGCGGTGGGGATGGACACGGTCTGGATCGCCCCGGCCGACGCGGACCCCAGTCCGGTGGCGACCTGGCAGGTCGATTCTCTGCGCAGCGCCGCGGACCTCTTGCTGGGTTGAGCGGCCCGGACTGGTCGCGTCCGGGAGAGGTGCGGGGTCAGCCGTCCAGCTCAGCCAGTGCCTCGGCCGCGGTCAGGATCGAGCGGCAGGCCAGGGCAAGGTTCGCCAGCGACGCCCGGTGGGTGTCCTCGTCGGCCGCGGTCACGCAGTCGGAGACGACGTGCACCGTGAAGCCGAGGTCGGTGGCATGGCGTGCGGTCTGCTCCACGGTCAGGTTGGTGGCCACGCCCGTGACCAGCAACGTGTCGATGCCCCGCTCGAGCAGCACGGTGGGAAGCTCGGTCGCGGCGAGACCGGACAGCCGCTGGTTGTCGCTGACCAGGTCGGTGTCCAGCGCCCCGATCCCGTCGGCCAGGGTGGCACCCCAGGCATCCGGGTGGAACTGGTCGGCGTTGGCCGCCACCAGGTCCATGAAGTCGGTGTTGGCCACGAACGCCCCACCCTCGTCGGGCATGGTGAAGCGTGTGAACACCACCGGGACGCCGCGATCGCGGGCCCGGTCGTGGAAGGCGCGGGCCCGTGGCACGACCTCGCTGGCGGCGACGGCCGCGGCCAGCATCGGTCCGAACAGGCCGTCGGGGTGGACGACGTTGTGCTGGAAGTGCAGTGCGAGGACGGCGGTGCGGGTGGAGTCCATGGGTGGTTCCCGGTCGGCATGGTCGAGGAGCGAGGTGCCTGCGCGTGGGTGGATCAGGGTTGTTGCCCGTGTGCGCTGCCCGGCTTGTCGCAGTCGGGTCCCACACTCTAGGGTCGGCGGGCGGCCCCAGCCCCCGGCCATCCCACCGTCCCCACCGGGACCCACGGCGTGGTCGGGCGCGTCGACTCGCCGTGTCGGAGGATCCCATGACCGCACCCGCCGTCGAGGCCCATGGCCTGGTCAAGCGCTTCGGTGAGACGACCGCGCTCGACGGGTTCGACCTCGAAGTGCCCACCGGCACCGTGCTCGGTCTGCTCGGCCCCAACGGCGCGGGCAAGACCACCGCGGTGCACATCCTGACGACCCTGTCGCGGGCCGACGAGGGGACGGCCCGGGTCGCCGGCTTCGACGTCGCGACCGAGGGCGCCCGGATCCGGTCGCGGATCGGTCTGACCGGACAGTTCGCGGCGATCGACGAGCACCTGACCGGGCGCGAGAACCTCGTGATGGTCGCGCAGCTGTCGGGCCTGCCACGCGACGTCGCTCGTGGACGGGCGGACGACCTGCTCGATCGCTTCGGGCTCAGCGATGCCGGTGGCCGCGCGGCACGGGGCTACTCGGGTGGGATGCGCCGCCGCCTGGACCTGGCCGCGTCGCTGGTCACCTCACCCGAGGTGGTGTTCCTCGACGAGCCGACCACCGGCCTGGACCCGTCCAGCAGGTTCGCGCTGTGGGAGGTGATCCGGGAGGTCGTGGCACTGGGCACCTCCGTGCTGTTGACCACCCAGTACCTCGAGGAGGCCGACGAGCTGGCCGACGACATCCTGGTCATGAACCACGGCCGCGGGATCGCCCAGGGCACCGCCGCCGAGCTCAAGGACCGGGTGGGGGGCGAGACGATCGTCGTCGAGCTGTCGGACCCCACCGCACTGGACCGGGCGTCGGACGCCCTGCGCGACATCGCCGGGGGCGAGCTGCACACCGATCCCCGCAACGGGCGCCTGTCGTTCCCGGCCAAGGGCGACCGAGCCCGACTGGCCGCCACCGTGCGGGCGCTCGACGACGCCGACCTGGACCTGGTCGACCTCGGGCTGCGTCGTCCGTCGCTCGACGACGTGTTCCTCGAGCTGACCGGTGAGCGGGCCGTCGCCGACGAGGCCGCGGACGACGTCGCCCAGCCGACCGGAGGACGCCGATGAGCGCCGCGACCCCGACCGTGACCGGCCACGACGTCGCCGAGATCGCCCGCACCTATCGCGGGTCGTTCCTGCGAGACTCCATCGTCGTGGCACGACGCAACCTGCGCCGGATCGCGCGTCAGCCGCAGATCGCGGTGTTCGTGCTGATCCAGCCGATCATGTTCGTGCTGCTGTTCCGCTACATCTTCGGTGGCGCGATCACCATCCCCGGGATCCCCTACGTCGACTTCCTGATGCCGGGCATCATCGTCCAGACGCTGGTCTTCGGGGCCGCGACGACCGCGATCGGGGTCGCCGAGGACCTCAAGTCCGGGATCGTCGACCGGTTCCGCGCCCTGCCCATGAACCGTTCGGCCGCCATGGCGGGTCGGGTCGTGTCCGACCAGGTGCTGAACCTGATGAGCCTGGTGGTCATGGTCGTGGTCGGCCTGCTCGTGGGGTGGCGTCCCACCGGAACCCCGGCCGAGCTGGCGCTGGCGTTCGGGGTCGTGGTGGTCTTCGCCCTGTCGTTCTCGTGGATCATGGCCGCGATCGGGCTGGCCCTGAAGGAACCGGAGGCCGTCCAGTCGGCCGGGTTCATCTGGCTGTTCCCGCTGACGTTCATCTCCAACGTGTTCGTGCCCCCGTCCACGATGCCCCCGATCCTGCAGAACTTCGCCGAGAACATCAACCCGGTCAGCCTCGTGTCCAACTCGGCCCGCGTGCTCACGACCGGCGCCTACCTGTGTGGCGAGGACCTGTGCACCGACGTGTCCGCCAACGTGCTGGGGTCGCTGGGCTGGTCGATCGGCATCATGGTGGTGTTCGTGCCGGTCACGGCGTGGCTGTGGGGCCGCCTGGGCGACTGAGGGTCGGAACGGGGGCGGCCCACCACCGATCGTCGCACGGACGGCCGCTGGTCGTCGCACGTGCAACTACCCTGACCGCTTCGCAACTCCGGGGGGCGGCATGGACTACGTGGTCCGATTCTTCACGTCCGGATCGTCACTGGTCGGCCTGGCGATCGTGGCACTGGTCATCGCCGACGTCGCCGTCACGGTCCTGGCGGTCAGCAGTGGCCCCGGCCCGATCACGCGGATCGTGTCGCGCACGAGCTGGCGGGTGTTCCGTGGTCTGCACAGCCGGTTGCAGGCGCACTCGCTGTTGCGCGCCGCGGGGCCGGTCATCGTCGTCGCGATCGTCATGTCGTGGTTGCTGCTGATGATCGTGGGCTGGGGGCTGGTGTTCGGCCAGGAGGGATCGCTGCTCGAGGACGGCGAGGCCCTCACACCGGCCTGGGGACGGATCCACTACGCGGCTGCGCTGATCCTGGGCCGGGGCACCGGTGGCTTCACGCCCGGGTCGGGGGTGTGGCGCTTCGCCGAGCAGCTCGCGGCACTGACCGGGGTCGCCTTCATCGGGGTCGCCATCGCCTACGTGCTCCCGGTCATCAACGCGGTCGTCCACAAGCGCAAGGTGGCGGCCACGATCAGTGCCCTGGGGGGCGACCCGACCGAGATCCTCGAGCGGGCGTACAACGGCCGTGACTTCGGAGACCTCGACCTCCACCTGATCGCGCTCACCCCCGAGATCGCCCTGGTGGCCCAGCGCCACCTGGCGTACCCCGTCGTTGCCTACTTCCACAGCGACGACCGGTCGACCGCGCTGGCCCCGTCGATCACCGTGCTGGACGAGTCCCTGACCCTGCTGGAACACGTGGTCGACGATCCCCCGGCCCTGGCCCTGGAGCGCTCCGCCATGGCCCCGTGCCGTGCCACGGTGACCACGTTCCTGCGCGCGGTCGAGTCGATGGGCATCCACGTCGCCGACTCGGGGGGACTGCCCCGGCCGGGCGTGGCCCGGCTGCGGTCCGCGGGCATCCCGCTGCGCCCGAACGAGGAGCAGGAGGAGGCCTACGCGGGGGAGGAGCTGGCCAACCGGCGTGGCCTGCTTGCCGCGTTCCTGCGCCACGACGGTGCGGAACCCGCGGAGCTGTTCACCAGCCTGGACGCCGAGGACGTCGAGCAGCCCGAGCGTGAGGAGTGAGCCGCTCCGGACGGCTCACTGCAGTCGTTCGAGGTTGGCGCGCTCGGACTCGACCGCGCGGCGGTGGCGGAACCACGCGAAGCCGCCCATCACGAGGCCCAGCAGGACGGCGTTGACCGCGACCGCGACCCAGTTGGGGAGCAGGATCAGGGCGACCACCGGGGCGAACAGCCACGCCCATCGCCAGTAGCGCTGCTGCTGGCGGGCGACCATCACCGCCAGCCGGGCGTCCTTGCGTCGACGCATGGCCTGGCCCCGGTTGACGGACCGCAGCACCTCGCGTCGCTGACCCCAGGCCATCGACTGCCACGTCTGCTGGAAGGTCTTCTGGTCTGGCAGGCGAACCACGCGTGCGGCGAGGTCGGGTGGCGGGCGCACGCATCGACCGGGCCGGCTCCAGACTACGGGGCGTGCCGACACGGGTGATCGGTGCCACGGTCAGGGGTTGTTGATCGAACACGTGTTCGATAGTCTGGACGACATGTCGACCGCCTTCGCCACGCCCTCGCCCGCCCCGGATCCCGAGCGGTCGTCCGAGGCCGCCCACCCGGGACGCCAGCCGACCAGTCGTCGGGTGCGCGTGCGACCGGGTGACGTCGCCGCGCGCCAGTCGTCGCTGTTCGACCAGGGGGAGCAGGTGGCCTTCGACCGGTCGCTGTCCACCCGTCGCCGTCACGAGCTGGCCGACGGCGCCTGGGTCGACGTGGTCCCGGGCCTGGTGCAGGGCAGCCTCGACCTGTTCGACCGGGTCGTTGCTGCCGCCGAGTGGCGCGCCGAGGAGATGGTGCTGTTCGACGAGGTCGTCGCCTGTCCACGCCTGAGCGTGCGCTGGACCGTCGGCGAACTGCCCGACGAGCTCGTGGTGCTGCGCAGCCTGGGGGCGGTGCTCAGCCAGTGCTACCGGACCGCGCTCACCCGGGTCTCGGCCAACCTGTACCGCGACGGACGGGACTCGGTCGCCTGGCACGGGGACCGGGGTGCCCGGGATCGCGACCGGGCCACCATCGCCGTGCTCACCCTGGGTTCGCCCCGTCCGTTCCGGCTCCGGAGGCGGCGTGGGCCCGGTGGGCTCGCGCTGGAGCCCGCCAGTGGCGACCTGCTGGTCATGGGTGGCACGTGCCAGCGGACCTGGCAGCACGCCGTCCCGAAGGTGGCCGACGCCGGACCGCGCATCGCCGTGATGTTCCGCACCTCCCTCGACGGCTGACCACCACGGGTCGCGGCCGTCCGGGGGACGGGGTCCGGACGGCTCGATCGGACGAGCCGGCGGGTACACCTTGGAGACGACGTCCCCGACGGAGGAACCCCCGTGAGCGTGGTCAAGATCAACGTGCTGCAGGTGCCGGCCGAGCGCCGCGAGGTCCTCGAGCAGCGGTTCGCCGCCCGGGCCGGCGAGGTGGACCAGACGCCGGGCTTCGAGTCCTTCGAGCTGTTGCGCCCCACCGACGACTCGGATCGCTACTTCGTCGTCACCCGGTGGGAGACCGAGGAGGCCTTCACGGCATGGATGGAGTCGCGTGCCTTCCGCCAGGGCCACGCCGGCGGCGACGGCGAGGGCGGTGGGGACGACGGGTCGTCCCGGCCCTCCGGCCCACCGGCCGCGGCGCAGGCCGAGCTTCTGTCCTTCGAGATCATCGAGGAGTCGCGTCCCTGACGACCGGGCCACAGCCTCGATCGACCAGGCGTGACGTCCGACGACCACGCGGGCGGGGATAGCCTGCCTCCACGGACTGGCGTTTCCGCACTCGTCACGCCGGTCACCCTCCCGGACCCCGCCACCGACCCGTGTCGCTGCCGTGGGTCCTCGCCGCACCCGACCACCTGCAAGGAACGCCGTCATGGCCGACAACCACGCCGACGCCCTCGAGGCACAGCGTGCCCGCGTGGAGCACATCCGCGGCTACCTCGACATCGAGGCCAAGCGCCAGCTGCTCGAGGACCTCGAGGGTCGCGCCGCGGACCCGACCCTGTGGGACGACCCGGACGCGGCCCGCGAGGTGACGACCGAGCTGTCCCGGGTGCGCGACGACCTGGAGCGCCACGACACCCTGTCCGAGCGCCTCGACGACCTCGAGGTGCTCAACGAGCTCGCCCAGGAGATGGACGACGAGGACTCGGCGGCCGAGGTCGCTCGTGGCCTGACGTCGATGGCACGTGACATCGACCGGCTCGAGGTCGCCACGCTCCTGTCGGGCGAGCACGACGCCAGCGACGCGATCGTGTCGATCCAGGCCGGCGAAGGCGGGGTCGACGCGATGGACTGGTCCGAGATGCTCCAGCGGATGTACCTGCGCTGGGCGACCAACCGCGGGTTCAGCGCGGAGGTCTACGACAACTCCTGGGGGGAGGAGGCGGGGCTGAAGTCGACCACGTTCGCGGTGTCGGGCCCGGACGCCTACGGCCTGCTGTCGGCAGAGCACGGCGTCCATCGGCTGGTCCGGATCTCGCCCTTCGACGGCAACGCTCGACGCCAGACCTCCTTCGCGATGGTCGATGTCGTGCCGCTGCTGCCGGAGGTCGACCAGCAGGTCGAGGTCCCCGACGAGGACATCCGCGTCGACGTGTACCGCTCGTCCGGCCCGGGCGGCCAGAGCGTCAACACGACCGACTCGGCCGTGCGGATCACCCACATCCCCACCGGGATCGTGGTGTCGTGCCAGAACGAGAAGTCCCAGCACCAGAACCGGGCCGCGGCGATGCGGGTCCTGACGGCCAAGCTCGACGAACTCGAGCGCCAGAAGCGCCAGGAGGAGCTCGACGAGCTCCGCGGCGGACGCCAGAAGGTCGGGTTCGGCTCGCAGATCCGGTCCTACGTGCTGCACCCGTACCAGATGGTCAAGGACCTGCGCACCGAGCACGAGGTCGGCAATCCCGACGCCGTGCTGGACGGCTCGGACCTGGACGAGTTCATCGAGGCGGAGCTGCGGCGCCGGGCCGAGGAACGCGCCCGCGACGACTGACCCCGCGCTGGACGTTGCGAGGCCCCAGCCGAGCAACTCCAATGCGCCCGGAGGCAAGGGGGTTCGCCGGACATGCGTCGCTGGACGTTGCGAGGCCCCAGCCGAGCAACTCCAATGCGCCCGGAGGTCGACGGCTCCGGAGCGGTGCGATGTCGACGAGTTGCGCTGGACGTTGCGAGGCCCCAGCCGAGCAACTCCAATGCGCCCGGAGGTCGGCGCGCCGGAGCGGTGCGATGTCGACGGGCGCGCACTGGCCGTCCGGCCGTGGCCCCATGGTCGCACGGACCCCCGGATTGATACGGTTCCAGATGCAATGACCGGCGCACGGGGCGCGCCGGTTCGACCCCTGCGTGGAGCCAGACGCTGCCATGATCTCCTTCGAGGACGTCACCAAGACCTACCGGACCGATTCCCGGGACACGGTCGTCGCCCTGCGTGACCTGACGGTGCAGATCGACCGTGGCGAGTTCGTGTTCGTGGTCGGTCCCTCCGGGTCCGGCAAGTCCACGTTCATGAAGCTGCTGACCCGCGAGGTCGAGCCGGACACCGGCGAGATCTGGGTGGCCGGCAAGAACCTCAACAGCCTCCGACGCTGGAAGCTGCCCGCGCTGCGACGCGACATCGGCTACGTGTTCCAGGACTTCAAGCTCCTGACCAACAAGACCGTCGCCGAGAACGTCGCGTTCGCACTCGAGGTCATCGGGATGCCCAACCCGGTCATCCGCCAGCGCGTGCCGGAGGTGCTGGACCTGGTCGGCCTGTCCGACAAGGCCACCTCCAAGCCCCACGAGCTCTCCGGCGGCCAGCAGCAGCGCGTGTCGATCGCCCGGGCCTTCGTCAACCAGCCACCGATCCTGCTGGCCGACGAGCCCACGGGAAACCTGGACCCCCAGACCTCCATCGGCATCATGAAGCTGCTCGACCGGATCAACCGCACCAACACGACCGTGGTCATGGCCACCCACGACCAGCACATCGTGGACTCGATGCGCAAGCGGGTCGTGGAGCTGTCCCGGGGTGAGCTGGTCCGTGACCAGGCCCGGGGCGTGTACGGCTACGCCAACTGACCCACCCGGCGGTCACCGGCGCAGGCGTGCGGTGACCGTTTCTCGTCGCGACCGCAGCGGCCACACCGCACGAACACCCGGCCCCGGCCGTCCCGCACCACCACCCACCTCTGTCCACCAGGAGCCACCCGAAGATGCGACGTTGGTCCTACATCCTCAACGAGGCCGCCATCGGCCTCCGTCGCAACCTGTGGATGACGGTGGCCGTGGTCCTGTCGGTCACGGTCTCGCTCGCCCTGTTCGGCGCCTCGGTCCTGCTGCGCCAGCAGGTCGACGCCGCGACCGATGACTGGACCGGCAAGATCGAGGTCTCGATCTACCTGTGCGACGGGCTGTCGTGCCCGCCGATCACCGACAGCCAGCAGGACGAGTTGCTGACCGACCTCGAGGGCAACCCGCTGGTCGACCAGGTCTTCTACGAGACCAAGGAGGAGGCCTACCAGGCCTTCCAGGAGCAGTTCGCGAACGAGCCCACCTTCCTCGAGAGCGTCGACGAGACGACCCTGCCGGCCTCGTTCCGGGTCAAGCTGACCGACCCCGAGCGCTTCGACGCGATCCAGACCGAGTACGAGAACCGGCCGGGGGTCGAGTCCATCGTCGACCAGAAGGAACTGCTCGACGAGTTCCTCGCCTTCACGTCCACCATCCGCTGGTCGGCGCTGTTCGTGGCCGCCATCCAGATGCTGGCCGCGACCGTCCTGGTGGCCAACACCGTCCGCATGGCGGCCTTCGCCCGGCGTGACCAGACCCAGATCATGAAGCTGGTCGGTGCCTCCAACTGGTACGTCCGACTGCCCTTCATCCTCGAGGGAGTCCTTGCCGGGCTCATCGGTGCCGCTGTATCGTGGGGCATCCTGGTGGTGTTCGTGCCATGGATGTTCACCACGTTGCAGGAGTCGTTGACGTTCGTGCCGTTCCTCACTCGGGCACAGATCGCCGGCATCTGGCCCTGGCTGGCCGGACCGGCGGTCGTCATGACCGGGGGATCGTCGATCGTCGCGCTGTGGGGGTTCCTTGACGTCTGACGGTTCGCAGTGGCGGTTCGTGGCCCTGGTGGTCGCGGCCCTGCTGCTGCTGTCGTCGGCCACGTCGCTTCGCGCGTTCGCCCAGGAGACGCCCGAGCCCTCGCTCGACCCCGAGACGGTGTCCAACGCCGCCATCGTCGACCTCCAGGATCGCATCGCCGACGCCGAGGACGAGCTGGTCCGGGTCGCCGCGGCCGAGTCCGACACCCAGGCCGCGGCCGTCCGCGCCCGGTCCGACCTCGAGGCCGCCGATCGTCGGGTCGTCGAGACCGCCGAGGTCGCCGCGACCGCCGCCGAGGCGCTGGCCGTCGCCGACGCCAACCTGGCCCACGTCGAGGGCGTGCTGCGCGAGGCGACCGACGCCCTCGCCGACGCCCGCGACCGCCTGGCCGCCACCGAGACCTCGCTGGCCGAGACCCGACACCTGCTGCAGTTGCGGGTCCGCGAGACGTGGAAGGGTGGCGGCGACCTCAACACCGCGTCGATGGTCCTGCGGATGGAGGAGTTCAACGACGCGGTCCACCTCCAGCAGATGATCCGTGCGGTCGTCGCCGACGACAACCAGCTCGTCGCCGACTACCTCGAGCTGCAACTGGCGCGCACCGACCAGCTCGCCGCGGCGCGCGCGGAGGAGGACCGGGTCGAGGAGGCCCGCGACCGCACCGCGGAGGTCCGCGGCACCCGGGAGGACGCCGCGTCCGCATCCACCGCGGCCGAGCAGGCGGCGCGGGACGAACAGCAGGCCCGCGATGCGACGGTCGCCGAGGTCGAGGCCGACCTGGCCAACCTCGGGGACGAGCGCCTGGTCCTGGAGGAGCAGATCGACGCCCTCGAGGCCGACCTGGCCGCCGAGCGACGTGCCGAGGTGGAGCGTCGGCGGGTCGAGGCGGAGCGCCGCGCCGCCGAGGAGGCCGCGCGGGCCGCCGCCGAGGAGGCTGCTCGTGCGGCCGAGGAAGCTGCCAAGGCGGCCGAGACCGGCCGGGTCGCACAGACGCAGGCCCAGGTGGAGGCCGAGCAGCGTGCCGCGGCCGTCCGGTCGGAGGAACAGCGCCGCGTGGCCGAGCAGGCGCGGCCCGGCTCGTCGTCCGGCGGATCCGACGCCGGGGACGCCGGCGAGACGCCCACCGTGGCACCACCGCCGCCACCCCCGTCCGGGGGCAGCGGCTGCGGCTCGACGTCCACCTGGGTGTGGCCGACCGCCGGGTGCGTGAACTCCGTGTTCGGCTACCGGCACCACCCGATCCTGGACACCCGACGTCTCCACGCCGGGTTCGACATCGCCGCGCCCGCAGGCCAGCCGATCTTCGCCGTGGCCGACGGCGTCGTGCACCGGGCCAGCTTCTCGTCGGGTGGCCACGGCAACGTCGTGGTGATCGACCACGGGTCGGTGGCCACGCTCTACGCCCACCAGCAGCGCCTGATGGTGTCCGCTGGACAGCAGGTCGTCGCCGGCCAGCAGATCGGCACCATCGGCAGCACGGGACTGTCCACCGGTCCGCACCTGCACCTGCAGGTCCACGTCGACGGCCCCAACGGCCCCCCCGTTGACCCGATGCCGTGGTTCCGCTGACGCGTGGGGCCGTGGTTCCGCTGAGGCCAGCGTCGTCGTTGCGGTACGTCACGGTGGCGTTCGAGGCCGGGTGGATCGGTCGGGAACGCGCGTGGGTGGCGCCGGTACCGTCGTGGGCATGGCGAAGAGTTCCGAAGGTGTGAAGATGGCGGTGAACAACCGCCGGGCGCGCCATGACTACTTCCTCGACGACCGCCACGAGGCCGGCATGTCGCTGGTCGGGACCGAGGTCAAGTCGTTGCGCGAGGGTCGTGGGTCGCTGGCCGAGGCGTGGATCCGCCTGGACAACGACACCGGTGAGGCCTGGCTCGAACAGGCCCACATCCCGGAGTACGCCTACGGCAACCGCAACAACCACTTCCCGACCCGGCCCCGCAAGCTGCTGCTCCACCGCCACGAGCTCGACCAGCTCGGAAAATCCGTGGCGACCAAGGGCGTGACCCTGGTGCCGACCCGCATCTACTTCAAGCACGGGCGGGCCAAGCTCGAGTTCTTCCTCGGCAAGGGCAAGAACGTGGCCGACAAGCGTCGCGACGTCGCCGCGCGCGACGCCCAGCGACAGGTCGAGCGGGCCCTCAAGGACCGCCGCCGCTAGCCAGGCGCCGCCGTCGCCGGGAATGATCGGGCGCCGGTCACCCGTTACCCTCGACAGACGCGGTGTTCGCCGCGCATGAAAACTCCACAGCGTTGCCGACCACGTGGCCCGGGTCACCGGGCCACCACTTCTCGGGGCTGAAACGGTTTCGACCGTGGTCAGTCCGCGTTGCGAGGAGCGTGCCGGGAGAGTCGACTGACTCCCGGAAATCACCAGTCGAAACACACAAACGCCAAGGACAACCTGGCTCTCGCAGCCTGACAAGGCTGTGACGTTGCGCCCCTGACGCCCTGTAGGGGGACCGCAGCGACGACACAGGGCTTCTGCTGCGTCACGGGGACCATGGTGTGACGCGGGACTCTTTCCATGGTGTGGTCGACGGATCGAGCCTGGCACCGGAGCTCCGTCGACCGAGATCTTTCCGGAACCTACGCACGTAGAGCCACCCTTCGCGGGACCGCGGCACGCGGGTTCGACTCCCGCCAGCTCCACCACGTCGGCAACGCAGCGCACGGCCCACTCCCACCGGAGTGGGCCGTTTCGCGTGTCCGGGACCCGACCTATCCCTGCGTGGCGACGAGGTCGCGCAACAGCGCCGCGGGGTCGTCGACGGCGGGCGGTCCGTGGCCGAACAGGATCACCCGTGGCTCGAGCGTGGCCAGGGTCCCGGCGGAGGCCCACGCCGTGTCCATGTCCGGCGTGAAGGCCTCGTTGGGTCCGGCGACCCCGCCGTCCTCGGTCCCGTTGACCGCGTCGCCCGCCACCAGGACACGACTGCCGGGGTCGAACACGCTGACGTGGCCGGGGGTGTGGCCGGGGGTCTCGACGATCTGCAGGCCCATGACGGTGTCGCCGTCGCCGATCCCCACGACCCGGCGGTCGGCCGTGATCGCCTCGAGGTCGCCCCGTCCGGCCGACAGCGTCGCGTCGGACGCCGCGTCGGCGACCTCCCCGAGGCTGCCGACGTGGTCGGGATGGCGATGGGTCAGCACGACGTCGGACACGTCGGCCCAGCCGACCCCGAGTGCCGCCAGCCCGTCCTCCAGGGCGGAGGCCGTGCCCGCCTGGCCGGTGTCCACCACGGTCGCCTGTCCGGCCCGCACCAGCACGTAGGCGGACGCGGCGCCGCCCAGCACCCGCTCCCATCGCAGCTCGTCGCCCGACGTGGAGCCGGACGCGGCGGGGCCGGGGCTCGCCGGGGTGTCGGCTGCCCGTGCCTCGGTGCTCGTGGGCGTGTCCTGTGGCTCCGACGAGGTGCAGCCACCCAGGACCAGCGCGACAGCCGCCGTGCCGAGGTCCAGCAGGAGCACGCGGCGGGTCAGCCCGTTGACGGGCGGACGCGCGGTGGGTCGAGGATCCATCGCAGTCCCAGTGGTCGACGTGCCTCCAGCAAACTCCCCGGGCGGCCGGCTGTCACGTGCCGACCGTGCCTCGTCATCGATCCGTCAGGACTCGTCGTCCGGCCACAGCCGCTCGACGAAGTCCTGGACCCAGGCCCGGTCGGGACCCGCGGCCGTCACCACGCCCTGGCCGGCGACGTCGACGCCGGGCTGCAGGGGGAAGTGGCTCGGCTGGTCGGGGCACACGACCGCGCCACCCGCCTCGGTGACCAGCAGGCCACCGGCGGCGACGTCCCACGCCTTGGGCACCCGCTGGTAGGCGGCCAGGAGCGTGCCGTCGGCGACCATCGCGAGCTCGAGCGCTGCCGAGCCCATGACGCGTGCCTTGTAGAAGGTGCCTCGGCGGCGTCGACGGATGGTGCCCTGCGTGACGGCGACGGGATGGTTGGCAGCGACCCGACGAGACACGTCGACGGGCTCGGCCACGTGGACCAGCCGGCCGTCGCGAGTGGTCGCGCCACCCCGGGTGGCCTCCCAGCGACGTCCCAGCTCGGGGGCGTCCACCATGCCCCACACCACCTCGCCGTGGTGCGCCAGCCCGACCGACACGCACCACCACGGCAGTCCGGCGGCGTAGTTCGACGTGCCGTCGATCGGGTCGACCACCCAGGTCCACTCGGCGCCGTGCCAGGTGGTGTCGCCCTCTTCGGACAGGACGCCGTGGTCGGGGAAGGCGTCGGTGAAGGCGGTGACCAGGGCGCGGTCGACGGCCCGGTCGGCGTCGGTCACCGGGCTGCCGTCGCGCTTGACGTGGCGCCGGCTGGTGCCAGCCCCGGCCAGCAGGTCCGACCGCAGGTCGTCGACGGCACGGTTGGCCACCCCGGCGGCACGACGGACCACCCGGGCGACCGCCGGGTCGAGCAGCTCGGCGGGCGATCCGACACGGGGCGACGGGGACGGGTCCATGGGCGCGACCGTACGGCCTGGCGGCGCGCGCCACCGGGGGCGGGGACATGCTGGCCGGACGGCCGGGGGTCGGGGCCCCCGCCGCGAGAGGGCCATGGGTTACGATGGCGTAGGTTCCCGCCGCCGCGACGACCACCAGCGAGGCACGACGACCGCGCCGGGCCGACCCCGGCCCCGCCCGTCGATCGCGTTCCGACGCATCGGGAACGAGCCACCCACCTCTCGAGGACTCCATGCGATCACCAGCCCAAGTCGTCTCCGACATGCGCACCCAGGCCACCACGATCCGCGGGGTCGAGGCGCCCACCGAGGACACGGTGCGGTGGCAGCGGCGTTCGATGCTGGCGATCTCGATCATCCCCCCGCTGGGCATCCTGTTCGCGGCCATGCAAGTGTGGGGCTGGGGCCTGACGGGTCGTGACCTGGTCCTGTTCGGGGTCTTCTACGTCATCACCGGGTTGGGCATCACGGTGGGCTTCCACCGGCTGCTGACCCACAAGTCCTTCGACGTCCCCAACTGGGTGCGAATCGGGTGGGCCATCGCCGGATCGCTGTCGATCCAGGGTGGCGTCATCGACTGGGTCGCCACCCACCGCCGCCACCACGCCTACTCCGACGAGGAGGGCGACCCGCACTCGCCCCACCTCGAGGCAGCGGACGGGGTCCGTGGCGTGCTGCGTGGCCTGTTCCACGCCCACCTCGGCTGGATGTTCAACCCCTCGGGGACCAAGGCGGAGGTCTGGGCCCCCGACCTGCTGGACAACCCGGGCCTGGTGCGCGTCAACCGGTCCTTCCCCCTGCTGATCCTGACCACGTTCGGGCTGCCGGCGCTGATCGGCGGCCTGTGGGCGGGCAGCGTGGCCGGGGCACTCACCGGACTGGTCTGGGGTGGCCTGGTCCGGGTCTTCCTGCTGCACCACGTCACCTGGTCGATCAACTCGATCTGCCACTTCTACGGCACGACCCCGTTCAAGGCACGCGACGAGTCACGCAACAACCCGTGGCTGAGCCTGGTGTCCTTCGGGGAGTCGTGGCACAACGGCCACCACGCCTTCCCGGCATCGGCCCGTCACGGGCTGCGCTGGTGGGAGTTCGACCTGTCGTGGATCACGATCCGCTCGATGAAGCTGGTCGGTCTCGCCCGCAACGTCAAGCTGCCCAGTTCCACCCAGATGGCGCGCAAGCGGCTCCCACGGCCGGCCAAGACCTGATCGTCACTGGCCGACCCGGCCATGGCGGCGCCCGCGTCCGGCGGTCCGGGGGGATCACCCCGGTCACCTAGACTCGACCGGGCGCTCCCCGCGCACGTGCCCATCACGAGGACCCCGCCGTGGCCACCACCCGGATGTCCGGGCCCCAACGACGACGCCAGTTGATCGGCGTCGGACGCAGCCTGTTCGCCGAGCGCGGCTACCAGGCCACGACCGTCGAGGAGATCGCCGACCGCGCCGGCGTGACCAAGCCGGTGGTCTACGAGCACTTCGGCGGCAAGGACGGCCTCTACACCGTGGTCGTGGACCGCGAGATCGAGGAGCTGTCCGCCCGGATGGGTGCGGCGGTCGCCACCAACCAGGCACGCGTCGCCGGCGAGCAGGCCGCGCTGGCCTTCCTGACCTACATCGACGAGCGCGGCGACGGCTTCCGCGTGCTCGTCCGCGACGCCCCGGCAGGCCGCAGCGAGGGCGGACTTGCCACGGTCATGTCCGACGTCGCGGTGCGCGTCGAGCAGTTGCTGCGCGAGACCTTCGCCGAGCGCGGGTTCGACGACCAGGCCGCGCCGATGTACGCCCGCATGCTGATCGGCGCGGTGGCGTTCGTGGGGGAGTGGTGGCTGGAGGCCGGCAAGCCCGACCGTGACCGCATGGCGGCCCACGTGGTCAACCTGTTGTGGAACGGCCTGCGGGGACTCGAGGCCGAGCCCGCCCCGCTGCGGATCCTCGCCGACCGTGACCAGGCGGCGTCGTGACCCGCCTGACGGTCGTCGGGGTGCAGGCCGACCTGGCCTGGGAGGACCGCGACGCCAACCTGGCGATGTTCGACCGCGAGGTGGATCGCGCCGCGGCGATCGGGGCGGATCTGGTGGTGCTGCCGGAGATGTTCCCGTCCGGGTTCTCGATGGCGACCGACGTCACGGCGGAGCCCGCCGAGGGACCCTCGGCCACCTTCCTGGTCGAGCGCGCCGCCGCGACCGGGGCGTGGCTCGTGGGCAGCTTCGCCTGTGCCGACGGGGGTGACGACGGTCGGCCCACCAACCGGCTGTTGCTGGCCGGTCCGGACGGGACCGTGCACCACTACGACAAGGTGCACCCGTTCTCGCACGCCGGCGAGGACCAGCACTTCGCACCGGGTCGGGCCACGCGGATCGTCGACGTGGCCGGGGTCCGCGTCGCACCGTTCGTGTGCTACGACCTGCGCTTCGCCAACGTCTTCTGGTCGCTGGGGCCCGACGTCGACCTGTTCGTCGTCCCCGCGAACTGGCCGTCCCCCCGTCGGGCGCACTGGCGCACGCTGTTGCGGGCCCGGGCGATCGAGAACCAGGCCTGGGTGGTGGGACTGAACCGGGTCGGGGTCGGGCGCACGATCGACGGCCGGGACCTCGAGTACTCGGGGGACTCGATGGTCGTCGATCCACTGGGCGAAGTCGTCGCCTCGGCCGCCGGCCAGCCGACCCTGCTCGTGGCCACGGTCGACACCGACCGTGTCGCCGAGGTGCGCGACCGGTTCCGCTTCCTGCCGGACCGCCGCTTCTCCGCCGACCTTTCCTGACCGACGGCCGGCCTTCTGGGAAGCGTCCACGGCCAGTTCGTGCGCCAGCCGAACGAAGTCGTGGTGCCCGATCGAAGTCGTTGTGGTGGTCGACCGGGGAGAACGAGGTTCCTGCTGGACGGCGTGGCCGTCCCTCCGGGCAGGTCCCAGAGGCCTGGTTCCCCCCGAGGAGACGTCAATGACCCACCCGTTGCGCAGGCCGATCGGCCTGGCCGTCGTACTGGCGCTGGCCCTGATGCTGGTCGTCGCCAACCCGAGAGCCGCCCAGGCCCATGACTCCTGCGTCATCGCGCCGCCGACGAGCATGCTGGTCAAGGTCGTGGCCGCCGTGAACGTGTTCTCGAGCCTGCTGTCGACCGAGGCGCCGGACTGTCCCGACAAGTTCGCCGAGGTGGAGCCGATCCTCGAGCGTGACTTCGTGGTCGACAACACGACCAGTCCCGCGGACCGGGCCGACCCCGACAGCCAGGCACCGACCTTCGCCCCGTGTGTGCGGGGCATGGCCGCCGACCTGTTCCCGTGTGACGGCATCGACATGCTCGCCTACGTGTCCCATGCCGAGTTGGGGACGACCCGCGCCAACGACATCTGGGGTTGGACCGACCCCGCCACCAGGAAGGACTACGCGCTGGTGGGCGCCACCAACGGCACGGTGTTCGTCGACATCACCCAGGCGCGTCGCCCGGTCGTGCTCGGCATCCTGCCGACGGCGTCGACCGTGGGCGGTTCCACGTGGCGCGACATCAAGGTCTACGAGGACCACGCGTTCGTCGTCTCCGAGCACACCGACCACGGCGTGCAGGTCTTCGACCTGACCCGCCTCCGGGACTGGGACGGGACCTACACCGAGTACGACATGGACGCCCACTACATCGGCCACGGGTCCGCGCACAACATCAACATCAACACCGACACCGGTTTCGCGTACTCGGTCGGTGCGGGCCCGCACTCGGCCCAGGGGCTGCCGAACCTGGTCACCATCGACGCGCCGTCCGCGACCGCCGGTTCCTACCAGGCCAACGACGCCGCCTTCGGGCCGGCCGCCAGCGAGGCGGGCCTGTCGGGCAGCGTCGTGCTCACCGACGACGCGACCGGGGCGACGGCAGATGCATGCCAGCCGCTGGTCGGCTTCCCCGCAGGCGCGATCGCGATCGCGGACCGGGGTTCCTGCAACTTCACCATCAAGGCCGCCAACGCCCAGGCCGCCGGCGCGGTCGCGCTGATCGTCGCCAACAACGCTCCGGGCGGTGGCACCATCTCGATGGGTGGCTCCGACCCGTCCATCACCATCCCCGCGGTCATGGTCTCGCTCGAGGACGGCGCCGTCATCAAGGCCGGGTTGCCGGCCACCGGCAGCGTGTCGACCAATCCGGACGCGCCGTCCTGTGGCACCGGGCTGCACATGATCGACATCAACGACCCGGTCGATCCCCAGTTCGGTGGCTGCTTCGACGGCAACGGCTACGTCCACGACACCCAGTGCGTGGTGTACGACGGGCCGGACGCGGACTTCCAGGGTCACGAGATCTGCTTCAACTCCAACGGGCTGGCCTACTCGACCAACCCTGCGGCCAACCTGTTCTCGATCGTCGACGTGACCGACAAGGACAACCCCGAGACCCTCTCGGTGCTGGGCTACAGCGGTTCGGGCTACTCCCACCAGGGGTGGTTGACCGAGGACCAGGCGTGGTTCATGCACGGTGACGAAGGCGACGAGCAGCTCAACGGGCTGAACACGACCACCCGGGTCTGGGACGTGTCCGACCTGCGCAACCCGGTCCACACGGACACCTACACCAACGCGACCACCTCGATCGACCACAACCTGTACACCGAGGGCGACCTGATGTACCAGTCGAACTACACGACCGGACTGCGCATCACGGACGTCAGTGACCCCGCCTCCGGCCTGGAGGAAGTGGCCTACTTCGACGTCTACCCGGACAACGACAACGCCACGTTCGAAGGTGGGACGTGGAGCAACTACCCGTACTTCCGCCAGAAGGGCGTGGTTGCCGTCAGCAGCATCGACCGTGGCCTGTTCATCCTCAAGCCCCGCATCCCGGGCGTCGAGTGATCGGCTGAGGCACGACCTGGACGCACGACCGGCGGGCGCCACCCCAGGGTGGCGCCCGCCGGTCTGTCCGACGCGTGCGAACCCCCCGGGCCGTGTGCCCGTGACTAGGGTCACGAGAAGGTCGCACGCAGGGCCACAGGGGGCGAGTTCCGGGGAGGGCGTCATGGGGCGATGGTGGCCGTTGGTGGCGTTGGCGATCGCGCAGTTCCTGATGGTGCTGGACCAGTCCGTCATGAACGTGTCGATCAGCCAGCTGGTCGAGGACTTCGACACCTCGGTGTCCACGATCCAGGGCGTGATCACCCTCTACTCGCTCGTGATGGCGATGTTCATGCTGGCCGGCGGGAAGGTCGGCGACATCATCGGTCGTCGCCGCGCCTTCGTCGTCGGGCTGGTCGTGTACGGGCTGGGCTCCGCCGTCACCGCGGTGGCACCGACGGTCGCGGTCCTCGCGATCGGGTGGTCGGTCCTGGAGGGGCTGGGCGCCGCGCTGGTGCTGCCGGCCCTGGTCGCCCTGGTCGCCGGCAACTACGAGGGCCACCTGCGTGGTGTCGCCTACGCGGTCATCGGTGGCATGGCCGGGGCCGGGATCGCGGTGGGGCCGATCGTCGGTGGGTGGGCGACGACCGAGCTGTCGTGGCGGGTCGTCTTCGTCGGCGAGGTCGTGCTCGTCCTGGTCATCCTGGTCCTGTCGCGACGGGTGAGCGATGCCGCCCGGTCGGGACCGCCCGTGCGGCTGGACGTGGTCGGCACGGTCCTGTCGGCGCTGGGACTGGGGACGATGGTGCTCGCCGTGCTCCGCGCCAGCACCTGGGGATGGCTGCAGCCCCGCCAGTCGCCCGTGGAGCCCTTCGGGTTCGCCCTGACACCCTTCGTCGTCCTGGCCGGCGCGCTGCTCGTGTGGGCGTTCGTCCGCTGGCAGCGACGCCGCGAGGCGCACGAACAGGACCCACTGGTGCACCTCGACCTGCTCGGTGTCCCGGCGCTGCGCTCCGGCCTGGTGGGCCTGTTCAGCCAGAACCTGGTCCTGATGGGGGTCTTCTTCGGCCTGCCGCTGTACCTGCAGCTGGTGATCGGGCTCGACGCGCTCGAGACCGGGGTGCGGATGCTGCCGGTCTCGATCGCCATGCTGGCGACCTCGGCGCTGGGCTCGGGCCTGTCGGGACGGTTCGGTGCCCGGACGATCGTGCGCAGTGGGCTGGTGGCGACGATGGTCGCGATCATCGCCCTGCTCGCGACGGTCGAGCCGTCGCTGGCGGAGGGCGCCTTCGGCGTGTCGATGGCGTTGCTGGGCGTCGGGATGGGCCTGATCGTCTCCCAGCTCGGCAACGTGGTGCAGTCGTCGGTCGATGCCTCCGGGCGGGGCGAGGCCGGCGGGCTGCAGTTCACCGGTCAGCAGCTCGGGTCGTCCCTGGGGATCGCGCTGATCGGGGCGATCGTGCTCGGCGGGCTGACCACGTCGTTCCTGGCCAACGTCCGCGACGACGCGAGGCTCGACCCCGAGGTGGTCGCGCTGGTCGAGCAGCGACTGGAGGACGCGACGCCGGACTTCCTGCCGGTGGAGGTCGTCGAAGAGGCCGCCGTGTCGGCCGGACTCGACGAGGCCGAGGTCACGGCCATCGTGGAGGACTACCAGGACGCCCAGCTCCGCTCGCTCAAGAGCGGGCTGCTCGTCGCGGCCGTGCTGGCTCTGCTTGCACTGGGGTTCACCGGGAACCTGCCCCGGGGCCGCCCGGGGGAGGTGGTACCGGAGGCCGCGGGGGCCTGACGGCTGGAGGACGTCGGCGGCAGTCCGGCCGGCTCGCCCTCCTCAGTCGTCCAGTGCCGGGATCTCGACGCCGTCGAGGTCGTCGGCGGGCGGAGGTGGCTGCGGATCCATCTCCTCGAGCGTGTCGACCAGCAGCTGTGCGACACACGCGCCGCTGACCCACCGCCGGTCCGCCGGGATCCGGTACCACGGGGCGTGGTCGGTGGACGTGGCGGCCATCGCCTCGCGGTAGGCGTGCATGTAGTCGTGCCACTGCGCGCGCACCTCGAGGTCCCCGTGGCTGAACTTCCAGTTCTTGTCCGGCTCGTCGATCCGTTCCTGGAGTTCCTCGCGTTGCTGCTCGTGCGAGATGTCGAGGAACACCTTCCGGACGACCGTGCCGTTCTCGACCAGCATCCGTTCGAAGTCGTTGATCTGGCGGTAGCGCTGCCGGACGGTGTCCTCGTCGATCCACCCGTTGACGCGCACGATGCCGACGTCCTCGTAGTGCGACCGGTCGAACACGCCGATCGTGCCCCGCGACGGGCACGACGCGTGCACGCGCCACAGGTAGTCGTGGTCGAGCTCGCGGTCGCTGGGCTGCTTGAAGGCCGCGACCTGGACGCCCTGTGGGCTGACCAGTGGGAACACGCGCCGCATCGTCCCGGACTTGCCGGCGGTGTCCATGCCCTGCAGCACCAGCAGGACGGCGCGCGCGTTCTCGGCCCAGAGCCGCTCCTGGAGTTCCGCGACGCGCTCCTGCAGGACGTCGAGGAGGTCCTCGCCCGCGTCCTTGTCCTCCATGCCGGCCGTGGCGTGGGTGTGCTCGCGCACCCCCAGGACGGGCTCGACACCTTCGGTGACACGCAGGTCGGCGAGGTCGGGACGGGCCATGGTTGCCTCCTCGGTCGCCGGCGTCGGGGGAGCCGGGCTGCGGGAGCGGTCACGATACTGTCCTCCACCGCCCGTTCCCGCCGCCGAAGGGGTGCACCGTGCCTCGTGTGCTGATCGCCACCACCGACCTCGACGTGCTCGACGACGTGCCGGTCGACGACGACGACCGGGTGATGGCCGACGCGCTGGCTGCTGTCGGGACGGACGTCCAGGTCGTCACGTGGGACGACCCGGCCGTCGACTGGTCCGGCGCCGACGCCGTGGTCCTGCGCTCGGTCCGACACGACCCCCAGCGTCGCGACGAGCTCGTGGACTGGGCCGGTCGGGTCGGCGGCGTCACGCAGCTGTTCCCGGACGCCGACGTCGTCCGGTGGAACACCCACACGTCCTACCTGCTGGAGCTGGAGGACCGCGGCGCCCCGATCGTGCCCACCGCATGGCTGGCAGCGGGGGATCGCGTGTCGCTGGCAGACCTGGCCGCCGACCGTGGCTGGGATGCCGTCGTCGCGAAGCCCGCCGTGGGTGCCGGCCGTGTGGGCATCGTCGTCGCGCGCGATCCGGCCGCCGAGGAGGAGGCGTTCACCGAGCTGCTCGCCCACCACGACGTGCTGGTGCAGCCGTTCCTCGAACGCGTCGGCGACCTCGGCGAGCTCTCCGTGGTCTGCATCGACGGTCGGTGCTCGCATGCCGTGCGCAAGGTCCCGGCCGCCGGGGACTGGCGAGTCCGGGTCGCGTTCGGCGCGACCCACGAGCACGTCGAACCGGACCTGGCAACGGCCCGCCTGGCCGAGTGGATCGTCGCGGCGACCGAGGCCGAGCCGCTGTTCGCCCGGGTCGACCTGCTGCCGGCTCCGGACGGCACCTGGCAGTTGCTGGAGGTCGATCTGGTCGACCCGGGCCTGCACCTGGCGGGGGCGCCCGGCTCTGCCGAGCGCCTGGCCGTGGCACTGCGGGCCCGGCTGGGCGGGGCGGGTGCGGCCTGAGCACCAGTACCGTCCGGAGAGCGCGGGTCCGCACGACGATGCGAAGGAACCTCCATGAAGGTGGCCATCTCCGGTGCGACCGGGCTGATCGGGTCGGCCCTGGCCGAGCACCTGCGTGCACGCGGCGACAGCGTCGCCCGGCTGGTGCGCTCGGTCGACGACCTGCGTGACGGCGACATCCTGTGGTCGGTCGCCGACCAGCGGCTCGACCCCGACGACCTCGTGGGAACCGACGCCGTGGTCCACCTGGCCGGCGAGCCGATCGACACCGGGTCCTGGACCGACAGCCTCAAGACCTCGCGGGTCGACGGCACGCGCCTGTTGGCCGAGTCGATGGCCGGGCTCGACCGGGGCCCGGAGGTGTTCCTCTCAGCGTCCGCCGTCGGGATCTACGGGTCGCGCGGCGACGAGATCCTGACCGAGGAGTCCACCCCGGGCGACGACTTCCTGGCCGACATCTGCGTCGCGTGGGAACAGGCGGCCGAGCCGGCCCGGGAAGCAGGGCTGCGGGTCGCCCACCCCCGGACCGGGGTCGTGCTGGCCGAGGGCGGCCCACTCGTCGACAAGGTCGAGGTGCCGTTCAAGCTGGGGGTCGGCGGCAAGGTCGGGTCCGGGACACAGTTCGTCCCGTGGATCTCGCTGGACGACGAGGTCCGTGCGCTCGCCCACCTGCTCGACAACGACCTGTCCGGGCCGTTCAACCTGACCGGCCCGGAGCCGGTCCGCAACACCCGCATGACCAAGGCGCTGGGGGCCGCGTGGAACCGGCCGACGATCCTGCCGGTGCCGGTGTTCGCCGTCCGGCTGCTCTACGGCGAGGTGGGACGGGACCTGGCGACGGCGTCGCAGCGGGTGATCCCCCAGCGCCTGCTGGAGTCCGGGTTCACCTTCACCCATTCCACGATCGAGCAGGCCGCGCAGGATGCCCTGGCCTAGCCGTCGGCGAGCTCGAGGGCACGGCGGAAGACGTCGTCGAGCATCTCGTCCGTGAGGCGCCCCGTGAACGTGTTGAGCTGGCTGACGTGGTAGCTGGCGACCAGGGCGCGACCGTCCGCCAGCCGGGCCTCGGCGCCGTGGCCGAAGCGTGGCTTGCGGCCGTCCCACCCACCCAGCCGACAGCACACGTCCCAGGCGAAGCCGCCCAGCGCGACCAGCACGGTCGGATCGAGCAGGGCGAGCTCGTCGACCAGCCAGGTCGACACGCAGGTGTCGCGCTCGGTCGTGGTGGGCCGGTTGCCGGGCGGGGCGCACTTGACGGGTGAGGTGACCCAGGTCCGACGCAGCTCGAGCCCGTCACCGGCGTGCGTGGCGGTCGGCTGGTTGGCCAGCCCGACCCGGTGGAGGCTCGCGAACAGCATGTCGCCGGAGCGGTCCCCGGTGAACATCCGGCCGGTGCGGTTGGCGCCGTGCGCGGCCGGGGCCAACCCGACCACCAGCAGGTCGGCGTCCGGATCGCCGAAGCCGGGCACGCCCCGACCCCAGTAGTCCTGGTCGGCGAAGGCGGCCCGCTTGTCGACGGCCACCCGCTCGCGGTGCGTGACCAGTCGGGGGCACCGTCGGCAGTCCGCGACCCCGGTCGCCACCGCGCCGAGGCGGTCGGTCGACGCGGGGACGGCATCGTCGGAGTGGTGGGTCGTCATGTCCGCGACAGGCTACGGGCCGACCCGTCCACGGCCCCAGGGCGGGGTTGGGCGCGAGACGCCGGGGGTACGCTCCGCGCCATGCTGCTCTCGGTCGAACACACCACCACCTACGCCTACGACGGACAGGCGTGGGACTCGTTCAACGAGGTCCGGCTGCAGCCGGCCGACGACTACCGGCAGACGCTGCTGCGCTTCGACGTGGTCGTCGAGCCCGAGGTGTCGGTCCGCACGCACCGGGACTTCTACGACAACACGGTGCACCACTTCCACCTGCCCGGTCGGCATCCGCGCATGCAGGTGCACACGCGCTCGGTCGTGTCGACCTATGCCATCCCGACCCCGCAGCGTGTCCCGGGCGAGTTGCTGCCGGAGCTGCGCCACCGCTTCTTCGAGTACCTGTCGCCGACCGAGCGGGTCCCGCTCAACGACGACTGGATCGGGATCTTCGGCTCGGTCGCGATCCGCGAGGGCGACGACGTGGTCACCTGGATCACCGACCTGACCGCGCACCTGCAACGCCGCCTGAACTACCAGTCCGACTCGACGACCGTCGACACCCCGCTGGCCGATTTCGCCAAGACCCAGACCGGGGTGTGCCAGGACTTCGCGCACGCCATGCTCGCGATCTGTCGCAGCGTGGGGATCCCGGCGCGCTACGTCTCGGGCTACGTCCACGCCAACCCGTCGGGTGACGAGTCGATGATCGGTGCCGAGGGCTCGCACGCCTGGGTCGAGGTCTACCTCCCGGGCAGTGGCTGGATCGGGTTCGACCCGACCAACGGCTGCATCATCAACCAGGCGCACGTCAAGCTGGCGGTGGGCCGGGACTACGACGACGTGCCCCCGGTGCGGGGACTGCGACGTGGTGCCACGACCGAGTCGCTGACCGTCGAGGTGGCCGTGCGCCACGCCGGTCCCGACGACCTCACCGGTGACCCCACCCCCGCCTGACGCGGTGCCCCGTCCGGCGCCGGCGATCACACTGGACGTTGTGAGCGCAGCGAGCAACTCCAATCTGACCGGATCGGGGAGACGCCGCAGTCCCGAGTTCTCGGCGGTCAGACGACGAAATACGTCCGGGTGAGGACGTCGGACAGCATCGCGACGTCGTCGAGCAGGTCGTCGATCCCCGGCTCCTCGTCCTCCAGGATCGTCGCCACGTCGGTGATCCGGCCCATGCAGGCCGACAGCCACCGGGCGTCGCGGGCGAACTGGTCGCCCTGGCCGGGGTTGACCAGTGCCAGCGACCGCCCGATCCGGGCCAGCGTGTCCGTGCAGTAGCGGACCGACCGTGGCAGGTCGTCCGACAGCAGGAGGAAGTCCGCCATGCTGGTCGCGTCCGGCGCCTGGTGGTGGGTGCGGCGGAAGGTCTCGTAGGCACCGAGCGACTTGAGCAGCGCCATCGCCCGGTGGGCCTCGAGCCCGGCGGCCTCGGCCGCCCCACGGCCCGCCAGCCGGAACCGCAGCTGCAGGGTCCGCAGCGTGTTGTCGGTCCGCTCGACGAGCGCTCCGGCACGCAGGAAGTACCACCCCTGGTCGCGGACGAGGGTGGCGTCGGCGATGCCCGCGAAGAGCTGTCCGGCGTCCCTGGCCGCGAGGCAGAAGTCGGCCAACTCGTCCTCGTCGACCGCGGAGCGGGTGCACAGGTCGAGGTAGGTCCGGTTGAGGGCCTCCCACATCTCGGTGGAGATCCGGCCACGAAGGGTGCGGCCGTTCTCCCGCGCCCGGGCCAGCGACGACGCGATCGAGCCCGGGTTGCGGCGATCGGTGGTGAACCACTCGATGACCGCCCCCGCGTCCGCCCGACCGTGGTGTTCCCGGAAGGCGTCCTCGTCGTCGGTCAGGTCGAGCAGTGGCGCCCACTGCTCGGTGACCAGGCCCGCACTGCCGGGCACGAGGGGTGCCTCGGCCATGGCGATGTAGTTCACCACCAGCAGTCGCGCGGTGTTCTCGGACCGCTCGACGTAGCGGCCCATCCAGTAGAGGTTCTCGGCGATGCGGCTCAGCACGGTGGGGCGACCCTCCTCCCTGGCGCGGGCTGCGGCGACGTGGCCATCACTGGTCCACCTCCAGCAGGCGGGGGGCGGGCTCGGCGTCACGCTCGTCGCGTGGCCTGGTCCGGGCCGGCTCGTCGGCGGCGCCGCCCGGTTCGACGTCCCCGTCGTCGGCCAGCACCCAGGTGTCCTTGGAGCCCCCACCGCGTGACGAGTTGACGATCAGCGAGCCACGTTCGAGCGCCACCCGGGTCAGCCCTCCCGGCACGATCGTGATGTCCTCACCGACCAGGGCGAAGGGCCGCAGGTCGACGTGGCAGGGCTCGAACGCACGCGTGTCCGGGTAGAAGGTCGGGTGGCTGGAGAGTTGGATGATCGGCTGTGCGATGTAGTTGTCCGGGTCGGCCGCGACCACCTCCAGGAAGGCGGCGCGCTCCCGCTCGTCGGCCTGTGACCCGATCAGCATCCCGTACCCGCCGGCGCCCCCGACCTCCTTGATGACCAGCCGTTCGGACTCCGACATCATCAGGTCGAGGCCATCGGGGTCGGCGCCCAGGTGGGTCTCGACGTTGGGCAGGATCGGTTCCTCGCCCAGGTAGTAGTCCACCATCGCGGGCACGTGGGCATAGATCGCCTTGTCGTCGGCCACGCCGGTGCCCACGGCGTTGGCCAGCCCGACGCGTCCGGCCCGAACCACCTCCATCAGCCCCCGGACCCCCAGCATCGAGTCCTCACGGAAGGTGTCCGGGTCGAGGAAGGCGTCGTCGACCCGCCGGTAGATCACGTCGACCACCTGGCGTCCGCGGGTCGTGCGCATCCACACCCGGCCCTCGTCGACGAACAGGTCACGCCCCTCCACCAGCTCGATGCCCATCTGCTGGGCGAGGTAGCTGTGCTCGTAGTAGGCGGAGTTGAACTGGCCCGGGGTGAGCAGGACCACGGTGGGGTCGTCGGTGTCGCGGGGGGACAGGCTCGACAGCGTGGCGAGCAGGTCGATCGAGTAGTGGCGGATCGGCCGCACGCCGTGTCGTCGCAGGAGTCCGGGGAAGCTGCGCGCCGTGACGTCGCGATTGACCAGCATGTAGGACACGCCGGACGGGTTGCGCAGGTTGTCCTCCAGGACCCGGAAGGTGCCCTCGTGGTCGCGGATGAGGTCGGTGCCGACGACGTGGGTCCACGCGCCGTGTGGCGGCTCGACGTCGTGCATCAGCGGCCGGTAGTTCGGGTTGTCGAGCACCAGGCGCGCCGGCACGACCCCGTCGCGGAGGATCTCCTGCTCGCCGTACACGTCGCCGAGGAAGGCGTTCAGCGCGGTGACCCGCTGGCGCAGTCCCGCCTCGACGTGGGCCCACTCGTCCGCGGTGATGATCCGGGGGACCGGGTCGAACGGGAACGCGCGCTCGGTGCCACGGTCGTCGTCGTAGACGGTGAACGTGATCCCCTGGTTGCGGAACGCGAGGTCGGTCAGCGCCCGGCGGCGCCCGAACTCGCGGGCCGACATGCCCCCGTAGAAGGCGAACGTGTCGCGGTAGGCATCACGCACCCCGTCGGGGCCGATCGCCTCGTCGAAGCCGGCAGGGGTGTCGTAGGGCTCCAGTCCGTCCTCCACGCCACTCCTGGTCGTCGGCCGCCGACCACCCTACAAGCCACCGGTCGAACCTCGTCGCCACCAGTCACTACGTTGCCCGGGCGAGCCGGTGGCGGGCGCCATGCCCGGGTGGGCCACCTCGCCGTCGACGAGGAGACCTGACGTGAGCTTCTGGCTGGCCTGGCTGACCGCCCTGGGCACCACCGTGGCCTTTGCCACGCTGGTGTGGATCGCGAGCGTCGTGCGTCACGACGTCAGCCTGGTGGATCGGGTCTGGGGGATGTTCTTCGTCGTCCAGGCGTGGACGGTCCACCTGGTCGGACAGCCGTCGGACCGGTCCCTGCTGGTCGCCGTGCTCGTGACGCTGTGGGGCGTGCGGTTGTCGGCCTACCTGACCTGGCGCAACTGGGGTGAGGGCGAGGACCCGCGTTATGTCGACATGCGGGAGCGGTCGTCGGGCAACTTCACCATCGTCAGCCTGGTCCGCGTCTTCTGGCTCCAGGCCGTGCTGGCGACCTTGGTCGGGATGCCCCTGGTGGCGGTCGCCACGCGTTCCGGCGAGCTGGGCTGGCTGGACCTGGTCGCGGTGGTCGTGTGGGCGGTCGGGGTGTTCTTCGAGGCCGTGGGGGACTGGCAGTTGGCCCGGTTCCTGGCCGATGAGTCCAACCGGGGCACGGTGATGGACCGTGGCCTGTGGCGGTACACGCGCCACCCGAACTACTTCGGCGACTCGGTCGTGTGGCTGTCCTTCGGCCTGTTCGCCGTGGCCGCCGGGGCGTGGTGGGCGCTGCCGGGGCCGATCCTGATGTGGCTGTTGATCGTGAAGGTCTCGGGGGTCGCGATGACCGACGATCGCATGGGCTCGTCGGGCAGCAAGCGCGAGGGCTACGACGAGTACGTGGCCCGCACCAACGCCTTCTTCCCGGGCCCCCGGTCGGAGGTGTCGGCGTGAGCGAGTCGACGTCCGAGGAGCCGCTGCGCCTGGACCGGCAGACGTGGGAGGCGCTGGTGGCGCATGCCTTCTCCGACGTGCCCTACGAGGTCTGTGGCCTGCTGGGCATCGACGACGACGGCACCATCCACCACGTGCCGATCACCAACGACCAGCGGTCGATGACCTACTACGCCATGAACCCGCGGGAGTTGCTGCGGGCGATGCGCGACATCGAGGACAACGAGCGCGAGCTGGTCATCTACCACTCCCACACGCACACCGAGGCGTGGCCGTCCGAGACCGACATCCGCCTGGCGGCCTACCCGGAGGCGACCTACGCGATCGTCACCCTCCAGGACCGCGACCGCCCGAACGTGCGCGCGTTCCGGATCCTCGACGGCGAGGTCACCGAGCGTGGGGTCGTCGTCGAGGCGACGACCGCCCCCTGAGACGCCCCTGGGCGAGGGTCCCTCACCCGGGCGACGCGTGGACGGTCGGGACGCTCGGGGTGCACGCCAGGCCGGGAATGTTCGTGGATGGGGGCTCGTTGACCCCAGCGAACGGGCGCGACAGCGACGCCCTCCGATTTCACGACACATCGACCTCGAGCCCCGCGCGGGCGGAAGCGAGCACGACATGGCAACCGTCGACCTCACCAAGAACGACTTCACCTCCACTGTCGAGGACAACGACATCGTCCTCGTCGACTTCTGGGCCGAGTGGTGCGGCCCGTGCAAGGCCTTCGGCCCGATCTACGAACAGGTCTCGGAGCAGCACGAGGACGTGGTGTTCGCCAAGGTGGACACCGACGCGGAGCAGGAGCTCGGCCAGGGCTTCGGCATCCGGTCCATCCCGACCCTGATGGCCTTCCGCGAGGGCATCATGGTGTTCTCGCAGGCCGGCGCGCTGCCCCAGGCGGCCGTCGAGGACCTGCTGGGCCAGATCCGCGCACTGGACATGGACGACGTCCGTGCCCAGATCGCCGAGCACGAGTCCGAGCACGCCTCGGCCTGACGCGCACCCCCACTTCCACGCTGCCCCCGGCTCCGGCCGGGGGCAGCGTCGTCTCCGGGCCGGTTCGACGTCGTGTGCTCAGTCGCGCTGGTAGATCGCGATCTCGTTGCCGCTGGGGTCGTGGAACTGGAACCGCCGACCACCCGGATACGCGAACGGTTCGCGCGGCCCGACCGGTGCGCCGAACGGTCAGCGCGAGGAGGCCGCCGAGCCACCCCCGACGATCATCCCGAGTCCCAGGACGTAGCCGAAGTCGTACCAGCCACCGTTGTTGTGGACCTCGTAGATGCCGACCCCGTCGGAGAACAGGCTGATCACGAACGTGACGGGCGCGATGACCCCCTGCCACAGCCCGAGCCAGAAGCCCGCGACCTCGCCGGTGGCCGAGGCGACGCCGACGTCGGGGTTCGCGCCCGGCGCACAGCCGGCCAGTGCGACCGCGCCCACCAGCAGCGCCAGGGCCATGGTCACGCGGCGTCGGGTCCGGACGGTCACCTCTCGCCCGGTGGCATCTCGTGGGGTCGCATCTCGCATCGTCACACCTCGCATCGTCACACCTCTGGGGTGATCACGCCGCGATGGATGTCGCGGACGGTCTGGAGCGTGTCGGCGTCCTCGACCCGCTTGTCGTCGCGGTAGCGCTTGACCCGAGCGAACCGCAGGGTGACCCCGCCCGGGTACCGGGACGAGGACTGCACGCCGTCGAACGCGATCTCGACGACCAACTCGGGTCGGACGTGCACGACATGGTCGGACCGGGACGTCTCGCGGGCCAGGAAGGCCTCGGTCTGCCATGCGAGCAGCTCGTCGGTCAGGCCCTTGAAGGTCTTGCCCAGCATCACGACCTCGCCGGTGTCGTCGTCCACCGCCCCCAGGTGGAGGTTGGACAGCCACCCCCGCCGGCGTCCGGATCCCCATTCCGCCGCCAGCACGACCAGGTCGAGGGTGTGCGCGACCTTGACCTTCACCCACGAGGCGCCACGCCTGCCGGCCTCCCACGGTGCGTCCAGGGACTTGACGACGACCCCTTCGTGCCCAGCGGCGAGCGCAGCCCGGAGGTGGTCGGTGCCGACCTCGGGGTCGTCGGTCTCCACACCATCGGCCAGGTGGTCCGGCGCGACCCGGGCCAGGGCTTCGCGGCGGGTCGTGAGCGGCTCGTCGAGCAGGTCGGTGCCGTCGAGGTGCAGCAGGTCGAAGAAGACCGGGCGCAGGTGGGTGTCGCCGGACATGGTGTCCTGGAAGGCCCGGGGTCGACCGTCGTCGTCCAGCGCGAGTGCCTCGCCGTCCAGCACCACGGTGTCGGCGGCCAGGCCCCGGGCGGCCTCGACCACGCGCGGGAGGTCGCCGGTGACGTCGCGGAGGCTGCGGGTGAAGACCGCGACGTCGTCGCCGGTCCGGTGGACCTGGATGCGCATCCCGTCGAACTTGGTGTCGACGCGGGCGGGGCCGGTGCGGGCCAGGGCGGCCGCCAGGTCTGGCTCCGAGCTCGCCAGCATGGGCAGGACGGGCCGACCGACCTCCAGGCCGATCGCGGCCAGCGCCTCGGCGCCGTCCTCCATCGCCACGACGGCTGCCGCCGTGAGGTCACCGCTCAGCATGGCGGCCCGGCGCACCACGGGCTCGTCCACCGCCGCGGCGCGTGCCACGGCGGCCAGGACCACGCCCTCCAGCGCACCCTGGCGCACCTCCTGGAGCACCAGGCCACGAAGCAGCGACTGCTCGTCGGTGGTTGCCCGACCCCACAGGTCCTCGAGCACCCGCGAGCGGCGGGCGACCGAGCCCGGCCCGCTGGTCGTCGCGAGCGTGGCGAAGGCGTCGTCCACGTCCGCCACGGACAGGGTCGGCTCGCCGGCCGGTGCGACCTCGAGGTCACGCAGGCTGGCCCATCCGACGCCCATGCGGCCCTGCCGTGGTGCGCCGGTCAGCATCGCCGTCCCGGCGGCGCGCTCCTCGTCGTCGAGGGCCGCCAGGGTCTCGGCGAGCCGTGCCACCTTGGCCAGGCGGGATCGCGTGCTCGCGACGTCCGCCCAGGTCCGGGCCACCTCCACGAACAACATGCGCAACCTCCCGTGACGAGCCCTCAGCCTAGGGCTGCGAGGGGGCGGGTCGTGTCCGCAACTCCTCGCGTCGCCCGGACCGGTGTGCAAGGATGGGTTGCACCTCCCCGTCCCGACCAAGGAGTGCTGTCATGGCGACTGCCACCACTGACACCCACACCTCCTCCAGCTCGACCGTCCGCACCTTCGGGTTGCTGGTGACGATCGCGGGCATCGTCCTGGCCGTGGCCGGGATCGCGACCTGGTTCGTCGTCCAGGGCCAGCTCGCCGACGAACAGATCGTGGTCGCCGACGACGCGGCCATGTTCGCGGGTGAGCCGGTCGACGGACCGCTGACCGCCTACGCGCAGGCCGGCGTCATCAACGTGCACGCGCTGGAGTCCACCGACGGGCTGACCTACGCCCAGCTGGAGCGCGACGACCCGGCCCGCGACACCGTCATGACCGCGTCCTTCCTGCGCGCGTCGCTGTTCACCTCCGTGGTGTCGTTCGGGATCGCCGCCATGGCCGTGGGGCTCGGCGTCGTGTTCGTCCTGATCGGACTTGCCCTGGTTCGCCTGGCGGGGGATCGACGCGCGGTCGTGTGACGGCCGTCCGGCGCGACGGGGACGTCCCGCCGGCGGGGGGTCGAAGGTCCTTCTGGATGGGGCCGCTCTCGTCGGTGCGCGCGGTCGTCACGGTCCACGCTGGGGGCATCCGGGAACACCCCGGTGCCCCCACTGCAAGGATCGTGACATGTCCGCAACCACCGACACCACCGTGGCCACGACCACCGTGGCCGACTCGACCACCTCCTCGACCGTCCGCCTGCTGGGAATCCTCGTGGGCATCGCCGGCATCGTCCTGGCGATCGGCGGTGCCGTCACCTGGTTCACCGTGCAGGGGCAGCTGGCCAACGAGAACATCACGGTCTCCGAGGACGCCGCCATGTTCGGTGGCGCGACCGTCGACGGCCCGCTGACCGCCTACGCCCAGGCCGACATCATCAACCAGCACGCGCTCGAGTCCACCGAGGGCCAGACCTACGCCGAGCTGGACCGCGAGGACCCGCTGCGTGACGTCGCCATGAACGCCTCGTTCCTGCGGGCCTCCCTGTTCACGTCGGTCGTGTCCTTCGGCGTGGCCGCCATGGCCATGGCCCTGGGTGTCATCTTCGTGCTGGTGGGCTGGGCGCTGGTGCGGCTGGCCACACCGACGCCGGCCGCACCGCGGGCCGGCTGACGACCGGCACCCGACCCCACGACGTGCCGGGTGGCTGCTGCCGCCCGGCACCACCCGTCCCCCGGGAGGCACACCATGGACCGCATCGTCGTCGGCATCGACGGATCACCCCACGCTGCGCGGGCCGTGCGGTGGGCCCGTGACGAGGCCCGGGCACACGGGGCCATCCTGCAGGTCGTGATGGCGTGGCACTGGGGCGACCAGCGCCACGTCGATCCCGACGCCCCGTTCGACCCGACCTACGACCAGGAGGCCGCCCGCGAGACGCTGGAGGCCTTCGTGGCCCAGGCGCTGGGCGACGACCTCGACGGGGTCGAGGCCGTCGCCGTGCTGGACCTCCCGGCCCGCGCGTTGCTGGAGCAGGCCGAGGACGCGGACCTGGTGGTCGTCGGCAGCCGCGGTCGGGGTGGCTTCGCCGGCCTGATGCTCGGCTCGGTCAGCCAGCAGGTCATGACACACGCCCCCTGCCCGACGGTGGTCGTCCCGGATCGCTGACGGCACCATCGGCCGTCCTGCCCCGGCCGACCGTGACGGAACAGCGCGAACTGTGGCACCGATCCGTCACGCTGCGGGGGTCGGTCGTCGCGGCCATACTGGTCCCGGTGGGCGCGGTCGCGTCCGTTGCCGGTCGCGAAGGATCGCACATGACCACGCTCGTCCTGCTCCGACATGGCCAGTCCACCTGGAACCTCGAGAACCTGTTCACCGGCTGGGTCGACGTCGACCTGACCGAGCAGGGACGCGACGAGGCCCGCCGGGGCGGGGAACTGCTGGTGGAGGAGGGCGTGCTGCCCACCGTGTGCCACACGTCGCTGCTGGTGCGGGCCATCCGGACGTCGTGGCTCGCCCTGGACGCGTGCGATCGGACCTGGGTGCCGGTGCGTCGGTCCTGGCGGTTGAACGAGCGTCACTACGGCGGGCTGCAGGGCCTGGACAAGGCCCAGACGACCGCGAAGCACGGTGCCGAGCAGGTCCACGTGTGGCGACGGAGCTACGACGTCCCGCCGCCGCCGATCGAGCCCGGCTCGGAGTTCGACCCGGCTGGGGACCCGCGGTACGCGTCGCTGTCGCCGGACGTCGTGCCGGCGACGGAGTGCCTGGCCGACGTCGTGGCCCGGATGATGCCGTACTGGTACGACGCGATCGTGCCGGACCTGCGGGCAGGCGAGACCGTGCTGGTCGCGGCGCACGGCAACAGCCTGCGGGCGCTGGTGATGCACCTCGAGGGAATCAGCACCGACGACATCCCGGACCTCAACATCCCGACCGGGGTGCCACGGGTGTACGACCTCGACGACGACCTGCGGGTGAACTCGGCCGCCTACCTGGGCGACCCCGACGAGGTCGCTGCCGCGGCGGCCGCGGTCGCCGCCCAGGCCGCGGCACCGGGCTGACCCACGCCGGACATGCCACGGCCCGACTCCCCGTGCGTGCGGGAGTCGGGCCGTGGTGCATGGTGCGCCGCCAGGGACTCGAACCCCGAACCTGCCGGTTAAGAGCCGGATGCTCTACCAATTGAGCTAGCGGCGCGGACGACCGGACACGGTACCCCGTCGGATCACGGGCGCCCGCTGCGGTCGTGCACGCCCGTTCGCCGGTGCGACGAGGGGCGTGGTGGGGTGGCTGAGGGGACTTGAACCCCCGGCCTTCTGGATCACAACCAGACGCTCTAACCAAGCTGAGCTACAGCCACCGTGCGAGCCCGGGACGACCGTCCCGGACGCGACCAGCGAGGCTACCGCACCGGCTCGTGGGCAGCCAAAGAGGGCCGGGCCCGGCCATGGCGCCGGGGTGCGGTCGCCGCTGGGCCGGGCTAGTCCACGACTGCGATCTCCAGTCGGCCCTCGTCGTTGTCGCCACGCAGGACCTTCTTGTCGAACTTGCCCACCGACGTCTTGGGGATCTCGTCGACGAAGGTCCAGCGCTCGGGCAGCCACCACGACGCGACGCGTCCCTCCAGGAAGGCGACGAGTTCCGCGGGGCTCACCTCCTCGCCGTCGGCGACCACGACGCAGGCCAGGGGACGCTCGTCCCACTTCTCGTCCGGCACGCCGATGACCGCGGCCTCGACCACCTTGTCGTGGGCCATGATCTCGTTCTCGAGGTCGACCGAGCTGATCCACTCGCCGCCGGACTTGATGACGTCCTTCGCCCGGTCTTTGATCACCAGGTAGCCGCCCGGCTCGATCACGCCGACGTCGCCGGTGCGCAGCCAGCCGTCGTGGAACTTGTCGTCGGTGTCCTCGTCGAGCCCGTGGTAGCCGGCCGTGATCCACGACCCGCGGACCTCGACCTCACCCTGGGCGTCGCCGTCCCACGCAAGCTCCTCGCCGTCCTCGCCGATGATGCGCATCTCCACACCGGGGACGATGCGGCCGGCCTTGGCCCGGTACTCGGCTCCCTCGTGCCAGTCCATCGAGGGACTCGGTGGCAGGCCCACGGTGCCCAGGGGCGACATCTCGGTCATGCCCCAGCCCTGCACGACGTCGATGTCGTAGCGCTCGTGGAAGGCGTCGATCAGCGAGCGCGGCACGGCCGAGCCCCCGATGACGCACGCCGTGATGGTCGACAGGTCGATGTCGACCGCCTGGCCGTACTGCAACAGTCCGTTGAAGACGGTCGGGACGGCGGCGGCGAAGGTCGGTCGCTCGGCGGCGATGAACGCGGCGAGCGGCTCGGGCTGCAGGAACCGGTCCGGCTGCAGGACGTCCATGCCCATGATCCACGACAGGTAGATCAGCCCCCAGGCGTTGGCGTGGAACTGGGGCACGATCATCAGCAATCGATCGCCGGTCCCGACGCCCAGCCCACCGGTGCTGGCCCCGAACGTGTGGGTCCACTGGGACCGGTGCGAGTAGACGACGCCCTTGGGGTTGCCGGTGGTGCCGGAGGTGTAGCACATGGTGCAGGGGTCGGACTCGGCGACGTCGGGCCAGTCGGCCTCGGGCGAGGCGTCCGCGATCAGCTCCTCGTAGCGCAGGACGTCCCGACCCAGCGCCGAGGCGTCGCCGTCACCGACCACCACGATGTGGTCGACGACCTCGAGCGTGTCCTTGACCCGGGCCAGCAGGGGCACCAGCGAGTCGTCGACGATGATGACCTTGTCACCGCCGTCGCGGATGACGTAGTCGAGCTGGTCGGGGAACAGCCGGATGTTGAGGGTGTGCAGGACCGCACCCATGCACGGCACGCCCAGGTAGGCCTCCGCGTGCTGCTGGTTGTTCCAGGCGAACGTGGCGACCACGTCGCCCTGCTCGACACCCAGGTCGGCCAGGGCGTTGGTCAGCCGGATCGCGCGCTCGGCGGTCTCGGCGAAGGTGCGACGGGTCGCCGACTCGCCGTGCCAGGTCACCACCTCGTGCTCGGCGTGCACCCTGGCGCCGTGCCAGAACATGTTCTGCACGGTCAGCTGGAAGTCGTCCATCATGGTGGAGGTGACGGTCATGGTGGTCCTCGTCGCGATCGGTCGGGAGCCCGGGTCGGACGGTACGACCCCATGGCAGTCACGTCAGGCTGTTTCGGGGCCAGGTCAGCTGGCGTGTGGGTCCGCGCCGGCGTCCTGCCCTCCCAGCACGTCCCGGGCCACCTGGATCGCGTCGTCGACCGGTGCGCGCTCGACGTCGTCCATGTCGGCGTCGCCCACGGTTCGTGCGATGCGCCCCAACTGCGTGGCCAGGGCCTCGTGTCGGGTCGGTCCCGTCACGCCCTCCGCGACGTCGCGGACGAGCTGCGCCAGCGCCCGGAGCACCTCGGCGTCGTGGCGGCCGTAGTGGAGCAGCTGGTTGACCGCCATGGCGAGGTGGTCGGCGAAGTTGGGACGAGGGATCATCACGGTGACGTCGTCGCGTGCACGCACGAGCGTGCCCAGGTCGTGGCCCGCCATGGTGCGCAGGATCCTGGTGAGGTGCTGGATCGCCTGGACCGCCGTGGTCGGGTCGTTCACGCCGGGAGACAGTGCTCGCGTCCCGATGTCGACCAGCTGGCGGATGCCGAACGACGGGTCGTGGCCGAGGCTCCGATCGGTCGCCAGCACGACGTGCTCGACCACCACGCGCCGGGCCTCGTCGACGTCGACGGTGCCACCGTCGGGCCGCCAGGCCCAGGCCAGGGTGGTGTCGCCGGTCACGAAGGCACCCACCACGGGACGGAGGCGGACCGACAGGCCGGCGTCGGCGGCCGCGTCCAGCATCGCGTCGGCGTCGAAGTCGTCCAGGTGGCCGGTGCGAGGAGCCGGGACCACCGTGACGTCGTCCGGGAGCTCGACCTCGTCGACGTCGTCGTCGAGCCGCGCGGGGCGGAAGGTCGCCTCGATCGCGGCCACCGTCTGGTCGCCGACCCGTGCCATGACCCGGTCGATGCGCAGTTGCTGGGTGAGGTGGTGGATGAAGTAGACCAGCGCGATGATCGAGGCCAGGGCGGCGATGATCGCCACGCTGACGCCCAGCGTCGGCACCGACAGGGCGAACCGGTCGGTCTCGCCCTGGACCGCCTGCAGGAGCACCAGCGACAGCGTGAACGTGCCGAGGAAGATCGCCAGCACGACCTTGTTGCCCCGGTCGGCCAGGAACGAGCGCATGAGGCGTGGCGTGAACTGTCCGGACGCGACCTGCAGGGCCACCACCGTCAGGGAGAACGTCAGTGACGTGACGGTCATGGTCGACCCCGCGATCACCGACAGGACGCTGCGGGCGCTGTCCGCGGACCCCACGAACAGCGGCAGCAGCCACGCCCCGGTGTCGCCCAGTGGGGCCAGCAGCAGCGCGGCTGCCAGCCCGAGCGCCACCCCGAACGCCGGGATCACCCACAGCGACGAGCGCAGTTGCTGGAGCCGATGGGTGGCCCAGAGCCGGAGGGTGTCCATGGCGTCGACGCTATCCGTCGCAGGATCTCGACGACCGCCGTCGTCCGTCGCGGTTGACGTGGGTGGCTCAGCGGGCGATGGTCGCCTGACGGTGCCGAACGGGGACGGTGCGCACGACTCGTGGTCGTCCGCGGGGGAGGGGGCGGTCGGGGAGCGCGCGTCGGCGTCGGGATCCCGACCGTCATGTCACCCGTCGGGCGGACTCGATCGTCTGTCTGGGTGGAGGCAGGGATCCGGACGGAGGGAGTGGCGATGGCCTGGTGGCAGCTGGAACTGGTCACGGCCGTGGTGCTGGTGGCGATCATCGTGGTCCTGGGGCCGCTCATCAAGCGGTTCGGTCGGGCCTATGCGGGGGACGTGTTCCGACAGAACCCGCGAACCGGCACGAGCTACCTGGTGCTGATGGACTTCGCCTACTACCTGGTGTTCGGCGCGTACGTGATGTTCGTCGTGCAGTTCACCAAGGATCCCCTGTGGAGCGCCACGGTGGGTGGGGCACAGCTCCAGGCCACGACGTTGCGGATCGGTGGACTGCTGGTCCTGATGGGGGTGCTGCACGGCTTCAACGTGCTGTCGCTGCCGGTGGTCGGGAGGCTGCTGGGCATGGGTCGCACGGCGAGCCTCGACCAGCCCCCCACGCAGGGGTCCGACTTCGACCTCCCGCACCGACCCCGTCCGGGGTCGGCCGACGCCTGATCGTCATCGGCCCCCAGGGCCCGGTGACACCGAACGGAGAAGTCCATGACGTCAACGACCCGACCGACCATCCGACTGCTCGGCGCGGCACTGCTGCTGCTCGCCCTGCTCGTCCCCACGACCGCCGTGTCCGCCGACCAGGCCGCGACCGTCACCCGCGGCACCTTCACCACGCTCGCCGGCGGCGGCGACCTGGGCTACGACATCGTCGGCCATGCCACGATGGTGCGCAGCCCGGCGACCGCAACGACCCGTGTCCGGGTGCACGTGTCCGGCCTCGAGCCGGACGCGACGTACGGCGTCCACGTCCACGCCGCGGGGTGTGACAGCACCCCGCCCGGCGGGGGCCACTACCAGCACGAGGTGGGTGGCGCGGTCGACGCGATCAACGAGATCTGGCCCACGATCACGACCAACGCGGCCGGGGTGGGCATGGGCCAGGCGGTCCATGACCACGTCGCACGAGCCGACGCACGGGCGGTGGTCATCCATTGGCCCGACAACCCGGCCGTTCGGCTGGCGTGCCTCGACCTGTCCTGACTGGGCCGGCGTGCGGGGCGGGGGCGCCGGGGTGGCGGAGGCCGGATCGTCGGCCTCCGCGACCCACGCGTCCGTCCCCCGGGTCGAGGAGTTGTTCCGGAGCGAGGGAACCTCCCTGGTCCGGCTGGCCCGGTTGTTCACCGAGGACCGCAACGCCGCCGAGGACCTCGTCCAGGAGGCATTCATCCGCTTCCACCGGACCCGGCGACGGATCCGTGATCCGGACGCGGCGGCGGCCTACCTCCGATCGATCCTGCTGAACCTGTGTCGGGACCACAATCGCCGGGGCCTGATGTCGCGTCGCCACCACGCCACCCAGCCACCCGACCCGGCCCCCGAGGCACTCGACACCGGCGTGGTGGAGCGCCTGGCCAGCCAGCGGGAGTCGTCGCTGGTGGTCATGGCCCTGCAGGCCCTGCCCCGACGCCAGCGGGACTGCCTGGTGCTGCGCTACCACCTGGGTCTGTCCGAGCGGGAGATCGCCGCCACGCTCGGGATCTCGCCCAACACCGTCAAGACCCACGTCCGCCGTGCGATGGCCACGCTCGAACAACGACTGGAAGGCACCCGCGATGGAGCCTGACGAGCGGCCGTTGCGGGTCGACGACCGGGTGCGTGGCGTCATGGCGGACCTGGACACCCGGCCGTCGGACGACCTGCTCGACCGGGTGCGCGCCGCCATCTCCGCCGACGTCGTTCGCCGACGCCGCCGTCGGCGGATCCTCGCGATCGTGGTCGTCGCGGCCGTGGCGATCGGCCTGGTCGCGCTCCAACGGGGACCGCTCGGGTGGTTCCTGGACTGGCGCCTGCTCGAGGTCGTCGAGACGCTCGTCATGCTCGGGCTGGTCGTGGGGATCCGGCCACTGTTGGACCGTGTCGGCAGCGACTTCCTCGCGGCCTGCCTGGGAGGCTCGGTCGAGGCAGCGTCCCGGCTCGCGCCGCTGCTCGACCTGGCATGGAACCTCGTCTTCGTGGGGATCACCCTGATGAGCACGTCCTTCGCGCCGACCGTGCCGGTGACGGCGACGTGGGCGGCACAGCTGGACCAGGGCCTGGAACGGGTCGGCGGGCTCCTGCTCGCCATGGGGGTCCTCCACGGCGTGACCTTCCTGGGCCTGCCACTGGCGGGAGTCGCGTACCGGGCGGCGACGACGGGTCGTCCGATGCCACGATGGACCATGATCCTGATGGCCGTGGTCGGGGTGTTCGGGGCCCTCGTGGTCCTCAACCTGGTGCTGGGCATCGGGGGTGCCGTGAACGCCGGGTGAGCGTCGCCCGGCCGCGCAGTGGTGCCGTCAGTCCGGCGCGAGGGTGTCGAGGATCGTCGGGTAGTCGTCGAGGAAGCCGAAGATCGCCGTGTCGTCACGGACCTCCAGGGTCGCGCCCGGGATGGTCTCGGCCAGCCACTGGGCGTGGTGGGGCGGATGCACCGTGTCCACGCCACCCGCCCAGACATGCGTCGGCACCGCGATGTCGGCCGGGTCGAAGCCCCACGGCCGCGTCATCAGGCCGAACTCCCGGGCGGCGGCCGTCGGCGACTGGGAGATGTCGGGGAAGCTCGTGCGCAGGATCGGCCAGGCGTCGGGGCGGCGGATGACCTCCTGGTCCGGGCCCGGGCGCATCCGGGTGAACTGCTCGGCGGCCCGGTCGAGGTCGCGGCGGGTCTGCCACCGGATCATGCGGAGCATGCCCGAGAGCGCGAACGGGGCATGGCGACCGAGCAGGAAGGCGAGGGCCGATGCCCGGTCCATGCCCGCACGACCACCGACCTCCTCGAGGGGGGCGATCGGGCCGAGCAGGCCGAGCGCGGCGACCCGGTCCGGGTGGCGGGCGGCCACGGCGCATCCGAAGGCCGTGCCACCCGACAGGGCGAACACGCCGGCACGGTCCAGCCCCAGGTGGTCGAGCAGCGCGGTCACGTCGTCGGCCACGCTGGCGAACGTCGCGTCCGGCATGTCCGTGGAGCCAAAGAATCCGGGTCGGTCGGGCGTGAGGACACGAATGCCGTGATCGGCCGCCCAGGCGTGGGCCAGGCGACCCTGCAGGCGCGACCCGGCACCGTCGGTCACCACGATCGGCCGACCGTCCGGGTCACCGAACTGGGCCCAGGTCAGCGACCGCCCGTCCGGCTGTCGCATCGACCGCTCGTCGTCCTCCGCAACCCGTCGTCGCCCACCCATCGTCATTCCTCCCCCGGCCCCCCGTCGGCCGATCTCTCAGGTCCCTCGTGGCTCCAGGGCGATCGTCCGCCAGGCCAGGCCGGCGTCGTCGTCAACCACGACGAACCCGGCCGCGGCGGCATGGGCCAGCACGTCGTCCACCGGATGGACGAAGGCCCGGAACGCCCGTCCACTGCGTGCCATGAACCGGTTGCCGATCCCGATGAAGGCCCGGGTCCGGCGACGGTCCACCGGGAGGGTCACGACCAGGCGACGCCGGGTCAGCGCCAGGAGCGCGTCCACCATGCGTTGCCAGTGCGGGTAGCAGCACAGCACCCGGTGGGCGACGACCAGGTCGGCGACCGGCAGGTCCTCGACGTCGTCGACGACGTCGCCCACGCGGCGCTCGACCCGGTCGGCCAGCCCACGCTCGACGAGCAGTTCGACGGCGCGATCCTCCCACCCGGTCGACAGGTCCACGCTCGTGGCCGTCGCCACGCGGTCCTGTTCGAGCAGCGCCACCTGGATCTCGCCCAGCCCGCCTCCGACCTCCAGCAGGGTCGCGTCGCCGTCACCGGCGTTCGCGGCGAACTCGGCAGCCCGACGCGCCGAGCCGTGCAGCCCGACGTGGCGGAACAGCCAGGCACGCCTGGTCGCCTCGCCGCCACCGAACAGCGACGAGTACTCGTCCGCGTGGCAGCAGCTCGCCACGAACCACCTCCTCGGCTTGCGTCCACCACCCTAGGTCGAACCCGGGGCAGGCGGTACCGATGTCGGCTTCTGCCGAACCACGGAGTCACTCCGCGCCGATCCCCGTCTCGGGCAGCCGCAGCGACACCACGACCCCGGACGCCCCCAGCAGGGCCAGCGCCAGCAGCGCCAGCTCCGTGCCGAGCATGGCCAGCAGCGCCGTGACCCCGCCGACGGCCAGCAGGAGCAGGCCCATGACCGTGTTGGAGACCGCCACGTAGCTGGTGCGGGCACCGCGGTCGCCCAGCTCGACGACGTAGGTGGACCGGCCGACCCGGGCGCCCGTGTGCACCAGCGAGAGCAGGAAGTACAGCGTGACCCACGGCCACAGGCTCGTGGCGCCGATCCGGTCCACGACCAGGACCACCACCACGACGACCGAGGCGGTACCGGCAGCGATCGCCATCACCGTCCGGCTGGAGGTGTCGGCGAACCGCCCCCAGGCCCGCCCACCGAGGAGGGACGCCAGCCCTGCCGCGATCACGAACGGTCCGAGGCCGGCGATGTCGTTGCCGGTGGCGTCGACGGCGAGCGCGACGACGAACGGCGGTGTCAGGGCCGAGGCCAGCAGCAGCGTGCGTGCGATCACGAAGTGGCGGAAGTCGGCGTCGTCGCGGAGCAGCCCGACCGCGTCGCCCAGGGACTCGATGTTGGCCTCGCGATCCGCGGCCGCCGGCTCGTCGATGCCGACCAGCACGGCGATCGCCAGCACCCACAGGACCGCGCCCCCGACGAGCAGCCAGGCGAACGTGGTGGCAGCAGCCCCCTCGACGTTGCGCAGGCCGAACCCCAGGGTCAGCGCCGCCAGGCCGGACGCCGAGTCGGCCCACCCGCTGACCCGGCCACGTCGGCCCGGCGGGATGGTCCGCCCCATCACGTCCTTGATGCTGAGCGAGCACAGCGACCGGGCCAGGGCGAACACCGCGAGCAGGACCAGGATCGCCACGCCCGCGGCCGTCCCGGTCAGCGTGGCGGCGACGGCACCCATCCCGGCCGCGGCGAGGGCCTGGCCGATGGCACCCAGCACCCACACCCGGGTGCGTCGTTCGTGGGCGGCGACCCACGGCGAGATCGACGCCTGGGGGAGGAGCGCCCCGGACTCGCGGATCGGCACGAGCAGGCCGGTCAGCGCCACGGGCGCGCCGACCGTCTCCAGGAACCATGCCAGGACCGTCTTGGGGTCCACGATCCGGTCACCGAACTTGGTGAGCGTCAGCGCGCCGACCAGTCGTCGGGACGCCGACCGGGTCCGGGGGTCGTCACGCTCGGTCGAGGTGGTGTCGGTCATCGGGACTCCCGGTGGATCGGGCGCCGGTGCCGGCGGTTCGGACGCGCTGGTCGTGTCGGTCGGGCATGCTGGCCGCATGCCCACCGCGCTGGTCCGCCGCCCGGGTCCTCGGCTCGCCGAGGGCCTGGTCACCCATGTCGACCGGGTGCCGGTGGACCTCGACCTCGCACGGCGGCAGTGGGAAGGTTACGTGGCCGCCCTCGACGCCAGCGGCTGGACGACGGTCGAGGTCGAGCCCGCCGACGACTGCCCGGACGCGGTGTTCGTGGAGGACTCGGCGATCGTGCACGGTGACCTGGCCGTGGTGACCCGCCCCGGAGCACCCCAGCGACGTCCCGAGACGGCCGGGACCGCGGCGGCGCTGGAGGCCGCCGGCCTGCGAACGGTCCGGCTGGCCGCCCCGGCGACGCTTGACGGTGGCGACGTCATGCAGGTGGGGCGGACCGTCTACGTCGGCGAGGGCGGCCGCACCAACGCTGCCGGCATCACCCAGCTGGCCGGCCACCTCGAACCGCTCGGGGCCAGCGTGGTCGCCGTGCCGGTCACGCGGGTCCTGCACCTGAAGTCGGCGGTGACCGCGCTGCCCGACGGCACCGTGATCGGCCACGCGCCGCTGGTGGACACCCCGGAGCTGTTCCCGTCCTTCCTCCCGGTCCCTGAGGAACCGGGCGCCCACGTCGTGGTGCTGGACCCCGGCACCGTGCTGATGGCCACGGGCGCCCCACGGACCATGGCCCTGTTGGCCGACCGGGGACTGGACGTCGTGACGGTCGACGTCGGGGAGTTCACCAAGCTCGAGGGGTGCGTGACCTGCCTGTCGATCCGCCTGCGCGACTGACCCGCGACCGGACGGCCCCGCCGCCGGGCGGGCAGACGCGACTGGTCGTGCTTCCTAGGCTGGATCGTGCGACCGCTGTCGCCTCCGCGACGATCATCGAACCATTCGTCGCTGTGCCCACCGCCGGAAGGCCAGCGCCATGGACGAGCTCGACCGGGATCCCCCGGCACCACCGGTCGGCGCCGATGCCGTCGCGGAACTGGTCACGATCGAGCAGTTCCTGCAGGACCGCCGTCCCGAGGGGGCCAGCGGTGACCTGACCGCGTTGCTCTACGACCTCGCGCTGGCGGGCAAGCTGATCTCCAACCGCACCCGGCGGGCGGGGCTGACCGAACTGATGGGGGCCTCGGGGGTGATCAACCCCCAGGGCGAGGAGCAGAAGGCCCTGGACCTGTACGCCGACGACGTCGTGACGTCGCTGCTGCGCCGGGGAGGACGGGTCTGCGCGATCGTGTCCGAGGAGCGACCCGAGCCGACCATCGTCGACGGCACCGGGACCTACGTGGTGGTGCACGACCCGTTGGACGGCTCGTCCAACATCGACTCCAACGTCAGCATCGGCACGATCTTCGGGATCTACCCCCGGCTCAGCGACCCGGACGGCCCACCCGACGACGGTGACTGGCTGCGTCCCGGGCGTGACCTGGTCGCGGCGGGCTACGTCCTCTACGGCACGTCGACCGTCCTGGTGCTCAGCACCGGCGACGGCGTCCACGCCTTCACGCTGGACCCCGAGGTGGGCGAGTTCGTGCTGACCTGGGCCGACATGCACCATCCCGACACGCCGGCGTACTACAGCTTCAACCACGCCTCGTCGCCCCTGTGGGACCAGGGCATCGGGGACTTCGTGGCCTGGCTCGAACGGCCGGACACGCCCCAGCTGTCCCAGCGCTACATCGGCTCGGCCGTGGCCGACTTCCACCGCAACCTCCTGCACGGCGGCATCTACGGCTACCCGGCCGAGACCGGACTGCCGGACGGCAAGCTGCGGATGGTCTACGAGGGTGCGCCCCTGGCCTTCCTCGCCGAGCAGGCCGGCGGCCTGGGGTCCGACGGCCACCAGCCGTTGCTGGACGTGGTCCCGACCACCATCCACCAGCGCACACCGGTGTTCCTCGGCCACCGTGGGCTGGTGGAACGCCTGCAGGACATGGTCGACGCGGCCCCCGGGCCGTGACGTCACGACGTCGGTGCGTCCTTGACAGCCGCCCCCTTCGCCAGCAGCCTCCGCACCATGGATGACGACTCCCCACACGACCGCCTGGTCGCAGCGCTGGAGGCGATCCAGGCTGTCGCCGAGGACAACACGCAGCGCAACGACGCCATCCAGCGTCGTGCCCAGCGCCTGCTCGACCAGCTCGACGCGGACGTCTCCGTGGCCGAGTTGATGCGTCGCGAGCCCGGACCCCGCATCGTCGAGCTGGTCAGCGCCAACCTCGCCAGCCTGCAGGATTCGGGGGCCCATCTCCGCGGGGTGCAGGCGGAGGCCCTGCGTGAGGAGGGACTCACGATGGCCGAGATCGCCGACCTGTTCGGCGTGACGCGCCAGCGCGTGTCGAGCCTCCTGGCAGCCGCCCGCCGCCGCGGCGATGACGTCGACAGCGCCCATTGACAACTCTTGCTCCACCGAGCAGGCTTCGGCGAGCAAACGACCGCGACGCAGGTGGCACGTCCGTGGATCCCATGGGCATGGACGATCGGGGCCCGGGGGCGCACGACGGGCGTCGGGTCCTGGCCTTCGTGGCCGCCCATCCCGACGACGACGTCATGGGTGTCGTCGGCATCGTGGCCGGCCTGCGGGACGATCCCGGGCTGCGGTTCGTGCTGGTGCACGCCACCGACGGCGAGGCCGGCGAGATCGCACCGGGCAGTGGGGCCACGCGGGCCACGCTGGGTGCGGTGCGACGCGAGGAGGATCGCGCGGGCTGGCGCGTGGTCGGTCGCGAGCCGGATCGCCACGAGTGGTTCGGACTTCCCGACGGCGGACTCGCCGACCTGCCGGACGGGCTGCTCGCGGACCGCATCGCGACGGTGTTCGCCACCGAGCGCCCCGACGTCGTCGTGTCGGCGGGACCCGACGGGATCAGCGGCCATCCCGACCACGTGGCGGTCGGGCGCGCCACCACGGACGCCTTCCTGCGTTTCGCCGGCGACGACGGGCCGGGGTTCCGCCGGCTGCTCCACGCCGCCGTGCCGCAGTCGGCGCTGGACCGCCACAACGCGTGGCTCGAGGCGGCGGGTCGTCGGCCCCACGACCCGACGCGGGTGTACGACCTGCGGGGCGTGCCCGACGAGACGATCGCCTGCTCCGTCGACCAACTCGAGCACGTCGAGGTCGTCGAGGCCGCCTTCCGGGAGCACCGCACCCAGTGGGCACCGCCATGGAGCGAACAGACTCCCGAGGGCTGGCGCTGGGCCGCGGGCGCCAGCCACTTCGTCATGGCCTGGCCGGACTGGGTGCCCGGCACGCCCCGGCTGCAGGACGTGTTCGCGGACCTGGGACCCGGTTCGTAGATCCCGTCACCGTCGTGCGGGGCGTCATCCGTCCCCGTCCAGCGGGGCGTCCCGTGCGGTCGCGGGGACCAGGTGGGCGTCCGCGAGGTCGTCGTTGTCCACCACGACGGTGGCCCGGCGTCGCGGGTCGCACCCGGCCAGGTAGAGCCGCTGGCCCTCGACGTAGCGTCGGTTCGACGGGCTGTCGCGGGACGGGTCACCTCCGTCCCGGCCGGCCATCCGGGCCACCGACACCGCGAAGTCGACGTCGAGGAACACCGTGAAGTCCCAGCTGTCACGGAGCTCGGGGCGGTGCAGGAAGATCCCGTCGACGACCACCACCCGGACTCCGGAGAGGTCCTCGACCACGTGGGGGACCGGTCGCTCGGCGTCGACGTCGTGGATCGCACGAACGACCTGCCGGTCGCCACCGGGTGCCAGGGGGTCGAGCAGGAGCCCCCGCAGCGCGTCGAGGTCGTAGGAGTCGTGGTAGAAGCCCTCGGGCGAGGTCCGGCCACGCCGGTACCGCGCGGCCGCGGGACGGTGGAAGCCGTCGATGCTGGCGCGGGCGACCGCGAGGTCGCGCTGGGCCAGCACTGCGGCGAGCTCGTCGGCGAAGTGGGTCTTGCCGGACCCGTCGACGCCGTCCACCCCGACGCGGAGCGGACCGTCGCCTCCGGCCGCGGCGACCACCGCGTCCGCGATCGTCGCCAGGGTGGCGGCTCGTCGTCCGCTCACGCCTCGACCAGGTCCTGCCACTCGGTCATCGGGGGGCAGGCACAGATCGGGTTGCGGTCACCGGCGGCGTTGTCGATCCGACCGATCGGCGGCCAGTACTTGTCGGCCATCGATTCCGGGCCGAGCGGGAACGCTGCCCTCGAGCGTGGGTAGGCCCGGTCCCACGTGTCGGCCGTCACGACCGCCGCCGTGTGGGGGGCGTGCCGCAGGGGCGAGTCCTCGACGCTGGTCCCGCCGTCCTCGACCTCGCCGATCTCGACGCGGATCGCCGTCATCGCGTCCACGAACCGGTCCATCTCGCGCAGCGACTCGGACTCGGTCGGCTCGACCATGAGGGTCCCGGGGACGGGGAAGGACATGGTCGGCGCATGGAAGCCGTGGTCGATCAGGCGCTTCGCGACGTCCTCGTTGGTGACCCCGGTCCGGTCCGTGATGGCGCGGAGGTCGACGATGCACTCGTGGGCGACCAGGCCGTTGCGTCCCCGGTACAGCACCGGGAAGGACTCCTCGAGCCGGTGTGCGAGGTCGTTGGCGGCCAGGACCGCCACCGCGGTCGCGGCCTCCAGCCCGTCGCCCCCCATCATCGCGAGGTAGGCCCACGAGATGGTGAGGATGCCGGCCGAGCCCCACGGGGCTGCCGCAATGGTCGTGGCGTCGGGGGTGCCGCCGGTCTCGGGGACCACCACCGGGTGGGTCGGCAGGAACTCGACGAGGTGCTCGGCGACCCCGATCGGGCCGACGCCGGGACCACCGCCGCCGTGCGGGATCGCGAAGGTCTTGTGGAGGTTCAGGTGGGCCACGTCGGCGCCCAGGTCGCCCGGTCGCACCCACCCCACCAGCGCGTTGAGGTTGGCGCCGTCGAAGTAGACCTGGCCGCCGGCCTCGTGCACCGCCTCGATCATCGTGGTGATCGCGGTCTCGAACACGCCGTGGGTGGACGGATAGGTCACCATCAGCCCGGCCAGGTCGTCGGCGTGGCGCTCGCACCGTGCCCGCAGGTCGTCCAGGTCGACGTTGCCGTCGTCGTCGCAGGCGACGACCTCGACGTCCAGGCCCGCCATCGCGGCCGAGGCGGCATTGGTGCCGTGGGCGGACGCCGGGATCAGCACGACCGTGCGCTGCGGGTCGCCGTTGGCCTCGTGGTACCGCCGGATCGCCAGCAGGCCGGCGAACTCGCCCTGCGAGCCGGCGTTGGGCTGGAGCGAGACCTGCGCGAAGCCGGTCAGCTCGGCCAGCCAGGTCCGCAGGTCGTCGATCACCTCGTGCAGGCCCGCGGCGCGTTCCGGTGGCACGAACGGGTGCAGGTCGGCGAACTCCGGCCACGAGATCGGCTCGAGCTCCGCCGCGGCGTTGAGCTTCATGGTGCACGATCCCAGCGGGATCATCGAGCGGTCCAGCGCGAGGTCGCGGTCGGACCAGCGGCGCAGCAGCCGCATCAGCTCGGTCTCGGCGTGGGCGTCGTGGAAGACCCGGTGGTCGAGCACGTCACGGTCGGGCTGGTCGCCCAGCGGCGACGCCGGCGGCTCCACCTCGTCGGTGGGTCGGCGGCCCATCCCGGTCGCGACGGCCGTCACGACCCGGGCCACCAGCGCGGCGTCGGCACCCTCGCCGAACGCGATCCCGACGTGGCCCGCGTCGACCTCGCGCAGCTCCAGGTCGTCCGCACGGGCGGCGGCGTGGACCGCCGCGGCGTCGTCCACGGCCACGGTCACGGTGTCGAACCACCGTGTCGTGACGACGTCGAGGTCCATGGCGCGCAGGTGCCCGACCAGCAGGCTGGTCGCGTCGTGGACCTCGCGGGCGATCCGTCGCAGGCCCGACGGCCCGTGGAAGATCGCGTAGGCCACCGACGCGATCGCCGGCAGCGACTGGGCCGTGCAGATGTTGGAGGTCGCCCGCTCCCGACGGATGTGCTGCTCGCGGGTCTGCAGGGCCAGGCGCAGCCCGGCGTTGCCGTCGGCGTCCACCGAGACCCCGACCAGGCGGCCGGGCAGCATCCGTCGATGGCGCTCGGTGACGGCGATGAAGCCGGCGTGCGGTCCGCCGTACCACAGCGGGACGCCGAACCGCTGGGTCGACCCGACCGCGACCTGGAAGCCCAGGTCGCCCGGCGCGGCCAGCAGCAGGAGCGCGAGCGGGTCGCACGCCGCGATCGCGACGGCACCGGCGTCGTCCGCGGCGTCGGTCCATGCGGTCACGTCTCGGACCTGTCCGGACGACCCGGGGTACTGCACGACCAGTCCGAAGGTGTCTGCCAGCTGCTCGGCCGGGTCGTCGTGGTCGAGGTCGACCGTGCGTACGTCCAGCCCGAGGGCCTCCGCCCGCGTGGTGACCACGGCCAGGGTCTGGGGGTGGACGTCGGCGTCGACCGCGACCGTGTCGTGGCGACCCCGGGTCGCCCGGTGTGCCAGCGCCACCGCCTCGGCCGCCGCCGTGGCCTCGTCCAGCAGGGACGCGTTGGCCAGGTCGAGCCCGGTCAGGTCGCACACCATCGTCTGGAAGTGCAGCAGCGCCTCCAGCCGCCCCTGCGAGATCTCGGCCTGGTACGGCGTGTAGGCGGTGTACCAGGCGGGGTTCTCCAGCACGTTGCGGCGGATCACGGCCGGCGTGACGGTCGGGTGGTAGCCCATGCCGATCAGTGGCGTGCCGGGGGTCGTCCGCGACGCCTGCTCACGCAGCGCGGCCAGCACCGCTGCCTCGGAGCGCGCCGGCGGCAGGTCGGCCCGGCCACGGTGGTCGATGCCCTCGGGCAGCGCCGCGGCCATGAGGGCGTCGAGCGAGTCGTGGCCCAGCCGGGCCAGCATGGTGGCGACCTGGGCGTCGTCGGGCCCGACGTGCCGGCGGGGGAACCCGTCGGGCAGCGTCGTGGCGGTCACGGGCGCGGACAGTGTCGTGGTCATCGCGGTCTCCGGGTGGTCCGGACGGGGAGGGAACGGCAGGCGGTGTGGAGTTGGCGGGTGGCGGGGAACCTCGGGCAGTGGTCGGTGGCCGAGGCCCGTCGTGGCCGCGTCACCGGCGGTACTGGTGGGGGACGTGGGGCAGCCGGACGATCGTGACCTCGACGTCGTTGCCGCGGACGTCGGCGACCAGGTCGTCGCCGGTCGCCACGTCGGGGGTCACGTAGCCCATGGCCACGGGACCGTCGACGGTCGGGCCCCAGCCGCCCGAGGTGACCGCGCCGACGTCGCGGCGCCGGTCTTCCTCGACCAGTGCGAGGTGGGCCCCGGGTCGCACCGGCCGGCGTCCGGTCACCGCCAGGCCGACCAGGCGGCGTGGTGGCCCGTCGGCCAGCTGGCGGGCGAGCACCTCGCCGCCGGGGCAGCTCGGGGCAGCCCGCTGGTCCTTGGGGATCGTCCAGGTCAGCCCGGCCTCGACCGGGGTGGTCTCGGTGTCGAGGTCCTGGCCGTACAGGCACAGCCCGGCCTCCAGGCGCAGCGAGTCGCGCGCGGCCAGCCCGACCCAGCGGACCCGCTCGTCCGCCAGCAGGGCGTCCGCCAGCCGGCGACGGGTCGCGGCGTCGGCGATCACCTCGAAGCCGTCCTCGCCGGTGTAGCCCCCGCGCGACAGCCAGCAGTCGAGGTCGTCGGCGCCCCCCGCCAGGCCCGTCGGGCGTCCGTCCAGGAAGGACAGGTCCGCGGTGTCCTCGCCCAGGTCTGCCAGCACCGCGGCGGCGTCGGGGCCCTGCAGGGCCAGCACGCCCAGCTCGTCGCGCGGCGTGACCGTGACGTCGGAGTCGAGGTGGCCGACGAGGTGGTCGAGGTCGACCTCGGCGCGTGCGGCGTTGGCGACGACCCGGACACGGTCGTCGGCCAGGCGGGTGGCGATCAGGTCGTCGACGACGCCGCCGGCCTCGGTGGTCAGCACGAGGTAGCGCGACCGTCCGGGTGCCAGGTCGGTCAGCGTCGAGGGGGTCAGGGCCTCGAGCGCGGCGGCGGCGTCGGGTCCGACCAGGTCGATGACCAGCATGTGGCCGACGTCGAACAGGCCCGCCGCATCGCGGCAGTGCAGGTGCTCGGCCATGGGGGAGTCGTACGACAGTGGCATCGACCACCCCGCGAAGTCGACCATCCGGGCGTCGGCGGCGACGTGGTGGTCGTGCAGGGGGGTGCGGCGGAGCGGCGTGCCGCTCGTGCCGCCGGACGAGACGTCGGGGGTGCCCACGTCGGGCCTCCTGGTGGGGCGATGGCGGGTGGTCGGGTCGGACCCGGAGCGGGTGGCTGCCCGGGCGACCGGGACGTGCTCGGAGTCGCCCTCCCGCTCTGTCATCGCCGGCCGGGGGCCGGGGCCTGAGAGGTTCGTCCCGGCCGCGTGGCGGGCGGGAGTTGCACCGTCGGCGGACCACGCCTGTGGTCGCTTTCCAGAGGTGCCAGCACGACCCGGTCCTGGGTGCCTGAGAGTTTGGTGGGAGGTGGGATGCCCCTTCGGCGCCGTCTCGAGGACGGTCTCTCCCGGGTGTGCACGGCTGTTCGGTTTGCGACGAGGCTACTGCACCGCGCCCGGGCCGCGGCGGACCCGTGGCCGGGTGTCGGGCCGGGGGTCGGTCGGAGTCCTCCTCCTCGCGTCGGGGACTCTCGTGGGACTTCGGTCCCAGCAGTGGTGGGCCATCGTCCCGTCCGGCCCGTCGCCTGCGGCGTGGCCCACCTGTACAGTGCAGAACCGACCGCGAGGGGCACTCGAGACGCGACTGCGGTCGTCCCGTCGAGTCCCCCCGCCAGTCGGACCGCTGACCGATCTGAACCCCTTTCGAGGATCCTGATGCCGATCTCCCCCCGAGCCGCCGCGGCACTGGCCGTGGCAGGGCTCCTGCTGTCCGGATGCGGCGCTGCGTCCGGTGCGTCGTCGCAGGCCGGGTCCGCCGTGCAGGCGGAACCCGTCGCGGCGCAGCCGGTCGCCCTGGGTGGGTCGTCCGTGGACGCCGTCGGGGCGCAGGTCCTCGCGGTCGGTGCCGAGCGGCTGGCCGAGGCCGAGGCCGCCATGACCGCGCGCCAGGACGCCAAGGTGGTCGCGCGCGACCGGGCGGTCGTCATGGCCGCTGCCGAGGCCCAGCGCGACGCCAAGCGCAGTGCCCGCCAGGCTGCCCGGGACCTGGTCGAGGAGCAGGAGCGCCTCGACGAGATCGCGGCCAACAAGGACGCCCAGGAGATCCTCAAGGAGCTCGGGTACTACGACGGCGGCATCGACGGCGACGTCGGGCCCAAGACGAAGGCCGCGGTCGAGGAGTTCCAGGAGGTCAACGGGCTGGAGGTCGACGGGGTCATCGGCGACCAGACGACCAAGGCGCTGGAGTCCGACGACGCCAAGCCGAAGCCGGAACCCGAGCCGGAGCCCGAGGAGGACGAGGAGTCCGAGTCCGAGGGCGAGGACGACGAGCCGGTCGACGACGGCGAGGGCGTCATGTCGGTCAGCGACGCACAGAAGGTCCTGCGCGACCAGGGCTACTACCTCGGCGAGGTCGACGGCGAGGCCGGCGACGCGTTCACGTCCGCGCTCGTGGCCTTCCAGAAGGTCAACGGCATCTCCCGTGACGGCTCGCTGGGACCCGACACCTCGGCCGCGCTGCGCAACCCGAAGCAGCCGTCCCTGAAGGGCGGCAACAGCACGCGGATCGAGATCGACCTGTCGGCCCAGGTCATCCACCTGGTCAAGAACGGCACCCGCGTCCGCACGATGCCGACCAGCAGTGGCAACGGCGAGCAGTACGCGACCTCGTCCGGTGGCACCGCCAACGCCAAGACCCCGGTTGGGGACTTCGTGATCGAGCGTCGCATCGAGGGCATCCGCGAAGCCGACCTCGGGATCCTGTACGACCCGCTGTACTTCTACAAGGGCTGGGCGATCCACGGGTCCAACAGCGTGCCGGCGTACGAGGCCAGCCACGGCTGCACGCGGCTGACCCGGGCCGACGCCAAGTGGCTGGGCGCCCAGGTGCCCAACGGCACCCAGGTCCGCATCTACGGTGGCACCCACACCTTCATCCCCACCGGGTAGGCCGAGCCGGGGGCGACGACCGGCCACGGGTCGGGCGTGGGCCACCTCCTATCCTCGACGACGGGCGCCGCAACGGCGCCCGTCGACGCGTTCGAGGAGTACGAGGCATGTCCAACACCGTCAAGGGAGTCGTCGCCCGGACCGAGGGAGCACCCGTCGAGTTGGTCGACGTGGTCGTCCCCGATCCCGGCCCGGGGGAGGTCCGCGTCGACGTGCAGGCCTGTGGCGTGTGCCACACCGACCTGCACTACCGCGAAGGCGGGATCAACGACGAGTTCCCGTTCCTGCTGGGTCACGAGGCGGCCGGCGTGGTCGAGTCGGTCGGACCGGACGTCACCCGGGTCGCCCCGGGCGACTTCGTGGTGCTGAACTGGCGGGCCGTGTGTGGCGAGTGCCGCGCCTGTCGCAAGGGCGTGGTCCGCAACTGCTTCGCGACCCACAACGCCGAACAGTCCATGACGCTGGAGGACGGCACGCCGCTGACCCCCGCACTGGGCATCGGGGCGTTCGTGGAACAGACCCTGGTCGCGGCCGGCCAGGCGACCAAGGTCCCGCAGGCACGACCCGAGGCGGTCGGGCTGCTCGGCTGTGGCGTCATGGCCGGCTTCGGTGCCGCGGTCAACACCGGTGGCGTGACCAGCGCCGACTCGATCGCCGTCTTCGGCTGTGGTGGCGTCGGTGACGCCGCGATCGCCGGTGCCGCCCTGGTCGGCGCCCACACGATCATCGCCGTCGACGTCGACGACACCAAGCTCGAGTGGGCCCGCGGCTTCGGTGCGACCCACACGGTCAACGCCGCCGAGACCGACCCGGTCGAGGCGATCCGGGAGCTGACCGATGGGTTCGGGACGGACATCGTCGTCGAGGCGGTCGGCCGGCCCGAGGTGCTCGAGCAGGCGTTCTATGCCCGGGACCTGGCCGGCACGGTGGTGCAGGTCGGCGTCCCCACGCCCGACATGGCGCTGCCCGACATCCCGATGATCGACTTCTTCGGGCGTGGCGGAGCACTGAAGCCCTCCTGGTACGGCGACTGCCTGCCCGAGCGGGACTTCCCGATGCTGACGTCGCTGTACCAGCAGGGCCGCTTCGACCTCGACGGGTTCGTCAGCGAGGTGATCGGCCTCGACGACGTCGAGGAGGCCTTCCACCGGATGGAGCGTGGCGAGGTGCTGCGCTCGGTCGTGTCGATGCCCGGTCGCGAGGGGAGCTGAGGATGCTGGACCACGAACGCATCGAGATCGACGGCGTGTTCTCCCTGGACGGGCAGGACTTCGACGTCACCAACAACGTCTGGCTGGTCGGCGACGCCGAGGAGGTCGTGGTCGTCGACGCACCCCACGACGCCGGCCCGATCGTGGAGGCCGTCGGCGACCGGATCGTGGTCGCCATCGTGTGCACCCACGGCCACAACGACCACGTCAACGCCGCGGTCGACCTCGCCGATGCCGTGGACGCACCGATCTGGTTGCATCCCGAGGACCGGATGCTGTGGGACGCGGTCCACCCCGATCGCGAGCCCGACGGTGACCTGGAGCACGGGCTGGTGATGGACGTCGCCGGTGGCTCGCTGGTCGTGCGCCACGCCCCCGGCCACTCGCCGGGCTCGTGCGTGCTCGTCGACGGCATGGGTGGCGGGGGCCAGGTCTTCACCGGCGACACCCTGTTCGAGGGTGGCGCCGGGGCGACCGGTCGGTCGTTCTCGTCACGTCCACAGATCCTCCAGTCGATCCGGCACCGCCTGCTGGACCTGCCCGACGACACGGTGGTCCACACCGGCCATGGTCCCTCGACCACGATCGGCGCCGAGCGCCCCGGGATCGAGCAGGCGATCGCCGACGAGCTCGGCGCGCAGGACACCGCCCCGGGCACGACCGACCGCGACGGCTGACACCCGCCGTCAGGGCTGCAATGCCGCGGCCAGGGTCGGGTCGCGTCCGGCCGCGTGGTCGTCCCACCGCACCGGCACCTCCCGGTCGACGACGGTGGCGGCCGGCCGGTCCATGTCGCCGTAGGCGCCGGTCGCGACGTGCACCTGGATCCCGGACTCGGGCAGGCGGTGGAGGCGGGCGTCGGCCCACAGCCCCGGTGCGCCTCCCATCGTCTCGCCCAGCAGTCGCGCGTCCGTGGTGGTGCGAAGTTCGGCGGCCATCAACGCGGCTGCCGAGAACGTGCACCGTCCGACCAGGATGCGGAGCGCATCGGGGTCGTCGGCCGTGACGTCCTGCAGCAGGTCCACCAACGGCGCGTTCGCGGGCAGTTCACCGCCGGGGTTGTCCCGCAGGTCCAGGACCACGCGCGCCGGGTCGGCCGACTCGATCGTCGTGGCCACCTCGTCGACGAACTCCCGGTGGGAACGACCGTCCAGCCGGAACACGACGCGACCCCACCGGACCACCACGGCGTCATCGACCGTCCGGACGTCCCACGTCGGGACCTCGCTCGGCAGCCCCGGGCACACCAGTGGGTCGAACAGGTCGAAGTGGGTGGCGTAGTCCCGGGCCGGCACCGGGTCGAGCGCCACGTCCTGCCCGTCGAGCTCGAGGGTCGGGGCGAGTCCCACGCCGGCGAGCACCTCCGGGACGACGAGGTACTGGGGGAGGCGTCCGCGCAGGCTGGCGTCGTTGTCGCGTGGCACCAGCGGTGCGACCAGGTCGGCCGTGGCGTCTGGCTCGCGGCCGCCGATGGCCGTCACCTCCCGGCCGACCAGGTCGTCGTGGCCGGGGAGTGCGGCGACCACCCGCCACCCGTCCGCGAAGGGGTACAGCTGCAGCGGCCACAGCTGCATGTCCGGCTGGGCGAGGGGGAACACGCCGCTGTGACCGTCGCGGGCACGGCCGGCCGTGGCGTCCATCACCGTCGCCAGGAACGCGGGCTCGTCCATCGCGGCCAACTCGGCGTCGTCGGGAAGCTCCGGGCCGAGGTCGAGGGGCGCGACGTGGCGGGTTTCGAACAGCTCCGTGACCGTCGCGAGGTCCGCGCGCCGGGCGGCGACGACCGAGGCCTCCGCCACCGACTCCGTCGCCGGGGCCGCGCTCGTCGTCGGGTCTCGACTCGTGGAGGTGGCGGTCGGCGACGTCGTTCCCGTGCTGCTGGGCCCCTCGTCGCTGCAGCCGGCCGACACCGTGGCCAGCACGACCACGGCGACGAGGACCCTGCCACGTCCCATCCCGTCGCCCCCGATCCTCGCTGGCCCGATCCTAGGTGTGGACCGGTGGTCGATTGCGGGGAGGCGGAGCGGCCACCACCATGGCACCGACGACCCGACGACGAGGAACCCCCATGGATCCGCTCGACCGCGTACGCGAGGAACTGCTCGACTGGGAGCTGGACGACGACGGCATCCATCGCACCATCGAGGTGGACGACTACGGTGCCGCGATGGCGCTGACGGTCCGGATCGGGCTGGAGGCACAACGTCGCAACCACCACCCCGACATCACGGTCGGGTGGGGCACGGTGAAGGTGTCGCTGGTCACCCACGACGCCGACTCGTCGGTCACCGACAAGGACGTCGACCTCGCGGCGTGGATCGACGGGGTGACCGCACCCGCCGGGTGACGGCACGCACGCAGGAGGCTCCATGGACGACGGCACGGTCACGGGCGACCTCTCACCCATCGAGGTCCGGGTGCTGGGCTGCCTGGTCGAGAAGGAGGCCACGACGCCGGCGTCCTACCCGCTGACGCTCAACGCCCTGCGCAACGCCTGCAACCAGACGTCCAGCCGCGACCCCGTGATGGACGTGACCGAGCAGGAGGTGCAGTCGGCCCTGCTGAGCCTGCGCGACCGCCGGCTCGCCCGGCCCGTGCGCAACCCGGGCGACCGGGTCACGAAGTTCCGCCACGCCGTCCCCGACGAACTCGAGCTCGACGACGCGCAGACCGCGGTGCTGTCGGTGCTGGCCCTGCGAGGGGCCCAGACGCCGGGCGAGCTGCGCACCCGAACCGGCCGCCAGCACGACTTCGCGACGGTCGAGGAGGTCGGCGACGTCCTGGCGGGGCTGTCCACGCGCAGTCCGGCACTGGCACGGGAGCTGGCCCGTGGCCCGGGCCAGAAGGAGTCCCGCTGGCTCCACCTGCTGGGTGACCATCCCGGCGAGGACGGTGACGAGGCGACGCCCGCCGCGGCCAGCGCGTCGGCGCCGACCGGCGGCTCGACGATGGCCGCGACCTGGGTCGCCGGCGCCGAGGCAGTCGTGGCAGCGATCGCGGACCCGGCCGTCGGGGCTGCCTGGGACCAGCTGTCGGTGCTCGAGGGCCAGACCGTGGCCAGCCTCGCGGGCCACCTCGCCCGCGGAGCCGTGTGGCTCGTCGGCGAGTACCTCGACGACGAACTCGACGACGAACTCGACGACGACCTCGACCAGTCCGGGGGACCACCGGACTTCACCAGCGCCGCCCACTACGTCGCCGACCTCGCGGACAGCCTCACCGACGACGACCACCGCGCGATCCGTGACCGTGGTGCCGCGGTCGCGGCGGTCGGCCACGACCACCTCGTGCGCACGGCCCGCGCGCGGCTGGACGCGCTGGCGACGCGGGTGCCGACCGTCGAACCCGACCGGGTCATCGCGGCGTACGCCGGCCTGTCGATCCGCTTCGACGACTACCTCGCCACCCGGATCGTCGAGCAGGCGGTCCACCTCGACGACCTGGACCGCAGCGTGGCCGGCCTCGACGTCGACGTCCCCGACGAGGTCGTGGCGGTCGCGACGACCGTCGGGCTGGACGTCCTGCGCCGCCGTCACGGGAGCATGGCGGGCCTGCGGGTCCTCTACCGGGCCACCTTCGCCGCCGACTGCCTGCCGGTGTTCTGAGCGAACCGGTCGGCCGACTCGCGCAGGGCCGTCCGGAACGCCCCGATCGCGGGGTGGATGACCCGTCCGCGGCGAACGACCGTCGAGATGCGGCGCACCGGACTGCGGGGCAGGGGGCGGACCAGGACGTCGGGGGCGGCGGCTGCCCCGGCCAGGGCGGGCAGGATCGTCGCGGCGTGGCCGGTGCTGGCGAAGCGCAGGCGCAGGACCAGGTCGTTGAACGCGAACCGGACGTCGGGCTCGAAGCCCGCGTCGCGACAGAAGGCCACCGACCAGGCGTGCGCCATCGTGCCACGCGGCTCGAACACCCACGGCCGCTCGGCCATGTCCTCCAGCACCGTGGCCGGGCCCCATGCAGCCGGCACCACCAGCTGCAGGGGGTCGTCCAGCGCGAGCTGTCGGTCGAGCTGCTCGTCGGGAGCGGCGGCGCGGTTGGGGTACTCCTCGTCCACGGCGACGTCGAGGTCCTCGGTGATGACCGCGGGCACGGACTCGGCCGGCTCCAGCACCCAGGCCTCGACCCGCAGCCGGGGGTGGCGCTGGGCCAGGATGTCCAGGGCGTCGGGCAGCAGCGCGTGGGCGACGCTCTGGAAGGTGCCCACCCGCAGCGTGCCGGTGACGTGGTTGCCGGCGGCGGCCAGCTCGGACTCGGCCTGCTCGAGGCGGGCGAACACCGCGTCGGTGTGGCGGACCAGCAGCCGGGCCTCCGGGGTGAGTGCCACGCCCCGCCCGTCGGGCTCCAGCAACGTCACGCCCACCTCCTCCTGCAGCTTGCTGAGCTGCTGGGACACCGCACTGGGGGAGTAGGACAACGACTGGGCGACCTTGGCCAGCGTTCCCCGGCGGGACAGCTCCCGGAGCAGCCGAAGTCGTCGCAGGTCCAGCATCGTCGCCCCGTTCGTCAGCCCCGGTGACGAGTATGGCACAGGACTGTCGCGCTCGACGTGACGATCACTCCGCGTTGATCCTCTGGGGTGGAGGGCCTCCCGGGGAGGCACGGCGCGCCCGGGAGGATTCGAACCTCCGACCCGCGGATTAGAAGGCCGCTGCTCTGTCCAGCTGAGCTACGGGCGCGTGCGAGGGGAAGGGTAGACCCCCGGTGTGTCGTGGTCGGTCGGGCCACGAGCAGGGGGAGGGGCCCCGGTGCTCGAGGGCGAACGAACCCGTCGGCACCCGGGATCCACCCGTTGCGCCGGGTTCGCCGACCGTGCATGATGGAGATGCAGCGACCCGGGGGTTGGTGGTCGGTCATGCACACCACGGACAGGGCGACGGCGGGCTCGACGATCCCGTCGGGTCTGCCGTGGCGCCGGGTCGGCATCGCTGCCCTGCGGACCGTCGCGTGGCTGCTGCTCGTCGCCGGCGTGTGGATCGTGCCCTTCGCTGCGGCCTACTGGGTGCTGCCGCGTGGTCCCGAGGGCGGCCTCGACCCGTGGTGGGCCTGGATGGTCGTGGAGGCAACGGTCGCGACGCTGGGGCTGTCCATGACGACGTGGTGGGTCGCGGACTGGCTGGACGCGCCCGCATCGCTCGACCCCGCGCAGGAGCGCCGCTAACCAGCCGGTGGTCACTCCGTCGGGCGCCGCCACGTCTCCAGGGGCCAGTCCATGGCCGTGCAGAAGTCCGCGAGCACGTCGGCCACGACCACGGCCGTGACGGCGGGGTCCTCGTCGGGGCGGACCACGCAGGTCGACTCGGTGCCGGCGGGGTTGCGGGTCGTGGACCAGCCCGGCGGCAGGCTCGCACGATCGACGCGCTTGCGGCCCCCCGGCGGGAAGGTCGCGACGACCTCGAGGTCACGACCGGTCCGACCGCGGCGGGTCGCGCCCCCCACCTCCCAGCGCGACAGCAGGTCGTCGGAGAGGTGGCGCACGACCCGGTTCAGCAGCGACCGGGGCGCCCGGCTGACCCCCACCACCGGGTCCGACGAGTCCAGGTCGAACGCGTCGTGCACCGCGGCCGCCACGCCGGCGCGGCTCCACGCCTGGCCGGGAGCCGGCGCGGTCGCGCCGTCCAGGAGGGAGGTGTCCACCCGGTCACGGCTGCCGTTGACGCCCACGTCGACGCCGGTGGAGGGATAGGCCCGCCGGCCGGTCGAGGGCGACGACGGCGTCGGTCGGCGGCGCGCGGCCCCGTCCAGCAGCAGGTCCACGGCAGCGGTCAGCTGCTGGAACGTGGCGAGGTCGCCGCCCGTGTCGGGATGGTGTTTGCGGGCCAGCGATCGGTAGGCGCGCCGGATCTCGTCGGGCGAGGCGTGTCGGTCCACGCCCAGCAGGTCCCGGGCCTGGTCGAAGCTGATCGTGGCCATGGGACAACCACCGCAGGTCGAGGGACGAGCCGGCTGCCGACGAGCGGCTGCACGCGGAAGAGCGGGTGAAGGGAATCGAACCCTCATGACCAGCTTGGAAGGCTGGGGCTCTGCCATTGAGCTACACCCGCGGGGCGTCGGACAGGGTAGCGGCGCGGCTGCGGCCGACTCGCCCGGCGCCGACGCGGGCTCCGCGGCTCCGACGAGCACCGGGGACGGCCCACGCAGGGCCGAACGACCCGGCAGGGCGCCGGGACGCCACCGGTGGGGGCGATAGCATCGGGGGTCGCAGCAACCGGGGCGTGGCGCAGCTTGGTTAGCGTGCCTGCTTTGGGAGCAGGAGGTCGCCGGTTCGAATCCGGCCGCCCCGACGACACGCGGGCGTGAACTCGTCCGGCCACCCGGCCCCGACCACGCCCCCATCCACCCTTCCTCCACCTGCTGGCCCGGCCCGCTCCCGGTCGGCCCGGCCACCCACCTCGCACGACGAACAGGCAGCCCTGCCATGACCAGCCCGATCACCACCCCCCTCACGACATCCGTCGAGACCCTGGACCCGGTCCGCGTCAAGCTGACCGTCGAGGTCGACGCCGCGGCCGTCAAGAAGGCCCACGACCTCGCGGCCCGCCACCTCGCCCAGCAGGTGAACCTGCCCGGCTTCCGCAAGGGCAAGGCCCCACGCCGGTTGCTCGAGCAGCACCTCGGTGCCGGGGCGGTCGCCCAGCACGCCATGGAGGACCACCTCGACGACTGGTACCGCGAGGCGCTGGAGGCCGAGGAGCTGGTCCCGGTCGCGCAGCCCGAGGTCGACATGCAGACCTTCTCGGAGACCGAGGGGGCGGCCTTCACCGCCGAGGTCCAGGTCCGGCCCGAGATCGACCTGCCCGACCACACCGGCATCCAGGTCACCCACCCCGAGTGGTCGGTCGACGAGGCAGAGGTCGACGAGCGCATCGAGGAACTGCGCGAGCGCTTCGCCGAGGTGGACGAGGTCGAGCGTGCCGCCGGCACCGGCGACTACGTCACCATCGACCTCACCGTCCACGTCGACGGTGAGGAGCTGGAGTCCGCCCACGTCACCGACGCGCTCTACGAGGTCGGTTCGCAGGGCGTGACCGCCAAGCTCGACGACGAGCTGGTGGGCGTCGAGGCCGGCGCCGAGTTCACCTACGTCGACGACCTGCCCGAGGAGTACCCCGAGCACGGCGGCGAGGAGGCCGAGTTCACGGTCACCGTCCACGACGTGCGTGCCAAGACCCTGCCGGCGCTCGACGACGACTTCGCGGCGACCGCCAGCGAGTTCGACACCTTCGAGGAGCTGCGTGCCGACGTCCGTGCCAACCTGCTGCGCCAGGCGATCAGCGAGGCCCGCCACGAGGCGCGTGGGAGCCTGCTCGAGGCCTACCTCGCGACGATCGAGGTGCCGCTGCCGCCCGCCATGGTCGACGACGAGATCGACGGCCAGCGTGCCCAGCTGACCCAGCAGGCCCAGCAGTACGGGATGACCTTCGAGGACCTCCTGGCCACCCAGGACATGGAGGTCGAGGCCTGGGAGGAGCAGGTGACCGGCCAGGCCGAGGCGTCGGTCAAGGCCCGGCTCGTGCTCGACACCCTGGCCGAGCAGCTCGAGGTCGACATCGAGCCCGACGACGTCAACCGCGAGATCAGCCGTCACGCGATGCAGATGGGCATGGGCCCGGAGCAGGTCGCCCAGATGATCCAGGAGCAGGGCTCGCTGCCCGCCCTGATCGGCGACATCGCCCGCCGCAAGGCCCTGGACGCCATCGTCGAGGCCGGCACGCTCGAGGGCGAGCCCGACCAGGAGACCCTGGTCGAGCTTGGGCTGGCGGAGGACCCAGACGCGGCCGACGACACCGACGAGGGGGGCGAGGGGGCCGACGACCGGGCGTCCGGCGACCCCGATGCCGGGGACGCCACCCGGGACTGACCTCCCGGCCCGGCGACGACCCACACCAGCGGCTCCACGTGGGCCGCTGGTGTTCCTCGTCATGGCCTTCGCACGGGCCACGGCGACCCTGACGAGCGACGGGTTGGCCACGACCGGGACACCTGTCACTGTCGGTGCCGGCAGGGGCGTGGTCACGTGGTCATCGACGCCACGGAGGTGGCGTCCACGGGGCATGGGGGTGCGTCGATGGATGGCCGACGGCTGGGGGCGATCCCGCACGACTCGTCGCGACCCGGACCCGGGAGCCTGGACCAGGGCCGCGGGCACCGGGTCCCCGCCGCGCTGCTGGTGGTGATGCTCGCCGCCGCGTCGTTCGTCGGCCTGGCGGGGCGGGCGGGGGCCGCGCCCGGTCGCGCGGTCGAGGAGAACCGGATCGCGACGGGTGACCTGGGCGTGACCCGTCCCACCGGCATCGCGTGGGACCCTGTGGCCGACGTGCTGTGGGTCGGTGAGCCCGGTGACGCCGCCCTGGTCGGCATCTCGCGTGACGGCGGCGAGGTGCGGGACGTGCTGCGGACCGATGTCGACCCGGCGACCGCGACCGTCGACGCCACGGGTGACCTGGTGTCCACCGACCGTGCCCGCGTGTCCTCCGAGGACGACGCCGGGATGGTCACGACCCGGGACATCCCGGTCCGGGACCCGACCGCCATCGCGACCGACCCCGCGAGCGGCGACGTGGTGGTGCTGGATGCGGAGGTGTCGAGCCTGGTCCGGGTCGGGTCGGACGGCGACGTCACGGAGGTCGAGCTCGACGACGCCTGGGCGGGTGACGGGTTGGACGCGGTGGCGGTGGACCCGTCGACCGGGCTGGTCAACGTGGCGGACTGGTCGGCCGACACGGTCGTCGCCGTGGACGCCCAGGGCGAGGTCGTGGGGTCGCGCACGGTCGAGTCGGAGTCGCTGGTCGACCCGGGTGCGATGACCTTCGCGCCGACGGCGGACTCGACCGACGACGCCGACGCCACGAGCCTGTACGTGGTCGATGCGGGGTCCGAGGAGACGTCGGGCGGGGTGGTGGAGCTGTCGCTGGCCGCCGCGGTGGAGGCTGCGGCGATCGACGACGTCGCCGAGCTGGTCCGCACCACGGACCTGTCGGCGTACGACCCACCCAGTCCGGACCCGGCGGGGGTGACGTGGTTGGCGGACCTGGATCGCCTGCTGATCTCGGACTCGGAGGTCAACGAGATGGCGATCTTCGAGGGGGCGAACCTGTTCCAGGCCACCCGCGCAGGTTCGCTGGTGCGAACCGGGGTGACGTTGCCGTGGTCGAACGAACCCACCGGGGTGTCGCACGACCTTGGCAACGGTCGACTGTTCGTGTCGGACGATCGCAGCACCGGCAAGCTGCACACGGTCAGGCCCGGTCCGGACGGCCGCTTCGGGACCACCGACGACGCGGTGACCACGGCGACGATGGGCAGCTTCGGGTTCGGGACGATCGACGCCGAGGACGTGGCCTACCACGCTGCGTCGGACACGGTGTTCGTGGTCGACGGGGTGAATGCGGAGGTGTGGCGGATCTCGCCGGGTCCCGACGGGGTCTTCACCGGTGGCGGGTCGACGGGCGACGACACGATCAGCCGTTTCGACCTGGCCCGGCACGGGATCCAGGACCCGGAGGGGATCGTCCACAACGTGTTCGACGACACGCTGCTGGTGGCCGACCGACGGACCGACCTGGTCCACGAGCTGACCCTGGCCGGCGGGCTGATCCGGATCATCGACATCTCGGCGGCCGGGGCCCGGACGCCGGCGGGCATCACGCTCGCGCCGTCGTCGGACGGCCTCGGCACGTCGATGTACGTGGTCGACCGGGGCGTGGACAACGACTCGGACCCGGACGAGAACGACGGGCGGCTGCACGAGTTGCGCTTCCCCGGCCCGGTCGGGGACCTGCCCCCGGTCGCGTCCGACGACGCCGCGACCACCGTGGTCGACGAGGCGGTGACGATCGACGTGCTGGCCAACGATGCCGACCTGGGTGGGGACCCGCTCAGCCTGGGCGGCGTCGGGGCACCGTCGGACGGCACGGCGGTGGCCAATGCCGACCAGACGGTGACCTACACCCCGGATCCGGGATTCGTGGGGACGGACAGCTTCCCCTACCAGGTGTGCGACCCGGACCCGCAGTGCGACACGGCCACGGTCACGGTGACGGTGCTGGCCGTCAACGCACCGCCGGTGGCGGTCGACGACGCTGTGACGACCGGGGTCGGGGTCGCGCGCACGATCGGGGTGCTGGTCAACGACTCGGACCCGGAGGGCCAGGTCCTGACCGTGACCGGGCTGGTGCAGCCGGGTGACGGGACCGCGGTGGTGAACGCGGACCAGACGGTGACCTACACGCCCGATCCCGGGTTCGTGGGGGTCGACACGTTCACCTACCGGGCCAGCGACGGCCTCGACGTGTCGGCTCCGGCGACGGTGACGGTGACGGTCACCGCGGACTGGGATCCGCCCCTGGAGATCCAGGTGTCGTCCGACACCGACGATGCGGAGGAGGCCGCGGACGGCACGATGGACCGGGGCAGTTCGGACCTGGAGATGGTCCAGGAGGCCAGCGTGCAGACGGTCGGGGTGCGTTTCGACGGGATCGTGGTGCCGCCCGGCGCGGACGTGACCGAGGCGTGGGTGCAGTTCGAGGCCGACGAGACCGACGCGACCCCGACGACCCTGCGGTTGGCGTTCCAGGACGCCGACGACCCGTCGACGTTCGGGGTCGTGCCGTTCGACATCTCCTCGCGGCCGACGTTGGCCCAGACGGTGATCTGGACCCCGCCGGCGTGGAACGTCGTCGGGGAGCGTGGTCCGGCCCAGCGCACCCCGGACCTGTCGCCGGTGGTGCAGCAGCTGGTGGACCAGCCCGGTTGGCAGTCCGGCAACGCGATGGTGCTGGTGGTGACCGGCAGCGGCAAGCGCACCGCGGAGGCCCACGACGGGTTCCCGGCCCTGTCACCCACCCTGCACGTGCGCTTCGACGGCGGTGGGACCGGGGCCAACACCGCACCCGACGTCGTCGCCAGCGCCGACGCGACGTTCCTCGGCCAGACGGCCGACCTGTCCGGTCACGTGGCCGACGATGGCCTGCCCGGTGGTCCGCTGGACGCGACCTGGTCGAAGGTGGCCGGGCCGGGCACGGTCACGTTCGTCGACCCGAACGCCCTGGACACGACCGCGACGTTCTCGCAGTCCGGCACCTACCAGCTGCAACTGTCGGTGGACGACGGGGAGTTGGTGGGTTCGGACCTGGCGCCGGTGGAGGTGGTGGCGCCGGGCGACACCGGCCCGTCGACCGTGTCGTTCGGGCTGTTCGGTGACTACGGCAACGGGTCGGCGGACGCCGCCGAGGTCGCGGCGATGCTGGACGGGCAGGCGCCGGACTTCCTGGTCACGGTCGGGGACAACAACTACGGGCCGGGGGACCAGGACTCCACCGTTGGGCCGCTCTACGCGGACTGGATCGGCAACTACCGCGGGGTGCACGGTGACGGGGCGGCGTTGAACGCCTTCTTCCCGGCGTTGGGGGACGAGGACATCGAAGCCGGTGGTGGGTTGGCCGACTACCTGGACTTCTACACCGTGCCGGGCGGCGGCCACGTCGCACCGGCGGCGTCGGGTAACGAGCGCTACTACGACGTCGTGCGTGGTCCGGTGCACGTGTTCGTCCTCAACCCGCACAGTTCCGAGCCCGACGGTCGTGACGTCGACTCGGTCCAGGCCGACTGGTTGCAGGCTGGGCTCGCGGCGTCGACCAGTCCGTGGAACGTCGTGGTCGTGCACGACCCGCCGTACTCGTCCAACGGCAACGACACCGACACCCAGTGGCCCTACGCCGACTGGGGAGCCGACCTGGTCGTGTCCGGGGACCGCCACGTCTACGAGCGGCTCCAGGTCGACGGCCTGACCTACCTGGTGTCGGGGTTGGGTGGGGCGTCGATCGCCGATCCGGCGCCGTCGTTGTTGCCCGAGAGCCAGGCGTACTACCGCGACGGGTTCGGGGCGGTGCTCGCCGAGGCGTGCGACTCCGGCCTGACCGTGACCTTCCACTCCGTCGACGACGGGGTGGTCGACACGCACACGCTGGGCGTCCCCTGCGGCACCGACCCGACCCCCGCCACGCCGACCGACCTGGTCGCGACCGGCGCAGACCAGGCCGTGGACCTGGCCTGGACCGACGTCGCCACCACCGAGACCGGCTACGAGGTCGAGCGCTCCACGGCGGGCCCGGTCGGACCGTTCACGCCCGCCGCGACCCTGGGCGTGGACGCGACCGAATGGACCGACACGGGGCTGACGGCCGAGGTCGAGCACTGCTACCGCGTGCGCGCCACCGGGTTCGCGAGCCCGTCGGACTGGAGCGGCGTGGCCTGCGCCACCCCGGCGGTGCCCGCCGCCCCGGTCGCCGCCGACGACATCGCGACGACCGACGAGGACGTCGCCGTCAGCATCGACGTCCTCGCCAACGACACCGATGCCGACGGTGACCCGTTGACGGTGGCCAACGTGTCGACGCCGGCCCACGGCACCGCGGTGGTGGCGGCCGACGGGACGGTGACCTACACCCCGGCGGCGAACTTCCACGGCGTGGACGCGTTCACCTACACGGCCGACGACGGCACGTCGGCGTCCAACGTCGCCACGGTCAGCATCACGGTTGTCCCGGTCAACGACCCGCCGGTGGCCGTCGACGACACCGCGACGACCGACGAGGGCGTGGCCGTCGACATCGACGTGCTGGCCAACGACGTCGACGTCGACGGGGACGTGCTCACGGTGACGAGTGTGTCCCCGCCCACCAACGGCACGGCCGCGGTCGGCGCCGACGGCACGGTGGAGTACACACCGGCTCCGGGGTTCGTTGGCGTCGACACGTTCACCTCCACGGTCGACGACGGCAACGGCGGCACCGACACGGCCACCGCCACCGTCACCGTCACCCCGGTCGACGACCCGCCGGTGGCGGCCGACGACACCGCCACGACCGACGAGGACGTGGCGGTCACCGTCGACGTGCTGGCCAACGACACCGACCCGGACGGCGCCGCCCTGACGGTGACGAACCTGTCGGTGCCGCCGAACGGCACCGCGGTTGTGGAGGCGGACGGCACGGTGACCTACACCCCGGCAGCCGACTTCCACGGCGTGGACACGTTCACCTACACGGCCTCGGACGGCACGTCGGCCTCGGACCTCGCGACGGTCACCCTGACCGTGACCCCGGTCCCCGATGCCCCCGACGCGGTCGACGACGCCATCACCACCGACGAGGACGTCACGGTCGACCTCGACCTGCTGGCCAACGACGTCGACGTCGACGGTGACTCGTTGACCGTGACCGCGGTCGGCGACCCGAGTGGCGGTGGCCACGTCGACGTGCAGCCCGACGGCACCGGGACCTACGCCCCGCTGCCGGACTTCCACGGCGTGGACGCGTTCACCTACACGATCGACGACGGCACCGGGCGATCCGACACTGCCACGGTCACCGTCACGGTCACGCCCGTCAACGACCCCCCGGTCGCGGTCGATGACTCGGCCACCACCGACGAGGACGTCGCGGTCGTCGTGGACGTGCTGGTCAACGACGTCGACGCCGACCTGGACGCCTTGGCGGTGACCGACCTGTCCACCCCGTCGTCCGGCACCGCCCAGCTGCAGCCGGACGGGACGGTCACCTACACGCCGGCCCCGGACGCCAACGGGATCGACACGTTCACCTACACGGCGTCGGACGGTGTCGCGACGTCAGCCGCCGCGACCGTGACGATCACGGTCACACCCGTCAACGACCCGCCCATGGCGCGCGACGACACCGCCGACACCCGGGTCGGGACGCCCGTGACCATCGACGTGCTCGCCAACGACGACGACCTCGAGGGGCCCCTGGACGTGGCCTCCGTGAGCATCACCACCGCCCCGGGCAACGGCGTTGCCGCCGTGGTGACCGGCGGCGCGATCGCCTACACGCCGGACGGTGGCTTCAGCGGCACCGACGGCTTCGCCTACCGGGTCTGCGACGCCGAGGGTGCGTGCGCCACGGCATCCGTGACGGTGACCGTCGCCGACGACGTGGTCCACCAGTTCGCGGCGTCCGAGACCACGATCCTCGGGGCGATCGTTTCCGGCGGCTTCGCCGCGACGGTGGTCGCCGACGGCGTCAGCGAGGTCCTCACCGAGCAGCACTCAGGTGGACCTCGCGCCTCCCGCACGAGCTGGCTCGACCATCGCTGGGCGTTGCAGGTCGTCAACGGTGAGGCCATGACGCTCGAGGTGGTGGCGTCGCGGTCGGCCAACGGGGAGGGCGACGACTTCGGGTTCGAGCTGTCGCGCGACGGCGGCAACTCGTGGCAGCGGATCCTGACGGTGGCCAGCGCCGGCGCGCCGAGCCTCCACACCGGCGCCATGCCGCCGGCGACCACGGGCCCCATCCTGGTCCGGGTCGTGGACACGAACCGGACCGCGGGCAACAGCGGGGCCGACACCGTGAGCGTGGACCAGCTCGTGGTCCGGACCACCAATCCACTGGGCGCCGTGCCGGAGGTGGCCCTGACCGCCCCCGACGCCCAGGCCGACGAGGGCGGGGGCACCGGGACGTTCCGCCTGACCCGCAGCGACACCACTGGGCCGCTCACGGTGGGCTACACGGTGGCCGGGACGGCCACCGCCGGCAACGACTACGTGGCCCTGCCGGGGACCGCGAGCTTCGCGGACGGCCAGGCGCAGGTCGACGTCACCGTGTCGCCGCTCCAGGACACCGACGTCGAGGGCGACGAGAGCGTCGAGCTCGTGCTCGTGGTCTCCGCGACCCACACGATCGTGCCGCCCGGCAGCGCCACGACCGTCATCGCCGACGACGACGTCGCGGCCGCCGAGGCACGGGCCACCGCCCAGACCACGGTGCTCGGGTCGGTCCAGGGCGGCACCATCGTGTCGACCCACTTCGACGACGGCGACGTCCAGACGCTGCGCGAGGAGTACACGCAGGGTCCGTGGAGGGCCCGGCTGGACCACCGCTGGACCTTCCAGGTGGCGGCGGGCAGCAGTGTGCAGTTCCGCGCGCGGGCCCACCGGCTCGGCACCGAGAACATGGTGTTCGCATGGTCGACGAACGGCTCGACGTGGACTCCGCTCGCGACCGTCGACAGCTCGACCGAGCAGGTGTTGACGGCGAGCCTGCCGGCCGGGCCCGCCCGGACCGTCCAGGTGCGCGTCACCGACGTCCTCGACGACAAGAACGACGTCGACCGTGGGTCGGTGGTCGTCGACGAGCTGGTCATCACCGCGACGCCGTGACGGCCCCACGACCAGCCCGCCGCGCGCGGCCGACCGGTCCAGGTTGTGTGCGCCCGCGTCGCTCACATCGGGTCGGGACACGGGCCACCGGGGGTAACGTGATCCTCCACGCAGCTCACCGTCCGCCAGCAAGGGATCGCCGTGGCCACCACCCCGTACGGATTCGCCCCCCACTCGATCGTGACTTCGCCCGACAACTACCTCGTGCCGACGGTCATCGAGCAGACCAACCGCGGTGAGCGGGCCTTCGACATCTACTCGCGCCTGCTCCAGGAACGCATCATCTTCCTGGGCACGCCGGTCAACGACGAGATCGCCAACGTCATCATGGCACAGTTGCTGCACCTGGAGTCGGAGGACCCCGACAAGGACATCAACATCTACATCAACTCGCCCGGTGGGTCCATCACCGCGCTGTTCGCCATCTTCGACACGATGGAGTACATCAGCCCCGACGTCGCCACCATCTGCCTCGGCCAGGCCGCGTCGGCCGCCGCGGTGCTGCTGGCCGCCGGGACCAAGGGCAAGCGCTTCGTCCTGCCGCGGGCCCGGGTGCTGCTGCACCAGCCCCACGGTGGGGCCGAGGGCCAGGCGGGCGACATCGAGATCCAGGCCCGCGAGATCCTGCGGATGCGTGACCAGCTCAACGAGATCCTCGCCGACAAGACCGGCCAGACGGTCGAGAAGGTCGACAAGGACACCGACCGCGACTTCATCCTGACCGCTCCCGAGGCCGTCGAGTACGGCATCGCCGACCGCGTCCTGGAGTCCCGCAAGGCCCTCGCCGACCGGTGATCCTGCATGCGGTGCGGATCTCCGCACCGCCAACTGCCTGGGTGCACAGGTCGGCGACCGCGGCCTGACGTCGACGGCCGCTGGCCGCACCGCATGAACCCCGACGATCCAACAGCGATCGTCGGGGTTCGCCCGTTGGTCGGGGACTTCTGCCTGGTCCGGTCGCCCCTCCGCCGCGCCTGTCGGTCTCGTGGTCGACCCGAACGGGGGACCCTCGCGGCGCTGTGTGCCGCGACGGTCCCATGCGCTGCGGGAGCATCCGTGCCCGACGGAGCATGAGGTGTCGAACGGTCCTCCCTGCTGGACCCGCACGTCCGTCCGCAGCGCATGCACGACCTCGTCGCCTCCCCGGCGTCCCTCTCAGTACGCTGGCCGGCGGGAGTCTGACGCAGGTGGGACCCAATGGCCAAGTTCACCGATGGTGGCGAGTTGCTCAAGTGCTCGTTCTGCGGCAAGTCACAGAAGCAGGTGAAGAAGTTGATCGCCGGTCCGGCGGTCTACATCTGTGACGAGTGCATCGAGCTGTGCAACGAGATCATCGAGGAGGAGCTCGCCGAGGCGGTCGACCTCGACCTCGACGAGCTTCCCCGCCCCAAGGAGATCTACTCGTTCCTCGACGAGTACGTCGTGGGCCAGGACGCCGCCAAGAAGACCCTGGCCGTCGCGGTCTACAACCACTACAAGCGCATCCAGGTCGAGACCGGCAAGGACGACGTCGAGCTCGCCAAGTCCAACATCATGCTGCTGGGACCGACCGGGTCGGGCAAGACCCTGCTGGCCCAGACGCTGGCCCGGATGCTCAACGTGCCGTTCGCGATCGCCGACGCCACGGCGCTGACCGAGGCCGGCTACGTCGGCGAGGACGTCGAGAACATCCTGCTGCGCCTGATCCAGTCGGCCGACTTCGACATCAAGAAGGCCGAGACCGGGATCATCTACATCGACGAGATCGACAAGATCGCGCGCAAGTCCGACAACCCGTCGATCACCCGTGACGTCTCCGGCGAGGGCGTCCAGCAGGCCCTGCTCAAGATCCTCGAGGGCACGGTCGCGTCGGTGCCACCCCAGGGTGGCCGCAAGCACCCACACCAGGAATTCATCCAGATCGACACGGCGAACATCCTGTTCATCTGCGGTGGCGCGTTCGCCGGGCTGGAAGAGGTCGTCGAACAGCGACTGGGCCGTCGCGGCGTCGGCTTCGGTGCCGACGTGCGCAACCGCAACGACAAGGACCTGGCCGACCTGCTGGCCAAGGTGCTGCCCGAGGACCTCCACCGGTTCGGGCTGATCCCGGAGTTCATCGGCCGCCTGCCGGTCATCTCCTACGTCGAGCCGCTGGACCGTGAGTCCCTGGTCGACATCCTGACCGTGCCGCGCAACGCCCTGGTCAAGCAGTACGAGCGCTTCTTCGACTTCGACGACGTCGAGCTGGAGTTCGAGGAGGAGGCACTGTCCGAGATCGCCGACCTCGCGATCCTGCGCCAGACCGGTGCCCGAGGACTGCGGGCCATCCTCGAGGAGATCCTGCTGTCGACGATGTACGAGCTGCCGTCGCGCCAGGACGTCAAGCGGTGCGTCATCACCGCCAAGACGGTCCGCGAGAAGACCAACCCGACCCTGGTGCCGCACGCCGCGCCCCTGCGCGAGGTCGAGCCGCCGACCGAGAAGTCGGCCTGAGCACCCACCTCCTCGAGGCGGCCTGACCGCCTCCGTCCTGCCGGAGTCGTGACGTGGTCCCAGCACGCCCTGCCGACCCCGGTCGTGACCTTCCCTCGCCCCGGGTCCGGCGGTTCGTCGACCGGGTCCCGTTCCTCGACAAGGAACTGTTCGTCCTGCGGTCGCTGGTCGGCCCCGGCGACACGGTCATCGACGTCGGCGCTGCCGGCGGCGCCCACACCTTCGTCGCCGCCGACCTGGTCGGCTCCACCGGGCGGGTCCTGGCCGTGGAGGCACGGGCCGGGTCGGCACGGCTGCTGCGGGGCTGGCGACGGATCCTGGGCGCGGACCAGGTCACGGTCGTCCACGGCGCGGTGGGACGGGACACCGGTGAGCTGACCCTGCGCGTCCCCCTGGTGCCGACCCGCAGCCACGCCGACCCGGGCCGGGAGGGCGGCGACGACGGCACGCTGCTGGCCCGGCTCCCGGCCCGGACCCGCACGGTCGGCATGACCACGCTGGACCACCTGGTCGCGACCCACGGACTGGATGCCGTCGACGTCGTGAAGGTCGACGTGGAGGGGGGCGAGCCCGACGTGCTGGCCGGTGCCACCCGGCTGCTGGACGAACAGCGGCCGACCCTGATCCTGGAGGTCTTCGACCCCTTCCTGCGGCGCACCGGCACCAGCGCCGCGGGGCTGTTCGCCGACCTGTCGGGCCACGGCTACGTGCCGCACCGGTTCGGCGACGACGGCCTGGTCGTCGTCGACCAGCCACTCCCGGACGAGCACAACTACGTGTTCGTGCCGACCGGCTGAGCCGACAGCGCCTCCGTATACCCTCCCCAGCCATGCCCGGAGACCGGGTCGTCCCGGGCCCGAAGGGTCCGCGCACGGCACCCGGACGACCTCGAGCGACCCCAGGTTGACGTGATGACCGACACTCGCCCCACGCCCGTCGACGACCTCCCGACCGCCTACGACCCGGCGGGCGTCGAGCAGCGGCTCTACGCCGACTGGGAGTCGTCGGGACTGTTCCACGCCGAGCCCGACGACCCCGGCGAGCCGTTCGCGATCGTGCTGCCGCCGCCGAACGTGACCGGCGCGCTGCACGTCGGCCACGCGCTCTACATCACCGAGGACGCGATGGTCCGCCACGCGCGGATGACCGGGCACAACGCCGTGTGGGTCCCGGGCATGGACCACGCCGGCATCTCCACCCAGACGGTCGTCGAGCGCGAGCTGGCCACCGAGGGGCTGACCCGCCACGACCTCGGCCGGGACGCCTTCATCGAGCGGGTCTGGGCGTGGGTGGAGGAGTACGGCGGGCAGATCCTCAACCAGCTGCGCCGGCTCGGCTTCAGCCTCGACTGGGAACGCGAGGCCTTCACGTTCGACGAGCCCCGGTCACGGGCCGTGACCGAGGTCTTCGTCACCCTGCACGAACAGGGACTGCTGTATCGCGGCAACCGCCTGATCAGCTGGTGTCCCCAGTGCATGACCGCCCTGTCCGACATCGAGGTCGACCACGTCGAGACGGCCGGGACGCTGACCCGGTTCGTCTACCCCTGGGTCGACCAGGAGCCCGGCCGGGACGGCGTCACCGGGATCGCGGTCGCGACCACCCGGCCCGAGACGATGCTGGGGGACACCGCCATCGCCGTGCACCCCGACGACGAGCGCTACGCCTCGGTGGTCGGCCGCACCGTGCGCCACCCGTTCCTCGATCGCACGATCCCCGTCATCGCCGACGACTGGGTCGACCCCGAGTTCGGCTCGGGCGCGGTCAAGATCACGCCGGCGCACGACCCCAACGACTTCGCGATGGCCGAGCGCCACGACCTGCCTGCGATCTCGGTGATCGACCCCGATGCCACCATGAACGGGGAGGCCGGCCGGTTCGCCGGCATGGATCGCTTCGACGCCCGGGAGGCGGTCGTCACGGCGCTGGACGAATCCGGCCTGCTGCTCGACCGCGAGGACTACACCCACCAGGTCGGGACCTGCTCACGCACCGGCGACGTGGTCGAGCCGCTGCTGAGTGACCAGTGGTTCCTGGAGGTGCGCCCGCTGGCCGACAAGGCGCTGGCCGCCGTGGAGGCCGGCGACACCCGGGTCCTGCCACCGCGGCTGCAGAAGTTCTTCGTCGAATGGCTCGAGAACCTCCACGACTGGTGCGTGTCGCGCCAGATCTGGTGGGGCCACCGCATCCCGGCGTGGTACTGCGGCGACGACCACGTGACCGTCGCACGTGACACCCCCGACGCGTGTCGAGAGTGTGGCTCGACCGACCTGCGCCAGGACGACGACGTGCTCGACACGTGGTTCTCCAGCCAGCTGTGGCCGTTCACCGTCTTCGGGTGGGAGAAGCCCGGTGACGTCACGCCGGAACTGCAGACCTGGTACCCGAACTCGGTGCTCGAAACCGGCTACGACATCAACACGTTCTGGGTCTCGCGGATGCTCCAGATCGGGTTGTGGTTCCTGGACGACGTGCCGTTCACCACGATCTGGAACCACGGCCTGGTGCGGGACGGCCAGGGCAAGAAGATGTCCAAGTCGTTCGGCAACGTGATCGACCCGTTGGAGTTCATCGAGTCGCATGGGGCGGACGCCCTGCGTCTCGCGTTGTTCCAGCACTGCTCGCCGGGCACCGACGTGCCCCTGTCGCCCGACTGGGTCGAGGGCGCCCGGCGCTTCCTCAACAAGCTGTTCAACACGATCCGCTTCGCCCTGCTGAACCTTGACGGGACCACGCCCGGTGAGCTGCCGGACGACGCCGAGCTGGGTCTCGCCGACCGGTGGATCCTGTCGCGCCTGGAGGTCGCGCGCGCGGCCGTCGACGACGCCTACGGGCCGTGGGACTGGGCCCGCATGTCGACGGCGCTGTACCACTTCACCTGGGACGAGCTGGCCGACTGGTACCTCGAGGCCGCCAAGGTCGTGCTCTACGGCGACGACGAGGACGCCAAGTCGACCACCCGCGCCGTGCTGGCCCGGGTGCTCGACGACCTGCTGCGGCTGTGGCACCCGCTCATCCCGTTCGTGACCGAGGAGCTGTGGCGCCACCTGACCGGGGCGACCGGGGGCCGTGACTCGCTGATGGTGCAGGAGTGGCCGTCGGCCCGGACCACCGTCGATCCCGACGTCGAGGCCGAGTTCGCCGTGGTCGTGGACCTGGTGACCGAGGTGCGCCGGTTCCGTTCCCTCAACGACGTCGCGCCGTCCCGCCGCTTCCCCCTGGTGGTGTCCTCGACCCGCGCCGACCTGCTGTCGGACCACGTCGACCTGGTGACCGCCCTGGCGGGCCTCGAGTCGATCAGCTTCGTCGAGGAGATCACCGAGCGACCGGGCACGTCCACGATCGTGTTCGGCGCCGGCGAGGCCCAGGTCGAGCTGGCCGGGCTGATCGACGTCGCGGCCGAGCGGGCCCGGCTCGAGCGCGAGCTCGACACCGCCCGTGGGTTGCTCGAGCGCAGCCGGGCCAAGCTCGCCAACGAGCAGTTCGTGGCCCGCGCCCCGGCCGACGTCGTCGCGGCCGAGCGTGACCGGGAAGCCAGCCAGGAGCGGTCCATCGCCGAGCTGCGCCGCCAGGTCGACGCGCTGGACGAGCTGCTATGACCACCCTGGGCCTCGCACATGCCTGACCCCCTCGGCCCGATCAACGCCGGCCGGCGGGGCGGGCTGTCGTTCCAGCTCGGCCCGATCCCGGTGACGATCCACATCAGCTTCCTGCTGGTGATGGGGTTCCTGGGGATCACGCTGGGTGACCCGCTGCTGATCGGGGTGTGGCTGGTCGTCGGTGCGGCGTCGGTCCTGCTGCACGAGCTCGGCCACGCGATCGCCGCGCGGATGGCCGGGTTCGAACCGCGTGTCGAGCTGGCCGGCATGGGAGGCGTGACGACCTACCGGGGCGAGCGGTCGCGCGGCTGGAGCCTGTTCATCACGGCCGCCGGACCGGGCCTGCAGATCGTCGCCGGGCTGGCCGCACTGCCGTTCGTGCCGGGCGTGGGCATCGTGTACCGCGGAGACCTGGTCGAGTTCGCGCTGAGCGTGTGGGTCGTGGTGTCGCTGTTCTGGGGCGTGCTGAACCTGGTGCCGATCCTCCCGCTCGACGGCGGCCAGCTGTTCCGCAACCTCGTGCCAGGCGGACCCGACACCCGCACCCGGGTGGCCGAGGTGGTGTCGGTGGCGATGGCCGGGGTCGGCATGGTGTGGGCCCTGTTGTCCGGGCTGACCATCGCCGCGCTGCTGGCCGGGTGGTTCGGCTTCGCGAACCTGCAGTCGGTGCTGTCGGGGCGCGAGCGTCGGTCGGGCACGTCGACGGTCGCGCTGGTCCAGCGGGCGCAGGACCACTTCGGGGCCGGCGAGTACGACGAGGCCGCGGACCTGGCCGGCCGGGCCGCCCAGCGGGACACCGCCGACACCGCGACACGCACGATGGCCGGGTCACTGGCGCTGGCGAGCCGGTTGCGGGCCGGACGGTCCCGCGACGCCTACCGGATGGTCGCCGATCCCCGCCACGACCTCGCCTTCAACGAGGTCCTGGTGGCCCACGCCCTGGCCGCGCACCCGAACCGCCCGGCCGTCCAGCGCGTGCTGGACGCCGGTCGCGCCTCCCGCGACGAGGCCCGCCCGCGCGGGATCACCGCGATCGTCGCCCTGCTCCACGGCCACCCGTCCGTTGCCGACGACGTGCTGGCGACAGGTCCCGTGTCGCCCGCCGTCACCCGCGAGGTCGAGCGCATCCGCGCGGCTCGCCACGCCTGATCCCACCCGACCACCACCCGCCGGACC
>NZ_JAHOPH010000012.1 GCF_019798055.1 Salsipaludibacter albus | reverse complement strand
ACCCCCCCATGCCTGACCCGACCGAAGGCTTCCCCCATGTCCTCGTCCCCCCTCCTCCAACCCTCGCGCCACCGGCCTCGCTCCCCGGTGTGGGCCGGCCTCGTCGTGCTCGCGCTCGTGGTCGCGCTCGTCGCACCCGCGACCTCGTCCGCCCAGGACGCCCCCCGGCCGACCCCCTGACCAACCTCGCCCACTTGGACTTCCTCGGCGACGAGGTGGACCCGCCCGAGCAGGCGGGCCACACGACCTACGCCCTCGACGTCGACCCGACGATCGGGATGCTGTGGACCTACGCCGACCGTCGCGAGGGCGACGTCTACGAACGGGTCGGCGGGGGGACCTACGACCCTGCCACCGACACGTGGGGCCAGGGAGCCTTCAACGCCGACGACATCTCCCGGGCGGCCGTGGTGTACCTGCGCCACCACGAGCTGTTCGGTGACGACCACAGCCTGGAGATGGCACGAGAGCTGCTGCGTGGGCTGACCTACCTCCAGACCGCGACCGGCCCGAACGCCGGCAACGTCGTGCTGTGGATGCAGCCCGACGGGACGCTCAACCCCAGCGCGGAGCCCGTGGAGCTGCCCGACCCCAGCGACTCGGCCGACTCGTACTGGTTGGCCCGCACGATCTGGGCACTGGGGGAGGGGTGGGCGACCTTCGTGGACGTCGACCCGGACTTCGCCGACTTCCTCGAGGACCGGCTCGTGCTGTCCGTCGAGGCGGTCGAGCGCGAGCGGCTCGACGAGTCGTACGGCACCACCCAGGTCGTGGACGGACTGGACTGGCCGGCATGGCTGATCGCCGACGGCGCCGACGCCTCGTCGGAGGCCGTGCTCGGGCTCTCCGCCTACCTCGACGCCGGTGGGACCGACGCCGGTGCGGCCACCGCACTGCGCCGGCTCGCCGAGGGCATCGCGATGATGCAGCTCGGCACGACCCACGACTGGCCGTACCGCGCGATCATGCCGTGGGCCCAATCACGGACCGTCTGGCATGCCTGGGGTGACCAGATGGCCGGTGCGCTGGCGCGGGCGTCGATCGTGCTCGGTGACGCCGACCTGCGCGACGTCGCCGTCCGCGAGACCGGCTCGTTCACCCCGCACGTGCTCGCCCAGGGCGGTCCCGAGAACGGTTGGCTGCCCACCCCGATCGACCTGACCCAGATCGCCTACGGCGCCGACGCGACCCTGCAGAACCTTCTGGCCAGCGGTGACGCGACCGGCCGGGAGTCCTTCGACGAGCTCGCCGGCGTGGCGGCTGCCTGGTACTTCGGCAACAACCCCGCGGGCGAGCCGATGTACGACCCCGCCACCGGTCGGACCTACGACGGGATCGACACCGGTGGGACCATCAACCGCAACAGCGGGGCCGAGTCGACCATCCACGGCCTGCTGTCGATGATCGAGCTCGACCGCCGGCCCGAGGTCGCGACGTGGGCACGGGTCGCCACGCGGACCGAGCACGTGACCTGGCAGGTCGTGGAGGCCGAGTCGGCCGGGGACGGACCCCGTGCCGAGGTCGTGACGCCGGAGTCGGCATGGACCGGCGAGGGCCAGTGGAGTGGTGGCGCAAACCTGCAGCTGGACGGGCGCGCCCGCGTGTCGCTGGCGGTCGACCTCCCCACCCGGGACCGCCAGTGGCTGCAGCCGGTGTTCCACCGCACGACCGACGACGGCCAGCTCCTCCAGGTCGGGATGGACACGCCGCGTGGCCGCCCGATCGACACGGGTGGCGCGGGCGACCAGGGCGTGACCCCGACCGAGGGCTACCTGGCCGTCGAGGGACGCCTGTCCGCACCTGCCGGACCCGGCGAGGCGACCGTGGCGCTTCAGACGCTGCGGCCGAAGGCCGAGGTGGCCGTGGACGCCGTGCTGGTCCAGCCGGCCCTGGAGTGGCTGACGCTGCGGGACGGGTCCCGGGCGCAGGTGCTGCTGCGCAGCTTCGACCTGCACCGGCGCACCCGGCGGGTGGTCGTCGACGGCGCCGAGGGCGTGGTCGCCACCACCTTCGACAGCCTCGGCCGCGAGGTGACCTCGTCCACCTCCGACGGGGACAGCATCGTGGCCGTCGTCGTTCCGGGCGGCTTCACCGTCGTCCGCTCGGCCGACGGGTAGCGCTCGCCGCGAGGGGCTGTCCGCCCTGTCTCGTGGTTTCGGACCTGGCGGTCAGCCTCCCTCGCACCCGACCCCGTCGCCGTCGGCGTCGAATCGGTGTGGGTCACCGATGGACTGGTCCACCCGGATCGGTCCGTTGACGTCGCCGCAGTCGAGGTCCGGGGGCGATGGCGGGATGCAGGGGTCGTAGGCCGGGTGACATCCGCTGCCTGAACTTCCGCTGCCGCCAGAATCGCTGTTGTCATCGTTCGAGTTGGAGGTCGATCCTCCGCCGGACGACCCGCCGCCGGACGACCCGCTGCTCGAGCGGGCCGACGCTTCCTCAGCCGCAAGGTCTTCCGCACGCTCGTCGAGCTCACCCTCCCAGTTCTCCAACTCCTGTTCGCGGGCATCCTGCTCGGCCTTGCGTTCGTCCTGGCGGCCGTCGCGCTCGTCCAGCTCCGCGTCGAACGCGGCGAGCGCCGTCGCTTGCTCCTCCAGCGCGTCCTCGCGCGGCGCGAATTCCTTCTCCATGGCGGCCAAGGCCGTTTCCTCAGCAGAGTCGGCGCGCTCCTCCGCCGTGGCCACAGCCTCGGAGGATTCCTCGAGAGAGGCTTCGAGCTCCAGCATCTCGTCCTCGCTCTGTTCGAGCAAGGTCGCCAGTTCCGCGGCTTCGGATTCTGCGGTGTCCCGCTCGTCGCGGGTCTCCCCGAGATCGCTGGTGACGTCAGCGAGTTGGTCGATCGTCCGCTGCTCGCCGGCCTCTGCCTCGTCGAGCTGCCGGCTCATCTCGCTGCTTCCCATTCGAGCGAAGCCGACCCCGCCGAGCATCGACGCGACGACGGCGATCGAGAGCCCGAACACCCCGAATTGGCGGGTGGACGAACGGGTGAGATCGTCCCCGCCGGAATCGGGGAACGGTTCTGGTGGTGCTGGCGGTGGCGTCGTGTTGCCAGACATGGCGAAGCTCCCGATCGTGTGACTGCCCCAAGGCTCGCCGGCTGAACCGTCGAGCGACGGGGCGGACGCTAGATGCGCTGGAAGTGTCCGACGCGGGACCACGGTCCTGTTTTTCGTACCCGCCCGCATTCGTTTGGCTGTTGCGTTTCCTCCCTGCTGGCGGGATCATGAGGTTCTGTCATTTGCGGGGGAACGCATCGAAGAGGCCGACGCGGTGAGTCCGGACAGCCGAGGGTCGTTCCGGACGTCGGGTGCGGCCTACGACGGGTTCATGGGCCGGTACTCGGGTCTGCTGGCGGCGCCGTTCGCAGACTTCGCCGAGGTCGAGGATGGCCAGGTGGCGGTCGACGTCGGGTGCGGTCCGGGCGCCCTGACCGGCGAGCTGGTCGGCCGGCTGGGTGCAGGCAACGTGTCGGCGTGCGACCCGTCGCCGTCGTTCGTGGCGGCCTGCCGCCAGCGCCACCCCGGGGTCGACGTGCACGAGGCCGCGGCCGAGGAACTGCCCTTCGCCGACGCGAGCACCGACCGCGTCCTGGCCCAGTTGGTGCTGCACTTCGTGGACCGACCTGACCGGGTCGCCGAGGAGTTCCGACGTGTCCTGCGACCCGGCGGGGTCGCGGCGGCCAGCGTGTGGCACTTCGCGGAGGGGATGGAGATGCTGCGGTTGTTCTGGGACGCGGCCCTCGCGATCGACCCGCAGGCGCCGGACGAGGCCCGCACGCTGCGCTTCGGACGCCCCGGCCAGATCGCCGGCCTGCTCGTCGACCACGGGTTCTCCGACGTCCACGAGGACGCGATCACGGTCAGCTCGACCTACGCCGACATCGACGAGCTGTGGCACGGCTTCCTCGCCGGCGTCGGCCCGGCCGGTGGGTACCTGGTCGGGCGGCCGGAGGACCAGCAGGAACAGGTCCGGGCCGAGCTGGTCGAGCGGCTCGGCGCGCCGTCGGGCGCGTTCACCCTCGACGCCACCGCCCTGTGCGCCCGGGGACGTGCAGGAGGCTGACGACCCGGTCCGGGACCAGGACGGCGGCGGTGACGGGTCGGTTATCGTCGACCCGAACGTGGGCCGGACCGGCCACGGCGACCGCAAGGACCACCATGCCCACCGACCGGCTCCTGCCCACCTCCCTCGTGGGCAGCTACTGCCAGCCCGACTGGCTCATCGACCGAGCCCGCCTGGCCGACCGGTTCCCGCCGCGGACGCGTGCGCGGGAACTGTGGCGGATCCCCGACGAGCACCTGGCCGAGGCCCAGGACGACGCCACCCGGGTCGCGATCCTCGACAGGAGCGGGCCGGCCTGGACATCCTCACCGACGGCGAGATCCGGCGCGAGAGCTACTCCAACCGCTTCGCCACGGCCCTGGACGGCATCGACATCGACAATCCCGGCGAGGCACTGGACCGGTCCGGCCACCCCAACCCGGTGCCACGCATCGTCGGCGACATCAACCGCCGTCACGCCGTCGGGGTCGACGACGTCCGGTTCCTGCGTGCCAACACCGACCGGACCGTCAAGATGACGGTGCCGGGCCCGTTCACGATGAGCCAGCAGGCACAGAACGACCACTACCCGTCACGTGCCGAGGCCGCCATGGACTACGCCGTGGCCGTGCGCATGGAGATCGCCGACCTGTTCGCCGCGGGCGCCGACATCGTCCAACTCGACGAGCCCTACCTGCAGGCGCGGCCAGAGCAGGCCGAGGAGTACGGGCTCGACGCGCTCAACACGGCCCTGGAGGGGGCGGCGGGCACGACCGCCGTGCACCTGTGCTTCGGCTACGCGGCGATCATCCACGAGCGCCCCGCCGGCTACTCGTTCCTGCCGCAGTTGGCCGACTGCAGTTGTGACCAGGTCTCGATCGAGACCGCCCAGTCCAACCTCGACACCTCGGTGCTCGAGGCCCTGCGTGGCAAGGACGTCATCCTCGGGGTGCTCGACCTGTCCGACCACGCCGTGGAGTCCCCCGAGACCGTCGCCGCCCGGATCCGACGGGCCCTGCCGCACGTCGATCCCGAGCACCTGGTGGTCGCCCCCGACTGCGGCCTGAAGTACCTGCCCCGCGACAGCGCCTTCGGCAAGCTGCAGGCGATGGTCGCCGGCGCCGCCATCGTCCGCGACGAGCTGACCTGACGAACACCCTGGCCCTTCCTGGGTGCCGCGCGGCCGAACGACCCCGGCGGGCGGCCGGCACGGGACGAGCCCACTCGCTTAGGGTCAGCGGTGCACCGCACCCGAGGAGACGACCGTGACACGAAGCATCGGCATCCTGACCGCGGGCGGTGACGCACCCGGACTGAACGCGGCGATCCGGGCGATCGGCAAGTCGGCCGTGCGCAGTCACGACATGAAGGTGGTCGGGTTCCTCGACGGCTTCCGGGGCCTGCTGGAGAAGCGCCACATCCGTCTGGACTCCGAGAGCATGTCCGGCATCCTGACCCGGGGTGGCACGATCCTGGGCACCGGACGGGCCAAGGTCCACAAGATGTCCATCGGTGGCCAGGTGATGGACATGCGCGAGGCGATGGTCGACAACGCCCGCAGCATGGGCGTCGACGTGCTCGTCTGCCTGGGCGGTGGTGGGACCCAGAAGAATGCCCTCCGACTGGCCAAGGCCGGCATGGAGGTGATCACGCTGCCCAAGACGATCGACAACGACGTGTGGGGCACCGAGCGGACCTTCGGGTTCGACACCGCGCTGAACATCGCCACGGAGGCGATCGACCGGCTGCACTCGACCGCCCACAGTCACCACCGGCTGATGGTCGTGGAGATCATGGGCCACAACACCGGCTGGCTGGCGCTCGCGTCGGGCATCGCCGGCGGGGCCGACGTCGTGCTGATCCCCGAGGTCCCCTACGACATCGATGCCGTGGCAGAGAGCCTGATGCGCAGGAAGGCGGCCGGCAGCCGGTTCTCGATCATCGCCGTCTCGGAGGGCGCCCTGTCGCTGGAAGAGGCGGCACGCATGGAGGAACTGCGTGACCAGAAGCAGGCCGCGTCGACGGAGGAGGAGAAGGAGGCCGCACGCGAGGCCCGGGCCGACTTCGAGTCTGGCCGCTCGGACCACACCACGCGCCTGGCCGAGGACCTCGAGGCACGGACCGGCATCGAGGCGCGTGTGACGATCCTGGGCCATGTCCAGCGTGGCGGCACGCCGTCGCCCAAGGACCGGCTGCTCGCGACACGGCTGGGGGTGGAGGCGACCGAGGCGGCCGCCGAGGGTCACACCAGGATCATGATCGCCGATCGTGAGCGCACCGCGGTCCGTGTCCCGCTCGACGAGGTGGCCGGCAACCGGCGCGTCGTCCCGCTCGACCACCCATGGGTCGTCACGGCACGGCGTCTCGGGATGGGCCTGGGCGACTGATCCCGACGGGGGGAGGAGGCTGCCGGGAGGCCAGCGCTGACCGTCCCGGCCTCCAGCGGGGTCTGGGCCGGAGGAGCCGCGTCCGGCTCAGTCTTGGTTGGCCTGCTTCTCGGCGCCGGCGTGACCGGCAGCCTGCTGCTTCTTGGCGTCGGCAGCCTCCTGCAGGTCCTCGGCCGCCTCCGCCTTCTCGGCCTTCTTCTGCTGCTGCTCGCCCTCGCGCTCGAGGTCGTCGTTGCCGACGGCCTCGCCGACGGCCTCCTTGGCGGTTCCGGCGATGTTCTCACCCGTGGTTCCCATGATGCGTCCTCGCGGTCGTCGTGGTGGACCCGGCCGGGCCCTCGGTGGCAGTGTGTCGAGCGACCGGCCGACGTGAACCCCCGCATCCGTCCGACGGACCCCTCACTCGTCCCGGAACGGGTAGTGGGGACGGTCCAGGGGCCAGTCGGACGCGATCCAGCGGGGGACCAGGGCGTCCAGTTCGGCCTCGACGTCGCTGCCGACGAGGTCGTCGACGACCCACCAGGAGATCTCGGCGTCGGTGTTCGGCTGCTCGGGTGGGTCGATGTAGCAGCACCCGAGCAGGGCGGACTCGTCGGCATCGAACAGGGCGTAGTTGAACGACTCGTTGCGGGTCATCTCGTCGGCATGGCGTGCCAGGTCGGCACGATCCTGGTCCGCGGTCATGTCGGCAGGCGGCCAGCCCCACGCGTCGCCGTAGATCGTCCACAGCCGTGGCTGCGAGCCCATCACGGCCACCATGTCGAGCTCGGTGTCGTCCGGGGAGATCGGGCGCAGGTGGAACCGTCCGTCCAGCAGCGGCACGCGTGTCGGTGCCACGAAGTCGTCGGGCAGCCACGTCGCCTCGCCCGCCCTGCCCGGCTCGGTCGACGGTCGTGGCCGCGACTCCAGCACCGCCAGGTCGCGTTCGGCGTAGCGACGATGGTTCCACTCCTCGTCCAGCAGGATCAGCAGGCACTCGCGCACCGGGTAGCGATCGGGTGGTGGCCAGCTCGGGCCCTCGACCGGCTCGGTGTGGGACGCCAGCGTCGCGTCGTCGAGGTCGTCCAGGTAGCGACGGACCTGGTCGCGACGGTCCTCGCGCAGGGCCAGCGCCTCGTCCAGCGACGGCTCGGCCTCCCGGTCCCACGGCACCTCGGGATGCGGCCGCAGCTCGTCGAACGGCAGGGACAGGGGGTGCCACGGACGCGGGTCGCCGAGGATCACGCGACGCAGCCACGTGTCGGTCGCGTACGCCAGGTGACGGAGCGTCTGGACGAACGACCACTCGCCGTCCACGGGGGCGTGCAGCAGTGCAGGGTCGAGCCGGCGTGCCCGGTCCACCGTCTCGTCCCAGCGTCGTCCGAGGACCTCCCAGGCGGCCCGGAAGCCGTCGGGGTCGTCCGGGCGCATCGCGATCCGGTCCGGGTCGCGTCGATCCAGTTCGGCCTCGACCAGCGGCGCGATCTCGACCTCGTTGACGACGGTGCCGGTGACGTCGGCGTCGATGGTGACGTGGTCGAGGTCGACTCCCCGCATCGTGGCCCCGGTGAGGCGCACGCCGCGGAAGGTCGCGTTGGCGAGGTCCACGGCGCGGAACTCGGCGCCACGAAGGTCCCGGTCGTGGAAGCGGGCTGGCTGGGGTGTCCGGAGGGGGACCAGGCGCGAGTCGGCCAACGCGGCGGTGCGGTGGCCGACAACGGCCAGGTAGTCCGAATCGGTGGTCAGTGAGGTGAACGCGGCCACGTCGGGGTAGCGCACCAGCAGCACCAGGTCCCAGTGCTCCTCGTCCGGCCCGACCAGGAGCGGTCCGCCGATGGCGGTCTCGACCAGTTCACCGCCGACGCGTTCCAGCAGGGGTGCGACCGCCCGCTGGTAGGCCCGGTAGGCGTCCGCCCCGGACACGTCGTCGTCTGGTGCGAGGTCCGGACTGCGCGAGTAGTCCGCACGTTCCCGGAACCGGAGCAGGTTCAGCATCGTCACCGGACCGGGGAGGTTGGCCGCCCGGAACGCCTCCATCGCGGCGCGGGTGGGTTCGAGGTGCACGAGTGGCTCCGGTCGTCGGCTCGACGCGGTTGGTACCACCCCGGGCCGGGCCGCACACGACCGAGGCCGTCCCGATGCGGGACGGCCTCCGTGGTGGTGCTGGACTGCGGTGGGTCAGTCGAGGTCGAACCGGCCGAGGTCCATGACCTTGGACCACGCCTGGACGAACGTGTCGACGAAGTCGTCCTCGGCCTCGTCGGAGCCGTAGACCTCCGACACGGCACGCAGCTGGGCGTTCGCGCCGAACACCAGGTCGACCCGGGTGGCGGTCCACTGCAGCTCGCCGGTCTGGCGGTCACGGCCCTCGAAGACCTCCTCGCCCTCGCCGATCGGCTCCCACTTCGTGCCCATGTCGAGCAGGTTGACGAAGAAGTCGTTGGACAGCGTCCCGGGACGGTCGGTGAGGATCCCGTGCTGGACGTCGTCGGCGTTGACGCCCAGGGCACGCAGGCCACCAACCAGCGCGGTCATCTGCGGGCCCGACAGGGTCAGCATGAAGGCCTTGTCGAGCAGCAGGTGCTCCGAGGGGATCTCGCCACCCTTCTTCAGGTAGTTGCGGAACCCGTCCGCGAACGGCTCGAGGTACTGGAACGAGTCGACGTCGGTCTGTTCCTGCGACGCGTCGGCGCGCCCAGGCGTGAACGGCACCTCGACGTCGAAGCCACCGGCCCTGGCTGCGGCCTCGACCGCGGCGCAGCCACCGAGGACGACCAGGTCGGCCATCGAGACCTGCTTGGCGTCGTCACGACCGTCGTTGAAGTCCGACTGGATGCCGCCGAGGGTCGACAGGACCTCCGGCACGCCGGCACGGACGTTGACGTCCCAGTCGACCTGGGGGGACAGGCGGATCCGGCCACCGTCGCTGCCACCACGGTGGTCGGTGTCGCGGTAGGTCGACGCGGACGACCAGGCGGCGTTGACCAGCTGCTGGGTCGACAGTCCGGAGTCGAGGATCTGCTGCTTGAGGGCCGCGATGTCGTCGGCGTCCACCAGCTCGTGGTCGACCTCCGGCACCGGGTCCTGCCAGATCAGTTCCTCGTCGGGTACCTGCGGGCCGAGGTAGCGCTCGATCGGCCCCATGTCGCGGTGGGTCAGCTTGAACCATGCCCGCGCGAACGCCTCGGCGAACGCGTCGTTGTCGTCGCGGAAGCGCTCCGAGATCGCGCGGTAGGCGGGGTCCTCCTTGAGCGACAGGTCGGTGGTGAACATCATCGGCGGGTGCGTGACGCCCTCGCGGTGCGCGTCGGGGACCATGTCGGCTTGGTCGACCTCGCCCCGGGGCGTCCACTGCTGGGCGCCGGCCGGGCTGTGGGTCAGCTCCCAGTCGTACTTGAACATCAGCCGGAAGTAGTCGTTGTTCCACCGGGTGGGGGTCGTGGTCCAGGAGCCCTCGAGCCCGCTGGTGACCGCGTCCGCGCCGGTGCCCTCGCCCTCCGAGCCGGTCCAGCCGAAGCCCATCTCGTGCAGGCCGGCCGCCTCGGGCTCGCGACCGAGGGTGTCCTCCGGGTGGGCGCCGTGGGCCTTGCCGAAGGTGTGGCCGCCCGCGATCAGCGCCACGGTCTCCTCGTCGTTCATCGCCATGCGCCCGAACGTCTCGCGGATGTCGTGGGCCGCCGCGACCGGGTCCGGGGTGCCGTTGGGGCCCTCCGGGTTGACGTAGATCAGGCCCATCTGCACGGCCCCGAGTGCGCCGTTGAGGTCACGCTCGCCGCTGTAGCGCTCGTCGCCGAGCCACTCGGCCTCGGGACCCCAGAAGACGTCCTCCTGCGGGGCCCAGATGTCCTCGCGGCCACCGGCGAAGCCGAACGTCTTCAGGCCCATCGTCTCCAGCGCGCGGTTGCCGGCGAAGATCATCAGGTCGGCCCACGAGATCTTGCTGCCGTACTTGCGCTTGACCGGCCACAGGAGTCGGCGGGCCTTGTCGAGGCTGACGTTGTCGGGCCAGCTGTTGAGCGGGGCGAAGCGCTGCGCGCCCTTGCCGCCGCCACCCCGGCCGTCAGTGATCCGGTAGGTCCCGGCCGAGTGCCACGCCATGCGGATGAACAGCCCGCCGTAGTGGCCGAAGTCGGCCGGCCACCAGGGCTGCGAGTCGGTCATGATCGCGTCGACGTCGGCGGCCAGCTCGTCGAGGTCGAGCTCGGAGAAGTGCTCCGCGTAGTCGAAGTCCGGCCCCATCGGGTCCTCGGTGGGGTGGTTGGGGTGCAGAATCTTGAGGTCGATCTGCTCGGGCCACCACTCCTTGTTGGACGGGCCGGTGTTGGTCGAGGTCGACCCGGTGAAGGGGCACTGGCTGGCGGCGGTCTCTTCCACGTGGAAGCTCCTTGGTGCTGCGATGGGAGTCGGGTGATCGGTGGTTCGGGCTCGTGAGCCAGACTAGAACGATTCCAATCTGCAGGCAAGTTCCCACGCTGCCCGATCGGGCGTGCGACGGCGTCGTCGCAGGCGCCTGCTACACCTGCGTGTCCGCACGCTCGAGGGAGCCAGGCATGGAAGTCGTCACCGGTGACGACGGCAGGGCACGGTGTGGCTGGGGGACCAGTGCGCCCGACTACCGCGACTACCACGACACCGAGTGGGGCTTCGGGGTGACCGATGACCACCGGCTGTTCGAGAAGCTGTGCCTCGAGGGCTTCCAGGCCGGGTTGTCGTGGCTGACGATCCTGCGCAAGCGGGACCGGTTCCGCGAGGTCTTCGCCGGCTTCGACCCCACCGTCGTCGCGACCTACGGCGAGGACGACGTGGCCCGGTTGCTGGACGACGCGGGGATCATCCGCCACCAGGGCAAGATCCGCTCGACGATCAACAACGCCGCCCGTGCCACCGAGCTGGTCGACGAGTTCGGGTCGCTCGCCGCGTTCGTGTGGCCACGGGCCAGCTTCGGGCCTGCTCCGGACACGATCCCGTCGACGACGCCGGACTCCACGGCGCTCGCCAAGGACCTCAAGCGGCGGGGCTGGTCCTTCGTCGGGCCGACCACCGTGTACGCCTTCATGCAGGCGATGGGCCTGGTCAACGACCACCTCGCGGGCTGCTGGGTCCGCGACGACGCCGAGCGGGCGAGGCGGGAGGCCCACGACCGCGTGGTCGGGACGGGCTCGACCCGAGGCGCCTGACCCCGGTCCCGGGGCCGATGCTCAGCCGGGCAGTGCGCCGGCCAGGGGGGCCAGGCGTTCGACGTCGTCGGGTCCCTCGAGGTCGCCGACCGCCAGGAACACCGTCGCCACGCCACGTTCACCCAGCGTGGCCAGCCGCGTGCGGTGGTGTGCGACGGTTCCGACGGCCCGACGCGAGGTGAAGGTCGCAGCGTCGAGCCGGCCACGGACCCGCTCGACCCGTCGGGCGACGTCGTCGCGATCGGTCCCGACGACGGGGGTGTCGAGCACGGTCACCGCCACCTCCTCGCCCAGGCGTCGACCGGCCTGCTGGCAGGCGTCGCGCAGCACGGGGAGCGCCTCGTCCAGCCGCTCGGTGCGGACGTTGCTGGCGTCGCCCAGTCGGGCGGCGATCCGCAGCGTGCGTGCACCGCTGCCTCCCACCACGATCGGCAGGTCCCCGGTCGGTCGCGGATAGCTGGTCGTGTCGGGCAGGTCGACCATGGCGCCGTGGTGGGCCTTCGTGCCGGGTCGCCACACCGCCCGCATGACCTCGATGCCGCGCTCGAGGGCGCCCTGTCGCGCACCGACGCGAGGGAACGCCACGTCGTGGGAGGCGTGCTCGCGTGCGAACCAGCCCGCGCCGACACCGCAGAACGCCCGGCCGCCCGACAGGACGTCCAGGGTGGCCATGGCCTTGGCCAGCACGCCAGGCGGCCGGAACGTCACCGGAGACACCAGCGTCCCCAGCCGCAGGCTGGTCGTGCTGGCCGCGAGGACGCCCAGGGTGACCAGCGGCTCGGGGATCGGCTCCCACGCCCGTCCGACCTGGGGCACCTGGATGAGGTGGTCCATCAGGGCCAGGCCGGTGAACCCGGCCTCCTCGGCGGCCCGGGCGACCCCGACCAGCCACGCCTGCGGGTCCTCGCCCCACGGGAACCGCGACACGTGCAGCACCACGCCGTCGAGGCCGGACGCGCTGGTGGGCTGTGCCGCGGCGGTCTTCGTTGCCTCGGTGACACCGCCCGCAGCGTCCGGGCCCACGCCCGACACGGTCAGCACTCGGTCCCAGTCCTCGTCCGCCAGCGACTCCCGGGTCTCGGCGACCCGGCGCAGTTGCGAGCGCAGCGCCGTGGCCGGGACCGGCCGGTCCCGGGCGCCGTTGCGCGCCCGACAGGTGGCCCCCGGCGTGTCGACGACCACCACGGCGGCGGTGAGGTCGTGGCGACGGGCGAGGTCGCGCAGCGCGTGGCGCCGGTCGGCGTCCAGCCCGAGCGTGTCGACGACCGTGGTCAGCCGACGCGCCGCACGTGCCGCCACGATCCGGTCCAACAGGTCGAACGCGTCGTCGGTGGCCGCCAGGTCGGCCGGACCGCTGCCGACGACGTCGCGCAGCCGGTCCGACGACACGATCTCGACGTCGCGCCAGTGCCGGGCGGCCCAGTGGGACTTGCCGGCCCCGGCAGCCCCGACCAGCACGACGATCGCCGGGTCCGGGACGGGCGGATCGGGCACCGGGGCGACCTCGTGACTCGGGGGACTCCATCGACTGCCGCAGCCTAGGTCGCAGCGCCACCCGGACCGGAGTGCGGGTTCCCGGCCCGGGCGCCCGCTCCTAGGATCCCCGGCACCGATGTCGACGACGGGACGAAGCGTGGGAGTGGTCGACCCGGCGATGCCCCATCGGACCTGGCGGGTCGACCACGGCGACGCCGGTGTTCGCCGTCGTCGCCAGGGCGGCGGACTGGACCTCGCCACGCTGGAGGCGTCGCCCGCCGAGCCGACCCGGCCACCTGCCCTGCTCGTGCCGGGGTTCACCGGCAGCAAGGAGGACTGGTCCGCGGTCGTGGAGCCACTGGCCGCCACCGGGAGAAGGATCGTCGCGATCGACCTGCCCGGCCAGTTCGAGAGTGCCGGTTGGCCGGATCGCGCTGACCACGGCTTCGCCCGGCTGGGCGTCGCCGTGCGCGACGTCGCTGCGGGGCTCACGGCCGAGACCGGGCACCGGCCACACCTGGTGGGGCACTCGCTGGGCGGGCTGGTCGGGCGCGCCGCCGTGCTGGACGACCCCGGCGCCGTGGCCTCGTTCGTGCTGCTCGACAGTGGGCCACGCAGTCCCGACCGGGACGGGGCCCGTGCCGTGCGGCGCAAGGAGGTCGCGTCCGCCGCCGGCGGTGGCATGGCGGCGATCCACGCCCGACTGCGGGCCCTGGACGGGGTCGACGAGCGCATGCCCGAGGCCGAGCGCGACCACCTCCGCGACCGGTTCGTCGCCTCGTCCATGGCGGCCTACCTCGGCATGTTCGACGCCCTGCTCGCCGAGCCCGACCGGGTCGCGCCACTGGCCGCCACCGGGGTGCCCACCTGCGTCGTCCGGGGCGAGCACGACCGGGTCTTCTCGGTCGAGGAGGTCGACGACATGGCCACGCGGCTGGGTGGGCGCACCGTGGTGGTGCCCCTGGCGGACCATTCCCCGGCCCTGGAGCACCCGGCCGCGACCGTCGCGGTGCTGGCAGCCTTCTGGGAGGGCGTGGAGGCAGGAGACCGCCGGCGGGCCAGGTGACCGGCGGTCGCCGATCCGGGGCGAACGGACGCGGCCGACCGACCGGGACGGCATACCGTCGACCTCGACTGTCCGTCCCTGCCGATCCCGAGGAGTCCTCCATGCCCTGGTCCGTCGCCGACATCCCCGACCAGCACGGCCGCGTCGCCGTGGTCACCGGCGCCAACGGTGGGCTCGGACTGGCGACCACCCGGGCGCTGGCCGACGCCGGCGCCACCGTGGTCATGGCCGCGCGCAACCAGGACAAGGCACGTGACGCCCAGGCCCTGGTCCGGGCGGCCAATCCCGAGGCCGACCTCGAACTGGTCGAGCTCGACCTCGGATCGTTGGCATCGGTCGCCCGGGCCGCCGACGAGATCCTCACCCGTCACGACCACGTCGACCTCCTGGTCAACAACGCCGGCCTGATGGCGATGCCCCAGGGCACCACGGAGGACGGGTTCGACACCCAGTTCGGCGTCAACCACCTGGGTCACTGGGCGCTGACGTCCCACCTGCTGCCCGCGATCGTTCGCACCCCCGGTGCCCGGGTCGTGACGGTCACGTCGACCGCCCAGCACCAGGGCCACCCGGTCGACCCGGACGACCCGCACATGCGTGACGAGTACGAGCCCTGGGAGATGTACGCCCAGTCCAAGCTCGCCAACCGGCACTTCGCCGAGGGACTGCAGGTCCAGTTCGCCGCGAACGGTGTCGAGGCCCGCAGCCTCGCCGCCCACCCGGGCCTGACCAACTCCGACCTGCAGGCGCGCACCGTCCGGGAGGGTGGCTCCGGGTCGCTCGGTCCGTTCTTCCTCGGACTGGTCCAGCGCGTCGGGATGACCAGCGAGCGGGGCGCCCTCAGCCAGTTGCGGGCCGCGACCGATCCCGAGGCGCCGGGGGGTGCCATGTACGGCCCCCTGCTGGGCAACAACGGCCCACCGGTGCGCAAGCCGTTGCTGCGGCCCGGGGTCGGCGACGCGATCCGGACGCTGTGGGACGTGTCCCGGCGCGAGACCGGTCTGGACGTCGACGTGCGCGCGGCGCTGGAGCCCGAGCCCGAGCCCGCCTGAGCCCTCGGGGCAGGCGAGTGACGCCCGGGTGGTTGACAGCACTGTCGACGGCTGGTGGGATCGTTCGGCCCCGACCGACCGAAGGCCTCGCCGTGCGCAGCCGTGCCCGTTCCCTGTCCGTGGTGGCCCTCGCCGCCGTCGTGCTGGCCGCACTGGTCACGGCGGCCGGTGCCGCGCCGCCGCGGGACCGGGGCAACGCGCCCTACCGTGCCTCGATCACCTGGACCGAGCACGGCATGCCGCACATCCGTGCTGCGGACGTCGGCAGCCTGGGATTCGGCAACGGCTACGCGGCCGCGCGGGACAACGTCTGCGAGATCATGCAGTACGCGGTCACGACCGACGGTGAGCGGTCCCGCCACTTCGGGCCGTCGCAGGCGAATGTCGTCAGCGACGTCCTCCAGGGCTGGCTGCTGGCGGAGGGTCGGGTGGACGCGCTGCTCGCCAGCGGACCGGACGACCGTCCGCCGGGTCCCTCGGACGACGCCCGGGCACAGGTGGCGGGATTCGCCGCCGGCATCAACCGGTGGCTGGAGGAGGTCGGCGGGGCAGACGGCATCACCGGACGGCCTGCGGGGGAGCCGAGTGGGTCCGTCCCCTGACCGCGACCGACATCTGGCGTCGGTCCTACGCCTCGGCACTGCGGGCCAGCTCGGGCGCGCTGGCCGCCGGGATCGTGGCCGCGAGCCCGCCGGCCACGGCACCGCAGGGACGGGCAGCTGCGCGCGCGGGCGAGACAGCATCGTCCGGCGGTGACGCCGACCTCGTCGACGACGCCACGCTCGAAGGCATGCTCGAGCGACTCGAGGCCGACGACGGGCCCGGCAGCAACGCCTACGGACTGGGGGCCAACGCCACCGTGTCCGGCAACGGCATGGTGCTCGGCAACCCGCACTTCCCGTGGGACGGGCCGGACCGCTTCTGGCAGTCGCACCAGACGATCCCCGGCGTGCTCGACGTGCAGGGCGGGGCCCTGCTCGGCACCCCCGGCGTCCAGATCGGCTTCAACGACGACGTGGCGTGGAGCCACACGGTCTCCACCGCGCAACGCTTCTCGCTGCGACTGCTCCAGCTGGTCCCGGGCCAGCCGACCAGCTACGTGGTCGACGGCGAGGTCCTGGAGATGACCCCGACGACCGTCGAGGTGCCCGGTGGGCCGAGCGCGACCGTCTGGGACACCGTCTTCGGCCCGGTCGTGGTGGTGCCGAGCCTCGGCCTGGGCTGGAACACGGCCACCGCCGTCGCGCTCGACGACGCCAACGCCCAGAACCTGCGGATGCTGGACCAGTGGAACGCGATGAACCGGGCCGACAGCGTCGGTGACCTCGTCGACGTGATGTCGGACCACCTCGGCATCCCGTGGGTCAACACGACCGCCGCCGACCGCCACGGTGATGCGCTGTACGCCCAGCTGTCGGTGACGACCGGCGTGCCCGACGCCCTGGCCACCCAGTGCATCCCGGCCGCACTGCGTCCGACCTGGCAGCAGACCGGGCTGGCCGTGCTGGCCGGCACGACGCGGGCCTGCGACCCGGTGGCCGACCCGGCCGCACCCCGTGACGGGATCCTCGGCGCGGACGCGCTGCCGGTCCTGGTGACCGACGACTGGGTCACCCAGTCCAACGACAGCCACTGGCTGTCCGACCCCGACCAGCCGCTGGAGGGCTTCGCCCGGGTGATCGGCGACGAGGGCACGGCCCGCAGCCTGCGCACGCGGCTGGGGATCGTGCAGGTCCAGGAGCGGCTCGCCGGCACGGACGGACTCGGTGCGCCCGGCTTCACCGTGCCGACCCTGCAGGACGTGATGTTCGGCAACCGCAACCTCGGGGCCGAACTTGCTGTCGACGCGCTGGTCGACCTGTGCCGGTCGGCGGGCACGGCCCAGGCCGCCGACGGCCGGACGGTCGACCTGGCCGAGGCCTGTGACGTCCTGGCCGCGTGGGACCGAAGGGTGGACGTCGACAGTGTGGGCGCGGTGCTGTTCCGCGAGTTCGGCGAGTCCGGTGGGCTCCGCTTCGCGGTGCCGTTCGACCCGTCGAACCCGGTGACCACCCCCAACACGCTCGATGTCGACGACCCCCGGGTGCTGCGGGCCCTGGCCACCGCGGTGGCCCGACTCGGCGATGCCGGGATCCCGCTGGACGTCGCCCTGGGCGAGGTCCAGACCGAGGATCGCAACGGCGAGGCGCTGCCGATGCACGGTGGACGTGGCAACGTCGGGGTCTTCAACGTCCTCAACGCGGCCTTCCGGGGTGCCGACGGCTACCCCGACGTGACCAGCGGTGCCAGCCTGCTCGTGGCGGTCGAGATGACCGACGCCGGCCCGGAGGGCGAGATGCTGCTGAGCTACTCGCAGAGCAGCGACCCGACGTCGCCGCACTTCGGGGACCAGACCCGGCTGTACTCCGACGAGGAGTGGGTCCCGATCCGGTTCGATCGCGGCGACGTCCAGCGTGGGGCCACCGAGCGGGTCAACCTGGTCGAGCGTCGCTGAGCGCCGCCACCGGGCACGCCGGTGGGGGACGGCAACCACGCGTGGGAGGAATCGCCATGGAGTATCGCACGCTCGGCGCGAGCGGGATCGAGGTGTCGACCTTCAGCCTCGGTGCGCTGATGTTCGGCGGGCGGAACAACCCGGACCACGATGCTGGGATCGCGATGATCCATCGTGGCCTGGATGCCGGGATCAACGTCATCGACACGGCCGACGTCTACTCGTCGGGCGAATCCGAGGAGATCGTCGGGAAGGCCCTCCGCGGCGTTCGTCGCGAGGACGTGGTCGTCGCCACCAAGGTCCATGGCGACATGGGGCCCGCCGCGTACGGGGGTCGGCTCCGCCAGGGCAACTCCCGACGCTGGATCATGCAGGCCATCGACGACTCGCTGCGCCGGCTCGACCTCGACCACGTCGACCTGTACCAGCTGCATCGCCACGACCCGCGAACCGACCTGGCCGAGACCCTCGGAGCGCTCACCGACCTGGTCCGGATGGGCAAGGTCCGGGCGATCGGGTGCTCGACCTTCCCGGCCCACACCATCGTGGAGTCGCACGCCGTGTCCGACCGCCGCAACCTCGAACGGTTCGTTTCCGAGCAGGCGCCGTACTCGATCCTCGTCCGCCACGTCGAGCGCGACGTCCTGCCCGTGGTGGCCGAACACGGCATGGGCGCCATCGTGTGGAGCCCGCTGGCCGGGGGGTGGCTGACCGGCAAGTACCAGCGTGGCGAGTCACCACCGGCCGGTTCACGCGCCGACCGAATGGGGGGCAGTGACCACCCGGTGGCGAGTCGCTACGACGTGTCCAGCGCGGCCAACGCCCCCAAGATGGACGCCGTGGAGCGTCTCCGTCCGATCGCCGAGGCGGCGGGCACCAGCCTGACCCGACTCGCCAACGCCTGGGTCCTGCACCATCCGGCGGTCACGTCCGCGATCATCGGACCCCGCACCATCGAGCAGCTCGACGACGTCCTCGCCGGGCAGGACCTGCGACTCGACGACGACACGCTCGACGCCATCGACGCGGTCGTGGCCCCCGGGACGACGCTGACCGAGGCCGATCGCGGCTGGGCCCCACCCTGGATGGAGCCGGCCGCGCGTCGCCGGCCGGTCAGGCCAGGCGGAACGGTGGGTAGCGGTCGGTGAGCAGGAGCGTGGCGTAGGCCTGCACGCGAAGCCCCCACCGGAACACGCCCACCACGTAGTCGAACAGGGCCCGCGGGTAGCGGCCGGTGAACAGGATCGCGACCCACGCGACCAGGACTGCGAGGACGGCCCCGATCGCCAGGACGGCGAGCACCACGACGTGGGGGATCACCAGGATCCACTTCACCAGGGGCAGCCAGCGGTTCAGGTCGTGTTCGACGTCGGTGGGGTAGTCCAGCTCGAGGTGGACGGCCTGCTCGTCCTCGGTGGCCGGATAGCGGTCGGTCAGCAGGGCCAGGTAGGCGCCGATGCGGGTCGCGAAGCGCGTGAACTCGCGGGCGAAGTCGAACCACCATCGTGGGTAGCGCTGCCGCACCACGATCATGAGTGCCGTGGCCACGGCCAGCCCAGCCATCACGCCGCCACCGGTCTGGCTGGTCTCGGAGATCCACTCACCCGACTCCTGGAGCCACACCACGGTCGTGTCGGACCCCGCCGACAGCAGGGCGAGGATCACCAGGATCGGGATCGCCCAGAGCAGGCGGAAGAACGTGGTGACCCGGTCGAGCCGTTCGGGGTAGTCGACGGCGAGCCGGGCCGGATAGCGATCGGTCGAGGTGGTCATGGCGGACCCTCCCACGGGACGTGCGGGACCGCGACGCCGCGCCGGACTCGGCAGGCCAGGTCCCACGCTGCGATCGTGCCCGCGGCGCGGACCGCCGGACAGGGCCCAGGGACCCGCGTCATCGCGGCGAACGGCCCCGGTCGTCACGTCCGCGGCCGTGCCGGGTCGTGCTCAGCCGGTGGCGATCGGGATGTCGACCCGGGTCAGCTGGTCCTCGACCGCGACCTCCTCGGGGTCGTTGAGGTAGGTCTCCCGCGGCGGCCCGGCCTGGTCACGGTCGTGCTCGTGGATCCAGGCGAACAGGGCGTGGTAGGCCGGGCCGACCTGGTCGTAGGGGCCCCGGTGGACCGTCCGGACCGTGGTCGCGGCCGGCAGGGTCTGCACCTCGACGTCGTCGCCGAGGTCGAGGTCGGTGTCGGCGACCGGCACGCACACCTCGATGTCGCCCGAGGTGTCCTCGTCGATGAGGTCGTGGTAGAGGATGAATGGTGCGCCGACGATCGGCGCACCGGCCATGGTGACCGCCCCCGCAGCGGTGGCGAAGGCCTCGCCGATGAACTCGCCGATGTGTGCGAGGTCGGTGGTGCGGCGGACCGAGGCGACCGGCTGGGCCGGCAGTTGTGCGGTGTCGATGGTGTGGGGCATGAGCTGATCCTCTCCGGAGACGAGTCGTCGGACGTACCCGAGCATCCGTTCATGGCGGGCCAACGCGTCGGACAGCCGCTGCTGGTGGCGACGGAGCAGGTCCTCGGCCTGCTCGTCGTCGCCGTCCAGCACCGCGGCCACCTCGTCGAGTGGCACGTCCAGCGAGCGCAGCGTCCGGATCGCCTCGGCGCGGTTGGCCTGGCCGAGGCGGTAGTACCGGTAGCCGCTGGCAGGATCGATGACGGCCGGCACGAGCAGGCCGAGGTCGTGGTAGTGGCGCAGTGCCGTGATCGACAACCGGCTCGTCGCCGCGAACCGCCCGATCGGGACCAGGTCGTCCATGTCTGCCTCCGTGCCCGGGTGTCCCGAGCATGCAGTCTCCCCCGACAGGAGAGTCAAGCGGACGCCGACCCGGTGATCCGCCACGCCTTCCTCCACCGACGGCGTGCGACTGCTCCGGGGCGGGCCCTTCGGCGGGGAGGGCCGGGTCCCGCGCCCCTGTCCGGGTCGCGCTCGCCATGTCACGATCGTGGTCGAGGGGGACCACGAGCGGGCGCCCCCGGGGAGGTGATGGCGATGTCCGCACGACCAACGACCACCTCGCAGGTCCGGACCGACCAGCGCCCGACGACCGGCCGACGGGCCGGCTACGTGATCGCGATCGGGGTCAACGGGCTGCTGCTGTGGCTGCTGTTCCAGCTCGGTGACTGGGGTTGGCCGGCGTTCGTGACCGACGACCTCGCGCTCGTGGTCGGGGCCGTCTCCGCCTCGCTGGTCGCCAGCGTGCTGGCCAACGGGGTGTACCTGGTCGCCGACGGTGGACGGATCCGTGCGGCCGGCGAGCTGGTCACGACCTCGGTCGGGCTGGTGGCGGCCGTGCGTGTCTGGGACGTGTTCCCGTTCGACTTCTCCGCCTACGCCGTCGACTGGACCTGGCTGGTGCGCACGTTGCTGGTCATCGCCATCGTGGGCTCGATGGTCGCGATCGTCGTGCACCTGGTCCGACTGGTCCGACCCGACCCGGACTGACGAGGCGGTGCGGGACCACTCGGCCCCGCACCGCCGTCGTCACCTCGGGGTGGTTCAGCGCGTGCGGGCGCTCCAGTACACCGGCTGGGTGCCGGAGACGTCGTAGCCGCTGATCCGCACGGTCCACGTGCCCGGCGTGGCCGAGCCGTTCACGGCGGCGCGCTCGAACACGCTCGGGATCGAGAAGCTGCCGTCGCCGTAGCCACCGTCGGGGCGGCGCAGGACCACGTCGACGTCGTCGTGGCTGCCGGGTGACTCGGGCCACCACAGGGCCACCTGGATGGTGTTGCGTCCGGAGGCAACGGTGACCGGGATGTCGATGGTGGCGCCGTCGGTCACGTTGACCTTCCCGTAGTGCACCGACCCGCCGGTGCCCATGACCAGGTCGCCAGCCCCCGTGTTGTTGTCGAACGGGTAGGCGTTCTGGCCGTACAGCAGCATCCGGGCGTAGACGTGGCCCGGGTCGAACGAACCGTTGGGTGCCATCCAGTTGCGCACCAGCGACGCGGCGCCGCCGGCGTACGGGGTCGCCCCCGAGGTGCCGCCGAACTCCCAGGTCGCGGTCGTGCCGGCGGTCGAGGCCGCCTCGGTGTCGGTCGGCGCCACCAGGTCGGGCTTGATCCGGTCGTCGTTGGTCGGGCCACGTCCCGAGTAGCCCTTGAGCGAGCTGGTCGTGACGTGGTCGGCCCCGATGCCCAGCGCCTTGTGGGCGTTGCCGGGGGAGCGGACCGTCGAGGCGTTCGGGCCGAAGTTGCCGTTGGCCGCGATCACGGCCACGCCGGCGTCGTAGGCGGCGTCGGCCGCCGTGGCGATCGCGCCGGTCTCGGCCTCGTCGGCCTGGATCTCGGCCACGATGACCCGGTCGAGGACCGCGACGCCCAGCTGGAAGCCGTCCACCGCGGCGGCGGTGTTCAGGCCGCAGTCGTCGCCGTACACGTCGAAGCTGTCGACCCGCACGCCGCTGACGCCACGCCAGTCGAAGCCGAGGTTGGCGTTGCCGGTCAGGATCGATGCGCTCGCGGTGCCGTGGCCGTGCCCGGACCACCAGTCGCAGTTGTCACCGGGGTCGCCGTCGCCGGTCAGGTCCAGGTGGAACGCGATCCGGTCCGGCCCGGTCAGCGAGGTGTGGTCGGCGCGGACGCCGGAGTCGAGCAGTCCGATCCAGCCCCCGGTCTGGCCGAGGTTGAAGTACGGGTCGCTGGCGATGCGCTGGCGCCCGTCGCGGATGTCGTTGGTCGGGTCGCCGTCGACCGGTGGTCGGGTGACGGTCTCGTCGAGCTGCACGTACTGGATGCCCTCGTGCTCCAGGAGCTGCTTGACGTTGCCCAGGGGCAGCTCGACGGTCGCGGCGTTGATCAGCCAGAAGGTCTGCCCGATCTCGCCCTCGAGCTCGCGGAACTGGTCGGCCAGCTTGTCGTAGCCCGGGGCCCGCGCCTTGGTCAGCTGTGCGACCAGCTCGTTGGCCCGGTCCAGTGCCCGGCGGTTGGTGTCGGACTCGCGCGACTCGTCGGTGTTCGGCTGCGGGAAGCGCGGGATGGTCACGTCGTCCTGCAAGGTGACCAGCACCTCGACCGGCTTGTCGTGGTCACCGGTGTCGAGCAGCTTCGCCAGGTCCGGGCTGATGCGGCCCGGATCCCGAGGCTTGGGGACGTCCTGGCCCGACTTGTCCTTCTTCGCCAGCTCCAGGTCGCGCTCGTCCAGGCGTCCGTGGGCGTCCTTGCCGAGCGGATCGATCTCGACGCGGCGCAGCTTCGCGCCGTCCAGCTCGCCGCTGTAGACGAGGTCGGACGGGTCCGCGCCCGGCTGGTCGTCGGCGACGGCCGAGGTCGTGCCGGCCACCAGGGTCGTGGCCGCCAGCGCGCCGGCGACCGCCGTGGCGGCGAGGCGACGTCGCAGTCGCCCGGTGGGATGGTTGGTCGTGTTCGTGGCGTGCATGGTCGACGTCCTTTGCTCCGGGTTCACCGGTGTGAGGTGGACACCCCGCCCCGTGCGGGCGTCCGTCGTCGAACGAGAGCACGCGGAACGCCGTGAGATACCAACGGGTCTGCCCGCGGCGTCCCGCCGCCGTTCGCGCGACCACGCCTTCGCCCCGTGGCACCGGCCGAGACACGACGACGGCCCGGCACGGGGCCGGGCCGTCGTGGTGGTTCGGGTCGCTCAGTCGAGGCCCTCGAAGATGCCGTTGCCGAGGATCCGGAAGGTGTTCTCCGGGTGGCCACGGAAGGTCACGTCGAGGCCCACCAGCGTCACGTCGCTGTCACCGTTGTCGGTGGTGACGACGACTGGCTGGCCCGCGGCACCGCTGACCTCCCAGCCGGGCCAGTAGCCCGAGACCAGGAAGTCGTCGACGCCCATGCTGGCAGCGACCTCGACGTCCGGGCCGACGCTGGTGAACCAGGTCGGGGTGAAGACGAACGCGACGTCCGAGTCGGCGTACCCGCCGACCGCACCGGTGTCGGCGAAGTCGACCTCGACGATGGCGTTGCCGCTCTCGGCGTCGTACACCGCGTCGATGATGCCGGCATCGATCGCATGGTCGACGCCGGTGCTCCGCAGGCCCACGTAGTCCCCGCCGGCGGCGTAGAACGCGGTCAGGGCGTCACGCCCGGACTGCTGCAGGCCGGTGAAGCTGCGGCTGTAGTTGACGAAGACGTCGTAGTCGTCGACGTTGACCACGCCGCCGTTGACGTCGCCGGTGCTGACCGTGTCGTAGTCGAACCCGAGCTGGTCAAGCGCGTGACGCGTGCCCTCGTCGGAGAACAGCGCGATGCGCTGGGGCTCCATGGCCACGCTGTCGGGCATCGCCGACAGGGCGTACACGTCCAGGCCCTCGCCGCTGGCCAGCGAGTTCGCCAGCGACTTGCCACCGGTCACGACGAACGTGCCCGGCTCGAACGTGTGCCCGGAGTCGCTGAACGCCTCCGGCGCACGCCGGATCGCGGTCCCGTCGGCCACCAGCTCGTTGGCGACCCGGAAGGCCTCCAGGCTGGTCGGCTCGAAGGCCCACGCGACACCCTTCGTGCCGATCACGGTGCCGCTTGCCGCGACGGCGTTGTTGACCGGCTTGGTCCCGACGGCGAGGTCGTCGGTCACGACCGTCCGGGTGGCGCCCCACAGCAGCGGGTGGCTCCACACGGCCGGTGGCGAGTAGAACGTGATGCCCTGGACGTCCGACAGGTTCTTGCCGTCCTCGAGGAAGGTGTTGGCCAGGCTGCGCTTGGCCTGGTCCATCCACACCACGTAGGTGCCCTTCGGGTAGGTCGTGCCGTCGACCGTGAACTCCGCCGTCGCAGCCTCGACCTCGACGTCGTTGAACAGCAGGAAGTCGACCAGGCGCTGGGCCTGCAGGGGGCTCTGCTGGAGCGGCTCGTCCACCGGGATCACGTGGGCGGTCGGGAACTCCTGCACGACCAGCTCGTTGTACTGGTCGAAGGTGGTCTCGTCGAGCAGCTCGTCGGGGATCGGCAGCTGGGGGATGTCGAGCACGCCACGGCGGAACATCTCCACCTGGTCGTGCAGCATCTCGTCCTTGTTGTCCACGATGAAGTTCAACGCACCCCAGACGGCGGCCTCGTGGGCGTCCACGCCCAGCTCGGCGCGGCTCGGGGTCTCCAGCGTGTGGCCGTACGACCCGTGGTACATCGCGTACATCGGCACGTACTGCCCACCCCAGTCGTCCCAGCCGTCTCCGAAGTCGCGGTAGGGGATCTGGGCCGCCAGGCCGGTCCGAGCGAACAGTTCGTCCTCCATCGCGAAGGCACTGCCCAGCGCCCACTTCAGGTACAGGTCGTACTCGTAGTTGGAGTTGTGGGGTGGCGTGGTCGGCTCGATCAGCATCGGGTTGACGAAGCCGTGGAGGTCCAGGGTGGACAGGGGGTTCCACTCGGTCATGATGTCGACGATGGCCTTGGCCTCGGGCTGCGTCTGGCTCAGCATGTCCCGGTTGATGTCGAAGCCGTTGGCGTTGGCGCGGGTGCCCAGGACCCGTCCATCGGGGTTGTGCACCACGTTGACCACGAGGATGATGTTCTCGAGGACGGCCTGGACCTCGGGCGAGTCGTCGTACGCCAGGGTCTCGATCAGCCGCAGGGCGGCGTCGGTGCCCGGGTACTCGTTGCCGTGGATGCTGCCGTTGACGAACACCGGGACCTTGTAGTCACCCAGGTCGGCGATCATCTCCTGGGCCCGCTCGGGGTCGGTGACCATCTTGTTGGCGATGGCCTTGTACCTGCCGAGCCGACCTCCGGCCTCCGGGGCTGACACGACGGCGACGAACAGGTCCCTGCCACCGGCGGACTGGCCCGAGACCTCGATTTGGACCCGGTTGCTCGACTGCTCGATGTCGCGCAGCTTCGGCCCGATCTCGGAGTACGGGATGGAGTCGTAGAACGGCGACGGATTCTCCTCCTCGGCCTCGACCTCCCACCATGGCCCACCGGGGGCGGCGGCGACCGGCCCGGATGCGAGCAGCATCCCACCTGCGAGTACGGCCGCCGTGACGGCGGTCCGACGACGTGACCATCGACCCATCTGCATGACCCTTTCGACAACGATCGACGGGCTGGTGCCCGTCGACTCGGGGAAGGTGACGCTAGTTCGCGCAGGCGTCGCACGGAAGAGCAATGTGACGACCAGGTATCGGAACGGCGTGGGCGGTGCGTCCCCGTGGCATCCCGCGGCACCCCACTGCTCGGAGGAGGGCATGTCGGTGCGGGCACCGCACGCCCTACGTCACCCCGTGACCTCGTCGATCTGGGCGCGGGTCGGCAACGACGGAATTGCGCCGGCGCGTTGCACCGACAGGCTGGCCGCGGCCGTCGCCACGTCGACCGCGTCGCCCAGCGACCGACCCTCGACCAGCGCGACCGCGAGACTGCCGACGAATGCGTCCCCGGCCCCGGTCGTGTCCAGCACCGGGACCCGGGGGGCCGGATGGCGGGTTCGTGCGTCCGCCCGTGCCGCCAGGGCACCGTCGCCACCCAGGGTCACCACGCACGCCCGGACGCCGCGCCCGAGCAGCTCGTCGGCCGCCCGTTCGGGGTCGTCGCTGCCCGTCAGGACGCTGGCCTCGTGCTGGTTGGGGACCAGCACGTCGACGTCCGCCAGCAGGTCGTCGGGGAGGCTGACCGCCGGCGCGGGGGTGAGCACGGTCAGCGTGTCGTGCCGACGCGCGTGGGCCACTGCCGCCGCGACGACCGGCAGCGCCAGCTCGAGCTGGACCAGCAGGCACCGTGCGGCAGCGATCGCGCCGCGGGCGTGGTCGTCGAGTTCGACCGTGGCATTGGCACCGGCAACGACCACGATGGTGTTCTCGCCGACGTCGTCGACCGTGATGTGCGCCGTGCCGGTCGGCGCGTCCACCACGTCCAGCCCGGTCGTGTCGACTCCGGCGTCCTCCAGCGTCGCGCGGAGGAGCCGGCCGGCGTCGTCGTCGCCGACCGCACCGAGGAAGGCGACCATGGCCCCGGCACGGGCCGCGGCGACGGCCTGGTTGGCGCCCTTGCCCCCGGGCACGCGCGCCACGTCGTGTCCGGTGACGGTCTCGCCGGGACGGGGATGACGAGGAGTACGGACCACGACGTCGAGGTTGGCGCTCCCCAGGACGACCACCTCCGCCCCACGTGTCGTCACGACGGGCCCACGAGCGTGTCCACGACCTGGTCCGCGAACCCGTCGGCCACGCCCAGCACGACCCGGACGTGGGCGTCGTCGTCCGGGGCGGCACCCCGCGCATGGCCACGCAGGTCGAAGATCGTCGCGCCACGCCCCGGACCGTCGCCGGTCTCGACGTCGGCGACGACGCTCGCCGTCTCGGTGACCTCCCACGATGCGGCCAGCACCCGGCGGGCGGCGAGCGGGTCGAAGAAGACGTTGGCCTCGGCCGCCGGGGTCACGTTGCCGGGGACCAGGGCAGCGCCACCCATCAGGGTCACGCCGGCGACGAGGTCGGGCAGGTCGGGCTCCAGGTCCAGCGCCTCGGCCAGGTTGGTCCGCGGTCCCAACGCCACGACGTGGATGGCGCCGGGGTCGGCGCGGCACCGCGCGACCAGCTGTCGCGCCGCCGTCGTCGCGGCTGGCCCCGTCCCGGGTGTGGCCATCGCCAGGCCACCCAGTCCGTCGGTCCCGTGCACGTGGCCCGATGCCGGGCCCGTCCCGCCACCGCGGGGTCCCGCGGCGCCACGGGCGACCGGCACCTGTCCGGCGCCACAGGCGTCGAGGACCTGCACGGCGTTGTCGGTCGTGCGAGCCAGGTCGACGTTGCCCCACACCGTCCCGACTGCCACCAGCTCGATCGCGGGATGCGCCACCGCCCACGCGATGGCCACGGCGTCGTCGATCCCGGGGTCGCAGTCCAGCACCACGCGGACGGGTCGCGTGACGGTCGTGCCCACGTGCGTCCTCTCCGACGGCTCCGCGAGCCAACCACACCATGCCCGGGGACGGGTTGGCGTGTGGTGTGCGGGGTCGGGTCGCAGCCCCGGCGTTCGACCGGACCGTGGGTGGGGTCCGGGGGTAGGGTCGGCCTCGTCCACGACAAGGAGCCGGGCGTGAGCTCCATCGATGCCGTGCGGTCCCGTGAGGACCTGGTGCCGATGGCGTGCCGCATCGCGGAGGTCGTCGGTGCCCATGCGGTCATCTGTGCCACCGACGACGGTGTCCTGCCCCGTCGCCTGGCCCAGGAGGTCCCGGACCTCCGGATCATCGCGGCGACCCACGACGCCCGGACCCGGGCCGCCCTCGAGGCGGACGGGATCGAGGTGGTGACGGTCGCGACCCAGGTCGCCGACAAGTACCGCCAGGCTCGGCTCGCGGCCGGTTCGGTCTTGGCCTCCGGGGCCGTCTCGGAGGGCGAACTGGTCGTCTGCGTGGTCGGCCACGGAACCAGCCTCGGTGGTGGCGACCTCGTGGTGGTGACCGACCTGGACGACAGCAGCCAGCTGCGCGGGGTGGGTGACCTCGTGCGGCTCGGTGACGACATCAGCCCGGCCGTCTTCGAGTCGGTCATGGCGATCGCGACCCGGGTGGGGCGCGTGGCGAGCCGGGGCAAGCGCATCGGTGCACTGTTCGTGGTCGGCGACAGCGACCGCGTCAGGGAGGGCTCGCGCCAGCTCGTCCTCAACCCCCTGCGGGGCCACGATGCCGACGACCGCCGGGTCACCAACCCCGACCTCCACGACACGTTGGTCGAGCTGGCCAAGCTCGACGGGGCGTTCGTGCTGACCGGTGACGGCCTGATCCAGACCGGCGGGCTCTACCTCGCCTCGTCCGACACGCAGGTGGACGTGCCCAACGGCCTGGGCACGCGGCACGTCGCGGCCGCTGCGGTCACGGCGCGGACCAACGCCACGGCCGTGGTCGTGTCCGCGACCGACGGCGGAGTGCGGGTCTTCACCAACGGCCGGATGGTGCTCCAGCGCCACACCGATCCGGCCCTGGACTGACCGACTCAGCCGATGGTGTCGGCTGCGGGCACGACGTCGGCGACCAGCCGCTCGGCGAACTCGACCGGGTGGCGGTCGGGCATCACCTGCACCTCGGTCACGCCGAGCGCGGCCCAGTCCTCCAACTGGTCGAGGAAGGCGTCGACGTCGTCGAGCGGGGAGCTCGTGGCGAGCACGGTCTTCGTCACGTCGTCGGGATCACGACCGACGTCCTCGCAGTGCCCACGCAGGACCTCGAGCTTGTGTGCGACCTCGTCGGTGCCGGTGCCGAACAGGTTGCAGGCGTCGGCGTACTCGGCCACCAGTCGCAGGGTCTTGCGCTCGCCACCACCACCGACCAGGATCGGCGGATGTGGCCTGGTCAGGGGCTGGGGGACGCACAGGGTCTCGGTCGACTGGTAGTGCTCCCCGGTGAACGGACCGTCGTCGTCGGAGAACATCTGGAGGCAGAACCGCAGGGTCTCCTCGAGCCGTTCGAAGCGCTCGGCCATGGGCACGACGGGCACGCCCAGCGCGGCCTGTTCACGCTCGTACCACGACGCACCCAGCGCCAGCCGGGCACGTCCGCCCGACAGGACGTCGAGTGTGGCCACGGTCTTGGCCAGCACCCCCGGCACGCGGTACATCACCCCGGTGACCAGCAGTCCCAGGGTCATCCGCTCGGTCAGTGCTGCCACGTAGCCCAGGCTCGTGTAGCCCTCCAGCATGGGCTCGTCGGCGGTCATGCCGCCCGTCTCCATCTGGAAGAAGTGGTCCATCAGGCTGAAGGCCGCGACGCCGCCCTGGTCGGCGATCCGGGCCGTCTCGGCCAACGTCGGCGCGATCGCCGACGGGTCGCCGGGTGTCGAGAAGGTGAAGTAGTGCAGGCCGAGGTCCATGGATGTGCCCTGTCGCGGTGCGGGCCCATCACGGTACGCAGGCTCAGCGGCCCGGGTCCTCGGTGACCTCGGCGACGGTCCGCCCCGACAGCACCGACGTGGTCTCGGTGGAGGTCGGGTCGCACCGCGCGTCGGCCGTCTCGTCGGCGACCTTGACCAGCAGCCAGTTCGCCTCGTCGCCACCGACCTTGGCGTGGGTCAGGGCCCAGCCACCCCGGAGCTTGTCACCGGCCAGCCACACCTTGACATGGCCCGCGTCCACGGCCGTGGCGACGTCGACCTCGGCCCCGTCGTCGTCGGTGGTGAGGTTGCGGTACGGGCCGATGTCCCACACGATCACGCTGCCGCCGCCGTACTCACCCTCGCCGATGACCCCCTCGAAGTCGGCGTAGCCCAGGGAGTGGTCCTCGACCCGGACGGCCAGGCGCTTCTCGGACGGGTCCGTGGACGGGCCCTTCGGCACGGCCCATGACTTCAGCACGCCGTCCGCCTCGAGCCGCAGGTCGTAGTGCATGGAGGAGGCCGCGTGCTGCTGCACGACGAAGATCGGACGATCCGCGGGTTCCGGGACAACGCCGGGTGCCTCCGGCGCGCCCTCCAGGTCGTGCCGCTCGCGGTACGCGCGCAGGTCGTCGCCCACGTCCGGGTCAGCCGTCGGCGTCGTCGCGACGTCGCTTCGCCTCGGCCGCCGGGTCGTCCGGCAGCGTGTCGACCACGTGGACCTCGTCGGGCTGGTGGTCGCCGGGCAGCACGCTACGCAGGTGGTCCCAGACCGAGTCGAGGCTCGCCTCGACGTTGTCGCGCATCACCACGAAGGCCGTCACGGTCTCGCGCTCGTACAGGTCGGCCAGCGGCGCCACGGTGCACTCGGCCACGTGGGCGTGGTCGCGCAGGGCGTCCTCGATCTGTCGTGCCTGGCCCATGTGGGCTCCCGTCGTCGGGGGCGGTCCGGTCCGGACCCGGACGGTACGCGCGCGGCGCCCCACGTGCTCCCACCGAGGGCGATCGTGAGGGGCGACCGGGATCGCCGGTGGCGGGGCCGTGGGGGCTATCGTCGGGGATCGACCGACCCCCACACCGGAGCACGCGACATGACCACGACCGACATCGGCCTGATCGGGCTGGCCGTGATGGGCCAGAACCTCGTGCTCAACATGGCCGACCACGGCTACACCGTGGGCGTGCACAACCGCACGACCTCCACGATGCGCGAGTTCGTCGACGGCCCGGCCGCCGACGCCTCCGTCGTGGGCCACGAGACCGTCGAGGAGCTCGTCGACGCGCTGTCGACGCCGCGCCGGGTGATGCTGATGGTCAAGGCCGGCGCCGTCGTGGACCGGGTCATCGAGGAGGTCGCGCCACTCCTCGACGAGGGCGACGTGATCATCGACGGGGGCAACTCGCGCTACACCGACACGATCCGTCGCACCGAGGAGCTGGCCGAGCAGGGCATCCGCTACGTCGGTGCCGGCGTCTCCGGTGGCGAGGAGGGGGCCCGGCACGGCCCCTCGATCATGCCCGGCGGGGACCCGGAGGCGTGGCCGCTGCTGGCCGACCTGTTCCAGGCGATCGCCGCCGACGCCCCCGACGGCAGGCCCTGCTGTGACTGGGTCGGTCCCGACGGCGCCGGCCACTTCGTCAAGATGATCCACAACGGGATCGAGTACGGCGACATGCAGGTGATCGCCGAGGCCTACGACCTCATGTCGGCCATGGGCATGGCCAACGCCGAGATGGCCGAGGTCTTCCGCACCTGGAACGACGGGGTGCTGGACAGCTTCCTGGTCGAGATCACCGCCGACATCCTCGCCCACACCGATCCCGACACGGGTGAGTCCACGGTGGACGTGATCCTGGACGCGGCCGGACAGAAGGGGACCGGCACCTGGACCGCGATCGCCGCGCTGGAGGCGGGCCAGCCCCTCACGCTGGTCGCCGAGGCCGTGTTCGCCCGGGTCGTGTCTGCGCTGGTCGACCGTCGTCGTGCCGCCGCCGGCGTCCTGGCAGGGCCCGATCGCACACTGGAGCCCGATGCCGTCGACCTCGACGACCTCCGTGACGCGCTGTACGCCTCCAAGATCACCTCCTACGCCCAGGGGTTCATGCTCCTGGCCGACGCCAGCGCCGAGCACGACTGGGACCTGGACCTCGGCCGGATCGCCAGCCTGTGGCGCGAGGGCTGCATCATCCGCGCGGTCTTCCTCGACGACATCACCGCCGCCTACGAGGCCGACCCGGAGCTGGACAACCTCCTGCTCGCCGACGTGTTCACCCGGGCCCTGGCCGACGCCCAGCCGGGGTGGCGCCGGGTCGTGCGGGCCGGCATCTCCGCCGGCATCCCCCTGCCCGCCTACTCGACCGCGCTGGCCTACTACGACGGGATCCGGTCGGCACGCACGCCCGCGAACCTGGTCCAGGCACAGCGGGACTACTTCGGCGCGCACACCTACGAGCGCGTCGACGGGCCCCGGGGCGAGCACCACCACACCGACTGGACCGGCCGTGGTGGCGCCGTCACGTCCGGGTCGTACAACGCCTGAGCCCGCCCACCACCGATGTCGGGATGACCGTGGACCTTCGTCGACCGCTCGTCGTCGCCCTGGCCGCCGGCCTCGTGCTGGCCTGCTCCGGTGACCCCGAGCCGCCCACCGCCTCGCCGGAACCCACCGCCTCGGCCTCCTCCACCGACGAGTCCTCGCCAGACCCGGCGCCGAGCCCGTCGGACCCGGCCACCCCCGGTCCCACCGGCACCACGACCGCCGGCCCGAGCGACAGCCCGGCCGCCAGTCCCACCGACACCGAGACCGAGGCGCTGCCACCCCTGCAGGGCCTGGACCTGGAGCTCGTGGCCGAGGGCCTCGAACAGCCACTGGACGTGGCGGTGCGACCCGACGACGGGGGCCTCTACGTCGTCGAGCAGCCCGGCACCGTGCGTCGCATCGACGACGGCGCGGCGGCCGACATCCCGTTGCTGGACGTCTCGGGCGAGATGGAGATCCACAGCATCGAGCAGGGCCTGCTCGGGCTCGCCTTCCACCCGGACTTCCCCGACGACCCGCGGGTGTTCGCGTTCCACTCGCTGCCCAGCAACGACAACGTGCTGGTGTCCTACGAGGTCGGGGCGGACGGCGAGCAGGTCGACCCGGACTCGCGCACCGAGCTGCTGACGGTCGACAAGGAGCCGGACAAGGTCCGCCACAACGGTGGCAAGCTGCTGTTCGGGCCCGACGGGCTGCTCTTCCTCTCGCTGGGCGACGCCGCCCGCGCCAGCGTCAACGGCCAGGACCCGTCGACGCTGCCGGGCACGATCCTGCGGCTGGACGTCGACGGTGACGAGCCCTACGCGATCCCCGCCGGCAACCCGTTCGCCGACGGGGCGACCGTCGACGGCGTGTCGGGTGCACCGGAGGTCTACTGGTTCGGACTGCGCAACCCGTGGCGTTTCTCGATCGACGCCCAGACCGGGCTGGCCTGGATCGGGGACGTGGGCCAGGAGACCGCGGAGGAGGTCGACGTCGTCGCACTCGACGACGCCGGTGTGAACTTCGGCTGGCCCGCCCGGGAGGGCACCGGCACCTTCTACGACGACCCGGCGGTGACCGAGCCGGTGGACCCGGTGCTGACGGTCGCCCACGACGACACGGGGCAGGGCTGCTCGATCACCGGGGGCGTGGTGGCACGCGGACCGTCGATCCCCGAACTGGACGGCACCTACTTCTACGCCGACTGGTGCAACGGCTGGATCCGCAGCGTCGGCTGGGACGGCGAGGCGGTGACCGATCCCCAGGACTGGTCCGACCAGCTCGAGGTCGGCCAGGTCTCGTCGATCACCGCCGATGGCGACGGCGAGGTCCTGGTCGTGGACTGGGACGCCGGGACCGTGTCCCGGATCGTCGCCGTGCGCTGACGGTCGTCCGACCGGGCCTCGGACCCCCGTGACGGGTGGGCCAGCCCCTATCGTGGAGGTGTGCGTCGTGTGTCGCCGTCGGACCGCGGATGCGTCGCATCGCTCGTGACCCGACTCGACCCGGAGGAAGACATGGCCCTCGCGCGCTTCAAGGACCTGTGCATGGACGCCAACGACACGGGGACCGTGGCCGACTTCTGGGGTGCCGCGCTGGGTCGCGACGTCGAGCACATGGCCGACGGCGACGCCGTCGTCCGGGGCGACGATCCCGTCGACACGATCTGGGTCAACGCCGTCTCGGAGCCCAAGGTCGCCAAGCACCGGGTGCACCTCGACCTCCGGGTCGGCTCACTGGACCCGCTGCTCGCGGCCGGGGCGACCGTGATCACCCCCGCCAGCGAGGGGGCCAGGTGGCACGTGATGGCTTACCCCGGCGGCGGCGAGTTCTGCGCGTTCGTCCGTGACGAGATGGACGACGACGCGCCGGGTGAACTGTTCGAGGTCGTGGTCGACACGGCCGACTCCGAGTCCTCCCGGGAACTCGCGGACTGGTGGGCGGAGGTGCTCGGCGGGACAAGCACCGACGACGGCCGCGGGTTCTGGTGGGTCGAGGACGTCGAGTCCATGCCGTTCGAGAGCCTCGACGTCGTGCCCGTCGACGAGCCGAAGAACGGCAAGAACCGGGTCCACTGGGACCTGTTCTGCGACGACGTCCGCGAGCTGAAGCACCGGGGCGCCACGATCCTGCGCAAGCCGGACCCCGACGTCGGGTGGCATGTCCTGCGCGACCCGCAGGGCAACGAGTTCTGCGCGTTCCCGAGCACCCCGCAGTGACGGCGCTGGACCTGGACTGGGTCCGGGCCCGGTTCCCGGCGCTGCAGGACCCCGACCTGGCCGACTGGGTCCATGCCCAGAACGCCGGCGGATCGTGGATGGTCGACCGGGTGGCCGACCGGCTCGACCACTTCCAGCGGTTCACCCGCATCCAGGGAGGGACCCACTTCCCGGCGGGCGCCGCCCAGCAGGCCGCCATGGACGCGGCCGCGCCCGGACTGGCCCGCTGGCTGGGCGTCGGCGAGGACGAGGTCCACGTCGGACCGTCGACGTCCGCGCTGACCTACGCACTGGGTCGCGCGTTCGCGCAGGTGCTGGGACCGGGTGACGCCGTCGTGGTGACCGACCAGGACCACGAGGCCAACTCCGGAGCCTGGCGACGGCTGGCCGACACCGGGGTGGAGGTGCGGGAGTGGCAGGTCGACCCGGACACCGGACGCCTCGACCCGGCCCACCTCGACCCACTGCTGGACGACGATGTCGCGCTCGTGGCGTTCCCGCACGTGTCCAACGTGGTCGGCGAGGTCAACCCGGTGGCGGACGTCGTGGCCCGCGCCCATGCCGTGGACGCCGTGGCCATCGTCGACGGGGTGGCCGCCGCCCCCCACGGGCTGCCCGACGTCGGCGCGCTCGGAGCCGACGTGTGGCTGTTCTCGGCCTACAAGGTCTACGGCCCCCACCAGGGGGTCATGGCGATGCGTCGTGGCCTGGCCGACCGCCTCCCGAACCAGGGTCACTTCTTCAACGCCGACCAGGTCACCAAGCGGTTCGTCCCGGCCGGTCCCGACCACGCGCAGGTCGCCGCGTTGGCCGGGATGGTCGACTACCTCGACGCGCTGGCCGACCACCACCTCACCGTCGACGAGCCGACGGCCGCGACCCGCCGGATCGTCCTGCAGGACCTGCTGTCGGCACACGAGTCGGCGTTGGTCACGCCCCTGATGGACGCGCTGGTGGAGCGCCCGGGCGTGCGGGTGCTGGGACCCACCACGGCCGTGGGCAAGGTGCCGGTCGTGTCGTTCGTGGCGGACCGTCCCGCGGCCGACGTGGCCGCCGACCTCGCGACCCACCACGTCATGGCGTCGTCGGGCCACTTCTACGCCTGGCGGGTCCTCGAGGCCACCGAAATCGACCCCGACACCGGCGTCGTGCGCCTGAGCCTGGTCCACTACAACACACCGGACGAGGTCGACCGGATCGTGACGGCACTCGACGCCGTGCTGTCCTGAGGTCAGCCGGCCGCGAGCGCGGCTGCCACGACGGCGAGGTCCTCGATCGACAGGCCGACCGAGGTGAACACGGTCACGTCGTCGTCGCTGCGACGCACCGGCGTCCCGGTCACCAGTTCGGCCAGGTCGGCCACGACGGCGTCACGTGACAGGTCGCCCGCCGCGACCGGGATCGCGAGGTCACCGTCCTCGGCCAGTGCCGCGTCGCGGTCCTCGACCACGATCCGGCCCCGCTGCATGGTGGCCGTGTCCAGTTCGCGGGTGGTTGGCGTGTAGGCCCCGACCGCGTTGACGTGCGCGCCGGGGGACAGGTCGGTTCCCGCGACGACCGGCGTGTCGCTGGTCGTGCAGGCGCAGACCAGGTCGGCGACGCCGACGTCCGTGGGGTCGCCGACCCTGGCGGAGATCCCCTCCCCGCGGAGCTCGTCGACCAGGCGGTCGGCCGAGGCCCGGGTCCGTGATACCACGGTCACCCGGTCGATCGGCCGGACCGCGCGCATCGCCGCCACGTGGCTGCGCGCCTGGGTGCCGGCCCCCAGCACGACCAGGTGCGTGCTGTCGGGCCGGGCGAGGTGGCGGGTCGCGAGCCCCGAGACCGCGGCGGTGCGCAGCGCGGTCAGCGCCGCCCCGTCGACCAGGGCCGAGGGTGCGCCCGTGGCGACGTCGAACGCGATGTACAGCCCGTGGATCAGGGGGTGGCCGCGGTTCGGGTTCCCCGGCGTCACCGTGACCAGCTTGACCCCGACTAGCGCGGGCGAGGACGCCGGCATCACCAGCAGGGTCCCGCCCGGGACCGCCGCGTGGACCCGGGGTGGCGCGCTCGCCTCGCCGCCGGCGAACACGGCCTCCAGGGCGTCCACGGCCGCCGCCATCGGCAGCCGCCGCGCCAGCTCGGCCCCGTCCAGCAGTTCCAGGTCCTCGAGCACGTGCCACGCTCCTTCGTCGGTTCACCCCGCCCAACCCTCCGTCGCCGACCTCGCGCGATGTGAGTTGTGCGCACCGATGTGGGAACCGCGCTGTGACGCGTCGAACTCACATCGGGATCGCGAACTCGCATCGCGATCGGGTGGCGTCGGGGTCGGGGAGTGGGCGGGAGGCGGCGAGGTCGAGGGGGCGGGTCAGCGGAGGAGGAAGCCGGTGCCGAGCGGGTCGTGGGGGTCGAGGGTGAAGGTGTGGGTGCCGGTGCGGTGGGCGCTGCCGGTGACCTCCGGCACGACCGCGGGGCGACCGTCGACCTCGGCGTCGTCCACGACCCGTCCGACGAAGGACTGGCCGGCGATCCCGGTGGTGACCAGCGTGTGGCCGCGTGGGAGCGTGCCGTCGGCGTCGAGCAGCGCCAGTCGCGCCGACACCCCGCTGCCCGTGGGGGAGCGGTCGACCTCCCCATCGGCGAAGATCGCGACGTTGCGCTGCTCCAGCACGTCACCGTCACGCCGGGTCTGGTCGACGAAGATCACCCCGTAGACGTCGCGGAGGTGCTCCGCGGTCGGGTGCACGACCTCGTGCTCGGCCTCGATCGCGGCCTTGATCGCGCGGCCGGCCGCGACCAGGGCAGGCAGGTCCTCCGCGACCACGGCACAGTCGACCTCGGCCGCGGGCAGCACGGCGTAGAACGCCCCGCCGAAGGCCACGTCGACGCTGACGGCGCGATCGGGCAGGGCCACCTCCAGCCCGGTGGCGTGGACGTAGGCGGCCACGTTGCGGAACGCCACGCGGCTGACCCGGCCGTCCTCGCTGGTCGCGGTCGTCACCAGCCTCCCGGACGGCGCGTCGACGACCACCCGGGTCTGCGCACCGGTGCGGGCGATCACGCCGTCGTCCAGCGCCCACGTGACCAGCGCGATCGTGCCGTGTCCGCAGGCCGTCGAGAAGCCGTCGTTGTGGAAGAACACGACCCCGAGGTCGCCGTCACCGTCGTCGGGGGGCGTGACGAAGCAGCCGTACATGTCGGCATGGCCGCGTGGCTCGTTGACCAGCAGTGCGCGCACGTCGTCGAGGTGGGCCATCGCGTGGGCCCGACGTGCCGGCACGTCGGGTCCCGGAAGCACGTCGACGCCGCCGACCACGATCCGGAACGGCTCGCCGGCGGTGTGGTAGTCGACCGTGCGGATCGCCCTCACAACGGCTCCCCGATCGTGTGCTCGTCGACCGTGCGGATCGCCCTCACGAGGGCGTTCCGGACAGGGCGGTGTCGAGATCGTGCCACAGGTCCTCGACGTCCTCGATGCCGACGCTCAGGCGCAGCAGGCCGGCGGGGAGGTGCTCCTGGCCCGGGAGTGCGGCGCGGCGCTCGACCGACGTCTCGACCCCGCCCAGGCTGGTGGCGTGGCGCACCAGTCGCACCGTGCGACAGACCCGGTCGGCGGCCTCGGCGCCACCCGCGACCTCCAGCGACAGCATCGACCCGAAGCTGTCCATGGTCCGGGCGGCCAGCTCGTGGCCGGGATGTTCGGCCAGGCCGGGCCACCGCACCCGGGTCACCGCCTCGTGGTCCGACAGGCGCTCCGCCAGCACCGCCGCGCTCGCCTGCGCCGTCCCCAGGCGCAGGGCGAGGGTGCGCACCCCCCGGAGCGCCAGGAACGTCTCGAGCGTGCCCGGCGTGGCGCCCTCGAGGGTCCGCGAGGTCCGGACCGCCTCGGCGAGGTCGTCGCGGGTCCCGGCCGCGGGGGCGACGACCACGCCCGCGAGCAGGTCGGAGTGCCCGCCGAGGAACTTGGTGGCGCTGTGGACGACCAGGTCGGCACCAAGCGCGAGTGGCCGCTGGTTGAGTGGCGTGGCGAAGGTGTTGTCGACCACGAGCACGCTGTCGGGCCGCCGCGGCGACGACGCGATGGTCGGGACGTCGGCCACCTCCAGCAGCGGGTTGGAGGGCGACTCCAGCCATGCGAGGTCCACCTCGCCGACCGCCGCGACCCATGCGTCGGTGTCGGCGGTCGGCAGGCGCCGGACCGTCCAGCGTCCCTGCTCGGCACCGCGGTCGACCAGCATCGCGACGCCCTGGTAGGCGTCGTCGGGCAGGGCGACGACCGCCCCGACGTCCAGCGTGGACAGGACCGCCGCGACCGCCGCCATGCCCGAGGAGAAGGCGGTGGCGCGACCACCCTCCAGGCCACCGACCACCGACTCGAACGCCTCCCAGCCGGTGGTCGCGTCGGCCCGCGAGTACAGCCGCTCGTCCCCGTGGAGGAACGTCGAGGCCGGCACGAGTGGATGGTTGAGCGGCTCGCCGGGTGCGTCGGGACGCCCGCCGGCCACCACCCACGATCCCGCCGCCAGCTCGTCGCGGTCCATGCCGTCCCCGGTCGTGTCCGTCACTTCGCGGTGCGATCCTAGGCCGCCGTCACGCTGCGCCGTCGGGACCGATCGACCACACTCCTCCCATGGTCACGCCACCCGAGCCACCCGACGCCACGGTCCCCCCCGTGGTGGACCCCGACGTCGTCGCGGACCTGCTGGATGGGCAGTCACCCGACCGCCGGTCGATGTTCCACGCCCGGCTGCGACGCTGGCAGGGCGACCTGCATGCCGGTCTGGCGGAGGTGTACGAGTCCGACGTCGCGGCCGAGCTGGCGACCCGGGTGGTGCGCAGCGCGGCGGTCGCGTTCGTCGAGCGCGACGACGACCTGCACCGGCTGGACCTCGACCGCATCCTCGCGCCGGACTGGCTCCAGCACCCGCGGATGGTGGGCTACGCCGCCTACACCGAACGCTTCGCGGGCACGCTCGAGGCGGTCGTCGACCGGATCCCGTACCTGCAGGAGCTGGGCGTCACCTACCTCCACCTGATGCCGCTCATGCAGCCACGCGCGGGCGACGACGACGGCGGGTACGCGGTCGCCGACCACCGCACCGTGCGGCCCGACCTCGGCACCGTCGACGACCTGCGGGACCTCGCGACCCAGCTGCGGGGTGCCGGGATCAGCCTGGTGCTGGACCTGGTCGTCAACCACGTCGCCGACGACCATCCCTGGGCCCGCGCGGCGCGCGACGGGGACGCCGAGAAGCGGGCCTGGTTCCACGTCTTCGAGGACCGGACGGTGCCCGACGCCTTCGAGGCCACGCTTCCCGAGGTCTTCCCGGACTTCGCGCCGGGCAACTTCACCTTCGTCGAGGACCTCGACGCGTGGGTGTGGACGACCTTCAACGACTTCCAGTGGGACCTCGACTGGTCCAACCCGGACGTGTTCGCCGCGTTCGTCGACATCGTCCTGTACCTGGCCAACCTCGGTGTGGAGGTGGTGCGCCTCGACGCGATCGCCTTCCTGTGGAAGCGGCTCGGGACCACGTGCCAGGGCCAGCCCGAGGTCCACGCCCTGGTCCGGGCACTGCGGGCCGTCGCCCGGATCGCCTGCCCCGCCGTCGCCTTCAAGGCCGAGGCGATCGTGGCGCCCGGCGACCTGGTCGCCTACCTCGGCCACGGGCGCTTCACCGGCCGGGTGAGCGACCTCGCCTACCACAACAGCCTGATGGTCCAGGCCTGGTCCATGCTGGCCACCGGCGAGGTGTGGCTGGCGGCCCGGGCCCTGTCCGAACTGCCCGACGTGCCCACCTCCAGCACCTGGATCACCTACCTGCGGTGCCATGACGACATCGGGTGGGCGATCGACGACGGCGACGCGGCGGCCGTCGGCGTGACCGGCCACGGCCACCGATCGTTCCTCGCCGACTGGTTCTCGGGGGACTTCCCGGGATCGCCGGCACGCGGGCTGGTGTTCCAGCACAACCCGGCCACCGGCGATCGGCGCACCAGCGGGACGGCGGCGAGCCTGGTCGGCCTGGAGGCGGCCGAGGAGGCCGGCGACCCCGCGGCCGTCGACCTGGCCGTCGCCGCACTGCGCATGGCCCACGCCCTGGTGTACGGGTGGGGCGGGGTCCCCGTGCTGTGGAGCGGTGACGAGCTCGGGCAACCCAACGACGCGGACTGGGCGCAGGACCCTCGCCACGCCGACGACAACCGGTGGGCCCACCGGCCGGTGCTGGACCATGACCGGGCCGCCCGGCGCCACGATCCGTCGACCGTGCCGGGTCGCGTGTTCGCCGACCTCGCCACGCTGGCCCGGGTCCGGGCCGGCCTGGAGCGCCTGCACGCCGGGACGCAGGCCCGGATCGGGCCACTCGACGACCCGGGCGTGCTCGTCACGGTCCGCGACCACCCGATCGGCCGGCTGGTCGGCCTGTACAACGTCACGGCCGAGCACCGGCCCTGGCATGGCCACCGGGTCGACGAGCTCGGGATGGACGGGGCCGTGGACGCGCTCACCGGATACCACCCGGAACGTGGCGTCGACGGGCACGTGTGGCTGGAGCCGTACGGGGTGCGCTGGCTGGTCCACCCGGACTGAAACCACCGACCGGAGGCGACTAGCCTCGGCGCCGATGCCGACTCCCCAACACAAGGCCCCACTCATGGCGTTCGGTCCGGTCGAGGTGCTGGTCCTCGCGTTCCCCGGCAACCAGTTCCGTGGCGAGATCATCCCGGAGCTGCAACGCCTGGTCGCCGCCGACGTCATCGGGATCGTCGACGGGGTCTTCGTGATCGCCGACGAGGACGGGACCATCGAGGGGTTCGAGCTCGACGCCCTGGAGGGCGACGCCGCCGAGGCACTGGCCGGTCTGGACAGCCGGGTCGCCGGGCTGCTGTCGGAGGACGACGTGCTCGAGCTGGCCGCGGGGCTCGAACCCAACAGCTCGGCCGCGATCCTGGTCTTCGAGCACCGCTGGGCGACCAGCCTGCAGACCGCCGTCCGCAACGCCGGTGGGGAGCTGGTGGCGGACGTGCGCATCCCGGCCGACGTCGTCGACACTGTCGCCGCCGGCATCCAGGACTGACCACAGGAGAACCCATGCCACTCGGAGGACGCCGCATCGGACGACCCGGACTGGTGGGCACGATGGCCCGCACGGCCGTCATCAGCGGCACCGCGACCGCCGTGAGCGGCGGCGTCGCCCGTCGCCAGGCCGCTCGACACGCTCCACAGCAGCAGGTCTACCAGGAGCCCGCGTACCAGGAGCCTGCCCCGCAGGCCCCACCCGCCCCGGCGCCCACAGCCGGTGGAGGTGACGACGTGCTGGCCAAGCTGCAGCAGCTGGCGGACCTGAAGGCCCAGGGGATCCTCGACGACGCCGAGTTCGCGGCGGCCAAGGCGCAGCTGCTCGGCACGTAGTCGGGCCGTCGGTCGTGCAGGTCGCGTCGCGGGTCGTGGGACCCGGCGTGCACGCCACCTATGCTCCGTGCCGCACGTCCCGACGATCGACCGATCGTCGCGCTCGGACAGAACCAGCGGAGGCCCCGTCATGGCGCCGATCACCCGGACCCCCGTCCGTGCCCGTCTCGCGGGCCTGCTGACGGTCGTGATCGTGCTCGGGGTGGCCGCGTGCACCCCGGAGGAGCGCGAGGACATCGCCAACCAGGTCGAGAGTGCTGTCGACGCGGCCCAGAGTGCCGTTCCCGACGAGCCCGACACGGAGGCACCGGCCACCGAGGCCCAGGAGACCGAGGAGGCCGCCACCGAGGAGCCGGCCACCGAGGAGCCGGCCACCGAGGAGCCGGAGACGGAGGACGCCGTCGAGGAGTCCGACGCGCCGGTCGACGATGCCGACGACACCAACTGGATCCCGTGGCTCATCGCCGCGCTGGTGGCCCTGGCCCTGCTGGCACTCATCTTCGGTGCGATCGGCCGTCGTCGGGACGCCCGGCGCTCGGTCCACGCCCGGATCTCCGAGGACCTCGGCGACATCATCGGGACCGGCCGGTGGATCCTCGACCAGGGGACGACCGAGGCGCTCCGCCTGACCGACCCGAGCCAGCTCGAGCGCAGCTGGCAGTCCACGCGCCAGCAGATGATCGGGATGGAGGAGGACCTGTCCCGCATGCTGGTCGACGCCCAGGGCGACCCGCTGTCCAACGCCCTGAAGTCGTCGTCGGAGGCCTCGGCCGGGCTGCGGTCGGCGGTCGACGCGGACGTGGCGCGCCGGCTCGACCCGTCGTCGGCCGACGACCCCGCCCTGGCACAGTCGATGCGCGACACCGTCCAGGAGCGTCGCACCCACTTCCGCGAGACCCTCGACCGGCTGGCCACCTTCCGGTGAGCTGACCGGGGGCGCCGACGCCGCCGCCGTACCCTGCGGACCTCGTCACGTCCGAGGTCCACCCATGTCGTCCAGCCAGGCTCCACCGGCCCGCGTCCCCCCGGCGGTCCGGGGCCAGCACCCGCTGCGCCGCCTGTGGGTCTATGCGGCCGACCACCGGCCGACCATCCTGTGGGCGAGCTTCCTGTCGGTGCTCAACAAGCTGGTCGACCTTGCACCACCGTTCCTGATCGGTGCCGCGGTCGACGTGGTGGTCCGGGGTGACGCTGCCTGGCTGGGCACCACGCTGGGCATCACCGACCAGCGCACCCAGCTGGTCGCCATCGCCGTGCTCAGCGCGGTGGTCTGGGGGATCGAGTCCCTGGCCGAGTACGGCTACAGCCTCGCCTGGCGCAACCTCGCCCAGGTCGTCCAGCACGAGGCCCGGCTCGACGCCTACGCCCATGTCCAGGACCTCGAGCTCGCCTACTTCGAGGACCAGTCGACCGGCGGCCTGATGTCGATCCTCAACGACGACGTCAACCAGCTCGAACGCTTCCTGGACACCGGCGCCAACCACATCCTGCAGGTCCTCGCCTCGGTGGTGTTCGTCGGCGCGACGTTCGTCGTCCTGGTCCCGGCCATCGCGCCCCTGGCGTTCCTGCCGATCCCTGTCATCCTCGCCGGATCGGTGTGGTTCCAGCGTCGGCTCGAGCCGCGCTACGCGGAGGTGCGTGAACGGGTCGGGCTGCTCAACGGGATCCTGGCCAACAACCTCGGTGGCATCGCGACCATCAAGGCCTTCAGCGCCGAGCAGCGTGAGATCGAGCGCGTCGCGGACGCGTCCGACGACTACCAGGTGGTCAACCGGGGCGCCATCAAGCTGTCGAGCGCGTTCGTCCCGCTGATCCGGATCGCCATCCTCGCGGGGTTCGTGGTGACCCTCTACCTCGGTGGCGTGCAGGCCCTGGAGGGTGTGCTGGCCGTCGGCACCTACTCGGTGCTGGTGTTCCTGACCCAGCGACTGCTGTGGCCCCTCACCCGGCTGGGCGAGGTGTTCGACGACTACCAGCGCGCCATGGCCTCGGTCCGTCGGCTGCTCGACCTGCTCGCGGTCAGGCCCTCGATCCGTCCGGGCACCTCGGCCCTGCCCGACCCGGTCGCGGGCAGCGTGACGTTCGACGACGTGCACTTCGCGTACGCGTCGGGCGGCCCGGTCCTGCGTGGCGTCGACCTTTGGGTCCCGGCCGGCGAGACCCACGCGATCGTCGGCTCGACCGGCGCCGGCAAGTCGACCGTCGTCAAGCTGTTGCTGCGGCTGTACGACCCCGTGGAGGGACGGGTCCTGGTCGACGACGTCGACGTCCGCGACCTGGCCTTCGACGCGCTGCGTCCGGTCATCGGCCTGGTGAGCCAGGACGTGTTCCTGTTCCACGGCACCGTGCGTGACAACATCGTGTACGGCGCACCCGACGCCGGCGACGACGCGGTGTGGCGGGCGGCCGAGCTCGCCGAGGCCGCCGACTTCGTCCGGGAGATGCCCGACGGGCTGGACACGGTGGTCGGAGAGCGCGGCCAGAAACTGTCCGGCGGGCAGCGACAACGGCTGTCGATCGCCCGTGCGCTGCTGCGGGACCCCGCGATCCTGGTGCTCGACGAGGCCACGTCGGCGGTGGACAACGAGACCGAGGCGGCGATCCAGCGGTCCCTGGCCCACGTCTCGCACGACCGCACGACGGTCGTGATCGCCCACCGGTTGTCCACGGTGCGCCATGCCGACCGGATCCACGTGCTGGACCGCGGACGGGTGGTCGAGTCCGGCACGCACGAGGACCTGGTGGCCGGCCGGGGGATCTACGACGGGCTGTGGCAGGTCCAGACCGGCGAGGCCGCGATCCGGCCGGTCCGGACCTGACCTGGCCGCGGCGGATCGAGCCGTGCGGCGGCCCGCTGGCTCAGCGGTGTGACGCCAGCCGGCGGTCGACGAACTTGCCGACCTGGCGCTGCAGGTCGGTGGCGACGTCGTCGGTCGCGGCGTCCAGGTCGGCCTCGTTGGACGTGGCCACGAAGTGGGTCCGGCCGGTCACGGCGATCCACGCCTCGAGGGTGACCTTCTGCTGGACCGAGTCGCGGTCCTTGACCGTGTACTCCATCTCGACCCGGTCGGCGTCCCACCGCGCGAGTCGGCGGTCCAGCTTGGCGGCGAGCCGCTGCGTCACGCGCTCGGCGTCGTCCGCACTCAGCGTGGGTGTCCGCAGGGTGGCGGCCACGGTGGCCTTCTCCGGCTCGTGGGGCGCCGTGCCTGCGTCCGTGTCCGGATCCGCGGGGGCCGTGTCTCGTGACTCGTCGGGCATGGCATCTCCTCGTCGATGGGGGGCCGACACCGTCACGGTGCCGGCGGGCGCCCACCATAACCACGTCCCACGGCGTGCGTGGGTCCGGACGGCCCGGGCCGTGGCGGCCACCCGGCCATAGCCTCGGGTGTGTCCCCTCTCCCCGACGTGAGGCCGGATCGTGACCACCGTCGACCTGCTGGACGGCCTGCTCGAGGCCACCGTGGTGGGCAGCTTCTCGCGCATCGGACCCGTCGTGCGGCGCCGCCTGTACGACTGGGAGGTTCCCGCTGCCGACCTGTCCGGACGCGAGGCCGTCGTGACCGGGTCGTCCAGCGGCATCGGCCGCGAGATCGCGACCCGGCTGGCGGCGCTCGGCGCCCACGTCTGGGTCACCAGTCGCTCCGAGGACCGTGCCGAGGAGGCGGCCGCGCAGGTCGCGCAGGACAGTGGCGGCACGACCACCGGGGTGGCAGTCGACGTCGGTGAGCTCGACCAGGTCCGCGCGTTCGCCGATCGGCTCCGCACGGCCACCGACAGCGTGGACCTGCTGGTGCACAACGCCGGGGCGCTGACCGAGGACCGCCGGGAGACGTCCCAGGGCATGGAGGCCACGCTGGCGGCCCACCTGGTCGGGCCCTACCTGCTGACCCGCCTGCTGGCCGACCACCTGGCCGCGGACGCCCGCGTCCTGTTCATGTCGTCGGGCGGGATGTACACCCAGCCACTCGTGGTCTCGCGCCTGGAGATGGATGAGGACGACTACCGGGGCGCGGTCGCCTACGCCCGGGCCAAGCGGGGCCAGGTCGTGCTGGCCGAGCAGCTCGCCCGCGAATGGGGTCCGACCCCGGTGGTGCACGCGATGCATCCCGGCTGGGCCGCGACCCCCGGGGTGACCGCAGGACTGCCCGTGTTCGATCGCGTCATGGGCCCGATCCTGCGACCGGCCGCCGAGGCCGCCGACACCATGGTGTGGCTCGCGACCGCCGACGAGGCGGCGCGGACCAGCGGCGAGTTCTGGCACGATCGCCGACGCCGTGGCACGGCCTACCTGCCCCGCACCTCCACCACGGACCGCCAGCGACGCCGGCTCGTCCCGTGGCTGGACGCCCGCATCGCCCAGGCCGAAACCCACGCTGACACCCAAGCCGAAGCCCACGCCGAGACCGACCAGGCCTGACCCCACCTGGCATCGAGTGTGCGGCCCACGGCCATCCGTGGCCGCGATCGGCTCACTCGACGGGCGGGGGTCCGGTGTCGACGACGGACGCCACCTCGTCGAGGTCGAGCCCCCACGGGCGCAGGGTGGTCAGCCACCACGTGGCACCGGCCGCGACCCACGGCCGCGGGTCGTCGCCGGGCATGCCCTGCGCGACCAGGTCCCAGCCGTCGAGGTCTCCCCGCAGCTCGCGGGCGGCGGTGACGACCGCCGCGAGGTCATCGGGACCGTCGAGGTCGATCGGGAAGAACCCGTCCAGTCCGACGGCCCGACGCAGCGGCGCCCGGTTCGGGAACCGTCCCGCCGCCCACACCGGGGGACCGGGGCGCTGCACGGGACGGGGGTGGAACACCACGTCGGTGGCGCGGGCGTGGTCGCGCTCGAAGTCCACCACCTCACCGGACCACAGTGCGCGCAGGAGGTCGAGGCGCTCGTCGAGCATGGCGCCCCGGGTGCGCGGGTCGACCTCGTCCCCGAAGTCGGAGAACTCGCCGTAGCCGTCGCCGCCGATCCCGACCCCCAGGACCAGCCGTCCACCGGACAGGCGGTCCAGCGTGGTGGTGGCACGCGCCAGCACGTGGGGTCGGCGTCGGGGCAGTGGCGTGACCAGCGGGCCGAGTCGGACCCGCTCGGTGGCGGTGGCGATGGCGGCCAGCGTGATCCACGGATCGGCCACGGGCAGGTCCGCGCGACCGTGGGGATCGGGTCCGTCGGGGTCGCGCCGGTACACGACGTGGTCCCACACGAAGCAGCCGTCCCAGCCGGCGTCTTCGGCCCGGGCGGCCAACTCCGCGACCACGCCCGGCTCGGCCAGCGGGCCGAAGATCGGGACGGTCAGGCCGGTGCGGACGTCGGTGGTCATCCAGGTGCCTCGTCGCCGGAGTGGAGGGGTGCGAGTGTGCCGTCCGTCCGGGCGGGTTGCGCCCGGGCTGTCGTGTGCGACGACACGGCGAGGGCCCCGGCAGATGCCGGGGCCCTCGGATCGTGCGTGACGCTCAGGCGTCGGTCACTCGTTGAACTTCTCACCGAGTGCGTTGCCGATGTTGCCGTCGACCAGCCACAGCGGGATCTCCTGCGGCCCGATGCCCTGCTCGATCATCGTCTTGATGACCTGCTCCGACTCGGCGAAGCCGATCAGGGCGATGGTGTCAGGGCTGGCGGCGACCGCCTCCTGCACCTCGGCGGCGAACTCGGTCGCGGCCGGGTCGTAGACGATCGGGGTGACCGTGGCTCCGGCCTCCTCGAGCGGCGTCTGGGTGTACTCCAGGAGGCCCTCGCCGTACGGGTCCTGGCGGGTGAAGATCACCACGTTGCTGCCGCCGTCGGCGAGGATCGAGTCCGCGAGGACCCGGCCCTGGAGCACGTCGGACGGAGCGGTCCGGAAGTACAGACCGTTGTCGGCGTAGGTGGTGAAGTCCGGCGCGGTGTTGGCCGGCGAGAAGTGGATCTTGTTCGCCGCGGTGATCTTGTCGATCACCGTGAAGGACACGCCCGACGACGCGGCGCCGACGATGGCGTCGACTCCTGCGGCGAGGTGCTCGTCCACCGTCTGGTTGGCGATGTCGGTGTTGGTGTCACCGGAGTCGCCCTGGGTCAGCAGCATCTCCTGGTCGAGGACACCACCGGCGTCGTTGACGTCGTTGGCGGCGAGCTGTGCACCTGCGAACTCCGGGGGGCCGAGGAACGCGAGGTCCCCGGTCTCCGGCAGCAGGGTGCCGACGTGCAGCTGGCCGTCCGAGTCGCCACCGGAAGCCTCCGGCGTCGCCACGTCCGTGGGCAGCGCGTCCTCGGAGATCTCGGCCTGGCGGAACTCGGTCAGCGAGTCGTCGATCTGGTTGTCCGCGCCGTACTGCAGGATGGCGAAGCTGGCAGAGGTCGGCTCACCGGCGGCGGAGAACGCGTACGGGCCACCCACACCGTCGTAGTCGATGTCGGCGCCGTCGGCGATCATGGTCTTGCACTCCTCGAAGGAGGTGCAGACATCGCCGTCCTTGGTGACCCCGTTGATCTCGCTGGCCATGGCCAGCGGGTCGTCGGTGCCGGCGACCTCGGCCGCGAGGGCGAGGATGATCACGGCGTCGTAGGTCTCACCGGAGTAGGAGTAGTCGGTCAGCTCCGGGTCCACCTCGAGGAGGCGGTCACGGAAGTCCTGGGTGATGTCGGCGGACGGCAACGTCCCCCGGACACCCTGAAGCACGCCTTCTCCCCCCGTGGTCTCCGAAGCCGCAGCGGTCTCGGACGGCATCTCCGAGGCCATTTCGCTCTCGGTGGGTGCCTCGGTCTCCGCAGCGCCGGTGGTCTCCTCCGACGTGGGATCTTCTTCGGCTCCGTCGTCCCCGCCACAGGCGGCGAAGACCAGCGCTGCCGCCCCGACGAGGGCGACTGCGCGAAGTCGTCTCTTGCTGGTCATGTTCTTCCTTGCGTCTGCGCCGCCGGTTCCGGCGTGCGGAAGCCTATGATAGTGATAGTTGGATGGCATGCCGCCAACCGGTGCACGGTGGGCGCACGGGGCACACACACGTCCCGGGCGGGGCGTGGCCGAGGTGCACCTCCATGGGGCGAGGTTCGGGGAACCGACACGGACAGTGTTCGGAAGGCGGGGATCGCAGTGACTAGTCTGCCCGCAGGCTGCTGGCAGGCGAGGCCCAGGGAGGAACATGAACACGATGACCGCTGACCGGGGGGCGTCGAAATGGTCCTGGCGCCATCGACTGCTCCTGCTCCTCCTGCTCACCGTGACGCTGGGATCCCTGCAGATTCCCGCCATGGCACAGGACGAGGGACCGGAGCTCGGCTTCCAGGGCACGTTCACCAACCCCGAGGGCGAAGACGGGCCCACCCCGGTCGAGGGCGTGCGGGTCGAGGTGACCGACGCCGACGGTGCGGTCGTCGGCGAGGCCGTCTCCGACGCCGAGGGGGCCTGGACCGTCGAGGTGACCGACACCGGTGAGTACACCGTCACCGTCGACGTCGAGTCGTTCCCCGACGACGCGAGCCTGCGCAACCCCGACGAGCCGTCGCGCACGCTGACGGTCAACCCGGGCCAGGTGCGGCCCGTGCTGTTCCCGATCGGTGAAGGGCCGGGACCGGGTGCAGACAGCGGGTTCGACCTGCGGCTGGTCCTGCAGCTGTTCGTCGAGGGCATCAAGCTCGGCCTGCTGATCGCGATGATGGCCATCGGCCTGTCACTGGTCTTCGGCACCACCCAGCTGGTCAACTTCGCCCACGGCGAGCTGATCAGCATCGGCGCCGTGATCGCCTACTTCTTCAACGTGACCATCGGCATGCACCTCATCCTGGCCGCGATCCTGGCGATCATCGCCACCGCGGGTGCCAGCGCCCTGATGGACCTGGGCATCTTCCGACCACTGCGCAAGCGCGGGGTGGGGTTGATCGCCCAGTTGGTGATCACCATCGGCCTGTCGCTGTTCCTGAGGTACGGCCTGCTGTACGTCTTCCGAGGCGATCCACGTTCCTACGGCAACTACAACATCCAGCGCGGCATCGAGATCGGACCGATCGTGCTGCCGCCCAAGGACATCTGGTCGGTCCTCATCTCGATCATCGTCCTGGTCGGGGTCGGCCTGGTGCTCCAGAGGACCAAGATCGGGCGGGCGATGCGGGCGGTCTCGGACAACCGGGACCTGGCCGAGTCGTCCGGCATCGACGTCCAGCGCGTGATCCTGATCGTGTGGGCCGTCGGTGGTGGACTGGCCGCCTTCGGCGGGATCCTGTGGGGCCTCGGCGAGTCGGTCAGTTGGATCATGGGCTTCCGCCTGCTCCTGCCGATCTTCGCCGGCGTGATCCTCGGCGGCATCGGGACGGCCTACGGCGCGCTCGTGGGAAGCCTCGTCGTCGGGGTCTTCATCCAGATGTCGACCCTGGTCATTCCGTCCGAACTCAAGAACGCCGCCGCGATGGTGGCCCTGATCCTGATCCTGGTGGTCAGACCACAGGGCATCCTCGGTCGCTCCGAACGGGTGGGTTGATCCATGGACTGGGAAGTCATCTTTCGCAACGCGATCCTCGCGGGCATCTCGCGCGAGGCCGCGGTCTACGCCATCGCCGCGGTCGGGCTCAACGTCCACTTCGGCTACACCGGACTGCTGAACTTCGGCCAGGTCGGGTTCATGTCGATCTCCGCCTACGGGGTGGGGATCTCCATCACGCAGTACGGCGCCCCCGTGTGGCTGGCGTTCATCATCGGCCTGCTGGCCGCCGTGTTCCTGGCACTGCTCCTGGGGGTCCCGACCCTCCGGCTGCGTGCGGACTACCTGGCGATCGTCACGATCGCCGCGTCCGAGATCATCCGGCTGACGTTCAGATCCGTGGCACTCACCGACTGGTCGGGTGGCTCGAACGGGATCAATGGCTTCGCCGACGGGTTCTACGTCTGGAACCCGTTCGATCCATCCGTTGCCTACGGGTTCGGTTCGGTGAAGGTGTTCGGCAACCAGGCCTACATCATCATCGTCGGCTGGACCCTGGCGGTCCTGGTGACGCTGCTGGTGTGGCTGTTGATGCGCAGTCCGTGGGGCCGGGTGCTCAAGTCGATCCGTGAGGACGAGGACGCGGCCCGGGCCCTGGGCAAGAACGCCTACTGGTACAAGATGCAGTCGCTGATCCTGGGTGGCGTGCTGGGCGGTCTCGCCGGGATCGTGCTGTCGGTCGGCCAGTCCACCGTCCAGCCCGACGTGTACTCGCCGCCGGTCACCTTCTTCATCTGGACGGCCCTGATCCTGGGTGGCGTGGGCCGGATCTGGTCGCCGATCTTCGGCGCGGTGGCGTTCTGGATGATCCTGTCGCTGGCCAACAACGTGCTCGACCAGGCGACGCAGGCAGGGATCGTGCCGGCGGCCGTCACGGCCGGGGTCCGGGGAGGCTCGATCCGGTTCATGATCGTCGGACTCGGGCTGATGCTGCTGATGGCCTTCAGACCCCAGGGCGTGTTCGGTGATCGCAACGAGATGATGTTGGCGGACCGATGACCGAGGACACCATGACGACCACCGACCATCCGGGACGGATCCCGACCGACGGCATCGAGGCGGTGCCCGGGTCGTCCAAGCCCGACCCGATCCTCGAGGTCGACACCATGGTCCGCCAGTTCGGCGGGCTGCGGGCCGTGGACGTCGAGCACCTCGAGATCCAGCGCCACTGGATCACGGCCCTGATCGGGCCCAACGGTGCCGGCAAGACCACGTTCTTCAACCTCCTGACGGGCTTCGACACCCCCAACGAGGGGGCGGTCGAGTTCAACGGCGAGGCCATGCCACGACGCATCTCGCCGAACAAGCTCGCCCGCCAGGGCATGGTGCGGACCTTCCAGCTGACCAAGTCGCTCACCCGGCTGCCGGTGATCGAGAACATGAAGCTCGGGGTCAAGGAGCAGCGGGGTGAGCGGTTCCTCCCGGCCCTGATCAAGCCGTTGTGGAACGAGCAGGAGGAGTCGATCGAGGAGCGCGCCGACAAGCTGCTGGTGCGCTTCAAGATGGACCACATGCGTGACGAGTTCGCTGGCACCCTCTCCGGGGGCCAGCGCAAGCTGCTGGAGATGGCGCGGTCGCTGATGACCGATCCCGAGCTGGTGATGCTCGACGAGCCCACGGCCGGGGTGAACCCGGCCCTGACCCAGTCACTGCTCCAGCACGTCACCGGGCTGCGCGACGAGGGGATGACCATCATCTTCGTCGAGCACGACATGGACGTGGTCCACGAGATCGCCGACTGGGTCGTGGTCATGGCCGAGGGCAAGATCATCGCCGAGGGCACGCCCGACGCGATCTCCAAGAACGAGGCCGTGGTGGACGCCTACCTGGGCTCGCACCACGACTCGGACCTGACCTTCGACGACGAGGGCGACGTCATCCGCGGTGACGAGGGTCAACCGGTCCACGACGAGCCTGACGTGGTCCACGACGACGAGCGTGAGGTAGCCCACGACGACGAACGTGACGTGGCCCACGACCACCGGGCGGACGACGCCCACAACGAGGACGGAGCGACCACATGAGTGACATGGAGACCGTCGGCGGCGGGGTCGAGATGCCCGACACGCCGGTCATCGTCGAGGTCAAGGAGGTCGTGGCGGGCTACGTCCCGGAGGTCGACATCCTCAACGGCTGTGACCTCACCCTCCACGAGGGCGAGATCGTCGGGATCGTCGGGCCCAACGGCGCCGGCAAGTCGACCTTGCTCAAGGCGCTGTTCGGGTTGATCCCGGTCCGCTCCGGGGACGTCACCTTCCGTGGCGAGGACATCGCCGACAAGCCCGCGCACGAACTGGTGGAGATGGGGATCGGCTACGTGCCCCAGACGGAGAACGTCTTCCCGAGCCTGACCATCCGCGAGAACCTGCAGATGGGCTGCTACCTCGACCAGAGCAAGTTCTCCCGGCGCCTCGAGTCCACGATCGAGACCTTCCCACGGCTGGGGGAGCGGCTGGACCAGCGGGCCGGCGCGCTGTCCGGCGGTGAGCGCCAGATGCTGGCGATGAGCCGTGCGCTGATGATGGACCCCGAGGTCATGCTGATGGACGAGCCGTCGGCCGGCCTGTCGCCCGACCTCCAGGACGAGGTGTTCATCAACGCCAAGCGGATCAACAAGACTGGCGTGTCGATCATCATGGTCGAGCAGAACGCCCGCCGGTGCCTGCAGATCTGTGACCGCGGGTACGTGCTGGACCAGGGCCGCAACGCCTACACCGGTGGTGGTCGCGACCTGCTCGACGACCCGAAGGTCATCGAGCTGTACCTGGGGACGCTCGCCAAGGCCTGACGGACCACCCCACGGACACCGGCCCCCGCTTCGGCGGGGGCCGGTCTGCGTCCACCCGGGTCCAGCGTGGCAGGACTTCGTTCGCGGGCCGCACGAAGACTGTTGACTTTACGATCGTACAGTTGGATACTCCTCCGTCAGTGGGGCCGACGGCCCCGCGGTGCCGTCCCCCACGAGGGGCGGTTCGGGGCGTCCGACGGGGCAATCCCCTGGGCTCGCGCGATCCGAGGCACCGGACCGGCCGCGCCTCCGGCGTGGACCCCAAGGGACTGTGAGGCCCCGATGACATCCCCCGCACGCACCTCCGCACCGACGCTGCGCCGATTGCTCGGCGTGGTCGTCCTCGCGCTGGCCGTCGCCCTGGCACTGCTGCCGGGCACGACCGCCAGCGCGGAGGATCCCCCCGCCGTCGACGGACCGTCCCTGGTCACCCTGTCCATCCCCGATCGAGCGACCCTCGACGTGGTGGCGGACTCCGGGATCGACCTCGACCATGACCTCGAGCCGGTCGGATCCGGCTACGAGGTCACCGGTGTCGTCTGGCCCGACGACGTGTCCGACCTGCGCGCCCGCGGTGTCGGCGTGACGGTCAAGAAGACCGCCGCCCAGCTCGAGGCGAGCCGCGAGGCGCTGATGGACGAGCGCGAAGCGACCATGTCGGCCGAGGCCGAGCTGGCCGACGCCCTCGCGATCGAGGCCACCGACACGGTCGTCATCGCCCGTGCAGACCGCTTCACCTCGCTGGGCACCCCGTACCTGTCGGTCGAGGCCAAGAGCACCGACCTGAACACCGTGACCCTGACCGTGGAGTGGGACGCCGGTGCGGGCACCGAGATCGGTGACGGCGGCAGCACCACCCTCCAGGCGTTCAACGACGCCGGCGAGTACCAGTACCACCGGCGCCAGATCAACCTGTCTGGCGGGGCGGAGTCCCCGACCCGTGTCCGCGTGACCAGCTCCAACGGTGGCTCGGCCGAGGCCGACGTGACCGACTGGCTGGGCGAGCCGACCAAGGACAACTCGCCGACGTACTTCCAGGGGTTCCTCGACCACTACCCGGACGTCTACGAGACCAACGAGATCCTGGCCGACCTGCACGAGCAGTTCCCGGACCTGACCGAGATCATCGAGCTGCCCTACGAGACCAACGGCTACCGACGCAACGCCCAGCAGCTGTCCGGCGGGGCCACGAGCCAGCGCGTCGGGGTCGACTCCCATGCCTGGGGCCACGAGGGTGGCAACGACCTGACGATCGCCTACGTCGCCCCCGGCACGGCGAACGCACCGCTGTCGGTGTCGGTCTCGGGTGACGACATCACGGTCAGCCTGGCCACCGACGGCGCCGGCGTGGTGACTTCCACGGCGGCCCAGGTGGTGGCGGCGCTCAACGCCTCGCCGTCCGCCTCGGACCTGGTGGTGGCCTACACCTATCGCGGCAACAGCGGCGCAGGCGTGGTCGTCCCGGCCGGCCCGGCCCAGCTGGACGACGGGCTGGACGCGCCCGAGTACGTCGAGCGCGAGCCGTTCCAGCCGCTGATGCTGCGCATCGGCAAGCACCGTGACGGCTCGAAGACCGGCGTCATGACCTACTCGCAGGAACACGCCCGCGAGTGGCAGACGCCGCTGGTCAACCTCGAGACCGCGCACCGGTTGCTGTACAACTACAAGACCGATGCCGAGACGAAGAAGATCGTCGACAACCTCGACATCTTCATCGTCCCGACGGTCAACCCCGACGGGCAGCTGTACAGCTACTACGACTTCGCGTCGCAGCGCAAGAACATGACCCGGTACTGCGGGATCGGCCAGAGCAACGACTTCAACGCCCGCGACCAGTGGGGCGTGGACAACAACCGCAACTACACCATCGGCAGCCTGTTCGACGGCTACAACGGCGCGTCGACCAGCTGCACGTCCGGGACCTTCGCCGGACCGGCCGAGCTGTCCGAGCCGGAGTCGGCCAACATCCACTGGATCCCGGGCGAGTACGACAACATCAAGTTCGCGATGAACATCCACAGTTCGGGCAACTACTTCATGTGGTCGCCGGGTGCCTACGTCACGCCGGGTCGCGAAGTGCTGCCACGGCCGAGCCTGGGGACCGAGGACTACTTCTTCGCGGCGTCCGAGGACATCCTCACCGAGATCCACGAATACCGGGGGCTGACCGTGACGCCGGCTCGGACCGGGCCGATCGCCGACGTGCTGTACTCGGCGGCGGGCAACTCGGGGGACATGCTGTACTACGAGTACGGGCTGTACGCCTGGAACTTCGAGGTCGGCACGTCCTTCCAGCCGCAGTGGGACGAGGCGTACAACCAGATGATGGAGTTCTCCAACGGCGTCGTCGAGCTCTACGACGTCGCCAACGACTGGACCAACGACGTCCGGCCGCCGGAGAGCTCGATCAGCCCGCCCGGGGGACGCCACAGCGGCCCCGTCGCGCTGACGTTCACGACGTCGGAGCCGGCGGACGTCTACTACACCCTGGACGGTTCGGCGCCGACGCTGGCGTCGACCCAGTACAAGTCCGCGGGCGTGCGTGAGGGCGGCGAGGAGATCATGATCGACGCGACGACCACCGTCCGGTGGTTCTCCGTCGATGCCTCGGGCAACGTCGAGAAGGGGTACGTGCCGGGTCGCGGAAACAACGCCCGCAAGGCAACGATCACGATCGGCTGAGCCTCACTGCACCGGGTGTCGGCCCGGGCCGGGAGCAGCACGCTCCCGGCCTGGGCCGACACGGTTCGCCCTCGTTCCATCACCGCCGGGATGGCTGGCCGTGCCACGTGGCCACACCGGGAAACATGGTGTGCATCGAGGTTTCTGCACACGTTCGGACGCCAGTCGCACAAAGCCTGTTGACCAGTCGTCACCGTGCGTCTTTACTCGGACGACTGGGGTCGTCGACCCCGGTGATGCCGTCCTCGAACATGGGGCGGGCGGTGTCGAGGTCCTCGGGCCGGGGCAGGTTGCTCGGGGGCACCGGCGGTCCGAGGCGTCCTGACGTGGTCGCCGTCGTGCGGCCACCGGCACTGTGAGGCCCACATGTCGTCGCACTCCCCAACCGATGCACTGCTGCTGCGCCGCGTTCTCGGCGTGGTCGCGCTCGCACTGGCGGTCGCCCTGGCGTTGTTGCCGGGTGCCACCGCCAGCGCCGAGGATCCCCCCGCCGGCCCGTCCGACGTCGGACCATCCGTGGCCACGCTGGTCATCCCGGACCGTGACACCCTCGACGAGGTGGTCGCGGCCGGCACCGACCTGGACCACGACGTGGAGCCGGTCGGTTCCGGGTTCGAGGTCACCGGCATCGTGTGGCCCGAGGAGGTGGCAGCACTCGAGGCCATGGGCGTGACCGTGTCCGTGGAGGAGACGGCGGCACAGATCGAGGCCAACCGCGTGGCGCTCATGGACGAGCGCGCCGAGACGATCGAGGCGGCCGAGGCCGTGGCGGAGGCGCTGGCCGTCGAGGCCACCGACACGGTCGTGGTCGCGCGGGCCGACCGGTTCACCTCGCTGGGCGACCAGTACCTGTCGGTCGAGGCCAAGTCCACCGAGGAGCAGGCCGTCGACCTGACCGTCGAGTGGGACGCAGGCGAGGGCACCGAGATCGGGGACGGCGGCAGTGCCGAACTGGATGCCTTCGTCGATGCCGGCGAGTACCAGTACCACCGTGGCCAGTTCAACCTGTCGGGCATCATCTCGCTGGAAGTGGACGGCATCGGAGGGGTGGAGGCCGTGCTGGCCGGCTTCGGATCGGCTCCGGACACGACTGGGGTCAGCGGGACCATCGAGCTGGTCGATGACAACAGTGGTGCCCCGACCGAGGGCTGTGACCCGCTCGTCGGCTTCACTGCCGGCAACATCGCCCTGGTCGACCGCGGCAGCTGTCCCTTCACCCAGAAGGTCAGCAACGCCCAGGCCGCGGGTGCGGTCGCCGTGATCGTCGCCAACAACGACGGGGGAGCGCCCTTCTCGATGGGCGGCAGCGACTCGTCGATCACGATCCCGTCGGTGATGGTCTCCCAGGACGACGGAGCCGCCATCAAGGCCGGACTGCCGACCACCGGCACGCTCGCCGCGGAGGAGGCCGTCGTGCCGACCCGGGTGCGGGTCACCAGCTCGATGGGTGGGTCGGCCGAGGCCGACGTGACCGAGTGGCTGGGCGAGCCGACCAAGGACAACTCGCCGACGTACTTCCAGGGGTTCCTGGACCACTACCCGGACGTCTACGAGACCAACGAGATCCTGGCCGACCTGCACGAGCAGTTCCCGGACCTCACCGACATCATCGAGCTGCCCTACGAGACCAACGGCTACCGGCGCAACGCCATGGCGCTGTCCGGCGGCGGCACGTCCTCGCGGGTCGTGCTGACCTCGCACGCCTGGGGCCACGAGGGCGGCAACGACCTGACGATCAGGTACGTCGACCCGGGCGCCACGGACAGTCCACTGTCGGTGGCGGTGTCCGGTGACGACATCACCGTGAGCCTTGGCACCAACGCCGCCGGGGCCGTGATCTCGACTGCCGCGCAGGTGGTGGCCGCGATCAACGCCTCGCCCGATGCCAGCGCGCTGGTGTCCGCCACGACCTACCGCGGCAGCAGTGGCGGTGGTGTCGTCCAGGCAGGCAGCCAGGAGATGACTGACGGGCTGAACGCGCCCGAGTACGTCGAGCGTGAGCCGTTCCAGCCGCTGATGCTGCGCATCGGCAAGCACCGCGACGGTTCCAAGCTGGGGGTCATGACCTACAGCCAGGAGCACGCACGCGAGTGGCAGACGCCGCTGGTCAACATCGAGACGGCCTACCGGCTGCTCCACAACTACAAGACCGACGCCGAGACGAAGAAGCTGGTGAACAACCTCGACATCTTCATCATCCCGACCGTCAACCCCGACGGGCAGCTGTACAGCTACTACGACTTCGCCTCGCAGCGCAAGAACATGACCAACTACTGCGGAGCGGGCGATCCCAACGACTTCAACGCGCGCAACGCGTGGGGCGTCGACAACAACCGCAACTACGACGTCGGGTCGCTGTTCGACGGCTACGACGGTGCGTCGACCAGCTGCACGTCGGCGGTCTTCTCGGGGCCGTCCGAGCTGTCGGAGCCGGAGAGCAAGAACGTGGACTGGGTCCCGGCGACCTACGACAACATCAAGTTCGCCATGAACATCCACAGCTCGGGCAACTACTTCATGTGGTCGCCAGGGGCCTACGTCGTGCCGGGTCGAGAGACCCTGCCGCGCCCGAGCCTGGGCACCGAGGACTACTTCTTCGCCGCGTCGGAGGACATCCTCACCGAGATCCACGAGTGGCGCGGCCTGACGGTCACGCCGGCCCGGACCGGGCCGATCGCGGACGTGCTGTACTCGGCGGCCGGCAACTCGGGCGACATGCTGTACTACAAGCACGGCCTGTACGCGTGGAACTTCGAGGTCGGCACGTCCTTCCAGCCGGAATGGGACGAGGCCTTCAACCAGATGATGGAGTTCTCCAACGGCGTCATCGAGCTCTACGACGTCGCCAACGACTGGGCCGCCGACCGGCGACCGCCGGAGAGCTGGACCGACCCGGAGCCGGGCAACTACGACGAGCCGGTGGCGCTGACCTTCGGTGCCTCCGAGCCGGTCGACATCTACTACACGCTCGACGGCTCGCGCCCGGACTACGACTCACCCGTCTACGAGTCGGCCGGCGTCCGCGAGGGCGGTGAGGAGATCATGATCTCCTCCGACACCACCGTGCGGTGGTTCTCCGTCGACGCCTCGGGCAACACCGAGAAGGGCTACACGCCCGGTCGTGGCAACAACTCGAGGAAGGCAGACTTCCGGATCGGCTGATCCGGGCGTGTCCTGACGGACCGGCCCGGGTCGGGAGCAGCTCGCTCCCGGCCCGGGCCGGAGCCACGCGGGCGGCGGTCAGCCCGGTCCGCTGGTGCCGTCCTCGTGGACGACCAGGTCCATCACCACGTCGTGGGGCTCGCGTGGGAGCGTGTCGACCAGTCGGCGTGCGAGCGTCACCCCGACGGTGGTCGCGGAGGGTGCCGCGTGGGCGAGCAACCGGTCGTAGTAGCCCGCGCCGTTGCCCAGTCGGTCTCCGGTCCGCGCGAACGCCAGGCCGGGCACGAGCCACACGTCGACGGTCGACGGGTCGATCCGGCGGGCGCCCTCCACCGGCTGGGCGAACCCGAACCGGTGGCGCTCCCGCGGCGCGTCGAGCGGATGGACGGTGAGCAGCGGGTCGTCGGTCGTGCGGGTGGTGACCCAGTCCACGTCGGGCAACTGGGCCGGGAGGTCGGCGAGGTCGACCTCGCCCGGCATGGCCAGGTAGACGCAGGCTCGTCGGACCCGTGCCGTCCACGTCGACGCCGCCAGTCGGATGGTGACCGCGCGGCTCTCGACCGGCGTGGCCGGCGCCAGCGCCCGCGCCCAGGCGCGCAGTGTCGACTTGTCGGCGTCGGGTCCCGGGTACGGGGTGGTCATCGTGTCCTCCGTGACGGCAGCGACCTCGTCTGGCCGTGCGCGACTGGCATCGTCCGGCATGCTCGTCGCCTCCTAGCATGGCGTGCGGAGCGGACGACAGTGGGGACCATGGGTGCGACCGATGCAGCGGCCCTTCGCCAGGCGGTGATCGACGGGGACCGGGGGACCCTGTTGCGCGCGTTCGAGGAGGACCCGGGCGCCCCACGGGCGACCGTCCCGGGCGAGGTCTCGCTGCTGCTCACGGCGCTGTACCACGGCCGGCCGCGGCTGGCCGGTGACGTCGCCGCCGCCATGGACGTGGCAGACCTCGACCTCGACGTGCTCGAGGCCGCGGCCATGGGCGACCAGGCCCGCGTCGCCGCCATCGTCGCCGACGATCCCGCGGCCCTGGGTGCCCGCACGGTCGACGGCTTCACGCCGCTGCACCTGGCGGCCTTCCTCGGCCGCACCGGCGTGACGATCCTGCTGGTCCACCTCGGCGCCGACATCGAGACGATCGCGGACAACGACTCGCAGGTGCGCCCGCTCCACAGCGCGGTCGCCAGCGGCGACCCGGCGACCGTGACGGCACTGGTGGATGCCGGCGCCACCGTCGACGTCCGGCAGGCCGGTGGCTTCACGCCGCTGATGGGAGCCGCAGCCGGTGGTCAGCCAGTCATGATCGAGCGACTGCTGGCAGCGGGCGCCCGGCGGGGCACCACCGACGACGACGGCCGGACCGCTGCCCGCCACGCCGAGGACGCCGGCAACCACGGGCTCGTCGACCTGCTCGGGGGCTGAGCCGTGCCGACCGACGAGTCCGGCAGCCCTGCCGTGGCGCCGGACTGGTTCCTGGACTTCTTCGACACGCACTACGAGGCCCTGTTCGCACCGGCCATCACGCCCGAGGAGACCGAGCGCGCCGTCAACGACCTGCTGGGACTGGTCGGGTTCCGGCCGGGGTGGCGCGTGCTGGACGCGCCGGGAGGTGCGGGCCGCCACGCCATCCCGCTGGCCCTGCTGGGTGCGCGGGTCACCCTGGTCGACCGGGCCCCGGGGCTGCTGGACCGGGCGCGCCGCGACGCCGGTGGTGCCGGGATCGACCTGCGGGTCGTCGACGCCGACCTGCGTCGTCCGTTGGACCTGCCCCTGCCGGCCGACGGCCACGGGCCCCCCTTCGACCTGGTCGTCAACCTCTACAACAGCTTCGGCTACTTCCCGACGCAGGCCCAGGACGAGGTCCTGCTCGACAGCCTGGCCGATGCCGTGGCGCCGGGCGGTCGCCTGGTCCTCGAGGTCGCCAACCGGGCTGCCGCGCTGGCCGAGCCCGAGCGCGAGGTCGTCGAGGTCGACGGCGTCACGGTCCGGGCACACCGTCGCTGGGCCGCGGCCACGCAGCAGTTGACGAGCCACTACCGGCTCGAGCCACGAGCGGGCGTCGCGGTGTCGACGGGCACCGTCCAGCGGCTGTACCGACCGGAGGAACTGGTGGCGATGGTCGAGGGTCGCGGGCTGGCGACCACCGACGTCGTCGGCGACCTCGACGGGCGCCCGCTCGACGACGAGCAGGACTACGTCGTGGTCGTGGCCCGACGACCGGGGTGATGCCGGGCCGGCGACCCGTGGCTCAGTCCTCGGTGTCGTCGTCGGCCATGTGACGCAACAGGGCCTCGTCGAGCAGCGCGTCGGCAGCCTCGGCGCCGCCGTCCACGACGGCAGCGATCTCGCCGTGCAGCATGCGTCGCGAGGTCCGGTGGATGCGGCGTTCGGCCGGGGACAGGCCCTTGGTGTTCAGCTTGGCGGTCAGGTCGCGGACGACCATGGCGAGCTTCGCCGGCTCACCGGAGCGCATGCGGGACTGGTTGCGCTTCAAGCGGCGGGACCAGTGCCCCTTCTGCGGGGTGGGCTCGTCCTCGAGCACCGCGACCACCTCGGTGAGGCGCTCTGTCGACATGCACGCCCGGATCCCGACGTCCTCGACCCGTGACACCGGAACCTTGAGGGTGAGGTCGTTGAAGGGGGAGGTCAGGACGACGTACTCGACCTGGTCGCCGTTGAGTTCTCGTTGCTCCACGTCGTCGATCGTGGCGGCCCCGTGGTGGGGGTGGATGACGGTGTCTCCGACGGCGTAGGTGAGCGACAAGCGAGGCTCCGAGGCGTTGGGGGCAGTGTGGGCGACCGCGATGGAGCACGCCGGCCCCGAGCGCGTGGACGATCGCCGGGGAGTTTCGGGGGATGGCGGTGCGCCCGTTCCGCGTGCGAGGTGACCTGGGTCGACAGCGTGACAGGCCCCACCTGGCCACCGGCGAGCGTATCGGACCCACCGGACGGACACTGGCCGAAGGACGAGACATGTGGAATGCCGTCGGCGGTCGTCGAGCTCGTGGGGCGGTGGACTGGACGGCGGCGAACACGCCCCACAGAGGACGGAGAACGCCACGTTCGAGCTCAGTGACGAACTTGCATTTCACACCATCGTGCGCCGTCGTTAGCACATGGAACGGGGGGTCCGTGCAGGGTTGTGGGAAAGTGTGCGGCCATACCGCACGACGTCTCCAAAAGCGAGCATTTCCCGTCGAGGACTGGACAGGCCAGGGGGGTCGTCGGCTACTGTTCCAACCAGTCGCCGAGGGTGGCAACACCACCGGAGACCGCAGGAGCCGCGCAGAGGTTCCTGCAGGCGGAGTCCCTCTTCGGAGGGGAGCCGCCGAGCCAAGGTCCACTGCGCTGGAGTTTGGCAAAGCGTCGGCTGGAAGGGCTTCGGCCCGGAAGGATCGGCGCGGCTGGGTCCACAGCGGCTCCTTCGGGGGCCACGGATGCTGGAGGACGGCCTTCGGGCCGGACGACGGCAGACGTAGGACCTGGTCTGCGGAGGCGCCAAGCCGCTGCGCCGGGCTCGCCCCTCACGGGGCTTCGAGACCGGACAGCGCCAAGCCGTCCCCGCCGGAGCCCCGGACTGCTGAGAAGCGCCGGGGCTCCACCTTTTTCCTGTCGGCACAGTCTCTCGCTGCGAGACGTGCCTGCCTGGTCTCGTGCACCGACTCGCCGACCGTGATGGGATCGTGCGGACTGTTGCACTGAGCCATCACGCTCGGGGCGGGGACGGGGTTTCTCGGCGGGGCGTCGGGGGGGGGACCGGCCGTCAGGTGGCGAGGACGGTGATGGTGTGGAGGACGAGTCCGACCAGGCCGCCGACCAGGGTGCCGTTGATGCGGACCCACTGGAGGTCACGGCCGAGCCACAGTTCGAGCCGGCTGGAGGTGTCCTCGAGGTCCCAGCCCTGCACGGTGTCGGCGATGATCCGGCCGACCTCGCGACGACTGGCGTCGGCGATCATGGGGGCCAGGTCGGTGATCCACTCGTCGACCCGGTGTCGCAACTGTGGGTCCGTGGTCAGTTGCTCGCCCAGGGTCGTGATCGCCCGGGTCAGGCGGTCCCGGACCTGGGACTGGTCGTCCAGCGCCGAGCTGGCCATCGCCTCGACCAGGTGCTCGGCCGTGGTCGTCGCCCACGCCTGGACCTCGTCGCGGTTGGCGAGGTCGTCGACCCGCTCGGCGAGCCGGGCGGCGACCTCCGGGTCGCTGCGCAGTCGCACGACCAGCACCTGCAGCTGGTCGTCGACCGAGCGGCGCAGCTCGTGGTCGGGATCCTCGGCCAGCTCACCCAGGAACCGCTGCAGGGCGTCGGCCGCGCGGTCGTAGACGACGTCGTCGACCGCCGGCGGCACCCACCACGGCGACTCGCGGCCGAGCCGAGCGCGCAGCACGGCGCGATGGTCGTCCAGCGCCTGGCGGACCCCACGGATCGCGGCGGTCAGCACTTCCTGGTGCTGGTCCTCGGCGATCGCCGCCGCGAGGCCCCGGCCGGCCAGGTCGGCCACCGGCATGGCAGCAAGTCCCCGGGCGGCCAGCTCCGCCAGGTCGTCGGCCACTGCGCGACGGTCCAGCCCGTCCAGCACCGTCGCCAGCGTCGTGGCGACCGAGCCAGCGACCCGCTCGGCGTTGGCCGGCACCCGCAGCCACGCCCCGACCCGCCCGGCCAGGTCGGCGGCACGCAGCCGCTCGGCGACCACCTGCGGGTCCAGCAGCTGGTCCTCCACGAACGTGCCGAGGTTCGCGCCCAGGCCGTCGCGGGACTGGCTGATCACGGCCGTGTGGGGAATCGGGATGCCCAGAGGGTGGCGGAACAGGGCGACCACGGCGAACCAGTCGGCCAGCCCGCCCACCATCGCCGCCTCGGCGGTGGCCCGCACGAACCCGACCAGGGTGGTCTCGTCCACCAGGAAGGTCGCGGCGAAGACCGCGGTCACGACCACGAGCAGGCCCGTGGCCCGACGTCGCGCGGCCCTCAGCCCCGCACGGCGGTCCTCGTCGCCGACCGTCGACGTCGTCACGAAGTGCGGCCCTCCACCTCGGCCTGCCAGCATCCCGGCGGGACACTACCGCCGGCCACGCGATCGACCCCACCAGATCGACCCCACCACGGCCCGGCTCGGGCGAACCCCCGGTCGCCGGCACGGGCAGCCCCTATCGTGCCGAAGGACGTCCGCAACCCGGAAGGCACCCCCGATGCCCAACGTCTTCTCGATCGTCCTCGCCGGTGGCGAGGGCAAGCGGTTGATGCCACTCACGCTGGATCGCGCCAAGCCCGCGGTGCCGTTCGGCGGGCCCTACCGGCTGATCGACTTCGCCCTGACCAACCTGGTCAACGGGGGGTTCCGACGGATCGCCGTCCTGACCCAGTACAAGAGCCACAGCCTCGACCGCCACATCTCGGTCACCTGGCGGATGTCCCCGCTGACCGGCTCCTACGTCACCCCGGTCCCTGCCCAGATGCGGCGTGGACCGCACTGGTTCTCGGGCTCCGCGGACGCCATCTTCCAGAACCTCAACCTCATCGGCGACGAGAAGCCCGACTACGTGATCGTGTTCGGCGCCGACCACATCTACCGGGCCGACCCCAGCCAGGTGCTCGAGCAGCACATCGCGTCCGGGGCGGGCGTCACGGTGATGGGCATCCGCGTCCCGATCGAGGAGGCCAGCGCGTTCGGGGTCATCGAGACCAGCGCCCAGGACCCGACCCGGATCACCGGCTTCCACGAGAAGCCCACTGACCCGATCGGGCTGCCCGACGCCCCGGACAAGGTCTTCGCGTCCATGGGCAACTACGTGTTCACCACCCAGACGCTGGTCGACGCCGTCACGGCCGACGCGGACGCGACCGACTCCAAGCACGACATGGGTGGCAACATCGTCCGCGACCTGGTCGAGTCGGGCGACGCGGCCGTGTACGACTTCTCGCGCCACGTGGTGCCGGGCGAGACCGCCAGCGACCACGCCTACTGGCGCGACGTCGGGACACTGGACTCCTACCACGAGGGCAACATGGACCTGGTCGAGGTCGAGCCCGCGTTCAACCTCTACAACGACCGGTGGCCCATCCTGACCTGGCGCCAGCCCCTGCCCCCCGCCAAGTTCGTCCTGGACGAGGACGACCGTCGTGGACGGGCGGTGGACTCGATGGTGTCGGAGGGCGTGATCATCTCCGGTGGGCTGGTCCGGCGATCGGTCCTGTCACCGGGGGTGCGGGTCGAGTCCACCGCGGAGGTCAGCCGCAGCGTCCTGCTGAACAACGTCGAGGTCGGCGAGGGTGCCGTCGTCACCGACGCCATCCTCGACAAGGACGTGGTGGTCGAGCCGGGCGCACGCATCGGGGGCGACCACGAACGCGACCGGGCCCGTGGCTTCACCATCTCCGACGGCGGGATCGTCGTCGTCGGCAAGGGCGGGAGGGTGCCGGCATGACCACGCCCCACGTCGGACTGCTGACCCGCGAGTACCCACCGGACGTGTACGGCGGGGCCGGGGTCCACGCCGAGGAACTCGCCCGCCACCTCGCCACCCTGACCCCGGTCACCGTGCACTGCTGGGGCGATCCGCGTCCCGACCCGACCGCCGACGACCAGCCCGCGGTCGTCGCCCACGGCACCTGGGACGCCCTGGCCGGCGACGCCCCCGAGCTGGCGGCGCTGCGGACGATGGCCACCGACCTGTCGATGGTCGCCGCCACCGCCGACGTCGACCTGGTCCACAGCCACACGTGGTACGCGAACCTCGCCGGCCACCTGTCGGCGATGACCCACGACGTCCCGCACGTGGTCACCACCCACTCGCTGGAGCCGCTGCGACCCTGGAAGGCCGAGCAGCTCGGGGGTGGCTACGCCCTGTCCAGCTGGTGCGAGCGACTGGGCATCGAGCACGCCGACGCGGTGATCGCCGTCTCGGGCGGGATGCGCGACGACGTGCTGTCCTGCTACCCGGCGGTCGACCCCGACCGGGTCACCGTCATCCACAACGGCATCGACACGCAGCTGTACGCACCCGACCACGACACCGACGTCCTCACCGCACACGGCCTCGACCCGGATGCCCCGACGGTGCTGTTCGTCGGTCGGATCACCCGCCAGAAGGGCCTGCCCCACCTCCTCGACGCCGTCGCCCACCTCGACCCGGCCGTGCAGGTCGTGCTGTGCGCCGGCGCCCCCGACACCCGCGCCCTGGGTGACGAGGTCGCCGCCACCGTCGCCGAGCTGCAGGCCACCCGTGGCAACGTGACCTGGATCGAGGAGATGCTGCCGAAGGCCGACGTCGTGCAACTGCTGACCCACGCCGACGTGTTCGTGTGCCCGTCGATCTACGAGCCGATGGGCATCGTCAACCTCGAGGCGATGGCCTGCGAGACCGCCGTCGTCGCCTCGGCCGTCGGTGGCATCCCCGAGGTCGTCGTGGACGGCCAGACCGGGCTGCTGGTCGACTACGAGCCCGGCGACGACGACTACGGCACGCCACGCGACCCGGAGGGGTTCGCCCGTGACCTGGCCAGCGCGATCACCGCCCTGGTCGACGACCCCGACCGGGCGGCGGCCATGGGGGCGGCGGGCCGGCAGCGTGCCGTCGAGGCGTTCAGCTGGTCGGCGATCGCCCAGCGGACCCTCGACCTGTACCGCGCGCTGGCCTGACCTCGTGAGCGAACCGACCGACACGACGCCGACCCCGGCCTCCAGCCAGATCCCGGCCCGCGAGAAGGCCGCGATCGTCGCAGACTGGCTGCCGCGCTACACCGGCATGCCACTGGACGAGTTCGGCGACTACGTGCTGCTCACCAACTTCAAGGCCTACCTCGAGGCCTTCGCCAGCGACTTCGACTGCGAGGTCCGCGGACGCGACCGACCGATGCAGGCGGCCACCAACGCTGATGGCCTGACCATGGTCAACTTCGGGATCGGCACCTCCAACGCGGCCACGATCACCGACCTGCTGACGGCGATCGACCCGGCGGGCGTGCTGTTCCTGGGCAAGTGTGGCGGGCTCAAGCACTCGACCGAGATCGGCCACTTCATCCTGCCGATCGCGGCGATCCGCGGCGAGGGCACGTCCGACGACTACTTCCCGCCGGAGGTCCCGGCGCTGCCGTCGTTCAAGCTGCACAAGTTCGTGTCCGAGAAGATCGTCGAGCGGGGCATGGAGTACCGCACCGGGGTGGTCTACACCACCAACCGGCGGGTGTGGGAGCACGACGCGGCGTTCCTCGAGCGGCTCAGGCGGCTGACCGCCCTGGCGATCGACATGGAGACCGCGACCTTCTTCATCGTCGCGCACGCCAACCAGATCCCGCACGGCGCCCTGCTGCTGGTCTCCGACACCCCCTACCTCCTCGAGGGCATCAAGTCCGAGGAGTCCGACACCGTCGTGACGCGTGACTGGTCGCGAGTCCACCTCGAACTGGGCATCGAGGCGATGACCGACATCGCCAACGACGGCGAGTCCATCCGCCACTTCACCTTCTGACGGGTCGCGTCCTCGGCCCCTCGCCCCGGCCGGCAGGATCAGCGGTACTGCGCGACCACCTCGTCGCCGCCGCCGATGCCGTGGTCGGCGATCAGCCGCCAGCAGTCCGGGCGCGACCCGTCGACGTCGGTGACGTCGTAGGTGTCGGCCAGTTGTCGCGCTGTGAGGATCTGCCCGCCGAACCGGGCCACGTCGGCGTCGGCGGCCAGGGCCGCGACCCCGCGGGCGACGTAGGTCGGGGACTCCGAGATCGCGAAGCCCGGGTGGTCCGGGCAGGCGTCCGTCCAGTTCTTCTCGGTCACGCCGAACTGCTCGAGCATGTGTTCGGACCGGAGCCAGCCGGGCGTGACACCCAGCGCGGTCACCGGGTGGTCGGCCAGCTCGGTGTCCAGCGAGTGGACGATCCGGTCCACCGTGGCCTTCACCAGGTCGTAGTAGAAGCCGACGCCCTGGCGGTAGTGGGCGTTGAACTCGCGGGTGCCGTCGGTCATCTCGACGACCAGGCCGCCGCCGGAGCGCAGCACCAGTGGGATCGCCAGGGCGCTGGTGACAAGGTGGGTGTCCACGCCCATCCGGAGGATCCGCAGGCCCCCGTGGAGGTCGTGCTCCCACAGCGGCGACCCGAACTGGGCGTAGCGATCGCCGCCGAAGATGTCGTTGACCAGGACGTCGAGGCGGCCCTGCTCCCGGTCGATGCGGGCCACGAGGTCGGCGACGGCATCGGGGTCCTCGTGGTCGACGACCAGGGCGGAGCACGACCCACCGGCGGCCACGACCAGGTCGCCGGTCTCCTCGATCGTCTCGGGCCGCCCGATCTCCGACGGGCCCGACGTCCTGCTGCTGCGGCCGGTGGCGTACACGTGGGCCCCGGCACGACCGAGCTCGACGGCGATCGCCCGTCCCGCGCCGCGGGTCGCACCCGCCACTAGTGCGACCCTGTCCTCCAGCGCGTTCGCCATGGGCCGCCCCGGGGTCACTGCTCGGGGCTGCGGACGTCCAGCCCGTCGGCCAGCTTGCCCAGGGCCATGCGCCGCCACGGCAGCATGCCCTGCCACCACAGGATCCCCGAGAGTCCGCGTGGTGCGAACACCAGCCGTTGGCCGTGCAGGGTGCCGGCCCGGCGACCGGACGGCGCGACCCGCAGCTCCAGCCACAGCTCGCCCGGCACCTCGACGTCGGCCCGCAGCCGCAACACGTTCGGCACGTCGTCCTCGCCGATGCTCCAGGTGCCGGACGGACGGTCCGCGCGGCGCCCGCGCCGGAGCGGGCCACGTCCGACCAGGCGGGTGAAGATCCCCGTGGGGGCGGGCGTCATCTGGTCGAGGGCGATGTCGGTCCCGGCCAGTCGCCGGGCTGCCGCCCACACGTCGTCCTCGGGCGCGTCCACCAGCGTGGTGCTGGCGTCGCTGAACACCAGCTCGCCCGACCAGTCCGGGTCCGACGGCAGCGGCTCGGCCGGTCGCCCGAGGGGATCGGCCTCGTCCCAGGAGGAGCCGACGTGGCCCTGCTGTGCATGGTCGATGGCCAGGCGGACGGCCTCCCGGTACGACAGCAGGCCGCCCTCGGGTGGGGGGATGACCGCGTCCACGTCGTGGTCGTCGGCCACGGCGTCGCACTCCAACGACTCGATCAGGGGACGTGCCAGCTTCGGCGGGATCGGGGTGACGAGTCCCACCCAGCGGCTGGCGAGGCCGGGCGTGAGGGGGCGCAGGACGACCATGTGGCGACGACCGAGCCCGGCGACCTCGGCGTAGGTGCTCATCATCTCGCCGTAGGTCATCACGTCCGGGCCGCCCACGTCGTAGGTCCGGCTGGTGGGCAGGTCCGCCGTGGGTGCGGCGGCCAGGTAGTGCAGGATGTCGCGGATCGCGATGGGCTGGATCCGGTTGTGGACCCAGCGCGGGGTGGTCATGACCGGGAGGCGGTCCGTCAGGTGGCGGATCAGCTCGAACGACGCCGACCCGGACCCGATGACCACACCGGCCTGGAACACCATCGTCGGGACCGACGACTCGATGAGGATCTCGCCCACCCGGATGCGGGACCGCAGGTGGGTCGACAACGAGTCAGCGTCCTCGGGATGCAGGCCGCCGAGGTACACCAGCCGCGACACGCCCTGTTCCTCGGCTGTCGCCGCGACGTTGCGGGCGCTGTCCGCCTCCTCCTCCTCGAAGTCCTCCGAGCCACCCATGGAGTGCACGAGGTGGAACACGACGTCCGCGTCGGCGAACGCCTCGCGGAGGGAGTCGACGTCGGTCAGGTCGCCCTCGACGACCTCGACGTCGTCGCGCCAGGGCACGTCGTCGAGCTTCGACGGCGTGCGGGCCAGCACCCGGACGGGGTGGCCGGCGTCGAGCAGCCGCGGCACCAGCCGGCTGCCGATGTAGCCGGTCGCCCCGGTCACGAGACAGGTCGGGTGGTCGGGGAGTGCGGCGTCGTCAGGCATGGTCCCGAGGCTACTGGCCCGGCCCATGGCGCCCGACCGGCCGGACGGCCGCCGACGAGCCCCCCGAGCACGGGACAGGCCCGCCGGCGCGGTCTATCGTCGCCGACAGCCACTCGGAAGGGACGACCATGGCAGATCGGCTGCAGGACATCACGGACTCGCGGGAATCGGCCGCGGACTGCGAGGCGTGTGACCAGGACGAACCGTGCGACCACCACTGGCTGGTCAGCCAGCTGCACCACCTGCGGGGCGCCATCAGTGATCACCAGGACCGTGTCCACGCCCACCAGGCGGCGGCCCGCGAGCGCCACGCCGATTTCGGAGGACGCGACGACGACCTCCACGGCATCCACCAGGACCTGTGGGCCACCGTCGGCGGACGCGACACGCCGATCTGACCACCCTCCCCGAGGGCCGACACCGACCAGGGGACCGACCATGACCGACGACGCCTCCGAGGGCTCCGGGCCCGCGTTGGCCGCCCTGGCCGGTGCCGGCGTGGCGCACGAGGTGGTGCGGCACGGCCGGGTGCGCTCACTGGCCGAGGCCGCGGCAGCCCGGGGCGTGGCCCCGGCCGACCTCGTCAAGACCATGGTCGTGCGCGTGGCCGAGGACGACCACCGGTTCGTCCTGGTCCCCGGTGACCGGGTGATCGCGTGGTCGCGCCTGCGGGGAGTGCTCGGGGTGTCCCGGATGACCATGGCCGACACGGACGCCGCCCGTGACCTCACCGGCTACGAGCGTGGCACCATCACCCCGTTCGGTTCGCGGACCGCCCTGCCCGTCATCGCCGACGAGCGCGTCCGGGGGCGGACCATCTCGATGGGGATGGGCGAGCACGGGGCAGGGGTCACGGTCGAGGCCGACCGGGTCCTGGCCGTGCTCGACGCGACGGTGGCCGACGTCACCGACCCCGAGTAGGACGCGACGGTGTTCGCCGCGTACCGGGCCCGACGACGCCCTCGACGCCCTCGGCCACGTCCGGACCGACCGTGCCCGCGAGCCGATGGCCCCATGGCATCACCAGTTCGATGAGTGGCGGGATGAGGACGGTCACCACGACCGTGCCGACACCCACCTGGCCCCCGAGCAGCCAGCCGGCAACGACCAGCACCACGTCGGTCGTGAACTTCGCGACCCCCGGGCGGATGCCCAGCCGTCGGTACAGCCCGACGAACAGCGAGTCCTGGGCGCTCGGCCCGAGTTCCGCGGGCACGTAGAGGCCGATGCCGACCCCGATCATGGTGCTCGAGACGACCAGCATCGCCAGGGCCGGGCCGAACCCGGTCGGGTGCGGGATCAGGTCGGTCAGCAGGTCGATCGCCGGACCGCCGGCGAGCGCCAGCAGGACGGTGGCCGGACCCGGGCGGATCCCCAGCGCCAGCCAGGCGAGCAGCAGGACGGCCACGGACTCGACCAGCAGGACCCAGCCCAGCGGAGCACCGGTGACGGCCGCGAGGCCGGTCTCGAACACCTGCCACGACGCGACGCCGATCCCGGCGTTGATGCTCGCGGCCACGCCCGTCACGAGGAAGGTGATGCCGACGGACAGCACGGCCCAGCGACGGGCCAGGGCTGGCAGCGGTGCGGTGGCCGCAGGACGCACGATGGCCTCGCAGCGGCCTCGGGGACGGGATGGGATCGCCGGCATGCCGACGGAGTCCACCCACGGTAGCGGCGGGGCCCAGGTGGCGGTCCGCAGACGCTCCCGGACGGCCCCGGCCGGGCGTCACATCGTGGTGGGTCCGGCGTCCGCGAGGTCCTGCAGTCGCCCGCGGACCAGCCGGTCGATCAGTGCGACGTGGATCTCGCGGCCGGACGGGGACAGGATGGCGTCGTGGATCGGGACGATGTGGTCGGCCTCCACGCGACGGGCGAAGGTCGCCGTGGCTGCCATCGACGTCCAGGGCGCCGCGATCGGCAGCGCGAGCACGTCGACGCCGTCGGGCACCGCGTCGTGGGAGTCGCCAGGGTGGAGCAGGCGCGGACCACCGTCCTCGGCCACGAGCACCCCCACGTTCGCGATGGTCGGGATGGCCGGGTGGATCACGGCATGGTCGCCACCGACCCCCTGGATCGACAGGTCACCGACCTGTCGCGTGCCACCCGGGCGCAGCACGGCGGCCTCGATCCCGTGGCCGGCGAGCAACTCGGCCGACTGGTGGTCGCCGACCACGGCCGCGTCGGTGTGCCGGGCGAGGTACTTCACGAGTTCGTCGGGGTCGAGATGGTCACGGTGCTGGTGGGTCACCACGACCAGGTCGACCTCTCCGATGTCGTGCCAGGCGGTCGACAGGGCACCGGGATCCACCAGGACGCGGGCGCGTGCCGTCGACACGAGCAGGGTCGAGTGGCCGAGGTGGTGGAGGTCCATGCGGGGGGGTTCCTGCCGGTCAGGGGCGGGGACGGGTCGAGCACCAGTCAAGCCGATCGGAGCGGTCGGCGTGCGTGTCTCCCCGGACGGACGTGCGCCCAGCGCCGCAGATAGACTGCCGCCAGCCTCGAGGGGGAGTACCCCACCCTCCGCAGTGTCGTCATCCCGGTCGCGCGCTCGTCCGCCGGCCCGGCACCGTGGGCCGCCATCTCGCCGGCGGGAGAGACCTTCGGGCACGCAGGGCCACGACCGGTGGCCCGACCCGTGCCACCCGCCCGGAAGTTCCGACGACGTCAAGGCCCCTCCATGCTCGCTGCACTCTCCTCCCTGCCGATGACCCTGGCCACCGAGGCGTCGTCGGACAACTTCGTCCAGCTGGACGTCCTGCCGTGGGAGTGGATCGCGCTGACCGTGGTCGTCGTGGGGCTGCTGCTGGCCGACCTGCTGATCGTGCACCGCACCGCCCACGAGATCAGCTTCCGCGAGGCCCTGATCGAGTCGGGTGTCTGGATCGCGATCGCGCTGACCTTCGGGCTGGTCGTCCTGTGGGGCTGGGGCGCCGCCGCGGCTGGTGAGTACTACGCCGGCTACCTGATCGAGAAGTCGCTGTCGATCGACAACGTCTTCGTGTGGGCCGTGATCCTGGGCTATTTCAAGGTGCCACCCAAGTACCAGTTCCGTGTGCTGTTCTGGGGCGTGTTCGGTGCCCTCGTCCTCCGCGCCGTCTTCATCTTCGCCGGGGTCGCGCTCCTCGAGCGCTTCGAGTGGCTGCTGTTCGTGTTCGGCGCGTTCCTCCTCTACACCGCCTGGAAGCTGGCCCAGCCCGACGACCACGAGGTCGACCCCGAGCACTCGCTGGTCCTGCGCGCCGTCCGCCGGGTCGTGCCGACCACCAACGAGCTGCACGGCCAGAAGATGTTCATCCGCGAGAACGGCCACCTCATGGCCACGCCGCTGTTCGCGGTCCTGGTCCTGATCGAGGCGACCGACGTCGTCTTCGCGGTCGACTCGGTGCCGGCGATCCTGGCCGTGTCGCGCGAGCCGTTCCTGGTGCTGTCCTCCAACGCCTTCGCGATCCTCGGGCTGCGCGCCCTGTACTTCGCCTTCGCGGGCATGAAGGACCGCTTCCGGTACCTCGACTACGGGCTGGCCGGCGTGCTGGCGTTCGTCGGGCTCAAGATGATCATCGCCGAGTGGTACCACGTCCCGACCTGGGCGTCGCTGGTGGTGATCGCCACGTTCCTGACCATCTCGATCTGGTGGTCCCTGCGCAATCCTCCGGAAGCCGGGGCCGACGACGTCGACCCCGACACGCTCCCCGCGGAGGGCGCCGGCGTGTCGGAGATGGGCGGCTGGGACGACGTCGAGCCCGAAGGCGACGCCTGACGCCTGACGCTGCGCGTCAGGTTGGAGTTGCTCGCTGCGCTCGCAACGTCCAGCCCCGCTCCGCCTGAGCTTCGCTCAGGTTGGAGTTGCTCGCTGCGCTCGCAACGTCCAGGTCCGCTCCGCCTGAGCTTGGCTCAGATGGGGCGATCGTCGTCCAGTGCCGTCTGGAACGCACCCGTGACGTGGTCGGTCACGCCGACCAGCACGATGTCGAGGTCGCTGTCGGGGTGGGCCGACACCCAGCTGCGGCAGGCGTTGACGATGACCCGGGTCGCGTCCGCCATCGGGTAGCCGAAGATGCCGGCCGAGATCGCCGGGAGCGCGATGCTGGCGGCTCCCCGATCGGCCCCGGCGTCGAGTGCCGCGGTGACCGACGAGGCCAGCTTGCGGGCGTCCTCACCGTCCCCGGCGTAGCGCGGGCCGACCACGTGGACGACCATGTCGGCCGGCATGTTGCCCGCCGTCGTGACCGCCGCCTCGCCGATGTCGACCTGGCCGTGCTCGCCGACCCAGGCGTCAGACTCCGCCTGCACCTCGGGACCACCGGCATCCGCCAGGGCGGCCGCCACACCGCCCCCGTGCTGGAGCCGTTCGTTGGCCGCGTTGACCACCGCGTCCACCTCGATCGTCGTGAGGTCGTCCGTCCGCGCCTCGATCGTCGCCATGGCGTGCTCCTGCGTCGGGGAGTCCCACCGTGCCGCCGGCGTGGCGGTGACGCAACGGACGACCGTCCGACGCCCTCCCGGGCCGGCCGGTCCGGCGGTGCCTAGGGTGGGACCGGGAGGCGCACATGGGCACCCAGGACCTGCGTGACCGGGCCGATGATGCCTGGGAGGACCGACGGTGGCTGGTGGTCGTGGCCAACCTCGAGTCGCTCGACGCCGCCGGTGACGCCGATGCCGACGACCTCGATCGTCTTGGCCGCGCCCTGTACCTGGTCGGTCGTGACCGGGACAGCCGGGACCTGCTCGCGCGGGCCCACCGGGCCCACCTCGACGCCGGGAGCACGGCGTCGGCCGTCGCCTCCGCCTTCTGGCTCGGCCTGCTGCTGATCGACGGTGGCGACCTCGCGCGGGGGAGTGGCTGGGTCGCTCGGGCCGAACGGCTGCTCGTCGCGCTGCCCGACGACGCCGTGGAGCGCGGCCTGCTCCACCTGCCGGGCGCGCTGCAGGCCCTGTACGGGGGTGACGAGGCCGAGGCACGGGCTGGGTTCGCGGCGGCGCTGGCGATCGCCCAGGACCACGACGAGCCGGACCTGCTTGCCCTCGCAATCCTTGGCGTGGGCCAGGCGGCGGTGCTCGCCGACGACGTCGAGACAGCGCGCGCCCGGCTCGACGAGGCGATGGTGCTGGTGGTGGACGGCGAGGTCTCGCCGATCGTCGCGGGGATCGTCTACTGCGCGGTGATCTCGGCGTGCCACGACACCCTCGAGCTGCGTCGGGCCCGCGAGTGGACCCAGGCGTTGTCCGAGTGGTGCGCGGCCCAGCCCGACCTCGTGCCCTACCGGGGCCAGTGCCTGGTCCACCGCGCGCAGGTGCTGGCGCTGTCGGGCCGGTGGGAGGAGGCGTTCGGCGAGGTCGCCGACGCGCGCGACGCCTTCACCCGTGCCGGCGACGAGGTCGCCATCGGGATCGCCTGGTACGAGCAGGGGGAGCTGCACCGCCTCCGCGGCGAGGCCGCCGACGCGGAACGCGCCTACGAGCGGGCCGGTCGCGCCGGCCACGAGCCCCAGCCCGGGCTGGCCCTGCTCCGCCTCGCCGAGGGCGAGGTCGACCGCGCGACCAACGCCCTGGAACGGTTGGTGGACGCGGCGCGCGGCGAGCTGGAACGCGCCACGCTCCTCCCCGCCCTGGTGGAGGCGCGCCTGGCCGGTGGCGAGGTCGAGCGTGCCCGCTCGACCGCCGAACGGCTGGCAGGACTCGACGACCGGCTCGACGTCGAGTGGGTCCGGGCGAGCGCCGAGCGTGCCCTGGGGGCGGTGTGCCTCGCCGAGGGGCGTCCCCCGGCGGCCCTGGCCCACCTGCGGGTGGCGTGCGAGACGTGGCGGTCCCTCGGGATCCCCCACGAGGTCGCCATGACCCGGCTGCTGGTGGCACGGGCGTGTCGGGACACGGGGGACCTCGACACGGCCCGCATCGAGGCGGACGCCGTGCGTCGGACCGCGGCCGACCTCGGCGCTGCGCCACTGGCCGACCTGGTGGACGGGCTGTTCGACGACGAGCCCGCTGCACCAGGAGGGCTCACCGAGCGCGAGATCGAGGTGCTCAGCGAGGTGGCCACGGGAAAGACCAACCGCGCGGTCGCCGAGCGACTGTTCATCAGCGACAAGACGGTCGCGCGCCACCTCAGCAACATCTACACCAAGCTCGACCTGTCCTCGCGTGCGGCAGCGACGGCCTGGGCCTACGAGCACGAGGTCGTGGGTCCATCCCGGTGACAGCCCCCGAATGTCGTCGGTGGCGGTACCGCGGGCCGCCGACCTGCACCGAATGACCCATCGTCGTGGTCCGGACCAATGGGTGGGTTGCCGGATGCGATCCCGGCGCGGTCGTTCGTACGGTCGGAACCGCCACTGACCGGTGCACACGCGACCCGGAGGAGCACGGCATGGCGACCACGGACCCAGGCACGACCACGATCGAGCAGGACGTCGACACGATCGTCGTCGGGGGTGGCCAGGCGGGCCTGTCCGTCGGGCACCACCTGGCGCGGCTCGGACAGGACTTCGTGATCCTCGACGCCGCCGAGCGGATCGGGGACGCCTGGCGCCGGCGGTGGGACTCGCTGCGCCTGTTCACCCCGAACCACGTCAACGGGCTGGACGGCATGGCGTTCCCGGGTGACCCCGACACCTTCCCGACCAAGGACGAGATGGCGGACTACCTCGCGGCCTACGCCGACGAGTTCGACCTGCCGGTCCGATCGGGTGTCCGGGTGCAGGCGGTCTCCCGTGGCAACGACGGTCGCTTCGTGCTCGCCACGACGGCGGGGCAGTGGCGGGCGGCCGACGTGGTCGTGGCGATGGGGAACTACCAGCAGCCCCGCCTGCCCGACTTCGCCGCGGACCTGGGCGACGACGTGGTCGCCCTGCACAGCAGCCACTACCGGCGTCCCGACCAGCTGCAGCCCGGCCCGGTCCTGGTGGTCGGGGCCGCCAACTCCGGCATCGAGATCGCCATGGAGCTGGTGAAGTCCCACGAGGTCGTGGTGGCCGGGGACCATCCCGGCCACATCCCCTTCGACGTCGAGAAGCCACGCAACCAGTGGCTGGTCACGCTGGTGCTGCGCGGGATCTACCACCGCGTGCTGAGCGTGGACACGCCCATCGGGCGTCGGGCGCGCCCGAAACTGCTGCACCAGCCCGCCGGGCTGGTGCGCACCACGCCGGCAGAGGTCGAGGCGGTGGGCATCGAGCGGGTCGGACCGGTCGAGGGGATCCAGGACGGCCAGCCGTTCCTGGCCGACGGCAGCCGCCTGGAGGTCGCCAACGTGGTGTGGGCCACCGGCTACCAGTCCGGCCTGCCCCGCTGGATCGACCTGGACGTGTTCGACGAGGTGGGGGACCCGCGCCACGACCGGGGGGTCAGCAGCGACGAGCCCGGGCTGTTCTTCGTCGGACTCCACTTCCAGCGGTCGCTGTCGTCCGGCCAGGTCCACGGGGTCGGGCGCGACGCGCGGTTCGTCGCCGAACGGGTCGCGGCGCGGTCGGCGTCGCGCCGGCCTCGCCGGGCCGTGCCGGCCTGAGCACCGTCGCGGCGGCCGCCCGTCTCAGCCACGCATGCTGTCGGGCAGCTCCTCGCGCTCGTCGTCGTCGCCCGGCACGGTCGGGAAGCGGTGCTCGTCCCAGTCGCGGGCGGCCTCCCGGAGGCGCTCGCGGGTCGAGGCGACGAAGTTCCAGGCGATGTGGCGCTCGCCAACGGGGGCGCCGCCCAGCAGGACGACCCGGCGGGGCTCGTCCGACGGGTTGGTGATCGTCGGGGTCCCGCCGCCGTCCAGCACCCCCAGGGAGTGGTGCGGCAGGTCGATGCCGTCGACGACGACGTCGCCGGTGTGGGCCAGGACGCCACGCTCCGGATGCCCCTCGGCCAGCGCGTGGGTCGCACCGGGTTCGAGGTCGACAGCAACCAGCAGCATGGGCGATGCCACCGCGACGGGTGACGCCACGCCGTCGTAGTCACCGACCATCACGGTCGTGGTCACGCCGTCGGCGGTGTGGGTCGGCAGGTCGCCGTGGCCGGCGTGCTCGAACGCTCCCTCGACGTGCTCGGCCTCGTCGGGCAACGCCACCCAGGTCTGGAGCAACTCGACGGTGTCGCCCGGACGGTCGGGCAGCGGGGAGCGCTCCGAGTGGACGATGCCGTGTCCGGCCGTCATCCAGTTCACCTCGCCCGGGCGGATCGTCTGCTCGGCCCCCGTGGAGTCCCGGTGCACGATCGTGCCACGGAACGTCAGCGTGACGGTGGCCAGCCCGACGTGGGGATGGGGACGCACGTCCATGCCCTCGCCGGGCTCGTAGACCAGTGGACCCAACTGGTCCGAGAAGATGAACGGGCCGACCATCCGGCGCCGCCCGGAGGGCAGGGTCCGCTTGACGGTCGCGGACGGCCCGATCGAACGGTCCCTCGCGGCGATGACGGCGTCGAACCGGCGCGGCATGGCGATCCCCGGGGTCGTGGCGGTCCGGCCACCCTACGACCCCTCGACGACCGGTGCCGTATCGTTCCACCAATCCCGGACCAGGAACGACGCGACCGTGCACCAGCCCGACATCCCCCACCCCGACCGGCCCCTCGTGGTCGGCATCGCCGGTGGCTCCGGGTCGGGCAAGACCACGGTGGTGACCGCCATCCTGGACGCGCTCGGCCCCGGCAACGTCGCGGTCCTGCCGCACGACGCGTACTACCACGACCTGTCGAACCTGCCGATGGAACAGCGGCGTGCCGTCAACTTCGACCACCCCAACGCCTTCGACGACGCGTTGTTCACCCAGCACCTGCACGACCTGCGGCGGGGCAAGGCGGTCGACGTCCCGACCTACGACTATGCCACCTACGTCCGCCACGCAGAGGTCCGTCGACTCGAGCCGCGCCCGGTCGTCCTGGCCGAGGGGATCCTGCTGTTCGCCTCGGCGTCGCTGCGGGACCTGCTCGACGTCAAGGTGTTCGTGGACACCGAGGCCGACCTGCGACTGCTGCGCCGGCTGCGACGGGACGTGGAGGAGCGGGGCCGGTCGGTCGCCTCGGTGCTCGGCCAGTACGAGGAGACCGTGCGGCCGATGCACCTGGAGTTCGTGGAGCCGTCGAAGCGGTGGGCGGACGTGCTGATCCCCCGGGGCGGGCGAAACCTCGTCGCGGTCGACATGGTGGTGCGGGCCCTGCGCGAGTCGTTGGCGTGACCGACGTCGCGCCGGCCCTGCCAGGTGGTCCGGACGGTCGGTCGATCCTCGTGACCAACGACGACGGCGTCGACTCGCCGGCCCTGCTGCCGCTGGCGGACGCGCTCGACGACCTGGGCGAGGTCCGGATCGTGGTGCCCGACGGCGAGCGGTCCTGGAGCGGCAAGGCCATGACGCGGTTCGCCGACGTGACCGTCGCGGAGGCCGAGCGGGGCGGGCGCACGGTGGTGGCGACCACCGGCAGCCCAGCCGACGCCGCCCAGATCGGCTGCGGCCTGCTGGCGCCCGGACCCGACCTGGTCGTGTCGGGCATCAACCTCGGGCACAACCACGGCAGCGCCTTCGTGCTGTCCTCGGGCACGATCGGCGCGGCGGCCGAGGCGGTCCTGCTGGGGCGTACGGCGGTGGCGCTGTCGACCGGCACCATGGACGACGACTGGGCCGGGTGGCGTCGGATGATCGCCGAGCCGGCGGCCCGGGCCGGCTGGGTGCGGCTCGCCGGCCAGGCCCGCCGCGTGCTCGACGAGGTGCTCGTCTCGGGGCTGGTGGGTGGCTGCGACCTGGTGTCGGTCAACCTGCCGTGGGGAACCGACGACGACACGCCGTGGCGGGTCACCACGCTGGCGCCGACCCGCTACGGACCGATGATGCTGCCCGACACCGACGGTCGCTGGGCCGCCAGCTACGGCGGCCTGGAGGTGCTCGACGTCGTGGCCACGGCCGGGACCGCGGTGACCGACATCGCAGCTGCCCAGGCCGGGATGGTGTCGATCACCCCGCTGAACTTCCCGACCCACGCGCTCGTCGACGACCACGTCCGCGACCATCTCGAGCGCGGCTGACCACGGAGTCACCATGTCGATCACCGTCACCGGCCGCGGGAGCGTCGCGGGCATCGCCGACGAGGCAGTCATCGAGTTGGAGGTCACGGTCCGACGCGGGCTGGCCGCCGAGGCGCTCGACGGGCTGGCCGGTGCCGTGGCGGTCGTGTTCGCGGTGCTCGACGACGGTCCGGCCACCGCTCGTGCCACCACCGGACTGACCCTGGCCACGGACCACGACCAGCAGGGACGGCCACGGGGGCACCGCGCCAGCCAGGTCGTGTCGGTCGTGGCACCGGTGGACCGGGCCGGCACCGTCGTCAGTGCGGTCGTGAACGCTGCGGGTGACGACGTCGCGGTCCGGTCGTTGCACCAGCGCGCCTCGGACCAGTCGGGCCTGCGCGCACGGGCCCGGGACGCCGCGGTGGCCGACGCCCGGGAGGCGGCCACCCAGCTGGCCGAGCTGGCCGGTCGCGAGCTGGGCGGGTTGGCCGAGCTGACCGAGCACCCGGCCGGGCCGGGTGGCCAGCCGCGTCCGTTGCGGGCGATGGCCGAGGCCGTCCCGGTGGTGTCCGGGACCGACGAGGTCACGGTGGCGATCACGGCGACGTGGGCCCTGGCCTGATCCCACGCGAGATCGGTCCGCCGGACGCTCCCACCACGTTCCGCCACGGTCACCGAGGACCCCGAACGGACCCGAACGGACCGGACGGAGCTCGGACCCACTCCCTACCCTCGATGTCGACGGGATGCGGCCGCCCTCGGGTGCCACGCGTCTCACTTCCGACCCTCGATTTCCAGGAGTTCTCCCATGGCTGACATGATCTATCGCCGTCTCGGCCGCACCGGTGTCAAGGTCAGTGCCCTGTCGATCGGGTCGTGGGTGACCTACGACAACCAGGTCGCCGTCGACGCCGCCGCCGAGCAGATGGACGCCGCCCGGTCCCACGGGGTGAACTTCTTCGACAATGCCGAGTCCTACGCCGGTGGCAAGTCCGAGGAGATCATGGGCGCGGCCCTGCGCGAGCTGGACTGGCCACGCTGGAGCTACCTGGTCTCGACCAAGCTGTACTGGGGCATCCACGACGACGTGAACATGTCCAACACGCTCAACCGCAAGTACCTCAGCCAGGCCATCGACGGCTCACTGGAGCGGTTCGGGCTGGACTACGTCGACCTGGTGTTCTGCCACCGGGCCGACCCCGACACCCCGATCGAGGAGACGGTCTGGGCGATGTCGGACATGGTCAGCCGGGGCCAGGCGCACTACTGGGGGACCTCCGAGTGGTCCGCCGACGAGATCCGTGCCGCCTGGGAGATCGCCGAGCGCCACCACCTCCACAAGCCCGTCATGGAGCAGCCGCAGTACAACATGGTGGCGCGACGCAAGGTCGAGAAGGAGTACGCGCGGCTGTACGAGGACATCGGGCTGGGGCTGACCACGTGGTCGCCGCTGGGCTCGGGACTGCTGACCGGCAAGTACCTCGACGGCGTCCCGGACGACTCGCGTGGTGCGCTCGAGGGCTTCGAGTGGCTCCAGGAGCACCTGACCGACGAGTCCTACCACGACGACCTGCGCGAACTGGAGTCCATCGCGGGGGAGCTCGATGCGTCGATGGCCCAGGTCGCGCTGGCGTGGGTCGTGGCCAACCCGAACGTGTCGACCGTCATCACCGGTGCGTCGCGGGTCGAGCAGGTGCACGAGAACATGGAGGCGCTGGACGTGCTCGAGGCCATGGACGACGAGACCAAGGCCCGCCTGGACGACTTGTTCACGTGATCGCGTCGGGCGCGGGCCGATCCGAGGAGCGCGGGGACCGGGCATCGGCGGAGTCGGCGGCGCCCGGGCCTGACGAGGTGGCGGCCATGCGCACCCGCCTGCGTGAGCTCCAGCAGGCCCGCGCCGACCTCCCACCGCACAGTGCGCAGGGCTGGCACGAGGACCTCGACGACCAGATCGCGACCCTGCGTCGCCGCCTCGCCCGCGCCGCCCGGGACAGCTGAGTTTCCCCTCCGGGCGCGGTTGTCCGAGGTCATCCGGATCAGATGATGGCGCCCAGCCTTGACGGTCGTATGGTCAGTGTCACCCGGATCCTCTGGCGTCGACCGCCGATCAGCGATGGTGGGCCGGATCCGGTTCGAGGCGGCTGCCTCGATCATTCACAGGGGACCGACGACATGACCGACACGTCACAGTTGCTGCTGGCCGCCTACCCGAGCGGCGATGCCGCAGAGGAGGACTTCGAGGCCTTCGTTGCGCTCGCTGGCGACAAGGAGATCCGAACGCATGGGGTGATCCTGGTCGAACGCGATGACGACGGCCAGGTCCGGGTGAGGAACACCGGTGACCGCCTGGGCCGCAAGGGGATGGGGTGGGGTGGCGGCGTCGGTGTGTTGGTCGGCCTGGCGGCACCCCCGCTGCTGGCGTCGGTGGCGGTCGGCACGGCCGCCGGGGCCCTGGTGGGACGGTTCGCCGGGCACCGCCTCGAGGACGGCCTCGAGACGGGCATCGGGGAACGGTTGACGCCCGGGACGGCGGTGATCCTGGCATTGGTCGACGGGGACGATCTCCTCACGGCCGAGCGCGCACTGGACGGTTCACCAGGCAAGTCGCGGGTCGAGATGACCGGCGACTCGATCGGCGAACTGCGGGCTGCGCTGACGGAGGCCGCCGGCAAGTTCGATCCCGATCGGACCGTGCTGCCGCTGCACGACCCGTCCTTCGCCGGCGTGGCCGGCCGCACGATCGGCGACTCGGTCCCCGACTGGACCGTGGTCATGCAACCCCGACCGCCGGCCGATGCCCCCAACGTCCTGGTCGTGCTGATCGACGATGCCGGATTCGGCAATCCCGACACGTTCGGCGGCCCGATCGCGACCCCGGCGATGACCCGTGTACACGACATGGGCCTGGCCTACAACCGGTTCCACGTGACCGCCATCTGCTCACCGACCCGTGCCGCCCTGCTCACCGGCCGCAACCAGCATCGGGTCGGGTTCGGCAGCATCGCCGAATACCCGGGCCCGTTCCCGGGCTACACCGCCGCCGTCCCGAAGAGCTGCACGCCAGTCGCCCGGATCCTGCGTGACAACGGCTACGTGACGGGCGGGTTCGGCAAGTGGCACCTGACCCCGGACAACGTCCAGGGAGCAGCCGGTCCGTTCGACCGCTGGCCGAGTGGCTGGGGCTTCGACCACTGGTGGGGGTTCCTGAGTGGCGCAGCCGGGCAGTACGACCCGATCATCACCCAGGACAACGCCACGATCGGCGTCCCGGAACGCACGGACGGCGAGCAGTACTACTTCCCCGACGACATCACCGACAAGTCCGTGGAGTGGCTGCACGCGGTGCGGGCCCAGGATCCGGACAAGCCCTGGTTCATGTACTACTCGACGGGCTGCTCCCATGCCCCGCACCACGTCGCCAAGTCCTGGGCCGACAAGTACGCCGGCCGGTTCGACGCTGGCTGGGACGCCTACCGCGAGGAGGTGTTCGCGCGGCAGAAGGAGCTGGGCATCGTGCCCGCGGACGCCGAGCTCACCGAACGACCCGACCTGTTCCCGGCGTGGGACTCGCTGTCGGATGCCGAGAAGACCCTCTACGCCCGCCAGATGGAGGTCTACGCGGGGTTCTCGGAGAACGCGGACTGGAACGTCGGGCGCCTGTTGGACTCGATCGAGGAGATGGGTGACCTGGACAACACGCTGGTCATCTACATCTGGGGCGACAACGGTGCCAGCATGGAGGGGACCATCACGGGGTCGTTCAACGAGACCACCTTCCTCAACGGGGTGCCATTGACCCCCCAACAGCAGCTCGAGCTCATCGATCGCCACGGTGGCGTCGACGCCCTGGGCGGCATCGACACCGCCCCCCACTATGCCTCGGCATGGGCCTGGGCGGGCAACACCCCGTTCCAGTGGGGCAAGCAGACCGGCAGCCACCTGGGCGGGACCCGCAACCCGATGGTCATGGCATGGCCGGAGCGGATCGCGGCCCGGGGCGAGCTGCGCAGCCAGTTCACCCACGCGATCGACATCGGTCCGACGATCCTCGCGGCCGCTGGCATCCCCGAGCCGGACACGGTCGACGGCATCACGCAGGAACCGATGGACGGCACGAGCTTCTCCCACACCTTCGACGACGCCGATGCCGAGGAGCGCCACACCGTCCAGTACTTCGAGTCCATGGGCAACCGCGCCATCTACAAGGACGGCTGGTGGGCCTGTGCACGGCTCGACCGGGTCCCGTGGGACTTCACACCAGCCACGATGCAGCGGTTCGCACCCGGGGTCTACGACCCCGAGGCCGACCAGTGGGAGCTGTACCACCTCACGGACGACTTCTCCCAGGCGGTCGACCTCGCCGACGAGCACCCGGAGCGGTTGGCGGAGCTCAAGGAGTTGTTCTGGAGCGAGGCGGAGCGACACCGGGTGCTGCCGCTGCTGGGCGGGATGTCGATCTTCTTCGGGCTCCTCCCCCCGATGCCGACGGTGAGCCGGTACACGTTCCAGGGCGACGTCCAGAACGTGCAACGCGGGATGGTCCCACGGGTCTACGGCAGGTCGTACGCGATCGAGGCCGAACTCACCGTCCCCGAGGCCGGCGCCGAGGGCGTGCTGGTCGCGAACGCCGACGACATGGGCGGGTTCGCGCTGTGGGTGGACCCGGACGGTCGGCTGCGCCACACCTACTCCTTCCTCGGGGTGGACACGTTCGTGCAGACCTCGGACGATCCCCTGCCCACCGGCGACGTCCAGGTCACGATGCTGTTCGAGGCCGACGAGCCCGTACCGGGAACGGCCGGGAACGTGTCGCTGTGGGCGAACGGCGACCAGATCGGCGGGGGCCGGATCGACCGGACCGTGCCGGTGGCGTTCTCGACCTACGCCGGCATGGACGTCGGCCGCGACAACGGCCTGGTGGTCGATCGCGACTACCGCGACCGGGCCCCCTACGCCTTCACCGGCACGGTGCACAAGGTGGTCTTCGACCTCAAGCCAGGCCACCACGAGGCCGAACAGGACCTGCACGAACACGCAGCCATGCAGGCCGTGGGCCAGGGAGCCGCGGGTTGACGACCCTCGACACACGGTGACCGTCAACGGGGGTCACCCGTCGAGCAGGCCCATCTCCACGGCGCTGGCGACCGCGCTGCTGCGTGACGAGACGCCCAGCTTGCGGTAGATCGAGATGGCCTGGGTCTTGACCGTGTTGGGGGAGAGGAACAACTGTTCGCCGATGCCCCGGAAGGTGTGGTGGGTCTGCAGCAGCGGGAGCAGGCGCAGTTCCGCCTCCGTGAGAGTGGACGCCCCGAGCACGTCGGCGGGGATCGCGTCCACCAGGGCACGCACATCCTCCACCTGGGCCTCCAACTGTCCGAGTCCGGGCCGGATGCGCACGATCTCGTCGGCTTCGCGGAGCAGGGTTCGCGCGCCGGCGCCATCGGACAGGGCGAGCAGGGCCCGCATGGCTTCGACCCTGGCCTGGACCGCGAGGAGTGGCATCGCGTGGGTGAGTCCACCGCGAGCCCGCTGGAAGCCTGCGAGCAGCGCGCGGGCACGCTGACGGTCGCCGTCACGACTGGCAATACGGCCGGCGACGGCGAACACCACGGCGCTGCCTGCGTCGCCCCGAAGCCGACCTTGCTCGACCACGTCGACGGCCCGGTTGCCCAGCCGGCGAGCTTCGTCACCCTCGCCACGGGCCAGCGCGAGAAGCGCTCGCTCGGCCAGTGCGGTGGAAAGGGCTGGACCAGCACCGTTCTCCTGCGCAACCTCCGTCGCCTCGACCAGCACCCGATCGGCGGCCGACGACGCTCCCGTGGCCAGCCTGGTGACGCCGGCCATGAGCAGCAGTGCGTGACGCCACGGGTGGTCCGGGGGAAACAGGCGTTCCGCGGTGACGATGTCGTCGAGCGCCCGGGCGACGCCATGACGGCACAGGACCGCCTCGACGAGCGCGATGGGACCGTCGATGGCGCGACCCAGGTCGGCCCCGGCGCTGTCGCGACGTCGGGCCTGGGCCGCCGCCGTCGCCCACCGGTCTGCCATGGCTGCACGGCCCTGCAGGGCTGCCCACCATGCGCCGGCGACCGCCACCGGGGCGTGGGAGACCATGGCATCGCGAGCGTCGAACCACGCGAACCACCGCGCCAGCGTTTCCGAGCGACCTTGCTGGTACAGCTTCGGTACGTGGTTGGCCACGATCGACGCCGCACGACCGACGTCCTCGGCGGCCATGGCGTACTCGACGGCCTCGTCCATGGATCCGTGGGCCTGGTGCCACTGCGCGGCGCGGGCCTGCAGCTCGTGGACCAGCCCGGGCTCGCGGCGGTCCAGCTCGGCGAGCAACAGGTCGCGGAACAGGTGGTGGTACCGGTACCAGGTCCCGTCCTCGTCCAGTGGTACCACCAGCAGGTTGACCCGGGCGTACTCCTCGAGGCGCTCGCCCGAGCCGAAGGTCCGCAGGACCGCGTCGCAGGAGGGGCCCGACATCTGGTCCAGGACCGCCGACCGCGTCAGGAACTGCACGGTCTCGGCGTCCAACGACGACAGCAGCTCGGCATGGATGTACTCGACGACCGAGCGTCCGGACACCCCACGCGCCGGGACCTGCCCGGACGCGTCCCGGGCACGGGCGGACCGGGCCGCCAGGTACAGCGCCACCGGCCATCCCTCGGTGACCTCGACGAGGGGCTCGGCATCGGCCGCGGACAACTCGAGACCCGAGCCGGCCCACAGTTCGGTGGCCTCCGCCGGTCCCATGGCCAGGTCGTCGGGCCCGACCTCGACCACACTTCCCCGTGCACGCAGGCGGGGGATCGAGCCCCCGGGCATCCGACGACTGGACAGCGCGACGCGCGCCGTCGGCGAGGCCTGGCGCACCAGGCGATCGACGACGTCGAGGCACGCAGGGTTGACGAGCGCGTGGAGGTCGTCAAGGACCAGCACGACCGGTTCGGCAGGATCGGTGAGGGAGTTGGCGACCAGCTGGGAGACCAGCGTCGTGGACGGATACTCGTTGGCAAGCTCGGCGAACACGTCCGAATCGAGCGCCACCACGCTCCCGAGCGCCGTGGCGAGATAGGTCAACAGGACCGTGGGATCATTGTCCTCGGGGGCGAGGTTCAGCCACGCGACGGCGCCGGTCCGTCCGGTCACCCACTGGTGCAGCATCGTGGTCTTGCCGTAGCCCGCACCCGCCACGACCAACAGGACCGACGACGGTTCCTCGGCATCGAGCCGTTCCAGCACGATCGAGCGCCGGACGATGCCCGGGCGGACGAACGGCAGACGGAGCCTGGACGCGTCCAGCGGGAAGGTGGAGGGCCGCTCGACCGCGGTCGAGACGGGCGGTGCGGACTCATCCACGCTCGCTTCTCCCCGTGCCCGGACCCTCGAGCCCGCCGACGGCTGGCCGCAATCTCCGACTCTAGGGACGGGGACCGACCGAAACCAGCCGAAGCCGCACGCGTCGCCCGTCAGGCATCTCGTCCGAAGCGGATGATGCCGAGCGACCGGCATGACCGCACGATGGTGCCCATCGTTGGAGACCAGCGCGACAACACAGATGGTGCGCCTCCAGCATCCGATCCCGGGCACCGGGATCCTGACCCCGAGGAGTCACCACCATGGGTACCGGAGACGTCCTGCTCTCGATCTTCTGGTTCTTCCTGTTCTTCATCTGGATGATGCTGCTCTTCCAGGTGTTCGGCGACATCTTCCGCAGCGCCGACCTGTCCGGCTGGGGCAAGACGATGTGGTCGATCTTCGTGATCGTCCTTCCCTACCTGGGCGTGTTCGTCTACCTGATCGCCCGAGGCGACGACATGCGCAACCGCGCCGTGGCGGACGCCCAGGCACAGGACGCGGCCACGAGGGACTACATCCAGTCGGCTGCGGGCACGACCAGCCTGTCGGACGAACTCGCCAAGCTGGCCCGGCTGCACGACGACGGCACGATCAACGACGCCGATTTCTCCGCCGCCAAGGCCCACCTTATGGGGACTGCCTGAGAGGCCGGTGCGTCGCCCCAGGAACTGGTTGCCGTCCTGGGCTACGACCTGGAGCGCGAACGCGAACGTCCCCCGGACGGATGGTGATCGCGGCGACCAGAGGAGCGGCGCATGGAACTCACGGAAACCATGGACCTGGTCGCGCAGGCCTTCGAGGTGGTCGGCGTCGCGATCCTCATCCTCGGCGCCGTCTTCACGGCCGTTCGGGCGGTCGTCGAACGCGCCTCGGGCCCGAGCCTGTACGAGTCGATGCGCCGGCGCTTCGGTCGCACCCTGCTGCTCGGCCTCGAGGTCCTCGTCGCAGCAGACGTCGTCAAGACCGTGGCCGTCGAGAGCACCCTCGAGAGCGTGCTGATCCTGGCCGTCCTCGTGGTCGTGCGAACCGTGCTGAGCCTCTCGCTGGACGCCGAGATCGACGGCGTCGCGCCATGGCGCCGCGCAGAGCTGCAGGCTCGCACGCACCAAACCGGGCCATCACAACAGGGGTGATCCCCACCTCACCCGCCCGAGAAACGAGGCGTCGATGGCACGAACATCCGGACCTGCCCTGTTGGCCGGGATCCGCCCACTGGACCGAGCCGCCCTGCCTCGCGACCTCCTTGCCGGCATCACGCTCGCAGCACTCGCCATCCCGACGGCGTTGGGCTACGCAACGATCGCGGGGATGCCGATCATCACGGGCCTGTACACCCTCGTGGTCCCGACCGCGGTGTTCGCGATCCTGTGCTCGTCCCGCCACCTGGTTGTCGGTGCGGACTCGGCGACCGCGGCACTGCTGGCAGCCGGGATCGCCGGGATGGCGTCCGCCGGGACGGACGACTATGTCGCACTGGCCGGGATGGTGGCCATCATCACCGGCATCCTCCTGCTGCTCGCCCGGGTCGCGCGGCTGGGCTTCATCGCCGACTTCCTGTCCCGAACGGTGCTGGTCGGGTTCCTCACGGGTGTCGGGATCCAGGTCGCGGTCGGTCAGGTCCCGGACATGTTCGGGTTGCCCAAGGAGGGGTCCGGACCGGTCGCGCAACTGGTCAACGTCGTCGCGGACCTGTCGCAGGCCAGCCTCGCCACGGTGGGCGTCGCGCTCGGGGTCGCGGTGGTCATCCGAGGGGGGCGGCTGCTGTCACGGTCCTTCCCGTGGACGCTGGTCGCGGTGGTCGGCGCGATCGTGGCGAGCGCGGCGTGGGACTTCACCGACCACGGGATCGCCACGTTGGGCCCCCTCCCGAGCGGCCTGCCGAGCCTCACCTTCCCATCGGTGGACACCAGCGACATCGCCGTACTGGTGGGTGTCGCGGTGTCGCTGTTCGTCGTCATCCTCGCCCAGAGTGCGGCCACGTCGCGGGCCTACGCCGCGAAGTACGACGAGTCGTTCGACGAGGACACCGACCTGGTCGGCCTGGGGCTGTCCAACGTCGCGGCCGGACTGACCGGGGCGTTCGCCGTCAACGGCAGCCCCACCAAGACCCAGATGGCCGACAGCGTCGGCGGTCGGACCCAGGTCACGAGCCTCACCATGGTGGCGATCGTGGTCGTGGTGCTGCTGTTCCTGACCGAGCCGCTGCAGTACCTGCCCACCGCCGTCCTGGCCACCGTCGTGTTCCTGATCGGACTCGACCTGGTCGACGTCGCGGGCATGCGCAAGATCTTCCGCCTGCGACGCGAGGAGTTCTGGGTCGCCCTGCTGACGGCGGTCGTGGTCGTCTTCGTCGGCGTCCTGCAGGGGATCCTGCTGGCCATCTTCCTGTCGATCGTGATCCACCTGCGTCGCAGCTACAAGCCACGCAACACGCTGGTGGCACGCAACCCGGACGGCGTGATCGAATCGTTTCCCCTCGACACGGCCAGGACGCTGCGCCCCGGCCTGGTCGTGTACCACTTCGCCCACAGCCTCTACTACGCCAACGCCAACCAGTTCGCCGAGGAAGTGCTCGAACTGGTCGAGCAGGTCGACCCGCCGATCGACTGGTTCTGCCTCGAGGCCAGTTCGGTCGCCGACGTCGACTACTCCGCCGCCGAGACGCTGCGCCAGGTCGTCGGCCAGCTGGCCGGCCACGACGCCAAGCTCGTCCTGTCCGGGCTCTCCGACGACGTCCGCGACGAACTCGAGACGTTCGGAACGCTGGAACTGGTCGGCGACGACGCCGTGTTCGCAACCGTCCACGACGTGATCGAGGCGCATCGCCAACAGACTGGCGGCCCACGGGTCGCGACGGGAACCTGAATCATCGTCGAGCCCACCCGACCTGCGAGCACAGGGGCTCGACGTCATCGAGGACTGAATCCGCGCCGCCTCCTCGGTCGTGCCGTCCCCTGGTCCGAGGATGGGCCAACCTCGGGATCCGGCCTGCCGCGACGGCCGTCGATCAACGAAGCTGATAGGTGAGATGGGTGGCGTGGGGCGACACCACGACCTCGCGTTGGCCCAACTCCCGGCGGTCGACAGCATCGAACAACGGGGTGCCGCCGCCGAGCAGGATCGGCGCGACGTGCAGGCGCAGCTCGTCGAGCAACCCCTCGTCGAGGCAGGAGCGCAGGACCATGGCTCCGCCCATCACGACGACATCCTGCTCGCCCGACGCTGTCCGGGCGCGCTCGATGGCCTCGGCCGGTGTGTCGACGAAGGTGAAGTCCAGGTCCAGCCGGACCCGGGCGGGTGGCGACCGGGTCACCACGAAGAAGGGCGGCGTGGCGGCCTGGTCGGCGCCGTAGCCCATCTCGTCGTTCCAACCGTGGGAACTGTCGATGATGTCGAACAGGCGACGCCCCATCACCACCGCTCCGCTCGCCGCGGACGAGCGCGCAAGGACGTTCCGGTCGACGTCGTGCGTGCTGTCGATCGCCCACGCATGCAGCGGCTCGCCCCCACGGCCGAGGCCGCGATCGGGGCCCGGGTCGGGGCAGGTCACGAAACCGTCGACCGACATCGAGATGTCGCCGATGACCCTCGGTCCCGTTCGGCGTCCAGGTGCAGTCATGGATGCTCCTTCGTCGACAAGTCAGACGCTTCGTCGTGCACGAACTCATCGCCCGGACACTCATCCGCCGAGCTCGAAGCAGCCAGCGCAATGACCTCACGGCCGGTCGACCGGGGTGCCTGGACGTCGACGTTCAGACGTCGATCCTGGTGTTGGTGCGATCGGATGGAGCCGGGCTGGCGGGTTCGTTGCCCTGGACACGATCCAACTGCGCCACGTCGGCCGACGTGAGCCGCTGGACGTCCTGGGTGGACAGCACGGTGCAGAATTCTCCGTTCTGCGAGGCCAGGCTGAGGTCGTGCACGACCTCGGGATCGTGGTCGACCCCGTCGAGGCCAACCCGGTTGATGGTCGCACAGGCATCACCGACGGTGTAGGTGTCGAAGCCGAGGTTGCCGGCCATCCGGACCGTCGTGTCGACGCACATGTTGGTGAAGAACCCGGCGATGACGAGTCGGCTGATCCGCGACCGGCGCAGGTCGACCTCCAGGCCCGTGCCCACGAAGCCGCTGTTGGTGTGCTTGATCACCACGACATCACCGCCGGCAGGCTCCAGACCCGGGATCTGGCGACCCGTCGGGAGGGACAGGCGCAATGGTGAGTCAGGTTCGCGCGAGTCGTGCACGGTGAAGGCGACTGGGAGTGCAGCATCTCGGAACGTCGCCAGCAGCGCCCGCTGCATGTCCTCGGCTGCCGGGTTGTTGCGACGACCCGCGGGCCCACCCCAGTGGCGCAGGTCGTTGACGCCGACTTGCACATCGATGAGGAGAAGGGCCGTCTCCGGGCCGAATCGTTCGATCATGAGCTTCTCCGGCCGTGCCAGCAACAAGGCGGCGACGGTACTCGGTTCCCCGAGGAGTGCCTCCGAGGGCTTTCAGTCCACATTGAGGCGGCCTTGGGAGGAGCACGGGGATTGCCACCTGGACCGGAGCCTCCCGGAACTCGAGCAGCCGGTGATCATCCGTCCGACGGGCGAGATCCGCAAGGCTTCGCCTCGTTGCTCTCCGGACGCGTCCACGGGTGGCCTGCACCTGCGACGATGCGTTCCCACGGCGTCGACACGTGGTCACTGGCAAGCGTGTCGTGGCAGGCGAGGTAGTCGCCGACCAGTTCCCACCCGAGGGTGTAGCCGGTCCACGCGGGAACGTCGCCGGCCCCGAAGAACCAGCGGTCATGGTCGTCCATGTCGACGTCGTCGCCGTCGGCCGCGGTCAACCGCCTCCACCAGTCCGCGTGGTTGGCTTCGGGAATGGCCCGGGTCCAGGGCTGTGGTGGAATCTCGGGGTGGACCTCACGTGCGAAGTGGTCTGCCAACCTTTCGGCCACGGCCGCCGCGGCCAGTCCCTGGGGACCTCCGCCGCCGGAGGTGGAGCGCCACGGGTGATGGGTCTCGTGCGCGACCAGCGTCGGCAGGTGGGCCAGCCCGGCCCCGAGGTGGTCGCTGTCGGGATCCACGGCAACAGCGATGTCGTGGGTCGCCCACGCCCCCAGACCCAGGTGCGGGATGATGACTCGTGACGGCTCCTGGGCCACGGAGACGCTGACGGACTCCGTACGGGAGGGGAGCCGTCGTGTGGCCTCGATCACCGCATGCCGCACGAGCTCGTCGAGATGGACGTCGAACTGGTCACCGACCTCCTCGTCGAGGGCCGGCTCGACCCAGACCTGGACCTCGGGTAGTCCATCGGACACGGCAGGGGGTGATGGGGCAGCGTCGGTCGGCGCGGGTTCGCTGGTCGACTGACCTGCCGGGGTGGGCTCGGTCGACGACGCAGCCGATGGCGTCGCATCGGGACGCGGTCGGGACTGTTCGGTGGCGGTGCACGCCGCAGTGACAACGATCAGGGCCACCACTGCCGGCAGCCGAAACCGCATGCATCCCTCACCCACAGACGTCCTGCCATCGTATGGACCCGTCGCCGATTCCCAACTTCTCCCCGGTCGCCGTCGGATCGCCCGTGCATCAGGCCCGGCGATCTCACCGGCTGGTGGCGTTCCGTCTCCGACGATGGACGACGGCATAGAGCACGACCAGTCCAGCCGCCGCCCCCACGACCAGGGCAATGACGATCGTCCGGGCACCGAAGGGCAGCCCCAGGAGGTAGTCACCCACCACCAGGGTGAGCAGTGAAAGCACGAGGACGCTGGCCAGGGAGCTCTGCAGGATCTGCAGCGTCGGTGACGCCCGGATCAGTTCGGCGTCGCGCTGGAGCGTGGTCATCATGGGAGGTGTCCCGAACCGGGGGTGTGCGATCAGCCTAGGAGTGCTGTCAATCGTTCTGGCACCGTCTCGAGGCAACTCGTGCACGACGCCTCCCACGGCCAGCGATCAGCTGCTGCGGACCGCATGCGGATGGGACGAGGCGCGGTGCTGGAAGGCCAGGATCCGCTCGTTGCGGACCTCGCCGTCCTCGATCTCCAGGGCACGCGAGATCGTCGGGTCGTCGGACCACGTGGCCGGCCCGCGCTGCACGACGTCCAGGTAGGGGAGCAGGGCCTCGCTGATGGTCCACGTGGCGGACTCCCAGTACAGCGACGGCGTGTGGTCGACGGCGTAGTGGTGGACCTGGTCGCCGACGGTGAACATCGGGTCGGCGAACGACGTCGGACGCGACCAGGAGAAGCCCATGCCCTCGTCCACCGACACGTCGACGACGATCGTGCCCGGCGCGAAGGCGAACGGGTCGTCGGCGAACACCAGTGGTGCCGTGGTGTCCTGCAGGACGCAGTTCACCACGATGTCGTGCTCGGCCAGGAAGTCCTGGGTCGCCTGCGGTCCTCCTCGGCGCAGGACCCGTGCCCGGCTCGGATCGTCCGCCAGTCGTTCGAACCGTCCCATCACCACGTTGGCGAACGGCGCGGCGACCGCGGGGCTGTCACGCTGGGTGATGACCTCGACGTCGTGGACGCCCATCGCGTCCAGCGCCCGGACCGCGCCGCGGGCGGTCGCCCCGAAGGAGATGACCGCGGCCCGGAGCTGCCGTCCGTAGTGGCCAGTGGCGCCCCGCAACTGGAGCGCATGGATGACCGCGGCGTACCCGGCGATCTCGTTGTTGAGATGGAACACGTGCAACGAGTACGAGCCATCGGCGTTCCAGTGGTTCATCGACTCCCACGCGATCACCGACAGCCGGCGATCGATGGCCAACTGGGTGACCTCGGGATCCTGCACCAGGTGCGGCCAGCCCCACAACACCTGGCCCGGGCGCATCTCCGCGACGTCGGCGGCCAGGGGCTTGGGCATCAACACGACCTCGGCCCGTTCGAGAAGTTCTGCGCGATCGACCACGCCACTGACGTGGCGGGCGATCTCGTCGTCCTCCACGCCGAAGGGCTCGCCGTAGCCACGCTCGAACAGGAGGTGCTCGCGCACCGCCACGTCGATGCGGTCCAGGTGGGCAGGGTGGACGGGACGCCGGCGTTCGTCCGGCTTGCGGGTGGTGCCGACCACGCCGATGGTGAGCCGTTCCACGAGATCCTCGATCGTCGCACGACGTGCGACGCTATCCGCCACGTCGCACGCCCTCCCCCAGTCGCGTGGGTCGTCCTGGCTGGCCGCCGTCGCGCATTCACACCGATCTCAACAATTCGTCCGGACCCGACCTCGCGTTGGAGCGGGTCGAAGGTCCTAGCGTCACCACCACCGATGAAGGAGCATGTTCATGGACGTCGAGCTCGAGTACGGCGTGCTGTGTGGCCACCTCGACCGCACCCCACACCGCACTGCCCACCGCCTCCTGGACACCCAGGTGTGGGACGCCGCGGACCACGGCTGCGTCCTGGACGCGAACAACGACGAGATCGCCCAACGGCTGGCAGCATGACCGCGGTCGTCTCGCCTTCGCCAGGGGTCGCCTGATGGTCGCTCGTTCGCTGGTGTTGTTCGCGATCGCGGCCGTGGCCGAGATCGGGGGTGCATGGATGGTGTGGCAGGGTCTGCGCGACGACCGCGGCTGGCCATGGGTGGTCGCGGGCGGGCTCGCCCTGGCCGGCTACGGCGCGATCGCGACCCTGCAACCCGAAGCCGAGTTCGGCCGGGTCTTCGCGGCCTACGGAGGAATCTTCATCGCCGGGTCGATCCTGTGGGGCATGGCGTTCGAGGGCTTCCGACCCGACCGCTGGGACCTCATCGGCGCGACGGTGTGCCTGGCCGGGATGGCCATCATCATGTACGCCCCACGCACCTGACCCACTCGTCGACGCGGCACGGATGGGCCCGCACGGGTCAGGGTCGGCGCGTGGGGATGGGGCGGGTGCGCAGCGTTGCTGCTGCCAGGAGGGTGGTGGCGGCGAGCACGATGACCGTTCCGGATGGGGCGCGCGGTTCGGGTGCGGTGGCGGGGGCGATGGTGGCGATGGACTGGGCGTGGATGGTGGTGCCTCCGCCGTCGTCGGGGTCGGCGTGGTGGAAGGTTCCGGTGATGGCGAGGACGTCGCCGCGACGGTCGTGTCGTCCGGGTGTCCACGTGGTCCCGGCGTCGGTTGGGAGCCAGACGGCGAGTCCGCTGTTGGTGCCGGCCTGGATGCCGGTTCGTGGGAGGGGTCCGAGGTCCAGGGCGTAGGCGTCGTCGTTGAGTTGGACCCAGGCGCCGCGGTCGCGTTCGAGGACGTCACCGACGACTTCGCCGGCGTAGTGGATGGTGCGGTCGTCGAAGCGTTGGCCGCACTGCACGGCGAGGCTGCTGGTGATCCGGATGGGCGTGGTGGATGGGCCGTCGCAGGTTGCCAGGGGAGGGAGCTGTGCCAGTCCGGCCACCGGTCCGGGCGCGGGTGTGCCACCCGGCAGGCGGGCGCGTAGCCAGCCCAGGGCGACGATCAGCACGGCCAGGACGACGACCAGGGCGGCCAGGCGTTTGGCGGTGCCCGGTGGGACGGTGCGTCGGTGCGGGTTCATGGTCGGCGTGTTCGCAGGATGGTGAGGAGGTAGCCGGCGAGGACGAAGCAGGCCATGAACTCCAGGCGCCCGAGCCACATCTGCACGATGTAGGTGACCTTCAGCAGGGCGGGGATGTCTGGGGCCAGCAGGCCCGAGGTCAGTCCGATGGTTGCGGTTGCGGACGTGGACTCGAACAGCGCCTGTTCCAGTCCGTAGCCGTAGCCGAGCGCGACGAGGCTGCCGAGCAGGTAGGTCCCCAGGAAGAGCAGTCCGACCAGGGTGGCGGAGCGGATGGCGCGGTCGCTGAGGAGTCTGCGCTGGCCGGCGTGGTAGCGGCTGACCACGACCGCTGCGTCGGGCAGCAGTGCGCGGCGGATCTCTTCGCCGACGGCCTTGGCGGCCAGCATGACGCGGACGACCTTGATCCCGCCGCCGGTGGATGCACCCATGGCGCCGATGGCCATGGCGATCACGAGCAGTGCCGGGACGAGCACGCCCCACTGGGTTTCGTAGGCCGGTCCGGCAACGACGGCGAACCCGGTGGTGGTGTGGGCGGACAGGGCGGTGAACGCGCCCTTGCGCAACAGGGCTTCGACGTCGTGGTAGGTACCGGTCGCAGCCAGTCCGACCACGGTTGCAGCCGTCAGCGTCGTCAGCGTGACGACCATGGTGCGGAACTCGGAGTTGCGGGTGATTTCGTGGGGACCGTGTCTCCACAGCTGGAAGTGCAGGTGGAACGAGGCGGCGCCGGCCAGCATCAACACTGACAGGACCAGCTCGGTCGAGATCGAGTGGTAGTAGCCGACGGATGTCGACATGGGGGCGAACCCGCCGGTGGAGAAGGCGGCCATGGCCAGGTCTGCAGCGTGCAGCAGGCCCCGGACCGGGGTGAACCCGCCGGCCAGCAGCGCAGCCCACAGGGCAAGGGTGCCGAAGGCCAGGTAGGTGCCCGCGACCCGGGCGATGAACCGGGCGGTGGTGACGACGTTGGGCAGGATGGGTTCCTGGCGGCCCTCCACGGACGACAGGGTCGACAGGTTCCCGCCCGAACTGGTGGCGAGCGCGAACGCGACGATCACGATGCCCTGGCCGCCGAGGAACTGCATGAGGTGACGCCACAGGTTCAGGGACTGGGGCAGGTGGTCCAGGTCGAGGGCCAGCGACAGCCCGCTGGTGGTGAGGGCGGACACGCCGTCGAAGTAGGCGTCCAACCCCGAGGAGTAGACGCCGGTCAGCCACAGCGGCAGGGTCCCGAATGCCGGGGCGACCAACCAGGTCACCGCGACCGTCGCCGCACCCGTGCCCCAGGTCAGCCGCGGCGCGACCTCCGGACGCTGGAGGCGTTCCAGCAGGGCCGCGACCAGCAGGGTCACGCCCACGGAGGTCGCGAGCGCGGTCACTGATCGCCACTCGCGCAGGGCCACCCCGACGGCCAGCGGCGCGAGCATCGAATAGCCCACGACCGCGAGCAGCCGGCCGAGGTGGTGCACGCCCCCCAGCAGGTCGGCGTTGGATGGCCGCACGGTCAGCAGGATCCCGGCCATTTCAGGATGCTCCGGTGGCCGCGACCGTGACCAGCAGCATCGCGGCCCACCACGTCGCCATGGCCATGGCCACCAGCGCGACGCCACGGACGGCCTCTCGCCACCACCCCTGCATCCAGCCAAGGCAGCGACGGGCCAGTTGGCGGGTCCTCAAATGATCGGTGGTGTGACGCATGGTGGGACGCTACGACCGGGTGGGGTCAACGCGTGCTCAACAGGGTGGCGAGATCACTCAACGTCCCGTCAACGCGGTGTCGAGGTCACCGGGCCGCACGGCCCGGTCAGCCACCGCCCTCCGGGGCGTCGAGGATCTCGAGTCGGTACCCGGCGCGTGGGACGGTCACGATCAGCTCGGGGGCGGACGGGTCGTGTTCGAGCTTGCGGCGCAATCGGCTGACGTAGACGCGGAGGTAGTGCAGGTCGCGGGCGTAGCCCGGTCCCCAGACCCTGTCGAGCAGCATGGTGTGGGTCAGGACCCGGCCGGGGTGTTCTGCCAGCGCCACCAGCACGCGATACTCGGTGTCGGTGAGGTCGACGTCTCGTCGGCCGACCGTGACCCGGCGCGCGCCGCGGTCGACCGTGAGTGGCCCGACCTCGATCACCGGGTCCGAGTCGGGCACCTCGGTGCGTCGCAGCGCGGCGCGCATCCGGGCCAGCAGTTCCCCCATCGAGAAGGGCTTGGTGACGAAGTCGTCCGCGCCGGCGTCGAGGGCCTCGATCTTGCGGTGGTCGGTTCGTTCGACCGACAGCACGATGACTGGTGCGGTCGAGAACTCGCGCATCGTCGCGCAGACGTCGATGCCGTCGCCGTCGGGCAGACCCAGGTCGAGGATCACCAAGTCCGGGCTCACCTTGGCGATGGCCGACAGGCCGGCCTCGGCCGATGCTGCCTCGGCGACGTCGTAGCCGCGGGCTCGCAGGCCCGTGCCCACGACGCGCCGGATGGCGTCGTCGTCGTCGACCACCAGGACGCGGATGGTCATTCGTCTGGCTCCGGGACCGCCGGCAGGACCAGCTCGAAGCAGGATCCGTCCGGTCCGGTGACGACGTCGATGCTGCCACCGTGGGCCGCCACGAACCCGGCGCAGATGGCCAGGCCCAGGCCGATCCCGCCGTCTCGGCGTGTCTGGAACGCGTCGAACAGGTGGTCGTCGTCGGTCGGTGGCAGCCCGGGTCCGTGATCGCGGACCGTGAGGGCGACTCCGCCGCCGGCCGGAAACGCCGAGACCTCCACGGGGTGGTCGGGTGGGGAGTGACGCAGGGCATTGTCGACCAGGTTGCGCAGGGCCGACTCGATGAGGACCGGGTCGACCCACAGGGGCGGCGTGCCGGGTTGCACCTCGACGGTGACCCGGTGGGTGGTGGCATCGGGCACGCCTGCCAGACATTCCTCGACGAGGTCGCGGACGTCGACGGCCTCGGACTGCACGTCCACCTGGCCGGCCTCGAGACGTCCGGCGTCGAGCAGGTTGGCGACGGTCCGGTCGAGCCGTCGTGCCTGTTCGGTGATCGTGGCTGCCAGCACGGCACGGTCGTCGTCGCTGAACGCGACGTCGCTGGCCTGCAGTTCGGATCCGGCGGCCGCGATCGCGGCCAGTGGCGTGCGCAGGTCGTGGGACACCGCACCCAGGATCGCCGTGCGAACGCGGTCGACTTCTTCGAGCAGGCGGACCCGGGCGGCGGCTTCCTCACGGGTCTCCGCACGGCGGGCGGCACGTTGTTCGCGCACGACCACCAGCGACACCACGACCGCGACCACGATGTGGACGACCAGCCCGGTCACGTCGGTGGTGTCGGCGACCCGCAGCGTCATGTAGGGCTGGGTGAACATCAGGTTGTGGGCGGTACTGCCGACGACGACCGCGACCGCGGCAGGAACGGGTCCGCCGATCGCGGCTGCAAGCGTCGTCGGAACCAGCATCAGCAGCCCGAACACGGCGCCCTCGACGGTGTCGCGGAACGGCATCAGCACGAGCGCGAACACCACCGGGAGCACGAACGCGACCGCCAGGCCCCACCACGTCCGAGCCGACGATGTCAACCAGTCCGGACGTCCCGGCGGCGTCTCGGCGCCGTCCTCCGCACGGTCGGCTGCTCGCCGTGCCATGGCCGTCGTCACACGACCGTTGGGCGTGCCGTCGGTGCCCGCCGCCCGTCCGGAGATCACGGGCGGTCCGTGGAGGATGGAGCGCCGTGAGGTGCGGCGTTGCCGGCACGGGCCCGCTGGAGTTCCAGGGCGCGGTCGCGGATCGGGACCAGCACGGTCAGTGCATCGCCGAGCAGTCGCGCGGCCCACCGTCGCCGCGGTCGTGCGGCCAGCACGACCAGGTCCGCGGCGGTGTCGCATCGCCACCGCCCGACGCTCATCATGCCCTGGTCGGACCGCACGCCGATCACGGGGTTGCGGGTGATCGGCAGCGCGTCGACCGCCCAGGACGCCGTGGTGCCGGTGGCTGCGAGGTCGGTCCGCACCGGGGCGGCCCAGCGCGGCTCGGCGAAGCGGTCGCCGTCCAGTGCGGTGATCACCACGGCGTCGGCCTCGAGGAGCTTGCGAAGCTCCACGACGCTGCGTGACATCACCTCTTCGGGTTCCAGTGGACCCGACAGGTCGACGAGGAACTGGCGCAGTTGGCGTTCACGGACGCTGTCCTGCTCGGCATCGGCCAGCTCCTCGACCTCTTCGGACGTGGCCTCGAGCAGCAGGGTCATGAGCCCCACGAGCAGGAACGACACGGCCGCGAGCACCCGGTTGAGGATGGTGACGGCGTCCATGCCGCCCGACGAGATCGCGTTGCCGTAGCCGGCGCCGATGTTGGCCAGCAGGGCCAGCGCGATGCACCACCAGGTCAGGGTGCGTGACACCACGAGCCCGGACAGCGCGATCGGGATGGCGTAGATGATCGCCACGACCAGGGCACGGTCGGTGTTGAGGTCGATCACCAGGCCGCCGAACAGCAGCAACAGGCAGGTCACGGTGGCGTAGGACGGGTGCAGCCGCCAGTTGGGCATTGGGTCGCCTCCTACTCGGCCAGGAGATCGCGCAGCGCGGCGATCTCGTCGTTGCGTCCGAGGACCACGAGCCGGTCGCGCAGGTACACCTCGAAGTCCGCGCCGGGGTTCACCAGCAGTTCGTCCTCTCGGTGCACGGCGATGACCTGGACGCCGAAGCGTGATGGCAGGCGCAGGTCAGCAAGGGTCCCCATCATCGATTCGTTGGTCTCGAGCTCGACGATCGTGTGGTCGGGACCCAGCTCGAGGGCCGACACCTGGGCCGGGCTGGCGAGCTGGCGGGCCAGCCGTCGCCCCATGTCGTGTTCGGGACGCACGACCTCGTCGGCACCCACGGCCGCCAGCACTCGTGCAGTCAGTTGGCCGTCGGCCTTGCTGATCACGTAGCGCGCCCCGGCCGCGCGCACGGCAACCGTCGCCAGGATGCTTGCCTCGAGGTTCTCACCGATCGCCACGATCACGGTGTCGAATCCGCCGATGCCCAGCTTGCGGAGCGCTTCTTCGTCCGTGGCGTCCATGACGACTGCATGGGTCACCTGCTGCATGACCGGTTCGAGGGCATGTTCGTCCTCGTCGATGGCCACGACCTCGTGCCCGAAGTCGTACAGGGCGCTGGCGATGGACGACCCGAACCGGCCGGTCCCGATGACCAGGAACTGGCTTGGCATCAGCCGATCACCACCTCTTCGGCCAGGAACCGGTGTGGCCGGCGTCGTTGCTGTTCGACCAGGGCCAGCGCGAAGGTCAGGAACCCGATCCTGCCCAGGTACATAAGGGCGATGATCACGACCCTGCCGGGCCCGGTCAGGTCATCGGTGACACCCAGGGACAGCCCGACCGTACCCAGCGCGGACACGGCCTCGAACAGCAGCGCCAGGAACGGGATGTCGGGCTCGACCAGCGCCAGGACGGTCACGGCCGCGCCGCCCAACAGCACCGCCCCGGTGACGATGGCGCTGGCGCGCTGCACGGTGCGATGGTCGATCCGCCGACCGAACACGGAGGTCTCGTGACGGCCACGGATCACGCTCCACACCCCCAGCACCAGCACGTGGAACGTGACCGTCTTGATCCCGCCCGCCGTCGAGCCGGGGTTGCCACCGATGAACATCAACAGGATGGTCACGACCAGGCTGGCCGGCACCATGGCGGCATAGTCCAGCGTGTTGAACCCGGCCGTGCGCGGCGTCACGGCCTGGAAGGCCGACGCGAGCAGCCGGTCACCCACCGTCAGGCTCCCGAGGGTGTTCGGGTTGTTCCACTCGAACACCAACAGCACCGCCATGGCCGCCACCACGAGGAACGCCGTCATGGACAGCACCATCCGGGTGTGCAGGGTCAACCTGACCCGGCCCGGCCCACGGAATCGGCCATGCAGGTTGACCAGCACCACGAACCCGAGCCCACCCACCACCACCAGCGCGATGGTCGACAGGGTCACGACCGGGTCGTCGACATAGCGGACCAGGCTGTCCGGATACAGCGAGAACCCCGCGTTGTTGAACGCACTCACCGAGTGGAACACGGCATACCACGCGCCCCGCCCGGGACCCTCGACCGGTGCCATCCGCACGTACAGCAGGATCGCACCGGCCGTTTCGGCCCCGACCACGATGAGCGTGATCGCCCGCAACAGCCGGCCGAGGCTGCCCAGGTCGAACGCCCGGACCTGTTCCTGCAGCCGCAGGCGCTGCCCGACCCCGAGGCGGCGACCGGTCGCCACCGCCAGCACGGTCCCGAAGGTCAACAACCCGAGCCCGCCCAGCTGGAACAACAACAGGATCACGACCTGGCCGAACGGGCTCCACGCCGTGCCGGTGTCGACCACGACCAGCCCGGTCACACACACTGCGCTGGTCGCCGTGAACCACGCATCCAGTCCGCCGATGTCCCCGCTCGCATGCGAGACCGGCAACCACAGCAACGCGGTACCGAGGGCGATCAACCCGGCGAACGACAGCGCCAGGAACTGGGCAGGCGTGATCGGCCCACGCAGGAACACCGGCAGGACGCCCACCCGCTCGGTGCCACCCACCCGAGACGATGGCCGACCACGCAGCCAGGCAGGGTCATCCGACGACACGGCCACCACCATCCCCCCGGGCAGCCGTCACCGCGACCACCGACCGGCCGTCGACCTGGCGGTCCCCGACCGCAGGATCACCCAGCGAGCTGGCCGCACTTGCCAGCGCCTCGTCGACCTGGTGGCGCAGCCGCTCCAACGTGGCATACGCCACGGCCGGCCTGTCCGACGAAGCAGCGGAGAAGCACTCGAAGAACATGTGCTCGGCCTGGGCCAACCACGCCCGCGCAGCAGAATCCACCAACTCGTCCGGCGACGGGACCAACCGGTCGCGGACCTCCCGCAACGACACCAACACCCGCGAACACCGTTCGTCGTCGAGCGGGTCCTCCAGCGAGGCCCGTCGGGGGACCAACGACTGCGCATCGGTCCACGTCACCACCCAGTCCTGCACGGTGGGACGAGCACTCCCCCCGGCACAGCCCAGAACTGCCAGGCTGGCGACCAGCACCAAGGCGAACATGCAACGCCAGCCGGCCCTGCCCCCCCGGCAACGCCCGGTCACCACCGTGCCCGCACGCGGATCACGGTCACGGCCACCCGAGTCAGCACCGATCGACATCACCGCGCCACGGTACGTCCGCAATCGAGTCGCCCCGTCGTCGATTCCCGCTACCAGCCCAGATGTTGAGGAAACGTTGAGGTCACGGAATGACCGCTGCCGCTCATCTCGACCGTCGCCGTCTCCACGACCCCCACGGTGATCGCCGTCGGCCCCACGGGAGGAGCGTCATGGCCACGTCGGTCATCAACCCCCGCGAGGCTGGCCGACGGCTGGTGGAAGGAGGTGGTCCGTCTCGCCTTTCAGCGACAGCGCCATACGGGGCGCCACGCGAATTGTCGCTCAGAGGCGAGACGGACCACCATCGGACATCGCAGGGGCCGACCATCGGAGAACCGCCGATCTCCTCCGGCGGCGACGTCGTCGCTCTGGCACGTGGCGTCAGGACCGCCGTTAGGTGTCGTGTGCGGCGAGGAAGTCGTTGATGCGGGCGGTGAGATCGCCCGGGTACTGGAACAGCAGGCCGTGGCCGGCGTCGGGGGTGATGTCGATGGTGACGTCGGGGAGGAGCCGTTGGGCGCGTTCCGCCACGGTTGCGGGGTCGTAGAGTTTGGTGTCCCGGGCCATCATCAGCAGCGTCGGGGCGGTGATGTGTCGGAGTTGGTCGTCACCGAGACGGTCGGGTCGGGGTAGCCGCTGCCGATAGGTGCCCATGGAGACCTCGAGCAACTCGACCTGTGCTGGCGTCAGGTCCACGTCACCGTTCAGCCACCGGTTGAACCTGGCCAGCGCCGCGGTGCGGTCACGCGAGGCGACCATCGCGCGTCCGACCATGGCGACGAGGAAGCCAGTGGGGATGCGTTCGATCGCACCGGCGGCTCCGACGAGCGTCACACTGGCCAGACGATCGCGGTGGGTGGACAGGGCCGCGTGGCTGCCGGCGATCCACCCGCCTTCGGAGTAGCCAAGCAGGTGCAGGCGGTCCAGCCCGAGCCCGTCCACGACCTCGTCCAGCCACACAACGAGATCCTCGGCCGAGGTCACCGGTTCCATTTGCACCGACCTGCCGCCCGGACATGCGTCGCCCCGAAGCTCGTCTCGAGGTCCAGTTCCTCGTGGGGCACTGGCCAGTCCCGTTCGAGGATGCGGTCGTAGACCTCCTCGTACTCGACCCGGAGCCGGTCGGTCTTGAAGCCACCGATGCTCGTCGCCACACCACCCTCCTCACGCTGGACCACACCTCGGCGAAGGTCGCGGTCCGGATCGCCCAACAGCTCGACACGCTCGGAGCCGACGCCGGACCGTTCGACCGGCTCGCCACGATCCTCGAGGCATTCCTGCCCCAGGACCCCGACTCCCGGGCAGCCATGCAGGTCTACCTGCACTTCGCGTCCGCCGCGATGGCCGACCCGGTCCTGCGCCGAGCCGATGCGTTCGCCAACGGCCACGCCCTGATCGACGTCCTGGCCACCGAACTGTCCGAGATGGCGGCAACCCACGCCCTGGCGCCCGACATCGATCCCGGAATCGAAGCCCGTGGACTCCTCGCGCTCGTTCTCGGACTGTCGATGGGCATCCTGCTGGAACAGACCTCCGCGCCACAGGCACTGGAGGTGCTCCGCACGCACCTCGAACGGATCCGACGTACTGGCACCGTCTGACAGGGATCCTAGGCTGGCGGCATGGGACTGACGTTGCGCAGCGTGGTGTTCGAGGCGCGGGAGCCTGCCCGGGTGGCGGAGTTCTGGGCAGCGCTGCTGGGGCGCAGGGCTGTCCGGGCGCTGGACGGCGTCATGCTCGCGGGGGACGAGACCCAGGTCGGGCTGCGGTTCGTGCGCGGGTCGGCGCGTCGCCGGGGCCGGCAGCTGCACCTCCACCTCACCAGTGCGCGTCCCGACGACCAGGACCGCACCGTGGCCCGGGCGCTGGAGCTCGGTGGCCGGCCCCTCGATGTCGGGCAGTTGCCGGAGGAGGACCACGTCGTCGTCGCTGACCCCGAGGGCAACCCGTTCTGCGTCATCGAGGCAGGCAACGGCTACCTGGCGGGCTGCGGCTTCCTGGGCGAGGTCGCCTGTGACGGCACGCGGTCGGTCGGACACTTCTGGCGGGACGCGCTCGGGTGGGGCCTGGTGTGGGACCAGGACGAGGAGACGGCGATCCAGTCGCCGCTCGGCGGCACCAAGGTCGCGTGGGGCGGCCCACCCGTGGTCGACAAGGTCGGCCGCAACGAGCAGCGGTTCGACCTCGTGATCAGCAGGGACACGATGGCCCGCGAGGTCGAGCGACTGGTCTCGTTGGGTGCCCGGCGACGCATCGAGGGGGACGACGTCGTGGAACTCACCGACCCGGACGACAACGAGTTCACGATCACCGGGACCTGATGACGAGCCGGATCCGTCACGACGCCGTGGTGGTCTCGGCGCGGGGGAGCGAACGGGGGCGCGAGCTGCCGTCGGTCGGCAGGGAGAGCTCGAACCGGCCGTCGACCAGCTCCAGTGTTCCCTCGTGTGCCTGGGCGATGGCCCGCGCGATCGGAAGGCCGAGTCCGGACCCGTCCCCGTCGAGCGACACGAAACGCCCGAAGACGTGGTCTTCACGACCTGCGGGGACACCGGGGCCGTCGTCGTGGATCGTCACGGTGGTCGTGGCGCCGACCTCGCGCACGGCGACGTCGACCCGGTGGCGAGCATGACGACGGGCATTGTCGAGGAGGTTGCCGAGCGCGGCCCGCAGCCACATGTCGTCGCCGACGACGGTCATGGACGGCCGAGTCGCGTCGAGGTCGACGGCCAGTCCTGGGGCCAGGGACAGTTGGTGGGCGACCTCGGTGGTGAGGACGTCCACCAGGTCGACGGGGCGTTGGTCCACCTGCTCCGGACGGTCCAGGCGCGCCATCGCCAGCAGCGAGTTGACGAGGCGACCGATGCGATCAGCCTCGCGAGCCACGTTCTCCAGCAGCTCCTCGCGCTCGTCCGGTGATGCCGAGGTGAGCACCGTCTCGGCAGTTGCCCGCAGGCCGGCCACGGGCGTTCGGAGCTGGTGTGCGGCGTCGGCCAGGAAGTCCCGACTGCGTCGTTCCTCCCGGCGAGCCGTCTCGAGAGCCTCCTCCAGGGCTGCGACCACGCGATCCATCGCGGCGGCCATGCGCCCGACCTCGGTCGAGGGGTCCGACGGTTCGAGGCGCAGGTCGGTCCGGCCATCGGCGATCTGGTCGGCCACGTCCACGATCCGGTCCACGGGTCGGGTCACGACCCGTGCGGCGCGGTTGAGGACCACGATCGCGAGCACGATCGCGACCAGGCTCCCGATGGTCTCGAGCACCAGGACACGGCGCAACGTGGCGTTGGCCCCGCCCCGCGACACCAGCACCTCGATCTCGGTGCCGTCGTCGAGGGTCAGGACCTCGCTGTCCTGCAGGGCCGACGCTGCCTCCGGGGCGGGTGGCAGTCGGTCGAACAGCCGGTCCCCGTCCTCGGTGCGCACGACTCGGCCGTCGGGGAAGCGGACCACGGCCGGCACGCCCGCGTCGGACAACTCCGTCACCAGCGAGCTGATCGGTGGATCCGCGCGGACCACCTGGCTCGCCGCCTGGGTCCGGGCCTGGAGCACCTGGTCGAGGATCTCGTCGAGGCGCTCGGCCAGCGAGAGGTACACGAAGGCGTCGAGGGCGACGACCACGACGGCCACCACGGCCACGGTGGTGGCCGTCATCCTGTTGCGCAGTGAGGGCGTCTTGATCACGGCCGAAGAACGTAACCCGCCCCTCGCACCGTGTGCACCAGTCGCGGTGCGCCGTCCTCCTCGAGCTTGCGCCGCAACGCCGAGATGTGGACCTCGACCAGGTTGGGGTCGTAGGAGTCGAACTGCCACACCGCCATCAGCAAGTGCTCCTTGGAGGTCACCCGCCCGCGTCGACGGCCCAGCGCGGACAACAGGTCGAACTCGGTCGGCGTGAGCTCGAGGGGGCGGTCGCCACGACGCACTGATCGGCCGGACTCGTTCACGACCAGGTCCTCGACCTCCCACGTGTCGGACTCCAGCGACCCGGACCGGCGCAGGAGTGCCCGGACCCTGGCCAGCAACTCGACGACCGAGAACGGCTTGGTCAGGTAGTCGTCCGCCCCGACGTCGAAACCGGCCAGCCGATCGTCCAGTTCATCGGCCGCGGTCAGGAAGATCATGGGCATGTCGCTGCCGTGGCGGAGCCGACGAGCCAGTGCGAGGCCGTCGGGTCCGACCTGCAGCCGGATGTCGAGGATCGCCAGGTCGGGATGCAGGTCCGCGATCGCGCTGTCGATGTCGCGCCCGTCGGGCTGTGCGCGCACGAGGTAGCCGTCGCCGCGCAGCGCCGCCGTCACGGCGGCTCGCACCGCGGCGTCGTCCTCCACGAACAGGATGCGCGGCGACGTGGCAGACATGCTGACGTCTCCTGGGAGCGAGTCGCGAGACTATCCCTGCGGGCGACGTCCCAGCGATCGCCTCGACGTGCCGGAGCCTGATCTTCAGGCCTTCTTCAGCAGGGCTTCAGGGGTCCATCAGCCACCGTCGAAGACGCTGGGGCCATGACCGCGAGCCGTTGGCCCTCCATCCCATCGTGTCCGGGCACCAACCACGCACCTCGCCGCCACGACACCGTCGGCGCACGTGGAAGGTCCGGCCGCCACACCGGTGCGCCCCGCACCATGCAGCGCTCCGCATGCGGCCACCCGCCGCAGGTCCGACCGCCCACGTCCCTGGGCACGGGCAGCGAACGACCAGCGGACCGGACCGCACTGCCGGGGGCCCACCATGACCACGTCGTGGTCGGGACCTGGCTCGCGATCGCCGTCGTCCTGCTCGTCGGGTGCGTGCTGGTGGGCCCGGGCTGGCTGCGGTTGGTCCTGTCCACGGGCGCCGTGGCGGTGCTCGTCAGGCTCAACGTCCGGCTCGACCCCTCCCTCCCACCCACGCGCCCACGAACGTCCCGGCGCCAGAACCAGGAGACCGCATGACCGTCATGCTCGCCGCCGCCGCTGGCGACGTCGCCCACGGGCCCGTCGACCTGGTCGCGCTCGCGCTCGTGCTCGCAGCCGCCTGGCTGGCCGGAAGCGTGGCCGTGCGCATGGGCTATCCGTCCGTCCTCGGTGAGCTCCTGGCCGGGATCGTGCTGGGGCCGCCGCTGCTGGGCCTGCTGTCCGACGGTGCTGGGTTGGCCGAGATCGGCGAGCTCGGGATCATCCTGATGATGCTCTACATCGGGACCGAGATCGACTTCGACGACCTGAAACGGGCGTCGAAGGCCGGCTTGCTCGCCGCGATCGGTGGCTTCGTGGTCCCGTTCGTCCTGGGGTTCGCGGCAATGCTGGCGTTCGGCTTCTCGGTGATCGCCGCGATCTTCGTCGGGGCCGCCGTCGGGGTCACGTCCCTGACCACGAAGTCGCGGATCCTCGCCGACCTGCGTCTGTTCGGCACGCGACTGGCCTACGTGCTGATGGCGGGTGCCCTGCTGTCGGACACGGCCACGCTCGTGATCTTCGCCGGGGTCCTGTCCCTGGAGGACGGTGGGGCCGACGTCGGCGCGATCGCCACGGTCGGGGCCCAGGTGGTCCTGTTCGTCGTGATCGCGATCGTGGCCGGCCTGGTCGTCCCACGCGTCTCGGCCTGGGCCAGGAAGCGGTGGGGCCTCGACGGCACCGGCTACGCGCTGTCGGTGTTCGTCCTGGTCGGTCTCGGCCTGTCGGCCGCGGCCGGCCTGCTGGGCCTGCACCCCATCCTCGGTGCGTTCGTCGCCGGCATGGTGATGCGCCGCGACGTCCTCGGACGTCGCGACTTCCGGGACGTGTCGAACCTGGTCGGCCGCGTCTCGATCGGGATCCTCGCGCCGGTGTTCTTCGTCACGGCGGGGTTCGAGATCTCCCTCACGGCCGCCCTCGACAACTGGCTCCTGCTCACCGTGATCGTCGTCGCGGCGACCCTCGGCAAGATCCTCGGGACCGCGCTGTTCTACCTGCCCACCGGGTACGGCTGGCGCGAGGGCATCGTCGCCGGTGCGGCGATGAACGGCCGCGGAGCGGTCGAGATCATCGTCGCCGGGATCGGCCTCGAGCGGGGCCTCATCACCACCGAGGTCTTCACCGTCCTGGTCCTCATGGCCATCCTGACCACGGCGACGGTCCCGGTCATGCTCAAGACTGGCGTCGAGTGGCTCCGCCGGCACGGCGAACTCGCCGAGGCCGGGACGAAGCGTCGGGGCGTGACCATCGTGGGGGCCGGACCCGTGGCCCGGGCCTGGGCAGAGGCCCTGTCCGGCGACCGGGACGTGTGGGTGCTCGACGCGAATCCGCACCGCACCGCACAGTGTCGGCAGGCGGGCCTGCGGGCGGTCACGGGAGATGCCCTCGATCCCGACAGCCTGCGCCGCGCCCGAGCCGACGAGGCCGGCCTGCTCGTGGCGATGACCCCGAACACGGAGGTCAACGTCCTCGTCGCCGACATCGCCCAGGACGACTTCGGGGTGCCGGAGATCCGCATCGCCTCGGCAGGGGACACCAACGGCTCGACCGACCGCCTGTTGGCCACGCGCAGCGCCGGCCCGTTGTTCGACGCCCCGGTCGACGTCGAGCGGTGGGGACGCTGGCTGGACGACGGCCAGGCGGCCCTGACGACGGTCGGCGTCGACGAGCCGGACGGCATGCTGCAGCGGTTGCGCAGTGGCCGGTCGGGTCTTCCCCTGGCGGTGCTCCGGGAGGACCAGGTGATCCCGTTCCCGCTGGTCGACGAACTCCGCCCCGGTGATCGTGTCCGGCTGTTGTCCCGCCAGGCGCCCGCCTCGACCCAGACCCTGGCCGAGCGGATGCCGGAGGCGACGCCGACGTGACGTCGTCGTTCGTCGAGACGGGGCACGTCCAGCTGGTCGCCGTCGTCGGCACGGTCTCGTGGGTCGTGCTGGGGGTGCTTGCGTGGGTCGGCAGTGGGGTCACCGCGGCGGTGGTCCTGCACCGTCGTGGGCACGACCTGCGGTCGTTGCTGGGGCTGGCGTTGGTCTTCGGTCCGTTGTTCGTGCCGCTGGCCCTGGACTACGTCCGCCATCGTGAGCCGGCCGCACGACCCATCGAGCTCTGTCGCACCCCCACCGCACGGCGCGGGGCCCACGTGGTCGTGGTGGTCCTCGGCGACGGCCACGACGCGGCCGACGCGAGTGCGCTGCTCGATCGACTGGGCCCGATCGGTGCGGTCACCGTCGTCACGACCATCGACTTCCAGACCGCCGAGCGACCGGACGACGACCCGGTGCGCATGGCTGCGGCCCGGCGACTCGCCGCTGCGGCCACGTTCCTGCACGAGCCCCCGCCGGGACGGGTGTTGCTGCCGGGCACCCTCGAGCAGGGGCTTCGTCGCTTCGTCGATCGCCGGCACGACCTGGTGGTCGTGACCGGCGCGATCGACGAATGGGGGATCGAGCGCGTGAGCGATGCCCTGCGGTTGCCCGTCGTGCTGGCCCCGTCGACCACGGGGCCACGCTGATGGCGGTCGTGGCGGTCCTGGTCCTGCACGGACTCCTCGCACTGGCCGCTGGGCTGTCCGGCCGTCGGCTCGGCCGTCGTGTCCTGCTGCTGGTCGCGTGCGGACCGCTGGCGGCCGTCGTCCTGCTCGTGGCCCACGCCCTCGGCCTGCTTGGCTCCGGGGCGCTGGCCACGTCCGTCTCGTGGGTGCCGTCGATCGGGTTGCAGTTCGACCTGGTGCTGGACGGGTTCGGGATCCTGTTCTGGTGGCTGATCGCGGGCATCGGCCTGCTGGTCATGGTCTACGCGACCCGCTACTTCGCCCCTCGGGACGACCTCGGACTGTTCGCCTCGATGCTGGTCCTCTTCGCCGGCGCGATGCTGCTGCTCACCAGCACCGACAACGTCCTGGTCCTGTTCGTGGCCTGGGAGCTCACCTCCATCACGTCCTACCTCCTGATCGGGTTCGACGACCACCGCGCCGAGGCCAGGGCGTCGGCCCTGCAGGCGTTGCTGGTCACGGGCGCCGGTGGGCTGGCCCTGCTCGGGGGGCTGCTGTTGGTGGCGGGCTCGGCCGGCACGACGTCGCTGACGGGGATCCTGGTCGTCGCGCCCACGGACCCGGCCGCCCAGGCCGGGTTCGCGCTGGTCGTGCTGGGCGCGGCGACGAAGTCTGCCCAGGTCCCGGTCCACTTCTGGCTGCCGGGGGCGATGTCGGCCCCGACGCCCGTGTCCGCCTACCTGCACTCGGCGACCATGGTCAAGGCCGGGATCTACGTCCTGGCACGGTTCGCGCCGGCCATCGGTCCGGTCGTGGGCTGGTGGGCGCCGGTCGTGGTGGGGCTCGGTGGCGTGACGATGCTGCTGGGAGGCTGGCGCGCACTGCGGGCGACCGACCTCAAGGAGCTGCTGGCGTACGGCACGGTGTCCCAGCTGGGCTTCATCGTGCTGCTCGTCGGCCATGGCGATCCCGAGCTCGTGCACGCGGGTGCGACCCTGTTGCTGGCACACGCACTGTTCAAGGCGACCCTGTTCCTGGCCGTGGGCGTCATCGACCACCAGGCCGGCACCCGGGACCTGCGCCGGCTCACCGGGATCGCACGCCGGATGCCGACCACGGCGCTGGCGCTGCTGGTCGCCGCCGCCTCGATGGCCGGCGTGATCCCGCTGTTCGGCTTCATCGCGAAGGAAGCGGCGCTCGAGTCGACCCTCCACGTCGGCTTCGGGGGTCCTGCCATGACCGCGGTGGTCGTCGTGGGGTCGGTCCTCACGGCGGCCTACGCGCTGCGCCTGGTCTGGGGATCGCTGGCGACCAAGGGACCGGACGAGGTGGACGACGACGTCGTCGAACCCCGCGAGGTGGCTCGCCCCGCACCCGGGTTCGAGGGGCCGGCCGTGGTGCTCACGATCCTGACGGTGGCCTTCGGCGTCTGGGTCGCCCCCGCGGACGCGCTGGTGGTCGGGGCGACCACGGCCCTGGTCGGCCCGGAGGCCGCCGACATCCACCTGCGGTTGTGGCACGGGTTCGGGCTGCCACTGCTGCTGTCGTCCGTCGCCCTGGTGGGTGGCTGGGTGGTGTGGCGCTGGCCCGGCTCCGTCCGGCGTGTCGCCGTCGTGACCGCACGCGTGCCCGACATGGAGGACGTCTACCGCGGATCCCTGCGTGGCCTGCTGGCCTGGGCGGACCGCATCACGGCCGTCGTGCAGCCCGGCTCGCTCCCGTTGTACGGCGCCGTCGTGCTCTCCACGGTCCTGCTGTTGCCCGGCGTCGCGGTCCTGCGCAACCTGGCGCTTCCGGAGGGCCTGGTCGTGGCGGAGTCGGGCCTGCAGGTCGCGATCACCGCCATCGTGGTCGGCGCGGCGATCGGCGCAGCCCGCGTTCGTCGCCGTCTCTCGGCCGTGTTGCTGCTGGGGGCGGTGGGCTACGGGATGGCCGTGCTGTTCGTGGTCCAGGGGGCACCCGACCTCGCACTGACCCAGCTGCTGGTGGAGACCCTGTCCCTGGCGATGTTCGTGCTCGTGCTGCGCCGGCTGCCCGAACGCTTCGAGTCGACCCCCTGGCGCTTCGGACGGCCCCTGCGCGTGGTGGTCTCGCTGGGGACCGGGATCTTCGTCGCCGTGTTCACCCTGGTCGCCGCAGCGGCGAATCGCCAGGGCACGGCCGCGGCCGACTTCCTCGAGCGTTCCCTGCCCGAGGGCGGTGGCCGCAACGTCGTCAACGTCATCCTGACCGACTTCCGGGCGCTCGACACCCTCGGCGAGATCACCGTGCTGGTGGTGGCGGCCATCGGCATCGCCCTGATGGTCCGGACCCCCGTCGAGCCGGACGAGCGTGGGGAGGTCGGCCCATGATCCCGCCGACCGGACCGGTCCATCGTCCCACCGGCCCCCCAGCGGGCCCCGACGCGAACTCCCCGCGGCGGAGCGTCATCCTAGACGTCGTGCTCGACCTGGTGTTCCGCACGGCCGTGCTGTTCGGGCTCTTCCTGCTGTTCGCCGGCCACAACGCACCGGGTGGCGGCTTCGTCAGTGGCCTGGTCATCGGGACCGCGCTGGTCCTGCGCTACGTGGCGGGTGGCGCTGCCGAGGTCGATCGGGTCCTGCCGCTGGAGGAGCACGTCCTGCTGGGCGCGGGGCTGTTGCTGGCGTTCGCGAGTGGCGCCGCGGGATGGATCTTCGGCGGGGCGTTCCTGTACGGCGCGAAGGCCACGCTGGAGATCCCGGTGTTGGGCACGGTCAACGCCACCTCGGCGCTGGTGTTCGACGTGGGGGTCGACCTGGTGGTCATCGGGCTGGTGCTGGGCCTGCTGCGCTCCCTGGGTGCGGCGGCCGATCGTGACGCGGACGACGTCGACACCCGACGTGGGGTGGCGTCATGATCCTGGTCCTGGCCTGCACCATCGGCGCGCTGTACACCATCGGCGCCTGGCTGCTGATGCAACGGTCGCTGACCCGCATCGTGATCGGGCTGGCCATCCTGGGCCACGGGGCCAACCTGCTGCTGCTGACCGCCGGCGGACGCGCGGGTGGCGTGCCGATCGCGGGGGCGGATCCCGCCACGACGTCGGATCCGCTTCCGCAGGCGCTGGCACTGACCGCCATCGTGATCACCTTCGGGGTCAGCGGGTTCCTCCTGGCAATGGCCTACCGCAGTTGGCGGCAGCGACGCGACGACACCGTCGAGGACGATCTCGAGGACCGTCGCCTGGCGGCCGCGGTCCGTCGCCTCGACCAGGATCGTGCCCGCCGCGAGACCCGCGAGGCGGCGCATGGGGAGATCGCGGACCAGCACGAGGTCGGCGTCGGGCCGGGAGGCGACGGATGAGTCCGGACGTCGCCCTTCCCCTGCTCGTCGGCCTCCCGCTGGGGGCTGCCGCGGTCTCGCTGTTGCTGCTGGGTCGTCCGCTGGTGCTCCAGCGGACGGTCAGCCTGGTGGTCCTGGCGACGATGCAGGTCCTGTCGATCGTGGTGGTGGCGAGCGTCTGGGACGGCTCCGTGGTCAGCGTCCGGGTGGGGGCGGTGGATCCCGCCGTGGGCATCGTGCTCGCCGCCGACCCCCTGGGCGCGATCATGCTCGTGGTGTCCAGCCTGATGCTGTGGACGGTGATGGTCTACGCGATCGGCAGCCAGCGGACCAAGGAGCAGGCCCCGGCCTTCCACCCGCTGTACCTCGTGCTCGCCGCCGGCGTCGCGGCCTCGTTCCTCACCGCCGACCTGTTCAACCTGTTCGTCGCCTTCGAGGTCATGCTGGTGGCCTCCTACGTCCTGATCACGCTCGGCGGCTCGCGGGACCAGGTCCGCCACGGGATGACCTACGTCGTGATCGGCCTGCTGGCCTCGACCCTGTTCATCACCGCCATCGGGCTGGTGTACGCGGCGACCGGGGAGGTCAACCTCGCGGCGTTGGCCGTGGCCATGGACCAGGTTCCGACCGGAATCCGCACGGCGCTGGGGCTGCTGCTGCTGGTCGTGTTCGGGGTCAAGGCGGCGATCTTCCCCCTGTTCCAGTGGCTGCCGGACTCCTACCCGACGGCCCCGTCACCCGTCACCGCGCTGTTCGCGGGCCTGCTGACCAAGGTGGGGGTCTACGCGATCATCCGCACGCAGACCCTGCTGTTCCCGACCGGTGGCGAGGTGTCGATCGCCCTGCTGGTACTCGCCGCCCTGACGATGACGGTCGGAGTGGTCGGGGCGATCGCGCAGAACGACATCAAGCGCATCCTGTCCTTCCACATCGTCAGCCAGATCGGCTACATGATCTTCGGCCTCGGCCTGTTCACGTTGGCCGGGATCGCCGGTGCGGTGCTGTACGTCGTGCACCACATCGTCGTCAAGACGACGCTGTTCCTGGTCGGCGGCATCGTCGAGGAGCGAGCCGGCACGGGTGCGCTCGACCGACTCGGCGGTGCGATGCACACGGCCCCGGTGCTGGCGGTCCTGTTCCTCCTCCCGGCGCTCAGCCTGGCCGGCATCCCCCCGTTCTCCGGGTTCGTGGCCAAGCTGTCGCTGGCCCAATCGGGGTTCGCTGCCGAGCAGTGGGTCGTCACCGGGGTCTCGCTGGCGGTCGGCCTCCTGACGCTGTTCTCGATGACCAAGATCTGGAACGGCGTGTTCTGGGGTGACCCGGCCCGCGCCGCGGTCAGCCTCGACCGTGAGCATGTCGTGGCGGCACCGATGACGGTCGCGACCGCCATCCTGGTCACGGTCTCCCTGGCCTTCGTCGTCGCGGCAGGACCGCTGTACGACTTCAGCGAGCGGGCGGCGTCGGTGCTGCTCGAACGCGGCGCCTACGTCCAGGCCGTGCTGCGATGACCGACGGCGATGCAGGGACCTCCACCTCCGTCCGGAGCCGCGCAGCAGTCGCCGTGGGCTGGTGCGTGGTCGTGTGGTGTGCCCTGTGGGGAGACATCAGCATCGCCAACGTCGTGTGGGGCACCGTGGTGGGGCTGGGGACGTTGTGGCTCGTGCCGATCGCGCGGCGATCGGGCGACCTCGCCGTGCGCCCGCTCGCCGCGCTGCGGTTCTTCACCTGGTTCGTGTGGGCCCTGGTGCGGGCGAGCGCGGTCGTGGCCTGGGAGGTGGTCACGCCGACCAACGACATCAACGAGGGCATCGTCGCCGTGCCGCTCGGCACCACCGCACCCGGCCTGGTCACGCTGATCGCCAACGCGATCTCGTTGACACCGGGGACCCTGACGCTGGAGGTTCGTCGGGACCCGCCCACGGTCTACGTGCACGTCCTCCACCTGCGTGCCCTCGAGGACGTCCGATCCGACGTCCAGCACCTCGAGCGCCTGGCCCGTGCCACCTTCGCCGTCGAGTCACCGTCCCCGTTCGGCCCCGACGTCGACCCACTGAACACGAGGAGCCCGCGATGATCCTGCTCACGAGCGTCCTGCTGGGGCTGTTGGCGGTGTCGGCAGCCCTGTGCCTGGTGCGCCTGCTCCGGGGCGACTCGCTGGCCGACCGCATCGTCGCCCTGGACACGATGCTGGTCGTGGTCGTGTGCGGGATCGCCATCGGTGCCGTGCGTTCCGGGTCCGGGATCTTCCTCGACGTCATGGTGGTCGCCTCGCTGCTGGGCTTCACGGGCACGGCCCTGGTTGCCCGGTTCATCGAACGCCGAGGTGCCCGATGATCCTGGACGTGCTGGCCGGGACCATGATGACCGTCGGGTGCGTGCTGGCAGTCGTCGCGACGATCGGCCTGCAGCGGTTCCCCGACGTCTTCGCCCGCATGCATGCCGCCACCAAGCCCGCGACCCTCGGACTGGCGCTGGTGCTGCTGGGGGCTGCGCTCGTCGTGCCCGATCCGGGCAGCCGCGCCAAGCTGGTCCTGGTCGTGATCCTGCAGACCCTGACCGCACCCGTGGGATCACACCTGGTCGGGCGAGCGGCCTACCGGGCCGGTACCGAGCTGTCCGAACAGACGCTGGTCGACGAGTTGCGTGACGCGGTCGACACCACGGGTTCTCGGCCCGACTGAGGGTCACGACGGCGCGCGACGATCGTGGCGAGCATGGTGAGCGTGCTGCGTGCCCCCGCGTCCTGACCTCCAGGTGTCCAACCGCCCCAGGCCCATGGGAGATCCTGACGGAGACCACGCCACGCGGCACGATGTGGTGGCGCACGTCGTGGCGGTGTTGCTGCTCGAGGCGCATGCCGACGACAGCGCGGCCGGTGCCGTCTCGACGTCCCGGCCGACCTGCCCTGGCCACCAATCGACACGAACGGCTTCCGACCATGCCTGACGCGGACACCTCGACCACCACGCCACCCGGCGGCCCGGTCACCGAGTTGCGACTGGTGCTCACCGTCGACGACCACGCCCGGGCGGTCGCGTTCTACCGCGACCAGCTCGGCCTCGAGGAGTTGGCGCACCACGAGGAGCGCGGTGGGCACGTGACGATCCTCGCGGCAGGCCGCGCCACCCTCGAGCTCAACGACGATCCCTACGCCGAGTTCATCGACGAGGTCGAGGTGGGCCGGCGGGTCCCCGACAGGGTCCGGGTCGCGTTCGCCGTGCCCGACAGCGACGACACGACCCGGCGCCTGGTCGAGGCTGGTGCCAGGCTCGTGGCACCACCGACCCGCACGCCCTGGGACTCCCGCAACGCCCGGCTGCGCGACCCAGAGGGGACGCAGCTGACCCTCTTCACCGATCTCGACGGCCCCGACGACGCTCCCACGTGAGCCACGACGGGATGGCGACCGTGACCGGATCGCGCAGACTGTTGCGCTGTATGGTCACGGTCGGCGGATCGAGGACGACGCGGTGTTCGCGTGATCCGCGCATGGTGGGGAGATGGATCGTGGGCGACGTCGAGACGGTGGAGATCACGGCCGAGGCGATGACACTGGCCGACGTGGCGGCAGTTGCCGCCGGGGCGCGGGTCACGCTGCACGAGGACGTGGTGGACGGCATGCGGGGCAGCCGCCAGGTCGTCGACGACGCCGTGGCGCGCGGTGACCTGGTGTACGGGGTCACCACGGGCGTGGGCCATGCCCGTGACCAGGCCCTGCCGGCCGAGGCCCTGGCGTCGATGCAGCCGATGCTGCTCGAGATGAACGTGGGCGCGACCGGCGAGCCCCTGCCGCCGGCGCGGGTGCGTGCCGCGATGGTGGTGCGACTGAACGGATTCGCCCGTGGCGGGGCCGGGGTCTCGCCCGGCGTCGCCCGCGCGCTGGCCGACCTGCTCGACCACGGCATCCACCCGGTGATCCTCTCGTCGGGGTCGGTCGGCTCGGGCGACCTGGGACAGCTCGCGTCGGTCGGACTGGCACTGCTCGGCCGGGGCACGGTCGACGTCGACGGACGTGCGGTCGACGCCGGGACGGCACTGGAGGACGCCGGTCTGGAGCCCGTGTCCCTGGAGCCGAAGGACGGCCTGGCACTGATGTCGTCCAACGCCGTGGCGGTCGGGCACGGTGCCCTGCTCGTCGGGGACGTCGAGCGGGTGGTCGGGCTGGCCGACCTCGTGGTCGCGACCTCGATGGAGACCTTCGGCGCCAACCCCTCGATCGTCGAGCCGGCGGTCGCGCGCGCCGGGGCCGGTCGTGGGATGGAGACCACCGCGGGCGCCATCCGGTCGGCGCTGCGTGGCGGGGAACCGCCGACCGACGGGATGTCGGTGCAGGACCCGCTGAGCTTCCGGGTCGTCCCGCAGGTGCACGGTGCGTGTCGGGACACCGTGGACCTCCTGGCCGACGCGGTGCTCGCCGAGCTCAACGCCCCGTCGGACAACCCGTTGGTCGACCTGCCGAGCCAGCGGATCATCTCCAACGGCAACTTCCAGCCCATGAACCTCGCACTCGCCGCCGAGTCCATGCGGGTGGCGCTGTGCCACGTCGGCCTGCTCGCCGAGCGCCGCATGGGCCACCTGTGGGACGCCGCCGTCAGCTCGTTCGGTCCGGACGCCTCGGGCACGCCGGGCCCGCCGAACGGGGGAGGTGCGCCACCCGTGCTGGCCGGCCTGGCGCTGCGCTATCCCGCGGCGGCCGCCTACACCCGACTCCGACACCTCGCCAACCCGGTGACGCTCGACGTCCCGTCGCTCGACCTGGCCGTGGAGGACCACGCCACCAACCTTGCCGAGGCCCTCGACCGGACGTCGGAGGCGACCGCCATCCTGCACGACCTCCTGGTCGTCGAACTGCTGATCGCCGTGGCCGGCCGTGGCCCGGGACCGCCGCCGCGCCAGCCCGGCCGGGGCACGGGCCGGCTGGTCGGACTGGTCGTCCAGGAGCTGCAGGACATCCCGATTGGCACCAGCCCGCAGGACGTCCACCGGCGCACGTCGGACCTGCTCCACCAGCACGCCGATGCACTGCTCGCACCCGACGACCACGCCGATGCACTGCTCGCACCCGACGACGACGCCGGACCGCCATGACCCGCTCCGATCCGGCCGACCTGCTGGCGGCCTACGACGCCCAGCTGCGCACGGTCGCCCCGAGCGCCGTCGCGGTGACGCGCCTCGGCCCCCTCCACCTGGTGACCTATCCGTGGCACGAGGGCTGGGTGAGCTACCGGGGTCTCGACGGTGCGGACGCCGCCACGATCCGGCGCTGGGTCGGCCAGGTCCTCGAGCACTACCGGGTCGACCCGGACATCCGCGAGGTGGAGTGGAAGGCCTGTGGCCACGACGACGCCCCGGGTCTCGAGGACGCCCTCGTCGAGCACGGGTTCGTGGCGGACGATCCCGAGACCGTCATGATCGGGGAGGCGAGCGCGCTCGCCGTCGACGTGCCCCTGCCCAGCGGGGTCACGCTGCGCAGGATCCACGCCGAGCACGACGTGCGTCGCATGGCCGAGATGCAACGCGACGTGTTCGGCGACGTCGACGTCGAGAACATGATGACCGCGCTGCTCCACCGCCAGTCACTCGACGACGGCATGGAACTGTGGGTCGCCGAACACGACGGCGACGTCGTGGGTGCCGGGCGGCTGGAGCCGGTCCAGGACACCGACTTCGCCGGGATCTGGGGCGGCTCGACCGTGGCGCAGTGGCGTCACCGCGGGATCTACCGGGCGCTGACGGCGGCACGGGCCGCGTCCGCACTGCGGCTGGGCAAGCGCCTGCTCCAGAGCGACTCGAGCGCGGACTCGCGTCCCATCCTGGAGGGCCACGGGCTCGTCGCCGTCACGACGACCACGCCCTGGATGCGCGTGCTCACGGATCCCGGGTCGACGGCACCGCGATGAGCGCCTCCATGCGTGCCTCCAGGTCCTCGGGGGTCGCGCTGTCCGCGACCAGGGCACGCATGACACCCACTGGCAGGCGCTGTCGCTCGCCCGGCACGCGACAGTCCGCCCCCTGCTGGGCGTAGCCGTCCGGGACGACGAAGCGGGGCACGTCACTGCGTGGTCGATCCGCCAGGACAGCGTCGAAGGTGGGGGCCGCGGCGACCCGGGCACCCAGCCCGGCCGACGCGGGCGCGACCCCGCACCAGTCCAGCAGCGTCGCCAGCAGCGACGTGTGGTCGTACTTCGACGTGGCGCTGGGGGAACGAAACACGGTCCGTGCCTGGACCCAGGGTGACACCAGCAGGGTCGGGACGCGGACCCCGTAGCGGTCGAAGCCGAAGCCGTCCGGGCTCCGGTGGTCGTCCGGCGGGACCGCGCCCCAACCCGGGTCGACGTGGTCGTAGGTCCCCCCGTGCTCGTCGAAGGTGATCACCAGCAGCGTGCGCTGCCAGGCGTCGGCATCGGCGGCCAGGGCCTCGTAGACGTCGTTGACGAACGCCTCCCCGGGCCCCACCCAGGTCGGGGGGTGGTAGTCGTTGCCCTGCGCCCCGAAGCGCTTGCCGGCCACCGAGCCACAATGGAAACCCGAGCCGTCGAAGGCGCCCAGGCCATAGCCCCACGACGGCTCGAGCCAGGTCAGGCGGGGGAGGGTCCCGGCGCGGGCCTTGTCGTAGAACGTGTCGATCGAGGCGATCTCGCCGTCGTCGAGGACGTCGGAGATGCGGGGGAAGGTGTACTGGGTGTAGCACTGCCCGTCCTGCCACACGTCGTGGAAGTAGATCCCCCAGGACGTCCCGGACGGCAGGCAGTTGAAGATGGTCGGCGCCGGGAACTGCTCGACGGCGTCGAGCGAGTTGTTGTCGACCCGGCCCAGGGAGGTCCCGCACAGCGAGAACGCACGATTCGGGTTCGTCTGGGTGGGCACGGACGAGTGCCAGGCGTCACTGACCGCGTAGGCCCTCGCGAGGCCGTTCAGGATCGGCAGCTGCTCCGGTGAGTAGGCCTCCATGACCTGGTCGAGCTGTTCCCACGTCTCGTAGACGGCGTCGTAGTCCTCGGCGAACCCGGCCATGGCTGCCGGCGTGCCCGGCGGGGGATTGGTCGTGGTCGGGTCGTCCGGCGAGCCGAACAGTTGTCGGTTCACGTGGGCGTAGGTCTCGTGTGGGTCCATGCCGGGCACCCGGAGCGGCTGGGCAGACACCCAGGAGTGGCCCGAGTCCCCGGAGGTGCCCCGCGTGGCGGGGATGGCCCGCCCGTCGTACTGGTTGGTGTGCGGCCCGGTCTGCAACCCCGCGAAGGTCGGCGTGGTGTCGGCACCAAGGAACTGGCTGGGCTGGCACGACGGATCGTCGTCGTCGTAGAGCCACCCGAGCACGTTGTCGAGCGAACGGTTCTCGAGCATCAGGACGACGACGTGGTCGATCTTGTCCTTCATGGCAGCCTCCGGTCGGGCGCTGTCGACGGGGTCGTGCGACGCCGTCCGGTCCCGGCGAGCCACCGGTTCCGGACGGCGTGGCGCGTCGGTCTAGTGGAACTCGACCGTGAGCGGCGTGTATCCACTGCCCGTGTTCGCGTAGACGTAGCCGTTGTCACTGGACCAGTACGACAATTGCTCATTGGAGTACAGCGAGGTCAGCACGTTGCCGGTCTTTGTCCAGCCCCGCGCCCCGATCCAGTTGTAGAACCCGACGTAGTGGTACCCGTCGCTGACGGAGAGGTAGCGCGACGTGTCGTCGGCGTTGCGGTAGTACAGCACGCCGCTCCACACGTACGGTTCGAGCCGCACGGCGGCCTCCGGTCCGGTGACGACGCACCACTGTCCGCCGTCCTGTCCGAGCCACCCGATCGAGGCGCCCTTGGCGAAGAGCTCGACCTTCTGGGCGGTCCCGGCAGCAGTCGCCGTGGCCGCGATCGACTGTTCCTCGAGGTGTTCCTTGAAGGAACCGGTTGGTGCTTCCGGTGCTTGCGTGGTCATGATTGTGGCTCCGAGTTCGATGTGAGGGGATGGTGCTGCGTTCCCCGTTGCTGGAGCACACCGGCCTGTGCCAACAGCAACGGCTCGAGTCCCGGTAGCCGACTGGCGAACACCGATCCCCCGAACAACCGAACTGCCGCCGAGAAATGCATCATGCATCGTAGGGATGGCGAATGTCAATAGGTGGTGCAGATCGTTCGAAATGGATCCGTGTCCGTGCTGGTGAATGGTGGGCCGTGCGTCGGAAGAACTTCCCGAATCAGCTCACCAGCTCGCCGCCCCACAGCCACTCGGCGGGGGCATCGACGAGCCGGGTGTCGCGGCCCACGGTCGGCGCGTTGCCGGGCTGCGGCGGCGTGCCGGACGTCTCGATCGTCCCGTCCACGGATCGGACCAGCACCCGGGTCCCCTCGTCACGGCGGACGCGCAACTCCTCGACGGTGTCGGCCACCGCGTCCGACATCCCCTGCTCGACCGGCCCCCACGACGCCACGACGACGTCGGACTCGTCCAGCGCCGCACCCACCACCCCCGGGTCGGGTCGGCGGTCGCTCACTCCGCCGGCGACCGGCCCACCACGCCGTGTGACCAGGGTCACGACGTGCAGCGTGCCGGGAGGTCCGACCGTGTCGTGGACGAGCCGGGTCGCCGTGGCCAGGGCCGGTCCTGCCGTGGGCGCCCCGCGCGGCGTGGTCTCGTCGTCGCCGGGGGAGTGGCCCACCACCGTCACCACGGCGGCCGTGTCGGGCCGGTGCTCCCAGTGCCGGCTGAACAGCCACCGGTGCTCGAGGTCGCCCGACAGGACCCAGCGGTCCCAGCCGCCACCCCCGACCACGACGACGTCGAGCACGTCGCCATGCACCTGCAGGGCCGGCGACGTGAGCACGCTGCGCAGGATCTCGACGCCGTCGGGGTGTCCCGCCGTCACCTGCACAAGGGTCTGGTCGTCCTCGGCGAAGACGTCCGCGGACCCGCCACCGGGCAGGACCAGGCGATCGGTGTCGAGGGTGGCGTCGGTGTCACGCAGCACCAGCACCTCGGGTGCCCCGTTGTCCAGCAGGTCGCCCGACACCACTCAGCCAGCCTCCACCGCGCGGACGCTGGCCAGGTCCGGGCCGACCGTCATCGTGACCAGGTCATCGTCACAGGCCAGGCTGGCCGCGCGTCCGTCGCCGTCCCAGGCGGCCTGCTCACCGCCGGTCGGGTCGGTCGTCGACGTCGAGGGGAACGCTGCCTCGTACCACCGGTCCATGGTCCCGCACAGCGCGCCGCCGGCCTGTTGCGCCACCTGCAGGGTGACCGTCGTGCCGGCGTCGGTCTCCCAGGCGGTCAGCGAGCCCCCGGCCCAGTCCGCAGCCAGTTCCTCGGCACCGGCCAGCCCGGCCGACGGGTCGTCCCCCGGAGCCTGCAGCAACCACAGCAGGTCGGCCGCACCCCAGGTCGTGGCGCGCAGCTCGTCACCTCCGGGCAGCCGGACCGCCGGGACGTCGACAGCCTCCTCGCCGGCCGCGTACCGCTCGGGCCACAACACCTGGGCCGTGGTGGTGGGCAGGTCGTCGTACATCGCGTCCACGGCGTCCCAGCCACCCTGGTTGTACTGGGCGCACACGAACGACATGCCGGCGGTGTAGGGGTACAGCAACTGCTGCTGGAGCACGTACGGCGCCTGCTCGAGCGCCTGGGTGTCGGCCTGCGGCACCGCCATCGACAGCTGGTCGGTCAGCGACAGGTGGGACGCGGCCCACTGCTGCATGAGCACCGACGCGTCCCCCTCGACCAGCCCCTGTCGCGCCAGGACGGCGTCGAGGTCGTCCTCCTCGTCGAGCGCGGGCAGGCCCAGTGCCTGGTCGGTCAGGGCATGGTCGAGCTCATGGGCGACGATGACCCGGTCCTGGGGGGCCAGGTCCTCGGATCCGGACGCCACCAGCTCGCCGGTCTCGGGGTCGTAGAACCCGGCCACCTGCTCGGACAGCAGCTCGCCGAAGGTGGCCCGGAGGTCGAGGTCGGGGTCGACCTGGCCCAGCGCCGACAGGATCGCCTGGTCGACGTCGCTGGCCTCCACCGGGTAGTCCTCCTCGGTCACCTCGGTCACGCGCTCGGCCAGCTCGGCGTCCGACAGCAGCTCGAGGTCGACCTCCTCGGTGAACGACAACCCCCGCAGCGCGGCGACCTGCTCACCGATGGTGCGGATGGCCTCTTCCTGGTCGTCCGGCAACGGCGTGCCGTCCAGTGACGGGGACGACGCGTCCGGTGGAGCGAGGCAGGCCAGCAGCTCCGCGTCGAACTGCCCGCCGAGCAGGTCGTCCAGCCCGCCCTCGCCGAGCAGGTCGTCCAGTCCACCCTCGCCGAGCAGGTCGTCGAGCCCGCCCTCGCCGAACAGGTCCTCGAGGCTGTCGGGGGTCGACGGCGCCTCGCTCGGCACCTCGGTGGGTGGTGCCGTCGGCGCCGGTGGCTCGATCGTCGGCGCCGGGGTCGGGGCCGCGACCGGCTCCTGGTCGCCCCCGAGCAGCGCGACGGCGGCCCAGCCGGCTCCCGCCAGCACGAGTGCCGCGACCACGACACCGATGACGAC
>NZ_JAHOPH010000011.1 GCF_019798055.1 Salsipaludibacter albus | reverse complement strand
CCGGCGGCGACCAGGTCGGCGGTGGTCAGCCGGCGGCAGGTCACCTGCCAGTCGTCGACCCGGACGCACAGGGGCTCGTCCAGGGGTTCGTCCGACCGGTCCGTATCACCGTCGACCGCGGCCAGCGCGATCGTGTCGAGCGTGAAGGACAGTTCGCCGTCGCAGGCCGGACAGGTCGTCACGGCCTCCAGTGCGGGTCCGGCCACCGCCGCGCGCAGCTGCAACAGCCGGGCGTCACGGCGGCCGAGCGGCCAGTCGGCCACCTCGTCGGGGTCCGCCGCCGGGGCGACCGCCCCGGCCAGGGCGGTGGCCCGGCCCTGGTCGTCCAGCGGGCCGGCCTGCTCCCACAGGCGGAGCACGGTGTCGGCGTCGACGGACATGGTGTTCCCCGGTCGTGCGTCGGGTGGGCGGACGGCGGCCCCTGCCGCCCGGTGACCCCTCGGGGGTCGTGGCGGCGCAGGTCGGGGCGACCGCGGCGTGGGACAGGCGGTTCCTAGGGCTCGCTGAACCTGGGCTCGCTGGGCTCGACGACGTCGTAGTCACGCTCCCAGCCCTCGTTCTCGAGCTTGAGCATCTGGATGGCCACGGCGTTGGCGTTGGCGTCGAGCTCCGGCAGGGCCTGGAACTCCGACACCCAGCAGCGGTAGACCTTCCATGCCAGTGCGACCTGGCCGGCCTCGTTGTAGAGCTCGATCACGATGTCCTTGCGGAAGTCCTTCAGGGAGACCTCGGCACCCAGTCCCGACCCGAAGTTCCACACCTTGTTGGCCCAGCTCTCGAACTCGGTGTCGTGGGTGACCCCGCGTTCGAGCGTGATCGCCTCGTAGCTGGTCCGACCCGGCGACTTCCGGCTGGTCGACGGATCACCCCCCTCACGGTGCTCGACCGGCTCGGTGGTGCGCTTGAGTGCCCCGACCTTGCTGACGCCGGCGACGTAGCGGCCGTCCCAGCGCACTCGGAACTTGAAGTTCTTGTACGGATCGAACCGTTCGGCGTTGACGGTGAACTGTGCCATCATGCACCCCCGTCCTGGCCGGCCAGCTGTTGCAGGCTGATCACGACGAACTCGGCGGGCTTCAGGGGCGCGAACCCGACCACGATGTTGACCCGTCCCAGGTCGATGTCTGCCTGGGTGGTGGTCTCGGCATCACACTTGACGAAGAACGCCTCGCGTGGGGTCGAGCCGGCGAACGCACCCTGGCGGAACAGCGTGGTCAGGAACGCGCCGATGTTGAGCCGGACCTGGGACCACAGTGGCTCGTCGTTGGGCTCGAACACGACCCACTGGGTGCCGCGGTACAGCGACTCCTCCAGGAACAGGGCCGTGCGGCGGACCGGCACGTACTTCCACTCACTGGCGAGCCGGTCCGAGCCCACGCGGGTACGGGCGCCCCACACCACGTGGCCCGCGGCCGGCGCGGCCCGCAGGCAGTTGATGCCGTGCGGGTTGAGTCGCCCGACCTCGGCGTCGGTGAGCGGGATCTCCAGCTGGGAGACGCCGCGGACGGTCGCATCCAGGCCTGCCGGTGCCTTCCAGACCCCGCGCTCGGTGTCGGTGCGGGCGATCACGCCGGCGATGGCGCCTGACGGCGCGAACGTGCCCAGCTGCAGGTCGCGCAGCGGGTCCGGCTTGCGGATCCGCGGGAAGTACATCACCGCGTTCTTCGACGCCGGCACGGCGTCGGGCAGGGGTGTCGCGGTGGCGTCGTCCTCGGCGTCGTCCACCGATGCCCAGTCACTCGGTGGGTCCAGCACCACCATCGCCCGGCGCGCTTCCGCATAGGCGATGGTGTCGGTCACGACCTGTGCGTCGACACCGCCCTCGGTGACCGGCACGCCCGCGCCCGGGTCGGTGTAGGGCGGGACCACGATCAGGTTGACCAGGTCGGCGTCCTCGAGGGCGTACAGCCCCAGCTTGTCGTCCTGCATGCCGGTCGCGGTCGTGTAGTTGGCGTCGGTCAGGTCGCCGCCATCGTTGCCCCCGGTCGCGTCCTCGGGACCCGCCGCGCCCGGGTTCGTCGTCGGCAGGTCGCCGGACACCCGGACCAGGTTCGACCGCTGGTCGAGCACCGTGTCGATCCGGCGCGGGCTGTCGACCCCGATCGACACGTTGAGGTGTTGCTCCACCGCGCCGGTCCCGGTGTCGGTGATCGTCAGGTTGAACAGGTCGTCGTCGTCGGGATCGCCCACCGCGACGTCGGTCTGGGCCGTCAGCCGTCCACCCCAGGCCCCGGGCGACGCCGCCACCAGGGCGAGCGCCCCGGTGTCGGCACCGACGGTCAGCGCAGCGACGTCGTCGGCTGCGGGCTCGTGGACCCGCACGACCACGGCGGTCGAGCCGCCCTGCGTGAAGAAGTCCCGCACCGCGTAGCCCAGCGAGCTGTCCCGCCACAGTCCGCCGAAGACCCGTTCGAAGTCCCCGAACGACGTGATCGTGGTCGCGGTGTCGACGTCCCCGCGCAACGCCCGCCCCACGAAGGCGGTGACCGAGGTGGCCACCCCCGTGATCGTGCGCACGCCGCTGGGAAGTTCCTCGATGTAGACGCCAGGATGTCTCAGCTCGACCGGCACGACGTCACCGCCTCGTGGTCGTCGCGATGCCGTTCGTCAGGCCCGTCTTCGGGTCGGTCTTCGGGTCGGTTCTTGGGCGTTTCGCCCAGCGAAGCGTGCCCCATCGGATGCCCCTTCCATCGACTCCGTGGACGCGGAGGGTCACGACCGACCCTGCCTCCGACGGCAGTCGACGACGTCGCGGGATGGATCCGGATGCGATGTCACCGATTCGAATGGGCCGTGCCCCACGCACCTCACCCTAGGTTCGTCACGCAGCCACACGGAATAGCCATTTCGAGCCCCTTGTCCGGCCGACGGCCGGGGCCGTCCGGACCCGGCCGTCCGTCGTTGTCGGCGCGTTGCCTGCGAGCCATCGGGTACCGTGGGGTCCACGTTGGTTGCCGAGCACCGCTCGCCCGACCTTCGCAACACGTGCACCGGCTCCGCGACCCGGCCCTCGACGGGCCCCCTGCCCCACTCGGGCAGCGGCCGCGACCCGCTGCCAGTCTCCCCGGCCCCTGCCGACACTGACCGTGCGTGTTCACGCACCCGCCCGCCATCCCGGTGGGCCGTCACCCGCGCCCCGGTTCGCCGGGCCTGCGCGCACCACCCCCCGGCGCCCCGTGCGAGCGCCGCGAGAGAACCCATCACATGACCACCTCCACATCCACTCCCCTCGCCGACACCGACGAGGTCACCTTCGCCGACCTCGGCGTGCCGGCCGACCTGGCCACCGAGCTCGACCGACTCGGCATCGACGCGCCGTTCCCGATCCAGTCGGTCACGATCCCCGAGGCCCTCGCGGGTCGGGACGTCTCGGGCTGCGCGCCCACCGGCTCCGGCAAGACCCTGGCCTTCTCCATCCCGACCATCGCCCGGGTCGAGCGGGCCCGTTCCCGCCGCCCCGCGGCCCTGGTGCTGACGCCCACCCGCGAACTCGCCGCCCAGGTCGCCGAGACCATGGCCCCCCTGGCGACGCGTCGCGACCGCCGCGTCGCCACCGTCTACGGCGGCACCAACGTCAAGCGCGACATCGCGAGGCTGACGTCCGGTGTCGACGTGCTGGTCGCGACCCCGGGCCGCCTCGCGGACCTGGTGCAGCGTGGCGCCTGCGACCTGTCCGAGGTCCGCATCGTCGTGCTCGACGAGGCCGACCGCATGGCCGACATGGGCTTCCTGCCCGAGGTCACGCGACTGCTCGACCAGACCTCGTCCGAGCGCCAGACCCTGCTGTTCTCGGCCACGCTCGACGGCGACGTGGACGTGCTGGTGCGTCGCTACCAGTCCGACCCGGTCCGCCACGTCAGCGACGACCCGGTCGAGGAGCAGGGCGTCGTCAGCCACCACTTCTGGTCCGCGACCAGCGCCAACCGGCGCCCCCAGACCATCGAGGCCCTGCGCGCCGTCACCCCGGCGATCGTCTTCGTGCGCACCAAGCGGGGCGCGGACCGTCTCGCCAAGCAACTGGCGAAGGCGGGCGTGTCGACCGCGGCCATCCACGGCAACCGCAACCAGAACCAGCGCGAGCGTGCGCTCGCCCAGTTCGCCGACGGTCGGGTCCAGGCGCTGGTCGCGACCGACGTCGCCGCCCGCGGCATCCACGTCGACGACGTGGCGATGGTCCTGCACTACGACCTGCCGGGCAGCGACAAGGACTACGTCCACCGCTCCGGTCGCACCGGTCGCGCCGGCGCCACCGGCATCGTCGTGACCATGGTGATGGAGGACCAGCAGAAGGACGCCCGAGCGATCCAGCGTGCGCTGGATCTGCCCAGCGGGTCCGCCCCGATGGACGTCGCGGCCCTCCGCGATCCGGCCGGCCAGGCCCCCTCGGGTCGACGCGGCACCCACGCGCGCCCGGCCACCGAGCGCTCCAGCGACAACGGCCGTGGCAGCGGAGACACCGGCAAGGGTGGCCACGGCGGCAACGGCCGCCGTCGGGCCGACGCTCCCAGTGGTGGAGCCCGGTCCCGGTCCCGCCGGGCGCGGTCGCGCTCACGCCGCTGAGCGAACGCAGGACGACCCCACCGGGGATCCCGAAGCGGGATCCCCGGTGGTGTTTGCCAGCGCATCGCAACGGGTCTTTGGCTGGCTGTCAGGCAGAAGTCCGACGCCTGTCGCCGGGTTTTTGAGGTCTGAACAAGCCGATTCAACGTCTCTCCTTGCTTGTCGTGTCGAGGTTTCCACTCTTTCTTCGTTCGTCGAAGAAACTTGTTGACCCCGATGGAGAAACCTGCAAGAGTTGCCGGACCAAACCGCCATGGTCGCGGGCTCCGCAGGGGTGCAGGCTCGACGTCCCGTGACCGTGGCCCTCGACGGCAGGCCACGACGTCCGCGCGATGCGGCCGGGCGTGTCGTCCCTATCCGGAGACAGCGCCATGCGCGGATCACCCCCCAGCCCTGCCAGCATTTCCACCGGCCACCGACTCCGAGGGTTCGTGATCCTCGCCGTCCTGGCCGCCCTCGTCGCCGCACTGCTGGTCGTCGCCCCCACCGCGACCACCATCCAGCCCGCCGCGGCGGCTCCGTCCGCGAAGGTGTTCGTCTTCACGGGGGGCCAGAAGCCCCCCGCCGTGAAGTCGGCCGTGGCCGCCATCCGGGACCTCGGCAAGGCCAACGGCTTCCAGGTCGTCGCCAACGGCGACGCCTCGCAGTTCAGCGAGGAGAACCTCGCCAAGTTCAGCACGGTCGTCTTCCTGACCGCGCCGGGTGACGTCCTCGACGCCACGCAGGAGGCAGCGTTCGAGTCGTGGTACCGGGCCGGCGGTGGCTGGGTCGGCCTCGGCGCCTCGATCGAGACCGAGCCCGACTGGGACTTCCTCACCGAGGTGATCGGCGCGCGTGCGACCGAGGCGACCGGGGTGCAGGCCGGAACGGTCAAGGTGGCCGACCGTGGGCACGTCGCCTCGGCCGACCTGCCCGACTACTGGACCCGGTCCGAGTCCTGGTACAACTTCGACACCAACGTGCGTGGCTCCAGCCACGTGCTGGCGACGGTCGTCGAACTGGTCGACGCCCTCGGCGCCCACGAGCTCCTGTCGGACGGGACGCGGCTCGACGGCATCGAAGGCGGCACCATGGGCGCCGACCACCCGGTCGCCTGGTGCAAGGACTGGCAGGGCGGTCGCTCGTTCTACAGTGCCCTGGGCACCACCAGCGGCAGTTTCGCCGACGCGGACTTCCGGTCCCACGTCGCCGGGGCGATCACCTGGGCCTCCGGCCTGGCCGACCCGGTGTACAGCGACTGCGGCGCCACGGTCATGGCCAACTTCCAGCAGACCAAGATCGCCGCGCCGCCCAACATCGGCGAGCCGATCGGCTTCGACGTCCTCCCGGACGGGCGGGTCCTGCAGACGCAGCGCAGCGGTGCGCTGGTCCTGCACGACCCCGAGGCCAACACCACCACGACGCTGGCCCAGATCCCGGTGTACACGGCGAGCGAGGACGGGCTCTACGGTCCCGCGATCGACGCCGACTTCGACGAGAACGGCTGGGTCTACCTGTACTACTCGCCCCCCACCGTGGAGGACGTCACCCTGTCGACCGGCGAGGTCGTCACCCAGACCACGCCCACCGGCAATGCCCCCAACACCGCGGCCTCGATCGAGGCGTGGGACCCCTGGGTGGGCTACTTCCAGCTGTCCCGGTTCAAGTTCGTCGACGGGTCCGGCTCGACGCCTGCCCACCTCGACGTCGACTCGGAGGAGCAGATCCTGCGCGTTCCGGTCAACCGTGGCGCCTGCTGCCACGTCGCCGGGGACATCGACTTCGACCTGGACGGCAACCTGTGGATGGTCACAGGCGACGACACCCCGGCGGGTGGCGGTGGCTCCGGGGGCTTCGGTCCGTTCAACGACCAGCTGACCGCCGGTGGCCAGTACAACGCGCCGCACGTCGACGCGCGCCGCTCGGCGCTCAACACCAACGACCTGCGTGGCAAGCTGCTGCGGATCACCGTCAAGGACGGCGCCATCGCCGACGCCGAGGAGAACGACCTCGGTGGGGCCTACTCCGTCCCCGACGACAACCTGTTCCAGGTCGGCGACGAGCGCGCCCGCCCGGAGATCTACGCCATGGGCCTGCGCAACCCGTTCCGGGTGCAGGTCGACAGCGAGGGCGTCGCCTACATCGCCGACTACTCGCCGGACTCGCGCGTGCCGGAGGTCAACCGTGGCCCCGCGGGCACGGGTCGGGTCGTGATCATCGACGAGCCCGCCAACTACGGCTGGCCGGTGTGCTACAAGACCGACCTGCCGTACTTCCGCTGGAACTTCGTGACGTCCTCGCCGTTGGACGATCCCGCCCAGCCGTTCGACTGCGACGACCCGGACCAGGGGCCGATGAACGAGTCGCGCTGGGTCGCCGAGGGCGGTCCGTCGGTCGAACCCGGTCGCGTCCAGACCCCGCCGATCACCGATCCCGAGGTCTGGTACTCCTACAACGACAACGCCGGGGCGAACCCGCTCGGGACCCCGTGCTTCGCGTCCTACGACGGCACCCGGCCGGCCGAGGAGCGCGTCTGCCCGCGGTTGTTCCCGGGGCTGGAGTCGGGTGGCGTCGGCCCACAGGCCGCCACCACCTACGAGTTCGACCCGGACAACACGGACGAGACCAGGCTGCCGCCGTACTACGACGGAGCCGTGCTGTTCGGCGAGTTCACCCGTGACCACCTCAAGGAGATCCGGTTCGACTCGCAGGGCCGTGTCTCGGTGATCAACGACTTCCTGGACTGCGGCGCGCTCGGTTCGGCCGACACCGCCGAGTTCGGGTTCGAGTGCGACACGCCGATGGACTTCCAGTTCGACGAGGACGGACACTTCTACCTGCTGACCTACGGTGACGGCTTCTTCCGGGCCAACCCGGACGCCGGCCTGTACCGCTGGGACTACGTCAAGGGCACGCGGGCACCGACCGCGGTCCTGACGGCGACGCCCACCGACGGGCAGGCACCGCTGGCCGTGCAGTTCTCGAGCGAGGGGTCCAACGACGCCGACCCGGCCGACTCGATCCGCTTCGCCTGGGACTTCGACGGCAACGGCACCGTGGACTCGGTCGAGCCGAACCCGACCCACACCTACACCACCAACGGCGTGTACGTCGCCCGGCTGACCGTGACCGACTCCAGCGGCAAGACCGGGACGGCGAACACGACCATCACCGTGGGCAACACCTCACCGACCCTGCAGGTCGACGTCCCGGTCGAGGGCGGCACGTTCACCTTCGGCGAGTCGATCCCGTTCCAGGTCAGCGGGTCCGACGCGGAGGACGGTCCGCTCGACTGCAGCCGGGTCCAGGTGACCGTCGTGCTCGCCCACGACGAGCACGGCCACGCCGGCGACACCACGTTCGGGTGCAGCGGCACGCTGAGCACCGACCCCGACGACGAGTCGCACGGCGGCAACGTCTGGGCAGTGGTCAGCGCGTCCTACACCGATGCGGGCGGTCCGGGGGGCATCCCGGCCCTGTCCGCGACCGACCAGGCCAACATCCGCCAGAAGCTGCAGCAGGTCGAGTTCGTGCTGAACCAGTCGAGCACCAACGTGGCGACCACCAACGACCCCGATGGCGGTGGTGAGCATCGCACCGGCCTCAACGACGGGGCGTGGATGCAGCTCAACGGTGGCTACGACCTGGTCGGCATCGACGGCATCACCCTGCGGGTGTCCGACAACGCCAACAACCTCGTCGCCGGCGCCCCGCTGGCGGCCGTCGAGATCCACCTCGACGCGCCGGACGGTCCGATCCTCGACACGGTGCAGCTCACCGCGACCGGCGGCACGGGCACGTGGGAGAGCCAGTCGTTCCCGCTGGCCGACCCGGGCGGCCTCCACGACCTGTACCTGGTCGCGCGAGCCGTGCCCGGGGGCGCGACCGGCAACAACCTGTTCCGGCTGAACTGGGTCCGCTTCGACGGTGCGGGGATCGCGATTCCCTGAGCCGTCGCGGCCGACCACGGCCCGAAACGTCGAGCCCCCGCGGATCTCCGCGGGGGCTCGACCGTGCTGGTCGAACGGGCCGGTGTCGGTCGGCTCAGGCGACGGTGCCCTCGGTGTCAGCGCGCAGGTCCGCGCCGATCCCGCGCTCGGCGTCGGTGCCGGGGATGACGTTGTCGAGGAACAGTCCCAGCACGGCGGCGACGGCGATGCCCGAACTGCCGATCGACGACACGATGTCGCCCAGCCAGTCGATGCCCCACAGGTTCCAGTCGGCCGGCACCTGGCCGAAGTAGTACGGCACGGCCAGGCCCATGAACAGCAGGAAGCCGACGATCAGGAGGTTGCGCTGGCTGTCCATGTCGGCGTTCTGGAGGTTGGACAGGCCGACCCCGGCGATCAGCCCGAACAGGGCCATGTAGATGCCGCCGACGACCGGTGCCGGGATGGTGGCGATGACCGCACCGATCTTGGACACGAAGCCCAGCACGATCAGGACGCCGGCACCCAGCAGCACCACGTAGCGGCTGGCGACCTTGCTCAGCCCGATCAGGCCGATGTTCTCCGAGTACGACGTGGACGCGAACCCTCCGACCGTGGCCGTGGCGATGCAGCCCACGCCCTCGGCGCCGATGCCGTTGGAGATCGTGCGCGTGTCGGGCTTTCCCAGCCCCGCGATTCGCGACACGGCGTTGTAGTCCCCGATCGACTCGATGGCGGAGGCCATGTAGGCGGCGAGGATCGCGATGAAGAACCCGAAGTCGAACTTCGGCAGCCCCCACGGGAAGAACACGGCCTGCTCGCCGACCACGCTGCGGACCCAGGGCGTGCCGCCGATGCCGGAGAACGACACGTAGGCGCGGTTGGACTCCTCGAGCAACCCGGTCAGCGACAGGACCAGGGCGACCAGGTAGCTGACGACCACGGCCATCAGGATCGGGAACAGGGCGAAGAACCGGTTGCGCGGGGCCCAGATCAGCGAGAACAGGAACACCAGCGTGATGACCAGCAGCGCCATCCACCAGTTGCCCTGGGCGACGACCTCACCCGCGTCGTCGGTGATGTTGGTCACGTTGCCGATGGCGGCGCCGAACAGGCTCAGCCCGATCAGGGCGATGACCGGGCCGATCGTGATCGGGGTGATGTACTTCTGGAGCGTGCCGATCAGCCCGGTGTAGCCGACCAGCATCTCGACGAGGCCACCCAGGATGATGCCTCCGGCGATGTACTGCATCGCCTCGGCCCCCGAGTGGGCACCGATGATGGCGAAGAAGGCCCCGAGGAAGGCGAACGACACGCCCTGGACGATCGGCAGGCGCGACCCGATCGTGAGCTGCGCGATCGTGGCCAGCCCGGACGCGATGAACGCCGACGAGATCAGGATCGCGGTCTGGGTCCCGTCGAAGCCCAGTGCCGGTGACAGCAGCAGCGGCACGGCGATGGTGGCCCCGAACATCGTCAGGACGTGCTGCAGGGACAGTCCGAGCGCCCGCGTGAAGGGCTTGGGGACGTCGTCGACGCCGTAGTTGAGATCGAGTGGATCGGTGGTGGTGCTCATGCCTGCTCCCCGTCGCGGCACGACCGGCGGTCGCGCGTCCCCACGCGTGGTCGGGCGCTCACGGACGGGGGACGGACCCGCGATGGCCGGCCGGTGGCCGTTCGGCCACCGTGACCGAGCACTCTAGACGTACCCCACCCCAATGGGCAACAATCTCAACACGCCGCTCGCCTGGTGGGTCTCAGTCGACCCGGACGATCGCGGCGACCGGGCCGCCGCCCTGGGGGCCCTGGTGCAGTGCGGCGACCGACACGAACACGGCGGAGTCGCCGACCGTGGCCGCGGTCACGCCACCGACGGCGCCCTTGATCTGGCGATGGTGGTGGACGTCGGAGTCGTCCAGCGGCAGCTGGCGACGACCGCGCAGGGTCCCGCGCGGGTCGGCCTCGCACTTCAGGAAGACGTTGACCAGTCGGCCGTCCAGGTCGTCGTGGTGGGGCCGCTCGGGCAGGTCCAGCCCGGCCGAGCGGATCGCGTCCCAGATCCCGTCGGCGTCGAGGGCGTCCTCCATGACGCCGTGCCCGACCCGGTAGTTGCTGCCCGCACCGGCGGCGTTGCCCACCACCACGATCTGGGCCCGGTCCAGCTCCACGCCCGACGAGCACGACGCGACCGACGAGAACAGGTCGTGGTCGTGGCCGATCTGCTCGGGGTCGGGGACCTCGTCGATCTCGCCCAGTGCGTGGGCGATGCCCAGCGCGGTCGTGCCGTTGGAGATGTCCATCGAGTACAGGGTGTCCTCGGTGTAGACGGTCTCGCCCCGGCGATGCGCGTCCTGGATGGTCTCCTGCACCAGCAACGGCGTCTTGGTCTGCACGTAGTGCACGTCGGCGACGTCGGTGATCCCGGCCGCGGCCATCGCCTTCTCGACCCCGCGGGCCACCTTGGTGACCATCGCCGGTCGACCGATGTCCTCCGGCAGCAACTCCTCGGACATCGCGATGCCCACCGTGAGTCGCTTGTCGTCGGGACCGGCGGTGCTGCCGCCGTGGGGCTCGTCCACCTCGGCGAACACGGTGGCGTGCGGCGTGATCACCCCGTCACACCCACCGGACCAGGCCATCGGGATCTCCGTGATCGCCTCCTCGGACCGGGTGCCGTGCTCCATCAGCACGCCACGGAAGGCCTGGTCGGCCAGGATCCGCGTGAAGTCGTTGACGCCACCGTTGCCCTCGGTCTTGCCGATGATCCCGATCACGTCGTCGGCGCCGAACACGCCGTCGGTGATGAGGTCGGCCATGCCGCTGGCGTCCGAGACGCTGCCGAGCTCGACCTTGTGGACTTCGATGGCCATGGACGCTCCTGTCGGAGGTGGAGGGGGTCGCCGGGCGGACGTGATCGTCGCTGGTCTGCGGCGGGACTCCCAACCGTAGGGCCGGTCGCGCCCACCCTGCACCCCGTTCGTCGAGTGGTCCTGCCGGGGGCGCGGATCAGACGACCGCACGTGCCGGACTGGCCACGACCGTGGCCAGGTCGGCGGCGAAGGCCATCGCCATGGCGGGGTCGGTGACGGCAGCGGCGGTCACCCGGATCCCCGGCCCGGCGTGCTGGCGGTAGCGCGCCCCCGGTGCCACCGCCCAGCCCCGCGCCTGCAGACCTGCGACCACCGCGCCCTCGTCGGGGACCGCGATCCAGGCGTTCAGCCCACTTCGGCCGTGGCCGGTGATGCCCCGGTCGGCCAACGCGTCCAGCAGTCGTTCGCGTCGCTCGCGCAACGTCGCCGCGGCCTGGTCGACCGTGGCGCGGGCGTCGGGATCGACCAGCAGGGAGGCGGCCGCCGACTGCAGCACGCGGCTGACCCAGCCCGGGCCCAGCCGGAAGCGCCCTGCCACCAGTGCCACGGTCCGGGCGTCGCCGAACAGCGCGGCGACGCGGAGGTCCGGGCCCCACGACTTCGACAGCGACTGGACCAGCACCCACCGCCTGGTCGTGTCGGCCAGCGACGCCAGCACGACCCCGCTGGCCTCGCCACCGTGGTCGTCCTCCACGACCAGCACGTCACGGCCCGACAGCAGCCCGGCCAGCTGGTCGCGGCGGGCCGGGGTGACGGCGGCGCCCGTTGGGTTGTGGGATCGCGACGTCACCACGACGGCGTCCACCTCGTCGACGACGGATGCCAGTGCGTCCAGCATCGGCCCGTCGTCGTCGACGGCCAGCGGCACGGCCCGCAGTCCCATCGCCGCGACGAGGTCCAGCAGGTTGGGCCAGCCCGGATCCTCCACCGCCACGACGTCACCGGGGGCGAGGTGCGCGGCCAGCGTCCGCTCGACGCCGTCGAGGGCGCCGGAGACCACGGCCAGGTGCTCGGTGGGCACGCCGGCCTCGGTGACTCGCTCACGCAGGCGCGCGACCAGCCCGGGGTGCTGCCACGGATCGGGGTCCTCCCCGTACAACCCGGCGGCCCCCGCCGCGTCGACGAGGTGGGGGCCGAGGTCCGGCAGGAGGTCGGGGTCCGGGTTGCCGTGGGCGAGGTCGACGACCCCGGGTGGCACCGCCATGCCGATGGCCTGGCGGGGGCGGAGCACGGAGCGGCCCCGCACGAAGGTCCCGCGGCGTCCCTCGGTCAGCACGACCCCACGGTCTCGCAGGGTCCGATAGGCCATGGCCACGGTCCCGGGTGCGAGCTCGAGGTGGTCGGCCAGGTCGCGGATCGTCGGCAGGCGCTGCTCGGCGGGCAGGCGCCCGTCCGCGACGGCGGCCTCCACCGACGCCGCCACCTCCCGCGCCGAGCGTCCGCTGATAGTCTGTATCGGATCCATGGACATACTGTATCAACACAAAACCCCCGCACACGATGTGGGCACCCACGAGACGAGGAGAACACCGATGGGCACGCCGACCCCCGGCACCGCCGCCCGGTCCGCCGTGACGGCGGTGCCCGCCGCCGACCCCGCCCGCGCGATCGAACACTTCGCGGAACTGCTGTCCTTCGAGACCGACTGCTGGGACGTGCACGCCGCGCTGTCGGCCGGCACCGACGACTTCCTGCTGGTGGACGTGCGTGGCCGTGGCGGCTGGGCGGCCGGCCACGTCGACGGCGCGGTCCACGTGCCGCACGCGGAGCTGACCGTCGAGCGGCTCGCCGACGTCCCGATGGACCGCCTGGTCGTCGTCTACTGCGCCGGTCCCCACTGCAACGGCGCCGACCGGGCGGCCCTGCGCCTGGCCGGGCTGGGTCGCCCGGTCAAGAAGATGATCGGTGGGGTCACGGGCTGGCTGGACGAGGGCTTCTCCCTGGTCAGCGAGGACACCGAGCACGCCGAGGACGCCAGCCGGGAGGTGGCGCCGTGAGCCACGACGCCGCCGCGCCCGCCACGAGTGCCCGCCCGTCCTATCCCCGCTCCGGGGCCAACACCCCGCGGCGTGGTCGCGACCGCGCGTCGTGGGACGCCGACGTCGTGCACGGCATCCTCGACGCCACGCCGGTCTGTCACCTGTCCTACGACCCCGGGGACGACGTCGGCCCGATCACCGTACCCACGAGCTTCGCCCGCGACGGCGAGGCGATCCTGTTCCACTCGTCGTCCGGCGCCCACGTCGCTCACCTGGCCCGCGCCCGTGGCGGCCGGATCGCGGTGTGCCTGTCGGTGACGCTCGTCGACGGGTGGGTGCTGGCCCGCTCCGGGATGCACCATTCCATGAACTACCGGGCCGTGGTGGTCCGGGGGCAGGCCGTCGTCGTGGCCGGCGAGGCGGACCGCCGCGCCGCGCTGGACGCCATCCTCGACGCCGTGTGGACCGGCCGCTCGCGCCACTGCCGACCGCCGGACGCGAAGGAACTGGCCGCGACGACCGTGTTCCGCCTCCCACTCGAGACGGTCTCGGCCAAGGTGCGGGCGACCGGCGTCGACGACGACCCCCGCGACCTCGACGGACCCCACTGGGCGGGCGTCGTCCCGGTCCGCAGCGTGGTGGACGAGCCGATCCCCTCCCCCGACCTCCCGGCCGACATCGAGCTGGTCGGCCACACGACCGGGTCGGCCTTCGACGACCCCCGGGCCGTCTCCGGGTGACCCCGGGGGACGCACCCCGACGCTGCTCGGGGTGCCCTCGGGGGTCGGCGAGCAGGTTCCCCCATCGGCAGGTCGCCAGGCCGCGACCAGTCTGGGAATCGAGGCCGCTGCGACCGTCGCGGCCGCGTCGCTCCCCGGGGGAAGTCCCATGGCTCGCACCGACCGTCAACGTCACCCGTCCGTCACCCGCCCACAGCACCCACCGACCGATCCCGGCCCCGGGCCACGCGGGTCCGCGACCGAACGGCTCGCCCGTGCGGCCGCGAGGCGCCCCGGCCGGACCCTGCTCCTGTGGCTGCTGGTCCTGGCCGCCGCGATCGTTGCCACCGCGACCCTCCTGGGGGACGCACTCACCCAGGACGGCGAGGTCACGACCGAACTGGAGTCCCAGGTCGCGGCCGACCTGCTCGACCAGGTCGACGCCGGGGCCGCGGGAGACGGGTCCGATGCCCCGACCGAGTACGTCGTCGTCGCCGCACCCGACGGCAGTCGGGTCGACGACCGATCGGGCAGCACTCGGCTCGACGGGCTGGCGGGCGACCTGCGTGCCACGACCGACGTCGTGTCGGTGACCGGGCCGGCCGACGGCGTCCCGGGACTGGTCAGCGCGGAGGGCCGGCACGCCCTCCTGCTGGTGACGCTCGAGGAGTCGGCCGACGTCGAGCCCCTGCTGGCCACGCTGGACGCGGCCGAGGGTGACGGGTGGCGGATCGCGCCGCTCGGCGACGCCAGCGTCGGCCACCAGTTCGACACCCTCGCCGAGGAGACGCTCGTCCGGGGCGAGGTGCTCGGCCTGTCGATCGCACTGGTCGTGCTGATCGTGGTGTTCGGTGCCGTGGTGGCCGCGCTGGTCCCCCTGGGCCTGGCGATCGCCGCCGTCGTGGCCGCGCTGGGACTGGCCAGCCTCGTCGGACTGGCCACCGACCTGAGCCTGTTCGTCGTGAACATGATCACCATGATCGGGTTGGCGGTCGGGATCGACTACTCGCTGTTCATCGTCCAGCGCTACCGCGAGGAACGACGACGCGGACGCGAGACGGTCGACGCCATCGCCGTCGCCGGCGCCACCGCCACCCGTGCCGTCGTGTTCTCGGGCGTGACCGTGGTGATCGCGCTGCTGGGCATGATGCTGATGCCCGACACGACGTTCCGGAGCCTGGGCATCGGCGCCATCGTCGTCGTGGCGACCTCCGTCCTGGGCGCGCTGACCCTGCTGCCCGCGGTCCTGGGCCTGCTGGGCGACCGGGTCGATGCACTGTCACTGCCGGGCCGCCGACGCGACCGGGAGGACGCCGGGGCGACCTGGAACCGCATCGCACGGGCCGTCATGGCACGTCCGGTCGTCTCGGTCGTGGCCGCGGGCGGGCTCCTGCTCGCGATGGCCACGCCGTGGCTGTCGATCCAGCTCGGCAGCACCGGCATCCAGTCCCTGCCGGAGGACGCCGACGCCCGGTTCGCCCAGGAGGTGCTGGCCGACCAGTTCGGCGACGGGCTGACGACCACGTCCATCGTCGTGCGGACCGGCGACGCCGACGCTGCCGACGTGCAGGCCGCGACGGCTGCACTGGTGGCCAGCCTCGAGGCCGACCCGGACCACGGCGAGGTCACGGTGGCGACCCACCCCGACGTCGACGGTGGCGGTGACCTGGTGGTGGTCGAGACGGTGGACCTGCTCGACCCCTCGTCCCTGCTCGCCCGCGACGCCGTCACCGAGGTGCGCGACGTGCACGTCGGTGACGCCTTCGCCGACGTCGACGCCGAGGTCCTGGTGACCGGCGGCGCGGCCCTCGACACCGACTACGTCGACCTGGTGCAGGCCCGCACCCCGTGGATCTTCGTCTTCGTGCTGGGCCTGAGCTTCCTGCTGCTGTTGCTGGCCTTCCGGTCCGTCGTCGTCCCGCTCAAGGCCATCGCCATGAACCTGCTGTCGGTCGGGGCCACCTACGGCGTGCTGGTGGCAGTGTTCCAGTGGGGCTGGGGCGCCGACCTGCTGGGCTTCCACACCGCCGACGTCATCGAGGCGTGGGTGCCGCTGTTCCTGTTCACCGTGCTGTTCGGGCTGAGCATGGACTACCACGTCTTCCTGCTCAGCCGGATCCGGGAGCGCTACGACCAGACCGGTGACAACACCGGGTCCGTGGCGTTCGGCCTGTCGGCGACCGGGGCGATCATCACCGGCGCGGCCCTGATCATGGTGGCCGTGTTCGGGGGCTTCGCGACCGGCGACCTGGCGATGTTCCAGCAGATGGGCTTCGGACTGGCCGTGGCCGTGGTGCTGGACGCCACGATCGTCCGGTCGGTCCTCGTCCCGGCCACCATGGCCCTGCTCGGTGATCGCAACTGGTACCTGCCGCGCTGGCTCCGGTGGTTGCCGGACCTGCACGTGGAGGGCCCTGGCACGACGCCCGACCGCACGGACCGGGTGGCCGAGCCGGACGCCGAGCCGCCGGTCCCGGTGGGCGCCGGCACCGGCCACGCTCGCTGACCGGGTTCGCCGGTCCGACGTCGGCCTCCTAGTCTGACGGGTCGACACGCGCCGCTCGCACGTGTTCACCGCTCGACCCAAGGACTGCCATCGTGGCCACCATCTTCTACGACGACGACGCCGACCTCTCGCTCATCCAGGGCAGCAAGGTCGCCGTGCTGGGCTACGGCTCCCAGGGCCACGCGCACGCGCTCAACCTCCGCGACTCCGGGGTCGACGTCCGGGTCGGGTTGCGACCCGGGTCGTCGTCGCGCCAGCGCGCCCAGGAGGAGGGACTGGTCGTCAAGGACACCAACGAGGCCGCCGCCGAGGCCGACGTGATCGTGGTGCTGCTGCCCGACACCCACCAGAAGTCGGCCTGGGAGAACGGCCTGGCGGACGCAGTCGAACCCGGCAACACGCTGGTGTTCGGCCATGGCTTCAACATCCACTACGGGTTCGTCGAGCCGTCCGACGACGTCGACGTGATCCTGATCGCGCCGAAGTCGCCCGGCCACATCGTCCGACGTCTCTACACCCAGGGCCAGGGCACGCCCGGCCTGTTGGCCGTCCACCAGGACGCCTCGGGCAACGCTGCCGAGTTGGGCAAGTCCTACGCCGCCGCGCTCGGGCTGACCCGCACGGGCCTGCTCGAGACCACCTTCCAGGAGGAGACCGAGACCGACCTGTTCGGCGAGCAGGCGGTGCTGTGCGGAGGTGTGTCGCACCTGGTCCGGGACGGCTTCGAGACCCTGGTCGAGGCCGGCTACCAGCCCGAGGCGGCCTACTTCGAATGCCTCCACGAGCTCAAGCTGATCGTCGACATGATGTACGAGGGCGGCATCTCGTGGATGCGCCACTCGGTGTCGACCACCGCGGAGTGGGGTGACTACGTGTCGGGCCCGCGGGTCATCAACGACCAGTCCCGCGCCGCGATGAAGGACATCCTGGCCGAGATCCAGGACGGATCGTTCGCACGCGACTTCATGGCCGAGTGGGAGGCCGGCGCCGAGAACTTCACCTCCCACCGCACGGCCGGCCGCGAGCACCAGATCGAGCAGGTCGGCAAGGAGGTCCGCGCCATGATGCCGTGGCTCGACGAGCCCACCGAGGAACTCGAGAGCTGAGGCCACCACGCACGCGCCCCGAGGTGGCGGCGATCTCCACGCCCGACCTCGAGCGGCTGGCCGTCGGCGCCTGGGTGCCCGACGAGGTGGAACTGCGACACGGCTGGATGCTGCGTGCCGCCGACGGGTTCACGGGTCGGGGCAACAGTGCGCTCGTGCTGGCCGACCCGGGCGAGCGGCTGGACGACCTGCTCGACGACGTCGTCGGCTTCTACGACGACCGTGGACTGCCGCCCCTCGTCGCCGTCCCCCTCCCGGAGTTCGACGGGCTGCACCGCGCCCTGCGGGAGCGGGGATGGCAGTTCCACCACGGCGGGCGTGTCCTGCTGCGATCGCTCGACGGGCTGGCACCTCGGCCGGGCGCCCGAACCGTGGACATCTCGACCGAGCTGACCGACGACTGGACGGCCCGATACCAGTACCGCGGCGAGGTGCTGCCGGCGGCCGGGCGGCGGATGCTGGTGCGGGGCGACACCGTGGCCCTGGCCGCCGTCCGCGACGGCGACGACCTCGTGGCCATCGGCCGGGGTGCCGTGGTCGACGGTGGGGAGCACGGTGGCTGGCTGGGGGTCAACGCGGTCGAGACGGCACCCGGCCATCGACGCCGCGGGTTGGCCTCGGACGTGCTGGCCGCGCTGGTCGACTGGGCACGGGGCCACGGGGCCGACCGCGCCTTCCTGCAGGTCGACCTCGCCAACGACGTCGCCCGGACGGTCTACGAACGGGCCGGCTTCGTCGCGCACCACACCTACGACTACCTGCAGGCACCGCGACCGCCCGCGGGGGGCGCATAGGCTGTCGCGCGATCGCGCCGACCCACCCACTGGGAGAGCACCGACCCATGAGCACCCGCGCCCCGTACCTGGACACGAGCTGGCACGACCACGACGTGGCCGTCGGCGACGACTTCTACACCCACGCCAACGGGGGGTGGCTGTCCGATCACCCGGTCCCGGCGGAGTACCCGGCGTGGGGCTCCTTCCTCGAGATCCACGTGCGCAACGAGGACGTGCTCCACCGCCTGCTCGAGCAGGCAGCAGATGCGGACGAGCCCGCCGACCCGGCCACCGCCATGGTCGGCGACTACGTCGCCGCCGGGCTCGACACCGAGGCCATCGCGGCTGCCGGCATCGAGCCGCTGCGCCCCCTGCTGGACCGCATCGACGCGATCGCCACCACCGAGGACCTGTCCCCGGTCCTGGTCGAGCTGCAGCGGCTCGGCGTCGACGCCCTGTTCGGCCTGGGCGTGCAGGCGGACTTCGACCACACGGAGCGGTACCTGGTCTACGTCGGACAGGGTGGGCTCGGCCTGCCCGAGCGCGACTACTACCTGCGCGACGACGAACGCTCCCGCGCCATCCAGTCCGCCTACCGCGACCACGTCGCGACCCAGCTCGCCAACCTGGGCCTGTCCGACGACACCTCGGCGGCCGCCGAGGCCGTCGTGGCGTTCGAGACCACGCTGGCGGAGTCGTCCTACACCGCCGAGCAACTCCGCGACCTCGACCGGGTCCTCAACCGGGTCGACGCCGACGAGCTGGACGACCTGGCCCCACGGCTGGGCCTGCATGCCCACCTCGCCCGCCTGGGCGTGTCGCCCACGAGCGTGGCCGTGGACAACCTCGGCTTCTTCCCCGACCTCGACGCGCTGGTCGCCGACACACCGGTCGACGTCCTGCGCCACTACCTGCGGTGGCACCTGGTCCGCACCTTCGCCTCGGCGTTGCCACCGGCGTTCGAGGACGCCAACTTCGCCTTCCACGGTCGCCTCCTGGGGGGCCAGCAGGAACAGCAGCCACGCTGGAAGCGGATCCTGTCGGCGGCGACCAACGACATCGGCGAGCAGGTGGCGCAGCTGTACGTGGACGCGGCGTTCTCGCCCGAGGCCAAGGCCCGGTGCGAGGCCATGGTCGACGAGTTGATCGCCGCCATGGAGCGCGCCGTGCGGTCGGCCGACTGGATGACCGACGAGACCCGTGCCGCGGCCCTGACCAAGGTGTCGACCTTCACCGCCAAGATCGGCTACCCCGACACCTGGCGCGACTACTCGGACCTCGAGATCACGCCCGACGTGCACGTGGCCAACCGCATGCGGGCGGCCGCCTTCGAGACCGAGCGCCGCCTGGGCCGGCTGGACGAGCCGGTCGACACCACGGAGTGGGAGATGCCGGCCCACATGGTCAATGCGTACTACAACCCGTTGCGCAACGAGATCGTGTTCCCCGCCGGCATCCTCCAGCCACCGATGTTCTGGGCCGACGGCGACGACGCCGGCAACTTCGGCGGGATCGGGACCGTGATCGGCCACGAGATCACCCACGGGTTCGACGACAACGGCAGCAAGTTCGACGAGCAGGGTCGGTTCCGGATGTGGTGGACCGAGGAGGACCGCCGCGAGTTCGACCGTCGGGCCACCGTGCTGGCGGACCAGGTCAACGCCTACCCCCTCGGCGAGGACCTGGCGGTCAACGGCCGGCTGACCCTGGGCGAGAACCTCGCCGACCTGGGCGGGCTGAAGATCGCCTTCGACGCCTGGCGTCACGCCGGCGGTGGCGACGCCGACGACGTCGGGGGCCACACGCCCGCCCAGCGGTTCTTCCTCGCCTACGCGACCATCTGGCGGATGAACTACACCCCGGAGTACCTCCAGCTGTTGCTCAACGTCGACGTCCACGCGCCCTCGGCGGTCCGGGTCAACGTGCCGGTGTCCAACCTCGCGGCCTTCGCCGAGGCGTTCGACCTGGGCGACCAGGCAACGCTGCGCCGCCCGGCCGACGATCGCGTCGAGATCTGGTGACGGCGACGACGCCCCGTCGGTCCCGGCGGTGGGTCACGCGTCGGTGACCGATTCCAGCACGGCACGCTCGGCCTCGCGGGACAACCCGGTCCGCCCGACCTCCCGACCGGCCTCGCCAGCGGCGTGGACCCAGGCCAGGGTGTCGGCCGACGTCTGGGCGATCGACCGGGTGAGCAGGCCCACCGCCCGGGCGGGTGCGTCCTCGTGCGCGACCATCCCGGCGTACTCCGGCTGGGGCAGCCACAGCGGCACCGCACGCTCGCCCATCCACGGCGCGACCTCGTGCTGGTCGAGGTCGTCGCCCGACACCCACGTGAAGGACACGTCCGACCCGACCCCGGCAGCGACCTGGCCCAGCAGTTCCCCCATCGTCGTGCGTGGCCCGACCAGGTCGTACGTTCCGGTCAGCCCGGACTCGATGGCGTCGACCTGCCACGCGGCGAGGTCGCGCACGTCGATGACCTGCATCGGGTCGGCCGGGTCCCCCGGGGCCAGGACGTCGTCGCCGGCCCGGGAGTCCGCCAGCCGGACGGGCCAGTAGGTGAACCGGCCGGTCGGGTCGCCCGGCCCCACGATCAACCCGGGCCGCACCACCAGGGACCGGTCGGTGGCGTCCACGACCAGCCGTTCGCAGGCCACCTTGTGGCCCCCGTACACCTCGGGCTCCATCGAATCGGACTCGGTGGTCACGGGCTCCCGCAGTGGCAGGGTGTCGGGGGTCCCTCCCGGGGTCGCATCGTCGGCGTAGACGCTGATCGACGAGACGTAGGTCCAGTGCCCGGTCCGGTCGGCGAGCGCGTCCAGGGCGGCGGCGACCCAGGCCGGCGACTCCTGGGTCTCGACCACGGCGTCCCACGACCCGTCCAGTGACGACCAGTCCGGATCGGCCCGGTCCAGCACGACGTGCTCCACGCCGTCGGGCAGGGGGTCGCTGCCACGACACGCACCGACCACGTCATGGCCGCGCCGGGCCGCCTCGGCCGCGATCTCGTGGCTCAGGAACAGGCTCCCCCCCAACACCAGGATCCGCACGTCTGCCCCTCGGTCGTCGGTCGTCGGGCGTCGCGGCACCCAGCCTGCCCGATCGCGACCGGCTCGGCCAGCCCGACGCGGATCCGCTCGGACGGGCTCAGCGAAGCGACGCGATCGTGCGATCGGCGGCGGCGAGCTTGCCGGCCAGCCGCCGGGCGATGAACTGGTGGAGGTCGAGGGCACGGCGCGGATCGCGCTGGACCAGCTCGGTCACCTCTGCGGTCGTGAGGTGGCGGACCTCGCAGTCGGTCTCGCACACCACGGTGGCGTTGGCGGGACGGCCGGACAGGAGGCTGAGCTCGCCGATCACCGTGCCCGGCAGCAACAGGGCGTGACGTGGGCGGTCCCGGGAGGCGGTGTCGGTCACCGTCGCCCGTCCGGCCGTGAGCAGGTAGAGGCCGACGTCGCGGTCGCCCACCGACACGACCACGTGCCCGGCCGGGAGGCTCGTGGGCACGACGTCCCGCAGCGCCAGCGGCATGTCCGCGCCGGGGGCCGTGGCCGGGTCGGTGGCCGGGTCGGTGGCCGGGTGGTCCGCCGCCGCCCCGGCGAGCAGCCGCTCCTCGCCGGCCTCCACGGCATGGTCCAGGTCGGTCGCGGTCGTCAGCACCCCCTCGGCCAGCACCGGCGCCAGGACCGCAAGGACGGCCGGCGAGCAGCCGCTGACCACGACCTCGACGCCGTGGGCGCCCGCATGGCGGGCGAGGCGGTGGAACGAGGCCAGCGCGGACGAGTCCACGCCGGTCACCCGGGCGAGATCGACGACGAGGAACTCGACCTCGGGGTCGGCGTCGAGCCCGTCGACCACCGTCGCGACGACCTGGTCGGCCGTGCCGAAGAACACGAACCCCTGGAGCTCGACGATCGAGGCCCGGCGACCGACCCGGTCGAGCACGGCCTCGTCGGCCGCGGCGCGTTGGACGTGGCTGCGGCGCTCGCCCAGGGTCGACCGGGACCGGACCGCACCGACGCGACTCGAGCGCACCACGTACATGACCGTCGCGGCCAGCAGGCCGAACCCGACGCCCTCCAGGAACCCGACCGTCGCCACCACCACGACGATCGACAGGATCACGACGTGCTCGACGGGGCCGACCCGGTGGCGCACGTCCCACAGCCAGGTCAGGGCGAAGTCGATCCCGATCGTCAGCAGGAGTGCGCCGGTGAGCAGGGTCGGCACGAGTGCGAGCACGTCGGCACCGAGCAGCAGCACGACCCCGGCCAGGAGCGCCCCCACCAGGACCGGGACCCGGCTCCCCCCACCGATCCGCCGTCCCATCATCGTGGGGCCGAGCTGGATGAACCCCGGCAGGCCAGCGAAGGGCGCGGCGGCCAGCAGCCCGACACCCGTCGCCACCAGTTCGCGGTCGGCGTCGACGTCCCGGTCGAGCTCGAGCTCGAGGGCCCCGAGGTTGAGCAGCATGCCCAGCGCCAGCAACAGGGTCAGGGCGAGCATGGCGGGCACCTGGCCCGCGACCGCGCCCCAGTCGGCACGGCCGAGCTCGCCCAGCACGCCCGGATCGAACAGCGGCCCCGAGGGGAACGGCCCGAGCACCAGGCCCCGGGCAGACGCGGTGGCACCGTCCACCCCGGCCAGCAGGGCCCCGGCGTGGTAGACGACCACCCCAACGACGACCAGCAGGGCCGGCACGGCGGCCCGGGCGCCGCGTCGGCCGAACCAGGCCAGTGCGACGGCCAGGGCGATGCCGGGCAGCAGGCGCAGCCAGGGTTCGTCCGTCGGTCCCGATCCCAGCAGGATCGACCCGCCCGCCAGGCACAGGACGACGGCCGTGCCACCCAGGAACCCCGCGACCACGGGATACGGCACGAACCTCACCAGCCCGCCGAGCCGCCGTCGACCACCGACGACCAGCGCCAGCCCGGTCACCACCGAGGAGACGACCACGAAGGCGGCCAGGGTCGGCAGCGGGTCCGTCGCGAGGTCGGCGACCAGGTCGGCGGCCACCGCGGCCAGGACCACGTTCGGGACGTCCTGGGGGCCGGCGACCATCCCACGCACCGAGCTGCCCAGCCCGACGACGATCCCGATCGTGACCATCCCGACCAGCGCCCAGCCCGCCCCCGTGGCGAGATCGCCCGCCAGTGGACCACGGAACACCAGGGCCGCGAGCGACAGGGCGAGCGAGATGCCGACGACGGCCACGACCACCCCCGCTGCGAGCTGGCGGGCCACGTCGCGCACCCGGACGGCCATCGTGTCACCTCGGGTCTCGCGTCGTGTCGAGTCACCCGCGATGACGATAGTCCACCCCCGTGCAGCGTCCACGCACGAGCACCACTGCCATGCACCGCGACCCGACGGACGGCGGGGACGACGGCCGCCCGCTCCCCCGGCGGTCGGGCATCCTTGCACTCGGCGGCCGGCACCCCCGACCGGCGCGCGATCCGTCGTGACGTCCACTCGTCGATCCCGGAGGCCTGCATGTCCGACGCCGTCCCGGACGAGGTCGTGGTCGGCCTGGACGTGGGGACCTCGGCGACCAAGGCCGTGGCCTTCGCCCCCGGCGGCTGGTCGCGGCTCGCCAGCCGCGACTACCCCCTGCGCTCCCCCGCGCCCGACCGCCGGGAGCAGGATCCCCGGACGGTCGCCGAGGCGGTCGTCGGGACGCTGGCCGACCTCGTGGCGACCCTGGACGGCGCGGCGGTGCGGGCCATCGCGGTCAGTGCCGCGATGCACGGGCTGCTGGGCCTGGACGCCGACCGCCGGCCCGTCACGCCCCTGGTGACCTGGGCGGACGGACGTGCCCTCGAGGACGCGCGCTGGCTGCTGCGTGAACACCCGGACCTCCACGGGGCCACCGGGACGCCGATGCACCCGATGGCCCCGGTCGCCACGCTGCGCTGGTTCACCCGCGAGGAGCCCGACACGGCCGACCGCGTCCGGTGGTGGATCGGCCTGAAGGACTGGGTCCTGCTCACGTTGACGGGCGAGCTGGTGACGGAGCCGTCCTCGGCGTCCGGCACCGGCCTGCTGGAGCTCACCAGCGGCCAGTGGCACCCGGACGCCGCCGGACTGGCCGGATCCTCGGTGGACTGCCTCCCGAGGATCGTGCCGGTGGACACGCGCCTGGACCTGGGCGACGAGGTCGCGGCCGCCACGGGCCTGCCCGCCGGCGTCGAGGTGGTCGTCGGCGCGGCCGACGGACCCCTGGGCAACCTCGGCGTGGGGGCGATCGGACCGGGCGTGGTCGGCGTGTCCCTCGGGACCAGCGGGGCCGCCCGGGTGGTCCTGCCCGGATCGCCGCCAACGCTCGACCCGGGCCTGTTCGACTACCTGCTCGTCGACGGGCTCCACGTGGTCGGCGGTGCCGCCAGCACCGGCGGACTGGTCGCCGACTGGGCAGCCGAGGCACTGGCGCCGGAGCTCGGCGACTCGGCGGATCGGCCTCGGACGGCACGGGTGCTGGCGGAGGCGGCCGAGGTGCCGGCGGGCAGCGCCGGGGTCGTGGCACTGCCCCACCTGCTCCCGCCCCGGGCGCCCCACCTCGACCCCGACCTGGCAGGCACCTGGCTGGGCGTGCGCACCCACCACGACCGGCGCCACCTGGTGCGCGCCGCCGTGGAGGGGGTGACGCTCCACCTCGCCGACGTGGTCGACCGGCTGGAGCAGGTCACCCACGTCCGGGAGGTGCGCGCCACGGGGGGTGCCCTGCAGTCCCCGCTGTGGCAGACCTCGCTGGCCGACGCGCTGGACCGGCCGGTCACGCTCGTCGGGGCGGCCGGCGGGACGGCCCTGGGGGCGGCGGCCCTGGGATGGATGGCCCTGGGGCGGGCGGACGGCCCCGGGCCGGCACGTGCGGCGCTGGCGCCGGCCGAGGACCCCGTGACGGTCTACCCCGACCCGGAACGGGTCGCGGCACTGCGGGCGGTCCGTCGACGGCGCGCGGCCCTGCTGGACGCACTCGTGTCGGCCGGTGCGGGGCCGACCCCGGAGGGTGGGTAGCCGGCGAGGAGCCCTTCGGTACCGTCGCCGACGACCCGACCCCGACATTCCCCCCCGACACCCCAGGAGCGCATCGTGCGCATCGGCGTCCACGTCCCCGGCACGGATCCGCTCGGCGCCGCGGCGGCTCGCGGGGCCGACCTGGTGCAGGTGTTCCTGACCGCCCCACAGTCCTACGACCCGCCGCCCGACCGCGACGACACGGCCCAACTCGTCGCCAGCGACCTGCCCGTCTACGTCCACGCGCCCTACCTCATCAACGTGGCGACGGGTGTCAACCGGATCCGCCACCCCAGCCGCTCGAACCTCGAACAGACCGTCCGTGCGGCCGAGGCGATCGACGCGGCGGGCGTGATCGTCCACGGCGGCCACGTGAGCGACGACGACGACCCGGCGACCGGCTACGGCAACTGGCGCACGACCCTGGACCGGCTCGAGACCACGGTCCCGATCCTGGTCGAGAACACCGCCGGGGGCACCAACGCCATGGCCCGTCGGGTGGACCGGATGCTCGCGCTGTTCGAGGCGCTCGACGGCACCGACACCCCGCACGGGCTGTGCCTGGACACCTGTCACCTGTGGGCCGGTGGCGACGACCTGGTGGAGGGGACCCGCCGCCTGCTCGACGGGGTCGGCCGGATCGACCTGGTGCACGCCAACGACAGCCGCGACGAGGCTGACTCGGGGCGGGACCGCCACGCCAACCTCGGCGCCGGACAGGTCGATCCCGAGGCCCTGGTCGAGGTCGTCCGGATGGCCGACGCCGACGTCGTGCTGGAGACGCCGGGGGACGTGGCGGACCACGTCGCCGACCTCGCCTGGCTGCGCGAGCGACTCTGACACCGCGTGCCCGCCGGCATCACGCCCTCGTGGCCCGGCCCAGCACCAGTGCGTCCGGCTGCTCACGCAGCACGGTGAACCCCAGCCGCTCGGAGAAGCCACGGGCCGCCGTGTTGTCGAGTGCGACGCCCAGGTGGACGTGACGTCCCGCTCGGCCAACACGGCCAGCAGGTGCTCGACCAGCCGGCGTCCCAGCTCCCTGACCCTGCGTCTCCCCCGCCCGACCGATCGGCCTCCTGACGGTCCCACCCGAGCGGCCTATCGTGGCCAGTCGACCGATCCCCGGAGCGACGCCATGGACGACCGACCTCCCTTCCGTGCCGACCACGTCGGCAGCTTCCTGCGGCCTACGGCGGTGATGGCCGCGCGCCAGCGGCGGGGCGACGGCGAGATCGACGCGGCCGCGCTCCGCGAGATCGAGGACGAGGCCATCGCCGACGTCGTCCGCCGCCAGCAGGACGTCGGCCTGCGGGGGATCACCGACGGCGAGTTCCGCCGGTTCATGTTCCACCTCGACTTCCTCGAACAGCTCGACGGCGTCACGGTGAGCGAGGGTGACTTCCTCGCACGGTTCCGGCGTGACGACGGGACCGAGGTGTCGTTCTCGCCACCGAAGATGACCGTGACCGACCGGATCGGCCACACCCACGCGATCCAGGGCGACGACTTCGACTACCTCGCGTCACGGGTCGACGAGACGCCGAAGGTGTCCATCCCGGCGCCGTCGATGCTGCACTTCCGCGGTGGCCGCGACGCGATCAGCACCGACGTCTACCCCGACCTCGAGGAGTTCTTCACCGACCTGGCCGCGGCCTACCGGGAGGAGGTGGCCGACCTCGCCGACCGCGGCTGCACCTACCTGCAGCTCGACGACACCAACCTCGCCTACCTGTGCGACCCCGCGGTGCGCGCCAGCACGGCCGAGCGTGGGGACGACCCGGACGAGCTCACCAGGCTGTACTGCCGGCTGGTCAACGACGCGATCGCCGAACGCCCGGACGACATGGTCGCGACGGTCCACCTCTGCCGAGGCAACTTCCAGAGCGCGTGGGTGTCCGAGGGCGGCTACGAGCCGGTCGCCGAGATCCTCCTCAACGAGATGGCCGTCGACGGCTTCTTCCTGGAGTACGACGACGAGCGTTCGGGCGACTTCGCCCCGTTGCGCCACCTGCCCGCGGACAAGGTCGTCGTGCTCGGCCTCATGAGCTCCAAGCACCCCGCGGTGGAGGACGCCGACGAGGTGAAGCGCCGCATCGAGGAGGCGGCCGCGTACGCCCCGCTCGAGCAGCTCGCCCTCAGCCACCAGTGCGGGTTCTCCTCGACCGCGCACGGCAACCAGCTCGAGCCCGACGACCAGTGGCGCAAGCTGGAGCAGACCGTGTCGGTCGCGCAGGACGTCTGGGGCTGAGCCCCCGAGCGACAGGATCCCGTGATGCCACCGGACGACCATCCAGCCCTCGACCATGCGACGCTGATCGTCCGCGAGAGCGAGCGCTTCCGGGAGCTGCTCGGTCCCGCCGACCCCCGTGCCCGGGTGCCGTCGTGCCCCGACTGGGACGTCGACGACCTGCTGTGGCACGTGGCCGAGACCCAGTGGTTCTGGGCGACGATCGCGGCGGAGCGGCTCGACTCGCCCCGGCCCGCCCAGGCGTCCAAGCCGGACCGGCCCACCGACCACGACGGGCTGTTGGCGGTCGGGGCCCGAGCCACCGAGCGACTGCTCGGCGCGCTGGACGACCTGGACGACGACACGCCCGTGTGGAGCTGGAACGACGCTGGCGACGGCGCCTTCGTCCGTCGGCGCCAGGCCCACGAGATCACGATCCACCGGGTCGACGCCCAGCTGGTGGTCGGCGAGGAACCCGAACTCGATCCCGACGTCGCCGGTGACGGCATCGACGAGGCGCTGGACCTGATGTTCGGCCTGGTCCCACCCTGGGGCGAGTTCGTGCCGTCGGAGCGGGCGCTCCAGGCGGTCACGACGGACACGCACCGGTCCTGGCACGTCCGCCTGGGACGCTTCGTCGGGACCAGCCCTCGCAGTGGCCGCGACTACGACCGACCGGTCGTGGCGGCGCGCGCCGACGTGCTCGACCCCGACGTCACCACCACGGTCGGGGCCCCCGCGGCCGACCTGGACCTGTGGCTGTGGTCGCGGACCGGGACCGAGGCCTTCGAGGTGTCCGGCGACGACGCACCGTGGCAGTCGCTGGCCCACCTGGTCGCCGAGGGGATCCAGTAGCCCCCCCGACACCAGCGAGACGGGAGCACCCGATGGACGACGACTTCGTCGCACCCGACCACACCATCGTCGACGGCCTGCTCGTCCGTCCATGGAGACGCGGCGACGGCCCGGCCCTGGCCGCCACGACCAATGCCTCCCACGCCCACCTGGCACCGTGGATGTCCTGGTCGACCGGCGACGACACCCCCGCCCGGAGCGAGGCGCGGGCCCAGTCGTTCGCCGGCAGGTACCTCGCGCGGGAGGACTTCGTGCTGTCGATCTGGGACGGTGACGAGCTCGTGGGCGGTTCGGGCTTCCACCCACGGTGGGGCGGCATCGAGACCCGCGTGGCAGAGATCGGGATGTGGATCTCGGCCGACCGCGCGGGTCGGGGGGTGGGGACCACCGTGCTCCGGGGCGTGGTGGCCTGGGGCCTGTCCGACGCGTGGCCCTGGGACCGGCTGATGTGGCTCTGCGACGCAGAGAACATCGCGAGTGCCCGCGTGGCGCAGAAGGCCGGCTTCACGCTGGAGGGCAGCCTGCGTGGCCCCGGACCGAGTGGCGACGGGGTCGGCCGCGACGCGACGCTCGTGTTCGGGCTCAACCGGGGTGACCCGCATTCGTCCGGGCGTCCCGGCGCAACGGGAACGGACGCCGACGGGGCCGATCGTGACGGGGACTCACCGTGACCGACGCCTACTTCACCACCGACGACGGGCGGTCCTTCCGGCCGACCGCGTTCGCACGCGGCCCGTGGGACCCGGATGCGTGCCACGCCGGCCCACCGACGGCGCTGCTGGTCCGGGCCGTCGAACGCCTCGCGACCCGCGGCGGACTGCCCGACGACGTGGCCCTGGCACGGCTGTCGGTCGAGCTGGACCGCCCCATCCCGATGGACGGCTTCGTGGTCGACGCGGGCGTCCGGCGGACGGGCCGGACCGCGTCGGCGACCGAGGCGACGATCATCGACGGCCACGGCCGGACCTGCGCGCGAGCGGCCGGGCTGCACCTGGCGACGGTCGACCTGCCCACCCCGAGCGCGCCGGTGGACGTGCCCGACCTCGCCGCGGCGGTGGACGGCGACTTCCCCGTCCCGACCGACCGGATGGGCGGCGAGTGGTTCTTCTCGCACTCGATCGAGGTGCGCTACGACCCGTCCGGTGGTCGTGGCGAGGGCGGACCGACCACGATGTGGATGCGCAGCCTCCCGATCGTCGCGGGCGAGGAGCCCTCGCCCCGTCAGCGGCTCGGTCCGCTGGCCGACTGTGGCAACGGCATCTCGTGGAACACGTCGCCGAACGACGTGGCCTGCGTGAATCCTGACCTCACCCTGACGATGCTGCGGGAACCCGTCGGCGAATGGTTCGCGAGCCGGGCGTCGACGCACACGGGCGCTGTCGGGATCGGCTACGCCCATGCCGAGCTGTTCGACGTCGACGGGCTGGTCGGCCACGCCATCCAGACCGTGGTGCTGCGCGAGGCCTGAGACGGGGCCTCGCCGCCGCGGGCCCACGGGTCGTCACCCTCGACCGGCGCCGTCCGGTGCACGCGCCACCAGCAGGTCACGCAGGTCTTCGACGTCGTCGACCACGTGGTCGGGTCCGGCGTCCTCCAGCTCGGCGCGATCGCCTGCACCCCAGGTCACGCCGACCGTGGCGGTCCCGTTGGCGCGCCCCGCGGCGACGTCGTGGTGGCGGTCCCCGATCATCACGGCCGTGGCCGGGGCCACGACGTCCAGGTCGTCCAGCGCCCGCGCGAGGGTCAGCTCCTTCGGCTCGTTCTCGACGTCGAGCCCGGGCCCGTGCACCACCTCGAAGGCCTCGTCCAGCCCCAGCGCCGCCACCAGGGGCCGGGCAGCCGCGGCTGGCTTGGAGGTCACGACCGCGCGCCGCTGCGGCACGGCGGCGAGCAGGTCCTCGATGCCCTCCACAATCGTGGTGAGGGCGACCGACAGCTCCGGGAAGGCCGACCGGTACGCGTCGAGGGCGAGCGGAACGCCGTCCTGGGGGTCGGGGTGGCCTGCCTCGGTGAGCAGCCGGGTGAAGGACGCCGCCAGGGGCGGTCCGATGCACCACTGGAGCGTGGCGGCGTCACGCGGCGCGACCCCCACGGCGCCGAGTCCCTCGTTGATGCAGGCCGGGATGGTCCGCGACGAGTCGACCAAGCACCCGTCGAGGTCGAACAGCGCCCATGCGAGCGGATCCAGCGGAGCCGATGGCCTCACGTCGTGCTCGCCTCGGTGAAGGACCACAGGTCGGAACCCCCCATCGGGGGCTCGGCGCGTCCGCACAGGGCCTCGCGCAGGTCGTCACGCCGGTCCGGCGCCAGCCAGCGCCGCCCCACGAGGGTGGCGGTGCCGGCGGTCCGGGACTCGGCCGCGTCCCCGGCAGCCAGCCATGCCGACAGTGGACGGGGCGTGCCCAGCGCCGTGAAGACGGCATGGCCGTCGTCGCGCCCGGACCGGGCCGCGTCGAGCGACACGAGTCCGTCGACCAGCCGGCCCGGTTCGACCGGGGCCAGGAGGGGATCACAGTCCAGCGACGCCGCCAGATCCCCGGGGCCGGCACCGACCACGCCGTCGGTGCGCACGACCAGGGTCTGGGGCGATGCCGCGGCCAGGGTGTCCTCGGCCCGGCCGAAGGCGCCGCGCACCCCGCGGTGACCGGCGTCGGCGCCGACCAGCGAGACGAACACGATGCGGCGAACGCCGGCCGACTCGGCCGCCGCGACCGCGACCTCGACTTCCTGTTCGAGTCGTGCCGGCTCGGCCAGCCAGGTCTCGGTGGGCAGCACCACGGTGTGGACGTCGGTCATGGCGGCGTCGAGATGGCCCTCGTCGTCGAGGTCGCCGACGGCGACGAACGCCCCGGCAGCCTGCAGGTCACCCACGTCGCCGTCGCCGGTCGCGAAGGCGCGCACGTCGGCCCCGTCGCCGGACAGCGCGGCGACCAGTGCGGGCCCGATGCCGAGGTCGGCCCGGGTGACCAGGACCGGCACGTCAGGAGCCCGTCGGGTCGGCGCCGGCCTCGGCGCACGCCGTCGCGAGGTCGCCGACCCGGTCGGTCGCCCCGTCGGTGGTGTCCAGGACCTGTCGACCCGCCGACGTCACGGACTCGGGCAGGCCGAGTGCCTCGCCCACCTCGACCGCCACCTCGAGCCGGCCCCGTTCACCCGCGGTCAGGCGGTCGTCGGCGATCAGCTCGCAGAGACGATCCACGTCCACGCTCCCCCCGAACTGTTCGAGGGCCCGGTCCACCTGGTCCTGGACGGCCTGGTCGAGCTCGCTGGCCGCGCGCGTGCGGACGTCGTCGCTGAGCTGGCCCACCTGGTCCCCGACGGCCCCGCACCCGGCCAGTGCGGCCACGGCGGTTGCGAGCGTGACCAGTCCGAGCAGGCGTGACGGACGACGGCGGGTGGGTGCGGCGGGCATGGACGACTCCGGTCGAACGGGCCACCAGTGTGCCAGCCCCACCACTCGCCGGTGGGCGCCCCCGGCCTCAGCCGGTGTTGCGCAGGCCGGCGGCGATGCCGTTGATGGTCAGCATCAGGGCCCGGTCGCGGGCGCGGTCCTCGGCGTCGTCGCCGCGGGTCCGGGCCAGCAGTTCGACCTGCATGGCGTGGAGCGGCTCGAGGTACAGGTCACGGACCGTCAGGGTCCGCGCGAGCACCGGGTGGTCGCCGAGCAGCACGTCGTTGCCGGTCAGCCGTCCGACCTCCTCCACGCTGACGTCGTACTCGTCCTCGATGATCGAGAACAGGTGCTGGTGCTCGGGCGGGACCAGCCGCTCGACGTAGCGACGGGCGATCCGCAGGTCGGTCTTGGCGAGTGTCATCTCGACGTTGGACAGCAGCGCCTTCAGGAACCACCACTCGTCGGCCATGGTCGCGAGCAGGTCACCGTGGCCGTCCTCCCGGGCGGCCCGCAGCCCCGTGCCGATGCCGAACCAGCCCGGCACGATCTGGCGTGACTGGGTCCAGCCGAACACCCACGGGATCGCCCGCAGGGCGTCCAGTCCGGCGCCGGTGGTCGATCGCTTGGCCGGCCGCGAGCCGATGTTCATGGAACCGAGCTCGTCGACCGGGGTCGAGGTCACGAAGTAGTCGACCAGGGACTCGTCGTCGATCAGCCGGCGGTAGGCCGCCCGGGACGACGACGAGACGGTGTCCATCACCTCGTCGTAGTCCACCTGGGTCGCGGCGTCGTGCCGTGCCTCGGTGTGGAGGAGGGCCGCCTCCAGGGTGGACGACAGCACCAGCTCGAGGTTCGCGCGTGCCAGGCCCGGCAGCAGGTACTTGTCCGAGATCACCTCGCCCTGCTCGGTCAGCTTGACCGAGCCGCCGACCGCCCCGTAGGGCTGGGCGAGGATCGCCTGGTGGGCCGGACCACCGCCACGCCCGACCGAGCCACCACGACCGTGGAACAGCCGCAGCCGGACCCCGTGGCGGGCCGCGGTGTCACGCAGGGCACGGATCGCGGTGTGGATCGACCACTGGCTGGTGACGATCCCCCCGTCCTTGTTGGAGTCCGAGTAGCCCAGCATCACCTCCTGGACGTCGCCACGCAGCGACACGATCGACCGGTAGGCGTCGATCGACAGCAGGTCGTCGAGGATGGTCCCGGCGGCGTGCAGCTCGTCGACGGTCTCGAGCAGCGGGGCGAACCCCAGCCGCGCCACGCCGGCGTGGATGTCGACCAGCCCCGACTCGCGCGCGCTGACCGCGGCGGCCAGCACGTCGTCGGGTCCCTTGGTCATCGACACGATGCAGGTGTCGGCGATGCCCTCGCCGTAGCGATCGAAGTCGCGGCGCAGGTTGGTGAACAGCTGCGCGGTGCGGCCGGCCCCGTCGGACACCACCGTGGTGGGCGACGACAGCGGGCGGCGCTGGTCGAGCTCACCGGCCAGCAGTTCCTGGCGGGCGACCTTGTCGTCGGGGTAGTCGATGCCGTCGAGCTCGCACAGCTCGGCGACAAGGTCGTGGAAGACGTCGGCGTGGTCGCGGATGTCGAGGATCGCCATGTGGAACCGGGCCGCGTTGACCACGTGGATCGCGCGCTCGACCATGCCGGAGGCGACCAGGTCACCACCGTGCTCGGCCAGCGAGTCACGGATCAGGCCCAGGTCGGCGATCAGCCCACTGGCGTCGGCGTAGTCGATGCCGTCGCCATGCGGCAGGCCGGCCTCGTGGCGACGTCGGGTGGCCCGCAGGCGCTCGAGGCAGTAGGACAGCTTGAGGCGGTAGGGCTCCTCGGCGTTGAGGTGGGCGAGCCGCTTCCAGACCTGGCCCATGACGGCACGGTCGCCGGCGAGGCTGGCCAGCAGCTCGCCACTGGCCGGCCGGATGCGCACCGACGGCGACAGTCGTGTGCCGAGGTCGCGCAGCACCTGCTCGACCAGGTCCATGCCCTTGTCGTGCATCACGGCCAGCACGTGGTCGGTGACCTCGGGGGTGACGAACGGGTTGCCGTCCCGGTCGCCGCCGACCCACGAGCCGAACCGGATCGGGGCCATGTCCGGGGTGAACGCGACGTCAAGCCGGGACAGTTCGGCGTTGGCGTCGTCGAGCAGCTCGGGCAACACCTCGCGGAGGGTCTGCTCGACGTAGAACAGCGCCGACGTGGCCTCGTCGACCACGCGGGGTCGTTGCAGCCGCAGCTCGTCGGTCTGCCACAGCAGGTCGATCAGCTCGGCCGTGCGCCGGTCCACCCGGGCGCGGTCGGTCGAGGTCGACCGCGGGTCTCGGCGCTGCTCGACCAGTCGACCGATCGCGGCCAGCTTGGACAGGATCGATCGGCGTGACGCCTCGGTGGGGTGGGCGGTGACGACCGGCCGGACCTCCAGGTCGTGCAGGACCGCCGCGATCTGGTCCTCGCGCAGGCCGGACGAGGCGAGCCGGTCCACGGTCGCGGCGAACCAGCCCCGACCGGACTCGTCGGGCGTCCGGAGCAGCTCCACGCGGTGGGACTGCTCGGCGACGGTGGCGAGGTGGAAGTAGGCCGTGAACGCGCGGACCAGCCGGATGACGTCGACCGTGTCGGTGTCGGCCAGCAGGTCACGCAGCTCGTCGCGCGCCCCGTCGTCGCCGTCGGCACCGTCCCGGGTCAGGCGACGGACCTCCTCGACGAGCTCGAAGAGGTCCTGTCCCTCCTGGCGCAGCAGGCTGCGTCCGAGCTCGGACCCCAGCCGGCGGATGTCGGCCCGCAGGGCGGTGTCGACCGCGGCGAGTTGGGGATCGTCCACCTGGACGTCGTTGTCGGACACGGCAGGTTCCTCGGGGTCGGCTCGGCAGACGAGACGGTGGCGGTCGGTCCCGGCCACCGGGAGCCGCTGACCGTCACCCCGACCCCGTTGTCGAGCATCACTGCCACCGGCACCCGATCGATGCTAGGACCCCCGCCCCGGACCAGTCCAACCCACCCGCGCCCTCCACCCTCCGATCTGCGGCGACCACCCCGCACCGCCTCACCTCGACCGTCACCCCTTCGCGATGTGAGTTGCCCGCCCCGATGTGACTTCGACGCGAGGGTGCGTGGAACTCACATCGCCGCGACGAACTCACATCACGCCCTGCGGACCGAACTCGAAGACGCCTCGGCGAGGTGGGCGGTTCGTGACGGGACCCGAATGAAGGGATCAGCCGGCGAGGGCGTCGTGGAGGTCGTCGAGGAAGTCCCCCCAGTGGCGATCGAACTCCCACGTCCCGATCCGCAACGGCTCCCAACCCGCCCGGGAGTAGGCGCGGTCCTTCCGATTGTCCACCATCAGTTCCCGCTGTTCGCTGTGCGCGAGCATCGAGTCGCACTCGATCGCCACCCGTTCATCGGTGAAGGTGATGTCGGGATGCAGCGTGCGTCGATGCGTGGGCACCGGCGTGGGGGCGGGATCGGGACGCAGGCCCTCGCGGAGGAGGCGTCGGTGCACACGATCGGAGAACGGCGAGTCCGCCTCGACGTCCAGCACGTCGGCCACCGCCCGGCGCAACACCGGCAGACCCGGGACACCTCGTGCCTGGCGGATGCTCTGTTGCAGCCGTGCGACGTCGACCTGACGCGCCTGCCGCGCGGTGACCAGCAGGTCGCGGACGTCGGCGGCGGACGGCGTCGGCGGGATCACCAGGTCCACGAAGCAGCGCGTGGCCAGGGCGCACGGGAGGCCCTTCGCCGCGCCGGCGTCGGTGGGACGCAGGGTCCGACTGCTGATCACCTTCGCCCGCGAGCGCAGGTGCCGCGCCGCGTGGGTCTCCATCGGGGTCACGATCCGGGGCCGTGTCCGGGGAGCACGGCCGACGCCTCGGAGCCACAGCCCGTCGGCACCGGTGACCATGGCCTGCGGCCCGCAGGCCAGGACCGCGGCCCACAACCGCCCGAGGCGATCGGTCCGCGCACCCGGCATCCGCCAGACACCCCGGCTCTCGCGAGTCCATCCTTCTTCGCTGCCACGACGGGTGAAGGTCGACGCGAGCACCCCCAGTTCCGTGACCTGCTGGATCGTGATGCGACCGCCCTGGCGGGCGGCGAGTTCGAGGACGGACTTCCACAGCAGCATTGCGCGAGCCTGCCCGGTCCTGCCAGCCTGGCGGCCCCCGCTCCGACGGACTGTGGAAAACCGACTCCTCCGCACGCCCCTCCACCCCCTCGTCGACCCCGCACGCGATGTGGGTTGCGCGTCCCGATGTGAGTTCGACGCGAGGATGCGTGGAACTCACATCGCCGCGACGAACTCACATCGCCTGGTGGTGCGGCGCGAGGGGTGGGGGTCGGGGCGAGGTGGGGTCGGGGCGAGGTGGGGCCGGGGCGAGGTGGGGCCGGGGGGAGGTGGGGCCGGGGGGAGGATCAGGTGGGGAGGGTGAGGAGGGTGGCGTCGATGGTGGCGAAACGGTCCTCGAGGGAGGCGCCGGCGGCGGCGAGGTGGCTGGCCACGGCTTCCAGGCCGGGATCGCCGACCCCGACGTCCCGGACGAACGCCCCGATCTGGCGATCGACCCCGGGCACCCGCCAGGCCCGCACGCCATCCGGCAGGTGCAGGCAGGCCAGGCCGGGCACGACGGTCATGGCCGAGCCCAGCGCCGCGACGTGGAGCATCACGGTCATGTCGTCGGTGGTGAACTGCATGCGGGGGTCCTCGGCCCCCAGCGACGCGATCACGGCCCGGGTCGCCGGACCGCACTGCACGCACGGGTGGTCGATCCACGCCCCCTCCGCCCGCACCTGCGGGTCGGTCAGGTCGACGTCCTCGCGAGTCACCACGTAGACCGGCTCGCGGCACAGCTCGATCACCGACAGCCCGTCGATCGCGCGGTCCGGCACGTTGGACCAGTGGTGGTCGACGGCGAGGTCGATCCGCCGGTTGCGCAACGCGTCGAGCACGGCGTCCCCGAGGTCGACCACCTCCAGGCCCAGCTCGGGCTCGTCCCGCTCCAGCGACGCCACCGCCAGCGGGACCAGGTCGACGATCGTGGAGCCCAGCGCGCCGACCCGGACGACGCCGGTCGAGGCTGCCGCGGCACGGCGGGTGGCGGTCTCGGCCGTCTCCAGCGCGTCGAACACCCCGTCGGCGGCGTCGACCAGTGCTCGACCCGCCCGGGTGAGCCGCACGTTGCGGCCGTCACGGACCAGCAGTTCGACGTCGAGGTCGCGTTGGAGGGCGGCCAACTGCTGGGACGCGGCCGAGGGTGAGTAGCCCAACGACTCGGCGGCGGCAGTGACGGTCCCCCAGTGGTCGACCTCGACCAGGAAGCGGAGACGGCGTGGATCAATCATGAAGTGATTCTACACGAACCCTGCACAAACATTCGATGGACAGGGACGATCGGTCTCGCCACAGTGGGTGCCGGAGCCGGAACGACAACCGACAGACATGCACCCGCCCGACACGAAACCCGGAGGTACGCCATGTTCCTCATCACCTGCCCCGACACCGACACCCCCCGTCTCGTGGACGTGCACGCGATCCGCGAGCACGCCAACACCGCGCACGGCGTGCTGACCGTGGTCGCCTGCTCCTGCGGCGGCGAGGCCGTCCTGCGCAACGGCGACCAGGTCGCCCACCACGCTCCCGGTGCCAACTCGCTGACCCCGATGGCTCCGGCCGCGATGGCCGCCTGAGCCGATCCCGGCCCCGCCCAGCCACGTCGCCAGCATGACCGGCCACCCGCCGTTCACGACGTTCGAACGCGCCGCCCCCGGTGATCCCGGTGGCGGCGCGTCGTTCGTCGTGGGGCTGCCGAGCCCGCCTGACCGGACCCGGCCGACTGGCTACAGCCGCGGCACCTCGGAGTAGGTCCCCCACACGTCCTGGAGGGCCCGGCTGATCTCGCCGACCGTGGCGTCGGCACGCACGGCCTCCATGATCGGCTCGAGCATGTTGGCGTCGGTCCCGGCGGCCGCGACCATGGCCTCCATCGCGGCGGCGTGGCGTGCCTGGTCGCGGTTCGCGCGGACCTCGGCGACCCGGACGGCCTGGCGCTCACCGACCTCGTTGGAGATCCGCAGGATGTCGAGCTCCTCGTCGTCGTCGTCGACGTGGGCGTTGACCCCGACCTGTCGGAACCGGCCCTTCTCGACCCGGTTCTGGAAGGTGAAGGCCGCGTCGGCGATCTCGGACATGAACCAGCCGTCCTCGATGCCCCGCAACAGCCCCGAGGTCACGGTGCCGTCGTCGCCCATGTCGATGATGGTGGCGAAGATCTCCTCGACCCGACGCTCCATCTCGTCGGTCAGCGACTCGACGAACCACGATCCCCCGAGCGGGTCGATGACGTTGGTGACACCGGTCTCCTCGGCGATCACCTGCTGGGTCCGCAGCGCGACCTTGGCGGCGTGGTCGCTGGGCAGGGCGAGCACCTCGTCCAGCGCGTTGGTGTGCAGGGACTGGGTGCCGCCCAGCACGGCGGCGAGCGCCTCGATGGCCGTCCGGACGATGTTGTTGTCCGGCTGCTGGCCGGTGAGGCTGACCCCGGCGGTCTGGGTGTGGAAGCGCATCAGCATGGCACGTTCGGCCGTGGCGCCGTAGCGCTCGCGCATCCACCGTGCCCAGATCCGGCGACCGGCCCGGAACTTGGCGATCTCCTCGAAGAAGTCGAGGTGGGCGTCGAAGAAGAACGAGAAGCGTGGCACGAACTCGTCCGGGTGCAGGCCACGGGACATGCCCAGCTCGACGTAGGCGAAGCCGTCGGCCAGGGTGAACGCGAGCTCCTGTGCCGCGGTCGAGCCGGCCTCGCGGATGTGGTAGCCCGAGATGGACACCGGGTGGTAGCGGGGAACCTCGCGGGTGCAGAACTCGATCAGGTCGCCGATCAGCCTCAGGTGCGGCTGGGGCGGGAACAGCCACTCCTTCTGCGCGATGTACTCCTTGAAGATGTCGGTCTGGAGCGTCCCGCCCAGCTGGTCGAGCGAGAACCCCTGGCGCTCCGCCGCGACCGCGTACATCGCGAACAGGGTCACGGCCGGGGCGTTGATGGTCATCGACGTCGTGATGTCGCCCAGCGGCAGGCCCTCGAAGAGCCGTTCCATGTCGTGGATCGTGTCGATGGCGACACCACAGTGGCCGACCTCGCCCAGTGACCGCTCGTCGTCGGAGTCCAGTCCCATGAGGGTCGGCATGTCGAAGGCGACCGACAGCCCGTGCTGGCCCGCATCGACGAGGTCGTGGAACCGCTTGTTGGTCTCGTCGGGATCGGCGAACCCGGCGAACTGGCGGATCGTCCACGGCCGTGTGCGATACATCGAGGCGTAGACGCCGCGGGTGTAGGGCGCCTGGCCGGGGTAGCCGATCCGGTCGAAGTCGACCTCGGTGTTGTGGGGGCCGTACAGCGGCTCCAGCGGGATGCCCGACAGGGTCGTGAAGTCGGCGTCACGCTCCCCCGCACGGGCGTACGCCTGCTCCCAGGCCACGCGGTCCGGCCCGTCGGCGGGGTCGACGCGCTCGGCATCGGAGCGGTCGGGGGTGCCGGGATGGGGGTCGGTCGCCACGGGGGCTCCTGGGCTGGACGGACCACCACCGTACGTCGAAACTATTTCGACGTCAAAGGAAATTGCCGGTCGGTCGGCCCATCACGTGGGTGACACGGCCGTCGGCCCGGACACCGAGGTGGTGTCCGGGCCGACGTGGCGGTGTCCCCCACCGGCGCCGGCCGTGGTGCAGGCACGACGCGGCGACCGGTGGGGGACGTGTTCAGGACTGGTCGAGCAGCCCCTCCAGCTCGCGGACCAGCAGGTCACGCGCGTCCGCGGAGTCCAGTCGCTCGGCCCAGCCGAGGAGCGCCTCGAGCTGGTCATGGTAGGCGTCCACGTTGCCGCGGTCGTCCATGCGCTCGGCCAGCTCGACCTTGCGCGTCATCCAGCGGTGGTCCTTGTCGTCGAGCTCGCCCTGGTCGGCCAGCCGGTCCAGGTGGGCCTGGAGGTCGTCCAGGGACGTCTCGATCGTGAAGGTCACCTCCGTGACCACGCTGTTTCCCGCGACGTCGACCGCCTCGACGGTCAGGACGTGCTCGCCGAGCGACCAGTCCCAGGCCTGCAGCGACAGTGAGTGTGGCGCGTCACCCGAGGCGACCTCGTCACCGTCGACCGTCACGACGACCTCGGCCACGCCGGACGTGGCATCGGTGGCGTCGACCGCCACGTCGACGACGTCGGAGGACCCGACGGTGGCCCCGTCGGTGATCCCGTCCACGTCGACCTCGGGCGCGGTGCCGTCGAGGTCGATGCTGATGGTCTCGACCTCTGTGGTCTCGTCACCACGGACGGCGCGGACCTCCACGGTGTGGGACCCGTCGGCCGTCACCTCGAGGACACCGTCCTCGTCGGCGACCCACTCACTGCCGTCGACCGAGAACTCGATCGTGGCGTCGTCGGTGCTGGTCGCCGTGACGGTGACCGGCGAGACGTACCAGCCGTCCTGTCCGTCGGGGTCGGCCGGGTCGACCGACACGTCCAGGGTCAGCGGCTCGAGCGCGCCGTCCAGCGCCAGCATCGGCACCTGGGTGGGCGAGTCGATGGTCCAGTCCAGGACCACGGACTGGTCCTGGCCGGGTCCGACGATGACGTCGAGGGCGTTGGGGTCACTGGTGTCGGTGTCGTGCGACGGGCTCGAGTCCCACTCGCCGGCACCGCCACCCGGGCGCCACTCGTTGATGTAGCCCATGCCCGCGGGCGGGTTCTCCCAGTACTCCAGGGAGTAGACGGGCCGGACGTTGCCGATGCCCTCGCCACCCTCGGCGTCGATGAACATCGCGGTGCCGTAGGCGGCACTGTCGAGGTCGAGGTCACCGAAGGCGCTGGCGGGCACCACGACACCGAACTCGTTGGTCTCGGGGACCGCGAAGAGCTCGCCGTCGGCGATCTTGGTGCCGTCGGGCGCCCACACGCCGGCCTGGTCGAACCGACCGTGGATCACCACGGTGGACTCCCAGGACGACTCGGTGTCCATGTTGGTGCCGGGCAGGGCTGCCTGGGCGTCACCCCCACCCTCACCCACGTAGACGTTGACCCGCTGGAGGGCGATCTCGTCGCCGCCCCAACCGGACGGGTTGGTGACCGGGCCGTCGATGCTGACCACGAACCGGTAGTCGTCCCCGTCGCGGTACACCTCCATGCCGGTGAGGTCGAACACGCCGTCGGAGAACACCTCGTTGGACGGGTAGACGTAGCTGCCCGGACCGTCGTCGTCACCGGCCGGGTCGTCGAGCGAACCGACGAACTCGCCGTAGTTGCGGGCCATGACACTGCGCGTGGCGACCGTCGAGGTGCCGTCCTCGGCGTAGGCGTACACCGTGAGGTCGTTTCCGCCGGTCTCGACCGGCACCTCCACGCTGAACTCGCCGTCGGTCGGGGTGACCTCCCACAGCTGCGTCCCGAGCCGCACGTCGACGGACTCGCCGTCGGTCGTGCCGGCGACGGTCACGGTGTCGCCGTCGACGGTGGCGCCGTCGTCGGGACTGGTCAGCTCGAGGCTGGGCGCCGGGCCGTCCGGCGTGTCGACCTCCATGACCTGGATGTCGCGGTAGAAGACCTCGTCGCCGCCACCGTGGTTCTGGATCCCCACGTGGGTCAGGCCGTCGAGGCGGTTGTCCTCGGTGCTGGTGAAGTCGTTGACCTCGACCCCGTTGAGGATGACGCGCACGCGGTCACCCGTCACGACCAGCTCGTAGGAGTTCCACTCGCCGGGCGGGTTCAGCGCGGAATCGCGGGCGTCGGCGACCGGGGCCTGGAAGTCGTAGATGGCACCCGTGGTCGAGTCCGGGTCGTCGGTCGCGTCGATCTGGATCTCGTAGCCGTTGTCGACCGCGACCCACGGGTCGTCCCCGGGGTTCGGGAAGCCGACGAACACGCCGCCGTTGTCGTCACCGGCCAGCTTCCAGTCCAGCTTCAGGGAGTAGGACTCGAAGCTGTCCGGGTGGTAGAGCAGCCCGAGGCCGCCCTGGGACAGCAGCGAGCAGTCCTCCTGGAGCGCGAAGCCACCGGGACCGGCCATGACCCACTCGTCGAAGCTCGCCGGCGTGCCGTCGAACAGCATCCGGTAGCCCTCCTCGGGTGTGGTCGGGTCCTGGCAGGCAGGCGCGCCGCCGTCGCCGACGTGGAAGAAGTCGAACCCGGCGGCCTGGCCATCGCCGTTGTAGGCGGCCAGCCCGATGTTCGGGTCCGGCAGGGAGTCCAGCGGACGGGTGCGACCGAACGAGGTCCACGTCTCGCCGTCGGCCGACCATGCGGCGGTCAGGCCGATGCCGTTGCTGGTCACGCGCAGCCAGACCCCGTCGGTGTTGATGCCGTCGGGCAGCGGCGCGGACTGGTCCAGGCCGCCGTCGTGGATCGCGGACCCACCGACGGTCTGGCCGAACTCGGCGATCCACCCGCGGGTCGGGTCGTCCATGAGCATGAGCTTGGCGAAGTTGTCGTCGTCCTGGTGGACGAGGATGCCGGCCTGCTCGTACTCCTCGCCCTGCGGCAGGGTCACGTGCGTCGTGGCCGACCAGCTGTCGGTGTCCGGTGCGTCCTGGAGGATGACGTTGGCGGCGTTGGTCGCGCCACCGTGCATGTCACCGTCGAGCGCGTCGATCTGGAGCTCGCCGTCGGTGACCCGGTAGTGGTCGGTGTCCTCGCGCAGGATCTCGGTCCAGCGGCACAGGTCGAGCGCATCACCCTCGAACTCGTCGTTCGGATCGACGTCACCCGAGCAGTCCGGGTCGACGTCGATGGTGAAGGCACGGCCCGTCGAGCGACCGTCGGCGTCGGTGGCGGTCACCGAGGCCCGGTAGGTGCCCGGCGTGTCGTAGGTGTGGCTGGCGTCGGCGGTCGTGACGGTGTCGGAGCCGTCGCCGAAGTCCCACGAGTAGGTGACGTCGGTGCCCTCGGGGTCGGTCGCCGACGCGGTGAACGCCACGTCGAGCGGCGCGACGCCACTGGTCGGCTCGGCCGTCGCGGTCAGGTCGGGCACGGCGTTGTACTCGGGCTCGATCCAGACGTTGCGGTAGCGGACCGGGTCGCCGTGGTCCTGCAGGCGGATCGCGCCGGTCGCCGGGCCCTCGGGCAGGTTGCCCCCGGTCGGACCGGTGATCTCGACGTCGTCATGCACGACCACGCCGTTCCAGGTCACCGTGACCCGGGCGTTGGCGACCTTGTTCCCGTCGGCGTCGTAGCGCGCCGCGGTGTAGTCGATGTCGTAGGTCTGCCACGTCTCGGGCGGGGTCGCCTCGTTGCTGTCGGCGGCCTTCTGGGTGTAGATCGCCGCGGCGTCGTTGTCCTGCAACGGATCGATGCCGAACGAGTCGAGCACCTGGATCTCGTAGCGCTCCTGCTGGTAGACGCCGCTGTTGGCGCGCGCCTGGCCGGTCACGTCCGGCGGGAACTCGGGCAGCCAGAACTCGACGTGCAGGGAGTAGTCGCCGAACGCCTCCTTGGTGCGCAGGTCGCCACAGCACACCTCGTAGACGCCGTCGGACACCTCGGGCCACTCGGGGGCGCGTCCATCGGTGTGCTGCCACTCGGACAGGCCGTCGGCACCGTCGCCCATCAGCTGGATCCGCTCACCGGCGGGCCGGACGGTCATCGCGTCGAGGTTGACGTGCCCGGTGCTGTCCGGGCCGACGTCGAACTCGACCAGGTTGGCCCCGGCCTCGAGCTCGACGCGTTCGCGCTGGGTCGCCCAGATGCCCCACTCGATGGTGCTGGGGAAGACCACCTCCTGGCTCTCCTCGCCGTTGACCCGCATCCGCATGGTCTTGTCGCCGGAGAACGGGTTGGGACCGTTGGCGTAGCGCACCCCCAGGTCGTAGGACCCGGCCTCGTCGACGACGACCCGGAAGCGGGTGCCGCTGTGGGCCTGGTTGACGCTGGCGACGAAGCCGTCACCGGAGTAGGCGGCGTGGTCGGTGGCGATCACGGCACCACCGTCCAGGACCCCCTCCTCGGCCTCGTGGAAGAGCGGCTGCTCGTCGTCGGGGATCTCGTTGAGCGTGTACCACGCCTCGGTGTTCCACAGCTGCTCGCCGGAGTCGGAGGTGAACGGCCGCGGCGAGCGGACGTGCACGACACGGTTGCGCTTCAGGCCCGGGATCTCCAGGGTGACCGTGGTGGCGTCGCCGGACACGGTGGCCGCGGACGGCGTGAGGGACTCCTCGCCGATCTTGGGACCGCCGTAGGACGGCGACGGGCTGTAGGTCCACTGCTCGACCTGGTAGGCGGTCGCCGGGTCGGCGGTCACGGCGTCGACGGTCTCGGCCGACAGGGGCTGGGTGTAGGTGAACTCGAAGCCGGTGGCCGTGGCCCGCATCTCCTGGACGTCGAAGGCGTTGGTGCCGTTCGGGCTGAGCTTCTGGAGGCCGTACTTCAGCTTGCCGCCCTCGCTCCAGTTGCCGGCCTCGCCGATGCCACCGACGTAGATGTCGCCGTCGGGACCGACGATGGTGCGGTTGACGCCTGCCTCGAGTCCCGCGGTGTGGCGGAACGCCGCACCCTGCATGACCCCGTCGACCTCCTCGAGGAAGGCCCGCTGGAGACCACCGTAGGTCACGTCACCGAACAGCATCTGGCCGGCGAACGGGCCGTCCTCGAGCAGCACGGGGTTCGAGGGCGAGTTGCTGATCTCGTTCTGGGGCAGCCACAGGACCGGGCGGGTGACGGGCTGGTCGTCGAAGGGACCGGGCGGGTTGGTGCGGTGGTTGAAGAACCGGTCCTGCTCGACCGCCAGGAGCTTGGACGACGGGAGCCACGCCCCCTGGTTGTCCATCACCATCAACTGACCGTCCGGGCCCAGTCCCATCCCGTTGGGGGTGCGCAGGCCGCTGGCCACGTACTCGACGTCACCGGTGTCGGGGTCGATCTTGATCGTGGTCCCGCGGTTGTCCGCGGGCTGCGGGTCGGTGGTCGCACCACCGGCGTCGATGGCCACGGACAGGTTCACCCAGAAGTGGCCGTCCTCGTGGAGCAGGCCGAAGGCGAACTCGTGGAAGTTGCCCCCGAACGGCCACGAGGCGAGCTGCTCCTGCTCGAGGAGTCCGTCACCGTCGGTGTCGGGGCGCATGGCGACGAGGCCGTCACGCTCGGACACGTAGATCGTGCCGTCGACGACGGCGACGCCCATCGGGTTGAGGAGGTCGTCGGCGAGCTTGGTCACCGTGACCTGGTCGGCGCTGGTGACGCCGGTCACGTTGTCGAGCACGTACAGCTCACCGGTCTCCGACGGCGGCACGCCGCCGCCGGGGCTGACGTCGCCCGAGGTGGTCAGCACGAGCCGGTCGTCGTCCCAGGCCAGCGAGGACACCATCGGCTCGAAGCCCTCGGGGCGCAGGTCGGTGAGGTCGTAGTTCGGGTGCACGGCGTCCAGTCGGAGACCGTCACCGGGCGTGTCGGTGGCGCCCTCGCAGGACTTGGTCCCGGGGGCGGTCACGCGCACGACGTCGCTCGGGGTCTGCAGGTTCTCGGTGGGCACCAGTTCGAAGCCGGTCGCACCGGGGGCCTGCCACTCCAACGTGACCTGCTGGCCGCCGCCCGCCTCGAAGTGCTCGAGGAAGAGCTCGTGCGTGCCGGCAGTCAGGGCGACCGATCCCTCGGCCGGCGGGTCGATGCCGTGGAGCCCGTCGTGGTCCACGACGACCTCGCCGTCCAGCGACAGGCGCGAACCGTCGTCGCTGGTCAGCCGGAAGGTGTACTCACCGTCGGTCGGCACGACCAGGTCGGCGATCGTGTGCGAGATGAAGTTGTCCGACATCTCGAAGTCGGCCTCGGCCGAGTAGTCGATGACCGGCATGTACTTGTCGACGTTGGGTGTCTGTCCGCTCCGCAGGGTGCACAGTTCCGACAGCGACACCCCGCCCAGGTCGTACACGCGCAAGGTGACGCCGGGCTGGACGTCGGCGTCCTGGGCTCGGGCGGCAGGCACTGCCAGCGCGAGCGCCACGAGCGTCGTCAGGACGACGACGAGCAGGCTGCGGGCAGGACGGGACAGTCGGACGACAGGATTCATCGCGGGCAGGCTCCGGATCGGTCGGGGTCGGTCCTCGGGCCAGGCCGATCGGACGGTTTCCCACCCACGTGGCGACGCGTACGGTCGCCGACCTGCTGCACACCCGTGTACGACGTTTCACCTACGAGGTGTAGCACTTCGGTCGAGGCATTGCCAGAAGTAGCGCAAGAATGCCTTGAAACGGCGGAGGTTGTGTACGCCGTCCGCACATCTCGAGGTCGTCGGGATACCACGACATCGACCGGTGGGGGCCGGTCAGTCCCTATCCTGCCGCCCGGGCACCGACGTCGGCCTTCGCGAGTGATCGGCGCCCGCCGGACCGGACCCCGACCCTGGCCACCTCGTGCCCGACGACTCCGCGACCAGGCGGCGCCACCACGGACGACGCCTGGCGACCGCGCTGGTGGCGACGACCGTCACGGCACCGGTGCTGGTCGCCGGGGCCGTCGCCGCGACGAGCGGGCGGGACCTGCCCCCGGTCGCCACCGTCGCCACGATCGAGGATCCCGGGACCCCCACGGGCCCGGTGACGCCGCAGTTCGCGCCGGTGTCGCCCGCGCCTCCCACCGAGACCACGCCCGCCAACACGGCGAGGCCACCGGAGCCGGACCCCGCGCCGTCGACCCCCGCGCCGTCGCCGCCACCGGTTCCGGCGGGCCTTCCCCATGCCGAGCCCGTCCGGATCGCGATCCCCGACCTCGGCATCACCTCGGAGCTGGTCCGGCTCGGGCTCAACCCCGACGGCAGCCTCCAGGTGCCCGAGGACTTCGACCTCGCCGGGTGGTACGCCGACGGTCCTGCCCCGGGCGACGCCGAGGCCCCACCGGCGGTGATCGTCGGCCACGTCGACTCCACGACCGGCCCGGCGGTCTTCCACCGGCTGCGCGAGCTGGTTGTCGGCCAGCGGGTCGACGTGACCCGCGAGGACGGCTCCGTCGCGGTGTTCCGCGTCCGCGACACCGTCCAGTACCCCAAGGCCGCGCTGCCGACCGACGAGGTCTATGCCACGCGATCGCCGTCCGAATTGGTCCTGATCACGTGCTCGGGGGCGTTCGACCGCGCGGCCCGCTCCTACCTCGACAACTTCGTGGTCACGGCGTCCCTCGACCCGGAGGCCAGCTCGGTCCCACCCTGACGTCTCGCACGCGCCGCGATCCTCCCACCCGGACACCGCGGAGCTCGAGGTGCATGAAAGACTCGACAACGTCACTTCTGTTGTCTAGTGTTCTTTACTGTTGCCAAAGTTGAGCGACGACGTCCGCCATGGAGGACACCACATGACACGCACCCGAACGTTCCTGATGCTGCTGGCCGCCTTCCTGCTGGCCGCCGTCACCGGCACCGCGGCATCGGCCCAGGACCTTGACTGCGACGACTTCGCGACCCAGGCCGAGGCCCAGGCCGCCTACGACGACGACCCGAGTGATCCGAACGGCCTCGACGCCGACGACGACGGCATCGCGTGCGAGTCGTACTTCGACGACGGCGACGGCGCCGAGGACGGCGACGACGGCGACGACAGCGACAGCGACGACGGCGACAGCGACGACGACGGCAGTGACGACGGCAGTGACGACGGCGACGACGGCAGTGACGACACGGTCATGCCGACCGGTGGCGTCGCGACCGGCGGCGGTGGCACGGCCAGCACCACGTCCTGGCTGACGACGGTGGCCATCCTGCTCGCCGCCCTCGGTGCGTTCGTGGTGGCCGGTCGCGCCGCCACCGGGCGTCGCTGAGGCAACACCGCGACCACCTCGACGCGACGGCCGCACCCCGGGGGTGCGGCCGTCGTCGCACGAACGCCGGGATCAGGCGTCGGTCGGGAAGTCCCCGGCGCTGGCCCGGACGGCGCGCAGGGTCGCGAACACGCGACGGGCCGCGTCGTCGTCCAGGCCCTCGACGCCGTAGCGCACGGCCTCCAGCGCCTCGGTCGCCGCCGCGACCGTGCGGCGTCCCGACCGCGTGATCGCCGCCAGCACGGCCCGGCCGTCGGTCGGGTGCGGTCGTCGCTCGACGTAGCCCGAACCCTCGAGCCGATCGATGGCGTTGGTGACCGAGGCGGGCGACACCTGCAGCCGCTCCCCGACCTTGCCGAGCGGCAGCGCTCCCCTGCGCGAGAAGGTCAGCAGCGCCAGCACCTCGTAACGCGCGAAGGTCAGGTCGTGTGGTGCGAGTGCCTCGTCGCATCGACGCAGGACGAGCTGGTGGACCCGGGCGATGGAGGTCACGGCCGTCATGACGTCCGGCAGTGCCCACCCGTGGGCGACCCAGTGGTCCCGCGCCACGGCGATCGGGTCGAACGCCAGGGCAGGCTCGGGCCCCTGGTCCCCCGCTTCCGCGGACGGCGTGCGCTCGCTCACCGCCCGACCGATCCCGTCGGGGTCGCCGCCCCGTCGTCGACGTTGTCCAGCAAGCGGTCCGCCGCGGTGTAGGGATCCAGCTCCCGGCGGGCCACCCGCTCGGCCAGCGCGCCGAGCCGGCCGTCGCCCGGGCCGACCTCGAACCGGGCCCGGACTCGCGCCAGTGCCAGCTCGCGGACCAGCTGGACGGCCCGGTCGCGTCGGCGCTGCTCCCCCAGCCCGGTGTCCGCGAGGTGGGCGCCGTGGTCGTCGATCGCCGAGACCAGCTCCTCCAACCCGTCCCCCCGGACGGCGACGGTCCGCACGATCGGCGGCCACCACGCGTCCCGACCGATGCCCACCGCGCCACTGGCGTGGCCCATCTCGAGCATTCCGCGCAGCTCGGACTCCAGCTTGCCGGCGCCGGACTGGTCAGCCTTGTTGACCACGAACACGTCGGCGATCTCGAGGATCCCGGCCTTGGCCGCCTGGATGGAGTCGCCCATGCCGGGTGCCATCGCCACCAGGGTGGTGTCGGCGGTGCCGGCGATGTCGACCTCCGACTGCCCCACCCCCACCGTCTCGATGATCACGTCGTCGAAGCCGGCCGCGTCGAGCACGACGACGGCCTGGGGCGTGGCGAACGACAGCCCGCCCAGGTGCCCACGTGCCGCCATGGACCGGATGAACACGCCCTCGTCGGCGTGGTGGCCCTGCATCCGCACCCGGTCCCCCAGCAGCGCGCCGCCGGAGAACGGCGACGACGGGTCGACGGCCAGGACGGCCACGCGCCGGTCGCGTGTCCGCAGGGCGGTCGCCAGGGCGTTGGTCAGGGTCGACTTGCCCACCCCGGGGGCACCGGTCACGCCCAGCACACGGGCGTTGCCCCCCATCGGATGGAGTCGCTGGACGAGTCCGCGCAGCTGGTCCGGCGTGCCGTCCTCGATCCGGGACAGGGTCCGGGCGAGCGCACGGCGCTGGCCGTCGAGCAGGCGCTCGACCAGGTCGTCGTCGGGCCCGGGCACGGGTCGCGCCGTGCCGGGTCGGGAGGAGGCCGTCATCGCGCTCCTCAGCCCACCACGTCGACGACCAGGGCATCGCCCTGGCCACCACCACCGCACAGTGCGGCCGCCCCCCGGCCACCGCCCCGACGACGCAGCTCGTTGATCAGCGTCACCGTGATGCGGGCACCGGTGCAACCGATCGGGTGACCCATCGCGACCGCGCCGCCGTTGACGTTGACCAGGTCCTCGGAGATGCCCAGGTCGGCCGTGCCGGCCATCGCCACCGACGCGAACGCCTCGTTGAGCTCGTAGAGGTCGAACGAGGCCGCGTCGGCATCGAGCTTGGCCGCGGCGGCCCGGATGGCGTTGGCAGGCTGGGGCAGCAGCGACAGGGGCCCGGCCGTGGCACCCCAGGCGGCCACGGTCGCAAGGACCGGCAGGTCGTTGGCCTCGGCGTGGGCGCGCGAGGTCACGACCAGCGCGGCGGCACCGTCGGAGATCTGTGACGCGTTGCCGGCGGTGATGGTGCCCTCGCGGGTGAACGCCGGACGCAGGTTCCCCAGCGAGTCGACGGTCGTCTCGGGCCGTATGCCCTCGTCGCTGTCCACCAGCACCGGCTCGCCGCGACGCTGGGGGACCTCGACCGGGACGACCTCGTCGGCGAACGCCCCGTCCTTCCACGCGGCGGCGGCGCGCTCGTGGGAGCGGGCGGACCACTCGTCCTGGGCCTCGCGGGTGTAGGCGTGGGTGTCGGCCTGGTAGTGCTCGGTCGCCTCGCCCATGGCCTGGTGGTCGAAGGCGCAGGTCAGCCCGTCGAACATCATCGAGTCCTTCAGGGTCCCGTCGCCGAGCCGGTAGCCGAACCGGGCCTTGTCCAGCACGTAGGGCGCGTTGGACATCGACTCCATGCCGCCGGCCACGACGACGTCGAACTCCCCGAGCATGACCAGCGAGGCGGCGCGGGCGATCGCGGCCATGCCCGACGGGCACACCTTGTTCATGGTCTCGGCGGGCACGTCCAGCGGGATGCCACCGAGCTGGGCGGCCTGGCGTGACGTGATCTGGCCCTGGCCGGCCTGCAGGACGTGGCCCATGACGACGTAGTCGACGTCCTCGCCGGTGACCCCGGACCGCTCGAGCGCCGCAGCGATCGCGTGGCCCCCCAGCTCCATGGCCGACAGCGACGACAGGCCACCCCCGAACCGGCCGATCGGGGTGCGGGCGATCGCGGTGACGACGGCTTCGTGCATGGGGAGGCTCCTGGCGGACGGTGGCTCCTAGTCTAGGTCCCCGGCCGAGCCGGATCGGTGGTCGGACGGGAGGAGGACGCCATGGAGGTCACGCGCATCGACCAGATCGCGATCGCGGTGGAGGACCTGGACGCAGCACTCGACCTGTGGGAGCGGGCCTTCGGGCTCACCCCCCACCATCGCGAGGTGGTCGAGTCCGACGGCGTGGAGGAGGCGATGATCGACGTCGGTGGCGTCTGGATCCAGCTGCTCCAGGCCACGCGGGACGACTCACCGATCGCGAGGTACCTCGAGCGCAACGGACCCGGCCTGCACCACCTCGGCCTGGGCGTGACGTCCGTGGGCGAGGCGCTCGACCACCTCACGAACGAGGACGTCCAGGTCATCGACGACCGACCGCGGCCGGGGGGCTCTGGTCACACGGTCGGCTTCGTCCACCCCCGGGGCACCGGCGGCGTGCTGGTCGAGCTCGTCGAGGACTGACCGACCCGGGCCACGGGCCGGGACGTCGCCGTCCCGCCGATGCCGCACGACGGATCCGTCCTAGGGGACCAGCACGATCCGGCCGCGGGCCGTGCCGCTGGCGAGGAGATCGAGCGCCTCGGCAGCACGATCCAGCGGCAGCTCGCGGTCGACGACCGGGGTGATCGCGCCGTCGACCAGCAACGCCGCCAGGTCCGCGGTCCGGGCGCCCCGGTCGGGCGACGCGGACAGGTCCGCGGGAGGAAGATGGCGGTCCCGGCGCGAACGCAGGACCAGTCGCAACACCCGCGGCATGCTGCCGAGCCATCGTCCGGCCGTGCCGTATCCGTCATGGCCCACCAGCACGTACACGCCATCGTCCGTCAGGACCCGGCGCACGTGGTCGTAGGGGTGGTTCCCCGGGACGTCGAACACCAGGTCGTAGCGCTCCTCGCCCGTGGTGAAGTCGTCGCGCTCGGCATCGACCACGTGGTCGGCACCCAGTCGCCGGACGACGGCGAGCCGGTCGGGGCCCAGGTCGACGCCGGTGACCTCGGCACCACGGGCCCGGGCCACCTGCAGGGCCAGCCCACCGACCCCGCCGGCCGCGCCGTTGACCAGCACCCGGCGCCCCGGACCCAGGGCGGGCCGGTCCGGGAGGTTCATCAGCACGATCAGCCCGGCGGTCGGCACCGTCGCGGCAGGGATGAACCCCACCCCGGGCGGCAGGGGCGCGAGGTTGTCCGCACGGACCGCCACGTACTCGGCCCAGGCACCGCCGTTGTTCCACTGGTTGCCGCGCAGGACCTCGCCGAACACGCGGTCACCGACCCGGAACCGGTCGACGTCGGCGCCGACCCCGACCACCTCGCCGGCCATGTCGGTGCCGGGAACACGACGACGGGGACGCACCAGCCCGTTGCCGAACAGGCGCAGGACGTGGGGTCGTCCGGTCACGACGTGCCACACGTCCGGGTGCACCGACGTCGCGCGGACGGCGACAAGGACCTCGCCCGGCCCCACCCGCGGCGCGGGCACCTCCTGCAGCGACAACACGTCACGGGCGGCCCCGTAGCCGTCCTGGACGATCGCGCGCATCGCTGGCCGTTCCTCGGTCAGCCCGGGGTGGGGATCTCGACGTAGTCGTGGTCGAAGTAGCCCAACGCGGGGCCGGCGTCGCCCAGTGCGGCCGCAACGACCTCCCCGACCACGATCCAGTGGTCACCACCCTCGTGGAGGTCATGGACCCGGCAGTCGAGCCAGCCGAGGGCCTCGGCCAGGATCGGCACGCCGGTGACCGCCTCGATCGTCTCGATCCCGGTGAAGCCTGCCCAGCCCCGGGACCGGTCGGGATTCGCGAAGTGGTCCGACAGCTTGCGGGCCGTCGCCGGCAGCATCGACAGGGCGAACCGCCCGCCGGAGCGCACGCGGCGGGCCATGTCGGTGGTGCGCTCGACGCAGACCAGGACCAGCAGGGGTTCGAGCGACACCGACGCGACCGCGTTGGCGGTCATCCCGGTGACCTCGCCCTGGTCGTCCATGGCGGTCATCACCGTCACCCCGGTGGCGAACCGCGACATGACCGCGCGGAACGCCCGCGAGTCGGGGACGGGCGCGACGGCATCACTGGCCGCGGCACGATCGTGGTTGTCCATGGCGGTCACGATACCGATCCCGACGATCCGTCCCCCGGCGTCAGCACCACCCCGAACAGGTCGGTGGCCAGCGCGGACCGATCGGCGTCGTCCAGTGCACGCGCCGAGGACACCAGCACGAAGGACTCGCTGCCGAAGGACCGGCCGACCAGCTCGTCGGGGATGTTGAAGAAGGCCGAGTCCTCGGCGATCTGGCTGCGATGCGCCAGCATGGCCTCCTGCTTGGCCGCGAGTTCCTCCCGCACGTCGACCACGACCAGGATCTGCTCGGACGGCGTGCCGAACGACGCGACCTGGTCGTCGTCGAAGGGCGACACCAGCCCACGCGAGCGCAGCTCGTCATGCATCTGCTGGACCTCCTCGCGGGAGATCGTGTGGGCGACGTGCAGGCCGACCCGGTGGGGCGTGCCCTCCACGTCGGCCTGGGGATCGGCGGCCAGCTCCACCGCCCGCCCCGTGACCCGGTGGGACATGACGTGGTCGGGATGGCCGTAGGTGCCACGCTCGTCGTCGCTGACGACGACATCGGGCCGGAGGCGTCGCACGACCTCGGCCAGTCGGGTCGCGGCCTCGTCGAGGTCGGCGTTGGTGAAGGCGTCCGGATGGTCGTTCTCGGGGGTCCCGACCATGCCCGAGTCCCGGTAGCCCAGCCACGTGTGCGAGGCCAGTCCGAGCACCTCGACCGCCGCGGCCATCTCGTCCCGACGGACCTCGTCCATCGGGCGGTCGCCCAGGTCGATCCCGGCGAGGTTGTCACCCGCCTCGCCACCGGTGCAGGTGACGACGTGGGTGGACGTCCCGGCGCGGCCGTAGCGGACCAGGCTGCCCCCGACGGCGATGGACTCGTCGTCGGGGTGCGGGTGGACGGCGAGCAGGGTCGGCACGGTGGGTCCTCGGGCAACGGGCGGACGAGCGGCGGTGCACCGGGGTCCGGGCAGCCGTCGCGACGATACAAGTTCAACCTTGCTCGACGTCAATCCCGGCCCGGCACCCGACCCGACTCCTGTCGGAGCACGAAGGACAGGCACTGGCGTTAGGCTTGGCTGGTCGTGGGTCCGGGGCGCCCCGTGAAGATCATTGCCACACGGAGAGCACACCGTCCAGTACGTCATCGTGGACCGTCCCCAGGACCTCGCAGCGCAGTTGGCCACGGTCGACGGCGCCATCGTCGGGGTCGACGTCGAGCGCTCGACCAAGCCGCGCTGGGACAACCCCGCCGCGCTGGTCCAGGTCGGCGTGGCCGAACGGGCCGTGCTGGTGGACACCCACCTGCTGGGCGCCGTGCCACTGCTGGGCGAGTTCCTCCGCGAGCGGGTCGTCGTGCTCCATGCCGCGACCAACGACATCGCGTCGATGGACGGCGCGGCCATCGAACTCGACACCCTCGAGGACACCTCCGTCGCCGCCGGACTGCTCGGGCTCCCACTGGGCCTGGACGACCTGCTCGGCGAGCGGCTGGGGGTCTCACTGTCGCCGGACAAGCAGCGCTTCCAGCGCGCCGACTGGGAACGTCGCCCGCTGCCCGAGGACATGGCCGACTACGCCGCGGGCGACGTCGTCCACCTCCCCGAGCTGATCACCGACCTGCGGGCGATGCTGACCGAGCGCGACCGGCTCGACTGGTACCGCCAGGAACGTGACCACATGATCGACGCGACACGGTCCAACGTGCGCCACTGGGAGGACACCAAGGGTGGCGGGCGGCTCAGTCCCGAGCAGCGCGCCGTCCTGCGTGCCCTGTGGGAGTGCCGCGAGGCCCTGGCCGAGCGCGAGGACCTCGCACCACAGCGGGTCCTGCGCGACGCGACCCTGCTCGACCTGGCGACCGACCCTGCATCCGACGCCAGGGGGCTCGCCCGGCGCAACAAGCGGCGGGGGGCGCCCAGCGACGCCCTCGCAAGCGAGCTGTTCGCTGCCCAGGAGGAGGGGCGCCGGGCCGAGCCGGTGCCGCGGGAGGGCTCGGGACGCCACTTCGACGCGACCGACCGTGACCGTCACGCGGCCATGCGCCACGCCCGCTCGGAGCGTGCCGACGAACTGGGGATGTCGGCCGGTCTGCTGTGCCCCGGACGGGTGCTGTGGGGCGGGATCGCGGCCGACCCGACCGGACCCGACGAACTGGTCGAGGCCATGGACCTGCGTCGTTGGCAGCGCGACCAGCTCCGCGAGGCGTTGTGGGACGCCTACACGTCCGTCCAGCCGTAGCCTTCCGCCGACGGCGCGAGCCTGGACGTTCCGAGCGAAGCGAGGAACTCCAACGTGCCCGGATGACGTCGTGTCCGAAGTGACGAGACCGGTTCGGGCACGCCTGGGAGGCCTACCGCTCGGTGGACTAGGCGTCCACCTCGGCGAGCTTGCGGGCGAGGTTGCCCGGCATGGCGAAGTGGACGTCCTCGTCCACGACCATGACGGTCTCGACCGTGCCCAGCCCACGCTCGCGGAACCAGGCGATGACCTCGTCGACCAGGACCTCCGGCGCGCTCGCACCGGACGTCAGGCCGACGGTCCCGACCCCGTCCAGCCACGACGGATCGATGTGGGAGGCGTCGTCGACCAGGTGGGCCGGGGTGTCGTGGTCGTTGGCGACCTCGACCAGGCGCTTGGAGTTCGACGACGTCTCGGAGCCCACGACCAGGATCAGGTCGCAGCGGGGCGCCAGGGTCTTCACGGCGTCCTGCCGGTTCGTCGTGGCGTAGCAGATGTCGCCCTTCTTGGGCTGCTGCAACAACGGGAAGCGCTCACGCAGCCGGTCGACCACGGCGGCGGTGTCGTCCATCGACAGCGTCGTCTGGGTCAGGTACGCGACCTTCTCGGGGTCGACGTCGTCGAGGTCGTCGACGTCCTCGGGGGTCTCGACCAGCGAGATCGAGCGGGGCGCCTGGCCCATCGTCCCGAGGACCTCCTGGTGGCCCTCGTGGCCGATCAGGACGATGTCCTTGCCGGCGGTGGCGTAGCGACGGGCCTCGTTGTGGACCTTGGTGACCAACGGGCAGGTCGCGTCGATCAGCGTCTGGTCACGGGCGGCCGCGTTGGCGAAGGCCTCCGGGGGGGACCCGTGGGCCGAGAAGACGATCACGGAACCTTCGGGGGCGTCGGTCTCGTCCTCGACGAACACCGCCCCACGGTCGGCCAGGGAGTTGACCACGTGGGTGTTGTGGACGATCTCGTGGCGGACGTAGACCGGGGCGCCGTAGGCCTCGAGCGCCTTCTCGACGATCAGGACGGCGCGGTCCACGCCGGCGCAGAACCCTCGTGGGGCGGCCAGCAGGAGCGTGTGTGGGGAGGACGACATCATGGAAACCAGCGTATCGACGCCCACATGACCCCCGACCCGGTGGGAGGTCCGTCCGGCACTACGCTCCGGCGAGGCGGGACCCGTCCCGCTCGCGCGGCCCACGCAGGAGGACGTCGGTGCACATCATCATCGGGGGCTGCGGACGACTGGGGTCCGAGATCGCCGAGACGATGTCGGCCAAGCCCGACGCCGACCTGGTGGTCGTCGACCTGGACGGCGACACGTTCAACCGGCTCGGGACGTCGTTCAACGGCGAGACGATCCAGGGCGACATCACCGACCGGGACGTGCTCGAGCAGGCCGGCGTGGACCGGGCCGACGGGCTGCTGGCCGTCACCCGGTCCGACAACGCCAACCTCATGGCGGTCCAGACCGCCACCCACCTGTACGGCGTGCCGCGCACCGTGGCGCGCCTTTTCAACCCCGACCGCGAGTCGACCTACCGGAAGCTGGGCGTGCGCCACGTCTCCGGCACCGGCATCCTGGCCAAGCTGTTCCTCAACGAGTTCCGCGACAGCGACTTCCCCCACCACATCACCTTCGACCTCGGCGACGTCGAGATGGTCGACCTCCGGCTGGGCGCGGAGGCGGACGGGCTGACCGTGGCGGCGTTCGAGGAACAGGCCCGGGTGCGCGTCGCGGCGGTCAGCCGGGACGACGAGGTCGTGCTGGCGACACCCGAGCTCGAGCTGGCGCCAGGTGACCAGGTCACCGCCGCCATGCACCGCTCCCGACGGCGCCACGTGACCCACCTGCTGGAGCGCACCTGAGCACCTGTCGCCGGGACCACGGCCGAGGAGGACACCCGTGTACATCGTGATCGTCGGTGGCGGACGCATCGGTCGCCACATCGCACGTGACATGGTGACGCGCGGCCACCAGGTCACGATCATCGAGGAGCACGCCCAGCGCTGCCAGTCGCTGCTGATCGAGCACGACGTCCTGCTGATCGAGGGCGACGCCGGCGACATCCACTACCTCGAGCAGGCCCACGTCGACCGGGCCGACGTGTTCGTCGCCACCACCCACACCGACCACGACAACCTGGTCGCCTGCCAGCTCGCACGTGCCGAGTTCGGGGTCAACCGGGCGATCTCGCGGGTGAACTCGCCCAAGAACGTCGAGATCTTCGAGCGCCTCGGCATCGAGGCAGTCTCGTCGACCCGGTTCATCTCCGAGATGCTCGAGTCGGAGTTCACGGTGCACGACCTGGTCCGGCTCACCTCGCTGCGTGGCGGACGCGTGGCGCTGCTGGAGATCACCGTGCCGGACGGGGTCACGACCCACGACCCCGACCGCGGCAGGGAGGGCGACGTGTTGCCGGCGCCGCCGACCCGGTCGATCCAGGACCTCGGGCTGCCCGACGAGTCGGTGCTCGCCGCGATCTTCCGCGGTGACGAGACGATCATCCCGCACGGCGTGGCGACCATCGAGCCCGGCGACGAGATCCTCGCGCTGACCACGCCCGAGCACCAGGACCTGGTCCGGTCCATCCTGGTGGGCGAGGCATGACCGACCGCCCCGACCTGCGACGTCCCCGGGCCGAGCCGCGCTGGCTCACCGCGCTCCGGGGACTGGCGCTGGTCACCGGGCTGGCCCTGGCCGTGGGCCTGTTCGGGCTGCTGGTGGCATGGTTCGCCACCCTGCTGGCCTGAGCGCGCGATGCTGCTGCCACCGAGTGCCGACGACCTCCGCGCCACGGCTCGCACGATCGGGCGGGTCCTGGCCGTGCAGGGGGCCGTGACCGGCGTCCTGGCCATCGCCGCGCTGCTGACCGGCGACGTCGACAGCGCCAGCGCGCTGGCCTGCGGGGCGGCGCTCGGGATCGGCTTCGGTGCCCTTGGCCGGACCGTCAAGGCCAGGACGCGGCGCCTGACCTGGACCCGCGGCGTCGTCGCCGGGGTCGCGTCGCTGGTCGCCGTCGCACTGGTCGCGTCGGTGCCGCTGTGGCTGTCGGGTCACTACGCCGCCTGGATCGACGCGTTGTTCGACGCGGTCTCGGGCCTGACCACCACCGGGCTGACCCTGGTCAGTGACCTCGACCACCTGTCGCCCACACTGGTGGTGTTCCGCGGGACGCTGGAGGTCGCGGGCGGCGTCGGGTTCCTGATGCTGGCGTTGTCGCTGCTCAAGTCCCTGGCGATGATGGGGTCGACCATGGAGCCCGGCCACGGGGGACGCGAGCGGATCATCCGGGCTCCCACCATGCTGTGGCGCGAGGTGCGCACCGTCGTCGGCGCGCTCCTGGTCGCGGGCATCGTGGGGGTCGCCGGGTCGCTGGCCCTGGCCGGCGTGCCGCTCGCCGCGCTGCCGGCGACCACCCTGGCGCTCACCGCATCGGCGGCCACGACCGGTGGCTTCGCCCCGCTCACCCCCTCGGTTGGCGTCTACCACTCGGCCCTGCTCGAAGCGGTGCTGGTCGTGCTGATGCTCGGTGGGGCCGTGTCCGTCTGGGCGCACCTGCACGCCCAGCGACTGGACCAGGTCCGCAAGGACCTCGATGCCCGGGTGTTCGTGGCCACGCTGGTGGCGGTGGTCGGGGGCGCCGTCGTGGGGTTGGCCCAGGCCGGCACCTTCTCGCAGGTCGAGGCCCTGGTCCGCCACGGAGCCTTTCTGGCGGTGGCGAGCGTGACCACCAGTGGGCTGTCGACCGTGAGCCCGCGACTGCTGGCCACCGACTTCGGTGCGCTGGCGACGTCGGCCCTGATCTTCGGCATGGTCGTCGGCGGCATGTCGGGGTCGATGGCATCGGGCCCGAAGTCGCTGCGGGTCGGGCTGCTGCTCAAGGGCCTGGTCGGCGAGGTCCGGCGCGTGCTCAGCCCCGACAACACGGTCCAGGCGTCGTGGTTCTCCCACCAGGGGCGCCGGGAGCGACTGACCGACGCCCACGTGCGCTCGGCCGCCACGATCCTCCTGCTGACCCTCGCCGCCATCCCGGTCGCCGCACTCGCCCTGCTGTGGTCGGACCCGTCGGTCGGCCTGTCCCAGGCGATCTTCGCGGCCAGCTCGATCATCAGCAACGTCGGCCTCGACATCGGCGCACTGCGGCCCAGCGATCCCGCGGCGACACGGCTGCTGGCCACCGCCCTGATGGTCCTGGGCCGGCTGGAATGGCTGGCGGTGTTCGCCTTCGTCGGCACGCTCGTCGCCCTGGTCCGCGACGGCCGGCGACTGGGCCGCGGTCCGCGTCGCCGACGCCACCACGCCCGGCCGCGGTCCAGCGGCTCGCCCGGCGACCGCGTCGCCCTGTCGCGGGACGTCACGTCCGACGCCTCCTCCACCCGCACCCCGGGAGGGACCGCATGAAGCCCCGTCCACGCCCGTGGCTGCGATCGCACCTGGTCGAACTGGCCCTGTTCCTGGTCGTGGTGCTGGTCGCGTCGGCCGGCATCGTGTGGGCCAGGTGGGCGGCACCCGACGAGCCCCTCGAGCGCATCGCGATCGGTGCCGCCCAGCCCGACGACGCACGGATCCGGGCGATCACCTGCGAGCGGACGCTGCCGGACGCGGTCGACGCCGCCGAGGAGGAGGCGGAGGAGGAGGCAGCAGCACCCCCGCTGGGCCGGGTGCAGTCGTCGGAGGTCCTGGCCTGCCCGGACGCCTTCGACCAGGTCGTGGTGGACTACGTCGGCGAGGTCGTCGGTGACGTGCTGCGCCGCGACGGTGGGGCCTGGCTGCTGGTCAACGACGACGCCTACGCACTGGAGTCGGGACCCCTGGCGGCGCACGACGCGCACGACGGCGCCAACCAGGGCCTGGCCGTGTGGCTGCCGACCGAGTTCCTGGACCTCGTCGACGAGCCGGGCAACGCCAGCCGCCGGGGCGACGTGATCGAGGTGGTGGGGCGGATCCACCGGGCGGACCCGCTCGACGGGGGTGGCCTGACGCTGCGGGCCTCCTCGGCCGAACTGGTGCGTGACGCCGAGCCCGCCGGGGCGGCGATCAACCGGCCCCAGGCCCTGGTCGCCGTCCTGATGACCCTGGCGGCGTTCGCGGTGGTGGCGTGGGGCCATCGCAACGGCCGCCTGTCGGTGCCTGGCCTGCGGACGCGCCGCCGGCTGTCGAAGCGACGCTGAGGTGCTGTTCCGACCCGACCGCGACGACCTGCGGATCATCGGCTACTACATCGGCAAGGTGCTGGTCGGCCTCGCCGCGGTGATGGCCGTGCCGCTGGTCGTGGCGGTGCTGCAGGGCGCGCTGGACGACGTCACGGCGTTGGTGTGCGGGATCTCTGCCACCGCGGGGCTCGGGGCGTTCCTGCACGCCCGACTGGTGACCACGAAGTCGCTGGACTGGTCCCACGGCATGGTCATCGTGGCCCTGTCGTGGCTGGTGGGCTCGGCGATGGTGGCGATCCCGCTGTACCTGTCGGGCCACTTCGGGTCCTGGCTGGACGCCTGGTTCGACGCGATGTCGGGCCTGACGACGTCCGGGCTGTCGCTGCTCCAGGACCTCGACCACCTGTCCGTGCCGATGAACCTCCTGCGCCACCTCACCCACTTCGTCGGGGGCCAGGGGATCATGCTGGTCGTGCTGACCGTCATGGCCTCGTCGGGTGCGCGGGTCAGCACGCTGTACGTGGGCGAGGGACGCGACGACCGGATCGTCCCGTCCATCGTGGCCACGAGCAAGTTCATCTGGCTGGTGGCGACCACCTGGCTCGTGGCGGGCACCGCCGCCCTGTGGGCCACCGGCCTGGTCGCCGGGCTCAGCCCCGGACGCGCCCTGTTCCACGGGGTGAACATCTTCATGGCCGCCTTCGACACGGGAGGCTTCGCCCCCTACTCGACGTCCATGGCCTACTACCACTCGGTGTCCATGGAGGTCGTGGTCCTGGTGTTGATGGTGGCCGGCACGCTGTCGTTCGGGATGCACTGGGAGTTGTGGCGTGGACGGGCCCGTCAACTGGTCGACAACATCGAGATGCGCTCCCTGGGGGTGACCGCGCTGGTCACCGGGGGCATCGTGGTGTTCGGCCTGGTCCGGGCAGGGACGTTCGACACCACGACGGCCCTGTGGCGCAAGGGGGTCATGACGCTGGTGTCGGCGCACACCGGCACCGGCTTCGCGTTCAACGCGTCGACGCTGTACGTGACCGACTGGGGGCTGATCGCGCCGGCCGGGATCGTGATCGCGATGGCGCTGGGCGGGATGGCGTCGTCGACCGCCGGCGGGATCAAGGCGATGCGCGTCGGGACGGCGGCCACGTCGATCCTGCGCGACGTCCGGCGCGCCGTGCAGCCGGACGCCGCCGTGGTCGTGGCGTCGACGACCGGCCGCAGCCGCCGCGTGCTGGAGGACGATGCCGTCCGCTCGGCCGTCACCGTGACCGTGCTGTACCTGCTGACCTTCCTGGTCGGCGCGGTCGCCGGCGTACTGGCGGACTTCTCCCTGGACCAGGCCCTGTTCGAGTCCACCTCGGCGACCGCCAACGTCGGCCTGTCCAGCGGCGTGCTGGCATGGTCGAACCCGGTCCCGCTCAAGCTGGTCTACCTGGTGCAGATGTGGCTCGGCCGCCTGGAGTTCATGACCGCCTTCGCCCTGGTCGGCTTCGTCTACGCCGCCGCCCGTGCCAAAGTCTGACCGCCGACACCTCGACGCTGCGGACAGGACCTCGTCCGGTCAGATTGGAGTTCTTCGCTGCGCTCAGAACATCCAGTCCGACAGCCTCCGGAGCGGGGCGGCGGGCTGGAGTTGCGAGCGGAGCGAGCACACTCCAATGCAGCCGGATCAAGCGAACGACGCAGGATGTCGACCGCTACGGCTGCGCTTTGTCAGTGCGGCCCTCGGTGGCGTCGGAGGGGCACAGGGGGGCGACGACACAGGCCCCGCAGTCACGGTTGCGGGCCGTGCAGACGCGCCGGCCGTGGAAGATCAGCAGGTCGGAGACGTCCAGCCACCGGTCCGCGGGGAACAGGCGCATCAGGTCGGTCTCGATCCTGGGCGGGGTGTCCTGGCGCGTGAACCGCAGCCGGCGCGCGAGCCGCCGGACGTGGGTGTCGACCACCACGCCGACGTGGGCGGCGTCCTCGCCGGCCGTGTTGGAGATGACGACGTTGGCGGTCTTGCGGGCCACGCCGGGCAGGGCGGTCAGGGCCTCCATCGTGGTGGGCACCTCCCCGTCGTGCTCCACCAGCAGCTGTCGAGCGGTGGCCTGCAGGTTCTTGGCCTTCTGGCGGAACAGCCCGAGTCGTCCGATCAGCTCCTCGAGTTCCTCGCGGGTGGCCTCGGCCATCGCGGTCGCGTCGGGGAAGCGTGCGAACAGGTCGGGAGTGACCTGGTTGACCATGACGTCGGTCGACTGGGCAGACAACATGGTCGCGACCAGCAGCTCGAACGGCGTGGTGAAGTCCAGCGCGATGTGGGCGTCGGGATGCTCGACGGCGAGCCGGTCGAGGATCCACGGCGCACGCCGGGTCTTGCCACTCAGCGGTCCCACGCCGTCCGGCGGTGGTGACCCATCCTCCACGCCACGGTCGGCAGTGCCGGCGGGTGCATCGGGTTCATCGGCGGGAGGTGTCATGGGCGAGGACGTTAGCGGCCGGTGGCGCGGGCAGGTCAGTCGACCTCGACGTGTGCATCGTCGTCGACCGGATCACCCTGTTGGACGGCCCGGTCCTCGGTGAACGGATCCGCGACGGTGGCGGGACCGGCCTCGGCGGGGTCGGTGGCCCGCGCCCCGTCGGGTGCCGTCGGCATGCGGTTGGCGGTCGCGGGCTCCCGCGCCGCGTCGACCGGCACCTCCAGCGCGGGGAGCCGGACCGTGAACGTCGTGCCGGAGCCCAGCAGTGAGTCGAGGTCGATGGTGCCACCGGTGCGACTGACGGCGTTGCGCACCAGCGACAGTCCCAGGCCCGTGCCACCGGTCTGGCGCGACCGCGCGACGTCCACGCGGTAGAACCGCTCGAACACGCGTGGCAGGTCGGCCTTCGGGATGCCGATGCCGTGGTCGCGGACCACCAGCACGGCCTCGCCCCCCACCGCCGACAGCGTGATGTCCAGCGACCCGCCGTCGCGGTTGTACTGGATGCCGTTGTCCACCAGGTTGCGCACGATGAGCCGGAGGTCCTCGGGATCCGCCCGGACGGCGAGGCTGGGCGGCAGCTCGACGGTCACCGTGACGTGGCGCTCCTCGGCCCATTCCTCCACGGCCTCGACCGCCTCGACCAGGAGCGGGACCAGGTCGACGTCGTTGGGCAGGACCCGGGCACGTTCCTCCAGGCGACGCAGGTCCAGCAGGTCGTGGACGAGGCGCACCAGGCGCGTCGACTCCTCCTCGAGTCGACGCAGCAGCTTCGGCAGCCGGTCGGGCTCACGCTGGACGGTGACCAGCAGTGCCTCGGCGAGGGCCTGGATGGAGGTCACCGGGGTCTTGAGCTCGTGGGACGCGTTGACGACGAAGTTGCGTCGCAGGTTCTCCACCCGCCGCTCGCGGGTCCGGTCGGTGACCAGCACGAGCTGCTGGCGTCCGATCCGGGTGACGACCGCGCGAACCATCCGACCGGATACCTCGGCGTCGATCGTGACGGGATCGGGACCCGCCGCACGTCGCACGCCCTCGGCCAGGGCCTGGCTGCCCAGCGCGGCGAGCATGGTGGTCGGCTCACCGTCGGACGCGATCCCGAGGAGGTCACGGGCCGGCGGGTTGGCGGCGGCGACGTAGCCGTCCGAGGCGAACAGGATCGCGGGCGTCGGCAAGGCCTGGACCAGCTCGCGTCGCCACGGCAGCTCTTCCTCCATCTGGGCGACTCGCTGGTCGAAGAACTGCCCGGTCGCCTCGATCGCGGCCACGAGGTCGTCCAGCACCGGGTCGTCCACGTACTCCAGGCCACCTCGCGTCTCGCTGGTGCGCCACCAGCGGACCTGGCGGGCGAGGTCGGCGACCTCGCGGTCGCGACGCCTGACCACGACCTGGGCCAGCACCAGCGCGAGGACGATGCTCGCCCCCCCGCCGACCGGCCAGCCGAACACCTCGGTCGTCGCCACCGCGACCACGGCGGTGGTGAGGGTGGCGACTGCGGGCCCCGCCCTCATCCGTCGGCGAAGCGGTAGCCGACCCCGCGGACGGTCTGGATGCGCGTGGGCTCCTGTGGATCCTCCTCGATCCGGGTCCGCAGACGGCGGATGTGCACGTCCAGCGTCTTGGTGTCGCCGACGTAGTCGATGCCCCAGACCTCGTTGATCAGGTGGGTGCGCGACAGGACGCGGCCGGCGTTCTCGACCAGTTCGCTCAACAGGTCGAATTCCTTGGGTGGCAGCTCGACCTTCTCACCGTCGACGTGCACCTCGTGGCGCACCCGGTCGACCCGGACGCCGGCGGCCTCGGCCGGCGCGTCGACGTCCATCATGTCCACGATCGGCGCTCGACGCAGCACGGCCTTGATGCGGGCCACCAGCTCGCGCGTGGAGAAGGGCTTGGTGAGGTAGTCGTCCGCACCGAGCTCGAGGCCGACCACCCGGTCGACCTCCTCGTCGCGGGCCGTGACCATGATGATCGGCACGTCGGACCTGCTGCGGATCGCCCGGCACACCTCGGTGCCCGAGATGCCCGGGAGCATCAGGTCCAGCAGGACCAGGTCGGGCCGCACCCGTTCCCACGTGCCCAGCGCCGACGTTCCGTCCTGGACCCAGTCGACCTGGTAGCCCTCGGCCTCCAGCGTGATCGTCAGGCCCTCGGCGATCGACGCCTCGTCCTCGACGAGCAGCAGCCGTGGCATCAGGAGGCGCGGTCGTCGGGGAACTCCGCCTGCACGCGCTGCTTGCCGACCGGCACACGCTGGCCCGTGGCGACGAACGCCGCGTCGCGCGCGATCTCGACCCCGTGGTCGGCGATGCGCTCGTAGTAGCGGGCGAGCAGGCCCAGCACCAGCAACTCGGTCCCGACGTCGTCGGCCTCGACGACCTGCTGGAGCAGCACCTTCTGCAACTCGTCGACCGCCTCGTCCGCGTCGTCGACGTCGTGCACGGCCAGGGCGTCCCGGCGTCGCCACGCGTCCATGCCCGCCACGAAGACCTCGGCCGACCGCCGCGCCAACTCCTCGAGCTGGGAACGGATCGGCTGGTCCAGGAAGCGTGGGTCGAACTGGTTCAGGGTGAAGCAGGCGTGGCGCAGCAGGCTGGCGGACCGGGAGACGTCCACCGTCATCCGCAGCAGGGCGACGAGCCGCCGCAGGTCACCACCGACGGGGCCCTCGCGGGCCAGCAACACGAAGCCGGCGTCCTCGACGTCCTCGCAGGCCATCGTCACCTCGACCGCCATCTGGTCGGCCCGGTCCAGGACCGCCTCGTCGCCGAGCAGGAACCCCTCCGACATCCGGGGAACGGCGTCGGCGACCCGGAGGCCGGCGGCGACGAAGGCGTCGTCGAGCTCGTCGAGGCGGTTGTGGAAGTCGATGCGGGTCTCTTGGAACTCGGCGTCGTCCAGCGACTGCGGACGTCGGGGGGCGGCATCACGGGCGTCACTCATCATCGTTTCCCTGTGTGGCGAGGCGTGGCGCACGCGGTGGTGCGCGGGGCTCGTCCGGCCGTCGACGGCCACGGTAGCGACCGCATGTGCACGTCAGCCCGGTGGATCGGTCAGCCCTGCTTCCGGCGCTCGAAGTGGTTGCGCAACAGGATCGCGGCGGCGTTGAGCGTCAGGGTGAACAGCAGCAGGATCAGGATCCCGCCCGGCGCTGCCGCCTCGCGCCACGCCGGTTGCGGCAGCCGCGCCCAGTTGAACACCACGATCGGGATCGCCGTGAAGAACGGGTCGGTCCAGCCGCTGAAGAGGCGCACGTCGTTGGTCAGGAACGTGGCCGCGCCGACCACGATCAGCGGCGCCGTCTCGCCGATCGCCCGGGCGATCGCGAGGATCATCCCGGTCAGGATGCCCGGTGCCGCGTTGGGCAGGACCAGCTGCTTGGTGACCTGCCACCGCGTCGCCCCCAGGCCGTAGCCGCCCTCGCGGAGCTCCCGCGGGACCGCCCGGATCGCCTCCGCGGCCGAGATGGTGACGATCGGCAGGACGAGCAAGGCCAGGGTCAGGCCACCTGCCAGGACCGAGCTGCCCCCGAGGAAGCCCATGAGCTGGACGAAGATCGCGAAGCCGAGCAGGCCGTAGACGATCGAGGGCACCCCGGCGAGGTTGCGGATGTTGATGTCCACGGCCCGTGTCAGCAGGTTCTTCTCGGCGTACTCCTCGAGGTAGATCGCGGTCGCGATCCCCAGCGGGAACGCGACCACGATCGTGATCAGGCCGATCTGGATGGAGCCGATCATCGCCTGCCCGAGTCCGGTCGACTCGGCCCGTGACGAGATCGGGTCGGTCACGAAGCTCAGGCCCCGCTCGGACAGGAACGGGATCGCGTCGACCAGGATGCTCCACAGGAGCGCGACCAGGAAGGCGAACGCCAGCAGCAGGGCGAGGAGCATCGCGCCCTGGAACGCCAGCTCGCGCAGCTTGTCCCCGCCGGCCCGACCGCTGAGGTCGACCGTGCGCTCGGCCGGGACGGTGCTCGTGGTGGCGGACATCAGTAGGCCTTCCGATACCGGCGGACGATGCGATCACCGAGCACGTTGAGGAGCAACGTGATGCCGAACAGGAGCAGCCCGAGGAAGTACAGGCTGTCGAACTGGTAGCCGACCGTGACCGAGTCCGACCCGAGCGCCAGGTTCGCGATGGCCGCGGTCAGGGTCTGGCCGGGACCGAGCGGGTCGGACTGGAAGGGCGTGCCTCCGGCTGCCCCGGCCGCGATCGTCACGACCATGGTCTCGCCGATCACCCGGGACAGGGTGAGGATGAAGGCGGCGACCAGGCCGGACAGGCCGGCCGGGAGCACGACACTGGTGATGGTGCGTCGCTTGCGGGCGCCCAGGCCGTAGGAGGCCTCGCGCAGGTCCTGGGGAACGGAGCTCAGGGCGTCCTCGGAGATCGAGGCCATGTAGGGCGACGCGAGCACCCCGACCGCGATCCCTGCCGAGACCATGTTGAAGATGTTGGCGCCGTCGAACACCGCCTGGACGATGTTGGGGGTGATGAAGGTCAGGGCGAAGAAGCCCACCACCACCGACGGGATCCCGGCCAGCACCTCGAGGATGGGCTTGAGCACGCGCCGCACGCGGCGACTGGCGTACTCGGACAGGTAGATCGCCGACCCGACGCCCAGGGGGACCGCGATGAGCATGGCGATGGCCGCGACGTAGAGCGTCGGCACGAGCAACGTGCGCAGGTCGAAGCGCTCCGAGCCCGGGAACCAGCCGCCCGCGTCCCACAGCAGCGACAAGGACGGCAGCCCGGCCAGGAAGTTCACGGCCCGACCGAGGAGGCTGAAGACGATCGCCAGCGAGATCAGCACCGACACCACGCCAGCCGTCCGCAGGATCCACGTGACGGCACGCTCGCGACCGGCGTTGCGCCGGTTGCTGCGCAGGAAGTCACTGGGTGGAGCGGTCGAGGACATGGTTGCCTCCGGTCGGTCGGTACCGCCCCGGCGGGACGGGCTGCCGGGCGCGTGGACCCGGGTGGTCCGTCGGCCGGGTCCACGTGGACCCGGCCGACGGCGAGGTGGTCAGATGTTGGACTCGCGCGCCTCCCAGGCGGCCTGGACCTCGGCCCAGGCGTCGTCGGTCAGCTGCACGTAGCCGGCGTCGGCGACGGCCTGGTAGCCACCGTCACCCATGTAGTAGTCGACGAAGCCCTCGAGCGCGCTGCCGTAGTCCTCGTCGAGCTTGTCGAGGTTGACGTAGATGAACAGCGGACGCGACAGCGGGTACTCGCCCGACGCGATGGTCTCGTCGTTGGGCTCGACGCAGTTGCCCTCCTCGTCGGCGACCTGGAACGCCCGGAGCTGGTCCTGGACCTCGAGGAAGTAGGCGTAGCCGACCCAGCCGAAGGAGTACTGGTTGCCGGCGAGGCCCTGCACGATCACGTTGTCGTCGTTCTGGCCCTGCCAGTCGGGACGCACGCCCGGTTCGACGCCCTGCTCCTCGGCAATGCCCTCCAGCGCGATCTCGATGAACGAGTCGTAGGTGCCGGACTCGGTGCCCGGGCCGGTGGTCGTCAACGGGACGTCGGGGAACTCCTCGCCGGACGCGTGCTCGCCGACCTCGCCCACGATGGCGTTGGCGTCCGCCCAGCTGGCGACCTCACCGGACTCCGGTCCGACCAGGGCGTACATCTCGGCGAAGTTGAGGCACTCGGCGATCGCGTCGTTCTGCGGCGACGTCAGGACGGTCATGCCGTCGATCGCGACCTGCAGCTCGAGGATGTTCTCCACGCCGTTCTCGGCGCACAGCTCGACCTCGTCCTCGGCGATGGCCCGGGAGGCGTTGTTGACCGCGGTCTCCCCGGTGCAGAAGAAGTCCGCGAAGCCGCCACCGGTCCCGGTCGACTCGACCGTCGCGTCGGCGCCCTCGTTCTCGGCGGCGAAGTCCTCGGCGACGATGGCAGTGATGGGAAAGACCGTCGAGGAGCCGGCGATCGGGATCGTGCCGGTCCCACCGCCGCCCCCACCCTCGGCGGCCTCGCCACTGGCCGACGAGTCGTCGGCGGTGTCGGAGGTGTCCCCACCGTCGTCACCGCCACACGCGGTCACGACGAGTGCCAAGGACAGCACCAGGCCGGCGACTGCGCGGCCACGATTCCTGATACGCATGATGAACCTGTCTCCTGCAAGAGCGTCGGAAGCATTCGGCCACCCGGACCGGGCGACTGGTGGGGACACTACGAAGCCGTGGTCGCGGTCGGCTTGCTCGCAAGTGAACGCCGGGTGAACGCCTGATCGGTGTCGTTCCTGGTCCTGCGGGTGACGCCGCGATCCGGGCAGGCGGTCAGCCGAAGCGGCCGGTGATGTAGGCCTCGGTGCGCTCGTCGGAGGCAGCGGTGAAGATGGTCTCGGTGTCGTCGAACTCGATCAGCTCACCGGTGCGCATCCCCGTCTGGTCGTCGACGTCGACGCTGAGGAACGCGGTGTGGTCGGAAACCCGCGACGCCTGCTGCATGTTGTGGGTGACGATGACGATCGTGTAGTCGTCGCGCATCTCGCGCATCAGGTCCTCGATGCGCAGCGTGGCGATCGGGTCCAGGGCCGAGCACGGCTCGTCCATCAGGATGACGTCGGGGCGCGTCGCGATCGTCCGGGCGATGCACAGGCGCTGCTGCTGCCCGCCGGACAGCGCCAGGCCGGACTCGTCGAGGTTGTCCTTGACCTCGTCCCACAACGCCGCGCCGCGCAGCGACTCCTCCACGAGGTCGTCGAGGCCCTTGGTCCTGCCCATCAGTCGCGGGCCGTAGGCGACGTTGTCGTAGATCGACTTCGGGAACGGGTTGGGCTTCTGGAAGACGATCCCGATGCGGCGACGGACCTCGACCGGGTCGACCTTGGGACCGTAGATGTCGACCCCGTGGTAGCGGATGGAGCCGTCGACACGCGCCGTGGGGATCAGGTCGTTCATCCGGTTGAACGTGCGCAACAGGGTGGACTTGCCGCAGCCGGACGGACCGATGAAGGCCGTGATGCGATTCGACGGGATCGCCATCGACACACCACGGACCGCGGTGAAGTCCCCGTAGTGCACGTTGACGTCCTCGACCTCGAGGATGGTGTCGGTCGCCGGCGTCGCCGTGGCGTCGGTGGCGGGCGTCGTGGTCGTCTCCTGCATGGGATCTGCCACCTTGCTCTCGGACGTGGTCTGGAACCTGGCGCTGGTCTCGGGGGTCATGGCCTGCCTCGAAGTCGACTACCGGTGCCCGACGTCGCGTCCGGACCGGAGGGCATGGAAGGCGCCCCACCCAGTCAGGTGCGGCACCACAGGTGTACAGGCCGCAGTTGAACGTCCGGTGAACGTCGTCGGGTCCGGGACGGGGGAAGGCGCGCAGGCAACGTCGGACCGGGCAGACGGGGCCGGAGCGTGGCCGTCAGCCTCCATACGTCGCGACCTTGTCGGTGCGATGGCTGGCCCGGACCCGACGCACGGTCCCGGACTGGCCACGCATCATCAGCGACTCGGTGACGGCCCCGTGGCCGTCGAAGGTCACCCCGGCGAGCAGTTCGCTGGGGGTGATGCCGGTGCAGGCCAGGAAGCAGTCGGGCGACGACACCAGGTCGTCGGTGTCCAGGACCTGGTCGAGGTCGTAGCCGGCATCGAGCAGGGCCCGTCGTTGATCGTCGTTGCGGGCCCACACGCGACCGAGGATGCGTCCGCCGAGCGCCCGGACACCGCACGCGGTCGTGACCCCCTCCGGGGTGCCGCCGATCCCGTAGAGGATGTCGACCGACGGCCGGGAGGCCCACGCCGCGGAGATCCCACCGGCGACGTCGCCGTCCATGATCAGGTTCAGCCGCGCCCCGGCGGCCCGGACCTGCTGCTTGAATTCGGCGTGGCGGTCGCGGTCGAGCATCATGACGGTCAGGTCCCCGACCCGCTTGCCACTGGCCTTCGCGACGGCCTGGAGCAGGTCGGGGATCGGCATGTCGAGCTCGACGACGTCCGCCGCCTCGGCGTTGACGACCAGCTTGTGCATGTAGACGGCCGGGCCCGGGTCGAACATCGTCCCCCGCGGCGCGGCCGCGAGCACGGCGATGGCACCGGGACGGCCCTCGGCCAGCAGCCGCGTGCCGTCGACCGGGTCGACGGCGATGTCGACCTCGGGGGCCTCGCCGGTGCCCACGCGCTCGCCGTTGAACAGCATGGGCGCCTCGTCCTTCTCGCCCTCGCCGATGATGACCGTGCCGTCCATGTCGACGCTGGACAGCATCTTGCGCATCGCGTCGACCGCGGCCTGGTCGCCGGACTCCTTCTCGCCCCGTCCCTGCCAGCGCGCCGAGGCCAGTGCGGCCGCCTCCGTGACCCGGATGAGCTCGAGCGCGAGGTTGCGATCTGGACGCGAGGGATCCGGCACTGGCGACTCCGTTGTCGAGCGGGCGGACATGTCGATCCTAGGGGTTCCCCGGGGCCTCACACGTGACGTTTGCCCCTGTTGTGCCGCCGTTCGACCCGGTTCACGTCGCGCCCGAAGGTCAGGCGCTACCGGCGGCGGGGCCGGACCGTCCGGGGCAGGTCGACGTCCAGCCCGGGTGGGAGCGGGCCCGACTCCGCGGTGGCCCGCAGGGCATCGTTTTCGAACATGACCCGGTCGCGCAGCCCCGAGGAGTCGTTGAACATCCGCTTGAGCAGCGACACCGTGTCGCGGTCCCGGCCCACCACCTGGCGCAGCCAGGCGAGTGCGGCGTCCATCCCCTCGCCGGACGGCACGGCCCGCTGGACGAACCCCGTGGCGACCAGTTCGTCGCGATCGACGTCACGCGACGACAGGACCCAGTCCTTGGCCGTGCCCAGGCCGACGAGCCCCAGGGTCCGTGCGGTGCCGATCGGCCGCGCGTGGATCGCCCCGGGGAAGCGCACCCATGCGGCGGGTTCGGCGACCCGCAGGTCACAGGCTGCGGCGAGCTCGGCGCCCGCGCCGATGGCGGGACCGACCAGCACGGCCACGGTCGGCAGGGGGGTGAGGGTCAGCCGCTCGAACAGGGTCGTGAGCAGCTCGGTCCGGCGACGGCCCCCGTCGGGCAGGGACTCGCGGACGTCGGCGCCGGCCGAGAACACCCCGCCGGTCCCGGTCGCGATCACCCCGACCACGTCGGGATCGCCCTCCGCCTCGTCGACCGCGTCGACCCACGCCGCCAGCAGCGCCGTCGACAGGGCGTTGCGAGCGTCGGGTCGGTCCATCGTCAGGACCGCCAGTCGTCCGCCCTCGACCGGCTGGTGCGTGACCTGCAGTGGGCGGTCGCGCGGATCGGGTCCACCGCTCATCGACTGGGGTCCTCGGTCGTCGTTCCACGAGTCGTGGGAGCCTCGACGCTAGCCTCGGGTCCTCATGGGCAGCCACACCACGGACACGCGACGCCGGCTCGCACGACTCGTGCGCCGGTCCGACGCCGACCTCGCCGAGGCGGCCCTGCTGGTCAACGTCGAGGCGATGCCCGACCTCGACGTCGACGTCGCGCTGCTGCGCATCGATGCGCTGTCGGACGCCTTCCGGGTCTGGTGGGGTGACCACGAGGAGCTCGAGGCAGCCGCGGCGCTGCGGGGCTTCCTGGCCCACGAGCAGGGCTTCACCGGGGGCCGGGACGACTACCACCACCCGGACAACGCCCTGCTGGTCGAGGTCATGGACCGCCGCCAGGGGCTGCCGATCCTGCTGGCCGTGCTGTACGCGGCGATCGCCCGTCGCGTCGGCATCCCTGCCTGGGGCATCGCCCAGCCCGGGCACTTCTACCTCGGCATCGGCGACCCGGAGCGCCCGACCGTCCTGGACCCGTTCGACGACGGCCGCGAGGTGGCCGGTGACGAACTGGCCGAGCGACTGCGGCTCGCGACGGCGGGGCGGGTCCCGTTCACCCGTTCGCAGCTGCGACCCACCTCGCCGGCGATGACGGTCCGGCGGATCCTCAACAACCTGACCCGCGACTACACCGCACGGGGGATGGTCAACGCCGCCCTGTGGACGGTCGAGCTGAAGCTGGTGCTGCCCAACACCGTCCCCGACGACCACAAGGCCCGCGGCGAGCTGCTGACCCACGTCGGGCGCTACGGCGAGGCCGCCGACGAGTTCGAGACCTACCTCGACCTCGGCGGTGACGACCGGGGCGACGCCGACGACATCCGCGCCCGCGCCGTCCGCGCGCGCGCCCGCCTCAACTGAGTGCACCGTCGGGGCCACTTGGCTCCGGACGGGCACGGCGTCAGGTGTCGCCGAAGTGTCGCGGCTGGAACACCGCGAGGATCTCGCCCGTCAACTCCCCCGGCCCGCCGACGTCGGCCGGGTCCCAGGTGTCGCCGAGGTGCAGGTCCAGGGCGGCCACGGTGGCCGTCCGCATCGCCACCGACCCACCGGTGAGCCGCCACACCAGGGCGCCCCAGGTCGGCTGGTGACCCACGACCAGCAGTCGGTCGACGGCGTCGGGCACCAGCGCCAGCCGGGCCAGCACGCGATCGACGGAGGCGTCGTAGAGGGCGTCGACCGCGTCCACGCCCACGTCCCAGCCACCCGCCTCGGCCGCCAGCTCGGCGGTCGTGCGGGCACGCACGGCGGACGAGGCCAGGATGGCATCGGGCACCAGGCCGGCCGAGGTCAGCAGGCGGCCCATCGCCGTGGCGGCGTCCACGCCCCGTTGGTTGATGGGGCGCGCATGGTCGGTGGCGGCGCCACTGTGCCAGTCGGACTTGGCGTGGCGCATTACCAGCAGCTGCTTCACGATCTCGTCTCCCGGGCCGCCTGGTGCGTGGTCGCCATCGTGGCACCACGCGACCGCGCTGTCAGCACGACGCCGGCCTCAGCCCAGCAGGCGCTCGCGCAGGTGGTCGATGCGCAATGCGCCCCCGTCCAGCACCGCGCGGTGGAACGCACCGAGGTCGAAGTCGTCGCCGTCGCGTTCCCGGAGCCGGTCCCGGATCGCCAACAGGGCCCGTTCGCCCACCTTGTAGCTGATCGCCTGGCCCGGCCAGCCGAGGTAGCGCTTCACCTCGGAGGTCGCGACGTCGAGCGGCTGCAGGCCGGCGCGGTGCATGTAGTCCACGGCGATGTCGAAGTCCCACCGCTCCCCGGCGTGCAGGCGGGCGTGGTCGGGGATCGCCAGGTCCAGGTGACAACCGATGTCGACGACGACCCGGGCGGCGCGGAACGCATGGCTGGCCAGCATCCCCAGGCGCCACGCCGGACGCTCGAAGTAGCCCAGCTCGTCCATCAGGCGCTCGGCGTACAGCGCCCAGCCCTCGCCGTAGCCCGGGTACCAGACCAGCATCCGGTGGGCGCGCGACAGCAGGTCGGCGCGGTCCATGACCGTGGCGACCTGCAGGTGGTGGCCCGGGAAGCCCTCGTGGTAGGCGGTGGAGACCTCCTGCCACAACGGCACGGCCTGCTTGTCCCCGATCGAGTACCACACCGACCCCGGCCGGACGAAGTCCTCGGAGGGGTTGATGTACCAGGCCCCGAGCGCACCCCCCGGAGGGGCGAGGTTGACCGTGACCGTCTTCATCTTGTCGGGCAGGTCGAAGTGCACGCCGTCCAGCTGGGTGACCGCCTCGTCCAGCCTGGCCTGCACGAAGTCCACGAACGCCTGCGGGGTCGGGGCGGCCCTGTCCGGGTCGGTCTCGAGCCGCTCGATCACCGTCGAGACGTCGGCATCCGGATCGATCTCCGCCGCGACCACGGCCATCTCGTCCCACAGGTCGCCGAGCTCCTGCCACCCCCACTCGTAGGTCTCGACGAGGTCGAGGTCGTCACCGATGTAGCGGTCCACGGCCCGGGCGTAGCGCTCGGGCCCGACCCCGTCCTCGGTGGGGGCGACCGGCAGCAGCTCGTGCTCGAGCCAGTCGGCGAACGCCGCGACCTCGCCGGTCGCGCTCACGACGGCAGCGGCCAGGGTGGTCAGCTGGTCGTCGCCCACGCCGGCATCACGGGCCAGGTCCACCCAGCCGTGCCAGTTGGAGTCCGGGCCGGCCAGGGTGCGGGCCTGCTCGATGATCGAGGCGACCTGGCGACGTGCGGGCACCAGTTCGACGTCGCGACCCCGCTGCAGCGTGGCGCGGTAGCCGGCCAGGGGCTGGCCGATCGTCGCCAGCCGGGTGGTGATGGCCCGCCAACCCTCCGGGGTCGTGTGGTCCATGATGTCGAAGATGTCACGGATCCGCGTGAACGGGCAGTGGATGTGGTTGAGGTCGCGGAGGTGGTCCCCGGCGGCATGCTCGGCCAGGTGCTCGTCGAGGCTGGCGACCAGCACGCGTGCGGCGTGCGACTGGTGGGGGTCCGGGTCGTCGAGGTGGTCGACGAGCTCGTCGCGCGTGGTCGACCACAGCCGGACCCAGGCGTCGTGTCCGGCCGGTGAGAAGTCGTCCCAGCGATGGTCACGGCCGGTCATCCCGAAGCCCGTGGCCGTCATCGGGCTGGCATCCAGCACCCGGTCCACGTAGGTGTCGCTGATGGTGAAGGCGTCGGTCACGCATGCTCCGTTCGGCGCCGGGATCGCCCGGCAGGGTCGCGTCGTCGCACCGTAACGCCACGGCCGCTCCCGGACCCGTCGTCCGGTGGCGCCGACCGGACAGCCGGGCCGACCGCCTGCCCCCGTCCGCCCGACACGCCATGATGGAGTCCGGCCGGAGGACCCGGCCCCCAGACCGCGGACGACGAGGCAGCCGATGGCAGGCACGAGCGTGGGGGTCGGCGTCGTCGGTGCCGGCACCATCAGCACCGAGTACCTCACCACGTTCGCCGGCGCCCCCGACCTCCACGTCGTTGCGATCGCCGACCTCGACCCCCCTCGGGCGGCGGCCGCCACCGACCTGGCACCGGGCGCCCGCGCGACCACCACCGAGGACCTGCTGGGCGACGACGCGGTCGAGGTGGTGGTCAACCTCACCGTGCCCGCCGTCCACACCAGGGTGACGCGGGCAGCCATCGCGGCCGGCAAGGACGTCTGGTCCGAGAAGCCGTTGGCCCTGGCGAGCGAGGACGGCCGTGCCCTGGTCGAGGAGGCGGCGCGCGCCGGGGTGCGGGTCGGGTGCGCCCCCGACACGGTCCTTGGCACCGCCGTCCAGACGGCCCGGCGCGCGATCGACGACGGGCTGCTGGGTCGCCCCGTCGCCGCGACCGCGCTGATGCAGTCACCCGGCCCGGAGCCGTGGCACCACCAGCCGGACTTCTACTACCTGCCCGGTGGCGGCCCCGTGTTCGACATGGCGCCGTACTACCTGTCCGCCCTCGTGCACCTGCTCGGTCCGGTCACGCAGGTCGTCGCCGCCGCGTCACGCTCGCGCGACGAACGGATGATCGGCAGTGGTCCACGCACGGGCGAGCGGGTCCCGGTCGAGGTGGACACCCACGTGGCCGGGGTGCTCACGCACGCCAGTGGGGCCCTGACGACGGTCGTGTTCAGCTTCGACACGATCGCGACCCGGTCGCCGAACCTGGAGGTGCACGGGGACGACGCGTCCATGGTGGTCCCCGACCCCAACTTCTTCGACGGCACTCCCCTGCTGCACCGACGCGGGACGACCCGGTGGGAGGAGCTCGCACCGACGGCCGGCTACCGCGAGGCCGGGCGCGGGACCGGTGTGCGCGACCTGGTCGCCACCGCGCCGGGACGTCCCCGGGCCGACGCCGGCCTGGCCCTGCACGTCCTGGAGGTGATGGAGGCCATGCTGGCCCCGAACGGGTCCGGCCCGATCACGTCGGCCCCGGACCGGCCAGCGGCCCTGCCGCTGCTCCCGTAGGGGTCGCCGCGGGTGCTGCACCGGCAGCGTCGACCGGTACACGATCTGGACTATCCGCCGCCACCGGGCGGACCTAGCCTGTCGACAGGGTCTCGGGCGGACCCCAGCGGATCCGTGCCGCGACCCGCTCGGGGGACCCGGGGGCGCGGGATGCCGACCACCTACGGACAGTTCTGCCCGGTGGCGAAGGCCATGGAACTCCTGGACGAGCGCTGGACCGTCCTCGTCGTACGCGAGCTGATGCTCGGCAGTCGGCACTTCAACGCCATCCGGCGGGGGGTGCCGCACATGTCCCCCACCCTGCTGTCCAAGCGCCTGCGGACCCTGGTCAAGGCGGGCGTGGTCGAGCGCTGGGAGGACGGCAACCGGGTCGTGTACCGCCTGTCGGAGGCGGGGCGCGAGCTCGAGCCGATCATCGAGTCGCTCGGCGTCTGGGGGACGCGGTGGATCCCCGAGCTCGGCGACGCCGACCTGGACCCACACCTGCTGATGTGGGACGTCCACCGCAGGATCGACCTGGCAGAGGTTCCCGACAGTCGCACCGTCGTCCGGTTCCGCTTCCCCGAGGTCCCCGGGGCGCCCGGGACCTGGTGGGTCGTCATCGACGAGGGCGAGGTCGACCTGTGTGACGTCGACCCGGGACACGACGTGCTCGTCACCGTCCGGTCCAGCCTGCGGACGATGACCCTGTTGTGGCGCGGCGACCTCGACTGGCCGACGGCCCTGCGCACCGGGCAGCTCCAGCTGGACGGCCCGGCACACGCGGTGCGGGCGGTGCCCCGGTGGTTGAAGCTCTCCACGTTCGCTCCGGTCCCGCGACCGGGGCCGGAGCGCGACACCACCCTGCTGACCGTCCGAGCCTGACGGACCTTCCCCGCGCGGTCGGACGCAGGTGGCATCGAGCCGGCCGCGCACTCCAGAACCTGTACCGGGGCAGTACACGACGGTGACTGGGAGCGTGGGTGCAGCCGGGTCACCTTCGGGGTCACGACGTCCCGGGCGACCACGTCCGGGCGCGATCACGGAGAACCACCATGCGACGACCCAGCCTGTCCCTCGTGACGGGAGCGACCCTGCTCGCCCTCGTCCTTTCCATCCTGCCCGCCGGCCTCGTGTCCGCCAGCGCGGACACGCCGGTCGATCCGGTCGTGACCTGGAACCGCCACGCCACCGACGCGCTGATGGTGCGTGGCGGCCAACCACCCCAGCAGTCCGTCGTGCACCTCGCGATGGTGCACGGCGCCGTCGAGGACGCCGTCGGCAGCGCGGGCCGACTCGGCCCCGGTGTCACGGCAGACGCGCGTCGGGCCGCACTCGACGCGGCCGTCGCCACCGCCGCGCACGACACCCTCGTGGCCATCGTGCCCGGCCAGCAGGTCATCCTCGACCAGGTCCTCACCGACGCCCTGGCCGCCATCCCGGACGGCCCTGCCGAGGACCGCGGCAGCGCGGCCGGCCACGCGTCGGCCGCCGCAATGGTCGCTGCTCGCGCCGACGATGGCCGCTTCGGGCCGTACCGGTTCCCCACCGCCACCGACATCGGTGCGTGGCGGCCGGTGCCACCGTCCATGGGCAACGACCCGAACGCCTGGCTCAAGGACGTCCGCCCGTTCACGATCCGTGACGCTGCCCAGTTCGGTGGCCACGCGCCCCTGCCGCTGTCCAGTCCCCGGTATGCGCGCGAGTTCCGCGAGGTCCTGCGGGTCGGGTCGGCCGACAGCGCGATCCGCACGGCGGACCAGACCGAAGCCGCGCGCTACTGGGCCGAGAACCCCCCGGCGACCTGGGCAAGGATCATGCGCACCATCGCGACCGACCAGGAGCTGTCGACCCGAGAGAGCGCCGAGCTGTTCGCGACCTCGTGGTCCTCGGCCGCCGACGCCTTGATCACGGTCTGGGCCGAGAAGGCGCGCTGGTCGTTCTGGCGCCCGATCACGGCGATCGCCGAGGCAGCCGACGACGGCAACCCCGCCACGGACCCGGCAGTCGGGTGGACCGCCCTGATCCCGACCCCCCCGTATCCGGAACACCCGTCCGGCCACGGTGGACTCAGCGGCGCACTCGTGACCTCGATGCAGGTGTTCTTCGGCTCCGACCGGGTGGCCTGGACCGACACCAACGGTGCCGGCCTGACGCGCAGCTTCACCCGACTGTCGGACGCCCTCGACGAGGTCGTGGACGCGCGCGTGTGGTCGGGCATCCACTTCCGCACCGCTGACGAGGACGGTGCCCGCATCGGACGGGACGTCGCGGCCTTCACGGCCCGACACGACCGGCACCACCACGACCCGGGCCGTGGCGCGACCCACGGATCGGAGTGACCATGGACCCCCACGTCCACCTCCGGCTCACCCAGGCACGCGTCGACGCCTCGTTGCGACGGGCGCGAGCCCGGGACCTGGTGACGGACCCTCGGCCCGGGCTGGACCACCCCCTCGCGTCGGTCGCGCGGCGGTACCTGCCACGACGGACCGCACGGGCACCGGTCGCGCCACCCGATCCGGCCTGCGGGCCGGCCACCTGAGTCACGACACGACGACGCCGACCGGCAGCTGCCGGTCGGCGTCGTCGAGCGTGTCCGGGCCCCGATCACGCGTCGTCGAGCTGTCGCAGCGCGTTGGCCGTGATCGCCTCCGACATGTAGGCGGCGAGACCGGGGTGGCCGACGCTGCCGTCGATGTTGTCGGTGAAGCGCTGGTCGGTGACGTACATCTGGCCGAGACCCTCGTGGATCTCGATCGTGCAGTCGTAGTACCAGCGCGAGATGTGGGCACGATGGCGTTCGGCGAGGTCCATGGCCTCGGTCGACGCGGGGTCGACGCCGGCGTCGTCCAGCGCGGCGAACGCGTGGGAAAGCTCGCTCGCCTCGGCCTGGATGCGTTCCCAGTCCTCCTTGGCGTACGAGCTGGTGCGGCGCCGGGACTGCGCCCAGGCGTCGGTGTCGCCCCAGCGCTCCTGCGCCTCGTCGGCGTGGTCGTCGGGGTCGAAGTCGCCGAACACCTCGAGCTTCTCCTCGGGTGTCAGTTGCAGGTTCATGGTTCGTGCCTCCAGTTCTCGGTCGATCGCCGTCACGATGCGGTGGAGGCGATCGATGTGGGTGGTCAGGTGGTCGCGCTGGTCGAGCAGTGCCGCTCGGGCGCCGGTCGACCGGTCGACCAGGTCGCGGATGTCGTCGAGCGGGAAGTCCAGCTCGCGCCAGACCAGCACGGCGCGCAGCCGATCGAGGTCCTCGGGCAGGTAGTGGCGGTACCCGGCCGGGGATCGCTCGGACGGCTGCACCAATTCGATCTCGTCGTAGTGGTGCAGCGTCCGGACCGAGACCCCGGCCAGTGCCGCCACCTCGCCGACCGTCCACCGACCGACCGCCGTGTCCGCTGCCGAGTCCAGTGCCCGGGTCTCCATGACGCTCCTCCTGCCTGCGTGCCGAGGCCTGCTCCGACCTCATCTCCAGTGGCCGAACCCTACGCCCTCACGCAACGTGAGGGTCCAACGCGCCGCGCATTCTCCGCACGCTTCACCATGGCAATCACGGTCGTGGGAGGCACACGACCCTGACTCCACGGGGGTCTTCCTTGCGGCGCATGGAACTGCTACCTTGCGGCGCATGGGAGCGGGTGGACAGGCCATGACGGAACTGCGCCGCGGCGTGGTCGAGCACTGTGTCCTCGCGCTGCTCGAGCATCGCCCGCAGTACGCCTACGACCTGGTGACCGCGCTGGGCAGGCACGCCCCCCTGGTGACCAGCGAGGGCACCATCTATCCGTTGCTGTCCCGACTGCGCCGGGCCGGGACCGTCACGACCTTCCTGCGCGAGTCCGACGTGGGACCACCCCGGCGGTACTACGAACTGACCGCGGACGGCCGCAAGGCGCTGGCCGAGTTCCGCACCGACTGGGTGACGTTCCGGGACGCCACCGACACCATCCTCGAAACGGGCGGGCTCGGCCCCGCAACGGAGGCTGCCCCATGATCACCGTCCACCCGGTCGCGACCGCCTGGCTGGCACGTGTCGAGCAACTCGCCGTGGTCCTCCCGGACCCCGAGCGTGCCGAGCTGCTGGCCGACCTGTCCGACCACCTCGACCGCGCCCTGCACCCGAACCCGTCGACCGACGCCGTCGCGGCGGTCCTCGACCGCCTCGGGGACCCCGCCGACATCGTCGCCGCGGCGACGGTCGGCTCCCGGGAACGTCCGGCGCCTGCGACGCCCCCACCCCCGGCGACGTTGGAACCACCGCCGGGTCGTGTCGACGACACCTTGACCGGTTGGGAGATCACGGTCCTTGTCGGCTTGGTCGTCAGTGGCCTGTTCGCGCCGCTGTTCGTGCTCTCGGTACCTCTGTGGGTGCTGTCCGTCGTGCTGCTGTTCACCCGCACCCGCTGGGTCGGCGTGGAACGGCTGGTGGGGCTGGCCGTCCCGGTGGGGTTCGCGGTCATCCTCAGCCTGGGACTCTTCGCCACGTTCCCGTCCGGCGCGATGATCTGCGAGGGCAGTGCCGAAGTTGGCGAGGTACCCGTCGAGACGTGCTACGACGACGCCGGCAACGTGGTCGACCCGGACGCTGCGAGTGGCGTCGAACCGTGGGGGATCGCTGCGATCGCGGTGCCGCCCATCGCCTCGACCGCCGGCCTCGCCTGGATGGTTCGACGCCTGAGTCGCCGCATCCGCCGACCCGCCTGACCCCGACCCGCCTGACGTCCGAGGCGTGGCGCCACGCCACCCGCTCCTGAACCGCACCGTCGGGACGCGGCGTCAGCGGAGGGGGACGACCAGGCGGTCGTCGAGGCCGGCGAGGTCGACCCGGGCGAGGCGGTCACCGGCGACCAGCCAGAGGTCGTCGCCGATCACGATCGAGCGCTGGACCGAGCCCCACCAGCCCTGCTCGTCCTCCTCGGACAGGCTGACCCGGCCCTGCTCGGAGATGTCGGCGCCGTCCAGGCCAAGCACCACCGCCCCGATGAACGGCTTGGGCTCGATGCACTCGCCCCCGTCGCTGCACTCCTCCTCGAAGTCCTCCCAGGCGTCCGGCTCCCAGAGCTCGGCCGGCAGCACGACCTGCCCGGTCGCCGGCCAGTGCAGGAACGCCCGGTGGTCGGACTCGACCGGCGAGTAGCCCTCGCCGACGACCACCTGGCTCACCCGCTGCGGGTCGGACACGTCGGACACGTCGAACACCGACGCCTGCAGGCCCTGCGTGCGGCCCTGCTCGTCGGCGTCCTGCCCGATGCCGACCAGGCGGTCCTCCCCGACCGGGTGGAGGTAGGACGAGAACCCCGGGATCTTGAGTTCACCGGTCACCTCGGGGGCGGTCGGGTCCGAGGTGTCGACCAGGTACAGCGGGTCGGTCTCGCGGAAGGTGACGATCGCCGCGAGGTCGGGTCCGAGGTAGCGCACGGCGTAGATCCGCTCGGTCTTGCCCAGCCCGTCCACGCGGCCGGTCTCCACCAGCTCGCCGTCGCCCTCGGTGAACACCACCAGCGAGGACTCCGACGGCGTGTCCTCCGGACCGCCCCACCAGGTCGGCTGCGTCGTCGTCGCGACCCGGATCACGCCGTCGGTCTCCGACAGCGAGAACTGGTTGAGGATCGTGCCCTCCACCTCGGCCGAGCCGACCCAGCGGGTGGTCGACGGATCGCTGATGTCGAACGCGTGGAGGTCGGTGGTCAGCTCGTCCTGCTCGGGCTGCAGCCCACCCATCTCGACGAACGGCATGATCCAGCCACCCCACGGCGACGTCGCGACGACCAGGCGGTCGGTCGAGGCGTACACGGTGTCACCGGCGGCGACCAGGCCTGCCGACGACGTCGGATCCATCTGCTCGGCCGCGATGTCCATGGTCAGCACCGACAGCGTCGAGAAGCCCGAGAACTCGTCCGGGCGCGCCACGGCCGTGCAGTCCAGCACGCGTCGCACGTCGCCGGCGTTGCCGTCGGAGTCCAGCACCTGCAGGTGGGGCACCCAGTCGTCGAGGTCGGACTCGGCCAGGATCCTGCGGTTCTCGTCCTCGGCGTCCTGCTCGGCGGACAGGCCGTTGTCGGTCGGCTGGACGAACGACAGGCCGGACGGCTGCGACACCATCACCAGCCGCACGGTGCCGTCGACCATCCGGGCCGAGCGGTAGGAGCCCTCGAGCCGCAACCCGCCGACCACCGTGGGGTTCGCCGGGTCCGCGAGGTCGACCCGGGTCACCGTCACGCGCTCCGGCGCGAAGGCGGGGATCCGACCGGTGTCGGTGGGCACGGGCCGGCCGCCACCACCCGACGACAGGACCAGCAGGTCGTCACCGCTCAGGAGCAACTCGCTGTTCCACGCGTCCTCGGGCAGTTCGAGGCGCCCCACGACCTCCGCGCTGGCCACGTCGACGACCCGCAGGCCGCCCTCCGTGACGGTCACGATCATCTCGCCGTCGGTCTTGACGACGTCGGGCTCGTCGACTCCGGCCTCCTGCACGTTGGTGGTCGAGAAGTCCTCCCCCTCCACGGGGGCAGCGGCCACGGCCGAGTCGGCGCCACCCTCCGCGGCGGCGCTTTCCTCGGTCGACGCCATCATGTCGCCCTCCATCATGACGCCGCCGAACTGACCCCCCAGTCCGTAGGGACCGACCAGGTCCGAGGCGCCGGCGACGTAGTGCTCGCGCAGGGCGTCGCAGGAGTCGAAGGCGACGAGGCCCGCGACCCCGGTCCCGGCCGATCCCACCGGCACCCCGAAGTCGGCCGCAGCCGTCACGGCATCCGCGGCGGCCTGGGCGTCGGACGTCGAACTGCCCGTCGGATCGTCGGTGGGGGCCGGCGAGCCGGCCGGGGCGGGCGAGATGGACGGACCCGGCGACGTCGGGTCGTCGGAGCCCTCCCCGCCGGTGCAGGCCCCCGCCAGCAGCGCCGCGGTGGCGAGGATCAGGGCGGTGGTCGTCGGCCGTCGCATGGTGGCTCCCCAATCGGTCTGCCGGTCGGACGTCGCGCGACGCCCCGCGGTTGCATGTCGGCCGACATCATCCCACCCGGGCCAGTGCGGCGGGGCACGACGGGCCCTGGACGTTGCGTGTCCGGGCAGGCCGCGGGACGGTCCCGGCGTGTCCGGGACCGTCGACCCGGGCGGGCAGTACGGTCACCCGGGCGGCCATGCCCGGACACTCGGGCGTGGGACCGACGGCGGAGGCAGGCATGGCCGAGCAGGCGCGGCGCACGGGCTGGCTGCCGTGGCTCGTGATCGGGGTCCTGGTGACGCTGCTGGTGACCGGCAGTGTCGCCACGTTCGACCCGCTCGGGTCGCTGTTCGACCGCGGCGGCGAGATCGACCGCTCGGGACCGGTCATCGTCCAGTCGGTGCGTCGCCTGTCGGAGCTGTCCACGGTCGAGGTCGTCGAGTCCACCACGGTCGAGAAGGGCCAGGACCGGGGCTGGCTCGACTGGGCCACGGGCGACCGGATCTTCCTGTTCGCCGTGGCGCGGATCTCGGCCGGCGTGGACCTGTCGATGGTCGACGACGACGACGTCACGATCGACGAGGAGGCGAACACGATCAGCCTGCGCCTGCCGTCGCCCGGCATCACCGCCATCGAGGTCGACAACGACCAGACCCGGGTCTACGACCGTGACACGGGGCTGCTCACGGGGGGCGACGACGACCTCGAGCGGTCCGCTCGCCTGGCCGCCGAGGAGTTGATGGTCGACGCCGCGCTGGCGGACGGGCTGCTCCAGCGGGCCCGGGACAACACCGAGCTGGCCCTGACCGAGCTGTTCACCAGCGCCGGCTTCGACGAGGTCGAGATCACCTTCGACGACGCCGACCAGGGACGCGGCTGATCCCGGCCCGGGCGGCCTCGGCCGTGGACCCGGGTGTCCGGCACGAAGCGGCAGCCGTCGTGAACCCGGGGGTCAGGCGCGGGCGGCGTCGGCCACCAGGGTCTCGACCAACGCATCGAACGGCACGTCGCGACGGTCCCCGGTGGCGCGGTCCTTGACCTCCACCTCGCCGTTCTTCAGGCCCCGGCCGACCACCACGATGGTGGGCATCCCGAGCAGGTCCGCGTCGTTGAACTTCACGCCGGCGCTGGCGTCCCGGTCGTCGTAGAGCACCGACATCCCGGCCGCCTCGATCTCGGCGGCCAGTGACTCGGCCGCTGCGGCATGGTCGTCGGACTTGCCCGCGGTCAGGAGGTGGACGTCGAACGGCGTGACCGACCGGGGCCAGACCATGCCGGCGTCGTCGTGGGACTGCTCGACGATCGCGGCGACGGCGCGGGACACCCCGATGCCGTAGCTGCCCATCGTGACGACGACGTTGGTGCCCGACTCGTCCTGGACGGTGAGGTCGAGCGCCTCGGCGTAGCGCCGGCCGAGCTTGAAGATGTGGCCCACCTCGATGCCACGGGCCAGGGTCAGGTCCCCGCCGCAGTTGGGGCACGGGTCCCCCTCGCGGATGTCGGCGACGTCGATGCGTCCCTCGACCGGGAAGTCGCGTCCGGCGACCAGGTCGTAGACGTGGTTGCCGGGGGCGTTCGCCCCGGTGATCCAGCGCGACCCCTCGGCGATGCGCGGGTCGAGCAGGTAGCGGATCCCGCCCTGGCCGAGCACGTCCTCGCCGGGGCCGATGTAGCCCTTGGCGAGCTGGGGGTGTGCGGCGAAGTCCTCGGGGGTGAACGCCTCGACGACGGCCGGCTCGAACTCGGCCTCCAGGCGCTTCATGTCGACGTCGCGGTCGCCGGGCACGCCGATCGCCAGCGGCTCGCGGGTGCCGTCGGGCTGGCTGATCATGACCACGACGTTCTTGAGCGTGTCGGCCGCGGTCCACTCGCGGTCGTCGCGGGCGAGGTCGTCACGCCCGTTGGACAGGTCGACCAGGGTCTGGATGGTCGGCGTCTCGGGGGTGTCCTCGACGTGGGCGGCGGGGGCGTCGGTCGCGTCGACCGGGTCGGCGACCGGGAACCGGACCGCCTCGGCGTTGGCGGCGTAGTCGCAGGACGTGCATGCGACGTAGGTGTCCTCACCCGAGTCGCACGGGGCCAGGAACTCCTCGGAGGCCGACCCGCCCATCGCGCCCGACATCGCCGACACCGTCACGTACTCCAGCCCGAGTCGGTCGAAGGTCGACTCGTAGGCGGCGCGGTGGCGCTCGTAGGAGGCGTCCAGCCCGGCGTCGTCGAGGTCGAACGAGTACGAGTCCTTCATCACGAACTCGCGGCCACGCAGGATCCCGGCGCGGGGGCGGGACTCGTCGCGGTACTTCGTCTGGATCTGGTAGATCGCCAACGGCAGGTCCCGGTACGAGTCGTACAGGTCCTTGACCGTGAGGGTGAAGAACTCCTCGTGGGTCGGCCCGAGCATGAAGTCGTTGTCGCGTCGGTCCTTGACCCGGAAGACGTTGTCGCCGTACTCGGTCCACCGGTTGGAGGCCTCGTAGGGACCACGGGGCAGCAGGGCCGGGAAGTGCAGCTCCTGGAACCCGGCGGCGTCCATCTGCTCGCGGACCACGCGCTCGACGTTGCGGTAGACCTTCCAGCCCAGCGGCAGCCACGTGAAGATCCCGGGCGCGACGCGACGGACGTAGCCACCCCGGACCAGCAGGCGGTGCGACGGCACCTCTGCGTCCGCCGGGTCCTCTCGCAGCGTGCGCAGGAAGAACGACGACATCCGGGTGGGCATGGGGGCTCGGTCCTGTGAGGTGGGAAGGCGGATCACGCCGGACACTGCCGGCCGCGGCCCCCGAGCCTACAACCGCGTGGGCTCCGCCCACGTTGGAGTGTGCTCGCGTGGGCTGCGCCCACGTGGGAGTGTGCTCGCTTCGCTCGCAACTCCAGCGCCGCTCCGGACAACTCCAGCGCCGCTCCGGACAACTCCAGCGCCGCTTCGTTCGCAACTCCCCCGCCGCTCCGGACAACTCCAGCGCCGCTCCGGAGACGTCGAGTGTGCGGATCGCGGCCGTGGGTGACCTCGATCCGCACACTCGATGGACTCGGCCCGACCTTCAGAAGATGGTGGCGGCGTGTTCGGCGAGGGGGGAGCGCACGCCCTTGGAGAGGGTGACGTGGCCGAACAGCGAGGTGCCCTTGAGCTTCTCGATCAGCGCGGCCATCCCGCCGTAGGGCGAGATGTAGGGGTTGTCGACCTGGCCGAGGTCGCCACAGAACACGACCTTGGAGCCGTTGCCCATCCGGGTCAGCACCACCTTCAGGGCCGACAACTCGATGTTCTGGGCCTCGTCGACCACGACGAACTCGTCGGTGATCGAGCGACCACGCAGGTAGGTGATCGCGGCGAGCTCGAGCTGGCCACGGTCGACCAGCGCCTCGATGTTGGACTGGACTTGGCGGTGGTCACGGCTGCTGGGGCGCCCGCTGTCACGACGCATCAGCGCGTACAGGTTGTCGTGCACGGCGGCCATCCACGGGGCCAGCTTCTCGTCCAGGTCGCCCGGGAGGTAGCCGATGTCCTGGCGTCCGACCGCCACCAGTGGGCGGTAGACCGACAACCGGCGATACGCCGTCGCCTGCAGCACCTGCTCGAGACCGGCCGCGAGTGCCAGGAAGGTCTTGCCGGTGCCGGCCATGCCCATCAGCGACACGCACGGCACCCGCGGGTCCAGGAGCAGGTCGATCGCGAAGGTCTGGCGGACGTCGCGGGGCGACATCCCGAACACCTCGCGCTGGCCCAGCACCCGGTGGACCGTCACCGCACCGTCCTCACCGACGTCGATCACCCGGCCCAGGGCCGACGTCGACGGTCCGCCGTGGAGCACCAGGCACTCGTTGAGCACCAGGTCGCGCTCGGTCCCGTCGACCAACATCACCTTGCCGTCCTGGTGCAGCAGGTCGATGGTCGTCAGGTCGACCTGCAGGTCGCGCACCCCGTCCCAGTGCTCGGCGTCACGGGCGGTGTCGCCGCGGTAGTCCTGCGCCTCGACCTCCAGCTGCGAGGCCTTGATCCGCAGCGCGGCGTCCTTGGTGACCAGGATCCCGCCCAGGCCCATCGCCACGCCGAGGATGCGGTGGTCGGGCTTGTTCGGGTCGAGGTAGGCCGGCAGCGCGACGTCGACGTGGTTGGACTCGATCCGGAAGGTGCCCCCGTGGTCGAGCTCGACCCCGTCGGCGAGGCGTCCCGATCCGGACGTGCGCAGCTCCTCGATGGTGCGCAGGGCGATGCGGGCGTTGCGACCCACGTCGTCGAGCAGGGCCTTCTTGCGGTCGAGCTCCTCGATCACGACCAGTGGCAGGACCACCTCGTGTTCGTCGAAGCGCATCAGGGCGGCGGGGTCGGCGAGCAGGACGCAGGTGTCGAGGACGTAGGTGCTGCTGGCGGGGTCGGTCACGTGGTGGGCCTTGTCGGGTCGGATGCGCGCGGGGCCGGGTGGGCGGCCGGCCGTCCGTTCAACGACGGGGTCGTCGCACGATCGGCAGGCACGGGGTGAACTCGGTCGACCACGGCCCCCGGGCGGCGACCCGGAACCGACGGTCGGTGAACGCAACGACGCCGCCCACACGGGGCGGCGTCAACAGGAAGGTCGCGGCGACGACCGGCAGGTCGGGCTGGCCAGCCACGCTCCTGGGGAGCGCGGTCGACCTGCTGGGTGGGGGCATGTGCACCTCGGGTCGCATCGACGCTGGCGAACGTAGCGACGCACCTCGCGCGTTCCGAGCATCTGCGACGGCGCCGGTCGGGCGACTGGCGACCGACGACCGACGACCGACGACCCGGGGCTAGCGACCGAAGCGGCGGGCACGGCCGGCGTAGTCACGCAGGGCGCGCAGGAAGTCGACCTTGCGGAAGTCGGGCCAGTACGGATCGCAGAAGTAGAACTCGCTGTGGGCCGACTGCCACAGGAGGAAGCCGGACAACCGCAGCTCGCCGGAGGTCCGGATGATCAGGTCGGGGTCGGGGAACCCGGTCGTGTAGAGGTGGTCACCGATGTCGGCCGGCACGAGCGCCTCGGCGGCGTCGGCCAGGGTGTGGCCGTCCCGGTCCTGGGCCCGCATCCAGCTGCGCAGGGCGTCGGTGATCTCCTTGCGACCCCCGTAGCCGACCGCGATCTGGACGTGGAAGCCGTCGTTGTCGGCCGTCGCGGCGCAGGCCTCCTCCAGTGCCTCACGGACGTCGACCGGCAGCGCGTCCAGCACCCCGACGGCGGTGACCCGCAGCTTCCGGGTCGCCGTGCTGGGGGCCGACGCGATCGACTGGACCGTCCCGACGATGATGTCGAGGAGGTGGGTGAGCTCGTCGTCGGCGCGGCTGAGGTTGTCGGTCGACAACAACCACAACGTCACGTAGGGGATGCGCAGCTCGAAGCACCAGTCGAGCAGGTCGGGGATCCGGTCGGCACCGGCGAGGTAGCCCTCGGCGACGGACGCCAGTCCCCGCTCCCGTGCGTAGCGCCGGTTGCCGTCGAGGATCACGCCCACGTGGCGTGGCAGGGTGCCCCCGGCGAGCTCACGCTCGAGCCGGCGTTCGTAGACGTGGTAGAGCAGGTCCCGGACGGCCATGGCGAGGAGTCTAGGTGCCGGCCGGGCGAGCCCCCGGTCCGTCGTCCCCGTCACTGCCCGGGTCGGTGGCCGGCAGGACGAGCTCCCACTCGGTGCCGCGGTCTGCGTCGCCCGCCTGGTCCAGCAGGGTCGCGCTGCCACCGGCGCGGGCCATCCGCCCCCGGATCGAGTCGCGCACGCCCAGTCGGTCGGCAGGCGTCGTGGTCGGGTCGAAGCCTGCGCCGTGGTCGGCGACCCACACCCGGGCGGCGTCGCGTGGACCCAGCTCGGCCAGCACCCGCACCGGTGGGGAACCGTGCCGCACGGCGTTGCGCACGGCCTCGACGGTGGCGGCCACCAGCAACCGGTCGCGTTCGTCCGGCGCCCGGTCCCCCGAGACCGACACCGACACCTCCACCCCGTCGGCCGCTGCCGTGACCTCCTGCTGGACCAGGGTCCGCAGCGAGGTCGTCTCCTCGGCATCACGACGGAGGAACTGGCGCAGGTCGTTGGAGGCTCTCCCGGCGTGGCGACGGGCGGTCGCGAGGTCGGGTGCGTGCACGACCGCGGCGAGGTGCTGCAGCACGGTGTCGTGGAGGCGGGCCCCGGCCTCGGCCCGTTCGGTGGCCCGTGCCGCGGCGGTCTCGGCCTGCAGCAGCTGTGCCTGGAGGCGGTCGCGCTCGGTCACCACGGCGACGATCCGTTCCACGAGCCAGGCCAGGCCCAACCCGCCGAACGCGAACAGCAGGCACGTCGCCACGCCGTTGGCCAGGGGCCAGTCGGTCGCGAGGACGGAACGCCCCAGGGCGACCGCCGAGAGCGAGGCGACCGTGGCCAGGATCCACGACCGGCGACCGGACAGGGCCACGCCGACCAGGACCACGATGATCGCCCCGCCCGTGATCGACCAGCCACGGGTGCCGGCAAGTGGCGCCACGACCTCGAGGGTGACGGCGACCACGAACCACCCGGCCCACCAGGCCCGGTCGTCCCGGACGACCATGGCCACGAGCGCCCACGCGACGTGCAGGGCGACCGCCGACCACACCAGTGCGGGCCGGTCGATCACCGGGGCGGCGAGCACCAGGAGTGCCGACCACAGCGCGGACACCAGGCCGAACCGCCGCAGGAACCGCATGGCCTCCGCCCGCAGTCGCACGGCCGACCGGGCCTGCAGTCCGACCGGGGGTCGGGCAGGCCCGGGATCCGGTCCGTGCTCGGGCTGGGGGGTGTCCATGGTCACGAGTGTCGCATCCCGTCCAGCACCCGTCAGCCGGGTCAGGCCGAGGTCGACGGGGCGTCACCGGACGCGACCCCGGGACCGCGGCCGGCCGGGCTCGCGGGGGCGGCGTCGGACGGGGCGTCGTCGGGCTCGCGCGCGTCGTCGTGCTCGTCGCGGGCCCGGCCCAGGCGAAGCGCCGCGAGCAGTGCCACCACGCCGGCGGTCGCCACCGTCACCGTCACCGCGGTCTCGCCACTGAACAACGACCACGTCGTCCGCAGCCCGGTGACCAGTGCAGCCATCGACCCGAACCCGATCAGCAACCCGTCTCGCAGGGCCAGGCCGACCAGCAGGAAACCGACGACCACCAGCAGGGCGAGGCTCGAGCCGATCGGTGACGACATCGCGTTGAGCTCGCACGCCGCCACGGCCAGCACCAGCGAGCCGCCGATCCGCCCCGTCCGCGCGGCGGCCGGCGCCGGGAGCTGCAGCCCCACCGCCAGCCACGCCACGCCCACGACCAGGTGGCCGATCGCGACGACCGCGAACACGTCACTCCCGGAACCGGTGATCCCGAACAGGGCCTCGGCCGGGACGGCCAGCCACGCGACGGCGTCGACGCCACCCCACGTGTCGGACAGGGCGGCACCGAGCGGGCCCACCGCGTAGAGCGCGCAGGCCACCGTCACGACCTGCAGGAGGATCGAGCCCGGTCGCTGGCGCCATGCCCACGCCGCGTGGGCCATGGCGACGACCCCGGCCAGGGCGATGCCCAGCCGTGGTGTCGCGGGCAGCCCCAACTCGGCCAGCAACTGCACGGCCACCAGGGTCAGTCCCACGGCGGCCGCCCACGACAGCGGCACGAGCCGACGGACCAGCCGTCCCTCGCGCGACGACGCCCACTGGCCCTGGAGCGTCAGCACCACCGATCCCGCGACCAGGAGGCCGGCCTGGCCGACGTTGTCCAGCGCCCGCCACTGGGACACCACGAACCCGGTGACGGCGGCGACCAGCAGGGCGGTCCCGGTCGTGGCGAGCAGTTCCGGCAGCCGGTCACGCAGCAGCGCCCACAGCTGGGCCGGGCTCCGGGGCCCGGACGTGGTCGCCAGGCGTGGCGCGGGTGGGACGCTGCCCGTGGAGGCGTCGGGTGGGACGGTGGAGGTGTTCACGGCGATGCCCTTCGTTGGCTCCGCCAGCGTGACCTGTCCCTCCGCCCCCCACCTCAGGGATCACCCGGACACGCCGGATCGGACCCCGCCAGGCGCCGGAGGAGGGCTGGACGTTCCGAGCGGAGCGAGGAACTCCAACGTGACCGCGGGTCACGCGTCGAACCCGCGGTCGATCGCCCACACCGTCGCCTCGTGCCGGTTGCTGACCTGCAGCTTGCGCAGGATGTTGCGGACATGGGTCTCGACGGTCTTTGCCACCACGCCCAGGTCCTCCGCGATGCGGCGGTACGGGTGGCCCCGGGCCAGCAGTCGCAGCACCTCCCGCTCGCGGTCGGTCAGCGACTCCCAGGCAGGGTCCGCGACCCCGTCGGCGGCCCCGCTGTCGAGGTCGAGCAGGTGACCGGCGAGCTCGGGCGAGAAGACCGGGCGGCCCTCGTGCACGGCGTGCACCGCGGCCGCGATGTCGGCCACCGAACTGGTCTTGAGCAGGTAGCCGGTCGCGCCGGCCCGGACGGTGGCCACGACGTCGTCGCGCTGGTCGGAGGCGGACACGGCCAGGGTCGGGGGCGCATCCTCGCCCAGCTCCCGCAGCACCGCCGGACCTCCCCCGCCGGGCAGCCGGACGTCCAGCAGCATCACCTCCGGCGAGGTCGACCGCACGACGTCGACCGCCGAGGCCACGTCGTCCGCCTCCGCGACGACCTCGACCCGGTGGTCACCCAACCCGGCGCGCAGGCCGGCCCGGACGACGTCGTGGTCGTCCACCACCACGACCCGCAGGGGCGGCCGGAGGGAACGCGCCCGGGACGGCGTCGGGGCGTCGGTCACCGGGGGTCCTTCCATCGGTGGACCGGTCGGCCGTCGACCCTACACCGCGGCCGACGACGGGACGGGGTGCCATCCGACCACCGCCCGGACGTTGCACGATCACGTCGGAGGCGGCACCGTGGGGACTCGACCAAGGACTGACATGTCATCCACGACCTGGAAGGTGCTCGGCACCGGCGCGCCCGTCGTCGCCGCGATCCTGGCACGCAAGGCCCTGACCTCGGGCTGGCAGCGGGCGACCGGCAACGAGCCGCCGAGCAACCCTGCCGACCCCGAGACCGACTGGCGCGAAGCCGTCCTGTGGGGCGCGCTGACCGGCGCCGTCATCGGGCTCGCCCGCATGGCCGCGAGCCGCCAGGCGGCTCGACTGGCCCAGAAGGCCTCCGGCGAACTGCCGGACGACGTCCGGCGCGACACGACCGCCTGAGCCCCCGCCCGGCTCGCGTCGGGCTCACCTCGACCGCTCGGTCCGCGCTTGCGCCGGCCGAGCGGTTCGGTACAGTACGACGTCATGACGCCCGGCCCGTCGGTCGGGCGTGCTGCATTCCGGGACTCGCAGGCCGTTCGGCGAGCACCGTCCCCCATGTCCCGCGCGATCGCGGTGACGGAGGCGGTCGCGCGTCACCGGCCGCCCCACCCTCGCCGGTCCGTCCGACCACGCTCCGCAGGTCACCGCCGGCGTGAGACGACCGCGACCGTCCCGGATCCATCATCCGCACCACCCGCAGAACCACGAGGAGTACCCCCATGGCCGAAACCTGGCTCAGCCAAGAGGCCTACGACCGCCTGCTCGCCGAGCTCGAACAGCTCAAGGGCGAGGGCCGCGACCAGATCTCGTCCGAGATCGAGGAGGCGCGTGCCCATGGCGACCTGCGCGAGAACGCCGAGTACCACGCGGCCAAGGACGAGCAGGGGAAGATGGAGGCGCGGATCCGCCAGCTCGAGCAGTTGCTGCGCGACGCGCGGATCGGCCAGCCCGACAACACCGACACGGTCCGCCCGGGCCTGGTGGTGACGCTCGACGTCGAGGGCGACACCGAGACCTACCTCCTGGGATCGCGCGAGGACGAACACGAGCAGCACCCGGTCCTGTCCAGCGAGTCCCCGATGGGGTCCGCGATCATCGACCACGAGGTCGGCGACACCGTGACCGTCGAGGCCCCGGCCGCCACCTTCGACGTGACGATCACCGACATCACCGCCAGCTAGCGCGCGCCCGCCCCGGACGACGCGCTGCGGCGCAGCCAACATCCGGGCGCATTGGAGTTGCTCGCTGCGCTCACAACATCCGACGCGACGCACGACCGCAACGTCCACGGGCACCCGCCGATCCGGCGGGTGCCCGTTGCACGTCCCGACCTCCATCCACCCGACCCGGACGTCGACGAGGTGCAGGGATGTCGCCGGCGGGGGTCAGGGGGCAGGGTCGGCGCCACCCTCGGGGTAGGTGCCGATGGGATCGTCGAGGCCGTGGCCGAGCCAGGCAAGCTGCTCGGCGATCGCCCGGTAGGCGACCAACCGTGCGGCGTCCGTGTCGGCGCGCTCGGCCTGGTCGACGGCCGCGCGCATGCGCTCCACGGCGGTCGGACCGACCTCCAGCAGGCTGTCGCTGCCCGCGGTCACCCACCGGGCCAGCACGTAGCGCGCGAGCGCTCCGACCGGGACACCCACGCTGTCGGACAACCGTCGCAGGGTCGCCATCGGGTCGGCCAGCGACCAGGTCGCCACGTCGACGAGGAAGTTCGCGTCCGGGTGGTCGTCGGGGATCGGACCCGTCCACGCCACCAGGTCGACGACGTCCGATCCCGGCGGGTCGGGCCGGTGGGCCCCCTCCCGCGACTCGTCCGCGCTCGTCGTCACGACAGTCGTTCGACGACCATGGCCATGCCCTGCCCGCCGCCGACGCACATCGTCTCCAGCCCGAAGGTCGAGTCGGTGTGGCGCAGGCCGTTGAGCAGGGTCCCCGTGATCCGGGCCCCGGTCATCCCGAACGGGTGGCCGACCGCGATCGCCCCGCCGTGCGGGTTGAGTCGCTCGTGGTCGACCCCCAGGTGGCGGGCCGAAGGGATCACCTGGGCGGCGAAGGCCTCGTTGATCTCGACGATGTCCATGTCGTCGATGGTCATCCCGGCCAGGTCCAGCGCACGGCGGGAGGCATCGACCGGGCCGAGCCCCATGATCTCGGGGCTCAGCGCGCCGACGCCGGTCGACACGATCCGTGCCAGCGGGGTGATCCCCAGTTGCTCGGCCCTGGTGTCGCTCATCACGACGAGCGCGGCAGCGCCGTCGTTGAGCGGGCAGGCGTTGCCGGCCGTGACCGTCCCGTCCGGCCGGAACACCGGGTCGAGCCCGGCCAGCCCCTCGGCAGTCGTGCCGAACCGGGGCGAGTCGTCGGTCGACAGGGTCGAGCCGTCGGGCAACTGGATCGGGGTGATCTCCTGTGCCCAGAAGCCGTCCTCGAACGCCTGCTCGTAGCGCTGCTGCGAGGCCAGCGCGAAGGCGTCCTGCTCGGCGCGGGAGACGTCCTCGAGTTGCGCGACGTTCTCGGCGGTCTGGCCCATCGGGATGTAGACGTCGGGCAGTTCGCCGCGCTCGGCCGGGTCCGCCCAGTCGTCGACCCCGCCCTCGGTGGCGGCGTCGGTCCGGGCGCGCGCGTCGTCGAACGCCGGGTTCATGGTGTCGGGCAGCGAGTCCGAGTTTCCCTTGGTGAAGCGCGACACCATCTCGACGCCGGCGGACACGAACACGTCGCCCTCCCCGGCCCTGATGGCGTGCAGCGCCATGCGGGTGGTCTGCAGGGACGACGAGCAGTAGCGGGTCAGGGTGACACCGGGGACCGACTGCCACCCCAGCAGCGTGGACACCACCCGGGCCATGTTGAAGCCCTGCTCACCACCGGGCAGCCCGACGCCCAGGTGCAGGTCGTCGACCTCGGTCGGGTCCAGCGCGGGCACCTGGTCCATCGCCGCCCGGACGATGGTCGCGGCGAGGTCGTCGGCCCGCAGTCCGGTCATGGATCCCTTGAACGCCCGGCCGATGGGGCTGCGGGCGGCGGCGACGATGACGGCTTCGGGCATGGCGTGCTCCGGGTCGGGGCAGGAGGTGGACCGGCCCCCGCAGGGTAGGTGGCCGGCCGAGTCGCGGGGCGGCCACGGCCGACCCGAGGCACGGAGTGCGGGGCGCGACCCGGCCGCGGGTCAGGCCGAGCGGACCCGTGCCGCGAGCCGACCGTCGTGGCGGCTGACGACCACCGGGACCCCGAAGGTCGCCGAGACGGTCTCGTCGGTCACGGCGTCGTCGACCGCACCGGCGGCCACGACTCGGCCGCCCCGCAGCAGGACCGCGTCGGCGACCGCCGTGGGCAGTTCCTCGAGGTGATGGCTGACCATCACCACGGCCGGGGCGTCCGCGGAGGCCAGCAGGCGGTCGAGGTCGGCCACCAGTCGCTCGCGTCCACCGAGGTCCAGCCCGGCGAAGGGCTCGTCGAGCAGCAGCAGCTCCGGTTCGGCCACCAGCGCACGGGCCACCTGCACCCGCTGCCACTCCCCCTGTGACAGGGTCCGGACGGCACGATCCGCCAGGCCGCCGGCGCCCACCGCCCCCAGCGCCGTCCGGGCCCGCTCGCGGTCCTCGTCGTCGATCGCAGGGACCGGCCGCAGGGCACCGTGGCGGGCCGCGGCCACCAGTTCCACAGCCGCATGGCTGGCAGGCAGCAGCGGGGTCATGGCCACCGACACCAGCGCGACCCGGGCGCGCAGGGCACGCAGGTCGGTCCGCCCGAACACCGCGCCCAGGACCTCCACCCTGCCGCGGGTCGGGAACAGGTAGGTCGACAGGATCCGCAGCAGGGTGGTCTTGCCCGCACCGTTGGGCCCCAGCACGGCCAGTGGACGTCGGGCATGGACCTGCAGGTCGATCCCGGCCAGCAGGTCGACCCCGCCGCGGACCACGCCGACGTCGTCGAGCACCGCGACCGGGCGGTCGGCCGAGCCCGCCGTCACCGGTCCAGTGGCGCGCGCGACAGCGGGCAGGACATGCACCGGGGTCCACCACGGCCACGGGGCAGCTCGAAGGACGGGATCGTCAGGACCTCGATCCCGGCGTCGGCCAGGATGGTGTTGGTCGCGACGTTGCGCTCGTAGGCGATCACCCGTCCGGGGGCCAGGGCCAGGGTGTTGTTGGCGTCGTTCCACTGCTCACGGGCGGCCCGGGTCGAGCCGAGGTCGGGCTCGATCGCGCGGATGTGGCCCACGCCACTCGCCCACTCCAGTCCACGCACCATCGAGGACGCGTCGGCGACACGGATCCCGTCCAGGCCACCAGCGCCTCGGCGGGGGGTGAGCTGGTGACACGTGATGTCGCGGGTCATCGACGGGTAGGTGATGAAGGCGTCGACGTCGACCTGGGTCACGATCGTGTCGAGGTGCATCGCCGCACGGACCTTGGGCAGGTCGACGACCAGGATCCGGTCGACGACGTCCTCCTCGAACAGGTTGAGCGCGAGCGCCTCGATGCCCGGCGCGGTCGTGCGCTCCGACATGCCGACGGCCAGCGCCCGCTCGCCGACCACCAGGATGTCGCCACCCTCGAAGGTGGCCTGGAGGTGCTCGTCGTGCTCGGCGCCGAACCAGATCCGCCCGGCGGCGAATCGTGGGTGGGTGGTCACGACCGTGCGCACCAGCGCGGTCTCGCGTCGGCGCACGGCCCGGTTCATCGGCGACAGCGCGACCCCGTCGGCGATCCACGCGGACGAGTCCCGCATGAACACGGCGTTCGGCAGGGGGTTGAGCAGCATCGCGCCGGGTGGGGCCATCGCCGTGACCAACCCGGGTGTCACGTCGACCTCGTCGACCGCGACGCCGCCGTAGAGGCTGGCTGCCAGCATCGCGGGGTCCATCCCTGCCAGGTGGGCTCGCAGGTCGTCGACGGCGACCGGCCCGGTCGTGTCGGTGGTGACGTGCTCGGCGATGACCCGGGTCGCGACCTCGTCGTCGGCCAGGACCTCGGCCAGGAGGTCCTCGACCAGCAACACCTCCACCCCGGCGTCGGTGAGCACCCGGGCGAAGGCGTCGTGCTCGCCCTGGGCGTGCTCGAGCCACAACAGCTCGTCGAAGAGCAGCTCGTCCTTGTTGTCGGGCGTGAGCCGCCGCAGCTCGAGGCCGGGACGGTGCAACAGCACGGCCTCCAGCACGCCGACCTCCGAGGACACCCCCAGTCCCCCCTGTCCATCCTCCACGACGACTCCTCGCATCCACGCGGCCCGCGCCGGGCCACGTCGTGACGGTAGGTCACCGACCGGCCCACCGTGTCCCGGCGGGCAGTGCATCCCGCGGGCAGCCACCCCCCGGCCGTGGGCCACTCAGTCCAGCAGGCGCTCGAGCGGTGCAAGGTCGAGGTTCTCGACCAGCGCATCGGCCAGCCCGTCGAAGGTCTCCTCGAGGGTCGTCATCGGCCGGACGCCCAGCAGTGCTCGGAGCACCCGGTGGTCCTCGAACATGCCGTGCAGGTACCACCCGGCGACGTTGCCGCGGGCCCAGCCGCGGTGGTCGTCGACCAGCGTGCCGACCGGTGCGGTGCCCGGTCCGGTCGACGTGGCCCGCGAGCGGCCGACCCGGATCTCGTAGCCCTCCACCTCGATGCCCGACAGGACGTCGAAGGGACCGTCGACCGGGGCGAACGTCACGCGTGACGCCACGGTCGTCTTGACGACGTCGAACGTGGTCACCAGCGGGAGCAGGTCGAGCCCGTCCCCACCGTGTTCGTGGCCGACGTGGCCGGGGTCGTCGTCGGGGGCGAGGCTCGTGCCGAGCAGTTGCAGGCCCCCACAGACCCCGACGACCCGTGCGCCGTCGGCGGCGGCCCGTCGCACCGCGGCCCCCACGCCCGATGCCTCCAGCCAGTCGCGGTCCGACGACACGTGCTTGGAGCCGGGCAGGATCACCAGGTCCGGCCCAGCGGGCAGGTCAGCCGGGCGGAACACGTGGCGCAGGTCGGTGCAGGTCGCCAGGGCGGCGTACTCGTCGAGGTTGGAGGCCGTCGGGTAGCGGACCAGCGCGACGACCGGCCCGGTCCCCCGTCGGTGGGGGTCGGCACCGTCCTCGTCGGGGAGGGCGTGGTCCAGCATCGGCAGCACCCCCAGGGTGGGCACCCCGGTCCGCTCCTCGACCAGCTCGGGCGCCGGGGGCAACAGGCTGGCGTCACCCCGGAACTTGTTCAGGACGAAGCCGACCAGCCGACGCCGGTGCGCGGGCTCGAGCAGGTCGTGGGTGCCGACCAGCGACGCGAACGCCCCGCCACGGTCGATGTCGGTCACGAGGATCGCCGCGGCGTCGACCGCGGACGCCGGGGCGAGGTTGACGATGTCGTCGCGGGAGAGGTTGATCTCGGCCGGGCTGCCGGCCCCCTCCATCACCACCAGGTCGTACTGGTCGTGGAGGTCGTGCAGCGCCTCGAGGACCACGGGTCGCAGGTGGGCCGCCCGGTCACGCCACGGCAGGCGCGACACGGCCCGGTCCACCTGCCCGAGCACGACGACCTGGCTGGTGCCGGCCTCGGGCTTGAGCAGGACCGGGTTCATCCGCACGTCCGGCACGACCCCCGCCGCCAGCGCCTGGAGGTACTGGGAGGACCCGATCTCGCCGCCGTCGACCACCCGGGCGTTGTTGGCCATGTTCTGGCCCTTGAACGGGGCGACCGACACCCCGAGACGGGCGAAGTGACGACACAGCGCCGTCGTGACCAGGCTCTTGCCGGCCCACGACGACGTCCCCCACACCATCAGCGCGACCATCCGCGACCTCCTCGGCCGGACCCACCCACGCCGTGCCCACGCCCGGCAGGCGGACGGCGACACGACCAGCAACCGGCGATGGTCGTACCCTGCTCGGTCGCACGCACCCAGACTCCCCCGTCCCCCACACACGGACCGATCCCATGGATGCCGGCGACATCGTCGACGACTTCACCGCCACCACCGACCGCGGCGAGACCGTCACCCTGGCGGAACTCCTCGAGGACGGCCCGCTGGTGGTCTTCTTCTACCCCAAGGCCTTCACCGGTGGCTGCACGGCCGAGGCCTGCCACTTCCGCGACCTCGCGGCCGAGTTCGCCGCGGTCGGCGCGACCCGGGTCGGCGTCTCGCGCGACCCGGTCGACGTGCAGCGCAGCTTCGCCGAGGAGCACGACTTCGACTATCCCCTGCTGGCGGACCCGGACGGCACCGTCTCGGAGATCTTCGGGACCAAGCGCATGGGGCCGCTGTGGTCGCGGCGCCACACCTTCGTCGTCGACACCGACCGCACGGTGCTCAAGGCGATCCGCTCCGAGAGCGACATGGAGACCCACGCCGACGAGGCCCTCGCGGTGCTGCAGCGGGGCTGAGGAGCGCGTCGGGCAGCCGTCGTGCGCACCAGGGGTGGGGCTCACCCGCCCAGGCGACCGGTCGGCTCGAACCACCGGCCCTCCTCCGGGAGCACCTCGAGGTTGATCCGGGGCAGTTGGCTGGCGAACAGCCCGTCGATCTCCTCGAGGTCGACGAACTCGAAGGCGTCCTCCGAGGACAGCCCCCCGGCGTACTCGCCGAACCCGAGCACGGTCACGTCGACCCCGTCCTCGACCAGGTCCAGCAGGGGGTCGACGAAGCAACGCGCGTCGTTGGAGCCCACGTAGGCCGCCGTCAGCACGCCCTCCTGCTGTCGCGAGAGCAGGTGGTCCACCATGTCGTCGTCGACGTCGGAGTCCCCGACCTTGGGCCGCGCGAACACGCGGAAGCCCTGCTCCAGCAACCACAGCACCCAGCCGCGCATCGGGCCGGCCACGTGCTCGGCCACGTTGACGAAGACGCAGGCCTCGACCTCGTCCTCGCCCGCCCGGGTCACCAGCCACCGGCCGAGCACGTCGAGGTCCGGCCGCTCACGCGAGGTGGGCTTGCCGTCGATGATGTTGGCGACGGTCATGTCGATGTTGGGGGCGTCCCAGACCAGGACGTGGCGACCCATGCTGCCTCCGATGTCGTTCATGGCGCTCGGTCCACGGGAACGGTCGCGCCGGCAATCCGTGACCGGACGGCCACGGGCAATGCCCCGACCCTATCCTGCGTCCCGGGAGCCGCGACCGCACACCGCGGGCCCGCCGTCACGGTGGGCCGTGGCGCCGTCGACGATCGTGCAGGCGTCGGCGGCGCACCGACCGGACAGGACCTGGGCATGACCGATCCCTCCCCGGCAACGCTCCCCACGCCCGATCGCCCGTGGCTGATCCGGACCTACTCGGGCCACTCCTCGGCGGCCGCCTCCAACGCGCTGTACCGCGCCAACCTCGCCAAGGGCCAGACTGGGCTGAGCGTGGCCTTCGACCTGCCCACCCAGACCGGCTACGACAGCGACCACCCGCTCGCCCGTGGCGAGGTGGGCAAGGTCGGCGTCCCCGTCACCTCGATCGACGACCTGCGGACCCTGTTCGCCGACATCCCGCTCGGCGACATGAACACCTCCATGACCATCAACGCCACCGCAATGTGGCTGCTGTCGCTGTACGTGGCGGTCGCGGAGGAGCAGGGGGTGGACCCGGCGGTCCTGCGCGGCACCACCCAGAACGACATCCTCAAGGAGTACCTGTCACGTGGGACGTACGCGTTCCCACCCGAGCCGTCGCTGCGCCTGACCACCGACACGATCGTGCACACCTGGCAGCACGTGCCGAGGTGGAACCCGGTCAACATCTGCTCCTATCACCTCCAGGAGGCCGGGGCGACCCCGGTCCAGGAGGTCGCCTTCGCCCTGGCCAACGCCATCGCGGTCCTGGACGCCGTGGGTGACTCCGGCCAGGTGCCGGCCGAGGCGTTCCCCGCGGTGGTCGGTCGGATCTCGTTCTTCGTCAACGCCGGGATCCGCTTCGTCGAGGAGGTCGCCAAGATGCGCACCTTCGTCGAGCTGTGGGACTGGGTGACCCGGGAGCGCTACGGGGTCGAGGACCCGAAGGCGCGCCGGTTCCGCTACGGCGTCCAGGTCAACTCGCTGGGCCTGACCGAGCAGCAGCCCGAGAACAACATCGCCCGGATCCTGCTGGAGATGCTCGGCGTCACCCTGTCGCGGGACGCGCGCGCACGTGCGGTCCAACTGCCGGCGTGGAACGAGGCACTGGGGCTGCCGCGGCCGTGGGACCAGCAGCTGTCGCTGCGGATGCAGCAGGTGCTCGCGACCGAGACCGACCTGCTGGAGTACCCGGACCTGTTCACGGGGTCGGCGGTGATGGAGGCCAAGGTCGACGAGCTGACCACGGCCGCGCGGGACGAGCTGGACCACGTGCTGGGGCTGGGTGGCGCGGTCGCGGCCGTGGACCACATGAAGGCCGAGCTGGTCGCGTCCAACGCGCGGCGCCTGCGGCGGGTCGAGTCCGGCGAGCAGGCCGTGGTCGGCGTGAACACCCACACCACGGCCGAGCCCAGCCCCCTGCTCGACGAGGCCGGGGCCATCCTGACGGTGGACCCGGCCGCGGAGGCCGAGCAGGTCGCCCGGCTCGAGGCTCACCGGGCCGGCCGCGACCAGGCCGCCGTCCGCCGCGCACTGGAGGCGCTGCGAGCGGCTGCCGAGGGCACCGACAACCTCGTTCCCGCGACCATCGCGGCAGCTCGCGCGGGGGTGACGACGGGCGAGTGGTCCCAGGCGCTGCGCGAGGTGTTCGGCGAGTACCGCGGACCGACCGGGGTGACCGATGCCGCGGCGTCGGGCGGTGGTGGTGCGGACCTGTCCGCCGCCCGCGAGCGCGTCCGGGCCGTGCAGGATCGGCTGGGCCGTCGTCTGCGGATCCTGGTCGGCAAGCCGGGTCTGGACGGGCACTCGAACGGTGCCGAGCAGGTCGCCCTGCGGGCCCGTGACCTGGGCATGGAGGTCGTCTACGAGGGAATCCGCCTGACCCCCGACCAGATCGTGCGGGCTGCCGTCGACGAGGACGTCCACCTGGTCGGCCTGTCGATCCTGTCGGGCTCGCACCTCGAGCTGGTCCCGGCCGTGGTCGAGGGACTGCGCGCGGCCGGCCACGACGTGCCCGTGGTCGCCGGCGGCATCATCCCCCCCGCCGACGCCGCCGTCCTCGCCGAGGCCGGCGTCGCGGCGGTGTTCACCCCGAAGGACTACGCCCTGACCGACGTCCTGGTCCAGGTCGCCGAACTGGCGCACCCCACCTGACCCCTGCCGGCGGCTGTCGTTGGCGTTCGCAGCCGATCGTCCCGGCCACCAACGACCACCATGCCCCCAAGCCTCACCTGCTTGGCGTTCGCAGCCGACCATCCCAGCCCGAACGCCGGGACCCCCGGTTCAACCACGGCCCACGGGCGTTCGCAGCCGATCGTCCCGGCCACCAACGACCACCAGCCCCCAAGCCTCACCTGCTTGGCGTTCGCAGCCGACCATCCCGGCCACCAACGCCTCCCGTCGGCCGTCGTCCACAAGTGTCGGATCGGCGGCACTGCCGGGCGTCCGGGGCCAGCATCCTTCGGGCATGCTCACTCCCGCCACGCGCCACGCCATGGGAGTCCTCGCTGCCCGCCGCCATGGTGTGGTCACCCGCGAGGAGCTCCTCGCCATCGAGATCAGCCGCCATGCCATCACGTGGGCCGTCCGGACCGGCGTGCTGCTCCGGCTCCACCCCGGTGTCTACGCCATCAACGGTGCGCCCGACACCTGGAAACTCCGAGCCATGGCGGCACAACGCCGAGTCGAGCGCCAGCTGCGACGCAAAGACCCGATCGATCGGCAGCCGCCGGTGGTGGCGGTCGGGGGTCCCAGTGCCGCCCACCTCCACGGCCTGCCGGGATTTGGCCGGGCACCCCGAATCGTGGTGAGCACGTCGAGGCGTTGCCGCAGTCGATTGGTCGAGACGTCCACCAGCCACGCCCTCGAACAGGGCGACGTCGTCGAGGTGGAGGGCATTCCGACGACCGCGCTCGTCTGGACTCTGCTCGACGTCGCCACCACGGCGAGCCGGGCCCAGGTGGAAGACCTCGTCGTCCACGTCCTCGGCCGAGAGCGGCTGGCGGTGAGCGACTTGCGTGCCGCGTGCGAGCGTGCCGAGGGACTGACCGGACGCCACGTCGTGCTCGACCTGGTGGACTCGATGACCGACCGCCACCGATCCCTGGCCGAGAAGCGGCTCGCGGACGCCTGCCTCGCGCGAGGTCTCCCACGACCGGACGCCAACCGCGTGGTCACCACGTCGTCCGGGGCGACCTTCGAACTCGACCTGTACTGGGACGACGTCCACCTCGACGTGGAGGTCGACGGCCCACACCACCTACTCGTCGAACAGCGTGATCGCGACGGACGTCGGGATCGCCTCCTGGAGGACGACGGGATCGAGGTGGTGAGGTTCGACGTCCGGGAGGTCGATGCCGACGCCGACGACGTTGCGCGGCGGATCGAGCGGAAGCGCCGTCACCTGCACGGCTGAGACCTCCCCAAGTGACCAGCGACTCCATGACCACCCCTCTCCCTTGGCGTTCGCGGCCGACCAACCCGGCAACAAACGCCACACATCCACCACCAGGCTCACGGTCTGGCGTTCGCGGCCGAGTCATGCGGCTGCGAACGCCACACTTCCACCGCCAGGCTCGGCCCCTGGCGTTCGCGGCCGACCAACCCGGCAACCAACGCCACACATCCACCACCACGCTCGGCCCCTGGCGTTCGCGGCCGAGTCAGGCGCTACGAACGCCAATCTGCATCGCAGCCCCGAGACCTGAGCGCAGGGACAGGACACGGACCGAACGCCAACGAGCCTTCGGGACGCGGGCAGGTCAGTCGGTCGACCAGTCGGGGCCGAAGAGGAGGTCCTCGGCGCGCTCGACCAGCACGTGCACCAGCACGAGGTGGGCTTCCTGGATGGCGCCGATCTGGGTGCTGGGGACGGCCAGGACGTGGTCGCTCACGTCGTGCAACGGGCCCTGGCGAGCACCGACCAGCGCGATCGTGACCATCCCGAGCTCGCGGGCGGCCCGGGCAGCCCGCACCACGTTGGCCGACGTCGCAGACGTCGACAGGCCGAGGAAGACGTCGCCGGCACGGCCGAGCCCCCGGACCTGCCGCGCGAACACCTCGTCGTAGCCGTAGTCGTTGCCGGCTGCGGTCAGCGTGGAGGTGTCGGCGTGGAGTGCGACGGCCGCCAGGGGCGCGCGGTCACGGTCGGGCCGGAGCCGGCCGAGCAGCTCGGCGGTGAAGTGCTGGGCCTCGGCGGCCGAGCCACCGTTGCCCGCCGCGAGGACCTTGCCGCCACCGTGCAGCGAGTCCGCGATCGCCGCGGCCGCCGCCTCCATCTCGGCCGACTGCTCGCCCAGGCCGGCGAGGGCCTCCGACAGGGTGGCCACGTGCGCGGTGAACAACGACTCCACGACGACTCCGTCGGCAGTGGTGGGTGGGGCGGGTGCAGGTCGATCGGCTGGGGCGAACGGATCGCGGGGCCACGATCGCCGCAGCGGTCACGGGGAGCCGGACAGACGGGAACCTTCGGCCGGACCGATCGTCCCCGCAGTGTGTCGCGTCACCGATCCGGTCGCCACCCGGGGCTGGCCGTCAGCCGGCGAGCACGCGGTCGATCGCGGCAGGGAGGTCCGCGACGACGGGGAAGCCGGCGGCCTCGGCGTCGGCCGCGTGCCGGGCGCCGTGGCCGGACGACACCAGGATCCCGGCCGCCCCGGCCGCACGGGCGGCCTCACAGTCGGTCAGGTGGTCGCCGACCATCGTCGTGTGGGCCGGATCGAGCCCGAGGTCCGCCATCGCCGCGCGGGGCATGCCGGGACGGGGCTTGCGACAGTCGCAGCCGTCGTCGGGGTGGTGCGGACAGTCGTAGATCGCCTCGACCGCGGGGAACAGCTCGGCGAGGTGGGCGTGCAGCTCGTCCAGCCGTTCCCGGCTGACCAGCCCACGCGCCACCGCCGACTGGTTGGTCACCACCGCGATCCGCCAGCCCTCGGCCGCCGCCGCCGCGACGGCCTCGCGCCCACCCGGGACCGCCACGAGGTCGGCGGGATCGTCGAGGTAGCCACCCTCGACGGTCAACGTCCCGTCGCGATCGAGCAGGAGCCCGCGCTCGGGCACCTCTGCACGGCGGGGGTCGGCCCCGTTCGGAGTCCAGCGTCTCACGACCGGGCCCGCCAGGTCCGCACCCCGCCGTCGGTGAACGAGAAGCTGACCGGTGGAGCGCCACGGTCACGCAGCTCGCGGATGAACCCGCCGCGTCGCTCGAACGGGACCATCAGCAGCAGGTAGCCGCCCCCGCCGGCCCCGAGGAGCTTGCCTCCCAGGGCGCCGAGGTCCCGGGCAGTTGCGTACAGGTCGTCGATCTCGTCGTTGGTGATGCCCTGGGCGAGCTGTCGCTTGGCCTGCCAGTTCTCGTGCAACACGTCGGCGAACCCGGTCAGGTCCCCCCGCAACAGCTTGGTCCGCAGCTCGATCGCCAGCCCCTTGAGGCGGTCCAGGCGGGCCATCGTGTCGGCCTCCCGGGACCGCGTGGCCTCGATCTGGCGGGTGAGGATCCCCGACGATCGCCGGGACGTCACCGGGGCCGGGACCAGCACCAGCGAGCCGTGCAGCTCGGCGAGCACGTCCGAGCGCAGCCGCAACGGATGCACCAGCACGCCGTCGCCGGTGAACTCGATGAAGTTGAACCCGCCGAAGGTCGCCGCGTACTGGTCCTGCAGGCCCCCGGGGACGCCGAGGTCACGTCGCTCCAGGCGCACGGCCCGGTCCGCCAGCTCGTAGGGACCCAGGGGGGTGCCCTGGAGGTCCGCCAGCGCGGCGGCCATCGCCACGATCAGCGACGACGACGAGCCCAGCCCCGACCCGGGCGGCGCGTCACACGACAGCACCACCTCGGCCCCGTCGGGTCCGCCCAGGTCGTCGAGCACCACCCGGGCGAGCTGCTGACGCCCCGAGATCGCCGCCGCCGTCGACAGGTCCGGCGACGACAGGTGCACCGCGCCGTCGTCGCCACGCCGGACCGACGCATAGGCGGCCCAGTCGATGGTGGCCGACAGCACGGCGCCCCCGGCCTGCTGCGGGTAGGGGGGCACGTCGGTCCCGCCCCCGGCGAACGAGATGCGCAGGGGCGCACGGGCATGGACGACGTGGGGCGTGGCGGGAGCGGCAGTCATGGGCGCAACCTAGCGACGCCGCGGCGTCGGCCCGTCGGTCCCGGGCTCGGGGCCACCTCCCAGTGCGGGGGCCGACGGTGGCGGCGTGCCGGCGACGACGGCGTCGAGGTCGTCCCGGAAGCCGGCCACGATCCGGTCCCAGTCGAAGTGCTCCTCGACGAAGCGGCGCCCGGCCCGGCCCATGGCGCGGGCACGCTCGCGGTCCGACAACAGGGTCACGACGGCGGCGACCACCTCGCTGGGGTCGGTGCCGTCGACGAGCAGGCCCGTCTCGCCCGGCACCAGCGCCTCCGGCGAACCGCCCGAGTCCCCGGCCACGACCGGGCGGCCGACCGCCTGCGCCTCGAGGAAGATCACCCCGAACCCCTCCTGCTCGAGTCCGCCCCAGCGAGTGCGGTTGGGGTGGACGAACACGTCGCCTGCGGCGTGGTGGGCGGGCAGCTCGTCCCACGGGACCCGGCCCGCGAACACGATCGCGTCGTCGTCCCGCGCCGCGGCGGTGGCCATCAGTCGATCGGTCAGGTCACCCGTGCCGGTGACCAGCAGCCGGGCACGGGGCACGTGCTCGCGGACCCGCGACCAGTGCTCGACGAGGACGTCGATCCCCTTGCGGGCGACGTGTCGCCCCACGAACACGGCGACCGGATCGTCGCCGAGCCCGTGGCGTGCCCGGACCCGGGTGCCGTCGACGGTCGGCGCGAAGGTGTCCAGGGGCACGCCGGTGCGCAGGAAGCGGATCGGCGGTCCGTCCGCGCCCACGAGGTCTCGCAGGTGGCGCCCCGTCCATGCGGACACGGTGGTCAGCAGCGCCGCTGACCGCAAGTGGCGTCGCAACAGGCCGGCCGCGCCGGGCAGGTTCGCCGGCATGACCAGCTCGGCCCCGTGGGTCATCACCACGGCGGGCAGGCCCAGTCGGGCCGCGATCGGGACGAGCGGCCACGGCGCGGCGAAGAGCAGCACGTTCGCCCCGTGCTCCACGACGGCGGCGGCCACCTGTGCCGTCACGGCCTCGGTGGGCAGCATCCAGCCGTCGGGACCACGGAGGCGGTCGGGCGGATCGGAGCTGCGATGGACCGGGTAGGGCGCGGACTGGTCGTGCTCGGCAGCCGCGGGATGGTGGGGCGCGAACGCCGCGGCGTCGTCCAGCCGGGCCAGCACGTTGTCGGTGTACTGCTGGATCCCCCCGACGACGGGCAGGAAGTCGTTGGTGACCAGCAGGGGGCGGGCCGACGCGTGCCGCACCGCGCCGCCCGGCGCCCGCGCGGGCCCGGTGGGGTCGGTCGACACGTCAGATCTCCGTCCCACCGTCGTCGCCCTGGAAGCCCCGCTCGAGGATCTCGTCCGCGAGGTCGACCACGTCGTCCGGCGCGGCGTCCCGATCGAGGTTGCGTTCGACCGAGGTCGCGAAGCCGTCTGCCGAGAAGTTGATCGCGTCGAAGTATGGTCCCGCGGCCTCCGGACGGTCGACCAGCGTCGGGTCGGATCCCACCGCGGTCCCCCAGTCGATCCAGTCCTGGAGATGGGTGACGTAGGCATCGCGGATCGCGGCGACGTCCGGATCACCGGCGGTGTCGAGGTCGGTGAGCTGGCCACGGATGCGCTCCAGCTCGGCCACGTGCGCGGCGGCCTCCTCCTCGAACGCGGCCAGTTCCTGCTCGTCGAGGTCGTTGGTCGCGACCGGGGTCGACTGGGACAGCGCGATCATCTCGCGCTCGGAGGCGTCGATCGCGGCGAAGAGCTCACGGTGGGCCGTGGCCGCCGCCGGGTCGAGGTCGCCGTCGTCGGCCGGAGCCGCCGGTTCCGTGGTCTCGGCGTCACCGGACGGCGCGTCGTCCGCGGATGCCCGATCGCTCGGCGCGGCCGTGGTGGACGTGTCCTCGCCGGCACCGGCCAGCAGCGCCACGGCCAGCCCACCCACCACGAGCAGGACGACCGCGACGAGTGCGACGACCAGGCCCCCACGGCTGCGCCGTGGCTCCGGGCCGGGGTCGGGATCGTCCCAGGATCCACCTGGTGGTCCGGGCGGGGCGGTGTCGGGCGCCGCCCAGTCGGCCCCGGCGCCCGCGGCCGGTGGCGGCGGCGGAGGCACGGACGCGGGTGGTGGCGGCGTGGAACCGGGTTCGGCGGACGGGCCCGCGGGGGGTGGTGACGAGCCGGCGGGCCAGGACGGCGGCGGCAGGGACGGTTCGCTCACGGGTCCCTCTCCGGTCGACGAGGTGGACGGCGAGGCCGAGGGTATGACCGATTCACACCCGCGTGACGACGTGGCCACGCTCGCGCAACTGGCTCACCAGCTCCTCGATGTGGGGCTCGCCACGCGCCTCCAGCTCGACCACGACGTCGACCTGCCCGATCCGCAGTCGGCGACCGAACCGCTGGTGCTCCACGCCGACGACGTTGGCCCGCAACTCGGCCAGGACCTCGAGGAAGGCCGCGAGCGCGCCCGGGCGATCCGCGATCCGGGTGTGCAGGGTGACGTGGCGTCCCTCCTCGGCCAGGCCGGACCGCACCAGGTGGTCGAGCATCATGGGGTCGATGTTGCCCCCGGAGAGGATCGCCACGACGGGACCGTCGACCTCCACCAGTCCCTCGATCAGCGCGGCCACCCCGACGGCCCCGGAGGGTTCACAGACCAGCTTGGCCCGTTCCAGCAGGAGGGTCAGTGCCCGGGCGATCGCCTGGTCGTCGACCGTCACCACGTCGTCCACCAGGGCATCGATGTGGGCCAGGGTGAGCCGGCCCGGCTGCTTGACCGCGATCCCGTCCGCGATGGTGTCGACGCTGGGCGCCGGGACCGGCTCACCGGCGGCCAGGGACGGTGCCACGGGGGCGCAGCCGGCGGCCTGGACGCCGACGATGCGCACGTCGGGACGTGCTGCCTTGATCGCCACGGCGACCCCGGAGACCAGCCCACCGCCGCCGATGGGCACCACCACGGTCGTGAACCGAGCGTCCTGGTCCAGCAGCTCGCGCCCGAGCGTGCCCTGGCCGGCAATGATGTCCGGATGGTCGAAGGGGTGGACGAACACGCGACCCTGTTCCTCGGTGAAGGCCATCGCGCGTTCGAGGACCTCGTCGAAGGAGTTGCCCTCGGCGACGACGGTCGCGCCGTAGCCACGGGTGGCCTCGACCTTCGGCAGGGGCGCCTGCTCCGGCATGAAGACGGTCGCGTCGACCCCCTGCATGCTGGCCCCCAGTGCGACTCCCTGGGCGTGGTTGCCGGCCGAGGCACACACGACGCCACGAGCCCGCTGCTCGTCGTCGAGCCGATGGATGCGGTGGTAGGCACCGCGCAGCTTGAACGATCCCGTCCGCTGCAGGTTCTCGCACTTCAACAGGACCTGCTGGCCGACGTGGGCGGCGAGCGCCCGGGAGCCCTGGAGCGGCGTCAGATCGACGACCCCGTCGAGCACGCCGGCAGCCTCGTCGACGTCGGCGGCGGTGACCAGTTCCACGAGACTCCCGACGTCCGGGGGGCGTGTCCGGCGGCCGACACGAGTGCGAGCGAGTGCGGCGGGGGCGGTGTCGGTGCGGGACGGGTCGGGGACGTCGTCGTCCCCGGGCACGCGTCGATGGTAGGAGGCTGCCGGGCGGCGACGAGCACTACCCTCGACCGGGCCGCTCGACGACGGCAACCCGGCATCGAGCCGAACGTTGTCGACGACGCGAGCGTGCTCCCACGGCCCTGTCTGGAGACCACCGATGACCGAGTACCGCACGGCCCACGACACCATGGGGGAGATGCAGATCCCCGCCGACGCCCTGTGGGGGGCGTCGACCCAGCGGGCCGTGGAGAACTTCCCGGTCTCGGGCCAGCCGGTGCCCGCCCCGGTCGTGCACGCACAGGCCATGATCAAGTGGGCAGCGGCCACCGCCAACGAGGAGTCCGGCGTGGTGGACGCCGACGTCGCCGACGCGATCCGACGCGCGGCCGACGAGGTGATCGCGGGCGAGCTCGACGAGCACTTTCCGGTGGACACCTTCCAGACCGGCTCGGGCACGTCGACCAACATGAACGTCAACGAGGTCCTGGCCAACCGCGCCAAGCAGCTGCTGGGCGAGGACCTGTCGTCGGACGTCGTCCACCCCAACGACCACGTGAACGCGTCCCAGTCCTCCAACGACTCGTTCCCGTCCGCCGTGCACATCGCGTGCGCCCGGACGGCGACCGACGTCACGCTGCCCGGGCTCGCCCGCCTGGCCGCGAGCCTGCGGGCCCGGTCCGAGGACTTCGCCGACGTCGTGAAGTCGGGCCGCACGCACCTGATGGACGCCACGCCCGTCACGCTTGGCCAGGAGTTCGCCGGCTACGCCCGCCAGGTCGAGCTGGGCCACCAGCGGGTGGAGCGGGCCCTGGAGACGATCACCGAGCTGGCACTGGGCGGCACGGCGGTCGGCACCGGGCTGAACTGCCCGCCCGGCTTCCCGGAGCAGGTCATCGCGCTGATCTCGGACCGCACCGGGATCGACTTCCGCGAGGCCGAGGACCACTTCGAGGCCCAGGGCTCGCGCGACGCGCTGGTCGAACTGTCCGGCGCCCTCAAGGTGGTCGCCACCAGCCTGATCAAGATCGCCAACGACGTGCGCTGGCTGTCGTCGGGGCCGCGCACCGGCCTGGGCGAGCTGCAACTGCCCGAGATCCAGCCGGGCTCGTCCATCATGCCCGGCAAGGTCAACCCGGTGATCCCCGAGTCGGTCCGCCAGGTCGGCGCCCAGGTGATCGGCAACGACGCCGCGGTCACGGTGGGTGGGCTGTCGGGCGAGCTCGAGCTGAACGTGATGATCCCGCTGATGGCACGCAACGTCATCGAGTCACTCGAGTTGGTCGGCCGCGTGGCGGACCTGTTCGTCGACAAGTGCCTGGACGGGACCACGGCCACGGATGCCGGTCCGCGCCTGGTCGAGCAGTCCCTGATGCAGGTGACGGCCCTGGTGCCCGAGATCGGCTACGAGCGGTCGGCCGCGCTCGCCAAGCAGGCCCACAAGAACGGCACCACGTTGCGCGAGGCCGCGATCGCCGACGGGGTCGACGCCGAGCTGCTCGACCGGGTCTTGGACTACCGCCGCATGGCCGAGGGCGGCGTCATGTAGCTCGTCGCCCGGCTGGCCCGCCCTCGGGGCCGCCCCGGACCCCGCTCAGGGCGACCGGTCCAGCGGGTCGTCGCCACTGCCCAGCCGCGCCACGGCCCAGGCCACGCCCAGCTCGACCTGTCGCACGTGCTCGGGCTCGAGTGCGTCCCCGGCCGCCGTGCGGACCACGAACCGGTCGTCGGCGGTCCCGCCCCGGGTCTCGATGCGGGCGACCCGGATGTCCAGGCGCAGCTCGGCGAGCGCGTCGGTGATGGCGAACAGCAGACCGAGCCGGTCCGCCGTGCGCACGTGGACCTCGTCGCCGGTGTCACCCGCCACGACCGACACGTCCACGCGGCGATCGGCCGGGCCACCGACCTCCCGGGCCTGCACGTCGACCCTCGCCCGCAGCGCGACCCGGCCCGCGACGGCGTCGACGAGGTCGCCCTCGAAGCCGGCCCACCAGCTGGTGAGCACGCCCCGGGGCGACTCCACCTCCACGGTGTCGACGGCCACGCCGTCGTCGGTCGTGTGGGCGTCGGCGCGCACGACCTGGCCACCGGCCAGCGACACGACACCGCAGATCCGCGACAGGAGACCCGGGGTGTCGATGGTCACGACGTCGAGCTCCCGGCGTCGGTCGTCGTCCGTCGGCAACGGGGTCACGCGCGACGCGACCTCCCCGGGGCGCGGTGGACGCCGCAGCATCAGCAGGTGACGAACGACCGATCGCGGGCGGACCTGGTCGAGGTAGGCCGTGCCGAAGCGCCGGACGTGGGCCTCGATCTCCACCGTCTCGAGTGGCACCACGCCGGCTGCCTCGCGAATGGCGTCGAGTCGGGCGGTCGCGGTGCTGGAAGGCATCGGGGCTCCGGGGTTGCGCGTCGGACCGCCCGTCCGGGACGATCGCGTGTCCGCAGTGTGCCGGTCGGTGGTCCACCGCCGCCAGCCCGCCGAGGACAACGGGCCGTCGGAGCCGGTCGCACCCGTCCCCGACGGGCCGATCGCGCACGCTCCCCCGGCGTCGTGCGGTCGTCGCCCGGGGGATTCGTCAGCACCCGGGCCCAATGCCGTACGGGAGGGTCGCGGAAGACAACGAGTGCACATGGAAACAGGTGGTTAGGCCGTCCGATCGGACGGTCCCACCGTGCTAACACGGTGGTGCAACCGTCGTGCTGTCTGCTACAGTCAGTGCCAGTGGTGATCTGCCCCTGATCATCCAGCACCACACACGCCGGCTCCCCCTCCGGCAGGTGCAAAACAAGACGGATTCTGCCTTCCCCCAAAGGCACCGTCTGCCGGTTGACGCCGTTCCCCGCGCGTCCCGGTTTCAGAACCCCCGGCCTTCGTGCCGGGGGTTCTTTCTTGCCCGGACGTTCCGCTCCTCGGCGTCGGGCATGCCGTCCGGGGCCGGGACGTGCGACGCCCGCGCGGGGCCGTGCTGGCCTGCGCGGTCGGCGAGGCGATCGGGGTGCGGTGGGTGGCCGGGGGGTGGCCGAGGCGCCCGGACGAAGCGCCCGGACGAGGCGCCCGGTCCAGGTGCCTAGCCGAGTCGCTCGATCATCAGCTGGGCCGCTTCGGAGGGGTTGAGCGCGACGGCGATGCCCATGCCCTCGAGGATCTCCTTCTTCTCGGCGGCCGACTCGCCACCGGGCCCGCCCTCCTTGACGATCGCGCCCGCATGGCCCATCTGCTTGCCGGCAGGAGCCTCGTAGCCGGCGATGTAGCCGACCACGGGCGTGTCCGGGATGTTGTCCCGGATCCACTCGCCGGCCTTCTGCTCCTCGGAGCCACCGATCTCGCCGACGAACGCGATCGCGTCGGTGTCGGGGTCCTCGGCGAACGCCTGGATCACGTCCAGGAACTGGGTGCCGATGACGGGGTCACCACCGATCCCCACGCACGTGGAGATGCCGATGCCGGCCTGGGCCAGCTCGTGCATGATCTGGTAGGTCAGCGTCCCCGAGCGGGAGACCAGCCCGACCGTGCCGGGCGAGGGGATGTCCGCCGGGATGATGCCGACGTTGGCCTTGCCGGGCGAGATCAGCCCGGGACAGTTCGGGCCGATGAGCCGGGTCCCACCGCGACGGACGACGGTGTCGTACACCTCGGTCATGTCGTGCACCGGCACGCCCTCGGTGATGGCCACGATCGTGTCGATCCCGGCCTCGTGTGCCTCCAGGATCGCGTCCTTGGTGAACGGCGCGGGCACCATCACCAGCGAGGTGTTGGCACCGGTCTCGGCGATCGCCTCCTCCACCGTCGCGAAGACGGGGAGGTCCAGCTCCTCCCAGGTCGTCCCGCCCTTCTTCGGGTGCGTGCCGGCCACGACGGCGGTGCCGTAGTCGAGGTTGCGCTTCGCGTGGAAGGTGCCCTGCGAGCCGATGCCCTGCACGACCACCTTGGTCTGCTCATCGATGAAGATCGACATGTGTGGAACTTTCGTGGAGAGGTTGGGGGCGCGTGCGCCGGATCAGGCGCCGGCCAGCTCGACGGCCTTCTCGGCGGCCTCGGACATGGTGGCCGCGGAGACCACGCTGGGGTGTGCGGCCTCGGTGAGGATGGCACGGCCCTGCTCGGCGTTGGTGCCGTCCAGTCGCACGACCAGCTTCTGCGGGAACTCCCCCAGGCGATCGCACGCCTCGAGGATCCCGTTGGCGACGTCCTCGCCACGCGTGATCCCGCCGAAGACGTTGACGAAGACCGACTTCACCTGGGGGTCCGACAGGACGAGCGCCAGCGACTCGGCCATGACGTCGGCCGAGGCGCCCCCGCCGATGTCCAGGAAGTCGGCCGCCTTGCCACCGGCCTGGGCCACCACGTCCAGGGTCGCCATGACCAGCCCGGCGCCGTTGCCGAGCACGCCGACGGAGCCGTCCAGCTTGACGTACTGGATGCCCTCCTCCTTGGCCTTGGCCTCCAGTGGGTCGCTGGCCTCGAGACCCTCGACCTCCCACTCGGCGTAGCCGTCGTGGCGGAACGCTGCGTTGGCGTCGAGGGTGACCTTGCTGTCCAGGGCGATCACCCGGTCGTCGGTGGTGCGCACCAGCGGGTTGATCTCGACCAGCGTGGCGTCCTCGGCGACCATCGCCCCGAACAGTGCCACGAGCAGGTCGGCAGCCGCGTCCACGACCTCGGCCGGGAAGTTGGCCCGCGTGATGATGTCGCGTGCCGTGTCGACCGGCAGTCCGTCGGCGGTCTCGGAGGGCAGCAGCGGCTGCTTGACCACCGCGTCCGGGTCGGTGCGGTTGACCTCCTCGATGTCGACGCCACCCTCGCGCGAGGCGATGACGAGGTAGCCCTTGCCGACCCGGTCGTGCATGATCGACAGGTAGTACTCCTCGGCGATGTCGCTGGCCGGCTCGACGTAGATCACGTTGACCGTGTGGCCCTTGATGTCCAGCCCGAAGATCGACTCGGCCGCCGCGACGGCCTCCGCGGGGGTCGGGGCGACCTTCACGCCACCCGCCTTGCCACGTCCGCCGGTCTTGACCTGGGACTTCACGACCGTCACCGGCCCGAGCTCCTCGGCCGCGGCGGCGACCTCGTCGACCGTGGTGCAGACCCGGCCCGGCGGTGGGACGGCAACGCCGTTGCGACCGAACAGTTGCTTTCCCTGGTACTCGACGAGGTCCATGCAGGTGTCCTTGTGGTGACGAAGTTCGAGGATGGCGTGGCGAGGTGGGCGACGACGCGCCGCGGACGTGGGTCAGGCCCTGGCCGACTCGGGGATGGTGTCCAGCACCCAGTCGGTGATCGTCTTCATGGGCGTGCCCGGCGTGAAGATCTCGGCGACACCCTGCTCCTTGAGCAACGGGATGTCGGCGTCGGGGACGATCCCGCCGCCGAACACGACGATGTCGGAGGCACCCTCGTCGGCGAGCAGGTCGACCACCTTGGGGAACAACGTCATGTGCGCCCCGGAGTGGATCGACAGGCCGATCGCCTGGGCGTCCTCCTGGATCGCCGCGGCGACGATCTGGGACGGGGTCTGGTGCAGGCCGGTGTAGATGACTTCGCAGCCGGCATCGCGCAGCGCCCGGGCCACGACCTTCGCGCCACGGTCGTGCCCGTCCAGTCCCGGCTTGGCCACGATGATCCGGATCGCCATGTCTGCACTCCTGTCGACGACCCGGACCACGTCGTCGTGGGCCGCGACCTCCCAGCGTAGTCCGCCGTCCGGGCCCGATCGGGCCCCGATCGTCCCGTCCGACCGCGTCCGCGACGGATCCGGGACCGACGGTGCCGGGTCAGATGATCACGGGGAACGAGATCAGGAACCCGATGCCGGTGAGCAGCAACGCGCCCGCGAGTCCGAGCACGACCCAGCCAGCCACGTGCGAGTCGAGCCGCCCGGACACGGCTGCGAAGAACAGCACGAGCGCGAAGAGCACGGTCAGGAGGGTGTAGCGGTCGCCGCGGGCGTTGTTCTCCAGGGCCGTCGCGAACAGCGCGTCCGCCCGGTCGTCCGCACTCGCCGCGTCTGCCTCGCCCGGAACTCGGTACTCCGGCATCGCGAACGGGCCGGCCGGGGCATCCGGGTTCTCGAGCGGGTCCAGTTCCAGCCATGCGTCGTACGCGACCCGGAAGTGGTCCGTGAAGCGGTCCTCGATGAACGCGACCACGTCATCCTCGCCGGCGCCCCGTGCCTGCACGTACGCGCTGAAGATGGTGAGGTCGAACTGGCGGGCCGCGTTGGCCTCCCCCATGTCGCGGGCGGCCTCGATCCGCTGGGTCGAGGCGCGCGAGAAGGCGATCGACATCTCGCCGCTCCACTTGCTGGACTCGAAGCCCGACCATGCCGTGAGGATGGCGGTGACCGACAGCAGGATGACGGCCACGAGCTCGCGGCGCGTCAGGGTGCGGTCCTCGTGTCCGGTCATGGGCGCGCAGCCTAGTCCAGCGGAGCGGCCGTGCCGCGATGGTCACGCACGCCGTGCCTGCGCCGGCCACCGCTACCGTCGCCGACCATGACCACCGACCCGCCCGACCCCCGTGACGAGCCCCCCGAGGAGCCCCCGGCCTACGGGCCGTCCGGCTACCTGCCGTCCAAGGCATCGGCTCGTGCGCGCAAGATCGTCCTGCGGGCCCCCCTCGGGCTCCAGTGGGTGATCGGCGCGATCGTGGCGGGCCTGGTGGTCGTCGTGGCAGGGGTGCTGTTCCTGACCCGTGCCGGCCCTCCGGGCGCACCGTTCGTCGCCACGGTGGCGATCGACCAGGTGGACGGGGCCACCGCGCTGGACGACCTCGACGCCCTGCTGGTCATCGGGGGCGGCCCCGCCGTGGCGTTCGCCGGCCTGTCCGACCACGAGCTGGCCTGGTGCGAAGGGACGCGGCGGGTGGAGGGCATGGTCGCCGGCACGCCGGCGACGTGGCACGCCGCGACCGGACGGGGGTTCGGTGTCGCGTCGCTGGCGAGCCATCCGGTGGTGGTCCACGACGGCGTCGCGTACGTCGACCCGACCGCGACCAGCCCGGGGCCCCGCCCGGCGCCCGAGCCCGAGACGCCGGGCTGTCGCTGAGCCGCGACCACACCCCACTGACGAACCGGTCGCCCCGGCGACGGCGGAACCCGGACCGTCAGACGCGCACCAGCGGGGCGTAGGCCAGCAGCAGCTGCTTTCGCCCGACATCGGCGAAGTCGACGGTGGCCTCGGCGTCCTCGCCGCTGCCCGACAGCGCCTGGATCACGCCGTCGCCGTACTTGGTGTGCACGACGAGGTCCCCGACGGCGAACTCGACCCCGGCGAACTCCAGCACCTCGCGGTCGCGGACCCGCGTGGCGGCCGAGGTGGTCCCGGTCGCGGACTCGTGGGTCAGCAGCGTCGTGGGGATCTCGTCGAGGAAGCGCGAGGGCGGGTTGTAGGACGAGCCACCCCAGAGCATCCGGCGGTCGGCGTGGGTCAGGAACAGGTGCTGCTCGGCGCGCGTGATGCCGACGTAGGCCAGCCGGCGTTCCTCGGCCAGCTCCTCGGGGTCGTCCATCGAGCGCACGTGTGGGAACACGCCGTCCTCGAGCCCGACCAGGAAGACGACCGGGTACTCCAACCCCTTGGCGTTGTGCAACGTCATGAGGGTGACCCGGCCGAGCTCCTCGGCCTCCTCGGCCTCCTCATCGAGCTGGTCCTGCTCGGACACCAGCGAGACCGACTCGAGGAAGTCGCCCAGGCCCTCGCCACCGCGGGCCTCGAACTCGCGGGCCACGCCCTGCAGCTCGCGCAGGTTCTCCTCGCGGGTCAGGCCCTCGATGCTGTTGCCCTCGAGCAGGTCCTCCATGTAGCCGGTGCGGTCCCACAGGGCCTCGACCAGGTCGGCGACGGACACGTCCTCGTCGTCGGCCAGTCCGGCGAGCTCGTCCAGCACCCCGGTGAACTCCCCGACGGCGGACACGGCCCGCGGGCCCAGGGTCGTGATGTCGCCCGCGGCCCGGGCCGCGTCCAGGAACGACGTCCCCGTCACGACGGCATGGTCCGCGATCGCGTCCTCGGTCTTGTCACCGACCCCACGCTTGGGGACGTTGACGACCCGCCGGGCCGCCTCGTCGTCAGCCGGGTTCACCAGCAGCCGGGCGTAGGCCAGGACGTCCTTGATCTCGCGTCGCTCGTAGAAGCGGACCCCGCCGATCACCTGGTGGGGCGTGCCCACCCGCATGAAGATGTCCTCCAGGACACGCGACTGGGCGTTGGTCCGGTAGAAGACCGCCATGTCGTCGAACCCCAGGTCGGTCGTGGCACGCAGGTGCTCGATCCGCTCGGAGATCCACGCCGCCTCGTCGTGCTCGTCGGTCGCGTGGTACAGCGTCACCGGGGCACCGGCGCCGCGGTCGGTCCACAGCTGCTTGTCCTGGCGGTCCGGGTTGTTGCGGATCACGGCGTTGGCCGCGTCGAGGATGGTCTGGGTCGACCGGTAGTTGCGGGTCAGCGGGATGACGGCCGCGTCGGGGTAGTCCGTCGTGAAGTCGTTGATGTTGCGGATCGTCGCCCCGCGGAACTTGTAGACACTCTGGTCGGGATCGCCGACGACCATCAGGTTGCGGTGGTCGCTGGCCAGCAGGTTGACCAGGTGGTACTGGGCACGGTTGGTGTCCTGGTACTCGTCGACCAGCAGGTACCTGAACCGCTGCTGCCAGTGCGCCAGCACCTCCGGGAAGATCTGGAACACCTCGACGGTCTTCATGATCAGGTCGTCGAAGTCCAGCGCGTTGTTGGCCAGCAGCTGCTGCTGGTAGTCGCGGTAGACGTCGGCGATGATCGGCTCGGGCCACGGCCCGGCCGTGTCGCGGTAGGTCTCGAAGTCGACCAGCTCGTCCTTGGCCGCGCTGATCGCGTACTGGACGGTGCGCGGCGACACCTTGCGGTCGTCGACCCCCTGGTCCTTGAGGATCCGCTTGACCAGCCGGCGGGAGTCCTGGGCGTCGTAGATGGTGAACGACGACTTGTAGCCCAGTCGACCCAGCTCGCGTCGCAGGATCCGCACGGCGGCCTTGTGGAAGGTCGTGACCCACATCCGGTCGCCCAGCCTGGTGCCGAGCTGGCCCGACACGCGCTCGGCCATCTCGCCGGCGGCCTTGTTGGTGAAGGTGATGGCCAGGATCGCGAACGGGCTGACCCCGGTGTCCACGAGGTGGGCGATCCGATGGGTCAGGACACGGGTCTTGCCCGAGCCGGCACCGGCGATCACCAGCACCGGCCCCTCCGTGGTGGTCACCGCCTCGTGCTGCTCGGGGTTGAGGCCGTCGAGGGCGTCACGTGCGGTCTCGCGGGCATGCTCGGCCAGGCCCTCGCTGCGGGCGCGAGCGCGGGCGATGGCGGCGTCGATGTCGGTCACGGTGGCGAGGTTTTCCGATGGTGGGATTTCCTCCACCGGAGGCTATCGGCGGGCCGTGACGCGTCCGCCGCCGGTTCGCCCCGCGTGTGGACGACCTACTCGCGGACCAACCGGATGGTGAGTGGGTAGCGGTAGGCCTCGCCGCGCTGGGCCTTGACGGCCGCGACGATCGAGGCGACGAACCACAGCACCAGGCCGATGACCGCGGCGGGGATGGCGACGACCAGCCCGACGATGGTCAGCCCGACCATGACCATGAGGAGCGTGTACAGGAGCAGCGACAGGTTGAAGTTGAGTGCCTCGACGGCATGGTGGCGCACGAAGCGGCTGTCGTCCTTCTTGACGAGCCAGACGATCAGCGGGCCGAGGAAGCCCATCCCGCCGATCCCGGCGGCGACCAGGCTGGACAGGTGGGCGACCATGCCCCAGTTGCGCTCGCTCTCGGTGACCGGCAGCGCGTCGGGTGACGGTGGCTGCAGCGCCGTCCCCGGACCGGTCGGTGCCGACGGGGGCGGTGCTGGCGCGTCGGGCGGCGGCGGTGCCGTCGTCGTCCCGGTCGCAGCGCCCGGGATCGCCGTGTCGGCGCCCGTCACGGCCGCCTCCACCCGCGTGTCCGTCGTGTCGGCGCTCGGCTCGGCGACCTCGGACGGGTCGTCGCCGGGGTGGCCGCAGACCACGCAGCTCGCGCCGTCGGCGTACTCGGATCCACAGTTGGGGCAGGTGCTCACGGTGATTCCTTTCGTCCTGCCTCGTGGAGCCCATGGTGACGGGTCCGCACCCGGACGCCCTCAGGGTCTCCCCCACCCACCCCCTGACTCGCCACGTCCGACCCGGGGGTGCGGGCCCGACTCAGTCGTCGCCGTGCCCGCGGCGGGCGTGGTCCGCCAGCACGTGCCGGTACCAGTGCGCGCTGGCCTTGGGGATGCGCACGAGCTCGTCGTCCACCTCCACGATGCCGAACCGGAAGTCGTAGCCCTCGGCCCACTCGAAGTTGTCCAGCAGGGACCAGACGTGGTAGCCGCGCAGGTCGACACCGTCGGCGACCAGCCCCGCGATCGCCTGCAGGTGTGCCTGCAGGTAGCGGATCCGATCCTCGTCCTGGACCATCCCCCCGCCCGGGGCGTCGTCCACGGCACCATCGGCGAGCCCGCCCGACCGCTGACGGTCCGGGAACGCACCGCCGTTCTCGGTGACCACCAGGGGCACCTTCGCATGGTCGTCGACGACCCGCCGCACGACGTCGACCAGGCCCGAGGCGTCGATCGGCCAGCCCATGGCGGTGGTCTCCGCGTCGGCAGGCACGTCCTCCACGACCCCGTCGGCGCCCGGCTCGGGACTCGACCCGTCACCGGCGCGGACCCAGATCGGGTTGTAGTAGTTGAGGCCCAGCCAGTCGATCGGCGTGGCGATCTCGTCGAGGTCGCCGTCCTGCACCACCGACAGGTCCGCGACCGCGGACCAGTCGGCCAGGACGTCGTCGGGGTAGGCGCCCCGGAACAGCGGTCCGAGCCAGGCGCGGTTGCGGCCGCCGTCCACGACGCGCACCGCCTCCAGGTCCTCGGGACGCGTGCCGCTCGTGCGCACGGGCGCCAGGTTGAGCACGATGCCCAGCCGTGCCGCGTCGTCGCGCGCGTGGGCCGCCACGTCGCGCAGTGTCCCGACGGCCCGTCCGTGTGCGAGCAGGAGGTGGTGGCACGCCGCCACGGCCTCGGCCTGGTCGGTGTGGCCGGGGGCGTGCACGCCGGCTCGGTGGCCGAGGAAGGCGGCGCACCACGGCTCGTTGAGCGTGGCCCACGTCACGACGGTTCCCAGGGCCTGCGCCACCGTCGCGGCGTAGTGCACGAAGGCGTCGACGGTCTCGCGGGCGGCCCAGCCACCTCGATCCTGGAGCCACTGGGGCAGGTCCCAGTGGTACAGGGTGACGTTGGGCTCGATGCCACGCTCGTGCAGTCCGTCCACCAGTCGACGGTAGAAGTCCAGCCCGGCCTGGTTGGGCCGACCCGAGCCGTCCGGCAGGACCCGCGACCAGGCGATCGAGAACCGGTACTCGTCGACGCCCAGCCACGCGAGCAGGTCCAGGTCCTCCTCCCAGCGGTGGTAGTGGTCGACGGCCACCTGCGCGGTGTCGCCGTTGCGCACGCGCCCCGGGGTCGCCGCGAAGGTGTCCCAGATGGACGGCGTGCGGCCGTCCACGTCGTGGGCGCCCTCGATCTGGTGGCTCGACGTCGCGGCCCCCCACCGGAACGCCGACGGCAGGTCGATGTCGTGGGCCAGGAGGACCGGGTCGACCCCGGCCTCCTGGGGCGACGGCCCCGTCGAGGAGGTCCGGGTCGGCTCGGTGGTCATGTCGGCCCTCGGTCGATGGTGGCAGGCCCGTCCTGGCGGGCGCGGTGGAACCTACCCGTCGACCCGGGCGGCCGGTTCGGGCGGTGGCGACGACGGCCGTTCGGACCCTTCCGCCCGACGGGAGGCGGCTGCACGATGGGGCACCCCGACGCCGGAGCGTCCATGGCCGACTACGAGGTGCACACGGCAGGCGTCGACCACGCCCGCAGGCTGATCGCCGCCCACCAGTACGTGCTGCGCAGCGAGTGGGGCGACGTCCAGCCCAGCGCCGACGACGAGAACGCCTACCTCGAGGGCCACGACTGGGACGACTATGCCGCGTGGCACCTCGGACTGACGGTCGGGGCGACCGACCGGACCAAGGCTCGCTACGCCTTCGTGTGCGGTGACTTCCGTCGCGTGCACCGGATGGGACTCATCGCCTGCCGATACCGCGCCGCCCAGTGGGACCACAAGGCGATCGAGCTCGCCGCCCACGACCTGCTCCAGCTGCTCGACGACACCCGCGCCTCGTAGCCGACGACAGCGTCGCCGGCACGACCAGCACGCGGTCGCGCCGTCACTCCCACTCGATCGTGCCGGGAGGCTTGGACGTGATGTCGTAGACGACCCGGTTCACCCCGACCACCTCGTTGGTGATCCGCGACGAGATCCGTGCCAGCACCTCGTGGGGCAGCCGTGCCCAGTCGGCGGTCATCGCGTCCTCGGAGGTCACCGCCCGGATCACGATGGGGTGGCCGTAGGTGCGCCCGTCGCCCTGCACGCCGACCGATCGCACGGCGAGCAGGGCGGCGTAGGACTGCCACAGCTCCCGCTCGAGGCCGGCGGCGGCGAACTCCTCCAGCGCGATGCGGTCGGCGGCGCGGACGAGGTCGAGCCGCTCGCGGGTCACCTCGCCGACGATCCGCACGCCCAGGCCCGGTCCCGGGAAGGGCTGGCGCTGCACCATCTCGTCGGGCAGTCCCAGCTCGGCGCCCAGCGCCCGCACCTCGTCCTTGAACAGGTCCCGCAACGGCTCGACCAGGTCGAAATCGAGGTCGTCGGGCAGCCCGCCCACGTTGTGGTGGCTCTTGATCGTCGAGGCCGAGTCCGATCCGCCCGACTCGATCACGTCCGGGTACAGCGTCCCCTGCACCAGGAACTTCGTCCCGGGCGAGTCGGCGTAGATGTCCCGGGCGGCCGTCTCGAACTCGCGGATGAACGCCTCGCCGATGATCTTGCGCTTGGTCTCGGGGTCGGTCACGCCCGCCAGCTTCGCCAGGAACCGCTCCTCGGCGCGCACGTGGACCAGGTCGACGTGGAAGTGGTCCCGGAACGTCGCCTCGACCTGGCGGCCCTCGTCGTGGCGCATCAGGCCGTGGTCGACGAACACGCAGGTCAGCTGGTCGCCGACGGCCCGGTGCACCAGCGCAGCCGCCACCGACGAGTCGACGCCGCCGGACAGGCCGCACAGCACCGGACGGTCCCCGACCTGGGTCCGGATCCGCCCGACCAGCTCGTCGATGATGTTGGTGGGGTTCCAGTCCGGGGCCAGGCCGGCGCCCCGGTACAGGAACGCCTCCAGCACCTGCTGGCCGTGGGCCGTGTGGGACACCTCCGGGTGGTACTGCACCCCGTAGAGCCGACGCTGGTCGTCCTCGATGACGGCGCACGGGGCCGCCGAGGTGCGTGCGGTGACGACGAACCCGTCGGGGGCCTCGGTGACGGCATCCCGGTGCGACATCCACACCGACTGGGACGCGGCCGTGTCGGCGAGCAGTCCGTCGGCGTCCGTGGCGGTCCGGTTCAGTTCGGTGTGGCCGTACTCGGCGACGTCGGAGTGGGCCACGGTGCCACCGAGCAGTTGCACCATCAGCTGCTGGCCGTAGCAGATGCCCAGGGTCGGCACGCCGAGGTCGAGCAGGCCCGGGTCCATGCTGGGGGCGCCCTCGGCATACACGCTCGCGGGGCCGCCGGACAGGATCAGCGCGGCCGCACCACGTCGGCGCACCTCGTCGGCGGTGATCGACGCGGGCACGATCTCGGAGTGCACGTTGGCCTCGCGGACCCGTCGCGCGATCAGCTGCGCGTACTGGGCACCGAAGTCCACGACCAGCACGGTGGGCACGTCGTCGGGCGTCATGGGGTCGACCAGGTGGTCGTCGACGGTGTCGGGCGCCACCGGATCCGGCGGGGCAGCCGGGGGGTCGGGCGCGACGGCGTCGCTCACGCCCGCACCGCCAGGGCGACCCGCTGGAGGTCCCGGCGGGTCGAGGTGCCACACACGGCCATCGCCCGGCGGAGTCCGCCGAACAGGTTGACCGTGCCGTCGTCGCGGTGGGCCGGCCCGGTCAGCAGCTGCTCCAGCGTGCCGAGGGTCTCGACCCGTTCGAAGCGCCCCCGTGGCAGCTCGTGGTGGGCGGCGGACAGGCCCCAGTAGGCCCCACGGCCGGGGGCCTCCTCGGCGGCCGCCAGGGCACGACCGACCATCACCGCGTCCGCCCCGCAGGCGATGGCCTTGGCGACGTCACCACCGGTGCGCAGTCCACCCGAGGCGATCACCTGCACGTAGCGACCCGAGTCCATCAGGTAGCGGTTGCGCACGGCCGCGACCTCGGCGATCGCGGTCGCGCGCGGGATCCCGATCCCCAGCGCCGCGTCGGTCGTGGACACGCTCGACCGGCCCATGCCGACGAGGATCCCCACGGCGCCGGTGCGCATCAGGTGCGATGCGGACTTGGCCGAGGCGACGCCCCCGACCACGACCGGGATGTCGTAGCGGGCGGTGAACTCGCGCAGGTCCAGCGGGTCGGCCTCCTCACCGCTGACGTGCTGGGCGGTGACGGCGACCCCCTGGACGACGAGCAGTTCCAGCCCGGCCTCCAGGGCCGCGTCGTGGTAGCGACCGACCTTCTGGGGCGTGAGCGATCCGGCCGCGATGCCCTGCTCCGACAGCTGCTCGACCCGCCGTCCGATCAGGTCCTCACGGACCGGGTGGTCGTAGAGCTGCTGGAGTCGCGCGGTGGCCTCGGGCCCCGGCTGGAGCTCGGCGATCTCCTCGAGCACCTCGACCGGATCGTCGTAGCGGGTCCACAGGCCCTCGAGGTTGAGCACCCCGAGCCCACCCAGTCGGGCGATCGCCGCGGCGGTGTCCGGTGCCGTCACGGCATCCAGTGGCGCGCTCATCAGGGGCAGGTCGAGCTGGTAGGCGTCGAGATCCCACGACAGGTCCACCATGTCCCGATCGCGGGTGCGCCGCGTCGGTACCAGGGAGAGGTCGTCGAGGTCCACCGCCGCCCGGGCGGTCCGTCCCCCACCGATGTCGATGTCTGCCACGTCCTGCGCCGTTTGCTCGGGTGCCCGGCAGCGTAGGACCCCCGCGCCGGGCGTGGCACGGCGCGGACCGCCCGACGGCCGGGGTGGAAGTCCGTCCTCCCCGGCCGGCGGGACCGGCGCCCCACGGGGTGCCACGACGTGCCACACTGGGGCCTCCACCAACGAGGAGCCTGCGGTGGCCGAGCGCCCCGACGACGCGTCCGGACCGGATGACGACCAGCCCGACCCCGACCGTCCCCGCGATCCCGCGGACGACGGGGCGGGCGACGACGACCTCGACGACCTCGGGGACGACCTCGGACCGGACCTCCCCGACGACTTCGACTTCGACCTCCACGGTGACCCGCTGCCGCTGGACGCCCACGAGTCGGCGCTGGTCGAGCAGGACCTCGTCGACCTCGACCAGTTCGAGGCGACCTTCCGGGCCGACGGCTACCGCGGCGTCAGCGTGTACTGCCGGGACTGCGAGGTGGAGCACTACTACCCGTGGGAGCTGCTGCGCGAGAACCTGCGCCTGCTGCTCGAGACCGGCGAGACCCCGGTGCACGAGCCGGCCTTCGACCCCAACCCCTCGGACTACGTCCCGTGGGACTACGCCCGCGGCTACGCCGACGCCCTGGCGGACGCCGGGGTCGACGAGCGGCGCCCGGTCGACGGGTGTCCCGCGTGCGGGCTCGAACTGCCCGAGGGCTGGGACCAGGCCAACTTCTGCCCCCGGTGCGCGACGCCCCTGCTGGGCCCCCGGATGGTCGCCGCCCTGGTCGACCACGGGTTGGCCGACGACGAGGTCGCGGCCATCCTCCACGAGATGGGTCTTCCCGGCGCGCGACCGTCGGACTCCTGACCCGTCGCTCCCGTCCCGCCGAGCGTGATGGATCAGTGCAACAGTCCGCACCGTTCGGTCACGCTCGATGGGGTCGGCGGGCGTCCTCCTGTCGTGGCTAGATCCGGCGCGCGAGGACGACCCAGACCGTGCGGACGAGGATCTCCAGGTCGAGCATGGGCGACCAGTTCGCGACGTACTGCAGGTCGTAGCCCAGCTTGTACTCCGGGTCGGTGTGGTAGTGCCCGTGGATCTGGGCCAGCCCGGTCAGGCCCGGCGGCACCTCGTGGCGCCGCGCGTACCCCCGGATCGCGTCCGAGAACTCCTGGGTCAGCTCGGGCCGCTCGGGACGTGGACCGACCAGCGACATCTCGCCACGCAGGATGTTGAACAGCTGGGGCAGCTCGTCCATGCGGGTCGCCCGCACCCAGGCACAGGCCGGGATGATCCGGGGATCGTTCTGCGCGGCCAACTGTGGACTGCCGTCCTCCTCGGCGTCGACCGTCATCGTGCGGAACTTCACCATCCGGAACGGCTCGCCACCGGCGCCGACGCGGACCTGCCAGAACAGCAGCGGGCGGCCAGCAACGGCCAGCTGGTACAGCGCGACCAGGGCCATCAGCGGGACCCAGGCCACGGCGCCCAGGGCCAGCAGGACCACGTCGGTCAGTCGCTTCAGGCGTGCGCGGGAGCCCGGCATGACGTGGGGTCGCAGCAGGACGAACGGCAGCCCGCCGACCTGGCGCACCCGCTGCAAGCCGTAGAGCGTCTCGGCCGCGGTGACCCGCTGCAGGACCGAGACGTTGCGACGCTCGAGCTGGTCGACGACGTCCGGGTAGAGGCTCGCGGCCCAGTCGGCCGACAGGAGCACCAGGTTGGTGGTGTCCGACACGTCGACCAGGTGGGCGAGGTCCGCCACGCTGGTCGCGGTCGCGACGACGGTCGCCTCGGCCCGGTCGAGGTGGCGCCGGGCGACCTCGATCTCGCGCTCGGTCCCCAGCAGCATCACCCGGGGCGGGCCCTCCCGTCGGGTGCGGTGCCGTGCCGCCGCCCAGCGCACGAACGCGACGGCGATCGGGCTGCCCACGATCAGCACGATCAGGCGCGTGGTCGGGATCGGCAGGGCCCGCGGCGTGTCCGTGCCGAACAGTTCGAGGGCCCCCGTCACGACCAGGTTGGCCAGCGCGATCAGGGCACCGGCCGCCAGCGACTGCCGGAACGCCCACGGCATGACCGGTGGTCGCCCGAGCCGGGGCTCGCGCTCGTACAGCCCGCCGAAGTAGAAGCTGGCGACGAAGGTCGCGATGATGATCGTGAACGAGACCGCGTACTGCCACATCGGGTAGTCCGGCCAGTTCCAGCCGAAGGAGACCACCATGGGCACGACCAGCAGGGCGGTCACCAGGCCGGTGTCGGCGATCTGGACCAGGCGGAACCCGCGGGCGTTCAGCCGTCCGAGCAGCGACGGTCGAGGTCCGTCGGGTGGTGGCTCCCCCAGCCCACCCCCCGGTCCATCCTCGACCGGGACGGCACGCCCGGCGGCTGTCGGGGTGGTGGTCCCGGTCGCCGTGGCGTCCACGGGATGGGTCGGCGTGGCGACCCGGGCAGTCGCTGCCGGGCCGGGGTGCGACGACCCCGGCGGACGGGAGCCTGGTTCGGACGGGGCCACGACGGATCCTCGCGGACGAAGGTGCCGCGCCCAACGGTAGCGAGCACGACGAGCGCTTCCCACCGTTCACGACCGCGTGCGCCGCACCGTCGGCCCGGATTGCACCGGCGTCCGTGGCATGGTTCGGTTGGCGCGACACACCCCCCGCACCGGAGGACGGATGGACACCTGGCCCGACCTGTCGGTCGTGATGCCGGCGGTGGACGAGGCCCTGCACCTGCCCGCGGCCCTGGCCGCGGTCACTGCCCAGGACTATCCCGGCCGACTCGAGGTGGTCGTCGCGGTCGGACCGTCGACCGACCACACGAGGCGCGTCGCCCGCCAGGTGTGCGACGACGACCCGCGGGTGCGGGTCGTCGACAACGTGGACGGGTCGACACCGGCCGGCCTCAACCGCGCGATCGAGGCGTCCACCGGTGCGGTGGTGGCCCGGGTCGACGCCCACGCCGAGCTCGCGCCCGGCTACCTGCGTCGGGCGGTCGAGCTGCTCCACGAGACCGGGGCCGGCAACGTCGGCGGGGTCCAGCGAGCGGTCGGCGCCGAGCCGTTCCAGCGTGCCGTCGCGGCCGCGATGGGCTCGAAGTTCGGGACCGGGGACGCGCGCTTCCACTACGGCGGGCCCCCGGGGCCGGTCGACACGGTGTACCTGGGGGTCTTCCGTCGCGAGGCCCTCGCGGAGGTCGGGGGGTTCGACGAGTCGCTGTTGCGCAACCAGGACTACGAGCTGAACATCCGGCTGCGTCGTGCGGGCTGGGAGGTGTGGTTCCACCCGGACCTCGAGGTGGTCTACCGGCCCCGCCGCACGGTGGCGGCGCTGGCCGAGCAGTACTTCCAGTACGGCCGCTGGAAACGCCTGGTGGCCGATCGCGACCGCGCCAGCCTGCGCTGGCGCCAGGTCGTCCCCCCCGTGGCCGTGGCGGCCAACCTCGCCGGACTGGCCGTGGGGATCCGTCGACCCCGGGCGCTGGCGGTCCCGCTGGCGTACCTGGGCGCCACGCTGGCGGCGAGCGCGATCGAGGCCGTGCGCCAGGACCTGCCCCGCGAGGTCGCCCTGCGTCTCCCGGTGGCCTTCGCGACCATGCACCACGCCTGGGGGCTGGGGTTCCTGCGCGGAGGCGCGGACTCGGGCAGCGCCAGCACGGGCGACGCCACCACCTCGTCGGGGACCGTCCCGGTCACCGCAGGTCGATGACCTCGTCGAGGACCAGGGCCGTCCCGATCGAGGCGAGCCTGGTGGCGACCTCGTCGTCGGTCCACGAGCCCGGCTCGAGGCGGACCACGAACCAGCCCAACCGGGACAGCTCGGCGACGTCGTCGGTCGACGTGAGCCAGAACCCGGTGACGTCACCGAGCTCGGCGCCCAGCACCGCCGCCCGGTCGACGTGCGGCTGGTCGGTCGCCACGACGACCAGCGCGTGACGACGCCGACTGGCCACGGACGCCTGGACCCGGCGCACCCAGCCGGCGACCACCGGCGCCAGTGGGCCGAGTGCGCGGCGGATCCGGGCCAGCCTCACGACGTCACCAGCGTGCGGATCGCCGCCGCGGCCGCAACGGCGCCGTTGACCACCTGGTGCGCACCCAGGCGCTCGGCCAGGGCGGCGCGTGTCTCCGGGTCCACCAGGCGCGCGGTCGCGTCGGCGACCTCGTCGACGTCGGTGGCGACCAGCCCGAGTCCGGCCCGCGCGGCCTGGGACGCGCGCCGGGCCTGGTCGTCGGTCGCGCGTGGCTGGGGCAGGAACAGGGTCGGGACCCGGGCCGCGACCAGCTCGTGGAACGCGTTGTAGCCCGACGCGGCGATCGCGGCGTCGAAGGCCGGAAGCAGCCGGGCCATCGGATAGGCCTCGAAGGTCCGCACGTCGAGGTCGTCGGGCACCATCGCGCCCGGCAGGGGCGAGCGTGGCCGGGCGACGACCCAGTGGTCACGGGACAGGCCCTCCAGCACCGCCCGCATCGGGGTGGCGACGTCGGTCAGCGCACCGGAGCCCAGGGCCACGAGGAGCACCTGGGCCTCCTCGGGCAGGCCGAGCTCGCGTCGGGCGACGTCACGCGAGGCCAGCTGGTCGCGGTCCACCAGCGTCACCGGGGCCACCTGCAGTGTGTCGTCCTCGCCCGGGTCGACCGGCGCCAGCTCGCCCGGCTCGACCACCAGGTCGAACCAGTCCACCCGCGGGCGGTCCGCGACGGCGCCGGGCAGCCACAGGCCACGTCGGACCCACACGCGGTGCACCTCCGGACGCCGGTCCAGGGCGGCGCGCAGGCCCACGTACGGGGCGACCCCGTCGAACACCACGGCCTGGACGCCCCACCGGTCGATCGTGTCCACCACGTGGTCACGGAGGAGGTCCGCCCACGTGGCCCCGGACATGCCCGGGTGGGTGTGTGACGCGAGGTGCTCCCACGGCAGCCCGAAGTCCTCCACGACCCCGGCGGCACGCGACAGCGACAGCACCACCGGGGCGACGTCCGGCTCGGCCCGCAGCGCGATGGCCAGCAACCGGGTGAGGTGGCCCATCCCGACGCCGTTGGACGACATGAACAGGACCGGGACGCCGTCGGTGCGCGGGGGCGCCCAGCCCAGGACGGCACGCTGGTCGGCGGCCATCACCATCCTCGTCGACGTGGGCAGCGGACGGCGCGCAACCTACCAGCGGTCGTCTTCTGGCCCGCGTGCCGGGGCGACGGTTCCGGGTCGTCGCGGATCGCGCGGGGAGCGCCCCGGCCCCCTTCTTCGGACCACCGTGCCTCTTCGGATCGCGATCGGGCCGCCGATAGACTTCCGAGGTCCCGTGTCGTCGCCATCCGCCGACACGTCCCGATCTCCGCAGGCAGTCCACGATGTCGTCCACCACGCCCACCATCGGTGGGCCCGACCACGACGTGACGGTCCACGTCGCCAACGACGGTCGCCTGCCGCCGGTCGGTCCGTACGTCCGCGACATGTGGTTCCGACGACGGCTCGCGCTGCACATGGCGCGCTCCAACCTCAAGGCCAGCAACGCCGACACCGTGTTCGGCCAGCTCTGGCACGTCATCAACCCGCTGCTGCTCGGCCTGGTCTACTTCCTGATGATCACCGTCCTGCGGGGCGGGGACAGCGACATGCAGTACCTCGTCCACCTGCTGGGTGGGCTGTTCCTGTTCTTCTACGTCCGGGACGCCATGGGGACCGGCTCCACGTCGGTCGTCGCCGGCGGGGCACTGCTGCTGAACACCGCGTTCCCCCGTGCGATCCTGCCACTGGCCACCACCATGGCGGCGACCTTCAACTACCTGCCGACCTTCCTCGTCTACCTCGCGTTCCACTTCGCCGCCGGCTACGGGCTGTACTGGACGATGCTGCTGCTGCCCGCGCTCTGGGCCGTCCTGGCGGTGTTCGCGTTCGGCATGGCGATGCTGTCGGCCACCGCCACGGTCTACTTCCGGGACACGTCGTCGTTCCTGCCCTACGCCCTCCGGATCTGGATGTACCTGTCACCCGTCCTGTTGACCTACGACGAGATCGTCGAGCTGGTCGCCAAGGTGCTCAACGGTGGTGGCAGCGTCGCGGACGGCAACATCCCCGAGTCCACGCTGGAGCTGGCGAGCCGGCTCGTCTACCTCAACCCGATGACCGGGTTCCTGCAGGCATGGAACGCCCTGACCCTGGGCCGCCTGCCCTCCTTCACCGACGTGTGGACGATGGTGCTGTGGGCTGTCCTGGCCGTCGTCATCGGCGGCTGGTTCTTCCTCACGCGCGAGCGGGAGTTCGCCTTCCGTGTCTGACCTCGACGCCACCACCACGCAGGCCGGGCCCGACGCGTCGTCGCACGACGCCGGGTCCGACGAGCCACGCTCCGAACGCGGCCCCGACGCCGAGGTCCCACCCGAGGCGGAGGCCGCCGCAGCCAGCCCCGGCGCCCCCGACGACGGCCGACCGATCCGTGACGAGGACGTCGCCATCCGCGTCCGTGACCTCCACATCAGCTATCGCAGCGTGCTGGACAAGCGCCAGACCCTGCGTGGCCGGATCAACCGGATCGGACGGCACCGCGACGACCCGGACACCAGCATGGTCAAGATCGTCCACGCGGTCCGCGGCGTCAGCTTCGACGTCTCCCGCGGCGAGGTGCTGGGCATCGTCGGGCACAACGGCGCGGGAAAGTCCACGATGCTGCGGGGCATCGCCGGCATCCTCCCCCCGGACGAGGGGCGGGTCGAGGTGGCCGGCCAGGTCTCCACGCTGCTCGCCCTGGGCGTGGGCTTCAACAACAAGCTGTCGGGGCGCGAGAACATCCTGGTCGGTGGCCTCGCGGCCGGCCTGTCGCGGCGCGAGATCGACGAGCGTGCCGACGACATCATCGACTTCTCGGGCGTGGGCGACTTCATCGACATGCCGCTGCGGACCTACTCGTCGGGCATGCGGGGACGCCTGGCGTTCGCCGTGTCAACCGCGATGGACCCCGACATCCTGCTGATCGACGAGGCCCTGTCCGCCGGCGACGCCGACTTCCGCGAGAAGGCCGCCGACCGCATGCGCACGCTGCTGGGAGAGGGCCGCACCATCGTGCTGGTCAGCCACAGCATGAACAGCGTGCGCGACCTGTCGGACCGCGTGCTGTGGCTGGCCGCGGGTCGCGTGGTCGAGGTGGGCGCGCCCGACGAGGTCATCCAGCGCTACCAGTCGGCCGATGACGCCGGCCGGGGCCGCGTCGGCTGAGCTTCGCCTACCGGCCGATGCCGTGGTAGTGGAGGCCGGCGTCACGCATCGACGCGGGCTCGTAGACGTTGCGCCCGTCGATGACGATCGGGTAGTCGAGCAACTCCCGGAAGTCGGCCGCGGTGAGTGCCGTGACCTCGTCCCACTCGGTCGCCACGACGGCGGCGTGGGCATCGGTCAGGGCGGCGCGGACGTCGTCGAAGCGCTCGACCTCCGGCAGCTCCCGGGCGACCCCGTCGAGCGCGACCGGGTCGTACATCCGCACGGTCGCACCCTCGGCCATCAGGCGACGGGCCAGGTGCATCGCCGGCGCCTCGCGCAGGTCGTCGGTGCCGGGCTTGAAGGCCGCCCCCAGGATCGTGACGACCTTCTGGTCGAGGTGCCACAACTCGGTGCGGAGCTTGGTGACGACGAGGTCCAGCATCGAGCCGTTGACCTCGCGGACGTGCTCGAGGATCCCGAAGTCCTCGCCCACGTGGCGGGCGAGGTGGATGAAGGCGTCGACGTCCTTGGGGAAGCAGGACCCGCCGTAGCCGATCCCGGCACGCAGGAAGTGCGGCCCGATGCGGGCGTCGTGGCCCATGCCCTCGGCGACGACGTCGACGTCGGCGCCGACGCGCTCGCAGATCCGCGCGACCTGGTTCATGAACGAGATCCGGGTGGCGAGGAAGCCGTTGGAGGCGTGCTTGATCAGCTCGGCCGTCGGCACGTCGGTCTCGACGACGGGGCAGCCGTCCTGCTCGACGACGTGGGCGTACACCCCACGCAGCCGCTCCAGGGCGAGGTCGTCGCTGACGCCGTACACGACCCGGTCGGGGTGCAGGGTGTCCTCGACGGCGGTGCCCTCGCGGAGGAACTCCGGGTTGGACGCCACCGAGATCTGCACCCGCTGGCCGTGACGCTGCTGCTCGTGGGTGATGATCTGCCCCAGCCGCTGGCCGGTGTTGGCCGGGACGGTCGACTTCTCGACCAGCACGACGTCGTCGGTGGCGTCGGCGGCGACCATCCGGCCGACCCGCTCCACGTAGGACAGGTTCGGGCCGCCACCGGGCAGCGACGGCGTGCCGACGCAGACGAAGATGACCTCCTGGTCGGCGATGGCCTCGCGGGCCTCCGACGTGAAGACCAGGCGACCGGCATCGACGTTGCGCTCGATCAGCTCGAGCAGGCCGGGCTCGTGGAAGGGGACCTCACCTGCCTCGAGGGTCTTGATCTTCTCGGCGTCGTCGTCCATGCCGACGACGTCATGACCCCATTCGGCGAGTGCCGCGGCGGTCACCAGCCCGACGTGGCCGACTCCGATGACTGCAACCTTCATGGTGAGGACCTTGCTGTGGTTCGGGGCGGGCGACACGAGCGCGCCCGGGACGGGAATACCGGTCGTCAGGCTACTGCAGGCCGCAGTCGGGGCCCTGGCCCGGGAATGGTCGAACGGCCCCCGGCCCGGTCACTCCACGTAGTCCTCTGGCGCGCCGAAGTCGATCGAGTCGCGCAGCGCGTCGAACTCGGCGACATGGGCGTCGAAGACCTCGGGTCCGTCCTGCTGGCCCTGGACGGGCACCGCCTGGGACAACACCACCAGCGACCGGGACGGGACGACGACGATCTGCTCGCGGGTCGGTGGGGGCCCGGTCGAGCCGTCGAAGGAGAACTCCAGCAGGGTCGCCGGCAGGTCGTCGACCGTGACGGCCTCGTCACGCTCCAGGGTTCCGTCCTGCTCCTCGACGAAGGTGCGCCAGTCGTCGGCCGTGGTGCCGGGTTCGATCGTGAACTGGACACCGACCTCCTGGTCGCCGGGGTCACCGGCCTCGCCCCCCGGCGAGCCGTCGGCGACGTACAGGGCTCCCTCGTAGGCGTTGATCACCACCCAGCCCTCGGGGAGGAAGACGTCCAGGTCGCGCCACGCGACCGCGCGGTCGTCACCACAGGCGGCCAGCACCATGGCCAGGGCGAGCACCAGCAGCGCGATCCGCCGGCCACGGGGATGGCGGGTGCGGTGGCAGCCACCGCGACGCGTCGGCACGGCGGAGGTCCTCAGTCGTTGCCCCGCGACCAGACGTCATCGGCCAGTTGCTGCAACGACGCGGACAGGCGGGCCTGTTCACGGGCGACCTGGTCGATCGGGTCCTCGTCCTCGTCCCGGACCTCGTCGGGGGCCTCGTCGGGGGCATCCTGGTCGACCTCCGCGGCCGGGGCCTCGTGCGGCGAGGCGGGCTCGGCGCCGACCGGGTCCGGGGCGGCTGCCGCCGGTTCGGGCTCCGGGTCCGGCGCCGGAG
>NZ_JAHOPH010000010.1 GCF_019798055.1 Salsipaludibacter albus | reverse complement strand
CGCCTCGAGACCCCCCCTTCGTCGAGCCCCCCTTCGTCGCGTGTGCTGATGGCTCCAACGGGCTGGAGGAAACCGCACACCCGACCTGTCGCGGCCCCTCCCCGTTCGTCGAGTGTGCTGATGGCTCCAACGGGCTGGAGGAAACCGCACACCCGACGGGTGGAGCGACGACGTCCACAGGTCGGCATCCGACGCCTCCCGGTGGGGTGGCATCGACCACGCTGGGCAGATGTCACCTCCGAGAACGGTCATCGACCAACTGTCAGCGATCGCCCGACGTCAGTTCGGGGTGTTCAGCCGTGCCCAGGCCCTGGAACTCGGCCTCTCGTCGTCGACCCTCGCCCAGTGGCTGGACACGGGGAGGTTCAGGCTCCTCATGCCCGGGGTCTACCGCGGGGCGGAGGTTCCCGACTCGTGGCCGGTGCGGGCGATGGCTGCCCTCCTCGCCGTCGGGGGCCAGGTGGTGCTGGCACGACAGAGCGCGGCCCGTCTGCATGCCCTGGACCTGCCGCCGGGCCTGGACGCAGGACTGGCGCTGCTCGTGCACCAACGGACGTTCCCGACACTGCCAGGCGACATCTGTGTCCATCGGACGCGACGACTCCCGGACGACCACATGCGTCGTGTCGGCGTGTTCCCGGTCACGTCTCCCGCTCGGACGTTGTGCGACCTCGCGGCAGTGGTCGGGCCGACGGCGCTGCGACGGTCGGTTGCCCATGCGGTGCGCAACGACCTGGCCGACGCCCTCGAACTGCGCACCGTCGTCGGCGGGATGGGTCGGGTCCGTGGCAAGCGCAACCTGCTGCGCGTGTGTGATGAGTTGTCCCCGCTCGAGAAGGACTGCTGGAGCGAGCTCGAGTCGTTCTTCCTACGCGCGGCCACGCAGGCCGGGATCTCGCCGACCGCGATGAACCACCCGGTCGTCGATGCTACGGGGAGGCAGCGCTACATCGACGCGGTGTGGCTCCCACACATGGTCGGCGTCGAGCTCGACTCGAAGCGGGCCCATGGCTCCCCGATCGACCAGAACGACGACGAGATACGCGAGGCCGACATCGTCGAGACGGGGTGGCGACCGCTCCTGCACATCACCTGGCGAGATCTCGTCGACCGACCGGGGCAGGTCGTCCAGGACATCCGCGAAGAGATCCGGGCCGCCGAGGCCGACCTCTTCCTCGAGTGAGCCGCGTGCTCCCACCCAGCTGGAGCGATTCGCACACTCGACGACACTGGTCCGGCACGAACTCGTCGGGTGAGCCGTTCACTCCAGCCGGATGGAGGGATCCGCACACTCGACGGGAGGGGGTCAGGGGTCGTCGTCGTCCAGCTGGGAGTCGTAGACCAGTTCGTAGCTGCGGGCGTAGTTGCTGATCGACGAGGTGATGAGTGCCGCGACCGGTAGGGCGACGAACGCTCCCAGGGGGCCGGCGATCGCCCCGCCGGCGATCGCCGCACCGAAGGCCAGGCCGCCGTTGATCGACATGGTGTCGGCGCTGATCCGCGGGCTCAGCCAGTAGTTCTCGACCTGCTGGTAGACCAGCACGTAGCCCAGCACGATCAACGCGGGCACCCAGCCGGCGACGGCCAGCGTGACCAGGCACGGCACGGCCCCACCGATGTAGGTGCCCACGGCCGGGATGAACACCGACACGAACGAGCCGAACACGGCCAACGCCAGCGCGAAGCCGACCGGCACACCGACGAAGGCCATCGTGACGAAGAAGCCCAGGCCGTTGATCAGCATGAGCAGCATGCGCGAGTAGAAGTAGCCACCCGTCTGGACGATCGCGGTGTCCCACGTCCACCCGACGCGCTCCTGTTGCCGGGGCGTGAGCAGGCGCAGCACGGCCCGCTGGATCCGCGGCATGTCCGCGGTGAAGTAGAAGGTGAACATCGCCATGGTGGCGAGGTTGAAGACCAGCGAAACCCCGGCCGACGCGAAGCCCAGGACCGCACCCAGCGGCTGGTCGATGTAGGTGCCGATCAGGTCGCCGGCCTGCCCAGCATCGGCAGCGACCTCCTCGCTGGGGACCGGGAACCCGAAGGTGGACTGGCTCCAGTCACGCAACTGCAGCAGCCAGTCGTCGAAATTCGTCGAGATCTGGGTGGCCAGCTGGGCGATCGCCGGGATCAGCACGACGATCATGAACACCACGAACGCGATGCCCGGCGTAGATCACGCCGACGGCAGCCCCCCGGCGCCACCCGAAGCGGCGGTGCAGGCTCCGCACGGCCGGGTCCAGCGCCAGGCTGAAGAAGAACGACATCGCGAGGAGGACGAGCAGGCCACTGGCCGCTCGCGCCACCCTGATCAGCAGCAGGGTCGCAAGGATCGTGAGGATGGCGCGGACGAAGGTCCCGGTGCTGATCTCGATCCGGGTGGTGGACCGGGAGGCCGGTGACCCGCCGGCGGTCCGACCCCCCGTGTCCGCGACGCCCGGGGCCGCGTCGTGCGTGGCCCGCGGGTCCGTCGTCCCGACGGCATCATGCCCGCCCTTGCCCGGGTCGGCCACGTCACGTCTCCTGCTCGCGGGTGCATCGGGACCGTCGCCCCCCATGATGGCACGGCCCCCGGGGCCTGTCCCGCATGCACGACGACGCCCCGGACCAGCACGGTCCGGGGCGGCGAAGGGTTTCGTCGCGATGGGGTCAGGCGATGGTGACGTCCAGGACGATCTCGTCGACGCCGGTCAGGGCCTTGGACACCGGGCAGCCGTTCTTGGCCGCCTCGGCGTGGGACCGCAGGGTGTCGTCGTCGCCGTCGGCGTCGATGGTGGTGTCGAGCGCGATCCGGCTGATGCGCGGACCGTCGTCGCCGACCTGCATCGAGACGGTGGCGTTGGTCTCGACCGAACGCGGGGAGAGGTCCTCACCGGCGAGGATGTTGGACCGCGCCATCGAGAAGCAGCCGGCCAGTGCAGCGCCGATCAACTCCTCGGGGTTGCTGCCCTCCTCGTCGGCGAACCGCGTGCCCTTGGTGAACGTGGCGGACAGCCCGGTGCCGGTCTCCATCGAACCGGAGCCCGAGTCGAGGTCGCCTTCCCAGCGTGCATGTGCCTTGGCAGCCATCTGTGACCCTTCGTGTGGTGGACGTGGTGGTGGTCGATTCGTCGTTGCAACAACAACGACCTCGTTCGTTTCCGATCGTATGACGACCGACCGCCGTCCCGCAGCGTCCCCATGGACATCGATCCCAGAACATCCCCCGTTCGGACGGGTCGAACTCGCCTCGCGGCAGTGTTCTGGCTGCTACGCGGATCCTTGCTAGGATCACGCCGGAGAGCCTTCCTCGACCGTCTCGCACGACCTCATCGAATCGAACAGGACGCATCATGCCGTTGCTCGACCTCTTCTGGACCATGCTCATGGTCTTCCTCTTCGTGGCCTGGATCTGGGTCCTCATCAGCGTCGTGAGCGACCTCTTTCGCGACCACGAAACCGGTGGCTGGGCCAAGGCCTTCTGGGTGCTGTTCATCCTCGTCATCCCGTGGCTCGGCGTGCTGATCTACCTCATCGCCAAGGGCGACGGGATGGCCGAGCGCCGCGTGCAGGACGCCAAGGCGGCCGACGAGGCGGCACGCGCCTACATCCGCGACGCGGCCGGCGGTGGTGGCACCCAGCACTCGGTGGCCGACGAGCTGGCCAAGCTGGCCGAGCTGCGCGACTCCGGCACGATCACCGACCAGGAGTTCCAGGCCCAGAAGTCCAGCCTCCTGGCCTGAGCACGACGCATCCTCGACGAACGGACGGCCCACCCGGGCCGTCCGTTCTCGCGTGGATGGGGCTGGAGCCCCAAGAGGCCGCGGAGCACGCACCCGACCTCAACCGCGCAGGTGGCGGTCCATGCCGGGCAGCGTGAAGGCGACCTTGCCCCGGCCGCTTCGCCGCAGCAGCCCGTGGGTGTCGATCAGGGACTGCTGGGTCGAGCCCACCGACTCGGTCGTCGCGTCCAGCGCCGCCGCGATCGCCCCGGACGTCCGGTCGGACTCGTCCAGAGCCGCGGCAGCCTCGAGGTACCGGCGCTGCGTGTCGGTGATGTCCTTGAGCCGATCCTCGTAGAACGCCTCGATCGTGGGGCGGGCGGCCTCCCAGCCGGCGACCACCTGTTCCCGGGTGATCACCGGGCCGTCACCGGCGACCCACACGCGTGATCCCACGACGTGGAGGAAGTACGGGTAGCCGCCGACGACCTCGACGAACGCATCCCCCGCGTCGGCGTCGACGGTGATCCCACGGGTGGCCGCGAAGGCCGTGAACGCCTCGCCGACGTCGTTGTCGGACAGGGCCAGCAGCTGGACGTGGCGGGCACGCTCGCCGAAGGTCGTGCCGGCCGCGCGCAGCAACGAGGTCAGGCCGGGGAGGCCGGCGACGTAGATCGCCAGGGGCAGGTGGTGGCGCAGGCGAGCACCCGAGTCGTGGTGCTCGGTCACCGTCGTGGACTGGGCCTCCTGGAACGCGTGGAACAGCGCCCCCATCGACTGCCGGTCGATGTTCTGGGCCTCGTCCAGCATCGCCAGCAGCGCCACGCCGGCCTCGCGCGCGAGCCCGGCGGCCCCGACCAGGACCGCGGTGAGGTCCTTGTGCCAGCGGGCCACGGCGGATCGGCTGGGTGCGCGGTCACCGACGGCGATCCCGGTCGGCCCGACCGTGATCCCGGTGGTCCGCTTGAGGGCCTGCTTGGCCGCTCGGGGCAGCCGGACGGCGACGCCGGCCTCGTCGAGCGCGTCGACCACGGCCTCGACCAGGTCCGGCAGGGCCGCGTCCCCACGCACCGCCGAGATCCGCGCGACCCAGTGACCGGCCTCGCGGCCCTCGGCCTCGAACTGCTTGAGCAACGCGGTCTTGCCCATGCCCCGGTCACCGGTCAGCAACCGGGCGGGTTCGTAGGTGCCGTGTGCGACCCGCCGCAGGACGACGCCCTCGAAGTCGGCGAACTCGGCCTGTCGACCCGCGAACACCTGCGGGACCACGCCGTAGCCGGGCGTGAAGGGGTCGTTGCCGGGATCACGGGTCGACACGGGCTGTGGCCGTCCTGGGCGGGCTGGAGGACTTCGCCGGCACCCTACGTGGCATGCGATGGCGGTGCCCGGAACCAGGATGCCCGCGCCATCGGAGCCGCAGGGTCACGGTTGGGCGAAGACCGCCACCGGGTTGCCGTCGGCGTCGAGCAGGGTGAACTGGTCGTCCGTGGCGGTCCAGCCGGCAGCCGACGCGATGGCAGCCAGGTAGGACTGTTCGAGCGCCATCACGTCCTCCGGGCAGGCCATCATCGTCGAGGCGACCTCGGAGTCCATGCTGATCGACTGGTCGGCGAGGTCGACCGTGCCCGTGTAGCGGTTGCAGCCTGCCGACCCGCTCAGCTGGCCGTCCTCGACCGTCAGCGTGATCTCGGCGATGTCGGGGACCGGCTCGCCCTCGAGCTCGGCGAGCACCCATTCACGGCCGGTGGGATCCACCGTGCTCGTGGGGGCAGCGTCATCGCCCGACCCCGCACAGGCCAGCAGGGCCATCGGGGTGAGTGCCAGCGTGGCCACCAGCGCCGCCACTCGCACCTGCCATCGACCCACGTCGGCCTCCGTACCTCGACGTCTCGCACTCTACACCGGGTCGGGGCCGGCGAATCGGCCCGGGAGCGCCCGTCGACGGGCTCCTCGAACCAACCCCGGGCTGACTAGTGTGGCCGCGTCACCATCCGGGGAGGATCGATGGCGGAACCCGCACGTGCCGCCGACTCCGTCGACGCCGATCCCGCCGACCGCCACGACGTCGACCACCGCGGCGGTCGCGACGCTCGTGGCGCCGGTGGCGACCGGCGGCGATGGCGGCTGCGCCTGTTCGTCGGTCCCGACGACGAGCCCCGGGCCCGCAGGGCCACGGACGTCCTCGTGCTGGCAGCCGTCCTGGTGGGCCTCGCCCTGCTCAGCCTCGTGGCCGTGCCACCCTCCGGGTTCGAGGCCGACGTCACTCGCGTCATCCAGGCGCTCCCCGACGGCCTCCAACCGCTGTGGCGCGCCCTCGTCCGGGCCGTGACGGTCCTGAGCATCGTCGTGGTGGTCGCGGTGGTGGTGCGGCGACGCTGGATGCTGGCCCGGGACCTCGTTGCCGCGGCCGCCGCGACGGTGCCGTTCGCCCTGCTGGTCGGCCGCCTCGCCACCGGTGGCTGGGACGTGGCCTGGCAGGGGACCACTGCGGCATCCCCCGGGCTGCCCTGGACCGGCTTGGCGATCTCGATGGCGATCGTGGCCGTGGCGGTCCCCCACCTGACCAGGGCCACCCGCCGATGGTGTCGCTGGACACTCGGACTGGGCACCGGCGGGCTGGTCCTGCTGGGCGCACTGTCCCCGAGCGTGGCCACGGCCACGTTGCTCGTCGGGCTGGCGGCCTCCGCCGCGGTGCACCTCGCGCTCGGATCGACCCGCGGTCGACCGCCGATCACCGACGTCGTCGCCGTCCTGGCGGACCTGGGCGTGGAGGTCAGTTCCATCGAGGCCACGCAGCGCCAACCCGCCGGGGTCTTCCTGGTCGACGTGGTCGACGTCGAGGGTCGCCGACTGGACGTCAAGGTCTACGGCGGGGACGCGTCGGACACCCAGTTCCTGTCCGCCCTGTGGCGCAGCGTCTGGTATCGCGACGCCGACGCGACCGCGCTGCGCGGCCGCGTCGCCCAGGTCGAGCACGAGGCGCTCCTGACCCTCATGGCCGCCCAGGCCGGCGTCGCGACGCAGCCAGTGGTCGTGGTGGGCGTCACGCCCAACGACGACGCGGTGCTGGTCCTGGAGCGACCGGACGACCTGCAGTCGCTCGCCGGCCACTGGGACGAGGACGCCGCGCGGGCGAGCTGGGCCACGCTGGGGCGCCTCCACGAGGTGGGCATCGCCCACCGGGCCGTGGACGGACACCGGCTCGTGCGCATCCGGACCGAGGTCGGACTGGTCGACTTCCGCGGCGCCACGATCGGGGCCGACGACTGGCGCCAGGGCATCGACCGGGCCCAGGCGCTGGTGGCCACCTGCCTGGGCCTGGGCGTCGACCCCGCCATCCGCGTGGCGCGCTCGGCGCTGGGCGACGACGGCCTGGCCGCGATCCTGCCCTTCCTCCAGCGGGCCGCCTGCACACCCGAACAGCATCGCGACCTGCGCGACGGGGACCTCGACCTCGACGACATCCGCGACGCCGCCGCAGCCAGCGTCGACGGGGAGGCACCCGAACTGGCGGGCCTGCGTCGGGTCACCTGGGCGTCGGCGCTGCAGATCGGACTGCCGGTCCTGGCGTTCCTGGCCCTGGCGAAGGTCGTCGCCGGGCTGGACGTGGCGGACCTGGCCACCGCCCTGCAGGGCGCGGACTGGTGGCTGGTCGGCGTGGCCTTCGTGATCGGACAGCTCGTTCCCGTCACCCAGGGGCTGTCGACCCTGGGAGCCTCACCCATCCCACTGGCCCTGTCCCGGGTCTACGTCCTGCAACTGGCCCAGGCATACATCGCCCTGACCGTGCCCACGGCGGCGGCCCGCGTGGCCATGAACGTGCGATTCTTCCAGCGGCACGGCCTGTCCAGCGTCACGGCACTGACCGTGGGCGCCCTGGACTCGTTCTTCCTGTTCCTGTCCCAGGTGCTGATCGTGGTCGCGCTGCTGGTGCTGACCCCGACCAGTCTCGACCTGGAGTTCGACACGAGCGGCAGCTCGGTCGACTGGACGCAGGTCGCGCTGATCGTCGTCCTCGTCGTGGCGATCCTGGCGATCGCCGTCGCAGCCATCCCACGGACCCGACAAGCGCTCGTCACGCGGGTCCGCACCTACGGCGGCCAGGCACTCGACGCCGTGCGGGGACTTGGCTCGATGCGCCGGCTGGGGCTGCTCCTGGTCGGCAACCTCGGCGAGAACCTGGTCTACGCACTCACCCTCGGGGCGCTCACGATCGCCCTCGGGTACCCGGTCGGTCTCCCGGAACTGCTCCTGATCTACGTCGGCGTGTCGCTGTTCGCCGGCATCATGCCCATCCCCGGTGGCATCGGGGTGGTGGAAGGCGCCCTGACCTACGGCCTGACCGCCGCCGGCGTGCCGCAGGGGGCGGCCTTCGGGATCGCGATCCTGTTCCGGACGGCCACGTTCTACCTCCCACCGATCTGGGGCTTCTTCGCCTTCCGCTGGCTGACCCGCAACCGGTACCTGTGACCCCGCAGGTCGAGGCCGGGAATACTTGAACGATCAACAGCTTTCTCCATGACGACGTCGCACCGACGCCGAGCAACCACCTCCGGAGGGATCCCATGCCCGCCATCACCGTCGACAACCTCCTCCAACTGCCCCGGGTCACCGCGCCCGACGACGCCGCGGCGCGTGCCGTCAAGTCGATCACCACGGCCCCCCGCGGGTTCGAGGGCGAGGGCTTCCCGGTCCGACGCGCCTTCCAGGGCGTCGACCTGGCCGACCTCGACCCGTTCATCCACCTGGACCAGATGGGTGAGGTGGAGTACGCGCCGGGCGAGCCCAAGGGCACGTCGTGGCACCCGCACCGCGGCTTCGAGACCGTGACCTACATCATCGACGGGACCTTCGAGCACCAGGACTCGACCGGTGGCGGCGGGGTCATCACCAACGGCGACACCCAGTGGATGACCGCGGGCTCCGGGCTGCTGCACATCGAGCGGCCGCCGGAGGACCTGGTGGTGTCCGGCGGGCTGTTCCACGGCTTCCAGCTGTGGGTCAACCTGCCGAAGGCCCACAAGATGATGGACCCGCGCTACCAGGACATCCGCGGTGGCGACGTGCGCCTGCTGACCTCCCACGACGGTGGTGCGCTCGTCCGGCTGATCGCCGGTGAGCTCGACGGGACCAAGGGCCCGGGCATCACCCACACGCCGATCACGATGGCGCACCTGACCATCGAGCCCGGCGCCGAGGTCCGCCTGCCCTGGAACCCGGCCTTCAATGCCCTTGCCTACGTGCTGGGTGGCAGTGGCACCGTCGGGGACTCGCGTGCCCCGATCCGTACCGGCCAGCTCGCGACCTTCCGTCGCGAGGGCGACGTGCTGGTCGTGACGGCCGACGAGGCCCAGGAGTCGCGCACGCCGCGCATGGACGTCCTGGTCCTGGGTGGCGAGCCGATCCAGGAGCCGATCGCCTGGCACGGACCGTTCGTGATGAACACCCGGGGCGAGCTGGTCAAGGCCTTCGAGGACTTCCAGGCCGGCCGGCTCGGCGTCATCCCCAACACGCCTCACCCGGGCCTGGGCGGCGACTCCCGCCAGGACGGTCGCACGAACTAGTTCCGCAGGGTGACGGCGTCCCGCGCCTCGTCCACCCAGACCACGTCGCCGCCGGCCACCAGGTCGGCGGCGACGTCGTGCACCGGGCCGGGTGGCTCGTGCCCGTCCCGCCCGTCGGGCAGCACCTGCGCTGCCGTCGACAGGCCCACCGGACCGCCGTCGGCCCGACGCGCCAGGGCCCGGAGCGTCGCCGCCACGCGCTCCCGACGCTGGTCGTCGTCCGCCTCCTCCCACCACGGATGGCCGCGCTCGCCCAGCGCGACCTTGGCGTCCTGGACGCGGTCCCGAGCGCGCCGCACGGCCACGTCGGTGTCGGCCGCACCGACGGCTCGACGCGCCGCCATGAGCTCGCCGACCAGGGCGCTGCGGAGCGCTTCGGGCAGGTCGGGGTCCGTGGCGCGCCAGCGCCGACCGTCGATCACCACGTGGTGGCCGTCCGGGGTTCGCTCCGGCCCGTCGTCGTTCACGCCAGCAGGACGCGCTGGTGGGACCCCGTGCCGACCAGGTCGTCGCCGACCCGGGCGTCACAGGTGAGGCCGACGGTGCGGCCGGCGACGGTGGCCACCTCGACACGGACCTCGACGGTGTCGCCGACGCGGGCCGGGCCCAGGTGGTGCAGCAGGATCCCGGAGCCGACGTGGGACGTGGTGTCCCCCGGTGCCGGCAGGGTGTCCCCGGAGACCAGCTCGAACCACAGCGCCAGGCGGGGACTGGCCAGCACGGCCATGCCAGCGTCGGGGTGGCCCATCGCGGCCGCGGTGTCGTCGGACGTGACGACGAAGGTGCGCGACGCCGTCGTGCCCACGGCCGGCATCCGTGCATCGGGCGCGGGCGCGGGTCCGGGGTCGTCGGGCACGCCGTGGCGGCGGGCGTGGTCGCGGGCGACGTCGAGCATGCTGGCGACCCGGGCGGCCGCGACACCGTCGATCGGCCGTCCCCGGCAGTCGTCGGGCGCGGTTACGCCACCCAGTCCTTGACCCGGGCGAGGTCACCGAGCGGGTCGGGGCCGGCCGGGATCACGTTGAGCACGGTGACGCCGGCTGCACGGAAGGCGTCGAGGCGGTCACGCACGAAGGCCTCGTCGCCGACGAGGTTCATCGCCGCGATGGTGTCGCCGTCGAAGGCCGCCGCGGCCTCGCGCTTCTTGCCGGACAGGTACAGGTCCTGCACCGTCGCGGCCTCGTCGTCGAACCCGTAGTCGACCCACAGGTCGTTGTAGAAGTTCTTGTCACGGGCACCCATGCCGCCCACATACAGCGCCGCCACCTTGCGGCCCTCCGCCAGGATGGCCTCGGCCTGCTCGGGTCGATCGGTGATGGCCAGCAGCCCGCCGGCCACGACCTCCAGGTCGCCCAGCTCGCCGCTGCGCCGCGACCGCCCGTCGGCCAGCGACTCGCCCCAGACACGCTCGGCCCGCTCGGGAAGGAACAGGTGCGGGATCCAGCCGTCGGCGATCTCGGCGGCGGTGGCCACCGACTTGCTGCCGAGCGACGCCATGTAGATCGGCACGGCCGGACGCTCGGGCGTGTTGATCATCTTGAGCGGCTTGCCCAGTCCCATGCCCTGGTCGGCCGGCAGCGGCAGGGTCACGGTGTCACCCTGGTACTCCAGCGTCCCACGTCGCAGCGCCAGGCGGACGACGTCGATCACCTCGCGGGTCCGGGTCAGCGGCTTGCGGTAGGGCACGCCGTGGAACCCCTCGATGACCTGGGGACCGGAGGCGCCGAGACCCAGGATCGCCCGTCCCCCACTGACGTTGTCGAGCCCCGCCGCGGTCTGGGCGATGGCGCCCGGGGTGCGCGAGAACACGTTGAGGATCGCCGACCCGATCTGCAGGTGCTCGGTCCGCGCGGCGAGGTAGCCCATCAGGGTCGGCGAGTCGAAGCCGTAGGCCTCCGCGACCCAGACGATGTCGAGCCCGGCCGACTCCTGCGCGACGACCTGTTCGGCGGTCTCGCGTGGGTTGCCGGCGTAGGACAGGAAATGGGCGAGCTGCACGTCGGGCTCCGTCCGTCGATCGGTTCCGCCCCACGATAGGCCGTCCGACTCCACGGCACGCGGCGTGACGCGCGTGTCTGCGCGCACCATCGTGTCGCCATCATCGTGTCGCCGTCATCGTGTCGTCGTCGCGCACGCCGGACCCGTCGCACTTGGCGTTGCCCGACGCATGGTGGCAGACTCGGCCACGCAACGACCGAGCGAGGATCGCATGTCCACCCTGACCGCCCCCGTCGACGAGGGCGTCGTCACCGACCACCTGTCCACGGCCGAGCTGGAGGCCGGGCTCGACCGGGTCGCGGCGTCGCCCTCCGGCACCGGCCGTGTCGAGATGGTCGTCGCCCGCCCGGGCGCCTTCGAACGCCGCGTGCTGGGCACGGGCAGCTTCACCGCCGAGGACGGCCTGGTCGGCGACGACTGGCGCCATCGTGGCGACGACCCCGACGTCGAGGCCCAGCTGACGTTGATGAACGCCCGGTTCCTCGACCTGGTCGCGAACGGCGAACGGACCCGCTGGCCGTGGGCCGGTGACCAGGTGGTCGTCGACCTCGACCTGTCGACCGACGAGCTGGTTCCCGGGGACCGCCTCAGGCTGGGCTCCGCCCTGGTCGAGGTGACCGCCAAGCCCCACACGGGCTGCATCAAGTTCGTGCGGCGCTTCGGGGCGGAGGCCCAGCGCATGGTCAGCAGCGAGCGTGGCAAGGCGATGCGGCTGCGGGGGATCTACGTCAAGGTCGTCGAGCGCGGCGAGGCGTCGCCGGGTGACACGATCCGGGTCGTCGACCGGGACTGACCACCGCAGGTGACACCTGCCGCCCGGGGCCGGATCAGGCGGACTGCAGCTCCACCTGCCACGGCGTGGGGAAGCGTGGCGTGAAGCGCAGGTCCCCGAGCCACTCGGCGACCGCCGCCGCCTGGACGGCCACCGCGGCCTCGTCGATCCCGTGGTCGTCGACCAGCCGCCACGCGATCTCGCCGTCGGCCCGCTGGGTCCAGGCACCGACGACCCGGCCGTCGGCCCAGACCGTCGGGCCGATGTTGCCGTTGCGGTCGAAGAACGCACTGGGGAAGCCGGTGCGGGTGCCGAGGCAGAACCCACGCTGCTTCCATCCCATGGGCGTGGCGTCGAGTGCCGGCAGCAGCGCGACGACCGGCGACTCCTCGGCGGTGGCGGGGTCCGGTGGCGCACCGTCGCCGGGGAGGACCAGGGCCTCGGTCGTCCCGCCGAGGCCGTCCTGCACCATCACGACGTCCGGTCCGATGGCCGCCAGCGCGGCCCGGGTCAGGGTCTTGGTCCACCCGGTCCACCACTGCACGTCGTCGAACGTCGCCGGCCCGAAGGCGGCGAGGTAGCGACGCGCGAGGGCCACGGCCGCGTCGGCCCGTTCCGGGTCGTCCGACTCATCCAGTCCGGGGGCGTCGTCGCCGAGCCAGTCCTCGGTGAGGGCCCACTCCCAGTTCGTGGAGGCGATCGACCCGCCCGGGCGCCCGCGGACGATCCGCCCCGTGGTGGCGAGCCAGAACAGGACGCGCGTGGACATGCCGACCTTGCCCTCCCACGGCTTGCCCCGTCCGAGCACGATCTGTTCGGCCAGTGCGGGGACGTGGGCCCGCAGGTCGAGCGCGGTCATCGGCCCGTGCTCGGCCAGCGTGGCCACGGTGTCGACCGCGGCCGCTCGGACCCATGCCTGGCCGTCCCGCGCGAGGTCCGCCTCCTCGATCCACTTCGCCGTCCGGCGCAGTTCGGCGGCGCCCAGCCGGTCGGTGACGGCTGCCTTCAGCATCGGCATGTCGACGGGATCGACGACGAACATGGTGCGACGCATCGCGAGCACCCGGACGACCGTCCGCGCGTCGTAGAGGGCGTGCTCGACGGCATCGGCGGCGACCCCGGGCACACGAGCACGGACCTGCAGGAACACCGCGACCGGATCGGTGCCGTGCAACCCGACCATGCTGCGGGACACCCGTGCGACGGTGGCCTCGGGTGCCTCAGAGCCGTCGGGGGCAGACGCCGTCGCGTCCAGGTGGTGACGGCGCACCAACCGGCGTCGGCGGTCGGCCACGGACCATGCCTCCACGGACGAACCTCCGGTCGAGTGGTGCGACGAGTCCGGGCCGGCGGCCTCAGGCCGCCCGGCAGTCCGGGCACCGCCCACGGAACGTGACCTCGACGCCGGCGACGTCGAACCCGTGGCGTGCGTCGGGTCCGAGGGTCGGGCGCGTCGGCAGGTGGACGTCCACGACCCTGCTGCAGTCCACGCAGACCAGGTGCTGGTGGTCGTCGGCCACGTTCGCGTCGTAGCGCCGGGGCCCGTCGTCCGGCGAGACCTCGGCGAGGGCCCCCAGTTCGACCAGGTCGTTGAGCGTGTTGTAGACGGTGGCGAGGCTGACGTCGGGCAGGGTGGCACGGGCCGCGGCAAGGACCTGCTCTGCCGTGAGGTGGACGTCGCGCCCGTCGCGTCGCCGCTGGTCGAACGCCTCGGCGATGACGCGCCGCTGCACGGTCATCCGCCAGCCGGCCGCGCGCAGGCGGTCCTCGACGGTGTCCGGCCCGTCGGTCGCGGCGGTGGTGGGAGGCATTGGCGCTCGGCGGTCGGGTCGCGGGTGCGGATCGTCGTGTTGCTGGATCGCGCTGGATCTCCACGGATCCGTCAGGATCGTAGCAATCAGGCGGTCCGCGCCCTCGCAGGGCCGCCGCTGCCACCCGGACCGACCACCCTCCCGCCGGCGGGGCTATCTTCGGACGAGGTCTCGACCGGACCGGGGGCGACGGGGGGATTCCGACGCCGTGGCGCGGTCGCCGATTCGTCACGTCCGAGGATGGTCATCGTGGATCCGGTTCCTGCTGCTCGCCCGGTGCGTCGCGGGCCGGTCCCACGTGGCCTCCTGGTCGGCATCGCGCTCGTCTCGCTCCTCGTCGGTCTGGGCGTCGGCTGGGTGGTGTTCCGCGACACCGGCGGGGACGGGCCGTCCCTGCAACAGGGCACCGGCGACGGCGCGGAGGCCGCGGCGGCGGACCTCGCCGCGATGTGTGCGGCGTTGGCCGTCCCGGGCGCCCTCGAGGTGGACGCAGTCGAGCAGACCGACGTCACCGTCGATCCGGCGATTTACCGTGCCTCGGCGATCTCGAACCTGGCGCTGGCCGCCGCACGCGAGGACCCCGAGCTCGACCCGGTCATCTCCGAGACGGGTGCCGACATGCGCGAGCACCTCGGCCGCCGCGACTACGCCGCGCTGGCCGACGACCTCGACGCCCTCGCCGAGACCTGCTGACGCGTGCCGCTCCGCGGCACGATGGAGTTGCTCGCTGCGCTCGCCCCGCCCGGTGGAACGTCGGCGACGTCCCGCCGGTCGAGTGTCGGATCGGTACCCGTCAGCGGGCACGAGCTCCCCAACCGATGTGGGAAGGGCCTGGCTCCGCGGTCGAGTGTCGGATCGGACCCCGTCAGCGGGCACGAGCTCCCCAACCGACGCGTGCCCGGTGGACGCTGAGCGCTTCGGACGACACCTGATGCGGGCACGTTGGAGTTGCTCGCTGCGCTCGCAACGTCCAGCGCTCCATCAGGGGCGGGCATGAGAACGGGCCGCCGGCGTGGTTCCGCCGGCGGCCCGTCAGGTGTGTTTCCGGTCAGCGCTTCCGGGTGGTGGAGCGTGCGGCGACGCGACCGAGGTCGCGCATCGCCAGGCCGGCGAGCAGGAGCAGGGCGGCCAGCATGGCCAGCCAGGTCAGCTCGAGGCCGGTCCGTGGCAGCTCCTTGGTGATCGTGGTCGTGACCGTGTCCCGGTTGTTGTCCGGGTCCGGGTCCGGCGTGCTCGACGTGACCTCGACGACGTTGGTGAACGTGTCGTCCAGGAACGGCGTCGTGATGCCGGACACCATGATCGTCACCACGTCGTCCGGGGCCATGTCGCCCAGGTCGCAGGTGATCACCAGGTCCGCCACGTCACACGTCCCGACGCTGGTCGTGACGTCGGTCACGTCCAGGCCCTCCGGGAGGGTGTCGGTGGCGACCGCGTCGACCGCGGTGCCCGGACCCAGGTTGGTCACGGTGATCGTGTAGTCCACCGGTGCCGCGGTCTGGCCCGGCTGGAGCACGATGTGCCCCGGTCCGGTCTTGGTGACCGCCAGGTCGGCCTGCGGCTCCTCGGGCTCGTCACACGCGTCGTCGGTGTTCGACCCGTTGTCGTAGGTGACCGTGGCCTCGTTGAGCAGCCCGGTGCCGTCCTCGCCCTCGTCCAGCACGCAGTCGCGGCTGGTCGAGGTCGACGTGACACCGACCGTGCCGGACACCTCCACCGTGTAGGTGTGGGTGTCGCCGGCCGGCAGGGACTGGGTCCCGTCGGTGACTTCCAGGACGGTCTCGCCGTCCCAGTCGCCGTTGACCGTGCCGTCGGTCGAGGTGACCGTGGCCGCGTCGACCGTGATCCCGTCGCCGAACAGCAGCTCGTCGGTGACGGTGTAGGGCTCGGCGACCGCCGAGTCACCCGTGACCACCAGGTCGTAGGTGACGGTGAAGCTGGCGTCGCCCGGCTCGACCAGGCTGGTCACGGTCTTGTCGATGACCAGGTCGCCGCGCCCACTGTTGGTGTAGGTGCAGGTGACCGTGTCGCCGGCCTCGACCGTGATCGTGGCCTGGGTTCCGTCCACGAACTGCTCGGGCGAGCAGGTCACGTCGGTGAGCACCCAGCCGTCGGGCACCAGCTCGTCGAGCAGGTAGTCGCCCGGAGCCAGGCCACCGAACACCTCCGGGGCGTCGGCGTCGGCGAGCACGAAGTCGGTCGCGTCACCGTCGAGCGGTCCGAACTGGAAGTCGAACGCGGTCGGGTCGTCGGCCGGGTCGGTCACCTTGTCCACGACCACGGTCGCGGTCTCGGTGTTGCCGAAGGTGCAGGTCACGATCTCGCCCGGGTCGAGGTTGATCGTGCCGACCAGCCCGTCCACGCTGCTGTCGTCGCCCTCGACGTCACCGATGCACGAGATCGCCTCGGCGATGTAGTCCGGGTACGGATCGACCTCCGAGACGGTGTATTCGCCGGGGTCGACGTCGACGAAGGTCTCGCTGCCCGTGCCACCCATCGTGGTCACCGGGAAGGTCACCTCGGAACCGTCCGGGGTCCAGTCGCCCGTGAACTCGAACGTGCCGTCGGCACCCTCGACGTTCTTGACGATGACGATCGTGCCCTTGGCCGTGTTGGTGATGCCACAGGCGATCTCGTCACCGACCTCGACGGTGAACCCGCCGACCGGGTCCACCATCTCCATCGAGCCGTCGACGCGTGCGACCGTGCACGTCAGGTCATCGGCGATCCAGGACGAACCCGGGTCCAGCTCGCTGATCGTGTAGGTCTCGCCCGGCAGCAGGTCGCCGATCGTGACCTCGCCGGTCCCGTCCACGGTGGTCACCTCGTACTCGACGGGGTCACCACCGTCCGGCGTGATCGCGAAGGTGAACGACCCGTCGCCGCCGAGGGTGGTCTTGGTGATGGTCACCTGGCCCGGCTGGGCCGTGTTGGTGACCGTGCAGGTCACGTCGGTGAACTCCTGGACCAGGCCCAACGGCGCCACGAACGTCACCGACGTCGGGTCGTCGTCGAGGTCGTCGAGGCCCGTGCAGGCGAACTCGCCGATGTCGAACCCGTCGACCTCTGCCTCCGTGATGGTGTACGTCTCGCCCGGAACCAGGTTCTCCCAGACCACGAACTCGGTCGTGTTGCCGACGCCGGAGGCGGTCTGGGTGGCGTCCTCGTCGACCGTCTCCGGGTCGATCGTGAAGTCGAACGACCATGCGTAGTCGTCGGCCACGCCCTCGACGGACTTGTAGACGGCGACCGAGGACGGCTCGGCCACGTTGGTGATGGAGCAGTCGATCTCGAGCCCGTCGCCACCGAGCGGCGCCTCGAACTGGACCGACGCGTCGTCGGCCCCGTCCAGGTCGGTGACCCCGTCGCAGACCAGGACGCCTGCGTCGTAGCCATCCTCCGTGGTCTCGGTGATCGTGTAGATCTCGCCCGGGACCAGGTCGGTCCACCCGACGGTGGCCTCACCGGCACCGGAACCCGAGGCCGGCAGGGTGGCGTCCTGGCCGGTCGGCACCGGGCTGATCGTGAAGTCGAACGACCAGGCGAGGTCACCGGTGATGCCCTCGACGGTCTTGGTGACCTCGACCTCCGACGGCACCGCGGTGTTGGTGACCGTGCAGGTCACGTCGGTGAACTCCTGGGCCGTGCCCAGCGGGGCCACGAACGTGACCGACGTCGGGTCGTCGTCGAGGTCGTCCAGGCCGGTGCAGGCGAACTCGCCGATGTCGAAGCCCTCGACCTCGCTCTCGGTGATGGTGTACGTCTCGCCCGGGACGAGGTTCTCCCACAGGACGAACTCGGTCGTGTTGCCGGTGCCAGACGCGGTCTGCGTGGCAGGCTCACCGTCGGTGGCCGGGTCGATCGTGAAGTCGAACGACCACGTGAAGTCGTCGGCCACGCCCTCCACGGTCTTGTAGACCGCGACCGACGACGGCTGCGCCTCGTTGGTGATGGTGCAGTCGATCTGCTGGCCGGGCTCGGTGATCCGGACCTGGTAGCCCTCGGTGTCGGGCTCCGCGTCCGGACCACAGTCGAACACGGTCTGTTCCCACCCGGCCGGCAGGTCCGGCTCGAGGATGGTGTAGGTCTGGTTGAGCGTCAGCGGCTCGAAGGTCACCGTGTCGCTCGAGTTGCCGGTCCCCGAGACGGTCTGTGGCGAGGTGACACCGGCATCGACCGGGTCGATCGCGATGTCGAACGACCACGCGTAGGTGTCCGCGACACCCTCGACGTTCTTGGTGACCACGACCGAGCCCGGCGCGGCCTCGTTGACGAACGTGCACGTCACGTTCTGGCCCGGCTCCGGGTCGATCGCGTCCGGCGAATCGCCGTTGTCGCAGGTCGCGCTCGACAGCGTCCACCCCTCCACGGGGGTCTCCTCGACGCTGTAGGTGTCGTCGGCCGGGAGGAGGTCGGACGTGAACGAGTTGGTGGTGTCCGTGCCGTCGTCGACCAGGTCGAACGTGTCCGGCAACGGGTCACCCGACGTCGTGAACGTGAACGCCTGGTCGTCGTCCGGCACGGCGTCCTTGATCACCGTGATGGTCGAACGCTGGGTGTTGGTGTAGGTGCAGGTGACGGTCTCGCCGACGTCGAGGTCGATCGAGCCGGTCAGCCCGTCCACGCTGGACCCGCCGTCCGGGTCGACGCACACCAGGTCGGTGCCGTCGTACTCCGGGGTCGGGTCGAGCTCGGTGACGGTGTAGGGCTCGCCGTCCGGTGGCACCAGGACACCGGTCCAGGTCGCGCTGCCGGTCTCGTCCACGGTGGTGATCGAGAAGTCGCCGACCAGCGAAGCGTCGTCGTCGTCGGGGTCGGGCCAGTCACCGGTGAAGTCGAAGGTGCCGTCTGCGCCCTCGACGTTCTTGACGATGACGATGTTGCCGCGGCCCGCCTCGTTGGTGAACGTGCAGGTGATGTCCTCGGTGGCGTCCGACGGGACCGTCAACTCCCCGTCGAGCTCACCCGCGTCGTAGGCCAGGTCACCGTCGGTGCACGCCAGCGAGGTGGCGTACACGGCGTCGTTGTCGCCGAGGACCTCCTCGAGCGCGACCGTCTCGCCGGACAGGACCTCCAGCGTCACGACCGGCGAGTCGAGCTCGCTGCCGGCGGCGCCGCTGGCGGTCGACGTGTCGGTGGCGTCGTCGACGGCACCCGTGCCGGTCAACGTCGCCTCGTCACCGGCCGCCGCGTCGATCCACTCCTTGTCGAGCACCAGGTCGACCCGGGTGCGGGTGTTGGTGAACGTGCAGGTGACCTCGCTTGGGTCGAACGGCATGGTGTACTCGCCGGTCGTACCCGTGGTCGGCTCGGGTTCGAGCCCGGCCGCGTCACACGACAACGTGCTGTCGTAGGAGCCGGTGTTGCCCGCCCCGAGGACCTCGTCGAGGGTCACGGTCTCGCCCGACAGCACCTCGGCGGTCACCGTGGTGCCGTCGTTGGAGGTGCCGATGGTCCCGTCGGCCGTGGCGGTCGCGCCGTCCGCCGGGTCCGAACCCAGCGTGGCGGTGATGTCCAGGTCGGCGGTGTCGCCGTCGGCACCGTCGACCCAGTCCTTGTCCAGCGTCAACTCGGCCGACGTGCGGGTGTTGACGAACGTGCAGGTCACGTCGACCGGGTCCGACGGCACGCCGTAGCTGCCACTGATGTCCCCGGACGTGTAGGTCAGAATGTCCTCGGTGCAGGACAGCTCGGCGGTGTAGGAGCCGGTGTTCCCGCCGGCGTAGGCCTCGGACAGGGTGACCGCCTCACCGGCCCAGATCGTGAGCACGGCGTCGGAGTCGGTGTCCGGGGCCGTCGACGAACCCAGCGCGTCGACGCTGTTGCCGCTGTCACCACTGGCGGTCAGCGACACCATGTCGCCGTCGGCGCCGTTCACCCAGTCCTTGGTGAGGGTGAGCTCGGCCGACTTGCGGGTGTTGGTGAACGTGCAGGTCACGGTCAGGTCGGCCGTGCCGATGGTGAACTCGCCACTCGTTCCGGTGTTGGGTTCGGGGGCGATGTCGTTGTCGCACGCCAGTTCGCTGTCGTAGTTGGCAAGGTCGGTGCCGGTCCCGGCTGCCTCCGACACGGTCACCGGGTCGCCGACGAACACCTCGACGGGGTCGGAGGCATCGCCGTCGCCGGCGTCGTCCACCTCGACGTTGCCGTTGATCGACAGGTCGAACAGGCCCGAGTCGGTGTCGGGTGCCACGTCCTTGGCGACGATGACCTGGGCGGTCTCACGAACGTTGGAGAACTGGCAGGAGATGCCGGCGTCCGGGGTCGCGGTGATCTCGAGCGTCCCGGACAGGGCGTCGGCCGTGTAGCCGAGCGTCCCCGAGTCACAGGTCAGCAGGGTCGAGTACCAGTCCGGGTTGCCGGGGGCGAACGCCTCCGCGAGGTCGACGACCTCACCGGAGTACACGGTCAGCGTGGCCGGCTCGTCGGTCGAACCGTCACCGGCGACCGTGCCCGTGCCCTCACCGGCCTCGCCGGTGATCGCCAGGTCGACGCTGTCACCGTCCGCCGGGTTCGTCCAGGACTTGTCCAGGGTGAGGGTCGTCGAGGTGCGGGTGTTGGTGAAGGTGCAGGTGACGTTCTCGGGGACCATCGGGACCTCGTAGGTCCCGTCCAGCTCGCCCTCGACGTAGTTCAGGCCGTCCTCGTCGGTGCACTCCAGCGTCGTCGTGTACGTCCCGGTGTTGTCGCCGAGCACCTCGCTGAGGTCGACGACCTCGCCCGAGAGCACGTCGATGGTGACCGACGCGCCGTCTGGCGCGGTGGACGTCGTGGTCCCGCTGTCGGAACCGTCCGCGGTGATCTCCGCCGTGTCACCGCCGAAGCCGTCGACCCATTCCTTCTCCAGGGTCAGCTCGGCGCGCAGGCGCTCGTTGACGAACGTGCAGGTGACGTCGACCGGGTCGTCGTCGGGGACGGTGAACGTGCCGGACAGGTCGCCCTCGGTGTAGTCGAGCGTGCCGGCGTCGCCCGGGTCGCACCCGAGCAGGGCCTCGTAGTCGGCCACGTTGTCCCCGAAGGCCTCCTCGAGCGTCACGACTTCGCCCGGGTACACGGTCAGCACGGCGTCGTTGGTCGCGCCACCGACGGTGGAGTCCCCTTCGGCGGGACCGGCGGTCTGCGGGTCGTCGCCGGTCGCGGTCAGCTCGACGGTGTCGTCCGGCACGGCGTCGGGACCCCATTGCTTCGTCAGCGTGAGGTTGGCGGTCTCGCGCTCGTTGGTGAAGGTGCAGGTGACCGTGTCGCCCGCGGTGATCTCGATGTCGGACAGGCCGGCGACGGCGTCGCCGTCGGTGAACGTGCCCGACCCGTTGTCACACGTCGCGCCGGTCGCGTCCCAGCCGGCCGGGACCGTCTCGTCGACGGTGTAGTCGGTGTCCGGGGCGAGATCGGCCATCAGCTCGTCGCCGTCGTCCGTGGCGCCGTTGAAGGTCGTGATGGTGCCCGAGACCGCACCGCTGAACTCGAAGGTGTCGTCGGCGAAATCGGTTTCCTTGACCACGATCAGGCGACCGGCCTGGACGTTGGTGAACGTGCAGTCGACGATGTCGCCAGCGGCGAGGTCGACCACCGCGTTGGCGTCGTCGACGGACGTGGTGAAGGTCGAGTCGCCGGTGCCGGTGGTCGTGATCTCGCAGGCCACGTCGCCCAGGGTGTAGTCGGGGTCCTGCGTCAGGTTGGCCTCGTCGAGCAGTTCGACGATCGTGTACTCACCCGGCGCGAGGTCGTCGGAGTTGTTGGCAGGGCCATCGATGGTGAGCGAGAAGTCCTCGCTGCCGTCAGGGTCGACCGTGTTGTCGTCGTAGTTGGTGTCGAAGCCGAACGGTCCCCCATCGGCTGGCTGACCCTCCTTCGCCACGTTGATCTGGCCCTGCTGGTTGTTCGTGAAGGTGCAGGTGATGACCTCACCACCGACGGTCGTGACCTCGACGGTCTCGCCGACGTCGAACAGGACCGGCTCGGCGCCCTCGGCGTCGCTGAGGCACTCGGCGCCCTGGTAGACCCAGCCGGGCTCGGTGTCGGGCAGTGCGGTCTCCTCGATGGTGACGTCCGTGCCCGGGTCGTAGGCGATCACGCCCGTGTCGCCATTCAGCGGCACGACGTAGTTGCCCTCGGGCGAGGGCGAGGCGCTGAAGGTGAACTCGCTGCCTTCGGCGCCCTCACCGGCCTTGGCGATCACCAGGCCGGACGTCTCGTTCGTGATGACACACGACGTCTTGACGCCGTTGTCGACCGTCGGGGGCGGGATCTGGAACGTCTGCTCGATCGTGTTCGCATCGTCCGGACCGGTCGTGACGACCTCGGTACGCGTCGTCTCCAGGAACGGGTCGTACCAGGTGCAGGTGATGTCCACCAGGTCCCAGCCGTCGGGGACGGCCTCCTGGAGCTGGTAGTCGGGCTCGGCGATGACGTTCTGCCACAGGTGGGACTCCCCGACCTCGATGTTCGCCGCGATGCCGTTCGGCCCCCCGTCCAGGTCAGTGACGCCATCCGGCGGGTCGAGCGTGCCGTCGTGGACCGTCTCGCCGTCCGCCTGGTCCAGCTCGTAGAGGAACTCGACGCCTGGCGCGTCGACGTTCGCCTCCTTGCTGATGGTGATCTCGGTGCAGTTGGTGACGGCCTGGTCACCCGGGAAGGCCGCGCGGTCCTTCAACTGCGAGTTGAGGCTGTTCGAGTTGTTCGTGGCGAAGCCGGTGGCCACGAAGGTGATGCACTGCTCGACACCGCCGACGACCGGCGGGAAGATCTCGTTGGCCGTCAGGTCGATGGCGAACTCGACGAAGGTCTCGGGGTTCGCGCCCGGGACGAAGGGGTTCGGTCCGACGCCCTCCTGGACACCGGCCGACAGCGTCGACGAGGCCCAGTCCGAGCCGTCCCAGCGCAACTCGGTCGGCTGGCTCGACCCGGACGGGTCGAAGTCGTACTCCAGGATGATGTCGCCGACCGCCTGGCCCGGTCGGTCGAGGAGGAAGAACAGCGACTGGTCACCAGTGGCGTCCGCAGCCCGGGCGGCGTAGCCGTACAGCACGTAGTGGTACTCGCCATCCACGTCGACGATCTCGTAGGCCGCGCCGAACTCACAGATGTCGGTCTTGCGAGGCATGCTCTCGGTCTCGACGGTCCACGGGAAGGGCTGGCCCTCGAGCGCCCCCGCCCAGCCGTCCTCGGTCCCGACCTCGCAGGCGTCGACCGCCTCGGTGAACCCGATCGTCCCCGTCGACGGACGATTCTGCGGCGTCGTGTACGGGCCGTAGCCGCCCCCAGCCCAGTCATTGGCGCCCGCGATGTTGCCGTCGATCTCGAACTTGGTGAACTCGCCCGGGGCGGTGTGGCCTGGCAGGGCCGCCTCCGCCCATGTGGTGTAGGCGACGGCAGGGATCACGAGTCCCACGAGCAACGCGAGCCACAGGACGAGGCGGCGTCGGAACGGGCTGATCTCCGCGGTGGTCTTCATGTGTTCCCCTCCGGCCGGCGACCCGGCGCAACAACAAGCACGCATGGACCACCCGCGTGAAACACGCTGTGCCGTGGGCACGAGAGGCGCGACCGCCCCGTCGAGTCGGCCACGACCCGGTAGTCCGACACGAACTTAGCCGTCGTCCTCGCCCTCGCAACCAGCCACGAACACCCAGACGTCACGAGAGGTGGTCAATGGCGGTGTCCAGACGCCGGGGTTCCTTCCTGCGGCGATTTCGGCGACCTGGTGGGCTCGCAGGTCGCGTTCGCTGTGCGCACGCCGACCCGTCCCGCACGTGCGCACAGACGACGCGGGCCGTCGACCCCGATCGGATCGACGGCCCGCGGCCGGTTCAGTGCGTCAGGTCACGAGACCTCGCGGCGACGGTCGCGGCGACCGACGCCCACCAGGGCAGCGCCGGCCAGGAGCAGCACGCTCGCGGCCGCGACCAGCCACGGCAGGTCCACCCCGGTGTGGGGCAGGATCGGCGGAGGCGGCGGCGGAGGAGGCGGTGGCGGAGGCGGCGGCGGCGGCGGCGGCGGGGGCAACGTGTTGGTGATCGCGCAGCTGATCGCGTCACCCGGCAGGACCGTGAAGGCCATCGCCGGATCGACGTCCTCGGTCGACGCGTCCACGTGGGTCACGGTGCAGGTCAGGTCGCCTGCGATCCAGCCTCCACCGGGCTCGACCTCGGACAGCGTCCAGGTCGTGCCCGGGACGATGTCGCTGACGACGACGCTCCCGGTGCCGCCGGACGTGGTCACGTCCAGGTTGACCGGGTCGCCGCCCTCGGGCGTCAACGCGAAGGTGAAGCTGCCGTCACCACCGACGGTCGACTTGACGATCTCCAGCATGCCGGGTGCGGCGGTGTTGGTGATCGAACAGGTCACCTCGGGTGCCTGCTCGTCGACGTCCAGGGGTGCCACGAAGGTCACCGTGGTCGGGTCCTCGTCGAGGTCGTCCAGACCCTCGCAGACGAACTCGCTGGCGGTGAAGCCGTCGATCGTGGTCTCGGCGATGGTGTAGGTCTCGCCGGGGACGAGGTTGTCCCAGCCGACCGTGGCGTCACCGTCACCGGTGCCGCTGGCGGTCTGCGTGGCGTCCTCGTCGTCCGTGGCCGGGGCGATGGTGAAGTCGAACGACCAGTCCCAGTCGTCGGCGATGCCGACGACCGTCTTGGTCACCTCGACCTGCGACGGACGCGCGGTGTTGGTGATCGAGCAGGTGATCTCGACCCCCTCACCACCGAGCGGCGCGACGAACGTCACGGACGCGTCGTCCGCGCCGTCGGTGTCGTCGACACCCTCACACACCAGCGTGGGCGCCTCGAACCCGGCCTGCGTCGTCTCCGAGATGGTGTAGGACTCGCCCGGAACCAGGTCGGTCCAGCCGACGGTCGCGGACGAGTCGCCCGTCCCCGCGGCCGCCAGCGTGGCGTCCTGCTCACCCGGCACCGGGTCGATCGTGAAGTCGAACGACCACATCCAGTCGTCCGCGACACCCTCGACCGTCTTGGTCACGTCCACCTCGGACGGGATCGCCGTGTTGGTGATCCCACAGGTGATCTCCGGACCCTCGGCATCGAGGTCCAGCGGGGCCTCGAAGGTCACCGAGACGCCGTCGCTCTCGCCGAAGTCGCCCTCGCCGAGCTGGCAGGTCAGGTCGCCGGCGTCGTAGCCGCCGACCGTCGTCTCGGTGATCGTGTAGGTCTCACCCGGGACGAGCGCGTTCCAACCCACGACCGACGTGCCCTCACCGGTGCCGGAGGCGGTCTGTGTGGCGTCCTCCCCGTCGGTCTCCGGGCTGATCGTGAACTCGAACTCCCAGTCCAGCGACTCGTCGATCCCGACGACCTCCTTGGTCACCGTCACCTGGGACGGCCGCGCGACGTTCGTCACGTCGCACACGACGTCGTCCCCAGGCTGGACCAGGTACGGAAGGCTGATCTGTCCGAACGTGTCGTCGGCGCGGAACACAGAGCACTCGATGGCACCCGCGTCATAGCCGGCCGGGACGTCGACCTCCTCGAGCAGGTAGCTCACGCCCGGCACGAGGTCCACGAACTGCGCCGCAGGATTGTCGCTGTCGACCGTCATCTCGCTCGGCTCGGACCCGTCGTCGGGGGTCAGGCGGAAGGTGAAGGGTCCCCAGGCGAAGTCGTCGGCCACCCCAGAGACGATCTTGATGATCGACAGCTGACCGGCCTGGGCCTCGTTGACCAGGGTGCAGTTGATCTCGACCCCCTCACCGCCCAGGGGGGCGACGAAGGTGACGGATGCATCTGCCTCACCATCGAGATCCTCGACGTCGCACTCCAGCACCTGGGCCTCGTATCCGGCCTGCTCGACCTCGGTGATGGTGTACTGCTCGCCCGGGACCAGGTTCCCCCAGGCCACGCTGTCCGAGGTGTTGCCCGACCCGGATGCCGACTGCGGCGATGTCTCGCCGTCCGGGGTCGGCGTGATGGTGAAGTCGAACGACCACGCGAAGTCGTCCGCCACGCCGTCGACGGTCTTGGTGACCTCGACGTCGGCCGGGATCGCGGTGTTGGTGATCTCACAGGTCACCTCGACACCCTCGCCGCCCAGCGGCGCGACGAAGGTCACCGACGCGCCATCGGTCTCGCCGAAGGCCTCGCCGTCGAACTCGCACTCGAGGTCGCCGGCCTCGAAGCCGTCGACCGTGGCCTCGGTGATCGTGTACTCCTCGCCGGGCACCAGGTCGGTCCAGCCGACCGTGGCCGAACCGTCACCCGTCCCCGACGCCGTCTGCGCACCGGCAGGCGTCGCGTCCGGGGTGATCGTGAACTCGAAGTCCCACTCGAAGGAGTCAGCGACACCCGCGACCGTCTTGGTCACCTCGACCTCCGACGAGATGGGCGTGTTGGTGATCGAACAGACGATCTCCACGCCGTCACCACCCAACGGGGCGATGAAGGTCACCGACGCGTCGTCGACACCGTCGGTGTCCACACTGCCCTCGGCATCCTCACACACCAACGTCCCCGCCTCGAAGCCCTCGACCGCGGTCTCGGCGATCGTGTACTCCTCGCCGGGCACCAGGTCGGTCCACGTCACCGTGGCCGAACCGTCACCCGTCCCCGACGCCGTCTGCGGACCCGCGGGGGTCGCGTCCGGGGTGATCGTGAACTCGAAGTCCCACTCGAAGGAGTCGGCGACACCCGCGACCGTCTTGGTCACCTCGACCTCCGACGGGATCGCGGTGTTGGTGATCGAACAGACGATCTCGACACCTTCGCCACCCAACGGGGCGATGAAGGTCACCGACGCGTCGTCGACACCGTCGGTGTCCACACTGCCCTCGGCATCCTCACACACCAACGTCCCCGCCTCGAAGCCCTCGACCGCGGTCTCGGCGATCGTGTACTCCTCGCCGGGCACCAGGTCGGTCCACGTCACCGTGGCCGAACCGTCACCCGTCCCCGACGCCGTCTGCGCACCGGCCGGCGTCGCGTCCGGCGTGATCGTGAACTCGAAGTCCCACTCGAAGGAGTCGTCGACACCCGCGACCGTCTTGGTCACCTCCACCTCGGACGGGATCGCCGTGTTGGTGATCTCGCACTCGATCTCGATGGTGGTGTTGTCACCGTCGCCCGACGGCGCGGTGAACGTCACCGAGGTGCCGTCCGTGTCACCGAACGGTTCCCCGTTGAACGTGCACTCGAGGTCGCCGGCGATGTAGCCCTCCACCGGAGTCTCGGTGAGCGTGTACTCGTCACCCGGGCTCAGCTCGTCGAACACGATCGAGGGGCTGTCGCTGTCGAGCGAGAAGCCCTCGGTCCCGTCGGGACCCTCGAGCTCGAACTGGAACGGACCCCAGTCACCCGCCACGCCCTCGACGTTCTTGGTGACCTCGAGTGCCGTGCAGGTGTTCTCGATCTCGAACAGCGTCTGGGCGTAGTCCTTCATGGCCGAGTTCAGCTGGTCGGCCTGGCGCGACCGGATGTTGAGCTGGGCGAAGTCGGCAGCCGGCGGGCAGCCGGGGGCGATGTCGAGCAGCCCGGTGATGTTCAGGGCGATCTCCACGAACTGCTTGCCAGTGCTGACGCCGGAGAAGAACGTGCTCGCGTCGATGTCGGCCGACGCGTCAACCCACGAGTCGCCGTCCCAGCGGTCGACCTGCTCCAGGAAGAGCTCGTCGTTGCCACCCTGCGTGAAGTTGAAGCGCAGGTCCCCGACCGAGCGGTTCGGGACGCTCGCGCCGGAGGGGGCGATGACGTTCGGCAACTGGTTGAGCTCGACGGTGTAGCCGATGCTGCCCGTGACCGGACCGCGGGTGAACCCGAGGTAGCCCCAGAGTTGGCCGTCGATGGTCGTGCCCCAGGCATAGACCTGGTCGATGTCGGCCTGGCCGGACGCGGTCGCATTCGAGGTTCCCCAGGTCAGGGGATCGTCGTTCTCCGACGCGCCGTTGCCGTACTGGGTGGCGTCGTCGAGCCCGTCGATGAAGACCGGCTGGTCACCCACCACGGCGCTGTCCCAGTCGGTGTTCGTGTCGCCGGGGTCGTCTGGGTCGATGCCGCAGTTGCCGTCGATGGAGAAACCAGCCGCGAGCCCGGAGCCGGTACCACCGGTCAGGGGGCAGTTGGCCTCGGGGGTCAGGGTCAGCAGGGACGCGACGGCCTCCTCGACCGCCTCCTCTTCGATTCCGACGGCCTCGGCGGCCTCGTCCTCCGACGACGTCTGGTCCGACGAGGATTCACCCTCCTCGGCAGACTCTTCTTCCGCCGCAGCCTCGTCCTCAGCGGCCGACTCGTCCTTGGCCGACTCTTCTTCGGCGGCCTTCTCCTCGGCCGGAGCCTTCTCCTCGGCGGGGGCGGACTCGACCTCCTCCACCGGCTCCTCGGCGGGCGCGGCCGACCGAGCGGCGGACGCCGCCTCCTCGGCAGCCTCCTCCTCGGCGGCGGCCTCCTCGGCGGTCGCGGCCTCGTCCGCGTTGGCGGCGAGGCTGAACGCGAGCCCCGGGGCCACGATGACCAGCAGGGCCGCGGCCAGGATGATCCACAGGCGCGTGCTGGTCGAAATCGATGCAGTTTGAGACGTCATCAGAGTTTCCCCCTCGTGCGGACGCGAGCGTCCGGTGTGGCGTGCCCCTACAGCCGACCGATCGTCCCGTCACGACGACGGGCTCGATCGAACTTCTGCGACTGTAGTCGGTGTCGTTCCATGTGCCGTCACCGCCGGTGGGGGGCCACGACGTTGTGCGCGACCAGCGCACGCAAACGTCCTCGGCCGGGGGCGTGATTCACATCCCGGACCGTGCCTCGCCGACGGGGATAGGCTTGATCGCCATGCTGGACAGCGGTCCACGTGGATGGACTTCCCGTGGTTCGCACCGACTCGGAGAGGTGGGAGCGGGTGGGCACCTACGGACGACACGTGCCCGCGGTGGCGCGGGCGATCGACCTGCTGGAGGCCGTCGGGGACGCCCGGGACGGGCTGACGTCCGGACAGCTCGAGGACGTGGTCGACGGATCGCGCTCGGGACTGTTCGCCCTGCTCAACACCCTGAAGGACCGCTCCTGGCTGGCCCAGGACCCCGCCGGGCGCTACCGGGTCGGGCCGGGCCTGCGCCGGGTGGCGCCGCCCCTCGAACAGGACGACGACGCGCTCCGCACGGCCCTGGACGACGTGCTGGCCGACCTCCGGGTCGACGAGACCGTCGCGCTCGTGCGGCCGGCCGGATCGAGCCGCCTGGTCATCGCCGTCCACGAACCCGACCGGCCCGTCCGATGCGCCTACGGGGTGGGCCAGGAGCGCGGGGACGGCGGGGCGGACGCCCGCGCCTGCGCTCCCGACGGCCTGGACGACGACGCGGTCGCACGGGTCGTCGGCGACGAGGCAGTCGAGATCGCCGCACCGATCTGCCGGGACGGCCACCTCCCCATCGCCGCCGTTGTCGTGGGGGTCCCCCGCCAGCGGGCCGACGACGACCACCTGGCCGCGGTGGCACGCGTGGTGCGCGACCTGGCGATCGCCGTGTCCCTCCGACTGGGCGCGCCCCGGTGGCAGCCATGGGGGGCGGCGTCCCGCAGCGAACACCTCGAGCCCGGCCGACCGCTGGCACCCGACGAGGTCGAGGAGTTGCTGCGCGGTCGCCACGGTGCCCAGCTCGCCTGCCTGCGCGAAGACGGCACCCCCCACGTCGTGCCGTTGTGGTTCGACTGGGACGGCGAGTCGATGTGGCTGACCGCCTCCCCGGGCGCGTCCTGGGCGGGCTACGTCGGCACCGGCAGCCACGTGTCCCTGAACGTCGAGGAGCCGTGGCCCGCCCTGCGCCGGGTCTTCGTGACGGGCTGGGCCGAGCCGGTCACGACGGACGAGGTGGACCGGCTCGTCGACGGTGGGCTGGACGGCCTGCGCCGTCGGATGGCAGCGCGACACCTCGGCGCCGAGCAGGCCAGGTCCATGGTGACCTCCGGCGATGGCTGGACCGCGATCCGGGTGGTCCCCGACCGCATCCACGGCCGGGCCGGCCTCGCCGAGGCAGCAGCATGAGCCACCCCGCGCCCCCGACCACCGCCCCCCCGCCGCTGACCCTGCGGGGAGTCGGCCACGACCACGGCCGGGTCGTCGCCCTGGACGGGATCGACCTGGACGTGGCGGCCGGATCGTTCGTGGCCGTGGTGGGCCCGTCCGGCTGTGGCAAGTCCACCCTGCTGCGGCTGGTGGCCGGGCTCGACCGACCGACCCGTGGCCGGATCGCGATCGGGGACCACGACCCCGCCGAGGTGCGGCGGGCCAAGCAGGTCGGCTGGCTCGCGCAGCGACCGGCGTTGCTGCCGTGGGCCACGGTGCGCGACAACGTGGCGCTGGCCCGCGAGATCGTGGCCACCCCCCGGTCGGCGCCGGACCTGGATCCACTGCTCGACCTGGTGTCGCTGGGTGACTTCGCCGACGCCCTGCCCGGGCAGCTGTCGGGCGGGATGCAGCAGCGGGCCGCCCTGGCACGGATGCTGGCCCAGGACGCGCCACTGTGGTTGATGGACGAGCCGCTCGCCGCCCTCGACGAGTTGACCCGCGAGGGCCTGGCCGCGGACCTGCTGGGGATCTGGGAGCGGTTGCGTCCCACGGTCGTGTGGGTCACGCACCACCTCACCGAGGCGGTGTCGCTGGCCGACCGGGTCGTCGTGCTCGGCCCCCGCCCCGGCACGGTGGTGGGTGACCTGGAGGTGGACCTGCCACGCCCCCGCGACGTCACGGCGCCGGCCGTCCAGGACCTGGTGCGCGAGGCGCGGCACCTGTTGGGGTCGGTCGACGAGGTGACGGTGGCGACGTCCGACCTCGCTCCACGCCGGGTCGCCGGCGCCGGACCGGGGGCGCGGGCATGAGCCTGCTCGACGTCCCCGACACGCGAGCCGACACGACGGGATCGCCGACGGCGGACCCGTCGCCGGCTGCCGCGACGAGGTCGCGGGTCACGCCGGTCGCCGGTGTCCTGCTGCTGGTTGGCGCCGCCGTGGCCTGGGAGCTCGGGGTCCGGCTGACCGGCACGCCCGAGTGGATCGTCCCGGCGCCGACGGCCGTGGTCCGCGCGCTCGTCGACGGCGCGTCGAGCCTGGCCCCGGCGGCGCTGGTGACCCTGGGCGAGGCCGCGGCCGGACTGGTGCTCGGCACGGCGGTCGGGCTCGCACTGGCCGTGGTGATCACGTTCTTCCGCAACCTCGAGCAGGCGGTGCTGTCGATGGCCCTGCTCGCGAAGTCGACCCCGATCATCGCCGTGGCCCCGATCCTGACCATCTGGCTGGGGTTCGGCCACGCCCCGAAGGTCCTGGTCACCGCCCTGCTGACGTTCTTCCCGATGCTGGTCAACGCCCTGGAGGGGTTCCGGTCGCTCGACCCGGCGATCGAGGACTGGTTCGCCTCGGTCGACGCCGACCCGGTCACGGTGTTCCGCCACGCGCGCTGGCCCACCTCGTGGCCCTACCTGTTCGCCGCCCTGAAGGTGTCGGCGCCACTGGCGATGATCGGCGCGGTCGTGGCCGAGTGGATGGGCGCCTCGTCGGGGCTGGGCCGCTCGATGTGGCTGGCCTACACCAACCTTCGCATGCCCGCGCTGTTCGCGGCCGTGCTGGTGCTGACCGCGTTGTCCGCGCTGGTCTACCACCTCGTCACCCGCCTGGAACGACGTGCGCTGGCCTGGCGACGGGCCTGACGCCGTGACCCGAGGAACCGCCATCCACGTGCACACCTCCCTGCGCCGCCTGTTCGTCGCGGTCGGCCTGGTGGCCCTGGTGGCCGCCTGCTCCTCGACCCCCGCGGCCACGCCGACGACCGAGCCCACCTCGCCGACCGTGACCTCCTCCCCGGCAGGTGGAGCGACCGGCGAGGACCCCGTCGACGAGATGCGGTCCATGACCTTCATGGCCGGGTTCTCGCCACAGGCCAACCTGCCGTTCGTCGGGGTCTACGTCGCCGACGCGCAGGGGTTCTTCGCCGACCGCGGGCTGGACGTCGAGATCACCCACTCGGGGGGCGGGGGCGAGCACCTCCAACTGCTGTCCAACGACACCGTGCAGGTCACGACCCAGGACGCCGCCGTGCTGCTGGAACGCCGTGCCGACCCGGGCCTGCCGCTGGTCAGCCTCGCCCTGCTCGGCCAGGTCGGCCAGCAGGCCTACGTGTCCCTGGCCGACTCCGGCATCGAGACCCCGCAGGACTGGGCCGGGCACACCGTCGGGTTCAAGGGCACGCCCGCCCCCGACGTCTTCGCGATCATGGACGCCGTCGGGCTGGACCGCGACGAGGTCGAGCTGGTCAACGTCGGCTTCGACCCCCGGGTGCTGACCGAGGGCCAGGTCGACGTCTACCCGATCTACAAGTCCAACGAGCCGGACACGCTCGCCTCGTGGGGATACGAACTCAACCTGTGGGACGCGGCCGACTTCGGGGTGCCGACCCTCGGGCTGACCTACGTCGCCACGGCGGACACGGTCGCCGACGACCCCGACCTGCTCGACGACTTCGTCGATGCGGCCATGGAGGGCATCGCCTGGGCCGCCAGTCACCCTGACCAGGCCGTCGACATCGTGCTGGAGTGGACCGGCCCCGAGGCCGACCGGGACCACCAGCGCGCCATGCTCGACACCGAGCTCGCCGACGCCACCTCGCCGATGACCGACGAGCACGGCCTGGGCTGGCAGACCGCCGAGCAGTGGCAGGACCTCCACGACCTCCTGGTCGCCGAGGACGCCATCTCCGCCCCCATCGACGTCGACGACGCGTTCACCACGGACTTCCTCGGGGACTGAGCACGCACGGCACGCGTCGAGTGTGCGCATCGGGGCCACGGGCGGCCGCGATCCGCACACTCGACGTGGAACTCGACGTGGATCTGGGTCGCGGAGACGGGGAGGTGTGGCGGGGGGCGGAGTACGGTCGGGGACCGATCCGTCCCCTCCCCGGAGCGTCCCACCGTGCCGACCACCAGCGCGTCCTACGCGATCACCATGCGGCTGTACCTCGACCCCGAGGACCAGCGCGCGATCGGGCGCGTCACGACCGTCGTCGGCGACCACGGGGCCAGCGTGACGGCGGTCGACTTCGTGTCCACCCGCGACCAGCGAGTGACCGTCGACGTCACCGCCAACGCCCGTGACAGCGATCACTCGTCCCGGCTGGCCGAGGCCGTCGAGGAGCTCGAGGGCGTGCACGTCCACCGCGTCTCGGACCGCACCTTCCTGAGCCACCTGCGTGGCAAGCTCGCGGTGCGCTCACGCGTGCCGCTCAAGACCCGCGACGACCTGTCGATGGCCTACACCCCCGGCGTGGCACGGGTCTGCCTCGCCCTGGTCGACAAGCCCCAGGACGCCCGGTCCCTGACCATCAAGGGCAACACGGTGGCGATCGTCACCGACGGCACGGCGGTGCTCGGCCTGGGCGACATCGGACCCGTGGCCTCCCTGCCGGTCATGGAGGGCAAGGCGGTGCTGTTCAAGCAGTTCGCCGACGTGGATGCCTGGCCGGTCGCGCTGGACACGACCGACACCGAGGAGATCATCGCCATCGTCAAGGCGATGGCGCCGGTCTACGGCGGCATCAACCTGGAGGACATCGCCGCCCCCCGCTGCTTCGAGATCGAGGAGCGGCTCCGGGACGAACTGGACATCCCCGTCTTCCACGACGACCAGCACGGCACCGCCATCGTCGTCCTGGCCGCGCTGACCAACGCGCTGCGGCTGGTCGGCAAGGACATCGGCGACATCACCGCCACGATGGTCGGCGCCGGCGCCGCCGGTGTGGCGATCGCGAAGCTGCTCGTCGCCCAGGGCATCGGCGACGTCCGGGTGGTCGACCGTCACGGCATCATCGAGCGCGACAGTGACCAGCCCGACAGCGGCAAGCAGTGGATCGCCGAGACGACCAACGTGGGGCGTGTCACCGGCTCGGTGGTCGACTCCCTGGAGGGCGCCGACGTCTTCATCGGGGTGTCGGGCCCCAGCCTGTTCGACGCCGGCGAGCTGTCCCGCATGGCCGACGACGCGATCGTCTTCGCCCTGGCCAACCCCGAGCCGGAGGTCGACCCGATCCTGGCCCGTGACCACGCCGCCGTCGTGGCCACCGGGCGCAGCGACTACCCCAACCAGATCAACAACGTGCTGGCGTTCCCGGGGGTGTTCCGCGGTGCCCTCGATGCCCGGGCCCGTGCCATCACCGAGGAGATGAAGGTGGCTGCCGCGCTGGCGATCGCCGACACGGTCCACGCCGACGAGCTCCACCCGTTCCACATCATCCCCAGCGTGTTCAACACCGACGTCGTCCCCGCGGTGGCCGCGGCCATCCGCGACGTCGTGGAGCGTGGCGAGGACGCCGCTCCCGCACCATCGTTCGACCTCGAGGAGGCCGACGACCTGGTCTGACGACGGGTGGGAGCCCGGCCGGGGGGTCGAGAGATCAGCCGGGCAGCACAGAGAAACGGGGCGGGCCAGAGGCCCGCCCCGTTGGAGGGTGCCGGGGGGGTGGCACCCTGCTGGTCCTTGGCGCGGGGACGCCGGACCTGCTGCCGGCCGAGCGGGGGGGTGCGCGGCCGACAGCACGTTGTTGATCAGCCGATGTCGAAGATCCCCATGAACCCGAGAACCAGGTCCATGTCGAGGACATCCGACTTCTGGTTGCCGATGTCGAAGATGGCGGTGGCGCCCTGTTCGGGAGCCTTGTCCTCCGCAGCCGTGGCGGTCGTCGCGATCACCGAGCAGCCGACGAGCGTTGCCGCGGAGAGGAGAGCGGCGAGTTTCCGCTTCATGTGAGTCCTGTCCTTCCCTGTGGTTGGCAGTCGTGGACGGGCGTCCATGGGATAGTGTCTCCCCAGGACCTCACCGGCTGCGGGGGGATGGGCCGAATCCGTCTTCCAGAGACTTTATGGTGACGGTCGGCCGGAACGCGAGACGGATTGGTGGCCGCTTCCGGCGTGGCCGGTTCCGGACAGCGCGACGTACCCCTGCCACGACGGCCATTGGCCGCCCCCCAAGCCCGGAAAGGCGTCGACGTTGGATCCGCTCCACGAACTCGGTGCATCGGGTCCCGCGACCCGGGTCTACTCGCACCTGATGGCCCACCGTGCCACGTCGGAGGGCCGGTTGGCAAGCGATCTCGACATTTCGGCCGACGAGGTCAAGACCGCGGTGGAGGACCTCGAGTCACTCGGCCTGCTCGTGTGGGTCGATGGACGCATGGTCGCGGTCACCCCGCGCACGCCGCTGGAGCGGTATGCCCGAGCCCGCGCACGGGAGGCGGACCTGGCCCGCACGGCCGCCGAGCAGCTCGGGCAACTGTGGTCGCTGCACCAGGGACGGGCGGACTACCTCGAGATCGTCCCGACGATGGAGGCGGCACGACGCATCCAGGCCCGGGTGCTGGCCGACTCGCGCGACCAGGTCCGGGCCCTGTCGATCGGCTCCAGCACCGAGCGGCTCCGCATCGCAGAAGGGCTGTTCGAGACCCTCGATCGAGGCACCACGGTGCGGTCCATCTACGGCGCCGAGGTCCTGCGCAACCCCGGGGCCCTGGCCATGGTCCAGGACTGCATCCTCCACGGCGAGCAGGCCCGCGTCTTCCCCGGGGTGCCGATGAACCTCCTGATCTCCGACGACCTGTTCGCCCTGGTCGTGGTGCGGGTGGCCTCCAGCCGCCTCGCCGACGGCGTGATCATCCACGCCTCGGACTTCCTGGACACGATGGTGGGCGTCTTCGAGGCCTTCTGGCGTCTGGCCGTGCCGGTGTCGGGCTCGACCACCGCGGCCCACATCGACAAGGAGTCCACCGAGACCCGACGGCTGCTGACCAACCTCGCCGCCGGGCTGACCGACAAGGCCATCGCCCGGGACCTGGAGGTGTCCGAGCGGACCGTGCGTCGGCGGATCAGCCAGCTGCAGGAACTGCTCGGCGCCCAGACGAGGTTCCAGCTGGGCGTGCAGGCATCACGGCACGGCTGGCTGTAGGGCCCGCGTGCCGACATCGGCCGTGGCGGGTCGGTCGAGCGAGTCGTTAGGCTCGTCCTGCACGTCCTCGAGGCGTGTGCACCCCCGGGGAGCTCGGGCAGGACCGGGCTGAGAGGGTGGCTTGCCAGAACGTGGCGGCGCCACCGACCCGTGGAACCTGAGCTGGACAATGCCAGCGGAGGAAGGGGCGAGTCATGGTGTCGACCGCGGTGATCACCGCCGGTGGCGACGTGACCACCGTGTTGGCGCTCGCGCGGTTCGCCGCGCACCTCCCCGACTCCGCGGACGACGTCCGTGTCATCGCTGCCGACCAGGGCCTGGCGCTCGCGGATCGGCTCGACCTCGACGTCGACGTGCTCGTCGGTGACCTCGACTCGGTCGACCCGGAGCAGGTCTCCCGGGCGGTCGCAGCGGGCATCGACGTCCGCCGCCACAGCACCGACAAGGACGCAACCGACCTCGACCTCGCGCTGGACCTGGCGTTGGCGGGGGGCGCGCGCCACATCGTGGTGTGCGACGGGGGCGGTGACCGGTTCGACCACCAGCTTGCCAACGTGCTCGTGGCGGCCCGTGCCGCGCGGCACGCCCGGGTCACGGTCGTGACCACGCAGGCGGTCGTGTCGGTCATCACCGACGCGCGCGAGCTGCGTGGCTCGGTCGGTGACGTGGTCACGCTGCTGCCGGTCTTCGGCCGGGTGGACGGCATCGCGACCACCGGCCTGCTGTACCAGCTGTCGGACGAGTCGCTCGTCCCGGGTTCCAGTCGTGGGGTGTCCAACGAGCTCGTCGCTCCGGAGGCCCGGGTCACCATCGAGGCCGGCACGCTGCTGGCCGTCCAACCCGGGCGCTGAGTCGACGCGACGCCGGTGTCCCCGCCGGCGGTCCGCCCGACACCCACCAGGACCCACACCATGGACCAGTCCCTCCCCCGCCATCGACGCCCCACCCGCGGACGCGGCCTCCGACTCGCGGCCGTCGCCGCCGCCGTCGCGCTCCTCGCCAGCGCCTGCGCCGGTGAGGCCGCCGACGACCCGGATGCGCCTCCCGAGCCCTCCGGCGCCACCGAGGCAGCCACCGCGTCGACCGACCCCTCCGACGCGCCGACGACGCCGCAGGACCCGGCCGTGCAGCTGGTGACCCACGACTCGTTCGCGATCAGCGACGACGTGCTCGCGGCCTTCACCGACCAGACCGGCTACGAGGTCGAGGTCCTGCGCTCGGGCGACGCGGGCGCGACGGTCAACGCGGCCGTGCTCACCGCCGGCAACCCCCAGGGCGACGTCCTGTTCGGGGTCGACAACACCCTGCTGTCGCGTGCCCTCGACGCCGAGGTGTTCGTCCCGCACGAGCCGGCCGAGGCCGACGCGCTGGACCCCGCCCTGGTGCTGGACGACCAGTGGCGGGTGACCCCGATCGACCGTGGCGACGTCTGCCTCAACTACGACGTGTCGGCCTACACCGACGGCGAGCCGCCGAGCACGCTCGACGACCTCACCGAGCCGGACTACGCCGGCCAGCTGGTCGTGGAGAACCCTGCGACGTCGTCGCCGGGCCTGGCCTTCCTGCTGGCCACCTACAGCACGTTCGGCGAGGACGGCTGGGAGCAGTACTGGGAGGACCTGGTCGCCAACGACGTCGCGGTCAGCGCGGGCTGGGAGGACGCCTACTACGGCGTGTTCTCCGGTGCGGCGGGCTCCGAGGGCGACCGGCCGCTTGTCGTGTCGTACGCCTCCAGCCCACCGGCCGAGGTGATCTTCGCCGAGGAGGAGCTGGACGAGGCCCCGACCGGGGTGATCACGGCGTCGTGCTTCCAGCAGGTCGAGTTTGCCGGCGTGCTGGCCGGCACCGACAACGAGGCCGGGGCACGGGCCCTGGTCGACTTCATGGTCCAGCCCGAGTTCCAGGCCGACATCCCCCTGCAGATGTTCGTGTTCCCGGCGCGGACCGACGTCGAACTGCCTCCCGAGTTCGTCGAGTACAGCGCGGTCCCCGACGACCCGATCACGATGGACCCGGCCACCATCGACGACCGGCGCGAGGAGCTGGTGCAGCGCTGGACCGAGATCGTGCTCGGATGAGCGACCCGACCGGGCACGCCGCCAGCGGACGGTCCGGGTCGTGACGACCCCGGCCGCTCCGTCCCACGGGTCCGACGTGCCCGACGCGGCCCGCGCGATCACGCGGACGCTCCCGACCGGGTGGCGGGTCGCGACCGTGGCGGTGCCGGCGGTGTTCTTCGCCGTCCTGTTCGTGTGGCCGGTGGGCACCATCATCGCCACCGGGCTGACCGAGGCGGGTGCGGGTGGCGACGCGCTCGACGTCCTGCTCGCGCCCACCACCCGGCGGGTGCTGTGGTTCTCGACCTGGCAGGCAGTGCTGTCCACCGTGCTGACCCTGGCCGTCGGGCTCCCGGGGGCCTGGCTGGTTGCCCGGGTCGACGTCCCCGGACGCACGCTGTTCCGCGCGGCGGTGACGGTGCCGTTCGTGCTGCCGACGGTGGTGGTGGCCAGCGCCTTCACCGGACTGCTCGGGTCGGGGTCGCCGGTGATGGCGTGGATCGCCGGGCTGTTCGGACTGGACGCCCCGCCCCGCCTGACCCAGACCCTGGCCGCGGTCCTGCTCGCCCACGTGTTCTTCAACGTCGCCGTGGTGGTGCGCACCGTCGGGGGACGCTGGTCCAACCTCGACCCACGACTGGTCCGGGCGGCCCGGTCGCTGGGTGCCAGTCCGTGGCAGGCGTTCCGCACGGTCACCCTGCCGCTGCTGCGACCGGCGATCACGGCCGCCAGCGCGATCACGTTCCTGTTCACGTTCACCTCGTTCGGGATCGTGCTGATCCTCGGCGCACCCGGGATGGCGACGCTGGAGGTCGCGATCTACCGAGCGACGGCGCAGTTGCTGGACCTGCCGCAGGCGTCCACGCTGGCGCTGCTGCAGGTCGTGGCGGTCGCCGCCGCCCTGCTTGTCAACGCCCGGCTCGGCCGGGACCGGGCCGGCTCGTCGGGCATCACCACGGCCGCCCATCGGGGGCTCCAGCGTCCACGTGGGCTGCAGTGGGCGGGCGTCGGCGCGACCGTGCTGCTGATGGCGGTCGTGATCGGGCTGCCGATCGCCGTCCTGGTGGAGCGCTCGCTCGCCACGGCCGACGGGCACTCGCTGGCGTGGTACCGGGCCCTGGCCGATACCGACTCGGTGCTGGCGGTCGCGCCGTGGGAGGCGGTGCGGACGTCCTTGGTGTTCGCCGTGGCAGCGGCCGCGGTCGCCACGGTCGTGGGCGGGGCCGCGGCCGTCGCGATCACCCGGCGACGGCGCTCCACCTGGGGCCGGGCGTTCGACCTGCTGCTGATGCTGCCGCTGGGGGTGTCGGCCGTCACGGTCGGGTTCGGGTTCCTGATCACGCTGGACACCCCGCCGCTGGACCTGCGAGCGTCACCGATCCTGGTGCCGCTGGCCCAGGCGCTGGTCGCGATCCCGTTCGTGGTGCGGATCCTGGTGCCGGCCCTGGAGGCGATCGACGACCGGCTCCGCCAGGCCGCCGCGGTGCTCGGCGCCTCGCCCACCGGGACCTGGCGCCACGTCGACCTGCCGATCCTGTTCCGGTCCGCGACCGTGGCCGCGGGCTTCGCCTTCGCCATCTCGCTGGGCGAGTTCGGCGCGACCGTGTTCATCGCCCGGGCCACCAGCCCGACCATACCGGTCGCGATCTACCGGCTGCTCGGCCAGCCGGGAGCGATCAACCTCGGGCGGGCCATGGCGATGAGCTGCATCCTGATGGTCGTGACCATCGTGGTCGTCGCCGCCGTCGACCGGCTCCGCGTCGCCGACCTGGGAGCCTTCTGATGCCGGCCGCACCCGCCCCGCGACGAGCGTGTGCTGATGCCGTGCCAACAGGCACGGGAACCGCACACCATGTCCATCCCCCCGCGACCCATGCCACCTCCCACGGGGAATCGTGTGCTGGTGCCGTGCCAACAGGCACGGGAACCGCACACCGTGTCCGCAAGCCCGCGATCCCCGCCAGCACCCTCGGAGGATCGTGTGCTGGTGCCGTGCCGCGAAGCACGGGAACGGCACACCATGCTGGTGACGGGGAGGTGGGAGCGTGACGGGCTCGGAGGTGGCGGCGCGGCTGGCGGTCGAGGACGTCGCGGTGCGCTACGGGGCCGTGCTGGCGGTCGACCACGTCGACCTCGCCGTGGCCCCGGGCGAGGTGGTCGCCCTGCTGGGACCCTCCGGCTGTGGCAAGTCCTCCCTGCTCGCGGCGATCGCCGGGCTGGTCCCCCACGCCGGGCGCGTCCTGGTCGACGGCCAGGACGTGTCGCGCCGTCGCCCGGACCAGCGCGACACCGGACTGATGTTCCAGGACGGCGCGCTGTTCCCGCACCTCGACGTCGGCGACAACGTCGGCTTCGGCCTGCGGATGCGGGGGTGGGCGCCGGATCGGCGTCGCGCCAGGATCGACGAGGTCCTCGAACTGGTCGGGCTGGCGGGCCTGGGTGACCGGCGGGTCGACGCGCTCTCGGGAGGGCAGGCCCAGCGCGTGGCGCTGGCACGCGCGATCGCCCCCCAGCCACGACTGCTGCTGCTCGACGAACCACTGTCGTCGCTGGACCGGCGCCTGCGCGACCGACTGCTCGCCGAGCTCCCCGAGGTGTTCGCGGCCGTCGACGCCGCCGTCGTGCACGTCACCCACGACCAGGACGAGGCACTGGCCGTCGCCGACCGGGTCGCGGTCATGGACGCGGGCAGGATCGTCCGGCTGGACCCGCCAGGTGCGCTCTGGGACGACCCCCGGACCGCGTTCGTGGCCCGGTTCCTGGGCTGGCACGACGTGTTCGCCACGACCCGGGCCGACGCCGACGACGACCATCCCCACCTGCCGCTGGACGAGCGGATCCTCGCGACCCTCGGCCACCCGGCGCTGGTCGGCGTGGACGCCGCCCGGGTCGAGGTCGACACGGACCTGCCCACGACCCCGCGCGCCACCGACGGCGCGACGTCGTGGACCGGACACGTCGTGGCGCGCCACTTCGCCGGCGACCACGTCGCCGTCGACGTGGCACTCGACGAGGTGGAGACGGGCACGGGTCCGATCGTCGTGCGTGCCACCGGGCCGATCCACGCCATGCCGGCGGACGACGACGCCGTCGCCGTCCGGGTCCCCGACGAGGCGTGGCGGGCGCTCGCGGTGGACTGAGGCACGACGCCCGGATCGCGGCGGGCGCACGACGCAGGACGGGTGTCGAGGAGGACGAGGTGGACGACCACGACGAGCGGGACGAGCGGCCGTGGCTGCTGGTCGACGTCATGAACGTCGTCGGCTCCCGGCCCGACGGCTGGTGGCGTGACCGGACCGGTGCGGCGGCGGGGCTGGTCCGACGACTGGCACTGCTGGCGGACACCTCCGGGGAACGGATCACGGCCGTGGTGGACGGGACCCCGGACGAGCGCCTGCCCGACGGCGTGGTCGACGGCGTGGAGGTCCACCACGCCGGTCGGGGGCGCGACGCCGCCGACGACCGGATCGTCGACCTGGTGGGCACGTCCGACACGCCGGCCACGGTCGTGACGGCCGACCGGCGGCTCGCCGAGCGGGTCCGGGCCCGGGGTGCCGCGGTGGTCGGTCCGACCTCGTTGCTCGCACGGCTGCCGACCCCGTCCCCGACCACGTCGGAGTCCTCGGCGTCGTCGTCGGACGACCACCCCTGACGGCTAGGGTCACGTCCCATGGGTGCCCCGACCGTCGCCGACGACCGGCTGGTGTTCGCGGTCGACGACCCCGAGCACCACCTCGCCATGGTCCGGCTGGAGGTCGACGACGACCTGGTCGCCGACCACCGCTTCCGCCGCACCGCCGACGGGTGGCGCCTGGCGATCCCGTTGCCACCGCTGGGACGACTCGAGTACCGGTTCCTGGTGACCGACGACCACGGCGCGGCACAGGTCGTGCTCGACCCCGACAACCCGGAGCGGGTCGCCACGGCGTTCGGTGACCGCAGCGTCGCCCTCCTGCCCGGCTACGAGCCGCCGGCCTGGCTGGACGAACCCGGGGTCGAGGCCGTGCGCCACCACGACCTGGTCCCGACGGTCGTGGGCGACGTCCCGGTCACGACCTGGTTCCCGGCCGACCTCCCCGACACCACCCCGGCCCCGCTCCTGGTCGTCCACGACGGCCCCGAGTACGACCGGCTCGCCGGGCTGGGCCAGTGGGCCGCCAGCACCGTCGCGACCGGGCGGCTCCCCCGCTTCCGGATGGCCCTGCTCCAACCCGTCGAGCGCGACGCGTGGTACGCGGTCAACCCCCGCTGGCCGGACGCGGTCACGGCCGTCGTCGCCGAGGCGGACCGACGCCGACCCCGCCGTGGGGCGCTGGTGACCATGGGCGCCAGCCTGGGCGGACTGGCCGCACTGCAGGTGGCGCTGGCCGGCGGCGTGGCGACACGGGGGGTGTTCTCCCAGTCCGGGTCCTTCTTCCGTCCCGAGCTCGACCCCCAGGAGGGCGCCTATCCCCACTTCGACCGGGTCAGCGGCTGGGTCGCCGAGCGCGACACCGACGTGGTGACCGAGGACCGGCTGGACGTGGTCCTGACCTGCGGGCGTCGCGAGGAGAACCACGCCAACAACGTCGCCATGGCCGCGACCCTGCGTGCGGTCGGACACGACGTCGTGCTGCACGACCTCGACGACCTCCACAACTACACCGCGTGGCGTGACGGGCTCGAACCCGGACTGGGCGACCTGCTCGTCCGGACCTGGGGCGGGCCGGGCGACCCGCCGGCGTCCGGCGACGAGGAGACCCCATGAGCCCGCGCCATCTGGACCTGCCCCTGGAGGGACCACTGTTCGACCACGGGGCGTCGTTGTCGGTCCAGGTCCACGGCCACTTCGGGCGACCGGTGATCGTGTTCCCGTCCGAGGCCGGCCGGGCGTGGGACTTCGCCGACAACGGCATGGTGGATGCCGTCGGTGACCTGGTCGAGGCAGGACGGGTCAAGCTGTACTGCGTCGACTCGCTCGACGCGTTCTCGTGGTCGGACCGTGACGTCGACGTCGAGGAGCGGGCGCGCCGCCACGGGGCCTACCACCACTGGGTCGTGACCCGACTGCTGCCGTTCGTGGCCGACGACAGCGACGGGGCCGAACCCCTGGCGCTGGGCTGCAGCATGGGCGCCTACCACGCCGTCCACCTGGCCCTGCAGCGTCCCGACCTCGTGCCGCTGGCGATCGGGCTGTCGGGAAACTACGACGTCGAGCGCTGGCGTGCCTGGGGGCCGCCCGGCGAGGCCACCTACTTCGCCAACCCGACCGCCTATGTCGCGAACCTGCACGGCGACCACCTCGACTGGCTGCGCGAGCACGTCAGCCTCCTGCTGGTGGTGGGCCAGGGCGCCTGGGAGGTCGACCCGACGGGCTCGCTGCCGTCGACCCGGGCGTTCGCCGACCTGCTGGCCGACAAGGGCATCCGCCACGAGCTGGACGTGTGGGGCCACGACGCCGCGCACGACTGGCCGTGGTGGCAGCGCCAGCTCGCCCACCACCTCCCCCGGTTCTGCTGACCCGCGCCACCCATCCCGAACCCCCCCGATCCGGAGCACGACGTGAGCGACGTTGACGACCACCTCGTAGGACTGCTGCTCGGCACGGAGGAGGACTGGCCACATGCCTTCGAGGTCCTCGCCCAGCGGCTGGGCGTGTTCACCCATGCCGGCAACGACCACCGGATGGACACCGAGCGGGTCCGGATCACCCCCTTCTCGCTGCGCGACCCGGCCCGCCACGACCTCGTCATCGACCGGCTCGCCCACTGGTACTACCACCCGCGCGAGTGGCTCAAGAAGGTCGCGCTGATGGACGACGTCTACCTGTTGAACTCGCCGTTCACGTTCCAGTCGATGGAGAAGCACGCGGCCTACTGCGCGATGATCCGGCTGGGCCTCGACGTCCCCGAGACCGTGCTCGTCCCCTACAAGAACCCGGTCGACAACGTCCGCTGGGCCTACACCGCAGACCACTACAACGAGCCCTTCGACCTGCCCGAGATCGCCGCGGAACTGGGCTACCCGCTGTACATGAAGCCCTTCGACGGCGGCGGCTGGCGCGGCGTGTCGCGCATCGAGGGCCCCGACGACCTGCAGGCCGCCTACGACGCCTCCGGCGAGATGCTGATGCACCTGCAGCAGGCGGTCGACTACGACGTGTTCGTCCGGGCGCTGGCGATCGGTCCCGAGACGATGGTGATGAAGTTCCGGCCGGAGCGCCCGATGCACGAGCGCTACGAGGTCGCGCACGACTTCCTGTCGGCCGAGGCGGGCCGCGACGCGATCGCGATCACCCGGACCGTCAACGCCTTCTTCCGCTGGGAGTTCAACTCGTGCGAGATGCTGGCCGCCGGTGATCGGCTGATGCCGATCGACTACGCCAACGCCTGCCCGGACGTCGCGCTGACGTCACTGCACTACTACTTCCCGTGGGCGATGACGGCGCTGCTGCGGTGGTCGGCCTTCTGCCTGGCCACCGACCGACGCTTCGACGCCCACGTGTCGACCCCCGACTGGTTCGCGATCGCCGACGACCCGGACCGCACGTCGGCCGACCGGCTCGCCGCCTACGGCGAGCTCGCGGACCGCCACTTCGACACCGAGCGCTACCAGGAGTTCTGCGCCACCTCCCTGCCCCACGTCGACGAGCTCGTCCGGGAGTGGGTCGACTCGTCCGACTTCGACGACCTGCTGGTCCGCACGGTCCGCGCCACCTACCCCGACCACGAGCACGAACGGTTCCTGGCCCACTTCCGTGGCCTGCTCGACCTGTGGCGCCACGACCACTCCCCTGGCTGACCCCGCGGAGCTCTCACCTGGCGCGGGTCGCGCACCAGGCGGCGACCTGGTCCACGGCGACCGCCGCGGCGGACAGCGTGGCGAGGTGGCGGAAGAACCCGTGTGGCACGCCCTGGAAGCAGGTGCTCACGACGTCGACCCCGGCGGACTGGAGCGCCTGGGCGTACTGCTCGCCCTCGGCCCGCAGGATGTCGTGCTCGGCCGTCAGGACCAGCGCGGGCGGCAGCCCGACCAGGTCGGCGGCCAGGGGATCGAGGTCCGGGTCTCCGGCGGGATCCGGGCCGCCCGCTCCCAGGAACGCCTCCCAGTACCACCGCATGGCCGCCACGGACAGGCCCTCGGGGTCCCCGGCCTCGTCCGCGAGGTCGTCGAGCGCCGCTCGCTGCACGACCGGGTAGACCAGCGCCTGCCCGGCAAGGTCACGACCGGCGTCGCGGGCGCGGCGGGCCAGCACCGCCGCCAGGAACCCCCCGGCGGAGTCCCCGGCGACCACGATCCGGTCCGGGTCGATCGCGAGGTCGGCGACGTCGTCGCCCCCGGTCGCCAGGGCCTCCAGGACCGCCTCGCCGTCGTCGGTCGCCGCCGGCCACACGTGCTCCGGCGACAGGCGGTAGTCGACCGACACGACCACCAGCCCCGAGGCCCGGGCCAGTCGCCGACAGCCACCGTCGGCCGTCTCGAGACTGCCGAACACCCAGCCTCCCCCGTGCAGCCACACGACGGCCCCCGACGAGGCCGACGACTGGTCACGGCGTGGGAGGTACACCCGCGTGTCGACCCCACCGATGCGGCGCGCCACGACCTCGGCGACGTCCACGGGCTCGCCGGCCACGGCGGCCGCCTCCGCATCCCGCTGGGCCCGCTGGCGCACGACCTCGTCGGGACCGGGCGGACCGGCCCACGGCTCGACCTCGGTGGCGGGGTGCAACTGCATGGCAACTCCTGGACGGACGACGTCGCACGACCCGTCAGCGGGCCGTCGGGGGACGTGGGGGGACGTGGGGGGCCGAACGGACACGACGTCACGACAGGGTGGTTCGTACGCTCGCCGACACCAAACGACCCGCCATCAGTGAGGATGCCATGGGTACCGACAACGCGCGCGGCAAGGCCAAGGAAGCGGTCGGCAGGGCCACCGACGACGAGTCCCTGGAGCGCCAGGGCAAGCAGGACCAGGCCAAGGGTTCGGCGAAGGACGCCGGCCGCAAGGCCAAGGACGCGGCCCGGAAGGCCAAGGACGCGTTGACCAACGACTGAGCGCCGCAACGGACCCACACACACGATGCCGCGACCCCGTTGGGTCGCGGCATCGTTCGTTGCCCACGTGGTGCGGGCGATGGGAAGTCGGTGGTCAGCGGTGTCGCAGGCCGGGGATCCGGCGCAGTCGGCGAGGAGGCGTGATGCCGTCGCCGCGGGCACGACGATGGTCGTCCGCCTCGTGCAGCAGGTCGTCACGGTGGGCCGCGATCACCTCGATGGTGCCGATGGGAACCATGGTGGCACTCCTTCAGGGGTCGGGTCGACGTCGGGCGGCCCAGTGTGGGGCCCTGGCGCGATCCACGCGCGGTGATTGCACGGACACGGCAAACTCCCCACACCGGACGTCGGAGACCGCGTGACCCGTGCGACCAGCCACCCCGGGGCGCCGCCATGGCGGTGACGGTCCGGCTGGACGGGACCAGCTCGCTCGTACTGCCCACGCTGTCGCCGCTGGCGGAGCTCGGTGCCGCCCTGCACGTCCTGACCCGCCTCGACCACCACCTGTTCCTGGCCGACTGGCGGACCCGTGTGCTGGGACGGCTGCCCGGGCCGCTCGACCGCGAGCGCGTCGCGCTGGAGTTCCTGTGGGACGGCTACCGCGCCAACTTCCTCCTGGTGGTGTCCGATGCCCTGCCGCCGGTGCGCACGCTCGACGACGAGCTGGCGGCGCTGGCCGCGGTGCCCACCGAGCAGCTCACGACCGAGGCCCTGCAACCGCTGGGAACCCGACTGGGCGAGAACCTGTCTCCGGGGCATCGCCCCGGGGAGGGACCGGACCAGCTGCTGTCCCACGCCCGGGCGCGCGGTCCGGCGGTGGAGGACGTCGCCCGAGGCCTGCTGGAGGACCCCGCACGGGTGCAACGACGGCTCGTCGACTTCCTGGCCGGGTGTCGCGACGCGTTCTTCGGCGAGGAATGGGCGGGCCTGCGCCCCACGCTGGCCCGCAGTGTCGACGAGGCGACCCGGCTGCTGGAGGCCCGCGGCCCGACCGCGCTGCTGGCCGGGCTGGGCCACGGGGTCCGCGCCAGTGACGACGACGTCGTCATCGACAAGTCGTTCACGGCCACCATGGCGCCGAGCCCCGACCAGCCCCTGCACCTCGTGCCCAGCCTGCTGTGCCACCCGCACGTCATCGCCCAGCCCAACCCCCGGTGGCCCCTGTGCCTCCAGTACCCCGTGCACCGGCGGGCCCCCACCGGCGGGCTGCCCCCGTTGGAGGTCACGGCGGCACGGCTGGAGGCGCTGGCCGACCCGACCCGGCTCCGCCTGGCCGCGCTGCTGGCCAACGAGGCCCGGTCGACCCGCGAGCTGGCCGGCCTGACCGGGCTGACCGAGCCGACGGTCTCGCGCCACCTGACGGTCCTGCGCGAGGCCGGGCTGGTCGAGGTGCGCCAGCAGGGACACTTCCGACTCCACGACCTCGACCTGGACGTCGTCGGCGACCTCGGCCACGCCCTGCGAGCCAGCCTGCTCCGGTGATGACCGGGGCCGGGCCGGGGTGGAAGGGGGGACGGGGGAGGCAGTAGCGTGCAAGCATGATGACTGACACCGCCCTCGCCACGTCCCTGTCCTTCCCGGTCGAGGCATCGACCGACCCGGTCACCGATTCGGACCGCGCCGCGATCCTTGCCGACCCGGGCTTCGGACGGCACTTCAGCGACCACATGGCCGTCGCGACCTGGACCCTGGACGAGGGCTGGCACGACGACCGGATCCAGCCCTACGGACCGATCACGCTCGACCCGGCGGCAGCCGTGCTGCACTACGCCCAGGAGATCTTCGAGGGGCTCAAGGCCTACCGCCACGCCGACGGCTCGGTGTGGAGCTTCCGCCCGGAACAGAACGCCGCCCGGATGAACCGGTCCGCCCGCCGCCTGGCCCTGCCCGAGCTGCCCGACGGGGCGTTCCTGCAGTCGCTGCGCCAGCTGGTGTCGACCGACCAGGCCTGGGTGCCGGGGCTCGAGGAGTCCAGCCTGTACCTGCGGCCGTTCATGATCGCCAGCGAGAAGTTCCTGGGGGTCCGGCCGGCCCACGAGGTGACCTACTACGTGATCAGCTCGCCGGTGGGCCCGTACTTCGCCTCCGGTCCGGCCCCGGTCGACATCTGGCTGTCGCGCGACTACACCCGCGCGGCCCCCGGTGGGACGGGTGCGGCCAAGTGCGGTGGCAACTACGCCGCGAGCCTGGCCGCCCAGCAGCAGGCCACGGCCAACGGCTGCGCCCAGGTGTGCTTCCTCGACGCGACCGAGGGTCGCTGGGTCGAGGAACTCGGTGGCATGAACCTGTTCTTCGTCCACGCCGACGGCACGATCGTGACGCCGCAGCTGTCCGGGACGATCCTCGAGGGCATCACCCGCGCATCCGTGCTGACCCTGGCCGCAGAGTCGGGCCACGAGGTCGTCGAGCGACGCGTGTCGATCGACGAGTGGGCCGAGGGCGCCGCATCCGGTGCCATCACCGAGGTCTTCGCCTGCGGGACGGCCGCCGTCATCACCCCGCTGGGCACGCTGCGCGACGGGGACGCCACCATCACCATGGGTGACGGCGAGACCGCCGGCGAGGTCACGATGGCGCTGCGCCAGGCCCTGGTCGACATCCAGTACGGCCGGGCCGACGACCCCCACGGCTGGATGACCCGCCTGGCCTGACCTCCCCGACCTCGTCCCCCGCCCCGACCCGGTTCGGCCCGCAACGCCTCGCTCGGGCCGCGTCGTCGGCGACGTCCTCCCATCCTCCACACGACCGGACCGTCCATGCCCGACGCCACCACGCCGCCTCGCGTCCACGCCCGTGGGTGAGCGGGCTCCGGTCGCCGTCGGGTGGCGCGAGTGGGTGGCACTGCCCGACTGGGGTGTGGACCACATGAAGGCGAAGGTCGACACCGGCGCACGGACCTCGGCAATCCATGCCTGGGACCTCGAGCCGTTCGACCGGGACGGATCCCCGTGGGTCCGGTTCTCGCTGCATCCGTGGCAGGGCTCCGACGACGACCCGGTGCAGGTCGAGGCGCCGGTCGTCGACCATCGCGAGGTCCGCTCGTCCAGCGGAGACACCCAGCGCCGGCCGGTCGTGCACACCGACCTGCACCTGGTCGGGCTGGTGGCGCCCATCGAGCTCACGCTGACGAACCGTGACGAGATGGGGTTCCGGATGCTGGTCGGTCGCGAGGCACTGCGTGGGCGGTTCGTGGTCGACCCGGGACGCTCCTACCTCGGCGGCCGCCCGCCGGCCGACATCCGACGGCGCAACCGATGACCGAAGATCCGCCCCCGGCCCCGCCACTGTCGTCGGACCCGGCCCCGACGCGCCGACGGCGATCCGGACTGCGACGCCGACCTCCGTTCCGGATCGGGGACCTCGAGGTACGCGCGGGACGTCGCGAGACCGGTGAGCTGCCCGTGCCTCGGCTGGTCACCGGCACCCGCATCTCCCTGCCCCTGCGGGTCGTGCACGGGCGCCACGAGGGCCCGACGATCTGGATCTCGTCGTCGATCCACGGCGACGAGATCGGTGGCGTCGAGATCATCCGCCGCGTCAACGAGGACCTCGACCCACGCAGCCTCGCCGGGACCGTGATCATGGTGCCGATCGTCAACGTCCACGGCTTCCTGGTCGGCGATCGCTACCTGCCGGACCGCCGGGACCTGAACCGGTCGTTCCCGGGCTCGGCGACCGGGTCGCTGGCCTCGCGGATCGCCCACGTGTTCATGGAGGAGGTCGTGGCCCGCAGCGACGTGGGCATCGACCTGCACACCGGGTCGGACCATCGCACCAACCTCCCCCAGGTCCGGGGCGACCTCGACGACCCCCGCACCCGCGACCTGGCCGAGGCCTTCGGTGCCCCGGTCATGCTGCACGCCCGGGTGCGGGACGGGTCCCTGCGTGCCGCCGGCACGGCCGCCGGCAAGACCGTCCTGCTGTTCGAGGGCGGCGAGGCCCTCCGGTTCGACCCCCAGGCCATCACCGCGGGGGTGGACGGCATCCACCGGGTGCTGGCACGCCTGGACATGGACTCCGGCGTGGAGGTCGCCCCGCCACCCGTGCCGGTCGCCAGCCGCAAGAGCGCCTGGATCCGGGCACGCCGGAGCGGCATCGTCTCGCTGGACGTGGCACTGGGCGACCGCGTGGCCAAGGGCGAGCGGGTCGCGGTCGTGCACGACTCGCTCGGACGCAGGCTCTCCCAGGCACGGGCGCGCTTCGACGGGATCATCATCGGCCACACGCAGCACCCACTCGGCCACCAGGGCGACGCACTGGTGCACGTCGCCCGCATCGCCGACCTCGACGAGCACGACGGCGCCGATGGCCCGCCCGGCGTGCCGCCCGCCCCGGACCGCACCACGGAACCCACGTCGGACCCCCGCACGACGGATCCCGACACCACGACCGATCGCACCACGACCGACCGCCCCGAACCGGACTCCCCATGAAGCTGGCCATCCTCTCCCGCGCCCCGTCCGCCTACAGCACCCAGCGCCTCAAGACCGCCGCGCTCGAGCGCGGCCACGACTGCCGGGTGCTGGACACGCTGCGATTCGCGATCGACCTGTCAGGCGACGAGCCCGACCTGCAGTTCCGCGGTCGCCGGCTGTCGGACTACGACGCCGTCCTTCCCCGGATCGGTGCCTCGATCACCTACTACGGGTCCGCGGTCCTGCGCCAGTTCCAGCAGATGGACGTCTACACGCCCAACACCGCCAACGGCATCACCAACTCTCGGGACAAGCTGCGGGCGATGCAGATCCTGTCGCGCCACGAGGTGGGCATGCCCGCCACGGCGTTCGTCCGCGACCGCAAGGACGTCCTGCCCGCCATCGAGCGGGTCGGCGGCGCACCGGTGGTCATCAAGCTGCTCGAGGGCACCCAGGGCATCGGGGTGATCCTCGCGCCCGACACCAAGGTCGCCGAGGCGATCATCGAGACCCTGCACAGCACCCGCCAGAACGTCCTGATCCAGGAGTTCATCACCGAGAGCAAGGGTCGTGACATCCGGGCGTTGGTCATCGGCGACCGGGTGGTGGCCGCGATGCGTCGCACCGCCCAGGGCGACGAGTTCCGCTCCAACGTCCATCGCGGCGGGTCGGTGGAGGCCGTCGAGCTGGACGACGAGTACACCGCGACCGCCGTGCGCTCGGCCCAGATCATGGGGCTGCGGGTGGCCGGCGTGGACATGCTGGAGGGTGACGACGGCCCGCTGGTGATGGAGGTGAATTCGTCACCGGGCCTGGAGGGGATCGAGCGTGCGACCCGGCTGGACGTCGCGGGCGCGATCATCGACTACATCGACAACCAGGTGGCGTTCCCCCAGCTGGACGTGCACCAGCGGCTGAGCGTCTCGACCGGCTACGGCGTGGCCGAACTGCTCGTGCGCGAGGGCGCCGACCTGGTCGGGACGACGCTGGCCCAGTCCGGGCTGCGCGAGCGCGACATCAGCGTGCTGACGCTGCACCGTGACTCGACCGTGGTCCCCAACCCCCGAGGCAACCGGGTCCTGGAGCCGGGCGACCGCCTGCTGTGCTTCGGCAAGCTCGAGGAGATGCGCGACATGATCCCGACCCGTGCCCAGCGCCGGGCCCAGGTCCGGGTCCGCAAGCTGCGCACCCGCGACATCGATGCCGCGGCCGGCTGAGGGCGATGTCGGCGCGGCAGATCGCACCGTCCAGCCCGGGCCCGACCCTGGTCATTCCTCGTCGAGGCCCGACGAGACGAGGCAGTCCGACATGGGGTCGCCGTCGGCGGGCCAGGCCCGCGCCAGGGCCTGGGCCAGTCGCTCCGCGCGGTTGCGGTAGCCCTCGGACGTGTAGTGGATCTGGTCGTCGATGAACCAGTCGTCCCGGACCTCCGAGCGCCAGTCGTAGACCCGCAGGTTCGGCCAGGTCTCGCAGGCGGCCACGACCGCCTCGCTCCACGCCGCCATCTCCTGGTCCGCGTAGGGGCCGGTGTCCTCCAGGCTGCGGGTCGTGGTCCACATCGTCGGCTGTCCGTCGACCTCCTCCATCAGCATGGCGATGCGCTCGTCGAACGGGATCCCCCCACCGACCGCCTCGTTGGCGGCCTCGTTGGTGCCCATCGCGAGCACCCAGCAGCCGTCCTGGCCGTCCTCGACGAGCTGCGACACGCGCATGGTCGCGTTGGGTCGGTCCTTGAACCGCTCCACGATCGACATCGCCCCGTCGATCTGGGTGATGACCTCCTCGGCCCCGACCTCGGCGTAGCGCGCCGGGATCTGGTCGTCCTCGTCGGGCAGGTACGCCACGTCGTCCAGCCCGAGCGAGGTCGAGTCACCGACGTGCACGACGGAGGTGCACGCCGACGTCGACGACCCGTCGTCGGACGCGGGCGCCGCCGGGGCAGGCGTCTGGGCCGACTCCGGGGTCGCCGACGGACCGTCGTCCGCCGGTGCGCTCTCGGCCGGTTCGTCGGGGGTGGCCGCAGCGTCGCCCGGGTCGGGATCGGACGGCGACGGGTCCGGGTCGATGGTCGACTCGGCCTGCGCCGCGATGCCGCTGTCGGGGTCGGGGCCGGTGGACGATCCCCCGGCCAGGGCCACGCTCGACAGCGTCACGGTGGCCGCGGCACCCAGCACGACGGCGCGTCGCGCGACCGGTGCCTTCGGCCAGCGCCACCACGACGGCCGCACGATCACGGGCCGGTCCGCCAGGACCCCCATGCCGTGCCGGCGGATCGGGTCCTCGACCAGTCGCCACGACAGGGCGGCCAGGACGAAGCTGACCGTCACCTGCAGCCCGGCCCGGACCAGCGGCGCACCGGCCAGCACCGACGCGGGGGTGAACACGATGACCGGCAGGTGCCACAGGTAGATGCCGTAGGAGCGCTCACCCACCCACACCAGCGGGGCCAGGCCCATGGCGCGAGCGAGGCGTGACGCCGGGTGGACGACCACGCCGACCAGCACGACGGTGGCGATGCTCAGCAGCAGCAGGCCGCCGTCGTAGAGCACCTGGCCCCAGGGGTCGATGAACACGAACAGGCCCAGGATCGTGGCCAGGGCCACGATCCCCAGCCCGTCGACGATCGCCCGTGCACGGGGGGTGATGTCGGCGGTGATGCGGTCGGGACGCCAGATCATCGCCACGGCCGCGCCGACGAGCAGGCCACCGGCGCGCGTGTCGGTGCCCTCGTACACCCTGGTGGCATCGAACCCGGGCTGCGCCAGCACCGTCATCCACACGAACGACAGTGCGGCGAGGGCCATCGTCGTGGCGGCGACGCGGGTCATCCTGCCGCGGAACAGCTTCAGGAGCCCGAGCAGCAGGAGGGGCCACAGCAGGTAGAACTGCTCCTCGACGGCCAACGACCACAGGTGGTCGAACGGCCCCGGCCCGGCGAAGCGCTCGAAGTAGGAGACGTCGGAGGCGATCGTGGTCCAGTTGAACACGTAGAACAGCGCTGCCAGCGATTCGCGCACCCGGGTGCCGAGGTCGGCCAGGTCGACTGCGGCGGTGGTGGCGACGACCACCGCCAGCAGGAGGACCACGGCGGGCAGCAGCCGTCGGGCGCGGCGGATCCAGAAGTTCCTGAGGTCCAGGCCGCCGAGCCGGTCCCAGGTCCTGACGAGGATCCACGTGATCAGGTACCCGCTGAGGGTGAAGAACATCCCCACGCCCAGCAGCCCGCCCGGCAGCCACGCCGGGTCGAGGTGGTAGAGGATGACGGCCACGACGGCGATCGCCCGCAGCCCGTCGAGGCCGGGCAGGTACGTCGCGGAGCCGGATACGGGTCGGGGCACGGGCGTCGCCTGGGCAGGATCGGTGCGCGAGGATCAGGCCGGCGCTGCGGCTGACGACCGCCACCCCGTGGTCGCGCGGCAGCCGTGTTCACGCACGATCACGGCTGCCGCCGACTCTACCCCAGCCCACCTCCCCCACCCCGGAGGGACCACGTCCTCACGACGGCGGTGTTCAGTACACCTGGCCGGCGTAGTCGTGCATCATCCGGCTGGCGCAGAACTGGGGGCCGAGGGTCTGCAGGGACGATCGCATCATCGCGACCCAGCCCTGGGGGATGCCGTCGTCGTCGCGGTCGTGGAAGGTCGGCACGACCTGCTGCTCGAGCAGGTCGTAGAGCATCATGGCGTGCTCGTGGTCCTGGCGACCGTGGTCGTCGTCGACGGCGCCGTCGATGCCCCAGCCGTTGGTGCCGTCGTAGCCCTCGGCCCACCAGCCGTCCAGCACCGACAGGTTCAGGCCACCGTTGAGCACCACCTTCATGCCCGACGTGCCCGACGCCTCCATCGGGGGACGCGGGACGTTGACCCACACGTCACAGCCGGCGGTCAGCCGGCGACCGATCTCGATGTCGTAGTCCTCGAGGAAGAACACCCGCTCGGCCAGCTCCGGACGTCCGCGGTTGGCGAACAGGTCCCGGACCATCGCCTTGGCACCGTCGTCCTTGGGGTGGGCCTTGCCGGCGATCAACAACTGGACGGGCTGGTCGCCACCCATGAGCCGGGCCATCCGGTCGACGTCGCGGGTCAGCAGGTACAGGCGCTTGTAGCCGGCGACCCGACGGGCGAAGCCCAGGGTCAGGGCGTCCTCGGACAGCCCGGTGATGCCGAGCTCCGCCCACTCCAGGGTGTCCCCACGACGCAGGCGGTCCCTGGCCGCGACCTCGCGGGCCCAGCGGACCAGGCTCGCCCGGGCCGTCGTGCGTGCGGCCCACAGGTCGGCGGCCGGGATGTCGGCCACCGGCTCCCAGGTGGCCGGGTCGTCGGCCCGACGCCACCAGTCCTCGGCCAGGTGGGTGTCCAGCAGCCCACGGAACTCGTTGCCCATCCAGGTCGGCAGGTGGACGCCGTTGGTCACGTGCCCGATCGGCACGTCCTCGACCTCACCACCGAACAGTGGCTGCCACATGCCGCGGGCGACCTCGCCGTGGCGCTTGGCCACGCCGTTGGTGTTGCGGGCCAGGCGCATCGCCATCGGGGTCATCCCGGCCGGCTCGTGCGGATCGCCGGGCTGGATGCGGCCGAGGTTGAGCAGGCCGTTGGACCCGATGCCCAGGCGGTCGCCCAGGCCCGGCAGCGCCGCCACCAGCACGTCCGGCGGGTAGGTCTCGTTGCCGGCGGCGACCGGGGTGTGGGTGGTGAACACGCAGCGGTCCCGCACGGCATCGCGGGCGGTGTCGAAGTCGGCGCCGTCGGCCACGCGCTGCGCGATCAGCTCGACCGCGGCCAGTGCGGCGTGGCCCTCGTTGAGGTGGAGCAGCGACGGTTCGACGCCCAACCGGTCGAGCAGGCGCACGGCCCCGATCCCGAGCGTGGCGTACTGCGCCAGGCGGACGTCGTCGTTGCCGTCGTAGAGCCGGGCGGTGGTCCACCGGGCGGCCGGCGAGTTCTCCGGGAGGTCGGTGTCCAGCAGGAGCAGCGGCACGCGGCCGACCTGGATCACCCAGGCACGGGCGGTCGCCTCCGTCCCACGGATCGGCACCGTCACCGTGACCTGCTCGCCGTCACGACGCAGCGGGACGATCGGTGACAGGGCGGGGTCGGTGGCCTGCCACGACTCGACCTGCCAGCCACTGGCGTCGAGCCGCTGCTGGAAGTAGCCGTTCCGGTAGAACAGCCCGACCGCCACCATGGGCAGTGCGAGGTCCGAGGCCTCCTTGAGGATGTCGCCCGCCAGGACACCGAGACCACCCGAGTACAGCGGCATGGACTCGTGGACGCCGAACTCGGCACACAGGAACGTCACGGGCGACGACGGGTCGAAGTCGTCCATGCTGGGACGCGCGAGGTCGTCGTCGAGCTCCTCGGCGAGGGCGGCGATGCGGGCGACCAGCTCCTGGTCGTCCGCGGCTGCCTCCAGCCGGGTCGGGGACGCCTCGACCAGGAGGCGGACCGGGTTGGCGTGCACCGCGTGCCACCGGCCCGGGTCCACCGCCATGAAGACGTCGATGGCCCCGGGGGTCCACGACCAGCGGTAGTTGTAGGCCACCTGGGCCAGGGGCCGGAGTGGCTCGGGCAGGCGTCGCGCGAGGTCGTCGATCGCCGTGGCGAGCGAGTCCTCGACGACGTCGAGGGGCTGGGGGAGGGTGGTCATGGAGGCACCTTCGAGGTGGTCCGGGTCAGGGATGGTGGGATCGTGGGTCGTGCGGATCGTGCGGGTCAGGAGCCGGGGCGTGCCCGGGTCGCTGCCGGAGGCCGCGGGACCGGGCCTTCGGGCGCGTCGACGTGGCGCAGCAGGAGCTGGTGGTGGCCGAGGAGACGGATCTCGTGTCCGGCCTCGTACACCTGGCCGTCGTCGGCGGGGGGCGCACCGGTGGCCGTGTCCAGCACCTGCTGCCAGGTGCGTCCGCGGTCCCCGTTGGGAAGCGTGAAGGTACGGCCGTCGGCGTGGGCGTTGAGCAGCCACAGGTAGGTCAGGTCCTCGACCGGCTCGCCACGGTCGCCGCGCCGGGCGATGGCACTGCCGTTGAGGAGCACCTGCAGGGTCTTGACGCCGGGGGCGTGCCAGTCCTGCTCACGCATGGCCTCGCCGCCCGCGGTCAGCCAGGCGACGTCGTAGTCGCCGTCGTCGCCGAACCCGCCTGCCAGGAAGTGGCGCCGACGGAACACCGGGTGGGCCCGGCGCAGGGCGACCAGGCCGGCGGTGAACGCGACCAGGTCGTCGTCGGCCGCGGCCCAGTCGAACCAGGTGGTCTCGTTGTCCTGGCAGAAGGCGTTGTTGTTGCCGCCCTGGGTCCGGCCGAGCTCGTCACCACCCAGCAGCATCGGCACGCCCTGGCTGAGCAGCAGCATGGTGAGCATGTTGCGGGCCCGTCGCTGGCGCAGGGCGGTCACGTCGGGGTCGTCGGTGGGGCCCTCGACACCGCTGTTCCATGACCGGTTGTCGTCGTGGCCGTCGGTGTTGTCGTAGCCGTTCGCCTCGTTGTGCTTGCGCTCGTAGGCGACCAGGTCGGCCAGCGTGTAGCCGTCGTGGGCGGTCACGAAGTTGATGCTCGAGCCGGGGCCACGCCCGTTGTGCTCGAACAGCGCCTGGCTGCCGGCGATGACCGACGAGACGCGCGCCAGCGTGCCGTCGGCGCCACGCCCGAAGTCGCGCACGGTGTCCCGGAAGGTCGCGTTCCACTCGGCCCACGGGGCCGGGAAGCGGCCCTGCTGCCAGCCGCCGGGCCCGACGTCCCAGGGCTCGGCGATCAGCTTGGTCTGGCTGATGATGGGGTCCTGGTTGACCGCCGACAGGAAACCGGCCTGGTCGGAGTAGCCGTGGTCGGTCCGGGCCAGCGCCGTCGCCAGGTCGAAGCGGAACCCGTCGACCCGGCACTCGGTGACCAGGAAGCGCAACGAGTCCATGACCAGCTTGACCATGGACTTCGAACGCAGGTCGACGGTGTTGCCGGTCCCCGAGTAGTTGACGTAGTGCGACCGGTCGTCGGCGGCCAGTCGGTAGGCCTGGAAGTTGTCGATGCCACGCAGCGACAGCATCGGCCCGTCACTGCTGCCCTCGGCGGTGTGGTTGTAGACGACGTCGAGCAGGACCTCGATCCCCGCCGCGTGCAGGGCCTTCACCATGCCCTTGAACTCGTTGACGACCTCCTCGGGGTCGTCCGTGCGGGCCCACCCGGGGTGGATCGCGAACCAGTTGATCGGGTTGTAGCCCCAGTAGTTGGTCAGGCCACGTCCGGACAGGTCGCCCTCGGTCAGGAAGGCCTGGACCGGCATCAGCTCGACGGAGGTGACGCCGAGGCGGGTCAGGTGGTCGATCGCCGCCGGATGGGCCATGCCGGCGTAGGTGCCACGCAGGTGGCGCGGCACGTCGGGCATCCGGTGGGTGAACCCCTTGACGTGGACCTCGTAGATGACCATGTCGGCCCACTCGTGCTCGGGCGGGCGATCGTTGCCCCAGTTGAACGACGAGGAGACGACGACCGAGCGCGGCACGTGGTCCGCGGAGTCGTGGGGATCGGGGCGCCGGGCCATGTCCTGCAGGTCGTGGCCGTGCACCGACGGGTCCCAGTCGACATCCCCGACGATCCCCCGGGCGTAGGGGTCCAGCAACAGCTTCGCCGGGTTGCAGCGGTCGCCGGCGGCGAGGTCCCACGGCCCGTGGACGCGGTAGCCGTAGCGGGTCCCGGGGCCGACGTCGGGGACGTAGCCGTGCCACCGGTGGTTGGTGAACGAGGTCAGCTCGAGCCGGGTCTCCGCGCCGTCGTCGTCGAACAGGCACAGCTCGACGCCCTCCGCGGTCTCGCTGTAGAGCGCGAAGTTCGTCCCGAGACCGTCGTAGGACGCCCCGAGGGGCTCGGCCGAGCCCGGCCAGACCTCATAGTGGGGCATGCACGCTCCCGCGTCGGATCGAACGAGGACGCCGCTCGGACGTCCGAAGACTCCCGGCAGGGACGCCGGCGGCACGAACGCCCATTCTACGGCCACCCGGCACGGCCAACAAAACCCACGGATCCGTGCCCCACCGATCGGCCACCGCGCGTGTCGGAGGTGTCGCCACCATGGGTGCCTCCCGATCCCGGAGCAACCATGCCCGCAGCGGTCACCGAGACCATCGACGTCGACGCCACGCCGGAGACGGCCTTCTTCTACGTCGCGGACTTCGCCCACCTCGACGAGTGGGACCCGATGTTCGACCAGGCCGAGCGCCTCGACCCCGACGAGCCCCTCGGCGAGGGAGCCCGCTTCCGGGTCGTGGCCGAGGTCGCGAACCGCGAGGTCACGATCGACTACCGGATCGCCACCTGGGACCCGCCGCACCGGGTGGTGCTGGTGGGGACCGCCGAGTCGTTCGTCTCGACCGACGACATCCGGTTCGCCCCCCACGACGCCGGCACCCGGATCACCTACCACGCCGAGGTGGACTCGGACGCCCCGGACTGGGTCGACGCGGCGGCGACCCCGCTGTTCAAGGTCGTCGGCAAGCGCACGGCGTCCGGGCTGCGCGACCGCCTGGGGAGTTGAGGCCGAACCGACCGGTCAGCCGGCCTCGAGGTCCAGCAGCCATCGCTTGGCGCGCTCGCCCCCGCCGTACTGCCCCGGGGTGCCGTCACTGCGCACGACCCGATGGCACGGGACCACCAGCGGCAGCGGGTTGCGGGCACACGCCGTGCCGACCGCGCGCGACGCCCGGGGCCGACCGACGGCGCGGGCGACCTCGGCGTAGCTGGCCGTGTGGCCGTAGGCGATCGCGGGCAGGTGCGCGACGACATCGCGGCGGAACCCGTGGGCCAGGCGCAGGTCCACGTCGAGGTCGAACGACGTGCGGGCGCCGGTGAAGTACTGGTCGAGTTGGCGGGCGACGTCGTCGAGACCGGCCGGATCAGCCAGCAGTCGTGGCCCGATCTCCGTGGCGAGCGTGGCCAGGACCCGGTCGTGGTCCTCGCGCGCGAAGGCCACCTTGACCAGGCCGCGGTCGGTGCCGGCCAGCAGCAGCGGGCCCACGGGACTGTCGACGGTGCGGACGACCACGTCCAGCAGGTCCGCCGCGGCCGCGTCACGGACCAGTCGCGCACGCAGGCGATCACGGGTGGCCGGGTCGGGGTCGAGCCCGGCGAACAGGGCATCGGTCATGGTCCGCCTCCCTCGAGGACGTCGGCCAGGTCGCGGCGCAGGCGTGCGATGCCGTCCGACGAGGCCCGGCGGGCGGCCGCGACGGAACCACCCACGATCGAGGCGACCTCCGCATGGGGCAGGCCGGCGACGTGGTGGTAGGTCACGCAGGCCCGCTGCTTGTCCGGCAGGGCCGCCAGCGCGTCCCAGATCCGGGGGTCGCGCAGCGGCGGGATCCCGTCGTCGCCGGCACGTGCGGGTCCAGGTCGCCGGGGCTCCGGGGCCGCCCCGACCGGGACGGCGTGGCGTCGCCGCGCCCGGACGACGTCGATCGCCTTGCGGTGGGCGATCGTGACGAGCCAGCCCTCGACGTTGCTGTCCGGACGCAGGTCGGGCCATGCCCGGAGTGCGGCGAGGTAGGCCTCCGACCACGCGTCCTCGGCCTCCGGGGTCGGCCCGAGCACGGCCCGGCAGACCCGCAGCACCGTGTCGGCGTACTGGGTCGCGGTCGGGTCGAACGGCAGCGTGTTCACACCCTGCCAACGTACGACGCGGGCGAAACGTGAGCCGGCCCTCCTCGACGACTCCCGAGCGTGACCGACGGGCGCCGACTGTTGCTCGATCCCTGCACACTCGGCAGGGGGTTGGGACGGGCGGACGGAGGCGAGCGGTCAGGGGAGGGTCGCGACCAGGTCGGCGACGCGCTCGGCGGTGCCGGGGGCGAGGGTCCAACCCGCACCGCCGTGGCCGTAGGCGTGGATCACCGGCGTCCCCGCCAGGTCCGTCCCGCGCTCGACCCGCACCCCGCCTCGACGCCATGGGCGCAGCCCCACCATCGGTTCGAGCTCGGCGTCGCGCACGTCGGCCAGCCCCGGTGCGAGGTGGACCGCGGCGTCCACCAGCCGACGGGCCAGGCCGCCGTCGGGCGTGCGGTCGTGCGCGCCCCAGTCGGCCGTCCCGCCGACCAGGACCCCGTCCCGCCGGGGGTAGACGTAGCTGCCGTGGCGTGACATGGATCGGTCCGGGTCCCAGTCCGCGACCGCCGCCGATCGCACCCGCACGACCGTTCCACGGACCGCGACGACGTCAGGGTCGCCGACCAGCCGGCTGGCGGCGACACCGGTCGCGTTGACCACGACCTCGCCCAGGTCGACGACCTCCTCCAGCCGGGACACGACACGATGGCGGGGGACCACCGCGTGGTCGCCCTGGAGGTGTCCCAGCAGGGCCGGCAGGACCTCGTCGACGTCGAAGAACCAGGTGGTGAACGCGACGGCGGCGGTGTCCCCCGGTGCCGCGACACCGGACAGTCCGGCCCCGGGCCCCGGCACGGAGCGCTTGACGTCGTCGACCAGGTCGAGCCAGTCGCCTTCGAACGGGCCGTTCGTGGTCACGACGGCGTGGCGATGCCGGCGGATGCCCAAGGTCGTCGCGAAGCCGCTCGACGTCCAGCCGACCAGGACGTCGCGACTGGCCACCAGCAGGGGACGCAGGAGTGGCGAGTCGTCGACCAGCCGGGGCTTGAAGCTGGCACCCGCCGTCGCGCTGGTGGTGGCAAGCGGGTCCTCGTGGGTCAGCACCTCGACCGCATGGCCGCGGTGGGACAGCGCGTGTGCCGCCATCAGCCCGACGACCCCGGCACCGACGACCACGACCTGCACGCTGCACCTCCCGGGTCCAGCCAACCGTGCCGTGGACGGGGTGTCGACCTCGACGGGGTCAGCCCGTGAACAGGCTCTGGGTGCCGGACTCGTGGTCCAGCAGCCAGCGCTTGCGGTCCAGCCCCCCGCCGTAGCCGACGAGGCCGCCGTCGGCCCCGATCACGCGGTGACACGGGACGACCACGGCGATCGGGTTGCGACCGTTGGCCAGCCCGACCGCGCGGGTGGTCGAGGGACCCCCGACCCGGGCCGCGACCTGGCCGTAGCTGCGGGTCTCGCCGTGCGGGATGGCGACCAGTTCCTCCCAGACCCGCCGTTGGAAGTCGGTGCCACGGGGGTCGATGGCCAGGTCGAACGTGGTGCGCTCCCCAGCGAAGTACTCGTCGAGCTGGCGGCGGGCCTCGGCCAGGGACTCCGGGTCGTGCGCGCCGAGGTCGGCCGGGTCGGGGGGATGGGTCCGGTCCTGGAAGTGCAGCCCGACCAGCACGTGGTCGTCGCCGACCAGTGTCAGCGGCCCCAGCGGGCTGGGATGGTGGACATGGACCGTGGACACGATGGCGACCTTGGACGGTGGACACACAGCATGCCAACGCACCGGCGCCCCGCGACGTGAGGTCCGACGACGACGTCCGGCCGGGCCCGGCCGGACCGGGCCGCCCTCGCGTCGATGCGTACGGCGGTGACGACCGAGGGACTGACCATGACCAGCAACGGGCATCCGGTGGAGGATGAACCCACCCACGGAGCGGGGCCGGCCACGTCGGCCGGCCCCGGGTTCGCCACGGCCGTCAGGACGGGGGCGTGGTCACGTGCCGCAGTCGTCGAACGCGACCGTGGCGACGTCGCCACGGTCGACGACCACGTCGACCTCCTCACGGACTTTCTTGCCGGGCTTCTTGGCACACGACACGGTCCACGCATCGGTCACCAGGGCGCTCACGAACTCTGCCGGTCGCACCGACGGGGTGACGTGCCAGGTGAAGGTCCCGTCCTCGCCGACCACGATGGAGGACTCGCGGGTGGTGTCGACCTGGATGATCGGGCCCTGTGACCCGCCCGACAGCTGGGGCGGTGCGCTGGACAGCACGAAGTCGTTGCGAACGGTCAGCTCGGCGCCGGGCGGCGCGGTCCCGGTGATCACGGCGTGCCCGGACGTGTCGGCGGCGGCCTCCATGGCCCGCAGGTACATCTCGCGGTGCTCGGGCCACTCGTCCGCGACGCCGTCGTAGGGTGGGTGGAACCCGCCCTCGCCCAGGTCGAGCTCGGGCGTGAACGCCCACGCGCCGGTCGAGTAGAAGGCGTACTGCTCGGCGACGCCGCTGCCGTTGTAGTAGATCTCGTCCCACGGCCCCGGCAGGTAGTTCGGGGGCTCGGCGAGGTGCTCGGCCAGGGCCTGGTAGGGCGCCTCGTCGACCGGGTCCGGCTCGTTGAGGTCGGCCGGCGCCCGCAGGATGCGCTCGTCGGGCGTGTGGTTGTTGATCGCCACGGTGACCTGGCGGGAACCCGCCAGCCACTCCATGTTGCGGATCTCGGGCTCGGAGAAGGGCGCCTCGCCACGATAGTTGGAGGCCGTGGGACGGAAGCTCGCGCCGATGCTGCCCCAGTAGGACACGTAGTTGCGGTTGGGGTCGACGCCCTGGCTGAAGTTGGCCGGGTCCTCGCACTCCTCGCGGGTCGGGATCTCGCCGGGTGCGACCCGGCAGTTCTTGCGCTTGAACTCCTGCACGAGGCGGCGCGAGATGTCGTAGCCGTCCGGGTTGACGACCGGGACGAACACGACCCGGACCCGGTCCAGCAGGTCGGTCACCCGGGGGTCGACGCCGTCACTGAGCAGCAGTTCCCAGGCCAGCTCCATGGTGTAGTCCACGGTCGGCCACTCGCGGGCGTGGTGCACACCGCTCATGAGCATCTCGGCCTTGCCGGACCTCGTCGCGACGTCGTGGGTGATCTCGATGCCCCAGACCTCCTGGCCGAGCAGGCTCTCCTCGGGCAGCTCGAACAACTGCACGCGGTCGGGGTAGGTCTCGGCGAGGTGGGCCAACTCGTGGTTGACCTCCGGCAGGGTGCGGTAGGTCACCCGGCCGGTCGGCAACGCCGACGCCTCTGCCGGCAGCACGCCGTCCTCCGCCAGGGCGATCGGGGGCAGGAGGGCCTCGTCGACCTCCTCGGGCAGGTCGTCGTCGGCGGTCGCGACCGCCGCAGCGGCATCAGCCCCGCCGGGCAGGCGCGCCGCTCGGCGCTCCTCGGCCCGGCGGGCCGCGCGGTTGCGGGCAGTGAGGTCCGGGACGACGGTCTCCCAGTCCAGCCCGGCCTCGTCGAGCGCCTCCAGGTCGGACCCGTCCTGCACGAGGACGGACGTCGTCGGGGCGGCGATGGACTCGACGTCCAACTCGAGGTCGGCGAGGGCCTCGCGTGCCTCGTCGGTGGAGGTGTCGACCTCGACGAGCGAGACGCGCGCCTCGCCGGGAGCGACCTGGGCGGCGGCCGGCGACCCGGGACGCAGCCCGGTGACGGCCAGCAGGCTGGCGACGAGTGCGGCCAGGGCGAGCAGGGTGACGAGCCGATGGCGGCCCGATGACATGGATGGTGTTCGCATGGGTGTGCCTCGTGTGGTGATCGAGATCTCGGGGAGAGCAGTGGCCCGGGGCCACGCAGATCCATCACCTCCTTCCCGGAGGCCGGCGTCGCCGACGACCCTAGGTCCCGGTGCCGTCCCGGGGATGTCCTGGTGATGTCACCGGTGTTTCACGTCGACCCACCGCGACCAACGTCACGCCACCCGGCCCGACCGCCGTCAGGCCAGTGCGGCGGCCGCGATCACCGGGCGGATCGACTCGACACGTGCGTGTTGGTCGTCGGCCCGCTCGACCAGCTCGGCCAGGGTCACGACCTCCAGCGGCTCGCCGGGCAGTGCCTCCTGCAGGGACCGCCACAGGCTCCGCTTGCCGGCGATGCCCGAGCACAGGGTCTCGAGCTCGACCAGTCGGCTGAGCGGGGACGAGCCGAGGAGGCGGCCGTTGGGCTTGGCACGGGTCGCGCGCTCACCGAGCAGGGCCGCGGCCTGCTTCACCCTCGAGGGCTCGACGACCAGCGTGTCGCAGACCTGTCGCAGCCAGGCCTCGTCCTGCTCGATGTCGACCACGACCCCGCCGAAGACCGGCCCCGCCGGGGTGCCCCGGTGCACGTCGCGGCAGTGGCGCACCAGCGCCAACCCGGCCGCCGCGCCGGCGACGTGGTCCGACAGGTAGCTCCAGCGTCGGTCCTGCGCGGAGGAGATCCCGAGTCCGAGGACGCGCGTCGACACCATCGTGGTTCCTCCGTCGTCGGGCCGGCGGCGACGGCCACCGGCGGTCGCGACCGGCCGGCTCGCCCGGCTGGTGCGACCGCGGTCGACGCTACGACCCGGACGAGGACCTGACAGCCCCGCCAACGGTCCCGTCGCCCCCACCGCCCGGGTCACCCGGTCGTTCCGGCCACCACGTAGGCCGTGCCGGGGGCGGTGCCGGCGAAGCTCAGGCCCACCGCCGTCACCACGAAGTCGGTGCGACCGTCGCCGTCGACGTCGCCCAGGCCCAGGGCGTCGACCCCGAAGTTCTCCCCGGCCGTCGTGCTGGTGATCTCCTGGAGGACGTCACCCGTCCGACCAGACCGGACCCACGCCTTGCCGGCCGTCGGGGCACCGGCACCGGACAGGTAGCCGGCGACGACCAGGTCGGCGTGGCCGTCGCCGTCGACATCCCCGACGCCGCGACCGGGGCCGACGCCCTCGCCCGGGAGTTCGCCGGTGAACCGGTGGAGCCGCTCGCCCGTCGCGCCGGAGAACACGTACGCCGCGCCGCTGAAGGGCGGGTTCTTGGCCTGGTTGGCCTTGCCGCCGGCGAAGTCCCCGACGTACACGTCACCGATCCCGTCCCCGTCGACGTCCCCGGCGCCGGAGGCGAAGAACTGGCCGAAGGCCACCGCGTCGCCCTGCGGGTTGAGCCGGTGCAGGATCGTGCCGTCGACGCCGGACACGACGAAGGCCACGCCACCGCCGTGTCCACCGCCCGTGGCGCCCACGGCCAGGTCCTGGGTCCCGTCGCCGTCGACGTCCCCGACCAGCCCGAGCGCCGAGCCCAGCAGGTCGCCGACCTTCGGGCCACTGATCGACCACAGCACCGTGCCGTCGGCGCCCGAGCGCACCGACACCCGGCCCCGGTTGCCATCGGCGAACAGCGCGCCGAGTGCCACGTCGTCGTGACCGTCCCCGTCGACGTCGCCCGCGGCCGACACCGAGAACCCCCACAGCAGTCCCGCCGGACCGTCCAGGTCCAGCAGCACACCGTGGTCCGCGCCGGACCAGACCACCACGCGACCGGGGTCGGACGCCGAGGCCCCGGGGCCGCCGGCCGCATAGTCGGGCACCCCGTCGCCGTCGACGTCCCCGGCAGCCGACGTCGACCAGCCGAGGTTGTTCCCGGGGGCGCCGAGGTGCTCGGCCAGCACCTCCCTGGTGGCGCCGGAGTAGACGGTGACCTTCCCGGCGCCGGCGGGTGAGTGGTTGATCTCCGGGACGGCGAGGTCGTCGACCCCGTCGCCGTCCACGTCGTCGACGTTGGCCGCGACCCAGCCGTACCACCCGTTCACCTCCTCGCCGTCGAGGCGATCGATGACGACCACGTCGTCCTCGAGGAAGCCGGGGGCGGCGGCGGCCGTGCCGGCTGCGGCGAGTGCGAGGACGATAGCGGCGATGATCGTGCGGCCCAGTCGCATGGTGGTCTCCTGGTGGGGGGCGACGACGTCAAGGATCGACGACGGACACGGCCGCGGCTGTCACGATCTTGCGAGGATCACGCGATCCCCCGCCACGGCACCACCGCGACGTAGGATGGGCGGGAGGTCGTCATGCAGCCGCCCACCTACCGCAACTTCGACCTGGCCGTCGTCCGCGAGGGCGACCGCCTCGTCGCACGGGTGCTGGAGTCGCCGGTCGGCCAGGCCGAGCACCGGTTCGACTGGCCCTTCGACGCACGGGACCTCGAGCTCCTCGTGCTCACGGCGGGACGGACCAGGATCGGCGTCCGACGCGTCGGCTCCCCACAGATGGCCCGGGCACGGAGCTTCGGCCAGCAGCTCCACGACACCGTCCTCGGCGGCGCCGTGGGGACCTGCCTGCTGCGCAGCCTCGACGCGGTGGAGCGCGAGGACGCGCGGCTGCGGATCCGGCTGCGACTGACGGACGTCCCGGAGCTCCACGACGTCCCGTGGGAGTTCCTCTGGTCAGACGAGCTCGGACGGTTCCTGGTCGTGTCGCTCGACACGCCGCTGGTGCGCTACCTCGACCTGGCCCGCACGCCTCGACCGTTGCAGGTCGCGACCCCGCTGCGGGTGGTCGCGCTGGTGGCCCTCCCGCAGGGCGCCGCCGCCCTGGACGTCGACCGCGAGGCGGCCAACCTCCGCGACGCGCTCGCGCCCGTTGTCGCCACCGGCCGGGTCGTGCTCGAGCAGCTGCCGGACGGGACGGCGGACGGCCTGCAGGATCGGCTGCGACGTGGCGACGCCCACGTCCTGCACGTGGTCGGCCACGGCGGCTTCGACCCCGGCACCGGGGAGGGGGTGGTGGTGCTGGAGGACGCGGAGGGCCGGCCCCGGCTGGTCACGGCCGACGAGCTGGGCACCATCCTGCACGACCATCGCCCACTCCGGCTGGTGGTGCTCAACTCCTGCGAGGGCGCCCGGACCGGGGCCGAGGACCCCTACGGCGGGGTCGCGCAGGCACTCGTTCGCCAGGGCATCCCGGCGGTCGTGGCGATGCAGTTCGAGATCACCGACCGGGCGGCGATCATCTTCTCGCGGGCGTTGCACCGATCGATCGCGGACGGCTTCCCGATCGACGCGGCCGTCTCCGAGGGGCGCAAGGCCCTGTTCGCGGCGGGCAACGACGTCGAGTGGGCCACCCCGGTGCTGTTCATGCGCACGCCCGACGGACGCATCTTCGACCTGGCGCCCGGGCACCCGGTCTCCACGTCCGATGAGCCCGTGTCCGAGGTCACGCCGTTCGCGATCCCGCCGAGGCCACGCGACCCGCCGGGCGAGCGCGGTCCCGAACGCGGTGCCACCCGCGACCCGGACGGATCGGCACCGCACGGACGTGCTGTCACCCGGACGGGTCGTGGCCGCGGCGTCGCGATCGCGGTGGTCACGGTGCTGGTCGTCGTGATCGCGGGATTCGGCTGGTGGGCGACACGGGACGACGAGGTGGGAACCGACGACGGGTCGTCGGTCCCGGCCGGCGCCGTCCGGGTGGCGTCGGCCTGCGAGACGGGCGAGCTGTCCGGCCACCTCGGTCCGGCGGAGCGCAGTGGCCGGCTGGTGCGTCTGCCGGTGCACGTCGTCAACGTCGACCCCCGGGCTGAGTACGTCATCAACGGCGTCACGGAGGTGCGCGACCAGGACGGCAACCTCCTGACCACCAACGAGGGCGTCCTGGCCGAGGCCCAGACCCTCGACCCCGACGAGGTGCTCGACGCCGTGTTGACCGTGACGCCGGGCGAGACGGCCCTCGAGGCCGTCACCGTGACCTTCAACCTGGCCTGCGAGAACCTCACCACCGAGGCCGTGCCGGTGCCCTGACCACCTCCGGACGACCCCACATCGCGACACCCGCCCGTCGCAGGCGACGCGCTCGTCAGTTCGCCAGGTCGGCCCGCACCTGGGACGGCGTGCTGCCGAAGGCGCGGCGGAACGCCGCCGTGAAGTGGCTGTGGCTGGAGAACCCCAGGTCGTGGGCGATCGCCGCCAGTTCACGGTCCGGCAGCCACCCCAGTGCGGTCCGCAGTCGCAGCGACGTCTGGTGGGCGTGGATCGTGGTCCCGGTGCGTGACCGGAACACCCGGTGCAGGTGCCAGGGCGAGGACCCCACGGCCTCGGCCACGCCCGCGAGGTCGACGTCGACGCCACGACAGGCGCCCAGGAACTCGCGGGTGTCCTGCACCAGGCGACGGTGGCGTCGCCCGGTCGACGGCTGGGTCGACGACCTGGCCGGCCGACGTCGGGCGCCGGCCTCCAGCACCTCGCGCAGCACGTCGAGGGCGGTCTCCTCCACTGCCAGGGTCGACAGCGTGGCGCGGGCGAGCCCGGTCGTCAGCCAGCGCTGGCGGAGGTAGGCGTCGTCGGGCAACGGGCAGTGGTCGACGGCGAAGACCCGTCCGTCGCGGAACCGCCGATCGTGGACCCGCCCCTCGGGATCCACGTCGCCGCACAGCCGTTCCCACCACGAACCCGGGATCGACACCCATTCGCAGCGGTCGCCGACCGGATCGATGAGACGCCGGTGGTAGGCGTCACCGGGGTTGTAGAGCATGGCCGTCGTCGCGTCGGCGACGACCTCCGCACGTCGCCGGTGGCGGATGCCCACGGCCGTCCGGGGGAACACCACGATCGCCCGATCCGTGGTCCCGCCGCCGAACCCGAGGTCACCCGGTCGGGCACGGAACCACCCCGTCGTCACGCTGCCCCGGTCGACCACCACCTCGCGGACGGCGCCTTGCACGTCACCGGGATGGCCCACGCGTCGTCTCCTGTCCGCACCACGACCAGCATCGCAGGTCCGCGGCCCACCCTCAACCGGTCCGACGGCACCGCGGATCGCGACCTCCACCGGCCACGCGGACGGGTCGAGGGCGGATGGCAGGACGCGTGGACTGATTCCCTGCACGCGACCCTCCCCACGGAATCCCCATGTCACGCCACGTCCTCGCCGCTGCGTTCGCGGCCGTCCTCCTCGCCGGCTGCGGAGGTGGCGACGCCAACCCTGCGCCGTCACCGACGGACACCGCCGCCCCGACCACGTCGGATGCCTCCCCGGCCCCGGCTCCGGCGACGCCGTCGCCCGACGTCGCCCCGACGACGGCCCCCGAGCCGACGAGCCCGCAGCCCACCGATGCCCCGACGGCCTCCGGGACGAGCGCACCCGCTGCCCCCACCCAGGCGGACCCGCCGTTGTCGGTCGAGCCGGTCGCGGTCGACCCGCCGGACGACACGGACGCGGCGACCCTGGTCCAGGACCTGTCCGACCTCGAGTTGGAGGTCGGCCGCCAGGCGCAGCAGGCCGGCGACGACGAGGAGGCCGTCCGGGCCATCGCTGCCCAGCGCTTCGTCGGTGCGGGACTCGAGGACTTCGTGCAGTTCGCCGTGACCGGCCTGGCCGGCGTGCCGCTGCCCGACCAGCCCCTCGAGACCACCGACGTCGAGGTGCTCGATGCCGGACCCGGCTGCATCTTCGTCACCTACGGGCTCGGCGACATCGAGGTCCCGGGTGGCCCGGCGCTGGTCCGGATCGTCGCGACCGGGTCGGCCGAGGAGCCGGCCTGGCGGGTCGAGCGCCAGTTCGGCGCGGCCGCCGTGACCGACCCGGACACCGTGTGTCCCGACCAGGTGGCCGGCTAGGCCGGTTCCCGGTCGGGCGCGAGCAGGAACAGCACCGACAGGGGCGGCAGGGTCAACGCGACCGACTGCGAGAAGCCGTGCATCGGCTCCGGCTCGGCCTCCACCGCACCCAGGTTGCCCTCGCCCGACCCGCCGTAGTCCTCGGCGTCGGTGTTGAGCAGTTCGGTCCACGAGCCGGTCATCGGCACGCCGACCCGGTAGCCGTGGCGGGGAACCGGAGTGAAGTTGGCCACGACCAGCACCGGCGGATGGGTCCGGGCCTGGCGCAGCATCGACAGCACCGACTGGTCGGTGTCGGACGCGTCGACCCAGCGGAACCCCTCGGGGTGGACGTCGCCGACGTGCAGGGCCGGGTTGTCGCGATAGGCGTGCGCGGCGTCGCGGGTCAGCCGCAGCACGCCACCGTGCAGGGGTGACTCGAGCTCGTGCCAGTCCAGGCTCGCGTCGTGCTTCCACTCGGCTCGCTGCCCGAACTCCTGGCCCTGGAACAGCAGCTTCTTGCCCGGGGTGGCGAACTGCCAGGCCAGCAGGCACCGCAGGTTGGCGAACTGCTGCCAGTCGTCCCCCGGCATCTTGCCCAGCAGCGACCCCTTGCCGTGCACCACCTCGTCGTGGCTGAGCGGCAGGCAGTAGTTCTCGGCCCAGGCATAGATCGCCCGGAAGGTCAGGCGGTCGTGGTGGAAGCGCCGGTGCACCGGGTCACGCTGGAAGTAGTCGAGCGTGTCGTGCATCCAGCCCATGTCCCACTTGAACCCGAACCCCAGGCCGCCCAGGTAGGTCGGTCGGGACACGCCGGGCCACGCGGTCGACTCCTCGGCGAAGGTCTGCACGTCGGGAAAGTTGCCGAACACCTCGGTGTTGAGCCGACGCAGGAAGTCGACCGCCTCGATGTTCTCGTTGCCACCGAACTCGTTGGGGATCCACTCGCCGTCCTCGCGGGAGTAGTCGAGGTAGAGCATCGAGGCGACGGCGTCGACCCGGAGGCCATCGACGTGGTAGCGGTCCAGCCACGAGATCGCCGAGCTCAGCAGGAACGAGCGCACCTCGTGACGGCCGTAGTTGAAGATCGACGACTTCCAGTCGGGGTGGAAGCCCTTGCGCTGGTCGGCGTGCTCGTACAGGTGGGTCCCGTCGTACTCCTGCAGGGCGTAGTCGTCGGTCGGGAAGTGCGACGGCACCCAGTCCAGGATCACGCCGACCCCGGCCTGGTGCAGCGTGTCGACCAGGAACATGAAGTCCTGGGGCGTGCCGTAGCGCGACGACGGCGCGAAGTAGCCCGTCGTCTGGTAGCCCCACGAGCCCTCGAAGGGGAACTCCATGATCGGCAGGAACTCGACGTGGGTGAAGCCCATGTTCGTGGCGTGCTCGGCCAGGCGCGGCGCGAGTTCGCGGTAGGTCAGCACCCGGTCGTCGTCACCGCGCTGCCACGAGCCCATGTGGACCTCGTAGATGGTGAAGGCGCTGTCCTGGGTCTGGCGCTCGCCGCGGCCGGCCATCCACTCGTCGTCGTCCCAGTCGTAGTCCAGGTCCCAGACCTTCGAGCCGGTCTTGGGTGGCGTCTCGGTGTGGACGGCGTAGGGGTCGAACTTGTCCTTGTCGGAGCCGTCCTTGCGGGTGATCCGGTACTTGTAGGTCGTCCCCTGCTCGACGCCGGGGACGAACCCCTCCCAGATGCCCGAGTCGCCCCGGACCTCCAGGGGGTGGCTGCGGCCGTCCCAGCCGTTGAAGTCACCCACGACGGCCACCCGGGTGGCGTTGGGCGCCCACACGGCGAAGTGCACGCCGGGGTCACCGTCCACCTCGGTCAGGTGGGCACCGAGCTTGTCGTACAGGCGCAGGTGGGTGCCCTCGTTGAACAGGTAGAGGTCCTGGTCACCCAGCAGCGAGCCGCCACTGCGAACGGAGGTGGAGTCGTCGGCCATGGTGTCGGGCCTTGTCGTCGCGGGAGGTCGGGAGGTCGGGAGGTCGGTCGGGCTCACCAGCTGGCATCGAGCTGGTCGAGGATGCCGACCAGCGGGATGTCGACCCAGTCGATGCGGTTGTTGAGCTCGTACTCGAGCTCGTAGAGCGTCTTCTCGAGGACGTAGGCGTCCAGGAGCCTGGCGGTCTCGTCGCGCGTGTCGGGCAGGACGTCGGCCGGGGCGTCGGCGAGGTAACCGGCGAGGAAGGCCGCACCGGTCCAGGACCCCCACCACGTCGCGGCAGTGTCCAGCCGGGCCACCTCGTCGTCGCTGACCGCCCCGCGCTCCAACAGGTCCCGGGTCCGGATGTGGGCGGCGTAGTGGTAGCTGCGCAGCATCCCGGCGACGTCGCGCAGCGGCGAGTACTTCAGACGCCGCTCGCTGAGCGACCGGGCCGGTTCGCCCTCGAAGTCCAGCACCACGTAGTCCTTGCCGGTCCACAGCACCTGGCCGAGGTGGTAGTCGCCGTGGATCCGGGTCCGCGCGCCGGACAGCCGGTCGGCCTTGAGGTGGGTGAACCGGTCGAGCACGTCGTCGGAACGGTCCAGCAGTCCGGACAGCGACGGTCGCGGACCCTCGCGCTCGTCGTCGTCGCCCACGCGGCGCACGACCCGCTCCAGCAGCTGCATGGTCCGACGGGTCCGGGTGCGCATCGCCTGGTAGACGCTGCGCTGGTACAGCGCCGTGAAGCCCTCCGGGGCGAAGTCCGGGTCCTCGGAGTCGCTGGCCAGCGCGGCGTGCATCGCGGCGGTGGTCGACCCCAGCTGGCGGCACAGTTGCAGGTAGGGCCCGATGGAGTCCTCGACGGCCTCGGGGAACGCGCGGCGGGCCAGTGCCATCGGCGCGAGGTTGCGCCGGGTCGACGTGACCTCGGTGGGCCACGACTCGTCCAGCCAGCGGTCGGCCGCCGACAGCGCCTGCCTCCACGCGTCGCCCTCGTTGGGGACGAAGCCCTGGAGGATGGCCACGGCCCGGGGCTCGGCCCGGCGCCCGGTGCGATGCTCGATCGCCCCGACGACCGGTGGCACGTTGGCGAAGTCGGTCCGCTCGCTCAGGAACCGGGTCACCTCGAGGTCCGGGTTGACCCCCTCCTCGGGGCGTCGCACCAGCTTGAGGACGTAGTCGCTGCCGAACACCACCGAGGTGTTGGACTGTTCCGCGCCCAGCGGGGTCACGGGCAGGTCCGCCGAGGTGGCGGGCAACGGGTGGCGGTCCGAGCGCCAGGTCGACAGCTCGCCGTGGCGGGTCTCGACCGTGCGCCCACGGCGGATCCCGTCGAGCAGGCGATGGGCGACCGTCGGGTCCCACAGGCCGTCGTAGAGCACGCCGTCGACCGCGTCGTCGGTGCGTGCCCGCACGTCCAGCAGGACCGCCCCGGGCGACTCGTTGGAGATCCGGTGCGCCTCCTCGCCCGAGGCGAACGCCACCGTCATCGCGTAGACGTCGGGGTCGCCGGTCGTGAACTCGACCTCCACCAGCACCAGGGCCGCGTCGCCGCCGGCCGCCACGACCGTGGCGTGGTCCAGCACGGAGACCCGGCGGATGGTGCGGGACTTGCCGGCGAACCAGCGCTGGCCGGCAAGGACCTCCTCCAGGCGCCGGGTGATCGAGCCGAAGTGCTCACCCCGGACCAGGTCGGTCCCGTGCAGGGTGGTGGTCAGCACGGGGGTCGCGTCGGCCTCCGGCACCGGCAGGGTGGACCCGCCCGGGTAGCTGCGATCGGTGGACGCCGGGTCGCGCACCAGCTCGAACCAGTAGTAGCCATACGGCCCCGGGGTCAGGTAGTACGGCCAGTCGCCGATCGGCGGGAACGGGGTCGACCCGAACATCTCGACGGGGATCGACCCGGCATGGTCGGACAGGTCCAGCTCGCAGGCCTGCGCGTAGCGCGACAGGTTGGCCACCACCAGGACGTCGGTGTCCTCGTGGGACCGGATGAACGCGAGGATCTTGGGGTTGTCGACCGGCAGGAAGGTGATGTCGCCCCGGCCGAAGACGTCGTGCTGGCGACGCAGCCCGATGGAGCGCTTCATCCACCACCACAGGGACCGCGGGTTGGACTGCTGTGCCTCGACGTTGACGGTCTCGTAGTGGTACTCGGGGTCGATGATGGTCGGCAGGAACAGGCTCTGCGGGTTGGCCCGCGAGAACCCGGCGTTGCGGTCGCCGTTCCACTGCATCGGCGTGCGGACCCCGTCGCGGTCACCGAGCCAGACGTTGTCGCCCATGCCGATCTCGTCGCCGTAGTACAGCACCGGGGTGCCCGGCATCGTGAACAGCAGCACGTTGAGCAACTCGATCAGGCGCCGGTCGTTGTTGAGCAAGGGCGCCAGGCGTCGCCGGATCCCCAGGTTGATGCGCATCCGCGGGTCCGACGCGTAGGTGCGCCGCATGTAGTCGCGCTCCTCGTCGGTGACCATCTCGAGGGTGAGCTCGTCGTGGTTGCGCAGGAACAGGGCCCACTGGGTGTTGTCGGGGATCTCCGGCGTCTGGGCGAGGATGTCCAGGATCGGGAAGCGGTCCTCCATCGCCACCGCCATGTACAGCCGGGGCATCAGGGGGAAGTGGAAGTTCATGTGGCACTCGTCGCCGTCGCCGAAGTAGGCGGCGGCGTCCTCGGGCCACTGGTTGGCCTCGGCCAGGAACAGGCGGTTGTCCCACTTGTCGTCCAGGTGGGAACGCAACTCCTTGAGGAACTCGTGGGTCTCGGGCAGGTTCTCGCAGTTGGTGCCCTCGCGCTCGTACAGGTAGGGGATCGCGTCCAGCCGCAGGCCGTCGACACCCATGGCCATCCAGTGGTCGAGCGCGTCCTTGACGGCGGTGCGCACGGCCGGGTTGTCGAAGTTGAGGTCCGGCTGGTGGTGGTAGAAGCGGTGCCAGTAGTGCGCCTCGGCCTCGGGGTGCCACGACCAGTTCGACCCCTCGAAGTCCTGGAAGATGATCCGGGCTTCCTCGTACTTGTCCGGCTTGTCCGACCAGACGTAGAAGTCACGCTCCGGCGAACCCGGGGCCGCCTTGACGGCGCGGCGGAACCACGGGTGCTGGTCGGAGGTGTGGTTGATCACCAGCTCGGTGATGACCTTGAGGTCGCGGGCGTGGGCCTCGGAGACGAAGCGCTGGAAGTCCCGGGTGGTGCCGTACATCGGGTTGACGGTGTCGTAGTCGGCGATGTCGTAGCCGTCGTCACGCAGCGGCGACGGGTAGAACGGCAGCAGCCACAGCGCGGTCACGCCCAGGTCGGCGAGGTAGTCCAGCTTCGACGTCAGGCCACGGAAGTCCCCGATGCCGTCCGCATCGCTGTCGGCGAACGCGCGGACGTGCAGTTCGTAGATGATCGCGTCCTTGAACCACAGGGGATCATCGGTCGCTGCAGGTGGGACCACGGGTGGGACTCCGGCGGGTCGGGACGCGCGTCACCAACGACGCTAGTGGCTCGCCCCATGCCGGCGACCCCCGGACGACCGGCCATCCGGTCGAATCCGGCCGATTCCCCGGCCATCCGATCGGTGTCCGGGAGTAGGATGCCTGGACTTCCGTGCACCCGTGCGACCGGGCGACGGGACCGTGGCGGTCGAGGGCACCGCCGCCTGCTGGACGTTCGCCCTGCCCGACCCGTCGGGACGGGACTGACGGACGGTCCGCGCGGGGTGCCCCCGACACGCGCCGGTCGGTCACAGGACGCCGTGGTCCCACGGACCCTGGATGGCGAACGTGATCCCGGGGCTCTGCATGTTCACGAACATCGTCGAGCCGTCCGGGCTGAAGCACGACCCGCACCACTCGCTGCCGTTGAGGTCGTTGCGCCCGAAGTCGAAGATCCGACCCTTCTGGTCGATCCCCCGCAGGAAGTCCGGTCCCGAGCCGTCCTCGCACAGCATCAGGCCACCGCCGGGCGAGACGCAGACGTTGTCGGGGGCCTCGAGCAGGTCCGAGTCGGGCGACTCGAAGACCAGGACCAGCTGGCCACCGCTGGTGCCACGCGGGCGGTACTCCCAGACCTGGCCGACCCCGGCGTCGCCGCCACTGGTCGACACGAAGTAGATCGCGCCGTCGCCGTACCAGGCGCCCTCCAGGCGGTCGAAGGTCGCGGCCCCGCCGGCGATGCCCTGGCGGTACACCCCGAGGGCGTCGTTGCCGGACGGGTCCGGGTCGGCGATGTCCACCCAGCGGACCGGCAACGGCTTGCCGACCCGCTGCCCACCCCGCGTGTCGTAGTTGGGCTGGTCCTCGATGGCCAACATCTGCAGCGTGCCCCCGTCGGCGAGCACACCGGGGGTGGTGGGCACGAAGCGGTAGAACCCGGACGTCCCGCGGTCCTCGGTCTCGTAGACGTACCCGGTGGCCGGGTCGACGGCGACGGCCTCGTGGACGAACCGACCCATGTCGCGCAGTGGCACGGGGTCGACCGGGCCGGTCGCGTCCGCCGGCACCTCGAAGACGTAGCCGTGGTCGATGGTCGGGAAGCCGGTGCCGTAGTCCTCCTCGCAGGACAGCCACGAGCCCCACGGGGTCGGTCCGCCGGCGCAGTTGCGCGTCGTCCCACCGAGGCTGATGAACGCCTCCTCGACGACGTTGGCACGCAGGTCGTAGAGGAGGTTGGTGGTGCCGCCCGAGGAGCCCTCGTCGTACAGCGGGACGCCGTCGGCGCGGGTGTCGGGGCTGGCGTTGGGGCTGAGCTCGTGGTTGCGGACCAGGCGGACGCGATCGGGGTCGCCGGCGACCGGGAAGGCGGCCATGCCGTCGTGGTTGCCCGGGGTCGGGTTGCCGTCCGACATGACCTCGCCGGTCAGGCCGAAGGCCGTGTAGGTGAACCCCGCCGGCAGCGACAGCAGGGGCGCGCCCCAGGGGTTGTCGGTGCGGGTGTCGGGCACCAGGGGCCCGTAGCCACCGTTGTCGGGCGAGGTCCCACCGCGGTTGTTGCCGACGCCGGGGTTGGCCGACGCCATCGTCGCGGACAGGTTGAGCAGGGTGCCGGAGGCGGTGCCGACCGCCGCGGCGGCGACGGCGGAGCGCAGGAACGAGCGCCGGTCGAGGGTGATGTCGGACACGGGGGGATCTCCTGTGGGAGCGGACGTCCGGACGGGTCTGTCCGGGTGCGCTCCGCACGCTACGGAGGCCCCCCACACGGGCCGGTGACGGTGACCACACGCGCGGGTGAAGGCTGGGTCAACATCGGCCAACGTCCGACCTGGGCGTGGTCCGACCCGTGCGAGGTTCGGCCCGGGCCGGTCAGCCGGCGGAGATGCAGAACGGGTGCCCGGCCGGGTCGAGGTAGACCGTCCAGCGTTCCTCGCCGGGCTGGAAGTCCGGGACGCTCCCGCCGAGCTCGACGACGCGGTCGGCGAACGACGACGGGTCGGGACCCTGCAGGTCGAGGTGGAACTGCTTGGTGTCGGCCGGCCACCCCGGCGACGTGAACCCCTCCACCTCGTCGAAGTACAGCGTGGCTCCGGGGGCCTCGACCGCCGCGACCCCGTCGGCGTCGTGGGTCACCTCGCCGTCCAGCAGGGCGGCCCAGAAGGCGGCCGTCGACGAGGCGTCCTGGCAGTCGATGCAGATGGCGGACAGGGTGGGGTGGGTCATCGTGCGGTCTCCCGTTGGTCGGAGCGAACGTGGCGGCAGCCACGGTGGCGGACGACCTGGGCGCGGCCTTGAAGGAACACGCCACGCCTTGCGGTCGACGTCGTCCGAGGTCAGTCGGGTGATTCGTCTGGCCGGTTGTGGCTGGCGTAGGCGGCCGGGGGCATCCCGAACGCCTCGTGGAAGTCACGCACGAGGTGCGCCTGGTCGCTGTAGCCCAGGTCGTGCGCGACCGCCGACCAGTCGACGTCGGTGCCGCCCCTGGCCCGCTCGCCGGCCTCGTACAGCCGGTAGCGCCGCAGGACCCATTTCGGTGGGACCCCGACGTGGTCCCGGAAGCGACGTTGCAGGGTCCGGACGCTCACCCCGGCGCGCTCGGCGAGGTCGTCGACCCGCACGAGGTCGGGGTCCGCCGCCGCCCGCTCGACCAGCCGGGACGTGTCCTCGCACGGATGGTGCTCGTCCGGCACGCGCGCGGCGATCCAGTCGTCGACCAGGCGGTGGGCCTGGTCGGGATCCGCGGCACGGGCCACGGCGTCCGCGAGGTCGTCGACGGTCCCGCCGAGGAGGGCCCGGGCGGGGCCACTGCGGTCGGTGAGCTCGTCGGCCGGCAGGTCCACCAGCACGCGCAGGCCAGCGGGCCGGAACATCGCGCCCAGGGCCCAGCCGGTCCCCTCCAGTCGACGCGCGAACGTCCGCGTGGCCACGCCGCCGAGCGTCGCCGCTGCGTCCTCGATCACCAGGTTGGCGACCGGGTGGGTCAGGACCCGCTGCTCGTGCACGAAACCGGGAGGCAGCGACCAGGCGGCCACCCAGGTGCGATCCAGCACGCGCGCGGCCCGTGGTGACGGGGCGAAGCGGACCAGGGACCACTCCCGGGTCGCCCGGTCCGGCGCCACGATGCCCCGGGCATCCTCGTCCAACTGCTCGACCTCCATCCCTCAACCACGAAGGTCGCGTCGGGCGAACATGGGCACGGCGAGCACGACCAGGATCGTGATCGTCACGACGAACAGCCCGACGTCGGTCCAGTCGACCCCGGTCAGCAGCGGGTCGCTGCCCAGGTACCAGTCGAACGGGGACCAGTCGGCCCACCCCGCCAGGTCCTGCGACAGGGGCAGGAACGACCAGGCGAAGTAGGCCAGCAGGGCCACGCCGGTGGCCGTGGACGTCGCCCACCGGACCCGGCCCGTCGCGGCGCCGACCAGGAACGCCACGGCACCCATGACCAGCCCCAGCAGGCCGCCGAGGGACATGGTGACGACGACGTTCGGCAGCGACACGTCCAGCCCCCCGAGCAGCGCCCCGGCAAGTGCGCCGATCGACGCGATGACCACCAGCGCGACCGCGTACAGCACGAGCACGGCTGCCTTGGCGAACAGCACCCGGGAGCGCGACACCGGGTTGGCGAGCAGCAACCCCATCGTGCGGTCCGCCTCCTCGCCGGCCAGCGACTTGGCGCCCACGCTGACCAGGACCGTGATGAACCCGATCGGCACGACCAGCGAGAACAACTCGGCCTGCAGCCAACCCGCACCCGTGGAGATGTCTGCCTGGCCGATCATCGACATCAGGGCATCGGGGAACTGGTTCATCGCGTCGGCGAAGGCCTCCGGGATGAGGTTGTACATCGGTCCGTAGTACAGGCCGAGCATCGCCACGATGCCACCGACCACGACCAGCAGCGCCTGGTGGTCCGACGACGCCTTGGCGACCAGGGACGACACCCGGGCCGACCCCGCGACGCGGTCGGCGTAGCGCTGGGTCATCGGGTGGCTGCGCAAGCGGTCGACCAGGGTCGTGCGCCCCCGTCGCTCCCGCAGGTCTCGTCGGTTGACGCCGACGAAGGCAACTGCCGCCAGCAACGCGGCCGTCCCCAACTGGAGCGCGAGGTAGCCAGCGTCGATGCCGTTGGCCGCGGGGTTGGCACCCGAGAACCAGTACCACGGGGACACGGCGGCCCAGTCGGCGACGTCGGGGAACAGCGGCACGATCGACGCGGCCAGGTAGGAACCGACCATCAGGCCAGCCGCGGCGCCGGACGCGGCCGTGCGGTTGCCCGTCCAGGCCCCGATGGCGGTGGCCAGCAGGCCCCACAGGACGGCGTTGGCCCCCAGGTGCACGAGCAGGGCCACCAGGTTCACCCCGCTGACGTCCTGGTCCAGGACGGCGGGCGACGCGAGGCCACCGATCCACAGCAGCACCAGGCCGAACACGCTCAGGACGACCATGGCCGTCGTCTTGGCCCCCAGGAGCCGGCTGCGGCTGCGCGGGTTGCCCAACAGCAGGCTGATCGTCCCGTCACGCTCCTCGCCGGCGACGCCGCTCGCCCCGATCGAGATCGCGATCCCGGCCAGGGTCAGTGCCCCGAGCAGGTTGTAGATCGACCCGTAGGCGAGCCCGGCCAGTCCCCCGACGGCCGGGTCGATCCCGGCCAGCTGCTGGGCGGCCTCGGGCAGGTCGTAGTAGAAGGACACGTCGAAGTCGGCGTAGATGGCCATGGTCATCCACAGCAGCACTGCCATGGCGATCCCGGCGACCAGCTCGCCGGTCCAGCGGTCGCGGACGGACTTGGCGAAGATCGACGACAGGAGCATCAGGCCATCGCCTCCTCGCGGGACTCCCCATCGACGGCGTCCTCGCGGTAGTAGGCCAGGAAGATCTCCTCGAGGTCGGCCTCCTCGCTGTTGATGTCCACGAGGTGGTGGCGCCCGGTCGCCACGGCGAGCAACTCCTCCATGTGCCCGTCGAAGGACAGCATGATCGCGTTGTCGCGCACCTGGGTGTCGCGAACGCCGGCGACGCCGGCGAACTCCTCGGCCGTCACCGGGGCGTCGAAGACCAACTCGACCCGACGGATCGCCTTGGAGCGCAGGTCGTGGACACCCTCGACGTCGACCAGGCGGCCCTGGCGGATGATCCCGACCCGGTCGGCGACCCGCTGGACCTCCGACAGCGTGTGGCTGGACAGGAACACCGACCGCCCGTCGTCGGCGACCTCCCGCATCATGGTCTGGAACTCCTGCTGGACCAGCGGGTCCAGGCCGGTGCTGGGCTCGTCCATGAGGACCAGGTCGGGCCGGCTCATGAAGGCCTGGATGATCCCGACCTTCTGGCGGTTCCCGCTGGACAGGTCGCCGACCTTCTTGCCCAGGTCGGCCTTGAGACGCGTGGCCAGGGCGTCGACGTGGCCCCAGTCGACCCCACCGCGCAGGTTCGCGAAGTAGGTCAGCAGGTCCTTGCCGGTCAGGTTGGGATACATCGCCAGGTCCGACGGCAGGTAGCCGATGTGGCGGCGGATCTCGACCGCGTCGGCACGGGTGTCCAGGCCGAGGATCGACGCCGAGCCGGCGGTCGGTCGGATCAGGTCGAGGAGGGTGCGGATCGTGGTGGTCTTGCCCGCCCCGTTGGGGCCCAGGAAGCCGAACACCTCGCCGCGGCGGACCTCGAGGTCGAGGTCGACCAGGGCCGGGACGTCGTCGTAGTGCTTGGTCAGCCCGGTCGTGTGGATCGCCGGGTGGGTCGTGCTGGTCATGACGGTGCCTGTCACGTCGGGTCGAGTGTGCGCCCCGTTCCAGCCCGCTGGAGGGATCGGCTCACTCGACGCGTGGGGAGTGGGGGGCTGGCGTCTGCGGCGGGTCCGGATCCGTCGTGCGGGCCGCGTGGTCGGCCTCGGTCCGCCACGCGACCCGGAACCGGTCGTCGGTGAACAGGCCGTCGGTGTAGAGGTCGAGCATCACCGGCGCGATCCGCATCAGCATGTCGACGTGGTCGTCGGCGCCCAGGGCACGCTGCGTGTGGGGCTGGAGCAGCATCTGGGCGAGGCCGGCATTGAGCAGGACCGCGGCATGCGCCTCCGGGTCGTCGCTCGGGTGCAGCACGCCGGCCTCCATCCCGGCGGCGAGGTAGTCGACCGCGTCGTCGAACAGGCGCTGGTAGAGCTGGCGACCGACCTCGCTGTCGTCGGTCAGTGCCCGGACGAGGTAGGCCATCTCCGACGCCTTGTCGCGGGCCAGGTCCTCGTAGGCGGTGTCGGTCGGCGCCATCCCCTCGGTCATGGCGGCGTACTTGCCCGCCCGGATCTCGGCCAGGACGTACTCGTCGACCGCGTCGCGCAGCCCCTGCTTGGAGCCGAAGTGGTGCACGACCAGGGCCGGCGACACCCCGGCGTCCCGGGCGATGGCACGGACCGTCGTGGCCTTGACCCCCCGTTCCCCGAACAGGTGCAGCGCGGCATCGCGGATCCGGGCGCGGGCGGTCCGGTCCTCGTCCGTGCCCGTCGAGGCGGGACCGGCCGGATCCCCGGCGCCCGGGTCGGACCGGTCGGACCGTGTCGCAGAGGCAGATGCTGAACTCATGTTCAGCATCCTAAACATGCGTTCAGTCGCCGTCAAGACCGCGGGCAGGCGAGGGCCACGACCACGGCGAGCGACCTCGCGTGCGCGCTCGTGTCAACGGCTACTGACACAGGGGTGTACGGTCGGAGGACGCCGCCCTGGACCTGCGCACGTGGTGGACCCGCCTCGACGCGTGCCAGGCGGGACGACCGGCACGGTGGCCGACGCACGAACGGGAGGCGCGGGGCATCCACTGCCGGAGACCTGGGGGGCTCCGGCAGTGGATCTCCTCCCAGCGGCCCTCGCGGTGCCTGTCGGTGGCGAGCCCGGGCCTCCTGACCTCCATCCTGTGCTCGCCCGAGTCCCGCGATCCTGGACGCCTGCAGGCCGACGCCGGCAGGGCCCTCGTCCGCTGGGATCACTGTGGCACTTGCAATGGTGCCAAAGTGATGCCATACTGTGCCGCATGGACCTCACCCCGCATGTCGACCACCTCCGACACCAGCTCGCCGTGCTCGCCGACGGCGCCGGGGCAGACGACCAACCGGCCATCGACCGGTTGGTCGCCGCCCTTGAGTCCCCCCTGCGACTGACCCTTCTCGAGGCGCTGTCCACGGCCGCCGACGAGATCACTCGCGAACTCGCGCCCGGCTCCGTGGACGTCCGCCTGCGTGGCGGCGACGCCGAACTGGTGGTGACCCTGCCACCGGCCGACGAACCGGCCGCTCCGCGCAGCAGCCTCCCGCCGCCACCCGAGCCCGAGGAGGGCGAGGGCACCGCGCGCATCAACCTGCGTCTGCCCGAGCACCTCAAGACCGGCATCGAGCAGGCGGCCAACGCCGAGCACGTCTCGATCAACGCCTGGCTCGTCCGCCTGGTCGCGGCCGCGCTCTCGCCCGACGACGTCGACTCCGGCCCGCGACCTCGCGGCGGCCGGGTCGGCCAGTCGTGGACGGGATGGGCCCGATGACCACCACACAGGAGCACGTCCTCATGACCACCTTCGACACCACGGGGCCGGTCCGGGCCCGCATCGACCTCGGCCTGGGCGCCCTGCACCTGCATGCCGGGCAGTCCACCACGACGACGGTGGAGGTCCGTCCCAGCGACCCGTCCGAGCCCGACGACGTCGACGCGGCCGCACGGACCACGGTCGAGCTCGACGGCGACCAACTGGTCGTGCGTGGCCCCGACCGCCAGGGCCTGCCGCTGGTCCGCTCGTGGGTCCGGCGAGGCTGGGGCGGGTCGATCGACGTCACGATCGACCTGCCGGAGGGCTCCGCGCTCGAGCTGAGCGCGGGGTCCGGCGACGTCGACGCGACCGGGCGGCTCGGCAACTGCCGCATCCGGACCGGGCTCGGGTCGATCCGGCTCGAGGCCACGGACGCCCTGGACTGCAAGAGCGGTGCCGGTGGCATCATGGTCGATCGGGTCACCGGTGGAGCCGACGTCACGACGGCGTCCGGACGGGTCGAGCTGGCCTCGGTCACGGGCGACGCGGTGGTGCGCAACTCCAACGGCGCGACCCGGCTCGGGCGCGTCGACGGCCACCTGCGGGTCAAGGCCGCCAACGGACCGATCGAGGTCGGTGTCGCCACGGGCAGCATCGTGGCGAAGTCGGCCAACGGGGACGTGGTCGTCGACGAGGTCGCCTCTGGCAACGTCGTGCTCGAGACCCACGTGGGCGACGTCGAGGTCGGGATCCCCGTGGGAACCGCGGCATGGCTCGACCTGGACGCCACGGCCGGGACCGTCCGCAATGACCTGGCCGCGGCCGACGCCCCGACCGAGGACGGCGCCCGGGTCGAGGTCCGCGCCCGCACCACCCTGGGCCAGGTCCTCGTGCGTCGTCCCCGGGCGGTCGACCATGCGTGACCTCCGAGCTGCCACCACCGACCCCACGACGACACCCGGCCGGGTCGCGCCCGCGATCGAGGTCACCGGACTGCGGCGCTCATACGGCGACCTGCTGGTCCTGGACGGGGTGGACCTCACGGTCACGCCCGGCACGGTGTTCGCCCTGCTCGGCCCGAACGGGGCCGGCAAGACGACGGTCGTCAACATCCTGACGACCCTGGTGGACGCCCATGGCGGCACGGTCCGGGTCGCCGGACACGACGTCGCCACCGAACCCGACCTCGTGCGCCGGTCCATCGGCGTCACCGGCCAGTTCTCGGCCATCGACGACCTCTTCACGGGCGCCGAGAACCTGCGCCTGATGGCCGACCTGCACCACCTCGACCGGCTCGAGGGGTCCCGGCGCGTGTCCGAGCTGCTGGAACGCTTCGACCTCGTGGACGCGGCCGACCGACCCGCCACGACGTACTCCGGCGGCATGCGCCGCCGACTCGACCTCGCCATGACCCTGGTGGGCGACCCGCAGGTGATCTTCCTCGACGAGCCGACCACCGGGCTGGACCCCCGCAGCCGCCGCACGATGTGGGAGGCCGTCACCGAGCTCGTCGATGACGGCACCACCGTCTTCCTCACCACCCAGTACCTCGAGGAGGCCGACCGACTCGCCGATCGGGTGGCCGTCCTCGACCGCGGGACGATCGTGGCCGACGGCACCGTCGACGAGCTCAAGCGACGTGTCCCGGGCGGCCACGTGCGGCTGCAGTTCCCCTCCACGGTCCAGTTGGACACCGCGGCCGCCACGTGGCGCGACGACGGGCGCGTGGTCGGGCGTGACGACCGCTCGCTGACCCTCCAGGTGCCCGGCGACGGCAGCCCCGACTCGCTGCGGGCACTCCTGGACCGGATCGACCGGGACCGGCTGGACGTCGAGCACCTGTCGGTCCACCGACCCGACCTCGACGACGTCTTCCTGGCCCTGACCGGCCGAGGCACCGACCACGACGCGGCCGACCCGGAGGGCGCGACCGGCACCGGCCGGGCCGACCCCGACCACGCCACCGCACCGGAGGCCGTCCGATGACCACCACCACGTTCGCGCTCCGCGACACCTCCACGATGCTGCGTCGCGAGTTCCGCCGCACGCTGCGCTACCCGGTCGGCCCCTCGGTCACGGTCGGGTTGCCGATCGTCTTCCTGCTGCTGTTCGTGTACGTGCTCGGCGACACGCTCGGGGCCGGCCTGGCCGGCCCCGGCGCGGGTCGCGACGACTACCTCGACTACCTGGTCCCCGGCATGCTCGTGCTGACGATCGCCAGTGCCACGTCGGTCACGCCCGTCACGGTGGCCATCGACCGGACCGCCGGGATCATGGACCGGTTCCGGACCATGGCCATCGCCCGGTCCTCGGTGCTGGCCGGGCACGTCCTCGCCAACGTGGCCCAGGCCATGGTGGGGATGGCCGTCCTGGTCGGGATCGCCCTGCTCCTGGGCTTCAGCCCGACGGCAACCCCCGTCGAGTGGCTGGTCACGGCCGGCCTGCTCGCACTCGCGACGTTCGCGCTGATCTGGTTCGCGGTCGCCCTCGGGCTGGTCGCCGACAGCGTCGAGACCGCCAGCAACCTGGCGATGCCGTTGGTGCTGCTGCCGTTCCTCGGCAGTGGGTTCGTCCCGACCGAGTCGCTGCCCACCGGGCTGCGCTGGTTCGCCGAGTACCAGCCCTTCACGCCGATCATCGAGACCGTGCGTGGCCTGCTGCTGGGCACCGCGATCGGCTGGCAGGGCGTCGTCGCCGTCGCGTGGTGCCTGGTGATCACCGTCGCCAGCTGGCGGTGGGCCCGCCACCTCTTCCACCGCGACCCCACCTGACCCCGACCCCTCCCGACCCCGAACCCCCCGTCGAGTGTGCGGATCCCGGCCGCCCGTGGCCGCGAGGAGCACACTCGACGGCCTTGCCGGTCCCCCCCGAACGGTCGACCGGGGCCGCCGCGGGTCGGCACCATCCTCCTTCCGATCGGGACCCGGCGTCGGCAGCGAGTCGGCGTTCCCCCGCTCCCCGACGCGCACGACGTGGCGGGCGCGACCCGGTCCAGGAAATGGAGCCCCACCGTGGCCACGACCCCGGACACCCACGCGCCAGCACCCTCCGGCGCGACGACTCCGCGTGTCCGGGTGGCGGCGCCGAGCGACGCGCCCGACGCCACGCGGCGACTGGGCGAGCGGCTCGCCGCGCTCCACCGCGCCGGCGACCTCGACGTGCCGCTCCCCGGCTCCGGCGGGACGTGGGAGCGGTGGTGCCGACTGGCCGAGGTCGCCGCCACGGACCTCAGCCTCGGCCGGCTCGTCGAGGGCCACCTCGACGCCGTCGCGATCCGGCGCGAGGCCGGACTGACGACGGGCAGCGGCCTGTCCGGGGTGTTCGCGGCGCGAGGACCCGGCAGCACCGTCGAGGCGGTCCCCACCGCGGACGGCTGGACCCTGTCCGGCACGCGCCGGTACGCATCCGGGGCCCGGGTGCTCGACCGCGCGCTGGTCGACACCGAGTCGCCGGAGGGCTCGCAGCTGTTCGAGGTGGACCTGCGCGCCGAGGGGATCCGGGTCGTCCCGGACAGCTGGCAGGCCGTGGGGATGGCCGCCACCGACACCATCACGCTGACCTTTCACGACGTCGCGGTCCCGTCCGACGCCCGGGTCGGCGGCCCGGGGTTCTACACCCAGCGACCCGGCTTCGGCCATGGCGGGGCGGGCGTGGCGGCGTGCTGGTGGGGCGGCGCACTGGGCATCGTGCGAGCGCTGGTCGACGGTGCCGCGGACCGCGCCGGTGGGGAGCGCCGGTCCCACGCGGTGGCCGCAGCCCTGGCCGTGCGTGACCTCGGCACGGTCCTGCGTGCTGCCGCACGGGACCTGGACGCGGATCCCGGCGACGCCGAACGGGCGCACGAGCGTGCCTGCCGCGTCCGGTGGACGACCGAGCAGCGGTGCCAGGAGATCCTGTCGCACGCCTGGGCGGCCGGCGGCACCGCCGTCGTGGCCGTGGACGGCGCCCATGCGGCCCGCCTGGTCGACCTCGCGACCTACCTCACCCAGTTCGGCGGATCGGCCACGCTCGACGTCGTCGATCCACGCCGCCTGGTGGCCGGACTGCCGGGCTCGGCGCCGTGACGTCGACTGGGCGCACCGTGTCGTCCCACGCCGGCCCGACCCGCCTCGCGGACGCCTACTTCCACGAGGTGTGGCAGGAACCGGACCCGTGGGACTTCGAGGACTCCTGGTACGAGGCGCGCAAGCGCGACCTCACCCTGGCCGCGCTGCCCGACCAGCGGGTGGCGCACGCCTTCGAGCCCGGGTGCGCCCAGGGGATCCTGACCGCACGGCTGGCCGCCCGGTGCGACCGGGTGACGGCGATCGACCCGGTGCCCGAGGTCGCCGCGCGGGCCCGGGAGCGCGTGCGCGCCGACGTCGACGTCGAGGTCCGGGTCGGCGCCCTGCCCGACGACTGGCCCGAGGACCCCGTCGACCTGGTCGTGGCCAGCGAGGTCCTCTACTACCTCTCGCCCGCCGGCATGGAGGTGTTCGTCGAGCGGCTCGACGCGGCCCTCGACGTCGGGGGCGCCGTCGTCGCCGTGCACTGGCGGGGTCCGACCGACTACCCCCAGACCGGCGACGAGGTCCACGAGCGACTGGGGGCCGTCGACTGGCTCGCCCGAACACTCCACGCCGAGCAGGACGAGTTCCTGCTCGACACGTGGGTGCGCACGTGATCGAGCCGGCCGGCGGTCGGTCGGCACGCAGTTGGTCGGACGCGATCGCGGGCCTCCCCCCGGCCGCGGACTGGCCCCCGGACCACCCCTGGACGGTGGTCGCGCCGCACCCCGACGACGAGGTGCTGGGCGTGGGCGGGGCACTCGCACAGTCGGGACGGCGGCGTGGCGAGGTCCACGTCGTCACGGTCACCGACGGGGAGGCGGCCCGCCCCGACGCGGACCGGGTTGCCCGGGAGGCCCTCGCGACGCGTCGTCGGGCGGAGGCGGTCGCGGCCGACCGCGCCCTGGGCGTGCAGCCGACGCGGACCTTCCTGGGCCTGCCGGACGGGGCGGTCGCGTCGCGTGCCGACGAGCTGGTCGACCGACTGGCGGAGCTGCTGGACGGGGTCGAGACGGTCGCGGTGGTCCTGCCCGACGACGGACACCCCGACCACGACGCCACCGGGTGGGCGGTCGACCAGCTCGACCTCGCCGGACGCCGCATCGTGCGGTTCGGCGTGTGGGCGTGGAACTGGGACGCCGACACGACCGCGCGCCTGGCCGGCGCCACCGGACTGGACCTGGACGACGAGTCGCGTGCGCGCAAGGCCCGCGCCATCTCCGCGCACGCCAGCCAGGTCACCGCCGTCGACGGCCCGCCGATCCTGCCCCGGCGCTTCCTCGATCACCACCTCGGACCACGGGAGGTGGTGTGGTGAGGGTGTCCCGCGTGGTGGTCGTGGTCCCCGCACGCGACGAGGAGGCGGACCTGGCCACCTGCCTGCGGGCCCTGTGCATCGCCGCCGAGGCGGTCGACGTCCCGACCCGGATCGTGGTCGTCGACGACGGCAGCCGGGACGACACGCGACGCGTCGCCGCGTCGCTGCTGGACCCCCCGCACCTGGTGGTGGAGGGCCCGGGCCTGGGGGTCGGGGCCGCACGTCGCCGCGGGGTGGCGGTCGCGTGCGGCGATCACCCGGACCGGTCCGGCACCTGGGTGGCCAGCACGGACGCCGACACGGTCGTGCGGGCGGACTGGCTCGTCCGACAGGTCACCCACGCGCGATCGGGCGTCGACGCCGTCGCCGGGCTGGTCCGACTGCGGGCCGGCGGCCCGCCCGGCCTCGGTCGCGCCTTCGCCACGCACTACGGCCAGTTCGCGCCCGGCCATCCCCATCCCCACCTCCATGCGGCGAACCTGGGCATCCGGTTCGCCACGCTCCACGCGGCCGGGTCGTGGCCTCTCCATGACCGCGGCGAGGAGCACGCGCTGTGGGCCCGCCTGCCCGAAGACGCCCGGGTCCTGGCCGACCCCGAACTGGTCGTGGAGACGTCGCCCCGCCTGGTCGGGCGCGCACCGCGCGGCTTCGCCCGCGACCTCGCCGGACTGGCCCGCCAGCTCGACACCCCGGGCGACTGAACCAGCGCGCACACGGTCATGTGGGGGATCGCGTGGGGGATCGCGTGGGGGGTCGAGTGTGCGGATCACGGCCCTGGGTGGCCGCGAAGAGCACACTCGACGGGATCTGGGGCTACTGGGGGTGGACGGCGAAGACGTGGGCGGGCAGGCCGGGGTCGAGCTCGACGTACTGGTCGCCGCCGCGCCAGTGGAAGCGGTTGTCGGTCAGGCGGTCGTCGACCAGGAACCACTGGTCGCCATCCATCCCCAGCGCGTCCATGTCCAGGTGCAGGTACGTGCCGTGACGCCACTGGGTGTCGAGGCTGATCACGACGAGCACGGTGTCACCGGTCTCGGCATCGCGCTTGGAGAAGCACAGGACCTGGTCGGACTCCGCGGCGTGCAGCACCAGGTTGCGGGTGTCCTGCAGGGCGCGGTGCTCCCGGCGGATCCGGTTCACCCGGCTGATCAGCGGTGCCAGGGACTCCGGGTCGTCCAGGTCCCAGTCCCGCAGCTGGTACTTCTCGTTGTCGAGGTACTCGTCATGGTCCGGGCGGGCGAGGTTCTGCATCAGCTCGAAGGTCGGGCCGTAGATGCCCCACGACGACGAGATCGTGGCGGCCAGCAGCAGTCGTTGGACGAACATCGCCCGCCCGCCGTACTGGAGGTGGGACGGGAGGATGTCGGGCGTGTTCGGCCAGAAGTTCGGGCGGTAGAACTCGGCCACCTCGGTGTCGACCAGGTAGCGGATGTACTCCTCGAGCTCCCACTTGGCCTCGCGCCACGTGAAGTAGCTGTAGGACTGGTTGAACCCGCGCCGCGCCAACTCCTCCATGACCCGCGGTCGGGTGAAGGCCTCGGCCAGGAAGATCATGTCCGGGTGCTCGTCCTTCAGCGTCGAGATCGCCCACTCCCAGAACCGGAACGACTTGGTGTGCGGGTTGTCCACCCGGAACACCCGCACGCCCTGGTCGGCCCAGAACCGCATCACGTCGAGCAGCGCCTGCCACAGCCCCTCGGGGTCGGAGGTCTCGAAGTTGATCGGGTAGATGTCCTCGTACTTCTTGGGAGGGTTCTCGGCGTACTGGATCGAGCCGTCGGGGCGGGTGCGGAACCACTCCGGGTGCTCGGTGACCCACGGGTGGTCGGGCGAGCACTGGAACGCGATGTCCAGCGCGACGTCGATGCCGAAGTCGTCCCGGGCCGTGCTGACCAGGTCCGCCAGGTCCTCGACCGTGCCGAGCTGCGGGTGCACGCTGCGATGCCCGCCCTCCTCGGCACCGATCGCCCACGGCGAGCCGATGTCGTCGGGGCCGGCGGTGACCGCGTTGTTGCGTCCCTTGCGCTTGGTGCGTCCGATCGGGTGGATCGGGGGGAGGTACAGGACGTCGAAGCCCATGTCGGCGACCCGGGGGAGCTGGCCGACGACGTCCCGGAGCGTGCCGTGCTCGCCCGGCTCGCCGAGCGAGCGGGGGAACAGCTCGTACCAGCTCGAGAACCGCGCCCGGATCCGGTCGACGTCGATCTCGAGCAGCTCGGACGAGGTGGCGTTGGCGCGTGGGTCGACCTGTCGCACGGCGTCGGCCAGTGCGTCGTCCATGCCGTGGCCGACCCGGGTCCCCCGGTCCAGCGAGGTGTCCTCGAGCAGCTTCGTGGTCGCCCGGATCGCGCTGGCGGGCTGGGACCGGCGTCGCCCGATCATCCCGCGCAGCAGCAGCGCGCCGGCAGCCAGGTGCGACTCGACGTCGACGTCCGCGGCAGCCTTCTTGGCGAGGTCCTCGCGCCAGGTCGTGAAGTGGTCGACCCAGGCCAGCACCCGGTACTCCCAGCGTCCCATCGACGTCACCGTGAACGAGCCGGCCCAGGCGTCCTGGCCGGCATTGGTGACGTGCAGCGGGGACTCGAGCCACTCGGTGTGACCCACCGGGCGGTACCGCACGATCGCCGAGACGCGGTCGTGGCCATCGGCGTACAGGTCGGCGGTGAGGTGGACCGACTCGCCCACCACGCGCTTGATCGGGAACCGGCCGCCGTCGATGCGGGGGCGCACGTCGCGGACCACGACCCGGCGACGTGGCTGGTCGGGCAGCGGCGGCGAGGAGCCACGTCGCGTGTCGGGGGACCCGGTGGAGGACACGGCTGGGGACACGGTGGGGCCTTCGGGCGACTCGACGGGTGACAGGGTCGTGCCACCCCATGGTGCCCGACCGGCCGGGGCCGCAGGGGCCAACGGCCCGAACGGACGGTCATGCCGACCAATCCCGGCCCGTGGCGGCTCCGAACCACCCATGGCGCCGAACCGCTCGACGCCCTTCGAAGGGGAGATCCACATGACACGCACCACTGCCGTCCGCTCGTTCCTGACCGCCGCCGTCACCGTCGGCACGCTGGCCCTGGCCGCTGGTCCCGCCGCCGCCGCCCACTGTTCCGACCTCGGCGAGCCGGGAAACTCCGACTTCGCCAGCCACGTCCGGGCCAACGCCGGACAGGGCCACAACGAGGGCGAGCACCAGGGCTGGAGCTCGTGCGAGGAGCAGGCTCGCAGCGGCGGGCGCTGAGCCGCAGGTCACCCATTCGACCGGCCGGGACTCGGCTGGGACGCGACCCTCGCCCCTGCGGCGGGGGTCGTTTCGTGTCCCGACCGGTCGTGAGGCGAGTCCCTTCCCGACGGCGCGTGCGCATGACCACCATCGACGTGGATCGGTGCCCCGGACCGACGTCGTATCCTTGCGCGATGCCCACCATCGACTCGCCTCGCCACGTCCACTCCTCCTTCACGGCCACCGTGCACGAGGAGGCGGACCTCGTCGTGTCGGTCGCCGTGGCCGCCGGGGTCCCGGTCACCGACGAGGACCTGGTCGTCACCGTCGACGACGCCCCGGTCGAGGTCGTCGAGCAGCACGACTGGCTGGGCTCCCGCCTCCACCTGGTCTCGGCCGTGCCACCGGGCGACCTCTCGGTCGTCTACGACGCGACCACGACCGGTCCCGGCGAGCTCCCGGACGCTGGCCCGCTCGACCGGGTCGTCGGGCTGCGCCCGAGCCGCTACTGCCCGTCGGACGCGATGGCCGCGATCGCCGGCTCCGAGTTCGCCGGCCACGACGTCGTGGACCTGCCGGCCGCGGTGGCCGCACGGGTCAACGAGGCACTGAACTACGACGGGGCCGAGACCCGGCCGACCGACTCCGCCCTGGAGACCTGGCTGCGCCGGGCGGGCGTGTGCCGGGACTACGCCCACGTGACCATCACGTTCCTGCGGGCCCTCGGCGTCCCGGCCCGGCTGGCCTCGGCCTACGCGCCGGGCCTGTCACCGATGGACTTCCACGCCGTGGCGGAGGCGTTCGTCGACGACCAGTGGCACGTGGTCGACGCGACCCGGCTGGCCCCGCGGGCGTCGATGGTGCGGATCGCGACCGGGCGTGACGCGGCCGACACGGCGTTCCTGACCGTCCAGCGTGGCCGGGTCGACATGGGCGCGGTCGAGGTGCGGGCCGTGCTCGACGGGGACCTGCCGATCGACGACCCCGCGTCGTTGGCCCTGCTGCGCTGACCCGGCCGGGCGACCGCCAACCAGGACGCTCGACCAGGGCGCTCGACCGGGACGCTCGATCAGGACGGCGCGTCGGGTGCGCCCGCGGTCAGGTCGCGCACGGCCGGCTCGTCCGGCACCAGCTCGACCACCTCGTGACGGTGCCGGATCGTCATCCGGTCGCCGACCTCCAGCGTGTAGGTGACCTCCAGCCGCCCGATGGCCACCCGCACCCGACCGGCCTGGGTGGTGATCGCGAACGACATCCGACGCCAGTTCGACGGCAGCCGCGGGTTGAACGCGAGCACGTCACCGTCGTCGCGGAAGCCGGCGAAGCCGTACACCAGTGACTGCCACACGCCACCGGCCGCGGCGACGTGCACGCCGTCGGCGACGTTGCCGGCCACGTCGGCGAGGTCGACGAACAGCCCGAAGCGGAAGTACTCCAGGGCCCGGGCGTCGTCGCCCAGCTCGGCCGCGACCACCGACTGCACCGACGCCGACAACGACGAGTCCCCGGTGGTCAGGGGGTCGTAGTGGTCGAAGTTGGCGCGTTTCAGCTCCGGGTCGAACTCGCCCGGCAGGAGGAACATCGCCAGCACGATGTCGGCCTGCTTGAGGACCTGGTGTCGGTAGATCACCAGTGGATGGAAGTGCAGGAGCAGGGGGTACTTCTCGCGTGGCGTGGCCGCGAAGTCCCAGACCTCCTTCTCGAGGAAGTGCACGTCCTGGGGGGTGATCCCGAGCCGGTCGTCGTGCGGCACGTGCATCGCCTCGGCGGCCCGTCGCCAGGTCTGGACCTCGCCGGGTCGCAGCCCCGTCCGGTGCGACAGCCGGGCGAACAGGTCGGGTCGCTCCTCGCGCAGCAGGTCCACCACCTCGGCCGCGTAGTCGAGGTTGAGCCGGGCCATCAGGTTGGTGTAGGCGTTGTCGTTGACGACCGTGGTGTACTCGTCGGGGCCGGTGACACCGTGGATGTGGAACGACTCCCGGTCGCCGTTGCGGAAGAACCCCAGGTCGACCCACAACCGGGCGGTCTCGACCAGGATCTCGGCGCCCTCGTCCATCAGGAACTCGTGGTCGTCGGTGGCCCGGACGTACTTGCGGATCGCGTAGACGATGTCGGCGTTGATGTGGTACTGCGCGGTGCCCGCCTCGTAGTAGGCCGAGGCCTCCTCGCCGTTGATGGTCCGCCACGGGAACAGCGCCCCCTCCTGGTTGACCTCCCGGGCCCGGCGCCGGGCCGCGTCCAGCAGCGTGTAGCGGAACCGCAGCAGGTTGCGGGCGGCTCGTGGCAGGGTGTAGGTCAGGAACGGCAGGACGTAGATCTCGGTGTCCCAGAAGTAGTGGCCCTCGTAGCCCGAACCGGTCAGTCCCTTGGCCGGGATCCCGGTGCCCTCGGCCCGGGCGGCGGCCTGCACGATCTGGAACAGCGACCAGCGCACCGCCTGCTGGACGACCGGGTTGTCCTCGATGACGACGTCGGCCGCGGCCCAGAACTCGTCGTACCACGCGGCCTGCTCGCGGGCGAGGTCGTCGTAGCCGCGGTCCATGGCCCGGTCCAGCACGCGGTGGACCCGGTCGGCGAGGCGCTTGGAGGGCGCCGAATGGGAGGTGACGTAGGCCCCGAACTTCTCCAGCACCAACGACTCGCCCCGGCCGAGGTCGCCCGAGAACACGGTCTTGGCGCGGGCCCGGTCGCTGAACGACTCCTCGTCGATCGCCACGCTGGCGGACAGGTGGTGGTCGATCCCGCACGCCAGGGTCATCCCCGAGTCGGCCACGCGGTAGCGCAGCACCCCGCGACGACCGTCGACGCCGTGGCCCTCGCAGACCAGCACGTCGCCGAGCGCCTCGGCCCGACGCGGGTCGACGATCGCCTCCACGTCGGTGCCGACCACCTCGACGTCGGTCGAGGGGTCGAACACGTCGCCGACCATCCGGCCCGAGTCGTCGGTGGCGGCCTCGTGGCGCAGCTGCGACGAGATCACGACCGGCGCGGAGCCGTTGAGCATGGTGACCTCGTAGCGGAACGCGACCAGGTGGCGCTGGGCCATCGACACCAGCCGCCGGGAGCGCACCCGGACCCGCTTGCCGGACGGCGTCCGCCACACCAGGTCACGCACCAGCTCGCCGGTGCGCATGTCCAGCCGGCGCTCGTAGGACTCGATGTCGGCGGTGACCACCTGGAGTGGCTCGTCGTCGACGTAGAGGTGGAAGCGCCGGGCGTCGGGCACGGCGACGATGGTCTGGCCGGTGCGCGCGAAGCCGAAGGCCTCCTCGGCGTGCTTGATCGGCCAGGTCTCGTGGAAGCCGTTGACGAAGGTGCCCAGGTCGTGCTGGGGGCGCCCCTCGTCGGGCGCGCCACGCAGCCCGACGTAGCCGTTGGACAGCGAGAAGATCGTCTCGGCACGGGCGAGGTACTCGGGGTCGGTGCCACACTCGACCAGCGCCCACTCGTCCACGGGGTAGACCGTGGTCGGCAGGCCGACGATCTCGCGGTGCAGCATGCGGGTGTCCTCGCTGTGTCAGGCGGTGGTCGATGCCCCCGTCGGGCCGCCGCCACGTCCGTGTCGTTCAGTCCAGCAGGTCGGCCAGGTCCGCGACGACCGGGTCGGCACCGGCCTCGGTGAGTCGACCGGCCTGGTCCCCCTCACCGATGCCGATGACCGTCCGGAAGCCACCGAGGCGCCCCGCCTCGATCCCGGACACGGCGTCCTCGACGACCGCGGCCTCGCCCGCCTCGACGCCCAGGCGCCGGGCACCCTCGAGGTAGGTGTCGGGCGACGGCTTGCCGGGCAGCCCCTGGCCGGCAGCGACCACGCCGTCGACGATCACCGAGAACCTGTCGAAGATCCCGGCCGACTTCAACGACGCGACGGCGTTGCGCGACGACGACACGACCGCGGTCTCCAGGCCCGCGTCGCGGGCGGCGTCGACGAAGCGCACGGCACCGGGGAAGGGCTCGACGCCGCGCTCGTGCATCAGGCGCAGCACCAGGTCGTTCTTGCGCGTGCCCAGTCCGTGGATCGTGTCGGCGTCCGGCGGATCGTCGGCCGAGCCCTCGGGCAGCACGATCCGGCGCGACTCCAGGAAGGCGGCGACCCCGTCGTAGCGCGGCAGCCCGTCCACGTGGGTGAGGTAGTCCGGGTCCACCTCGAACGGCTCGAAGGGGTGGCCGTGGTCGGCCGACCAGCGCATCAGGAACTCGTCGAACATCAGCTTCCACGCCGCGGCGTGCAGCGAGGCCGTGTCGGTGAGCACCCCGTCGAGGTCGAACAGGACGGCACGGTGCGCGTCGAAGTCGAAGTCGGCCATGGTGGTCGGGATGTCCTGGTCGGGTGTGGACACGATAACCCGCCCCACCCGGCCGGTTCACCCCCGTCCGTGCGGCCACGCGTGGCGCGGCCCGCCCGGTGGGTCGACTCAGTCGGCCCGGAAGTTGAGGTGGGAGCGCGACGCCGTGGGGCCTTCCTGGCCCTGGTACTTCGAGGTGGTGCCCGCGGAGCCGTAGGGGTGCTCGGCGGGTCCGTCGAGGCGGAAGAAGGCGAACTGGCCGATCTTCATGCCCGGGTGGATGGCGATGGGCAGGGTGGCGACGTTGGACAGCTCCAGCGTGACGTGGCCCGAGAAGCCGGCGTCGATGAAGCCCGCGGTCGAGTGGATCAGCAGGCCCAGTCGGCCGAGCGAGGACTTGCCCTCCAACCGGGCGACGAGGTCGTCGGGCAACGTGATCCGCTCCAGCGTGGAGCCCAGCACGAACTCGCCCGGATGGAGCATGAACGGCTCGTCGTCGTCGACCTCGACCAGGTCGGTCAGCTCGGGCTGCTCCTCACGCGGGTCGATGTGGGGCACGCGGTGGTTGGCGAACACCCGGAACGAGCCACCCACCCGGACGTCCACCGACGAGGGCTGGATCGCGTCCTCACCCAGGGGATCGATGCCGACGTGGCCGGCCTCGAGGGCGGCCCGGATGGAGCGGTCGGACAGGATCACGCGCGGTCCTCGGGCTGGTCAGGGGCGGAGGCAAGCTCGGACGGAGGTGGTCCGGTCGGTGCGGCCGACGGGACCGCTCCGTGGCCTCCGGGACGGTTGGTGGGCCTGCAGCGACCCCGATAGGCTCGGCGACCACCGCGGGTGTAGCTCAATGGTAGAGCCCCAGCTTCCCAAGCTGGTGACGGGGGTTCGATTCCCCTCACCCGCTCTTGCTCCGTCGGGAGCCCGAACGCCGGCACCGCCTACGTGCCGCACGCCATTCCTCCCCGACCCGTCTCCGTGACACCTTCCGGGGCGCATCTGCAAGAAGTCCGTAGACGTCCTCCCGGAAGTCCCCTATGGTCGTGCCGCGGGGCGGTGCTGGGGGTGGTCCGCGCGTGCAGGGAGGACCCCCGGATCCCAGGGCCGTCGAACGACGACCAGCCCGATCGGACCATGGATGACCACCCCTGCGCGCCCATCGAACCTCCCGACGCTGTCACGTCGTGACCTCCTGCGCCTCGCGGGCGGCCTGGCCGGCGGCGCCGCCCTCGGCAGCGCGCTGCACCCCGGGCGCGCGCACGCGGCCGTCGCCACCCCGCTGCACGAACCCGAGGTGTTGCGCAGCCGGGGCGGGGTGCTCGACGTCACCCTGCGGGCCCAGGAGACCAGCGTCCAGGTCGGTGACCGCCGGTACCGGATGATGACCTACAACGGTCAGCTCCCCGGCCCCACCCTGGTCGTGCACCCCGGGGACGTGCTGCGGGTGCGGCTGGTCAACGAGCTCGACGCCCCGACCAACCTGCACACGCACGGTCTGCACGTCTCCGGCGAGGGCAACGCCGACAACGTGTTCGTCCGCGTGGACCCCGGCGAGTCGTTCGACTACGAGATCCCGATCCGGCATGACCACCACACCGGGACCAACTGGTACCACCCCCACTTCCACGGCACCGGGGCGCAGCAGGTCTTCGCCGGACTCGCCGGCGTCCTGGTGGTGGAGGGGCGTGAGCAGCAGCCGCGGTCGATCGGCATCGACCGCGACCGCGTGCTCGCCCTGACCGCCACCCAGTTCGACGACTCCGGCGAGGTCGTGCCGGCGCTGTCCTCCGGCCAGGCGGCCCAGGTGCGCCTGGTCAACGGCCAACTGGACCCGACGATCGACATCCGGCCCGGCGAGGTCCAGCGCTGGCGACTCGTCAACACGTCGGTCAACAACGTGATCCGGGTCGCGCTGGACGGACACACGATGACCCGCGTCGCCGCCGACGGCAACCCCTACCGCCAGGCGGTCGAGGTCGACGAGGTGGTGCTGGCGTCGGGCCAGCGGGCCGACGTCCTGGTCCGGGGTGGGGACCCCGGCTCCTCCGCCCTGCGGGTCCTGCCCTACGACATCGGGTTCGGTGTCGTGGTGCCGGAGGCGCGTCTCGCCACGCTCGTGTGCAGCGGCCGTCCGACCACGGCCCGTCGTCCCCTGCGGCTGGACCCCCTGCTGTCACCGCTGGAGGACCTGCGGGACCACGCGGTCGACGTCCGCCGCGAGCTCGCGATGACCATGGCGGGCGGGTTCGGGATCGACGGCAAGCGCTTCGACCCGGAGCGGGTCGACCAGCTCTGCGAGCTCGACGCGGTGGAGGAGTGGACGGTCCACAACCCCACGGGGCTGGTCCATCCCTTCCACATCCACGTCAACCCGTTCCAGGTGACCCACGTCAACGGCATCCCGGTGGACTCACCCTCCCGGGAGGACACCGTCATCGTGGACAAGAACGGGGGGAGCATCACCTTCCGGACCCGGTTCGAGGACTTCACGGGAACGGCGATCTACCACTGCCACTTCGTCACGCACGCCGAGCTCGGCATGATGGGCATCGCCGAGGTGGTGGACCCGGCGCTGCCCGTGCCCACCGACATCGACCCGACCGGGCCGTGGTCGTGCACGATCACGCCGCCGGAGGGGACGGTCCCGGTGCCCGGCGTGGACGGCGCGGTCTGAACCGCCACCGCCCGGCCGGGCTGGTCCCCGGGACCTGGCGGGGGTCAGCTGCCCAGTTCGACGGGCACGCCGACCAGGCTGCCGTACTCGGTCCACGAGCCGTCGTAGTTGCGGGCGTTGTCGTTGCCCAGCAGCTCGTGCAGCACGAACCAGGTGTGGGACGAGCGCTCGCCGATCCGGCAGTAGGCGATCACGTCGTCGTCGGCCCCGATGCCCGCGCCCTCGTAGATCTCGCGCAGTTCGTCGACCGACTTGAAACTGCCATCCTCGTTCGCTGCGGTCGACCACGGGATGTTGCTGGCGCCCGGAACGTGGCCCGCGACGTAGGGCTGCTCCTGGGGCAGGTGCGGCGGGGCCATGACCTCGCCGGAGAACTCCCCGGGCGAGCGCACGTCGACCAGCGAGCCGTCACCGGCCTCGGCGACCGCGATGACCTCGTCGCGGAACACCCGCAGCTCGGGCCGTGGCTCGCCGACCGCGAACGAGCCCGGCGACGGGTCCGGCACGTCGGTGGTCGTCTCGCGCTCCTCCAGCTCCCACTTGGTGCGGCCACCGTCGAGCAGGCGCACGTTCGACACCCCGCGGTAGGCGAGCAGCCAGTAGGCGTAGGCGGCGAACCAGTTGTTGTTGCCGCCGTACAGGACGATGGTCTGGTCGTCGGAGATCCCGTGGGACGCCAGCAGCTCGGCGAGCTCGTCGCCGGTCACGAAGTCGCGGCCCGACTCGGACTGGAGGTCGTCGACCCAGTGCAGCATGACGGCGCCGGGGATGTGCCCGGCGGCGTAGGCGTCAGTGTCCTCGTCGACCTCCACGACGGCGATGGTGTCGTCGTCGAGACGACCGGCGAGTTCCTCGGTGTCGATCAGCACGTCGTTGGCAGCCATGCTTCCTCCTGGTGATGGGACGGGGTGATGGGACGGGGTGATGGGACGGGGTGATGGGATGGGGTGATGGAACAGGTCGCGTCCGGCACGTGGCCGGACCGGACGATCGACCGTAGGGCACCGGAGTGTCGGTGGGTCGTCCGGGTGGTCACCAAACGGTGCGAACCCCCTTCCCTGCCAGCCGGGAAAGGAACCGGCAAGGATCGGGCAAGGACCTCGTCATCGACTCCCGCGGTGGCCGTCCGTTCACTCGTGGACGAGCCGATCGACCACGGTCGGACCGACTGGCAGGAGCCACGCATGAACACGAGCATCCGCACGATGATCGCCGGGGCGGCGACGGCCGTCGCCGTGCTCGCCGGGGCAGGGACCGCGGTCGCCGGGGTGTCACCCGGACCGGCCTTCTACGTCGACGGGACGGCCTACCGCACCGTGGGGACGCCCACCGACCTGTCCGACACGGGGGCACCCGACCACGCCCACGACACGATCTACGACCTCGGTGGCCACCAGATGAACATCGCCACCGCCGCACCGGGCGACACCGACTACACCGGTGGCCGCTGGATGGTCCACGCAGTCGAGTTCCCGTCCGGCTACGACGCCGCCCTGGCCGCAGGCGACCTCGACGGGGACGGGGCGCTGGACTCGGACGCCGAACTGCAGGCCGCGATGGACGCCGGGACCGCGGTGGACGCGGGGGTCGTGCGCGAGTTCGTCTGTCCGGTCATCCCCCTGCCGCGCGGGGGGCGCTGACGCACCCCGCTCGCACGACCGCGGCCGCCCCACGTCGGGGCGGCCGCACGACTGTTCGCGGTGACGTATCTGCAGGCGACGAGGCTGCTCCCGATGGCTGACCTCCCCCTCCCACCTGCATCCCATCGGGCTCCATCATGAAGACGTTCGCCTTCCTCGTCCATCCGCGTGCCGAAGTCGCCACCGACATGGCCCGGATCTGGCGACCGCTGGGACGGGTCCCCGACCCGGCGTGGGAGTGGGCGATGCGACGCCTGCCGCTGCCCCCGCTGCCCTTGGGGACCGTGCACCGCCGCGACCTCGACGACCGACTCGTCGGACACGTCCTGACCGTGCCGGTCGGCGCGCGCCAGATGCTGTCGCAACGACGGGCATGGACGATCACGAAGGTCGAGCAGGCCATGGACCGGGCCGTGGCGCTGGGCGCCGAGGTGGTCGGCCTGGGCGCGCTCACCTCCCCGGTCACCGGCGGTGGGGCGAGGCTGCGACCCCGGCCCGGTGTCGGGGTGACCAACGGCAACGCCTTCACCGCGGCGATGACCCACGAGGGGATCGTCCGCCTGCTCGCGACGACCGGCCTCCGATCGCCGCACGTCGCCCTGGTCGGGGCGACCGGGAGCGTCGGCGACTGCGTCACCGAACTGCTCGCCCACGACGACCTCGCGGCCCGCTACACCCTCGTGGCCCGCAACCGCGGTCGCCTGGCCGACCTCGCCGACCGCGTCCGCGTGGCCGCCCCGGGTGCGCGGGTCGACACCAGCACCGACGTCGCCGCGATCCGGTCGGCCGACCTGGTGGTCGTCCTGACCAGCGCGGCCAGCGCGGTCGTGCGCTCCGAGCACCTCAAGCCCGGGGCCGTGGTCCTCGACGACACCCAGCCCCGCAACACCGACCCGGCCCTGGCGCACGAGCGACCCGACGTGCTGGTCGTCGACGGTGGCATGGCGAGGATCGACGGGATCGACATCCGCGCGGACATCGGGGTCCCGGAGGGCTATGCCTACGCCTGCCTGTGCGAGACCATGCTGCTGGCCTTCGCCGACCACGACGGCGACTTCTGCGTGGGCCGGGCGACCCCGGCGCAGGCCCGCACGATGCAGGGGCTCGCGGCGGACTTCGGACACCTGGGGTTCCGGCTCGGTGACTTCCTGTCCTTCGGCGCGCCGGCCACGCACGCCCGACTCGGGCACCACGTCGAGCCGTCGATCGGCCACGACCGCGCCCTGCGCCCGGCCCCGGCCCAGACCTCGGCCCCGGCCCTCGCGGGGGTGGCGTGATGACCGCCAGCCTCGCGTCCCGACCGGTCCCCGTCCCCGCCCCCACCCCCGGGGACCCGGTCGAAGTGGTCGTGCTCGGCGGCGGCTACACCGCCGTGTGGGGCCATCGTGCGCTCGCGCGTCGACTCCGACGCCACCTGCGGGCGGGACGGGTGCGGATCACCGTCGTGTCGGCCAGCACGACCCACGCCTTCCACGGCTGGACCGGCGAGGTGCTGGCCGGCCTGGTCTCCCACGACCGGACCCGTACCCCGCTGGCCGAGCTCGTGCCGGGCGCCCGGCTGGTCCACGGCACCGCTCGAGGGGTCGACCTCGCGGCGCGCACCGTCACGGTCGCGACTGGGCACGGACGTCGCACGCTGGCCTTCGACCACCTGCTGGTCGGCGTCGGGTCGGTCGACGCCACCAGCCTTCCGGGACTGGTCGAGCACGGTCACTCGGTCAAGGGCGAGCACGCACTGCGGGCGACCGACCTCCACCTCCACGACGTGGTGGCGCGCGCGGCCGACACGACCGACGAGGAGGAACGACGCCGACTGCTGACGGTGGTCGTCGCCGGGGGCGGGTTCGCCGGTGTCGAGATGGCCGCGGCGGTCGCCGCCCGGTTCCGGGCGGCGGAGGCCGACCACCCGGTGCTGGCGACCACGCCCGCCCGGGTCGTCCTCGCCCATGCCGGACCCACGCTGCTGCCGGAGGTCCGCCCGCGCTTCGACCGACTCGCGGACTACGCCGCCCGCCAGCTGGTCGACCTGGGGGTGGAGGTCCGTCCGGACACGCGCCTGGAGCGGGTCACGCGCACCGGCGCGCTGCTCGGGGACGAGCTCGTGCCGGCCGGGACCGTGCTGTCCACGGTCGGGCAGGTGATGGTCCCCCTGGCCGGGACGGAGTCCGTCGTGCGTGACACCCGGGGGCGGATGGTCACCGACGCGTGGCTCCGGACCTCGGTCGCGGGCGTGTGGGCCGGCGGCGACGCCGCGGCCGTCCCGCACGTCCTGCACGGCCGGCCGTGCCCTCCCAACGCCCTGTGGGCGATCAAGCACGGGGTGCGGGTGGGCGACAACATCGCCCGCACGATCCTCGGCCGCCGCGTCCGCCGGTTCCGCTTCCCCGGGCTCGGGCAGGCTGCGAGCCTGGGGGTCGGACGTGGTGCGGTCGAGCTGTACGGGGTCACCTTGACCGGCTGGGTCGGGTGGCTGGCCCGATGGGGGTTCTTCCACTGGTTCATGCCGTCGCGACGACGGGCGGTCGCCACGATCGGCGACTGGCTGCGACGGTGGCGGCACGGTCCGTTGCTCGAACCACCGACGGACCTCCCCACCGCCGTCGAGGACTTGCGAGCGCCGGCCCGCCCGTCCGTGGCGGCCTGACCGACGTCGGCACGGGGGTCAGCTGCGATCCGTCGCCCACGGTGGCGGCTCGTCGAATCCGATCCGGTGGGTGATCGCCGAGCAGATCCGGTCGAGCTCGGCGACCTGGTCGTCGTCGAGCACGTCGAAGACCAGGTGGCGGACCGACGCGACGTGGTCGGGCGCGGCCTGCTCCATCAACGCCATGCCGTCGTCGGTCAACTGCGCCAGGGTCACCCGGCCGTCCTCGGGACAGGGGCGACGACAGACCAGCCCGCGCTTCTCCAGCCGTGACACGACGTGGGACAACCGCGACAGCGATCCGTTGGACCACTCGGCCAGCTGCGACATCCGCAGGGACCGGTCCGGCTGGTCCGACAGCCCGGCCATCACCGAGTACTCGTAGTAGTTCAGGCCATGACGCGCGAGCGGCCCCTCGAGCTCACCCGGGAGCAGGGCGAGCACGGAGGCGAGCAGCCGCCACGCACGCAGCTGCTCCCCACTGAGCCACCGAGGATCGTCCATGCCGACCGACCCTAGCCGTCGCGCGATCGCCCGTGACAGGGACAGGTCGCCGCGGACCCGGGCAGTCGGCACGGGCGATCGCGTTGCCAGCGGGCCGTCGTGCGGGCATCCTCCATCACACCCGGGGGGGCACCACGAACCGACCGGGCCGCGACCGGTCGGGACCTGGCATGCGAACCCTGCTCAAGCTGGTGCTCAACCTCGCCGTGATCGCCCTGCTCCTGCTGGTCGTGGGTGGCTGGTACTACAGCACGCAACTGCTGCCGGCGGTCAGCGACGATCCCGAGCCGCGCACGATCGAGGTGGTCGACAGCGGCGAGGACACCCTGACCCTGCGACCGACCGACGAGGCGCCGGACTGGGCCGTCGACGACCTGCGCGCCGACGAGGTCGTGGGCTTCGACGGCGCCGAGGGGTACGTGCGCCTGTCCGGCCCCCCGGTGGCCATCGACGGCGACGAGGTCGAGCGCACCGGTGAGCTGGTGACCGGCGGCTGGCCCGGGGCCGGCGAGCGCGGGAGCATGGACAGCTACGCCTGGCCCGACGACCCGACGACGACCGGCCTGCCGGTCACCGAGGTGACCGCGCCCGGACCACTCGGCGACCTCCCCGGCTGGGAGTTCACCGGCACGGGCGAGGCAGCCGACGACTGGGTCGTCTACGTGCACGGACGGGGCGGCTCCCCCACCACCGCGCTGCGCACGGTCGGGACGGTGGTCGGCGACCTCGGCCACTCCGCACTGTCGATCACCTACCGCAACGACAACGAGGCCATGGAATCGCCGGACGGCTTCGGGCACTACGGGGACAGCGAGTGGGAGGACCTGCAGGCCTGGCTGGACTGGCTCACCGCGAACCGCGAGGTCGAGACCGTGACCCTGTACGGCTACAGCCAGGGTGGCAGCGTGGTGGCCGCGTGCCTGCGCCGGTGCACGGGGACGGAGGTCGTCACCCGCACGGTGCTGGACTCCCCGCTGCTGTCGATCCAGGCGACGCTGGAACTGCAGGCGGCCGAGCGCGGCATCCCGGAGCCGGTCATCGGGCCGTTGCTGGTGTCGACGAAGCTGATCTCGGAACTGCGGGGCGGACCCGACTTCGACAACCTCGAGCACGTCGACGCGCTCGCCGAGATGGACATGCCGATCCTTGCCTGGCACGGCGACGACGACCACACCGTCCCGGACGAACCGACCGGCCAGCTCGGGCTGGAGGACCCCGACCAGGTGACGGTCCTGACCTACGCGGGGGGCCACATCCGGGGCTGGAACGTGGACCCGACGGCCTACGAGGCCGAGCTGACGGCCTTCCTGGGTGGCTGACGCCCCGCCGGATGGCGCGAACCCCCACGATCGGGCCCCGGGCGCCGCATGGACGCCCATACCGTCGTTGGGGAGCCAGCCGAGCCTCCACCCGAGAGACCATCCATGCCCGCTCCGTCCATCCGCAGGATCGCCTGCGTCGCGACCTGCGCCGTGCTGGTCGCCGCCTGCTCCACCTCCGCCGACGACGAGGACGCCACCCCGACGCCCATGACGACGGACGCCGCCACCAGTGCGGCACCGACGACACCCGCCACGCCCCTGCCGACCGAGGACGTCCCGGAGGACCCCGAGGCGTCGGCCGCGAGCCCGCTGCCCAACAGCGTCCTGAGCAACACGCTGGCCGAGCTGCCGCTGCCGTCGGGGGCAGCTCCCTCCGGCCCGCCGGTCACCGAGGGCACCACGATCCAACAGACGTTCCGGGTCCAGGACGACGACCCCGAGGCCGTGTTCGAGCGCTTCTTCCTCCCCGAGTTGGCCGACGCCGGCTGGGACGTGGTCGAGGACGTGCAGCCCAGGGGCGACGGCGCCGCGGCGACCTGGGTGCGGGACGAGCTCGAGCTCCAGCTGGTCACCCAGGAGGGGCCCGAGGAGGCCGAGGTCGTGCTCAACGTGCTGCTGAGCCAACGCGGCTGACCACTCCGGCCACGGATGCCCCGGGATCAGCCCAGGCGCCCCATCAGGGCCACCATGTCGAGGTCGTCGTGCAGCAGGTTCTGCAGCATGACCCGTGAGACCCCGGCCTCCTCGAGGTCCACGAGTCGTTCGGCGGCCTGCTCGACCGTGCCGACCACCCACGTCGCGCGGCGCTCCTGCAGCCATGCCTCGACGTCGTCGCCACCGCCGTCGCGCTCCAGCAACCGGGCGGCACGGTCGGCCACCTCGGACTCGTCCTCGCCGAGCAGGCACCCGGTCATGACCGACAACGGCAGCGGGTCACGTCCTGCCTCCTCGCTGGCCGCGGTGATCGCCGCCCGCCGCTCACGGACCTGCTCGAGGGTCGGCGCCACCGTGTTGTACTCGTCCGCCCAGGCAACGGCATTGCGCACGGTGCGGGGCTTGGCACTGCCACCGATGATGATGGGCAGGCGCTCCTGGACCGGGCCGGGGAGGGGCCGCGAGTCGTGCAGCTCGTAGTGCTCGCCCGAGAACGCGAACGACTCACCTCCCAGCTGACGGGCGATGATCTCGAGCTGCTCCTCGAAGACGTCGAACCGGGTCCCGACGTCGTGGAAGGGGAACCCGTGGGTGACGTGCTCGATCTCGTGCCAGCCAGCGCCCAGGCCCAGCTCGACGCGACCGCCGGAGGTGTGGTCGGCGGTCACGGCCAGCTTCGCCAGCACCGACGGGTGCCGGAACGAGGTCGGGCTGACCATCGTCCCCAGCCGGATGCCGTCGGTCAGCGGACCAAGCGCTGCCAGGGTCGCCCAGGCGTCCAGGGAGCTGCGCTGGTCGACGCCCATGACCGACTGGTAGTGGTCCGAGCGGAACAGTCCCTCGAGGCCGGCCTCCTCGGTGGCCGTGGCCAGCGCCCGCCACTGGTCCCACGTGACCGACTCCTGGCCCTCGATCATCAGGTTCACGCGCACGTGGGAGCTCCTCGTCGGTCGGGCCGTCGATGCAACCACGCCGGCTCGACCGACGCAGGACCCCGGCCGGTGGTCGGCCGGGCCGGGGGCCCGGGGCATAGCCTGCCGGGACGTCCCCGCGACGACCGACCGGATGATCGAGGAGATCGTGCCGCACCCACCGAACTCCCCCACGTCGAGCACCCCATCGTGAGCGCCGACCACGACGTCGTCGTCGTCGGGGCTGGGCTGGCCGGCCTCAACTGTGCCCGCCACCTGGTCCGGGCCGGGCGATCGGTCACGGTGCTCGAGGCCGGCGACGCCGTCGGTGGCCGGGTCCGCACCGACGAGGTCGACGGGTTCCGACTGGACCGTGGCTTCCAGGTGCTGCTGACCGGCTACCCGGAGCTGCAGTCCGACATCGACCTGGACGCGCTGGACCTGCGGACGTTCTCGCCCGGGGTGACCGTGTGGCGCGACGGACGGTTCCGGCGACTCGCGGACCCGACCCGCGAGCCCCGGTCGGCACTGGCCGCCCTGGGCGTGGCGACCCCACTGGACGCGTTGGCCCTGCTGGCCTGGCGGGTCCGCCTGCAGGACCGTGCGGGCCACGCGCTCGCGACCGACCCCCAGACCACCGCCGCGGAGCTGTTCCGGCGTCGACGGTTCTCGGATCGCCTCGTCCGCTCGTTCCTGGCACCGTTCGTGGCGGGCACGTTCTTCGACCCGGACATGACCACGTCCAGCCGGTTCGTCGAACTGGTCTTCCGGTCCTTCTTCGACGGCGAGGTCGCGGTGCCCGCCGGCGGCATGCAGCGCCTGCCCGAGCAGGTCGCGGCCGCCCTGCCACCCGGGGCCGTCCGACTGTCCACCCCCGTCACCGCCGTGGAGGACCGGGCCGTGCTGGTCGACGACGACCGGGTCACGGCCGACCACGTCGTGGTCGCGACCGAGGCACCCGCGGCGGCGGCGCTGCTCGACGGACGCACCGAGGTGCTCACGGCCGACCGGGGCGGGGTGACCCTGTACTGGGCGGCCGACCGATCGCCGATCGGTGCGCCACACCTGGTGCTGGACGGCGAGGGTGGCCTGGTCACGACCGCGGCCGTGATGAGCGACGTCGCGCCGGAGTACGCACCCCCCGGCCGCCACCTGGTGTCGGTCTCGGTCACCGGCATCCCCGACGACGGCGACGACCGCCTGGACGAGCGGGTCCGGTCCCAGTTGCGGGGCTGGTGGGGTGGCGAGGTCGACGACTGGGAGCGACTGCGGATCGACCGCATCCCCCACGCCCAGCCCCGCATGCAGCCGCAGGACCTCGTGACGCTTCGTCGCCCGGTCCGCGTCGACGCCACGACGTGGGTGTGTGGCGACCACCGTGACACCGCCTCGCTGCAGGGCGCGCTGGTGTCGGGGCGGCGCACCGCCGAGGCGATCCTGGCCGGCTGAGACGCGTGCCGTCTCGCTGCCGACCGACCGGACCGGGCCGGGCGCGAGGCGCACGAAACGGCCGGGCGCAGGTGCAAACTTGACGATCGTGTGGTTAGCATTCCTCCGTCTGCCATGGGGCGGACCGGGGTCCAAGGGGGACCACGGGGCTTGCGCGGGGACCATCGAGGGGCGCCAGATGCCCACGGTCGAGCCGTGCCCGGATGCAGGAAACCACCATGCATGCGCGTATTCGCACCACGGCCGTGACGTCACTCGTCGCGGTCTCACTGCTGGCGGGGGCACTTCCCGCCAGCGCCGACCCAGTCGTCTCGGAGCCGATCGCCGGCGGGCTCGTCGGCCCGCTCGGACTGGCGGTCGGTGACGACGGGACCATCTACGTGGGCGAGGCCTTCTCGGGCCAGCTCACCACCATCGACGAGAAGGGCCGCACCCACACGCTGGTCGACCAGGCCGGCAGCGAGATCGCCGGACTCGACGCAACCGGCAAGGGCACGGTCGTCTACACCCAGACGCTGTTCGACGGCAACGCCGGCGAGGAGGCGCCACCGCTCGACGCCAGCCTGAACGGCGTGCGCCCGAACGGCACCACGCGCACCATCGCTTCGACGATGGCGTACGAGGAGGCAAACAACCCGGACGCCGACGCGGCATACAGCTTCCAGGGGGTCGACCAGGCCTGCCTGGACACCATCCCGCCCGAGTTCGGGATCCCGCCGCCCTACACCGGCATCGTGGAGTCCCACCCGTACGCCGTCGCGATCGCCGACGACGGCTGGTACGTGGCCGACGCGGCCGGCAACGACGTCGTGCACGTCGACCGTCGTGGCCGCGTGTCGACCGTGGCCGTGCTGCCGCCGGTCGCCAACCTGATCACCGAGGAGGTGCTGGCGGGCTTCGGCCTGCCGGACTGCCTGCTGGGTGCGACCTACTACGGCGAGGCGGTCCCGACCGACGTCGAGATCGGCCCCGACGGCGACCTGTGGGTGACCAGCCTGCCCGGCGGACCCGAGCTGCCCGGGTCGGGGTCCGTGTGGCGGATCGACCCGGCGACGGGCGACGCCACGATGGTGGCCGGTGGCCTGAGCAGCGCGGTCGACCTCGCCGTGGCCGACGACGGCACGGTGTACGTCGCCGAGCTGTTCGAGAGCCGCATCAGCATCGTCGCCGACGGCTCGGTCACGCCGTTCGTCGAGGTGCCGCTGCCCGGGGCGATCGACATCGGCCCCGACGGCACGCTGTACGCGACCATCCTGGCGCTGACCGAGGACGGCGCGGTGGTGACGATCACGCCGTGACCTGATCGACGCACGACCCGCGGGCGGGGCCACCGGATCCGGTGGCCCCGCCCGCCGTCGTGCCGGGGGGACCGTCGTGTCCCGCACGCGTCGGGTCGGGGTGGCACCCTGTCGCACCCGGCCACCACGATGCACCGCCGTGGCAACCCGTCGCCGGCGGCCCGCCGCGGTGGCGATCGGCCGCCGCGCCCCACCCCACCGCTTCCGAAGGACTCCACGACGTGCCCACGAGCCTGCGCCTGCGGACGTGGCAGAAGGCGGCGCTCGACGCCTTCGAGACCCGGGACCGGCGCGACTTCCTCGCCGTCGCCACGCCCGGGGCCGGCAAGACGACCTTCGCCCTGGCGGCCGTCGTCCGCGACCTGGCCCGCCATCCGCACCGGCGGATCGTGGTGGTGGCACCGACGTCGCACCTCAAGCAGCAGTGGTCGACCGCCGCGCACCGGCTGGGCGTGCAGCTGGCCGTGGACTGGCAGCCCGCCGACGGCTGGCCCAGCGAGTTCCACGGCGTGGTGGTGACCTACCAGCAGGTCGCGTCCGCGGCCGCGGCGATGCGGCCCCACCTGCACGACGCCGCCGTGGTCTTCGACGAGATCCACCACGCCGGGGCGGACCGGTCGTGGGGGGACGCCGTGGCCCTGGCGTTCGGGGACGCCGCGTGGCGGCTGAGCCTGTCGGGGACCCCGTTCCGGTCCGACCAGAACCCCATCCCGTTCGTCACCTACGACTTCGACCAGGCCGTCGCGGACCACACCTACGACTACGGCGACGCCCTGGAGGAGGGCGGGGTCGTGCGACCCGTGTTCTTCCCCCGGATCAACGGCCACATGGAGTGGACCTCGCCCGACGGTGTCGACCTGGCCGCGACCTTCGACGACGAGCTCGACCGATCGCTGGCCAGCCAGCGGCTGCGCACGGCACTGAGCCTGGACTCGGAGTGGCTGCCCGACGTCCTGCGCCAGGCCGACGAGCAGCTCGCCCGGATGCGCCGGTCGGACCCGCGGGCCGCCGGGCTGGTCATCGCCATCGACGTCGAGCACGCCCACGGGATCGCGCGCGTGCTGCGACGCCGCCACGGCCGCGACGTGGTCGTGGCCACCTCGGACGACCCGACGGCGTCGGACCGGATCGCGGCGTTCGCCCGGACCGACGACCCCTGGATCGTGGCCGTGCGGATGGTCTCCGAGGGCGTCGACATCCCGCGCCTGCGGGTCGGGGTGCACGCCACGACCACGGTCACCGAGCTGTTCTTCCGCCAGGCCGTCGGCCGGGTCGTCCGCTGGACGCCGGGCCAGCGTCGACAGAAGGCCTTCTGGTTCGTCCCCGACGACCCGCGGTTGCGCGCCCACGCCGCGACCCTGGCCGAGCACCGCACCCACCACCTGCGCCGACGGATCGACGACGGACGCCAGGACGACGTCGAGCTGGACGCCGTCCGGGACGATCCCGACGACCAGCTGTCGTTGTTCCAGGCGATCTCGGCCACGGCGACCACCTCCTCGGAGGACGCCGACGGGGTCTTCGACGACCGCACCGGCGAGGACCTGATCGTCGACGACGAGCCCGGCGGCATCGAGGTGGAGCTGCCGCTGCCACCCCCGCGGTTCACGACGGACGGGACGACCTACGAGGTGCCGTTGACCGTGCGACGCGACGAGCTGCGACAGGCCTGCTCGGACCGGGTGGAGCTGCTGGTGCGGCTGACCGGCATGGCCCACCGCGACGTCAACATGGCCCTGAACCGCGAGGCCGCGATCACCTCGGTCCGGGAGGCGTCGCTGGGCGACCTCCAGCGGCGACTGACCGTCGCCGACGACTGGCTGGCCCGGGTCTGACGCTGCGGACCCTGCGAGGCCGTCTCGGGGGGGCCGACCGGGGCGTCCCACCCCCGGTCGGGCGGCATCGGGCCGGGGTCCCGCGGATAGGATTCCGGACGTCGGCGACGGGCGAGGAGGCCGACCTCGTGGAGCACGGCGTGTTCAGCGGGCTGGGAGACGACGATCGTCGTGCCCTGCTCGCAACCATGGTCCGCCGTCGCTACGCCCGCCACGACACCCTGTTCCACGAGGGCGACCCGGGCGACTCGCTCCACCTGGTCGACCGGGGACGGGTCGCGATCCGGGTCACGACCCGGCTGGGCGACGTCGTGACCGTCGCGGTGCTCGGGCCCGGCGAGAGCTTCGGCGAGCAGGCCCTGCTCGGTGACGACACCCGCCGCACCGCGAGCGTGGTCGCGCTGGAGCCGGTCACCACCCGTTGCCTGTTCCGCCACGACTTCGCCCGCCTGCGGGCCGAGCACCCCTCGGTCGACCGCCTGCTCGTGCAGTTCCTGTCGCGCGACGTCCACCGGCTGACGAACCGGCTCCTCGAGGCGCTCTACGACGACGTCGACCGGCGGGTGGCACGACGCCTCGACGAACTGGTCGGCGTGTACGACGGGGGCGACGGGGGCGACGGGGAGCCGGTCGAGATCCCGCTGCGCCAGGAGGACCTCGCGTCCATGGCCGGCACGACCCGTCCGACCACGAACCGGGTCCTGCGTGCACTCGAGGACGACGGGGTGGTCGCCCTGGCCCGTGGCCGCATCCGGGTCATGGACCGGGTCGCGCTCGAGCGGGCGGCCCGCTGAGCCCACGGCGGTCGGTGGACCCCTGCGGGTCCTGATCGACCGGGACGCCAGTCCCCGGCCGAGACTCCTGAAGAGTCCCGGCCGGGGCCGCTCCCCGCATCCTTGCCCCTTGCGCCGGCGTTTCCCCTTGCCGGTGAGGACATGGTGCCCGGCCCCACCACCGTCGTCCGTGCCCGGGCTGACACAGCCAGCGTGTCGGTCGACACACAACAGCCACACGCGTCCCGCCGTGGCCCAGACCCGCGCGCGATACTGTCTGACCCTCGTCAACCATTGACGGAGGTCAGGCATGACGACGGAGGCACGCACGGCCGAGGCGGTCGACGCGGGGCAGGTCGCCCGTGTGCGGTCGTTCAACCGGGTCGTGACCCAGCGGGTCGGCGCCCTGCACGACGAGTACCTCGCCCGAGGGCGCCCGCTCGGCGCCTCGCGACTGCTGTGGGAGCTCGCAGACGACGGCTCCGACCTGCGTGACCTGCGGACCCGGCTCGACCTCGACGCCGGCTACTGCAGTCGGCTGGTGCGCATGCTGGAGGACGAGGGCCTGGTCGCGGTCGTCGCCGACCCGGCCGACCGCCGACGCCGCGTGCTCACGCCGACCGCGGCGGGACGGGCCGAGCGCGAGGTGCTCGACACGGGCAGCGACGACCTCGCCCGGGACCTGCTGACGCCACTGGACCCGGCCCAGCGCGAGCGGCTCGCCACGGCCATGGCGTCGGTGGAGCGCCTGCTGACCTCCAGCCTCGTGTCGACGGCGGTCGAGGACCCGGACTCCGAGGACGCCCGCTGGTGCCTGGCCTCCTACTACGCCGACCTCGACACCCGCTTCCCGCGGGGCTTCGACGTGGCGGCCGCACTGCCGACCACGCCCGAGCAGCTCACGCCACCGGACGGGCTGCTGCTGGTCGCGCGGCTGCGCGGTCGACCGGTCGGGTGCGGCGCACTGAAGTTCCACGGCGAGGACCCCGCCGAGCTCAAGCGACTGTGGGTCGCACCCGACGCCCGAGGACTGGGACTGGGACGACGGTTGCTGCGCGAGCTCGAGGACCGGGCCCGGGCTGCCGGCGTGGCGCGGCTGTTGCTGGACACCAACGCCGCACTGGTCGAGGCCATCGCGCTGTACCGGGCGACCGGCTGGGTCGAGGTGTCGGCGTTCAACGACGAGCCCCATGCCGACCACTGGTTCGCCAAGGACCTCGGGCCGACCCCGTGACCGCTCGCCACGACCCGCACCCCGGTCCGACAGGCGTCAGCTGAGCTCGGTGTCGGCCCAGCGTTCGATCAGGCGGAGGGCGGCCGTGTGGTCGACGTCGTCGCCCAGCTCGTCCGCGGCCACCTGGAACAGTTCCGTCACCAGTCGCAGGACCGGTGCCCGGGCGCCCGACGCCGAGACCAGGTCGCGACCGAGCCGCGTGTCCTTGGCGAGCAGGCCCAGCCCGAACGTGGCCGGGAACTCGCGCGTCAGCACGCGTTGCGGCACCAGCACCTCGCTGGCGAACGACCGACCCGACGAGTGGTTGACGACCTGGAGGGCACGCCCGACGTCGACCCCGCTGCGGGCGAGCGTGACCAACCCCTCGCCGACCGCCCACAGGTTCGCGGCGAGCAGGGTGTTGTTGACCGCCTTGACGGCATGGCCGGCGCCGACGTCACCGACATGGACGATCCGCTCGGCCAGCCGGTCCAGGACGTGGTCGAGCTCCTCGATGACCTCCGCCGGCCCGCCCACCATCATCGTCAGGGTCCCCTGGCGGGCACCGTCGGTCCCGCCCGACACCGGTGCGTCCAGGTAGGTGATCCCGTCCTCGGCCAGTCGGTCGGCCAGGGCCACGGACGCGGCCGGATCGCCCGACGTGCAGTCCACCCACCGCGTGCCGTCGGCGAGGTGGTCGACGAGTTCGTCGGCGACCTCGAGGACCTCGGCGGTGGTGGGCAGGCAGGTGATCACCACCTCGACCGGGGCCAGTCCGGCGAGGTCGACCGCGGTCGTCCCGTGGGCCGCGGCGTGCTCGGTGGCGACCGACGCCGTGCGGTTGTGGACGTAGACCTCGTGCTCGGCGGCGAGGTTGGCCGCCATCGGGCGGCCCATGGCGCCCAGTCCGATGAAGCCCACGGTCGTCATTGTCGGTCCCGGTCGTCGCTGGACGACCAGCGTGCCGCCCCGGGCAGCCACGCGCTTGCCTCGGCGAAACGTTCCTCGCCCGGCCCGACCATGCCGTGCGGCCCCTACCATGCCCTGCATGAAGATCGTGCTGTCACCCGCCAAGCGCCTCGACGAGGGCGACCACCCCGTCGACGCGGTCACCGAGCCCCGCTTCCCGGACGAGACCGCCGCCCTGGTGGACATCGCCCGTGGCATGGACGTCGCCGACCTGTCGTCGCTGATGTCCATCTCCGAGGACCTGGCCATCCTCAACGTCGAGCGCTTCCGTGCCTTCGACGACGCCCCCACCCATCCCGCGATGTTCCTGTTCGCGGGCGACACCTACCGCGGCCTCGACGCCACCTCCATGGACGTCGACACCATCGCGCGGGCCCAGGACCGGGTCCGGATCCTGTCCGGCCTGTACGGGATCCTGCGCCCGCTCGACGCGATGCGGCCCTACCGGCTCGAGATGGGCACCAAGCTGTCCACCGATCGGGGCGACACGCTCTACGAGTTCTGGGGCGACCGGCTGGGCCAGTCCCTGGCCGCCGAGCTCGACGAGGGCGAGGTCGTCGTCAACGGCGCCTCCAAGGAGTACGTGACGGCGCTGCGCGCCGACGAACTCGGCCTGCCGCTGGTGCAGGTGCGGTTCGAGAACCTCCGCAACGACTCGTGGCGCGTCTTCGGCATGCTGGCCAAGGCGGCCCGGGGCGCCCTGGCCCGCTGGATCGCCGAACACGACCCGGCGACCGTCGATGACCTGCACGAGTTCGACGCGCTGGGCTACCGGGTCCAGCCCGAGCGCAGCGACGACCGCCACCTGGTGTTCCGCAGTCGCGAGTAGGGGTCCCGGCGTCCCCGAGGTCACGGAGCACGCTCGATGACGACCAGTCCACCACCTCCCCCGCCACCTCCGGCGGCACCGGGCCGGCCCGACGCACCGTCGACGCCGCAGCGAGAACTGGCCACGTGGGGGGCACGTGCCCTCGCCTGGATCCTCGACATGCTGGTCGCGGCGCTCCCGAGCGTTGTCGCGCTCCTGGTCGCGGGCGGGACGTCCTCGCTGGACGGCGACGGCTCGGGGGCCGGGATCCTGCTGGTCGGCTACCTCGTGACGATCCTGGTCGCGGCGCTCAACCTGGGCTGGCGCCAGGGGACCACGGGCCAGAGCATCGGCAAGGGCGTGGTCGACATCGCGGTCGTGGGTGCCGACGACGGGCAGCCGATCGGCGTCGGGCTGGGGGTGGCGCGGTGGCTGGTCGCCGGCTTCCTGGGCGGCCTGTGCCTGTTGGACTACCTGTGGCCACTGTGGGACGAGCGCAACCGCGCGTGGCACGACATGGTGCTGGACACCTCGGTGGTCCGGACGTGAGCCACTCCTCGCGACCGTCGCCGACGTCCGGTCCGGGCAGGTGGGCCGGCCTGCGCGACCCTGTCCTGGTCGGCCTGGGCGGCCTCGGGATCGCCACCGCCCTGCACCTGCGCGACCCCCACGTCGTGGGCTCGTGGGGGCTGTGCCCGTTCCACGCCGTCACCGGGCTGTGGTGTCCCGGCTGTGGCGGCCTGCGGGCGATCGGCGACCTGACCCACGGTGACGTGGGCGCGGCCGTGTCCAGCAACGTGCTCGCGGTGGTGCTGGTGGCCGTGCTGGCCGTGGCGTTCGCTGCCTGGGTGGGACGTCGCTGGCGGGGCGTCGAGGACCGGATGATCGTCCTGTCGAATCGATGGTCGATCGGGGCGATCGTCCTGCTCGCCCTGTTCACGGTGGTGCGCAACCTGCCGGCCGGAGCGTGGCTGGCCCCCTGAACCGATGTCGCGGGCGCGCGCCCACGCCCATCACGGACGGCTCGGTTCCGGACCTGTGGACGACGAAGAACATCGAAAACACCCGACGTTTATGCTCCGATCGACGGCCGCGAGCGGCGCGGCCCGATCCCCGGAGGACATCATGGTGGACCTGATCGGTGGCTCCTGGCCGACATCGAGCACCTGGCGACGACCAGTCGAGACGTGGGCGACCAGACCCACGCCGTCTACGAGCAGGTGCACTCGCGCACCTCGGCGTGGACCGGCGAGATCCAGGAGATGACCGCGCGGCTGCGCACCGACTTCGAGCACTTCACCGAGGAGGTCCAGGCCGAGGCCGCCCGGCTCGAGTCGGTCGGTGGTGCGACGAACTGGCAGGGTCGGTCAGGTGCGGCGGCACGCGAGCGTCTCGCGGAGCTCCGCGCCCACGCCACGGCCTTCCGTGACCGCGCGATGGCCGACGTCGAGACCTTCCGGACCGCCCTCGAGCAGCTGGTCGAGCGCCACTACGACCACATCGGCACCGAGATGCGCGCCACCGTCGAGGCCATGCAACAGGCGAACGAGGCCGAGGCGGCCCAGGCCGCCGGCTACGCCCGGGCGGCCCGCGAACTGGACGAATCCGCGGCCCTGTAGCGGCCGGAGCCATGGTCTCGCGCCGGGCCGGACGCGACGAAGCCCCGGCGCGGTGGCCGGGGCTCCTGTGGTCGCGTGCGGCGGTCGGACCGCCGGACCTGCGAGGTGGGTGGGCGAGAAAGGACTTGAACCTTCACCCTCTTTCGAGGACACGGACCTGAACCGTGCGCGTCTACCAATTCCGCCACTCGCCCGAGTGCGGTGGCACACGGTACCAACTCCGTCGAAGGTGCACCAACGCCGCCGGAACGGTGGCGTGACGACCTCCGACGGCCCGTCGAGTCCGACGAACACTCCCCTCCGCCGGCCCTGTCCGAAGGTGCATGACTTCTTTGCAAAGATAGCTTGCACAATCTCTTTGCAAGCCGATAGGGTCTGCACCCACGCGGACCAAGGACCTCGACATGAGCAGCGCACGCGAATGGCTCGACGGCCTCGACGTCGTCGAGCTCGACAGCGAGAAGCTGCGCACCCTCGCCCACCCCACCCGCAGCCGGATCGTGTCGTCGCTGCGGCTGGAGGGCCCGGCGACGTCGTCGATCCTGGCGTCGCGACTGGCCACCAACTCCGGCCAGACCAGCTACCACCTGCGTGCCCTGGCCGACGTCGGCCTGGTCGTCGAGGATGCCGATCGCGGCACCGCTCGTGAGCGCTGGTGGAAGGCGGCCCAGCGGGGCCACTCCTGGTCCGAGCCGACCGACGAGGCCGACCCCGAGGACCGCCACGCCGCCGACTGGCTCCTGCGTCACTACCACCGGCTCTACACCCAGTGGGTCTCGGAGTGGTTCGAGCAGCGCCAGGAGTGGTCCCCCGAGTGGCGCCACGCGGCGGTCAACGGCGACAGCTTCATGCTGTCGACACCCGAGCTGCTCGAGGAGTTCAACGCCGAGCTCAACGACCTCCAGCAGCGCTACCAGGACCTCGGGAACGAACTCGACCCCGACGACCCGGACGTCTCGCGGGTCACCTTCATCCGCCACGCCTTCCCCTCGGAGCACGTCCGCCCATGAGTCCCCTCCCCACGACCGTGCGCGGCCTGACCCGGCGCCTGCTGGTCCTCGACGGCCTGCGCTGGCTGCCGACCGGGCTGTTCATCCCGATCCTGGTGCTGCTGTTCACCGAGCGTGGACTGTCCCTGACCGAGTTCGGCATCGTCGGCACGATCATGGCCACGACCACGTTCCTGCTCGAGTTGCCCACCGGCGGGCTGGCCGACGCACTCGGCCGGCGCCGCGTGCTCGTGACCGCGTGTGGGTTCCTGCTGGTCAGCAAGGCCGCCATGTTCACCATCGCGCTGTCGGACACCCGACCGTCGTGGCTGTTGATCACCCTGGCGTCGGTGACGATGGGCATCTACCGGGCGCTCGAGAGTGGCCCGCTGGCCTCCTGGTACGTCGACGCCGTCCACGCGATCGACCCGACCGCGGACGTCGAGGGCGGCCTGGGCAAGCAGGGCGCGGTCACCGGGTTCGCGATCGCGACCGGCAGCCTGCTGGCGGGTGGGATCATCGCCTGGGACCCGGTCGCCGGGGTCGACCCGATGGCGGTCGTCATCGGCGTGTCCTGGACACTGGTCGTCGTGCAGATCGTCTCCATCGCCCTGCTGATGGCCGAGGTGCGCGAGCCGCTCGGCCCCGCGGTCCTGGCCGGGTCGATCCGCCAGGTCCCGTCGGTCATGGCCCAGACGGTGGCGCTGGTGCGCACGAGCAGGGTGCTGGCCCTGCTGCTGGTCGTCGAGGCCACGTGGTCGGTCGGCATGGTCGCCTTCGAGAACCTGTTCCCGGTCCGCCTGGCGGACGTGGTGGGCTCGACCGACGACGCCGCGGCCCTGCTCGGCCCGGTCGCGGCCGTCGCGTGGGCCGCTTCCGGGGCCGGCGCCGGGCTGGTGGTACGCCTGTCGCGCCGTCTCGGGCCCTATCGGACCGGCGCACTGCTGCGACTCGTCCAGGCCACCTTCATCGTCGGCATGGGCGTCCTGGCCGGCACCGTCGGGATCGTGGTGGCGTTCGTCGCGACCTACTTCGTGCACGGCGCGTCGGGGCCGATCCACCTCAACCTTGTCCACCGCCAGGTCGACGCGGACCACCGCGCCACCGCCCTGTCCCTCAACTCCATGGTCGCCTTCGCGGCCTTCTCCGCCTCCGGCATCGCCATCGGCGCCATCGCCGACCAGGTGTCGGTCCCGGTCGCCATGGCCGTGTGCGCCACGGTGACCGCACTGGGATCGCTGGGGTACGTGGCCGCTCGCCGTCACGACCCCACGGGCGGCCGCGGCCCACGTCGGGTCGACGACCAGGACGCGGCCGAGCGGGTCGGCGCCTGAGGTCGGGCCGGATGGGGTCGGCAGCCAGGGGGTAGGGTCCGGCGCGAACCGTCGGAGACACCGCCCGTGCGCAGCACCCGTGACCTCGTCACCACCCATCACGCCACTGGCGAGGTTCGGGCCGTGGTCGTCCGCCCCGACCGCCGCGTCCCCGCCCGGACCGTGGCGTCCTCCCGCGCGCTCGCCGGACGAGGGCTGGCCGACGACCGCCATGCCCGTCGCGCGCCCGGCTCGTCCCGCCAGGTCACGCTGGTCCAGGCCGAGCACCTGCCGGTCATCGCCTCCCTGGCCGGCGTCGAGTCCGTCACGCCGGTCGACCTGCGTCGCAACCTGGTCGTCGCCGGCGTGAACCTGTCGGCGGTCCGGGGTCGCCGACTGCGGATCGGCGACGCGGTGCTGGAGGTGACCGGTCCGTGCCATCCGTGCTCACGGATGGAGGAGGCACTGGGGCCGGGCGGGTTCCAGGCGATGCGTGGCCACGGCGGCATGACCGCGCGGGTGCTCACCGACGGCGAGATCGCCGTCGGTGCCGTCGTCCACGTCGTGCCGCCGGACGAGTCGTCGTGACGACCGGCTCAGGCAGTCCTCAGGCACGCCGGGCAGGCTGACGGCCAATCCGACACGACCGCCACGACGAACGACCACTGCAACCGAGGAATCGCGATGGCCAGTACCGACCCCGCTCCGAGCACGACCCGCCGCACCGTCCTGATCGTGGTGGGGGTCGTCCTGGTGGCCGGCATCGCTGCGGCCGTGTGGTGGTTCACCCGCCCGGAGGCGGCCACCGTCGACATCGACAACGCACTCGGTGCGGCCACGGCCTCGCCCACGGCGACGCCCAGCGTCGCGCCCACCCCCACGCCCAGCCCGACGCCGTCGGCCAGCCCCACCACCTCCCCGACCCCGACCGCCGACCCGTCGCCCGAGCCCTCCGCCTCGCCGACGGCGGCTCCGGCAGCGACCGGCCAGGCCTGGGACGTCACCACCGACGCGGTCGCCTACGACTTCGCGAGCGCGGCCGGGACCTTCGTGGGCTTCCGGATCGACGAGGAGCTCAGCAACATCGGCGCCACCACGGCGGTCGGGCGCACGCCCGCCGTCACCGGTCGCTTCGTCCTTGACGACACCACCATCACGTCCGGCGAGTTCACCGCCGACCTCGGCCAGCTGACCACCGATCGTGGCCAGCGCACGCGGGCGATGCTGGGTGCGGTCGAGGCCGCCGAGTTCCCCGAGGCCACCTTCGTGCAGACCGACCCGGCCGAGCTGGACGCCGTGCCCCCGGTGGGCGAGGTCGTGGAGGTCACCGTCACGGGTGACTTGACCATCGCGGGCGAGACCAACCCGGTCGACATCCCGCTGCAGGCCGCGCTGACCGAGGCCGAACTGCTGGTGGTCACCGGCTCCTTCGACGTCGCCCTGGCCGACTGGGGCATCGACACCCCGTCCGCCCCGATCGTCGTCAGCGTGGCCGACACCGCCACCGTCGAGCTGCAGCTCTACCTCCAACCCGGCGAGACCACGGCCATCGAGTGACCCTCCGCCCGACCGCTCGGCCGATGACCCCACGCCCGACAGCTCGGCCGATGACCCCACGCCCGATAGCTCGGCCGATGACCCCACCCGATGTGACTTCGCCATCGCGATGTGGGTTGTTCGCCTCCTCGCCACGAACTCACGTCGGTGCACGGAACCCACATCGCGTGGTGGAGCAGTCGGAGGTGCTGGCGAGGGCCGGGAGGGCGAGGGTCCTACCCTCGGGGTGACCGCGAACCCGTGAGCCTGTCCCGATGAGTCGTTCCGTGCGCGCCCGCTGGACCAACGGGATCGTCCTGTTCGGCCTCGCCGTCGCGATGGCGTGGGTGGGACGGGGCGGACCGGTGCTGTGGGGCGTGGTCGTGCCGGTGCTGTACGCCGCCGCCGGGCTGTGGGCCTGCCCCGTCGGTGATCGCACCACCCTCACCCAGGCAGAGGTCGACGCGCTGCCGGCCGACCAGCGGTCGGTCGTCGTCTACGCCCGGCCGGGGTGCTCGTGGTGCCTGCGCCTGCGGCTCGCACTGCTCGGCCACCGACCGCAGCCGACGTGGGTCGACGTGTGGGACGACCCGGACGCCTCGGCGTTCGTCCGTGCCGTCAACGACGGCAACGAGACCGTGCCGACGGTCGTCATCGACGGCCGGCCCGTCACCAACCCGCCGCCCGGCCGGGTGCGGGCTGCCCTGCTCGAGCATGCCCCCGCCGGGTGAACTCAGGCGCCTCTCAGGGCGACCGGCCATCATGGGGGTCGACGCACGGCATCCCCCATGCCTCCCTCGACCCCGGCTTCCACGGACCACGCCATGGCCCCCGCATCCACCAGCCCCGACGAGCTCCCGCACGTCCTGGTCGTCGACGACGAGCGGGCCGTGCGCGAGTCCCTGTCCCGGGCCCTGCGCCTGCACGACTACCGGGTCAGCCTGGCGGCCGACGGCCTCGAGGCACTGGCAGCGGTCGGCACGGGCGACGTCGACGTGGTCGTGCTCGACGTCGCGATGCCCGGCATCGAGGGCACCGGCGTCGCCCGCCGACTCCGCCAGGACGGCGACGACGTCCCGATCCTCATGCTGACCGCCCGTGACGGCGTCGAGGACCGGGTGGCCGGCCTGGACGCCGGCGCCGACGACTACCTGCCCAAGCCGTTCGCCCTGGACGAGTTGCTGGCCCGCCTGCGCGCCCTGCTGCGTCGCCGGGGCGACCAGCCGGCCGACGTCGAGCGCCAGCACTTCCACGACCTGGTGCTCGACCACGCGACCTTCCGAGCCCACCGCGCGGGCCGCGACATCGACCTCACCCGCACCGAGTACGACCTGCTGGCCGCATTCATGGACAACCCCCGGCGCGTGCTGACCCGCGAGGTCCTCGGCGAGCTGGTCTGGGGCAGCGACCTGCAGACCAGCAACAACGTCGAGGTGTACGTCGGCTACCTGCGACGCAAGCTGGAGGCCGCGGGCGAGCCGCGCCTGCTGCAGACCGTGCGTGGGTTCGGTTACCGCCTCGACGAGCCCACCGACTGACCCGTCCCCCACGGCCCGCGGGCCGGCACCACCGCGACCCGCCCCCGGGTCGTCGCGAGGAACCACGATGCCCACCGACGTCCGGCCCCCGCCGCCGGCACCACCCGTGCCGACGCGGCGGCGTGGCCTGGGCCTGTCGGGTCGGGTCGGCCTGGCTGCGGGCGGCGCCGTGGTCATCGCGATCGTCGTCACCTCGATCCTGGTCTACCTCGTCACCGCCCGGACCCTCCACGACGAGCTCGACCGCACCCTCGAGGGCATCGCCCAGGAGGTCACGAACGTCACCCCGCGCGGGGGCCCGCGCCAGGACCCCTTCGGCGGGCGGGCCGGACTGGTCCAGGTGCTGTCGGGCGACGGGGAGGTGACCCGGGCGACCGACGGGATCCCGCGGCTGCCGGTCTCGGACCAGGCGCGCGCCGTGGCGACCGGCCAGTCGCCGGCGGAGCACGTCGAGACTGCCGAGATCCGCGACGGCGGCGACGACCTGATCCCGATGCGGATCCTGACCGTCGCCAGTCCGGCACTGTTCCAGATCGCCGACGTCGGCGCGGTGCAGGTCGCCGTGCCGATGACCGACGTCGTGGCCTCGCTGGCCCGGCTGCGCACCCTGCTGGTCTTCGGCGGACTGCTCGGCACCGTGCTGGCCGGCGCGGCCGGCCTGGCGTTGGGACGCCGGATGGTGCGGCCAGTCCACGAGCTCACGACGGTGGCCGAGGACGTGCGCTCCACCGGTGACCTCAGCCGACGACTGGCCGTGGAGGGCGACGACGAGGTCGCCCAGCTGGCACGGACCTTCAACGCGATGCTCGCCGCGCTGGAACGCATCCAGGACTCCCAGACCCGGCTGGTGGCCGACGCGTCGCACGAGCTGCGCACGCCGCTGACGAGCCTGCGCACCAACATCGAGGTGCTGGACGCCTTCGAGCGTCTCGACCCCGACGACCGGCGAGACCTGCTGCGTGACGTCCGGACCCAGCTGGAGGAGTTCGGCACCCTGATCGACTCGCTCGTCTCGCTGACCAGGGACGCCCGTGCCGACCTGCTCCTCCGACCGGTCCGGATCGACGAGCTCGTGGCCGACGTCGCCGACAGCGTGGGTCGGTTCGCCCCCGCAGACCGGCCCCTGCAGGTCTCGACGGTGCCCGCGGTGGTGTCGGGCGACGAGGACTCGCTGTCCCGGGCGGTGCGCAACCTGATGGACAACGCCGTCAAGTACGGCCGGACCGGACCCATCGAGGTCGCGGTCCGCACCGACACGGACACGGCCGTGGTGACGGTCGACGACCACGGCCCGGGCGTGGCTCCCGAGCATCGCCTGCGGGTGTTCGACCGGTTCCACCGCGCCCCCGAGACCCGCGACGCGCCGGGCTCCGGCCTGGGGCTGGCGATCGTGTCCCAGGCGGCGACCCTGCACGGGGGGCACGTCGAGGCGCTGGCCGCACCCGGCGGGGGCGCACGATTCCGCCTCACGCTCCCCCTGCTGGAAGACGCGCCCACGCCCGCCCACACCGCGCCCGACGGCTGACGGGCCGCGTCGTCGCCCACGGCCAGGCTGGCCGTGGGCGACCCTCCCGGGCCCGGTCAGCGATCCTGGGCGACCCAGGCGAGGAAGGCCTCGCGCGACGACTTGGTCAGCGCACCCGGGAAGTCACGGTGGAGGCGATCGTTGGCCAGCACCGGCCGGTGCCGGAGGAAGTCGACCTGCTCCGGCCCGAACGGTGCGAGATCTCGCCGTGCCAACAGTCCCAGGCCGCGCTCGACCCAGCCCGAGGGCACGGCGACGGCCCGCTTGCCCGACAGCTCGGCGACCTCGCGCATCGTGACGACGCCGTCCCCGGCCACGTTGTAGATCCCGGTGCGTCGCTCGACGACCCCGGTGGTCACGACGCTGGCCACGTCGGCGTCCCAGACGAACGAGAACGGGACCGGGCTGTCCCGGAGGGTGAGCACGACCGGTGCGCGGAACAGGCGGGTCACCGGGTTGGCGGTGGCCGGGCCGAGCACCGTCGACAGCCGCAGCACCAGCTGGCCGAGCTCGGGGTGCAGGCGGCGCGCCGTGGCGAGGAGCTGCTCGACCTCGGCCTTGTGCCGGGCGTAGGCGTGGTCGGGATGACCGCGGAGCGGGTCGTCCTCGGTCAGTCGGCGGCCACGGTTGGACTGGTGGTAGCCGTAGGCCGCACCGGAGCTCGCCACGGTCAGGTGGGTCACGCCGGCGGCGACGGCCGCGTCCACCACCCGCTGGGTGCCGCCGACCTCGAGGTCGTGCAGCACGTCATCATCCATGTCCGACGGCGGGTCCAGGATCGCCGCCAGGTGGACCACGACCGCCACCTCGTGGGAGGCGAAGAGGTCGGGGAGGTCGACCGCGTCGAGGTCCGCGGTGACCTCGACGACACGCGGACGCGGGACGGACGGGGCACGTCGGTCCACGGCCACGACCTGGCCGACCCGCGCATCACGGACCAGGGCGTCCACGACCAGGCTGCCGATGTGGCCGCTGCCGCCGGTGACGACCACGACCGGGCCCGGGGACCCGCGCGTGGGGGCAGGGGCCTCGCCGGGTGCGACGTCGAGGTCGTCCTCGCCGGGTGACGTCGCGGTCGAGACGACCTGCGACGCGTCGCCGTCGACCGTCCCGGCATCACCGCCATCAGCCACGTCGTCGAGGTCACCGCCGTCGTCGAGGTGGGCAATGTCCCCCTCGGGCTCGTGGGCGTCCCGGTCCTCCTCGACGAGCTCGTCGTCGGCGTCCTCGACGTCCGGCGCGTCCCCGTCGTCGACCACGGTCGGCGCTGGGTCGGCCAGGCCCTGCGCGACGGCGTCGTACCAGGTCGGCTCGTCGTCCGGGTCGTCGGGCACCTCGGGCGGGACCGGCTCGTCCGGAACCTCCGGCGGGACCGGCTCGTCCGGAACCTCCGACGGGACCGGCTCCTCCGGAACCTCCGACGGGACCGGCTCCTCCGGAACCTCCGACGGGACCGGCTCGTCCGGAACCTCCGACGGGACCGGCTCGTCCGGAACCTCCGACGGGACCGGCTCCTCCGGAACCTCCGACGGGACCGGCTCGTCCGGAACCTCCGGCGGGAGCGGCTCGTCCGGAACCTCCGGCGGGACCGGCTCGTCCGGAACCTCCGGCGGGAGCGGCTCGTCCGGAACCTCCGGCGGGAGCGGGTCGTCGGGCACCTCGACCGGGCCCGGATCGTCGGGGGTGACGGGCTCGTCGGGCAGCTCGGGCGGGACCGACGGGACCGGCTCGTCGGCGACCTCACCGTCGTCGGCCTCCCCGGGGCCTTCCTCGGGCTCGGCCGTGTCCTCGGGGGCGTCGTCACGCGCGTTGGCCGGGTGGTTGCTGAACAGCTCGTCGTCGCTCACCCGCCCGGCTCCTCGTGCATGCGCTTGAAGGTGCGCAGCTCGGGTGCCCACAGGTGCTCGACGCGGTCGACCTGCACGTGCACGACCGAGGGACCGTCCAGCGCCGCAGCCTCGCGCAGCGCGGGCAACAGGTCGCGAGAATGGTCGACGAAGAACCCGTCGGCGCCCATCGCCTCGGCCAGGCGGTCGTAGCGCACGGGCGAGAAGTCGGTGCCGACGAACTCCTCCTCGGGCAGCGACTCGTTGCGCAGCAGCTTGCGCGCGACGGACCGGACCGGGCTGCGCGCGACCTGCTGGCTCATTTTGACCATGCCCCAGGCGCCGTCGGCCATCACCACGAACACGATCGGCAGGCCGTGTCGCACGGCCGTCTCGACCTCGGTGGGGTGCATCCCGAAGGCGCCGTCGCCGATGATGCAGCACACACGTCGGCCCGGGTGGGCGACCGCTGCGCCCAGGGACTGGCCCATGCCCGCGCCGAGCATCCCGAACTTGAACGTGGCGTGCAGCGAGCGTGGCACGAGGGCGCGGTGGTAGAAGTTCGCCCACACGGCGGTGTTGCCCCCGTCGAACACCCAGACGGTGTCCTCCGGCATGGCGTCCTGCGCGGCGGCCGGGACCCTGGCCGGGTGGACCGGCGACGCGTCCTCGCGCTCCAACGGCTTCGCGAGCTTGTCCCGCTCGCGCCGGATCGCGGACTGGAAGTCGGTGATCATGTGTCGACGCGCGGTGGTGTCGCGTCGCCCGAGTGCCTCGACGGCGTCGGCGATCGCGTCCAGCGCCTCGCGCGCGTCCGCCAGCATCGCCACGTCGGCGGGCCGGTTCAGCCCGAGGCTGTGCTCGTCGACGTCGACCTGGACCAGTCGCTGGTCGGCCGGCGGCGCCCAGTTCGGCGGGCGTCCCCACCAGTCGGTCTCGCCCAGCCGTGACCCCACGACCAGCGCCACGTCGGCGTCGTTGCGCACGTCGTCCACCACGGTCGGATGGGTCATCGGGATGGCGTGCGGGTCGGACTCGGGCAGGGCACCACGTGCACCCCACGAGGTCGTCACCGGGGCGTCGAGGAGGGTCGCCAGCCGCGCCAGCGACTCCTCGGCCCCGCTGTGGAGCACCCCGGAGCCGGCGTGCACCAGTGGCAGTCGGGCATCGACCAGCATCCTGGCCGCCCGGCGGACGTCGGTCTGGGCCGGCACGAGCCGGCTCGTGCGCCGGTAGCGATCGGCCGGCCACACCTGTGCCTCGTCGATCTCGGCCGGCCCGTTGAGGATCGACTCGGGGACGTCGAGGTGGACCACGCCCGGGCGGCCCTGCCACGAGACCCGCAGCGCGCGCCTGAGCAGCTCGGGCACACGTCCGACCGCCTCGACCCGGGCCGACCACTTCGTCATCGGACGGGTGACCCCGGTCTGGTCGAAGTACTGGTAGGTGCCACCGCGGTCCGGATGGGTGATCCCGACCCGCCGCGAGGACGTGACCAGCAGGATCCGGTTGCCCTCGCCGTTCTCGACCGCGACACCCGGCAGCGCGTTGGCGACCCCGGGGCCGTTGGAGGCCATCGCGACCCCCAGCCGGTTGGTGCTGCGGGCCCAGGTCCCGGCCATGTGCAGCGCCGCGGACTCGTGGCGGGGTGAGTAGAGGGTGATCCCCTCGTCCTCGAGGCTGTTGTAGAGCCCGAAGTAGCTGCCGTCGATGATGCCGAAGATCGTGTCGACACCCTCGGCGGCGAGCAGTCGCGCCATCAGGGTCCCGCCGGTCACCTTCTCGGCCATGCAGTCACTCCGGGGTCGGGGCTGGGCGACCCGCCGTCGCGGGCCGCCCCGAGTCAACCACACGACGTCGGCCGGCTCCCGGAGGCTGGGGGGCCACCCGAGGGCCCCGACACGCTGGCCGGGACGTCGGCGCGGCCGTGACGATCGACCAGTCGTGACCCGTTGTTCACCCTGCTGTCACACAGTCGGGATTCCATGCCGGTCACGGACCCGACGATCGACGACGGTCGTGCGGGCAGCACCGAGGACGTCTGGCCCCGGCCCCGATCGCGCCGGCACCGACCATCCTCGGCACGTGAGGAGAGGAACGGGACATGGCCACGTTGACCATCGGGACGACCGTCGAGGAAGTCCTCGCCCTGGTGGACGAGCTCGACGAGATCCAGCACGCCCGCACGGACCTGCGCACCCTTGCCCTGCGGGCTGCCGGCCTGGCGCTGGACGAGGGCGGTGACGACGAACTGGTGACGGCGACCCTGCTGCACGACATCGGGCGGGCGCGATACCTGTCACGCGGCGCCCCGGGAGTGCCGCACGAGGAGGTGTCGCGACGCTTCGTGGCCGAGCGGTTCTCGGACCGCGCGGCCTGGCTGGTCGCCCAGCACGTCGTGGCCCAGCGCTACCTGGCCACCGTGGACGAGTCCTACGTCGACGGTCTGAACGGCCCGCAGCGGACGGCACTGCGTCGTCACGGCACGAGCCTGTCGTCGGCGAAGGTGCTCCGGTTCGAGTCCCACGACCATGCCGCCGACGCGGTCCGACTGCGTCGCTGGTCGGACCGGGCGGTCGACCCGTCCGTCGGACTCGGCGACCTGGACCGGATCGGCCGCGCGATGGCCGGGGCCTGGGTGCACGCGGTCTGACCGGGCTCAGCCTCCGGACGCGGCAGACGAACCGGCCCGGTCGGTCCCGACGGCCACCACGTGGTCGCGGCCACGGCCGTCGGTGACGACCCCCACCGCCTCGTCCGCCCGCACGTCGGTCCGACGCGCGGGCACCTCGGCCCACTCGGGGAACACCCACACCGCCCCGGAGTCGTCCACGACTGCCGGGGTGTCGTCGCCGTCACCGTCCCAGTCCCCGAACAGGACCTCCCGGGCGACCAGGTCGACCTCCCAGCGGCCCGCCACGGGCCCGGTGCCCTCCACGACCAGCACCACGCCCCGTCCGCCGGCACCAGGCGGGACGGTGTGCACGGCGACGCTGCACCCACGGGCGTCGACGTCGACGTGATCGGCCGCACGAGACCCGCCGACGTGGTCGTCGACGGGCCCGTCGAGGGATCCCGGCCGCGACGTCGGGCAGGGCGGCGGCACGGAGCGCGGCGGCCAGGTCGGCCAGGCCTCGAGCGGGTCCAGGACCGGACGGACCCCCGGGTCCGTGCGTGCCGCGGCCGCGTCACCGCGGGTGCGCACGACGGCCCAGCCCGCCGCCACCAGCGGGACCAGGAGCAGGATGCAGACGGCCATCCGCACCGGCCAACGCCGCGACCGTGGCGCTGGCCCGGGTTCGCTGCGTGGTGGTCGCGGCCCCCAGGTCGTCGTGGGCGCAGGTCTCGCCGTGGACCCCACCCCGTCCGAGCCTCCCCGGACCGACCCCGCGGCGTGCGACCCCGCCTCGTCCGACCCCGCCTCGTCCGACCCCGGTGCCTCGCTCCGGGGGGCGCCACCGGCAACGTCCTTGCCCCGCTCCTCCACCACGCCCGACCCGGCCCCGCCGGAGGTGTCGACGGCGGCCAACGCCCCGTGCAGGTCACGCGTCGTGGCGAACCGGTCGGCCGGGTCCCGGGCCATCGCGCGCTCGATCGCGGACACCAGGTCCGGCGGGGCGTCCGGCACGAGGTCGGCGAGCGGGAGGTGCCCACCCCGGTCGGCTGCTCGGGTCGTCGCGGCCGCGTCGGCCGCCGCGAACGGGTGGTGGCCGGCCAGGGCCTCCCACAGCACGACCCCCAGCGACCACTGGTCCGCACGCGGTCCCGGCACGCCGCCCGCCACGACGTCGGGGTCGAGGTAGCCAGACGTCCCCGCCACGCGGTCGTCGTGGTCGTCGCGCACCCGCGCCAGTCCGAAGTCGGCCAGTCGGGGCTCGTCCTCGCGGCCGTAGAGCACGTTGGACGGCTTGACGTCGCGGTGCACCACGCCCGCGTGGTGGGCCGCGGCGAGCCCGTCGGCCAGGCGAGCGCCCAGGTCGACGACCTCGGGCCAGGGCAGTGACCCCCGACGGGCGAGCCGTTCGGCCAGCGAGCCACCGGTGGCCAAGGCCAGGACCAACACCACCTCGTCGGGCTCGACCACCACCTCGTGGAGCACCGCGATCGCGGGGTGGGACAGGTCGGCAAGCACGGCGGCCTCGCGCTCGAGGTCGTCAACGGCGACCGATCCGGTGTCGCGCAGGCGCTTCAGGGCCACGACCCGGCCCGGTCGGTCCCGCCGCACCGCCCGGTGGACGACCGCGGTCGACCCCACACCGACCTGTTCGAGCACCTCCCAGTCCTGCAGCCGGGTCACCGGGGGACCCGCCCGGTCAGAGCCCCAGGAGGCCCGCCCGTGACAACGACGCGAACGCCCAGACCGCGACCACGACGCCGACGATCACCCGGAGCCACAGCCCGACGAGTCGTGCCGTGCCGACCTCGGTGGCGGTGTCGCCCGGCCACTCGCCCGTCCGATACCAGCGGACCAGGGCGGCCAGGGTGCCCAGCGCCAGGGCCGCGCCGATCGCGCCGGCGCTGCCGACCACGATGAACTGCCACATGCCGTCCATTGACGTCTTCCTGTCATTGCATGCTATCTCGGTTCCCCTCAGTTCAGGGAGGGGTCCTCCAGCCATGTGGACGCGAGCGCACGATGGTCCCGCTGGCGACGCAGGACCTGGCGCCACAGCCCGAAGGGATCCGGTGTCACCAGGTCCTCGCGGTCACCCTCGACGATCCACCAGGCGCCCTCGGCGATCTCGTCCTCGACCTGCCCCGGGCTCCAGCCGGCGTACCCGGCGAAGACCCGGACCACGACCCTGTCCAGGAGCGTGGACGGGTCCAGTTGCAGGTCGACCACGCCCATGAAGTCGGTCAACGCCTGGACGTCGTCCGGGAGTGGCCCGGGCAGCGGGGTCGTGGCGGCGGCGATGGCGACCTCGGTCTGGACGGGACCCCCCACGAACACGTCGGGCGGGTCCGGCGCGACCACGCCCCAGCCATCGAGGTGGTCGTCGACCGGCTGTCCCGACGGACGGTTGAGGACCACGCCCATCGCGCCGTCGACCTGGTCGTGCTGGAACACCAGGACCACCGTGCGCGCGAAGTTCGGGTCGGTCAGCGTGGGCGTCGCGACCAGCAGGCGCCCGGTGAGGTCCAACTCGGCTCCCGGTTGCACGACCACCTCCGAACCCGTCCCGCTGCTCCGGCCCGACGCTATCGCAGCCAGCCGGTGGTCGACGCAGGCGGGCCCCGGCGTGGCCGGGGCGATCCGATGCCCGGCGTCCCGGGGCAGACCCCGGCCCTCGTTACGCTCGCCGTCGGCCAGCCGAACCGGTCCGCCCCCGGCCGCGCCGGTCCCCGGGCTCGAGGCCGACATCGGGCCCGCCGCACGCCACCAGCCAGGATTCGGCCATGCTGCGACTCGACGACCTGCACAAGCGCTACGGCGAGGTCCGGGCGCTCGACGGCCTGTCCCTGTCCGCCTCCCCCGGACGCATCCTGGGGTTCCTCGGGCCCAACGGCGCGGGCAAGACCACGTCGATGCGATCGATCTTCGGCCTGGTCGAACTGGACCGGGGCGAGGTCCGGTTCGACGACGAGGCGATCACGGCACGTCGCCGACTGCGGTTCGGCTACATGCCGGAACAACGAGGGCTCTACCCACGCATGACCGCCGAGCGCCAACTGGTCTTCATCGCCCAGCTCCACGGCCTGACCCGCGCGACGGCGACCGAGGCCGCCCGGTCCTGGCTCGACCGGCTCGGGCTCGGCGACCGTCACGACGACCCGGTGTCGTCGTTGTCGCACGGCAACCAGCAGCGGGTCCAGCTCGCCGCCGCCCTGGTCCACGACCCGGACCTGCTGGTGCTCGACGAGCCGTTCTCGGGCCTGGACCCCCTGGGCGTCGCGGCGATGAGTGACGTGCTGGTCCGGCGCGCCGCGGACGGCGCGACGGTGGTCTTCTCCAGCCACCAGCTCGACCTGGTCGAGGACCTGGTCGACGACGTGGTCATCGTGGCCCACGGCCGGGACCGCCTGGCGGGCACGCTGGACGAGGTGCGCTCGTCGACGGGGACCCGCACGGTCACCTTCCGACTGGCCGAGGACGACCTCCCCGACCGGGTCGTCGCCCCGGCGGCCGTGGACGCCGGGGCCCACGATGCCGACGAGGCCACGACGGTCGACCTCGCCGGCACCCGCGGCTGGCCGGTCGAGCCCGGCCGCGACGGACAGGGTGTGCTGCGCGTGGACACCAGGGTGCAGCCGGACGCGGTCATGGAGGCGGTGCGGCGCCACGGACGGCTGGAACGGTTCTCGTTCGAGCCGCCGAGCCTGTCCGAGGTGTTCCGCGACGTCGTCGGCATGTCGGTCGCCGAGGTCGAGGCCACCCACGCCGAGGAGCAGGCATGAGGCCGCGCGACGTCATCGCCCTGGTCGTCCGCCGCGAGATGGGCGACCGCCTCGGCAACCGCGCCTTCCTGGTGACCACCGCCATCAGCGTGCTGGCGATCGTGGCGATCATCGTCGTGCCGGGGCTGTTCGACGACGACGGGCCCACCACGTGGGACGTCGGCGTGCTGGCCGGTGCCGCCCTCCCCGACGGCTTCGACGACACCCTGGTGACCATCGGCGACGCCAGTGACGCCGAGGTCACCGTGTCCGAGGTGGACGACCGCGCCGACGCCGACACGGCCATCACCGACGGTGACCTCGACGCCGTGGTGCTCGACGACCAGACCGTGCTGGCCGACGACCTGCCGGGTGGCCTGGAGCGCGCCATCGAGCAGTCGTTGGCGACGGCCGGGCTCGCCGACGCGCTCGAGGAGGCCGGCGTGGACCCGAGCGGGCTGGACCTCCTGGACCCCGACCTGGTGGTCGTCACGCCCGACGGCCAGGACGAGCAGACCCGCGAGACGGCGCTCGGCCTGGGCTTCATCGTCACGATCCTGCTGTTCCTCACCCTCCAGATCAACGGTGCGTCCCTGCTGACGACCACCGTGGAGGAGAAGTCCAGCCGCGTGGTCGAGGTGCTCCTGGCGACCGTGCGACCGTGGCAGATGCTGTCCGGCAAGCTGCTGGCCATGACCCTGCTCTCGGTCGGCCAGCTGGTGCTGTACGCGGTCGCGGGGCTGGGCGCGTTCTCGCTGACCGGGGACGTCTCCCTGCCGGACGGCTCGCCGATGGTCGTGGTCACCTCGCTCGTGATGTTCCTGCTGGGCTTCGGCCTGTGGGGCGCGATCTACGCCGTCGCCGGCTCGCTGGCCACCTCCGCCGAGGAGGCGCAGTCGTCGGCCGGGCCGATCGGGTTCGTGGCCGCCGCGGTGTACGGGACCGTGATCATCGGCGTGGTCCCGAACCCGGACGGGACCCTCGCCCAGGTGCTGAGCTTCATCCCGCTCAGTGCACCGTTCGCGCTGCCTGCCCGTGCGGCCGCCGGCGTGCCCGTGTGGGAGGTCGTGGTCGGCGCGGTGCTGACCGGGCTGGGCACCTGGCTGGGGGTGCGGCTGGCCGGCCGGCTCTACTCGGCCGCCGTCCTGTCCGGGGGCCGGATGACCTGGCGGGACGCCTTCCGCGCCGAACCGATCCGCTGACCGGACGCCGGGCGAAGGATGCCGTCAGGCCACCAGCCCCGCCCACACCGGCGCCAGGGCGACCGCGGGCAGCACGCCCAGTCCCGACATCCCGGCCGCGAGATCCTCGTCCAGTCCATGGTCGGCGGCGAGGATCGACGCGACCACGCCCGACGACATCCCTGCCTCGAGCACCGACACCGCCCATGGGTCGCCACCGAGCCCCAGCGCCGCGCCGACCGCCAGCAGCACGACGGGTGCGAACACGACCCGCAGCCCGATCCCGGTCGCCAGCGGCCCGATCGCCGCGGCCGTGCGCGGCAGCCGCAGTCGCATCCCGACCGAGATGATCGCCAGGGGGACCAGCGTCGCGCCGAGCGCCACCAGCACGGCCTCCACCGGCCCCGGGAGTCCCGTCAGCCGCAGCACGAAGCCGGCCACCAGCGCGACGAACGTCGGGAAGGTCACCGTTCGGCGGACGATCTCGCCCACGGTCGCACGGTCCCCGGGCCCGTAGACACCCAGCAGCACCGTCCCGACCGTGGCCAGGGCGAGGAACGAGCCCAGTTGGTCGTACAGCAGCGCCCAGCCGAGCTGGTCCTCGCCCAGCAGCAGCTCCACCACCGGGAAGCCCAGGAAGGCGGTGTTGCCGAACGGCACGACGCACAGCAGCGTCCCGGTCGTGCGACGCGACCAGCCCAGGAGCCGTCCGATGACCAGGATGGCGACGATCAGCACCCCCATCACGCCCCACTGCGCGGCCACCGGGACCAGGGCCCGCCCACCCAGCTCGAGCTCGGGCACCAGCGTGATGATCCGGGCGGGGAACGCGATCCGGACCACGAACCAGTCGAACGCGCGACCGAGCTCGGCGGGTCGACCGGGCCACCGCGCCACCCCGACGCCCAGGGCCAGGAACAGCACCACGGTCAGCACGACGGAGCCGTCCGATGGGTCCGGGTGCGGGGCCCGCTCACACCGGGGTGGGTGCGCCGCCGGCCGCCGGACCGCCACCGTGGGTCGGCCCGGGTCCGCCCGGTGCGGGGGCCGAGCCACGGGCGAGGTTGGCGAACTTCGTGACGTGGCCGAGGAAGGCCATGCGGACCGTCCGGGTGTCGCCGTTGCGGTGCTTGGCGATGATCAGCTCGGCGATGCCCTTGTGCTCGGAGTCCTCGTTGTAGACCTCGTCGCGGTAGATGAATCCCACGATGTCGGCGTCCTGCTCGACCGAGCCGGACTCGCGCAGGTCCGCCAGCATCGGCCGCTTGTCGGTGCGCGCCTCCGGCGAGCGGTTCAGCTGGGACAGGGCGATCACCGGGACGTCGAGTTCCTTGGCCATCATCTTGAGCCCACGGGAGATCTCGGCGACCTCCTGTTGGCGGTTGTCGACCCGGCGGTGCGACTGCATCAGCTGCAGGTAGTCCACGATGACCAGTTCGAGGCCCTCGCGCTGCTTGAGGCGACGGCACTTGGCCAGGATCTCCATCATGTTGATCGACGGCGTGTCGTCGATGTAGAGCGGGGCCTCGGACAGCGCGCCCAGGGCGTCGCCCAGCCGGCGCCAGTCGTTGTCGTCCAGCCGTCCGGTCTTGAGCTTCTGCGAGTCGATCATCCCCTCCGACGACAGCAGGCGGGTGACGATCTCCTGCTTGGACATCTCCAGCGAGAAGATCGCGGCCGGCTTGCGGAGCGCGGACGTGACGTAGTGGGCGATCGACAGGGCGAGGCTGGACTTGCCCATGGCCGGTCGGGCGGCGAGGATGATGAGGTTCTGGGGCTGGAACCCGGCCGTGAGCCGGTCGAGGTCGGTGAAGCCGGTCGGCAGCCCGGTCACCTCGTCGCCACGCTCGGCCAGTTCCTCGATGGCCTGGAAGGACTCGTTGAGGAGGTCCTTCAACGGGGTCGCCTCGCCGCGGGTGCCGTCGTCGGCGACCCGGAACATGATGGACTCGGCCTCGGAGACGGACGCGACCGGGTCGTCGGTGGGCTCGAAGCCCAGCCGCACGATGTCGGTCCCGGCGTCGATCAGCCGACGCAGCATCGCCTTGTCCCGCACGATCCGGGCGTAGTGGCCGGCGTTGGCGGCGGTCGGGGTCGAGCTGACCAGGTCGTGGATGGCGTTGGCGCCGCCGACCTCGTCGAGGCGGGACGTGCCGGCCAGGTGGTCCAGCAGGGTGACCGGGTCGACCGCCTCGCCACGCGACATCAACTCCACGATGGCCGCGAAGACGGTGCCGTGCGCCGTCCGGTAGAAGTCCTCGGCCTCGAGCACCTCCGACACCTCGATCGCGGCACTGCGCGACAGCAGCGCGGCCCCCAGCACCGACACCTCGGCGTCCAGCGAGTGCGGAGGGATGCGGTCGAAGCCCCGGGCGACCACCGGGCCGTCACGACGTGCTCCGGCGCCCGTGTCGAAGTCCTCGTCGGGCACGGGCGGGGTGTCGGGACGGGCGTGGGGGGCTGGCGCGGTCTCGGTGTCCGCCATGGCACGACTCCTGGCTGGTGAACGCGGTGCCGCTCGGCAGGGCGCGGGTCGGGTGCTGGGCGGGGAAGAGGTGGTCGGTCCCTGGTGGACGCGATCACCGGGGGTGACCGTAGCGACCCGGTGCGACCGTCCGGGGACCGGGCCGGGTCGGCGGCCCGACAGCGCACACCCGGCCCACCACACGACCCCCACC
>NZ_JAHOPH010000001.1 GCF_019798055.1 Salsipaludibacter albus | reverse complement strand
GGGGTCAGTCGGGGTCGGCGGTGACGAGGGGGAGGCGGCGGCGGCCGCGGGAGAGGACCTCGGCGATGTCGAGGACCTCCAGGGAGCCGTCGGGGATGACGCCGTCCTGGACCTGGTCGGCGATGCCGTCGGTCAGCATGGTGACGCAGAACGGGCACCCGGTCGCGACGATGTCGGCACCGGTGTCGATGACCTCCTTGACCCGGTTGACATTCACCCGCTCGCCGATGTCCTCCTCCATGTACATCCGCGCGCCACCAGCCCCACAGCAGAACCCACTGGCCCGCGAGCGCTCCATCTCGACGGCGTCGATCCCCGGCACGGCCGCGACGACGGCCCGCGGCTCGTCATAGACCTCGTTGTGCCGGCCGAGGTAGCAGGGGTCGTGGTAGGTCACGCGCTGGTCGAGCGTCTCGGTGCCCTCCAGCCGTCCCTCCTCCACGAGGCGTGCCAGCAGCTGGCTGTGGTGGACGACCTCGAAGTGGCCGTCGAAGTCGGGGTACTCGTTCTTGATGGCGTTGAAGCAGTGCGCGCACCGGGTGATGATCGTCTTCTTGTCGGCCCCGACCGACTTCAGGTTCTCGACGTTGGCCTCGGCCAGCATCTGGAAGATGTACTCCATCCCCAGTCGCCGGGCCGGATCGCCCGTGCAGGTCTCGTTGTTGCCCAGGATCGCGAAGGACACGCCGGCGTCGTGGAGCAGCTCGGCGGTCGCGACGGTGATCTTCTTGGAGCGGTCGTCGACCGAGCCCGAGCAGCCGACCCACAGCAGGTGGGTGACGTCGTCGTCCAGGGTCGTGCCGGGCACGGCCCGCGGGATGTCGAAGTCGAGGCCGTCGGTCCAGTCCTCGCGCCGGGCCTGGCCGACCCCCCACGGGTCGCCCGAGTTCTCGACGTTGCGCAGCATCACCCCCGCCTCCTGCGGGAACGACGACTCCATCATCGCCTTGTAGCGACGCATGTCCATGATCGTGTCGACGTGCTGGATGTCGACCGGGCACTCCTCCACACACGCCCCACAGGTCGTGCACGACCACAGCACGTCGTAGTCGATGACGCCCTCGCCACCGGGGCTGTCCGACACCAACGGCAGCGACAGCAGGTCACCGGCCTCCTCGTCGGACTCCCGTCCCAGCAGCCAGTCGCCCTTGTCGTACATGTGGTCCCGCAGGTCCATGACCAGCATCTTCGGGCTCAGCGGCTTGCCGGTGTTCCACGCCGGGCACTGGCTCTGGCAGCGGCCGCACTCGGTGCAGGTCATGAAGTCCAGGAACTTGTCGAACGTGAACTGCTCGACCGCGCCGACGCCCAGCACGGTGTCCTCGTCCATCGCCTCCATGTCGATCGGGGTCGTCGACAGCTTGCCCAGGGCCTTGTCGCGCTCGGGGTCGCGGGACAGTTCCTGGAAGGGGATGGTGAGGATGTGGAGGTGCTTGGACCGCAGCGTGAAGTTGAGGAACCACAGGACGATGGCGAGGTGGACGACGAGGTTGACCGCGGCGACCCACTCGAGCGTGGTCGGGTCGATGCCGGCCAGGGCGTCGCCGAAGGCCGACGAGACGAAGGCGGCCTGGGTGGGGGCGTGGTCCTCGGCGAAGCGGATGCCGTGGGCGGTCCAGATGGTCCAGATGACCAGGAACTCCGCGGCCAGCACCCACCAGCCCTGGCGCAGGTTCGACCCGGCGAAGCGCGAGGAGCGCCCGGTCCGGCGGGGGTCCTGCGACCAGCGGATGACGGCGAAGATCGCGATGCCCAGCACCGACAGGACACCGAACGCGTCCTGGAGGAAGCCCAGGACGTCGTAGGCGCTGATCCCCGCGACCTGGATCGATGCCAGGAACGGGAGTTGGAAGCTGGGACCGACGAACAGTTCGCCGGCCGCCTCGAGCAGGGTGGTCTGGAGGACGAAGAAGGCCCACATCACCCAGAAGTGGGCGACGCCGGGCAGTGACCAGCGCAACAGCTTGCGGTTGCCGAAGATGTTGGTGACCGCGTTGCGGACGTTGGCCGAGAAGGCGTTGCGGATGCTGCGCTCCGGCGCGGGCGCGGCGGCCCGGGTCAGCTCGTACAGCTCCTGGCCGCGGCGCAGTGCGAGGGCCCCACCGACCCCGATCACCACCAGTCCCGCAACGATGCGAAGGATCACCAGCAGTGGTTCGGAGTCCATCCTCGCCTGGCCTTTCGATGTCCGGGTGGGCCCGCGGCCGGCTGCAGGCCGACGCCTGCGGGAGTCTAGTAGCGGCCCGGTCGGCGGTCGTCGGACCGGTGGGACGACGTCGTCAGCCGCCCAGTTCGGTGAGGCCGTGGTCGAGGCCGAGGCGTTCGCAGGCGTCGTCGAGGTCGCCGCCCAGCCGGCCGGGCTCACGCGGTGCGACGACCTCGGCCGACATCGCCCAGGTCGAGGGCTCCTCGTCGGCCAGCACCTGGCTGTCGAAGCCGATGATGGTGGCGCCGCTGTCCGCGACGGCGCGGGTCACCTCGGCCAGCAGGCCGGGCTGGTCCGGTCCGTACACGCTGAGCAGGTGGGTGGCGGGCGGGGTGGGTCCGCGACCGGAGGCGGGCGCGACGCTGACCGAGATGCCCAGCGGGGCCGTGGCCGTGTCCAGGTCGGCCTGCAGCGCTTCGGGCGTGTCGGGTGTCCGGACCTGGAAGACGACGGCGACGTGACCGGCCAGGGTCGTCATCGTGGCCTCGGAGACGTTGCTGCCGTGGTCGCGCAGCACCTCGGCGATGGCCGCGACGATGCCGGGGCGGTCCGTGCCGAGGGCGGTGACGGCGACGTCGGCCATGGCGGGCTCTCACAACGGGCCGGGGGCGGTCGGACGGGTCCCAGCCTAGTGCGCGGGTCGACGAGCGCACGGGGCCGCAGGACCCGCCAGGGCGTACGCTCACCGGGCAATGACCCGTTCCGCGCTCCGCCCCACCCGCTCCCTGGCCCTCGCCGCCACGGGGCTTGCCGTCGTGCTCGGGCTGTCGGCGTGTGACGGTGGGGTGTTCGGCAGCCCGGTCAGCCCGTCACCGACCGAACCGTTGGTGGCCGACGAGGGCCAGGTCGGCGACACCGCTGCGCCGAACGAGGCGGTCTCGGTCCCGCCCCTGCACGACTCGGTCGACGACTGGCCGACGGCCAGGGTGGTGGTCGACCCCGGCGACGGGGCGGACCTGGTCGCCGTCGACGTGCTGCTGGCCGAGACCCCGGAGCGGCGACGACACGGCCTGATGGAGGTCCCGGCCGTCCCGGACGACGTCGGGATGCTGTTCGTGTACGACGAGGACCAGGACGGGGCGTTCTGGATGAAGGGGACGCTGACCGAGCTCGACATCGCGTGGATCGACGACACCGGTCGGATCGTCGACGTCGCCACGATGCAGCCGTGCACGTCCGACCCGTGCGAGACCTGGGAGCCGTCCGGGGAGTACCGGACTGCCCTGGAGGTCCGGGCGGGCTGGCTCGCCGACAACGCCGTCGAGGTGGGCGACCGCGTCATGCGGGACCGGGCCGACGGCTCCTGACGGACGCCGCACGGCTGCCGTCCGGGGCGGCTCGGTCGGCTGGCGCCTGACGGCGAGGCCCCGCGCCGACGACGCAGTCCGTGAGAACTAGGCTGGGGGCCGTCCTCCTTCCGCGAACCGGGCACACGCGCTTGACGTCGGTCACCACCACCCCGCCCACGCCCGTCGTCGCGTTCATCACCGACAACGGCCACGGGATGGGCCACATCACGCGGCTGTACGCCATCGCGCGTCGGGCCCGTGGCCGGTTCACGCCGGTGTTCATCACGATGTCCGAGGGCTACCCCGTGCTGGCCGCCGACGGCATCCCACGGGAGTACCTGCCGTCCAAGGACAAGCTCGGCGTCGCCCAGTTCGAGTGGGTGGACGCGATGGCGCCGTGGATCCTCGACGGCCTCGCGGCGACGGCCGCCGCCGCCGTGGTCGTCGACCACGTCGCTGCGCCGAAGCTCGCCGCACCCCTGCAGCCGGTGATCGGCGACACCACGCTGGTCTGGTCGCGACGCGGCATGTGGAAGCCCGGACGCAACCTCGGCAACGCCAACGAGGGTCCGGGCGTGTTCGACTCGATCGTCGAGCCGCTGGACGTCACCAGCCCGCTCGATCGTGGTGCGAGCGCCAGCCATCGCGCCAGGGTCACGGCGGTCCCCCCGATCACCCTGGTGCACCCCTCGGAGTACCTGGATCGCGACGAGGCACGGGACGCCCTGGGCCTCGAGCGCGACAGCCTCGCGATCCTCATGCAGGTGACCGGGCCCGACGCCGAGCGGATCGAGGGCATGATCGGCCGGGTCGCCGGCATCCTGCAGGACCGCGGGAGCACGGCACCGATCCAGCTGTTCGCGCCCATCCACGTCCTGCACGACGACAACCTCGAGCCCAGTCGCCCGGTGGCCGAGGGCGTCACGACCGTGCGCCGCCGGGTCTACCCGATGGCCAGGTACCTCCAGGCGTTCGATGGCGTGATCTCCACCACCGGCTACAACTCCTTCCACGAGGTGTTGCAGAGCGGCGTCCCCGGGCTGTTCGTGCCCCGCGACTCCGACACGCTGGACGACCAGCCGGCCCGGTCGCGGGTCCCCGAGCTGATCGGTGCCGGCCTGCACGCCGAGCGGCTGGGCGATCCCGACGTGCCCGACAAGCTGACCCGGCTGCTGGACCCCGTCCTGGCGGCGGGCAGTCGAGCCGCCAGCCGGACCCTGTTCAAGCGCGACGGCGCGGCCGCCTTCGCCGACCACCTCGTCGCCCTGCTCGACCGTCGACCCGACGACCCGCAGCCACCGGGAAGCCTCCGGCCCGGCCGCCCCGTCCTGTCGGCGTTCCTGCCCGGGCTGTCGCTGGTGTCGGCACTGCACGTCGACGACGCGACCCTCGAGGAGCTGTGCCGGGTCCTCGAGGACCGGGTCCCGTCCGAACGACGTCACACCGTGTTCGTGCTGGTCAACGGTGGTGACGGCCGCTCGCTGCGCCGGGTCGGGGTCGCGCAGGTCCGCGTGATGGGCCCCGACGAGTGGGCCTCGCTGGACACCGTGCAGGACTACGAGGCCTACCTCGCTCGCCGGGCCGAGGTGCTGGACGCCTGCCTCGGCCCGGTGCGGGCCGTCGCGACCACCTCGCCGGACTGGATCGACGAACTGGCAACCTGGGAGTGGGACTGAGATGAACCTGTCCAAGATCCGCCTGCGAACGGTCGCCCCGCTCGCGTTCGGCGCCTTCGTAGTGGTCGCACTCGTGCTGTGGTTGCTGGGCGAGTACGAGCTCATGCTGCTGCTGGCCATCGGCGTCGTCGCGGTGCTGCAGTTGCTGGTCGTCTTCCTGCTGCGTCGGCTCACCCGCAAGGTCGGGACCGGCCGCCTGCTTGACGCGCTGAAGCGCACGGAGCGCGCCCTGGCCGACATCGAGTCACCTCCCGAGCACGCCGAGCGGCTGCTGTTGCTCCAGGAGGCGGGGCGCGAGGCCCTGATGGCCCAGCACCGCGAGCTGATGGCCGAGGCGCGCGACGAACAGCAGCGCATGATCGCCGACGGCCAGGACGCGGTCCGGGCCAGCATCGACGGTCAGCGTGAGACCCTCGACCGTCGGGTCGCCGAGCTGGAGCACGACCTCGAGATCGAGCACCGCAAGCTCGGGGCGGGCGTCGTGCGCCAGGTGCAGGGCGTGCTCGCGCTCTACGAGGACCTGCAGCCCGGACGAGGACTCCCCAAGACCCGCCCGTGGGCAGCCACGGCGGACCTGCTGCACACGATGGTGCGGCTGGTCGTGGATCGCCGGCCCACGACCGTCCTCGAGGTGGGGGGCGGCGACAGCACTGTCCTGTTGGCGCTCGCACTGCGCCACGTCGGCCACGGCCGGATCGTGTCGTTGGAGCACGACGAGCACTACCTGGGGCTCACCCGTGCGCTGGTCGACGACTGGGGCGTGGCCGACCTCGTCGACCTGCGCCATGCGCCCCTGGTCGACGTCCAGATCGGCGACGAGTCGTGGCAGTGGTACGACCCGGCGGCACTGCCGGACGGCCCGATCGACCTGCTGTTCGTCGACGGTCCGCCCGGGGGGCTGCAGGCCCAGTCGCGCTACCCGGCCGTCCCGTTGTCGTGGAACCGGCTCGCAGCGGGCGCCACGATCGTGCTGGACGACTACGCACGTGAGCATGAGCAGGCGTTGGTCGACCGGTGGTTGGGGGAGCATCCCGAACTGTCGTTGGTGGTCGAGCCCGACACCAAGCAGACCGCCATCCTCACCCGGGACGGGACGTTGTCCTGACCGGGGCGGTCAGGCCGGAGGGTCCGTCGCCCGGTCGTCGTCGAGCCGTTCCTCGATCGCCCGGAGGCGCTGCTCGAGGACGGCCAGTCCGAACAGGACGTCGCGCTCCGTTGGCCCCGTCGAGGATGCCGGAGCTCCGTCCTTGCCGAGGTTGCGACCCGCGCGGACGGCCCGACGTGCCACGCGGCGGGCACGCTGCCACGCGAAGCGCCCGGCCAGCTTCGCGGTCTTGCCCGCCCCGGAGTACTTCAGGTGGTAGCGGGCGCTCTCCAGCGGGTCGGTCGTGGCGCTCCCCGTGTCCAGGATCCGGTTGAACGACGCGACGTTGTCCTCGCGCACCGCCTTGACGAGCGCACGGGACAACCCGCCGGTCGAGCGCTCCTGGAAGGCCTGGTCCACGGTCGCCTGGTCGTACTGGGCGAAGACCCCGCGAAGGATGTCGAACAGTTCGCGACGCAGGTCAGGCGGTGTCTGGCGAGAGATCCAGCCCATCTGCGAGATGGCCCAGCCCAGCAGGGTCGTGCGGTACTGCTCCTCGACGTCGTGGTCGACGAGCCACTGGTGGATGGTGTCGTGGTGCTGGAAGATCCTCAGCAGCCGCGCGTCCACCGTGGCCCGGGTCTGGCCCACCCGCTCGACGCGGTGGTAGCACAGCACCTCGGGGACGACGACCAGGGACTCGGCGGTCAGCACGGTGAACCAGTGGAACGGGTTGTCCTCGTAGAAGTAGTCGCCCACGGGGAAGCGGATGGCCGCGTCGTCGAGCATGGACCGACGATAGATCTTGCGCCACGGCACCGCGATGAAGGACAGGAACTGTCGGGTCGTCTCGCGGTCGAGGCGGTGGACCCGTCCGGCCAGCTGTTCCCACTGGCGTTTCTCGGGGGCCTCGGCCGTCGAGCCGTCGGTGTCGTCCAGCAGGGCGTACTTGCACATCGCGAGGTCGGCGTCGGCCTCGACGGCGGCCTGCAGCAGCTTGCCGAACATCTCGGGGTCGTACAGGTCGTCACCGTCGGCGAACCCGACGTAGTCACCGGTCGCCCGGTCCAGCCCGGCGTTGGCCGCCGTCGCGACACCGCCGACCGAGTTCTCCTCGAGCAGCACCGGCACGATCCGGGGGTCTCGGGCGGCGTAGTCGGTGATGACCCCGGGGGAACCGTCCGACGACCCGTCGTCGACGACGATGATCTCGAGGTCGTCGAGGGACTGGCCGACGATCGTGTCGAGACAGTCCTCGAGGTAGCCCTCGATGTTGTAGCTGGTGACGATCACGGAGAGACGAGCCATGCGGGGGCGTCCTTCAGGTCAAGGCCCTGGAGAGGATGGAGTCGGCCAGTGCGGGGTCGTGCTTGCAGCGGATCCGCGTGTAGTCGCCCAGGTCGATCCGCAGCAGGTGGTCCTGCAACAGGGCGTCGAAGCGCACCCGATGGCCCGAGTCCAGGCGGCCGCTGGCCCAGTCGCTGACCCGCACGACGAGGCTCCAGTAGTGGTGTGCGTAGCGGCGCCGCAGGTCAGGATGGGCCTCGAGCAGGTCGTAGGTCTCGTCGAGCGCGGCGAACAGGGTCAGCCTGGCCTCGGACCGGTCGTTGCTGATGTTGGTGCCCGACGACTCCACGACGTGGGTGCAGACCTTCTCGTCCAGCAGCACGATCGAGTCGGCGAACAGCAGGGTGTACCAGTGGCCCAGGATGTCGTTGTGGACCGGGGTGGTTCCGAAGCGCAGGCCCGCCCGTCGGTAGGTCTCGGTGCGGAGCACCTTGTTCCAGGGGTAGTTGGAGAACCCCAGCAGTCGTGGGAAGGTGGCCAGCGTGCCGACCCGTCGTCGGGTCGTGCCGACGTAGAGGGCCCAGGTCTCGTGGTCGAAGGTGTTCATGCCCGTGCGGTCGGGCTGGTCCCCACGCCGGTAGTCGTAGGGCAGGACCACGAGGTCGGCGCCCGTGTCGTCGAGCGCGCGCACCGCAGCGCCCAGGGCGGCGGGGTGGACGATGTCGTCGGCGTCGAAGAACAGCGTGTAGCGACCCTCCGCGACGTCGAAGCCGGTGTTGCGGGCGACCCCGGCACCGGCGTTGGTGTCGTGGAACAGCGCGACCACGGCGTCCTCGCGCGAGGCGAGGTCGCGCAGGACCTCCGCCGTGTCGTCCGTGGAGGCATCGTCGACCAGCACGACCTGCACCCGCAGCCCGTCGGTTGCCAGCAGGGTCTGGGCCAGGTGCTCGATGGTCGAGCCGGCGTCGTGCACCGGGATCACCACGGACAGGTCCGGCGCGGACGCGGGGGGAGGCGACGTTGCCCCGGAGCCGGAGGGGTCGTTGGAGGTCATGGGTCACTTCGTGGTGATCGGGGAGGGGCCACGACGGGCACGGATGCGTGCGGCGACACCGGTGTGGACGTCCGACACCCGCACGACCGGCAGCAGCGTCCAACCTTATCGGCTGTCAGCAGGCGATCCATGGCCGGCGGTGCACCCGCTCGGGCAGGGCGACGCCTCCCCTCGGGGCCCGACAGCGTCGCTGCTACGCTCCCGCCCGTGCCGGGCACTCGTCGTCCCCGGCCGGTCGTGTCGTGTTCGTCGCCTCCACCGGGGTCATCCGTGAGCGAATCCAGGTCCGTGCGGGCCCGCCGCCGCCTCGGCACCCGGTACGGCGTGGTGGCTCTGGTGGTCGTCGGCAACCTCGCGACCCTGCCGCTGGTCGATCGTGGGGCGTCGTTCCTGCGGGAGCCGGACGCGAACTGGCAGGTGACCGAGCGCGCCGACACGGCCGACATCGTCGAGCTCGGCGAGCGTCTGGAGAACGTCGAACAGACCCACAACGTGTTCATGGCACTCGAGCCGGTGGCGGAGGGCGCCGACGTCCACGTCCTGGGCGAGGTCGACGAGCTCGACGTCGGGGGGAAGTACCGGGATCGGCTGGTGGGCTTCGTCCGACCGAGCTCGTTGACGTTCGACCGCGACCTCGACCCGTCCGTCGCGGAGTCCGTGGTGGCCCAGCTGGACGGCACCGACCACATGTCGCGCACCGGGACGATCTGGACCGACCCGACCGGCGAGGCGGACGGCAAGCCCGGCCACCGCTGGCGTCTGTACCTGGGCAGCGACGACGTCGACGAACTGTGGATCATGACCACCACGGAGGCCGACGGGCGCCCGACCATGCACGTGGTGGATGCCTCGCTCCTGCCCGCCGAGACCCGCGGCGAGGTGCGCGGATGGTGATCGAGCTCGCCGTCGTCCTGCTGCTGCTCGCCACGGGGGTCCTGCTGCTGCAGGCGGTCGGCTGGTCGGGCTGGGCGGTCCTGCCGCTGGGCTGGCTGGTGGGCCTGGCCGTCCACGTGGCCGTGATCCACGTCCAGGCCGTGCTGCGGATCCCGACCAGCGCGCTCTTCCCGTTGGCGCTGGTCACCGCCGTGGCGGCGCTCGCGTGGCTGTTCGGCCGCCGGTCCGGGCGCGCCGTCCCGTTCGACCCGCTCGTCGTGGCGGTCACCGTGGTCGCCGTGGCAGGCGTCGTCGTGGTGGCCTGGGAGGCCAACCTGGTCCGCTACCACTACGACTCGATCCGCTACCTCGTGGCCACCTCCGTGATCGCCCAGGGCGACATCGCCTCGCTGTCGGAGAACCTGTTCATGAAGCGGCTCAGCAGTGCGAGCCTGCTCAACACCTATGCGTTCCTCGGGGACGGGTTCTACCTGCGCTCACTGATCCCGCTGACCTCGCTGTCGACCCTGGCGACGCTGTACTGGGTGCTGCAGGTCGGGCTCCCGCGGGTGACCACGGTGCGTCGCGCCGCACCGGTCGCCGGGGTGCTCGGCATCGGGTTGCTGGTGTCCAACTACGGGTACCTCTGGCACAGCTTCTATATCAACGGCCACCTGTTGTTCGCGGCCTTCGCGCTGATGGCCACGGGGGCGGCCTGGCTGCTCGCCCTGGAGGTCGCGCCACCCCGGGTCGGCCTGGTCGTGATGATGCTGGCCGGGGTGGTGGGCGCGCTGCTGTCCCGGGAGGAGGCCCCCCTGCTGGTCGCGCTCGTGCTGGTCCCGGTGCTGCTGACGCCGGCCATCGACCTGCGGGTGCGGCGGCTGCTGGCGCTGACGGCCGGCGTGACGATCCTGCTCGAACAGGCGCTCCTGGCCACCCTGCTCGGTCGCATCGACCTGCCGGTCGAGTCCGAGGTGCAGTACCTCGCCGTGCTCGGCCTGGTGCTGGTGGTCGTGGCGCCCGTCCTCGGTGCGGGTTGGGTGCGCCGTTCCTCGCGACTGCTGGTGTGGATCGCCGAGGCGGGCCTGTGGGTGGCGCTGGGCATCTACGCGGTCGCGGACGACGACGTCCTGCGCGACAGTGCCGTCGCCGAGTGGACCAACTTCGTGCTCGGGGACGGCCTGTGGGGACTGGCGATCGTCACCACGGTTGCGCTCGTCGTGTGGGCGCTGGTGCGTCCGCCGTTCCCCCACCGATCCATCCTCCGCTTCCCGGTGTCGGCGTTCCTGCCGATGGCCTTCCTGCTGGCCTACCTCCGCGAGGGCGCCTTCCGCGCCGGCCCCTACGACTCCATGAACCGCATCGTGCTGCAGGTCGTCCCGCTCGCGGTGCTGTTCGTGATGGTGGCGGTGTCGGCCGAACGGGGCGCGCCCGCCGACGACGAGCGTGGCGACCTCGACCCCGCGCCCCGGGACGTCTCGAAGGTCACTGCCTGAGCCGACCGGGGTGCGACCGGGCGGACTCGCGCCGACCGACCGCACCAGGCGGGTCGTCGGCCCGGTGGCCAGTACCCTCGACCCACGTGCTCCCCGAGGGTCCGACTCGGCCACGCCGGCTCCGCGGGCCACGGTCCCGACATCGGCCCGTCCACGAGGTTCGAGATGAAGCTGGTCGTCCAGGTTCCCTGCCTGAACGAGGAGGCCACGCTCCCGCAGGTGCTGGGGACGATCCCCCGACAGATCGACGGCATCGACGAGATCGAGGTCGTCGTCATCGACGACGGCTCCAGCGACCGGACCGTCGAGGTCGCGTTCGAGCACGGCGCCGACCACGTGGTCCACCACGTCCGCAACATGGGGCTGGCGCGGTCGTTCCGGGACGGCATCGACCATGCCCTCGCGCGTGGCGCCGACATCGTCGTCAACACCGACGGTGACAACCAGTACCCGCAGGACCGGATCCCGGACCTGGTCCGCCCGATCATCGAGGGCACCGCCGACATCGTGATCGGCGATCGCCAGACCGCGACGATCGCGCACTTCTCGGGGTTCAAGAAGCTGATGCAGCGGGTCGGCAGCCGGGTCGTCAACCGTGCGGCGCGCACCGACCTGCCCGACGCCGCCAGCGGGTTCCGGGCCTACTCGCGTGCCGCGCTGATGCGACTCAACATCGTCACGCAGTTCAGCTACTGCATGGAGACGATCATCCAGGCCGGCAACCGCCGGATGCGCATCGCCAGCATCGAGATCGAGACCAACCCCAAGACCCGCGAGTCCCGGCTGTTCAAGAACATCTGGCACCACATGTTCAAGTCGGGCATCGCGATCGTGCGCAGCTACCTGATGTTCCGGCCCTACGTCCTGCTGTTCACGCTCGGCACGATCTTCGGCCTGCTCGGCCTGATCCCGTTCGTGCGGTTCGGGTTGTTGTTCTTCCTGGAGGAGTCCGGTGGGCACGTCCAGTCGCTGATCTTCGGCTCGTCGATGCTGGTGGCGTCCTTCGTGTGCCTGGCACTGCTGGTGCTGGCGGACCTGCAACGCACGAACCGGATCCTCCTCGAGGAGACGCTCGAGCGTCAGAAGCACCTCCAGTACGACCAGGTCGGGCGCCCCTTCGACCCCGCGATGAAGGTCCCTGCCGCCGACCGCGCGATCGCCCGGGACGAGGCCGACCTGCCTCCCGTGCGGGAGCGTGTCGGGCCCACGGGCTGACGACACGACGCGTGGGCCGGCCAGGCGTGCCGTCCCTCGGCCGGTCGGCTCAGCGGTGCCACCAGACGGCGTCGTAGTCGGACCCGGGCCGGTGGAAGAAGACGTCGTCGCCCCCGCTGCCGTCGAAGTCCCCGGTGAACACGCGGTACCGCGACGTGATGCGGGGCCGGGGCTGGGGCTCGGTGAACCCGTCGGCACGGCCCAGCCACAACGGGTCGACGGCGGAGCCCGGTGCGTTCCACAGCACGTCGGTCCGTCCGTCGGCGTCGAGGTCGCCGGTCGTCGGCTCGTAGGTGCCGCGCACCGAGATGTCCCGGTCCGCGAAGGATCCTCGTCCCCGGCCGTACCACAGTCCGTCCGGGTCGTCGCCCGGCCCGTACCAGAACACGTCGCCGTGGCCGTCGCCGTCGAAGTCACCGGGCAGCGGGACGAAGTCACCACCGACGGTCACGCGGACGTGGCTGGCGAAGCGTCGTCCGGATCGTCCGGGCCAGACGTAGTCGCGTCCGCCACCCGGGGCGTACCACAGGACGTCGTCGGCCCCGTCCGCGTCGAAGTCCCCGACGACCGGGTCGTACGTGCCGACGACCGAGGTGGCCACCGAGGCGAATCCGGTGCTGGTGCCGTACCACAGCCAGTCGGGGTCGGATCCGGGTCCGTACCAGAACACGTCGTCGCGACCGTCACCGTCGAAGTCCCCGACCCGTGGGTCGTAGGTGCCCACGACGTCGATGGGGACGTAGGTGAAGTCCCCCGAGTCGCCCCGCCACAGGGCGTCGTCGTCCGATCCCGGTCCGTACCACAGGACGTCGTCGGCGCCGTCGCCGTCGAAGTCACCGGAGAGCGGGACGTAGCCGCCCGACACGGCCGTGACCTCGAGGTCCATGCCGGGGGGTGGGAGCGGGTCGCATCGTCCGACGCCGCGGGTCAGGTCGCACAGCTCGGAGCCCGTGGCCCAGGCCAGGTCGCCGTTGCGCGAGTTGCGGCCCAGCGGCAGCGACGCCCGGATGTCCCGGGAGTACCCGGTGTCGCCGCGCAGCCAGTGGCGATGCTCGCGCTGGGAGTCGCGCCAGCCCAGGAACGGGGCGGTGACCGGCGACGGGCCGAACGCGGCCACGGCGAACCCGCGGTAGCCCTGTGCCCGGGCCGGGTCGACGTACCAGCACCGGAAGGTCGAGCTCGTCCCCAGCGTGCAGGTGTGGGCCTCCATCCCGCCACGCCGGGCCACGGACGAGTCGACGTCCACGCCGACCAGCCGTCCCGAGCCGTCCACGAGCTGGTCGTAGATGGTCTTGCAGGTGTTGTTCCGACAGGCGTACCAGGGTGCCCACACGGTCGAGAAGCTGGGGCTGGTGCACCAGCGTCGCGCGATGAACGCGGTGGTGAAGTCCGCGATGAACGACGCGTCGATGCGGTCCGAGGCCGAGAACCCCTGCAGCGAGGCGTCGTCCCAGGCCCAGGCCCCGATCCCCGGATGCCAGAAGGCCTTCTGCCAGGAGGTCCGGTCGCCGTAGGAGTACAGCGCCGACTGGTCGTCCCACCGGCTCAGCGTCATGGGGGCGGGCGCCTGCGTGGTGGGGGCGCCGGTCTCGGGGAAGGACGGGGCGAGCACCAGGGCCGCGAGCTCGCCCACGGTCAGGCGGTTCGCGGGCGTCGCGCAGTCGTCGTGGTAGGTGGCAGCCGCGTCGAGGACGACGTCCAGCGGCCCGTCGCCGAAGGTCTGGTCGGCGGCCGCGGGCGCCGCGGGCAGCAACGCCACCACGGCCGCGAGGACGAGCGCGACCGGGCCCAGCGCACGCAGGGACGACCTCGGGCTGGTCATGATCCGCTCGCCCACAGGACCAGGCGGGCGTCATCGAGCGCGGCCGGACCGGACGCGGCCACCAGGAAGTCCACGGTGGCACCGGGCCCCAGGTCGCCGGCCTGCAGCTCGGCGGTGGGGTCGACCGCCAGGACCCGGCCGTCGGCGTCGATCCAGGCGGCGGCGACCACCAGTCCCTCGACCGCCTCGGCGGCCCGGGCCGAGCCCAGGGCCACGGCGGGGTGGGGGCCGGTTTCCGGATCGGTGTACAGGTAGGTGTCGACCTGCTCGGGGTCGCTGACCCCACGCTGCCAGAAGGTGCCGAGGCGGAGACCACGGGCAGGCTCGCCGGACGCGTCCGCTGCCTCGACAGCGACCTCGACGTCCGCGTCGTCGGCGAGGTCCGCCACCTCGAGCAGGAACGGCGCCGGCTCGCCAGATCGCAGCACCGGGAGCGACACCGTGGCCGTCACCCCGGCTGCCGACACGGTGACGGGACCCACCGGCCCCGACCGGCCGTTGCGGACCAGTCCCTGGACGGTGCCGTCCCGGACCGTCACCGATTCCGCCAGGACGGTCACCTCGCCGTCCAGCAGCTCGGCCCAGTCGTCTCCGGTGTAGCCCGCCACCTCGGCCACGGGGTCGGGGCTGGTCGATGGCTCGGGCACCGATCCCTCGGCGGCCGGGGACGGCGAGGGCAGGACGATCCCGTCGTCGGCCTCCGGCAGTTGCTCGGGGAGGGTGGGTGCGGGCGGGGCGGGCGCCAGGGCCGTCCCGGGAGCGGTCGCCGGGGAGGCGCAGCCCGCCAGGGACGCCACGACGACGACGACGAGGAGCCGGGCGGCGTGCCGGTGGTCAGGCATCGGTGCACGGCTCCGGTCGGCGGTCGGTGGCGATGGGGTCAGTCACCCGACACCGGGACGTAGTCACCACGCACGGTCGTGGATGCGGGGGCGAAGCCACCGGACCGGCCGTAGTAGATCCAGTCGGCCGCGCCGTTGGGCCCGTACCAGAAGATGTCGTGGCGCCCGTCGTCGTCGAAGTCGCCGGCGAACGGACGGTAGGAACTGCCGGCGATCGGCTCGGAGATCGCGCCACGCAGGGTCCCGTTGTCCGCGCCCCGGAACCAGGCGTCGGCACGCGACCCCGGCCCGTAGATGAACACGTCGTCGTTGCCGTCGCCATCGAAGTCGCCCGTGACGGGGCGGCCGTCCAGGCGGATGTCGACCGGAGCGGCACGCTGGAAGCGGTAGTCGCCACGGCCGAGCCAGACCTCGTCGTAGCCGCCGCCCGGCCCGTACCAGAGGATGTCGTCGCGTCCGTTGCCGCTGAAGTCGGCGACGGCCGGGCGATACGTGCCCTTGACGTTGACGCTGGGACCCGGCCGGAACCCGGTCGGGTAGCCGAACCAGATGTAGTCGGGCATCGAGCCCGGCCCGTACCAGAAGATGTCGTCGACGCCGTTGCCGTTGAAGTCCCCGACCAGTGGCATGTAGTCGCCGTTGACCTCGACTCGTGACGAGGTGTCGAACCGCCCACGCGTGCGCGTGCCGTTCCAGCGGTAGTCGGGTGCCGTGCCCGGGCCGTACCAGACGATGTCGTCGCGACCGTCCCCGTCGAAGTCCCCGGCGATCGGGTAGTAGGTGCCGTTGACCTCGAGACGTGCGGACACGTCGAAGGCGCTGTCGCGCCCGTACCAGATGGTGTCGTAGTCGGAACCGGGGCCGTACCACAGGACGTCGCCGTGGCCGTCGCCGTCGAAGTCGGCGTCGATCCCGGAGTGCGTGGCCCCGACCTGGTCGATGGCCTGGCCGGCGACGGTGTCGTCGCCACCGCCACCACCGCCGCCTCGCCCGACGTCGCCCGTGCAGTCCGTGGCCTCCCAGAAGCTGGTCTGGCAGCGTGCGCCCGGCCAGGTCATCGAGAAGTGCACGTGGTCGGTGTGCGGGCTCGAGCCGGTGTAGTCCCGCCAGCCGTCCTCGACGGCCCACGAGTAGATGCTCTCGCGGTTCCAGATCATGTACATGATGCCCATGCGCCGCATGCCGGCGTGGTCGTTGCCCCACGGGTCGTCACCCAGGACCCACGACGTGAAGGTGTCGCCGATGGCGCGCTCGCCGCTGTCGTAGGAGTTGAGCATCCAGTCGACCGCGCGGCCCTCCTTGTGCTCCGAGCGACCGCCGACCGAGCAGTCACGCGAGATCCCGTACCTGGTGGTGCCGTAGGTCCGGGTCAGCAGGTCGGCGAGGGCCAGCGCACCCGGCTCCTCGTCCGGGTCACAGGTGTCCTGGGGGTCGGAGCCGGACAGGGCCTCGGCCGAGCTCGGCATCCCGCTGGGCCAGCTGGGGACCGGGGGCGCGGCACTGCTGGAGGCGCTGGACGAACTGGTGATGGCGGACGAGCCGTCCAGCAGGCCTTCGGCCGCCAGCGTGTCGGACGTGTCCAGGTCCTCGGTCGTCGCGAGGGACTCGACCCGCTTGGCGCCGTCGTCCTGCGTGTCGTCGTCCGCATGGTCGGCGTGCTCGTCCTGCTCGACCAGCGGCGAGACGAAGTGGACGGTCCAACCGTCGTCGTCGAGGAAGGCGTCGAACCCGGCGATCGCGGGCGAGTCCTGGGCGCAGCGCGCGATCCCGGTGGCGCGATCGGCCTCGGCCTCGGTCGGCTCGATGAGCGGCTCGACGTAGCCACCCACCTCGAACTCGTCGACGGGGACCGCCTCGAACGTCAGCTCGACGGCCTCGACCGGGCAGGACTCGTCCGTCTCGAGGTCCAGCGGAAGTCGTCCGTCCTCGACCGCGGCGACGGCGACGGCCTCGCGCAGGTCCGGGTGCGCGGCGTCGGCGTCACCGGGGGCCGGAGAGGTGGTCGGCTCGGACTCCTGTGCGACGGCCGGTACGGCGACCACGGCGACCAGGGCGGCGGCGGCCAGGGGACGGAGCAAACGCACGATGGGCATCCGAGTGACGGGGAACGAGGCACGGGTCCGGCAACCCGGGGTGACCCGGGGCCGGGGTGACGACGTGCCCCGGAAGTTTGGTGCCGCTGAGTTGCAAAGTCAAGTGAAGTGGCGCCTGTCACCTGTATGCCATCAGTGTGATTCAGATGGCCTTGTGCTCATACGTGGACCCAAGTCGACGCAGGTGGCCCGCCGTCGTTGACGAGTTGAGCAACACCACCGCCGCGATCGGGCGTGTCGGCCCGTCCGATCGGCCATCCGGCCACGCAGGGCCGCGGAGGAGCCGACCTCGACCGACGCTGCGTGCGAGGGACGCACGGGAACCGGGGCGGGTGCAACCGCAGCCGATGGTCAGTGGTGGTCGTCGGGGTCCGGCGCGGGGCGCGGCTGGGGACGCCACGGCCGGCGGCCGGGTCGTCCGCGCGAGCTGAGCCGCTCGCGACCCCAGAAGTCGACCATCAGGGTCAGCGGGACCACGACCAGGAAGGCCAGGACGATCCACTGCCACGGTGCCATGTTCGCCTCCGGGGTCGTTCGTCCGGCCTGGGGCCATCCTAGGACGATGGCACGGCCGGTGTCGCCCGGGCCCGGATGGCGTCGGGTGACGCGCATCGCGGTGCAACGGGATCTGCATCGCCACGGGGTTGGCGATTATCTGCGTGATGTACGCGCAAGTTTTCTGTTGCGCAGGGTGTCCGCAGGTTTGAGATGGAGGCGAGCCGACGTACAGTGGGGGTCGAGCGGCGTCGCCCGCACCCCAAGGTTTCCCCACAGCGCGTCCGAGAGGATCACGATCATGGCACGAGCAGTCGGAATCGACCTCGGCACCACGAACTCCGTGGTGGCCGTCCTGGAAGGTGGCGAGGGCGAAGTCATCGCCAACGCCGAAGGATCACGCACGACGCCGTCGGTCGTGGCGTTCAAGAACGGCGAGGTGCTCGTCGGCGAGGTCGCCAAGCGCCAGGCCGTCACCAACGCCGACAACACGATCCGGTCGGTCAAGCGCCACATGGGCCAGGACTACAAGGCCGAGGCCGAGGGCAAGACCTACACCGCCCAGGAGATCTCCGCCCGCATCCTGATGAAGCTCAAGCGTGATGCCGAGGCCTACCTGGGCGAGGACGTCACCGAGGCCGTCATCACGATCCCCGCCTACTTCGACGACGCCCAGCGTCAGGCCACCAAGGAGGCCGGCGAGATCGCGGGACTGGACGTGCTGCGCCTGGTCGCCGAACCGACCGCGGCCGCGCTGGCCTACGGGCTGGAGAAGGAGGACGACCAGACGATCCTCGTCTTCGACCTCGGCGGCGGCACCTTCGACGTCTCCGTGCTGGAGATCTCCGAGGGCGTGTTCGAGGTCAAGGCCACCCACGGCGACAGCCAGCTGGGCGGTGACGACTGGGACCAGGTCCTGATCGACTGGATGCTCAAGGCCCTCAAGGACAACAACGGGGTCGACCTGTCCAGCGACAAGATGGCCCTGCAGCGGCTCAAGGAGGCCGCCGAGAAGGCCAAGATCGAGCTGTCGTCGTCGCAGCAGACCTCCATCAACCTGCCGTTCCTGACCGCCACCGACGCCGGTCCGCTGCACTTCGAGGAGACCCTCACCCGGGCGAAGTTCAACGAGCTGACCTCCGACCTGCTCGACAAGCTCAAGGGCCCGTTCGTCCAGACCATCAAGGACGCCGGCATCGACGTCGAGGGCCTCGACCACGTGATCCTGGTCGGTGGCTCGACCCGCATCCCCGCGGTCAAGGACCTGGTGAAGGACCTGACCCACGGCAAGGAGCCGCACCAGGGCGTCAACCCCGACGAGGTCGTGGCCATCGGTGCCGCGCTGCAGGCCGGGGTGCTCAAGGGCGACGTCAAGGACGTGCTCCTGCTGGACGTCACGCCGCTGAGCCTGGGCATCGAGACCAAGGGCGGGGTGACCCACAAGCTGATCGAGCGCAACACGACCATCCCGACCAAGCGCTCCGAGGTGTTCACGACCGCGGACGACAACCAGCCCGAGGTCGAGATCAAGGTGCTGCAGGGCGAGCGCGAGTTCAGCTCGGACAACAAGCTGCTCGGCAAGTTCAACCTGACCGGCATCCCCCCGGCGCCGCGTGGCATGCCCCAGATCGAGGTCACCTTCGACATCGACGCCAACGGCATCGTCCACGTCAACGCCAAGGACCTGGGCACCGGCAAGGAGCAGTCGATGACCATCACCGGTGGCTCGGCGCTGCCCAAGGACGACATCGAGCAGATGATCAAGGACGCCGAGTCCCACGCCGCCGAGGACGCCAAGCGCCGCGAGTCGGTCGAGCTTCGCAACCAGGCCGACACGCTGGTCCACCAGACCACCAAGACGCTGTCCGAGCACGGCGACAAGGTCGACGAGTCGCTGCGGGCCGAGATCGAGCAGGCCAACAGCGACCTCAAGGCCGCCCTCGACGGTGACGACGACGACGCGGTCAAGGAGAAGATGGAGCAGTTGGCCAGCACGTCCCAGCAGCTGGCGCAGGCCATCTACTCCGCCGACAACGCCCAGTCGACGACGCCGCCCGCCGACGGTGCCGCCGGTGACGACGCCCCGATGGGCGACGACGCCGACGTGGTCGACGCCGAGATCATCGACGAGGGCGACGACCAGGAGTCCGCGGGCTGACCGCGGTCACCACCCCCCGGTGGGGCCGACCGGCCCCACCCACGCACGACCCAGACCCGCATCCGGGGAGGAGGAACACCATGGCAACCATCACCCGCTTCGATCCCTTCCGCACCGCCGGCCTCCACGACGAGGTCGAGCGCATGTTCCGCGAGGTCGCGGGGCTGCAGGGCGGCGACCGTGACGCCCCGGCCACCGCCGGTGCGTTCTCGCCGGCCCTGGACGTCCGCGAGCACGCCGACGAGTACACGCTCTACGTGGAGCTGCCGGGCGTCGACGCCGACGACGTCGAGATCACCCTCGAGGAGAACGTGCTGACCATCGCCGGTGAGCGCAGCTTCTACGACGACGTCGAGACCGACGAGTTCCGTCGGGTCGAGCGTCGCTTCGGCCGCTACCACCGCGCGGTCCGCCTGCCCGACCGGGTCGACGGCACCGCCGTGTCCGCTCGCTACCGCGACGGTGTGCTCACCATCCGCGTGCCGAAGGCCGAGGAGGCCAAGCCCCGTCGCATCGCGATCGAGGCCTGAACCGTCGCACACGTCACGGCGCACGCCGCGCTCCACGCCGGCCGGTCGGGTTCGCCCCGACCGGCCGGCCGTGAGCGATCACCACGCGCCGATCGACCCCGGCCCACGACGCCATCCCGGCCCACACCGACGACGACCGACCGGTCGACCCCCAGCCGGCCGACGCCGATCGTCCCGCGCCGCGGGCCGACCAGGACACGGACGATCCCGACGGCGGCAACCACCCGGATCCGGTCGTGGCCGACGAGACCGTCCCGGACTGGGACCGGCTGGCCGACGATGATGCCCGCACCCCCGGTCAGCTCCTGGCCGCGCTCGACGCCACCGAGCGCAGCCGCGACGACTACCTCGAGTCGCTCCAGCGCAAGCAGGCCGAGTTCGAGAACTTCCGCAAGCGGATGCAGGTCCAGGGCCAGGCCCAGCGGGTCGCCGGCCATGCCGACGTCGCCGGCCGGATCCTGGAGGTGCTCGATGACTTCGACCGCACGATCGCCTCGATCGCCGACGACGTGGACGACCCCGTCCTGACCGGCATCTCCCTGGTGCGCGACAAGCTCATGAAGGCCCTCGGCGAGGTCGGCCTCGAACGGGTCGACGACCGGGGGGCGCCGTTCGACCCCAACCGCCACGAGGCCGTCCAGCAGGTCCCCGGCGACGGGATCGTGGAGCCGGGTGGCGAGCCGGTCGTGGCCGAGGTCCTGCGACCGGGCTACGTGCTGGGACCCCGGGTCCTGCGCGCCGCCATGGTGGCGGTCGCCCAGTGACCACGCCCACGTCGCGGACGTGCCGGCCCGTGGCCGGCGCACGCCGTTCCTGACCTTCCCCACGACCATCCCCGACACCCGAAGGCGAGGTGACCGATGACCCCGAAGCGCGAGTGGCTCGACACCGACTACTACGCCGTCCTCGGCGTGTCGGAGGACGCCGACCAGGACACGATCAAGAAGGCCTACCGCAAGCTCGCGCGGGCCCACCACCCCGACTCCAACCCCGACGACCCCAACGCCGAGCAGAAGTTCAAGGAGGTCGGCGAGGCCTACGCCGTCGTGGGTGACGCCGACACGCGCACCGAGTACGACGAGCTCCGCCGCCTCGGTGCCGCGGGCCTGGGTGGCCTCGGCGGGGCGGGCCGTCCCGGGGCCGGTGGGTTCGGCGGGGGTGCCGGCGACCTCAACGACCTGCTCCAGGGCCTGTTCCAGCAGGGACGCGCCGAGGGCGGCTTCCCGTCCGGCATGGGTGGGTTCGGTGGTGCGCCCCGCCGGCAGCGTCGCCAGAAGGGCCGTGACTTCGAGGCGACGGTCCAGGTCTCGTTCGGTGACGCCTTGGCCGGGGCCCGGACCCGGCTGCGCATCAACGGCGACGGACCCTGCGACACCTGCCACGGCTCCGGCGCGGCCCCCGGGACCAGCCCCACCACCTGCCCGACCTGCCACGGCAGTGGCCAGGTCACGGTCGACCAGGGGCCGTTCTCGTTCGCCCAGCCCTGTGGCACCTGCGGGGGCAACGGCCAGGTCATCGCCGACCCGTGCGCCACCTGCAGTGGCACCGGACGGGTCGTCAAGCCCCGCGAGCTGACCGTCCGGATCCCCGCCGGTGTCCGTGACGGCGCGGTGATCCGCGTCGCCGGGCGTGGTGGTCCCGGGAGCAACGGGGGACCGGCCGGCGACGTCCTCGTCACCGTCGAGGTCGAGCCCGACGACCTGTTCGGCCGCCGCGGTGACGACGTCACCCTGCGCGTCCCGCTGACCTTCGCCGAGGCCGCCCTGGGCACCAAGCTGACCGTGCCGACGCCGCAGGACGAGCAGCGCACCATCCGGATCCCGGCGGGCACCGCGTCCGGGCGCACGTTCCGCATCCGTGGGCAGGGTGCACCGCGCGGGGGCAGGAAGAGCGGCCATGGTGACCTGCTCGTCACCGTCGACGTCGAGGTGCCCGAGGAGCTCACCCGGGAACAGACCGACCTGCTCGAGCAGTTGCACCAGTTGGACGACACCAGCACCCGCGACGCACGCCTCGGTCGTGGCGCACCGACCTGACCACCGTCCCGATCCACCACGCCCCCGTCCCCCCGTCACGACCCAGCCGCCACCACCGCACGACCCGACCACCGCCCGCGCACGACGCGAAGGAGCCACCATGGCGACCCAGGAGTACATCGATTCCCAGGGGACGCCGGCCGACGAGTCCTCGTCGTCGGTGGCCCCGGCGCGCCCGTCCGGCGGGTTCGGCCAGCGCGGTCCCGACTACGACGAGCCGGTCTTCGTGATCTCGGTCGCGGCCGAGCTCGCGGACATGCATCCCCAGACCCTGCGCTCCTACGAGCGCGAGGGCCTGATCGAGCCCGCCCGCACGGCCGGCAACACGCGTCGCTACGCCCAGCGCGACATCGACCGGCTCCGGTTCATCCGTCACCTGACCCAGGACGAGGGGCTCAACCTCGCGGGGGTCCGGGTGGTGCTGGACCTGGGCGAGAAGCTCGAGGAGGCGCGACGCAAGAACCGCGAGCTCGAGGAGATGGTGCGGACCCTGGCGGCCCGCGTCCAGGGCCAGGAGCCGCCGGCGCCCCGCCACGACGTCGTGCCGGTGTCGGCCCGCGAGGTCGAGGTGCATCCCACGATGCGCCGGCGTCCGCCGCGCCAGCGGGCCGGCGCTCGCTGATCACGCGGCCTCGTCCGGACGTCGTGACGAGCGTGTCGCCCCCGGTGGCCACCGGCCGACCGGCTGGTCGGCGAGGTTTGGCCGGCACCCTTGCCTGACGTACACTTCTGGCTCCAGCACGGGTCTCCGTGCGCCGGGGCGGACAGCCACGCGGTGTCGTCGCCTCGCCCTCCCTTCTCGTCGAAGTCACCACCGTGATGCGCATCGTCGTCGCCGGCCTCGCCGGCCTGCTGGCGCTGGGTGCAGCCAGCGCCGACGTGGTGACGCGCACGGCCAGCCTGCTGATCCCGGACATGGCGCTGACGGCGCTGGGCTCGACCGACCACCCCGACGAGGCAGTCCCGGTCGCCGAGCAGCCCGTGGCCGATGGCCCGCTGCCAACCACGGTGCCCAGTGACGTCCCCGAGGTCACCGAGGTCCAGGACATCCTGCTGGTCGGCGTGGACTCGCGCGAGGGTCTGACCCACGACCAGATGGCCGAGATGGAGGCCTTCGACCACGGTGGTGCGCTGACCGACACGATCCTGTGGGTGCAGTACCTCCCCCAGACCCAGGCCGTGCGGATGCTCGCCTTCCCCCGCGACATCGCGGTGGAGACCGAGGACCACGGGCTGCAGAAGATCAATGCCCTGCACCCGCTCGACGGTGCCAACGCCCTGGTCGAGGCGGTCGAGGAGCTGGTCGGTGACGACCTCGACCACTACGTCGAGGTCGACCTCGCCGGCCTGGTGACCCTGACCGACGCGGTCGGTGGGGTCGAGGTGTGCCTCGACGAGCCCATGGACGACCCGACGGTCGGGACGATCGACGAGGGCTGCAGCGTCCTGGACGGCATCGACGCCGGCCGGTTCGTGCGTGCCCGCAAGGTCAGTGACTCGTTCGGGGCCGGCACGCTCGGTCGAGCGGCCCGCCAGCAGTACTTCCTGCGCCAGGCACTGGGCGAGGTGCTGACCGCCGGAACCCTGGCGAACCCCGCCAAGCTGCGTGCCCTGGTCGGCGTGGCGTCGCGCTCGGTCGTCGTCGACGACGGGCTGACCCTCGGCCAGATGTACGGGCTCGCGGACGTGTTCCGGTCCATCGAGCCCGAGCAGATCGAGTCCGCGATCGTGCCGGTGGTCGCCTTCAGCTCGGACGGCCTCTACTACGAGCGGCTCGACGACGGGGCCGAGGACGTCTTCGACGCCATCCGCTTCCACACCCCGTTCCCGGACGACGTGCTCAGCGACGACGCGGCCGAGACCAACGACGACGTCGAGGGTGACCTGGACGGCTTCGGCTCGTCCGGCCCGGTCACGGTTCCGTCCGACGGTGCGTCCGAGCCCGTCGGGTCGACGAGCGAGGACCCGACGTCCTCGTCGGGCGCCGACGGCGACTTCCTGCCCTGAGGCCGGCGCGCCCGAGCGATGCGATCGCGGGTGGAGGCGAACGAACTCAGGCGCGTTCCAGGACCACCCGGCCGGCCGCGACGTCGGCCTCCGCGACCCGGACGTCGATCCGGGTGCCCGGCTCGAGGCCCTGGCCGTGCACGCGCGCCCGCACGGCCGGCTCGGGGACCAGCACCAGCCCGCGGTCCCCGTCCTCGTCGACGTCGACGACCGTGGCGGAGAAGACCTGGCCCACCCGGTCCGACAACAGGGCCGCCTCGACGACGTCGACCGTGGCGCGCTCGTAGGCCGAGGCGCGCCGCGTGGTCTCGGCCATGATCTCGGGCAGGTCGTACAGCGAGGCCCGGACCCACTCGGGGACCTCCTCGCCGGCGTCCAGCGCGACACAGCAGGCCAAGCCCCAGCGGTCGACCAGGCGACGCAGCGGTGCGGTGACGTGGGCGTAGTCGGCCGCGATGCCCGCATGCTCCGCGTCCGACGGTCGTGAGCCGTCGAAGGCGCGGTAGCCAGCGCCGCGGAACGACACGGTGGCCTCGTCGAGGAACGCGGCGTGGGTCGCGACCGCCGGGTCGAGGTCGCGGACGAGGTCCGGGAACGACGTCTGGCCGGGCCAGTCCAGGTCCAGCGCGGCAGCCGCTGCCCGCAGTCGGCGGTGGGTCCGGTCGTCCGCCGGAGGGAGGGTGCGCTGGATCCCGACCCGCCCGGCGCGCATGATCCCGGCCGCCGCCATCCCGGTCAGCAGGGACAGTTGCGCGTTGTCCTCCTCGACGGGTCGGGAGCGGCGGAACTCCAGCCGGTAGCGGTCCCCGACGCGCTCGATCTCCTGGTCGGGGATCGGCAGCGCGATGCCGCCGCGGTCGCGCTCGACGTCGCGTCGCGTCGCGCCGACCAGCGGCAGCAGCGAGAGCATGTCCCCAGCCGTGCCCGCGTCGAGCTCGGCCTGGACCTGCTCGTAGGACAGCTTGGCCCGGCTGCGCACGAGTGCCCGTCGCACGCTCGTCGCCACCAGCACCCCGGCGCCGTCGAGGTCCAGTCGCCACACGATCGCGGGGCGGTCCCCGTCGGGGAGCAGGCTCGCCGCGTCCTCGCCCAGGGCGGGCGGGTGCAGGGGACTGTGGTGGTCGGGCCCGTAGTGCGTGACCCCGCGACGGCGGACCTCGTCGTCGAGGTCCGAGCCGGGTCGGACGAACGCGGGCACGTCGGCGATGGCGTAGTGGATGCGGAAGCCCTCGTCGCGTCGGGCGAGGTGGAGGGCCTGGTCGAGGTCGCGGGACTCGGGCGGGTCGATCGTCACCAGCGGCAGGTCGCGCAGGTCGTCGGGGGGCCGGGGCGGATCGGTCGCCGCCGCTTCGGCGTCGGCCAGGGCGGGGTCCGGGAACGGTCCCGGGACGTCGAGCCGCGTGCGGATCGCGGCGAAGACGTCGGCCAGGTCGGCCGCGGACGTGGTGAGGACGAGCGGTCTGCGAGGCATGTCGGCGCAGCATAGGACGCGCAGGCACCGGCACCGGTGGCCACCCGGCCGCCCGCGGCTCCCCCGTCGATCCTGCCCCGCCGAGCGTGATGGATCAGTGCGACAGTCCGCAACGGTCGGTCACGCTCGCCGGGGGTCTGGGAGGCGCAGGTTGGTGACGCGGGGCGGGCTCAGGGTTGTGCAGTGGGGAGCTGTCAGGAACGACGAATCGCTGTTCTCGTGGGCCTAGAATGGTGTTCGTTGCCGAATCGCCCCGGGTGCATTTCCCCTGGCCATCGCCGTGTCGTGGCCGCCGGGGCGTTCGGGAGGAGGATCCCATGGACATCGAGCGCTTCACGAGGATGAGCCAGCAGGCCCTGCAGCGAGCCGGGGTGCTGGCGCGTGACCGCCACCACCCCGAGATCGCCCCGGGCCACCTGCTCGCTGCCCTGCTGGAGCAGTCCGAGGGGATCGTGCTGCCGATCACCCAACGGCTGGGCGTCACCCCCACGGCGCTGCGTGCCGCCGTCAACGAGCTGCTGGACGGCATGACCGCCGCCTACGGCTCGTCCGGTGACGTCCGCCTGGGCACGAACACGGTGAAGGTGCTCGACGCCGCCGAGTCCGAGATGGACACCCTCGGCGACGAGTACGTCTCCACCGAGCACCTGCTGCTGGCGCTGGCCACCGTTCCGGGCCGGGTCGCGCACCTGCTCCAGGGTCGTGGCATCACCCACGACGCCATCCTGGCTGCCCTCCGGCAGGTCCGGGGTGCGCAGCGCGTGACCTCCCAGGACCCCGAGTCGACCTTCCAGGCCCTGGAGAAGTACGGCCGTGACCTCACCCAGATGGCACGCGACGGCAAGCTCGACCCGGTGATCGGCCGGGACGAGGAGATCCGCCGGATCATCCAGGTCCTGGTCCGGCGCACCAAGAACAACCCGGTCCTGATCGGCGAGCCGGGCGTCGGCAAGACCGCGATCGTCGAGGGCCTCGCCCGACGCATCGTCGAGGGTGACGTGCCGACGCTGTTGGCCGACAAGACCCTGGTCCAGCTCGACCTCACCGCCATGGTCGCCGGTGCCAAGTTCCGGGGCGAGTTCGAGGAGCGGCTGAAGGCCGTCATGAAGGAGATCGAGTCCTCCGACGGCCAGATGATCACCTTCATCGACGAGCTCCACACGATCGTTGGTGCCGGTCGAGCCGAGGGCTCGATGGACGCCGGCAACATCCTCAAGCCGATGCTGGCCCGGGGCCAGCTGCGCATGGTCGGCGCCACGACCCTGGACGAGTACCGCGAGATCGAGAAGGACGCGGCGCTGGAGCGACGCTTCCAGCCGGTCCGGGTCGACGAGCCCTCCGTGGCCGACACGGTCGGGATCCTGCGTGGCCTCAAGGAGCGCTACGAGGTCCACCACGGGGTCCAGGTCACCGACGACGCCCTGGTCGCCGCGGCTGCGCTGTCGGACCGCTACCTGACCGAGCGGTTCCTGCCGGACAAGGCCATCGACCTGCTCGACGAGGCCTCGGCACGACTGCGGATCGCGATCGACTCGATGCCGCCCGAGATCGACGAGGTCGACCGCCGGATCCGCCAGCTCGAGATCGAGCGGGTCAGCCTGGCGGCCGACGAGTCCGAGTCCGCCCGCGCCCGGCTGGAGGACCTGGACCGGGAGCTGGCCGAGCTGCGTGAGCAGATGGACGGCCTGACCGCCCGCTGGCAGGGCGAGAAGGACGTCATCGACCGGCTCAACGCCGCCAAGGGCGAGTTGGAGGAGGTCCGCGAGCAGACCGCGATCGCCGAGCGTGACGGTGACCTCGAGCGAGCCGCCGAGCTGCGCTACGGCCGCACCGGTGCGCTCGAGGCCGAGGTCGCCGCTGCGCAGGCCGACCTGGACGCCCTGCGGGCCGAGGGCGGGACCATGCTCGAAGAGCGGGTCACCGACACCGAGATCGCCGATGTCGTCGCCAAGTGGACCGGGATCCCGGCCGGCAGGCTGCTGGCCGAGGACGCCGAACGCCTCGTGCGACTCGAAGACCATCTCCACGAGCGCGTCATCGGCCAGGACGAGGCCGTCGAGGCGGTCGCCGACGCCGTGCGCCGGTCCCGGGCGGGGATCGCCGACCCCGACCGCCCGACCGGGTCGTTCCTGTTCCTCGGGCCGACCGGGGTCGGCAAGACCGAGCTGGCGCGGGCCTTGGCCGAGTTCCTGTTCGACGACGAGCGTGCGATGCTGCGCATCGACATGGGCGAGTACCAGGAGAAGCACACCGTCGCCCGACTGATCGGCGCGCCGCCCGGCTACGTCGGCTACGACCAGGGCGGCCAGCTGACCGAGGCCGTGCGCCGCCGTCCCTATTCGGTGGTGCTGCTCGACGAGGTCGAGAAGGCCCACGCCGACGTGTTCAACGTGCTGCTCCAGGTGCTCGACGACGGGCGCCTGACCGACGGGCAGGGACGCACGGTCGACTTCCGCAACACCGTCGTGATCATGACGTCCAACCTCGGCAGCCAGCACATCCTCGACGTGACCCTGGAGCCCGAGGACCTGCGCGAGCGGGTGATGGCCGACGTCCGCCGTCACTTCAAGCCGGAGTTCCTCAACCGGGTCGACGACATCGTCATCTTCGACCGGCTGGGCCGTGACGACCTCGCCGCGATCGTGGACATCCAGCTGGACCGGCTGCTGCGACGGCTGGCTGCCCGTGAGCTGTCCCTGCGGGTGACCGAGTCCGCGAAGGCCCGGCTCGCCGACCTGGGCTACGACCCGGTCTACGGGGCACGGCCGCTCAAGCGGGTGATCCGCAGCGAGGTCGAGGACCGGCTGGCGCGGCTGATCCTGGCCGGTGAGGTCCCCGACGGTTCCACCGTCACCGTCGACGTCGACCCCGGCGACGACCTGGTCGTGTCCGCTTCCTAGACTCGGCGCCACGGGTCGAGAGGAGTCCGACATGTGGGCGCGGGTGCGGTGGGGACGATTGGTGCTGGTCGTGCTGGTCGGGCTGGTCGTCGGGTACTACGGCGGAGGATGGGGACTGGCGTTCTCGATCGCGCTGGGCTTCCTGATCGGCGCGCTGGTCTTCGAGCTGTGGTTCTGGCCGTGGCAGCAGGCTCGGCTGGACCGGCGCTTCGACGAGGAGGAGCAGCGCAACCAACGCTGACCCCTCGATCGCCTACTCGACCCAGCGACGGACGCTGGCGCGCTGGCCACGGACCGTGGTGTCACCCATCGCCTCCACGACGTGGGCCACCGACGAGGCCGGGATCCCGACCCGGCTGTGGTGCTGGGCGATCTTGATCGGCCCGATCTGTGCACCCGACAGGCCACCCTCGTTGGCGATGGCCCCGACCAGGTCGGCCGGGCGGACCCCCTCGACCCGGCCCAGGCTGACGTGGACCCATCCGGTGTCGCCGTCGTCGTGGCGCCGGTCGGACGACCCCTTCGTCGTGCGCTTCTTCTTCGCGGCCCGGTCGGCCTTCGCGGCCGTGAACGCATCGGGGATCTCGTCGGTGTCGGCCGACGATCCTCGCGCGTCGTGCAGCAGCCCGAGCGCGGCCAGCACGATGTCGTGGGGTTCGTGGTCGTCGTCCAGCAGGATCGCCAGCACCTCCTCGGCGCCGTCGGCCGGGTCCTCGGCCAGCGCCTCGGCCACGTCCTGGGCGGTCAACTCGACCTGGCGGGCGTGCAGGTCCTCGACCGAGGGCACCTCGACCACGGGCAGCTTGCGACCCAGGAGCCGTTCGATGAACCCGATGTTGCGCTTCTGGCGTGGCTCGGCCAGGGTGATGGCGACGCCCCGCCGACCGGCGCGACCGACCCGGCCGATCCGGTGGACGTAGGCCTCGGCCTGGCTCGGGACGTCGAGGTTGAACACGTGGGTCAGGGTGTCGACGTCCAGTCCGCGCGCGGCCACGTCGGTGGCCAGCAGCAGGGTGGCGGACCCGTCGCGCAGCCGGCGCATGACCGCGTCGCGCTGGCGCTGGTCCATGCCACCGTGGAGCGCCTCGGCGCGGTGCCCGCGGGCGTTCATCGTCGCAGTGAGGGCGTCGACCTCGACCCGGGTGCGACAGAACACGATCGCCGCCTCCGGGGTCTCCATGTCCAGGAACCGGCCCAGCGCCGCCGCCTTGTCGGTCTTTCGCACCCAGGCGACCCGTTGCTCGACCAGGGGCGCGCCGCTGTCGGTGGTCGGACGGGCGATGACGATCCGGACCGGGTCGTCGAGGTGCTGGGCGGCGAGGTGGTCGATCCGGGCCGGGACCGTGGCCGAGAACAGCACGGTCTGGCGCTGGTCCGGTGCCGCGTCGAGGATCGCGTCGAGGTCCTCCGCGAAGCCCATGTCGAGCATCTCGTCGGCCTCGTCGAGCACGACGGTGTCCACCGACGACAGGTCGAGCGCACCCCGTCCGATCAGGTCGACGGCGCGGCCCGGGGTGGCGACCACGACGTGCACCCCGCGGGTGAGCGCCTTGACCTGGCGATGGGCGGGCTGGCCACCGACGACCGCGACCGTGCGGATCCCGAGGTGGGTGCCGTACCCGGCGATGGCGGCGTCGACCTGCAGCGCGAGCTCGCGGGTCGGGGCGATGACCAGGGCCCGGGGCGTGGTGGCGCGGACCCTGCCGATCGCGTGGAGGATCGGCAGGGCGAACGCCGCGGTCTTGCCGGTGCCGGTCGCCGCCTGGCCCAGCAGGTCCCGCCCGGCCAGCAGGTGCGGGATCGCCTCGCGCTGGATCGGGGTGGGGGTGTCGTACCCGGTCTCGGACAGTCGTCGCAGGAGCTGGTTGCGCAGGCCCAGGCGCTTGAAGTCCACCTCGTCCAGTGACGCGATCGCGTCGTCGCCACCGGTCGAGGCGTCGTCGTCCCGCTCGTCCGCGTCGTCGGACGGGTCGCGCGGCTCGTCGGACGGGTCGTGCGCGTCGGTCGGGGGTGTCATGGCACGGCTGTCCGTCGGCGAGACGCCAGCGTACGGACCGGGGGTGGGTGGCTACATGACGCCGCGGAGCCACCACTGGCTGCCGAGCCAGGCCAGGACCAGCAGCACCAGGGCGGCGGCGACCCACTGCCAGGTGATCTCGACCTCCACGATCTCGGGCTCACCGATCAGCTCCTCGAGCTGGCCGGAGATCTGGTCGTAGGCCGCGGACAGTCCCTCGCTGCTGCCGGCCGCCGTGAAGGTGGCGCCGGTGGTCTCGGCGATGGCCTGGAGCTCGCCCTCGGCGACCGGCACGGGCACGATCTGGCCCGACAGCGGGTCGAGGATCTGGCCGGACTCGGTGCCGAAGGCGATGGTGAACACGGGGATGCCGGCCTCGGCGGCCTCGTCGGCCGCGACCTGGGGATCGATCCCCACGGTGGTCTCGCCGTCAGACAGCAGCACGATCGCCCCGGGGAAGGCGTCGTCGGTGGTCGACAGCTCGTCGATCGCCGCGCGCAACCCCTCCCCGACCGCGGTCGACTCGCCCAGGTCCAGCGCGTCGATGGCGGCGGTGACCTGGTCGTGGTCGGTGGTCAGCCCGACGTCGCGAGTCACCCGGCCGTTGAACGACACCAGCCCGACCTCGACACCGGCGTCGACCTCGTCGACGAAGTCGGTCGCCTCGTCCTTGGCCGCTGCCAGTCGGCTGGGATCGACGTCGGTGGCCTCCATCGACAGGGAGGTGTCCATCAGCACCACGATGCGACCCCGGATCGTGTCCGAGACCTCCTCGGTGCGGGCGGGCTGGGCCAGCGAGGCCGTCGAGACGCCGATGCCGGTGAGGAACAGCGCCGTGACGACCCAGCGCTGCCAGGTCGGCCGCCGGGGGGCGACCTCGTCGAGCAGGTCCATCCCGGTGAACCGGACCAGGGCTCGGCGACGACGGCGCACGGCCCAGATCGCGACGGCGACCAGTGGGAGCAGGCCCAGCAGCAGCCAGAGCCGCTCGGGGGCGAGGAACAGGGTGGGCATCATGCTCGGCCACCCCCGGTGGTGACCCGGCGGCGGCGACGCATGCGGTGGTGCACGTGGCGGGCCACGGTGGTGAGCCAGTCCTGTCCGGTGGTGAGCACGAGGTGGTCGGCCCCGGCGGCGCGGACGGCCCGATGCACCTGGTCGCGGTGTACGGCTACGCGGGCCGCGTAGGCGTCGCGCACCTGCGGGGTCACGACGACCTCGCGGTGGGTGCCCGTGGCGGGGTCGACGAGGTCGATCAGCCCCACGTCGGGCAGCTCGACGTCCCGGGGGTCGGTCACCTCGACTACCAGCACGTCGTGGTGCTGGGCGACGACCGCCAGGTCGCCGGGCACGCCGCCGACCCGTGCGCCCGTGTCGTCCACGCCGCCACGCAGGTCCGAGACCAGCACGACGAGTCCCCGGTGCGTGGCGAGCCTGGCCACGCGGTGGAGCGCGGCGTCGAGGTCGTTGTGGCCACTGCCGTCGCTGGCCCGCTCGGCCAGCACCTCGCGCAGGACGGCGCGGACCTGGCGACGGCCGCCGCGCGGGGGCAGCACGCGCTGGCGTCCACCGCGGAGCAGGATGGCGCCGAGCCGGTTGGCGTCACGCGCGTTGAGGAACCCGATCGCGGCCACGGCCGCCGCGGCGACGTCGGCCTTGCGGTCGCGGTCGGTGCCGAACTGCATGTTGGCGTCGAGGTCGACGACCAGCCACGTGGTCAGGTCCCGCTCGGCGATCAGCTCGCGGACGTGCACGACGTTGGTGCGCGCGGTGACGTTCCAGTCGATGCGGCGCACCTCGTCACCCGGCACGTACTGGCGCGACTCGCCGATCTCGGTGCCGTGTCCCGGGGTCAGGCCTTCGTGGCGACCGTGCAGGAGGGTGTCCAGCCGACGGTCGACCTGCAGTTCGAGGTCGCGGACGCGGCGCGCGACGTCGTCGGGCGTGGGGCCGTCCGGCCAGGCAGCGGACTCAGCCATCGGCGGGCGACCCCCAGGAGCCGGCGTCCGACCCGACCGGGGCTGCGCCGTCGACGCCGGGGGAGGTCGGCCCGCTGCGAGGCGCGTCGGCGAGGTTGCGGGGGGTCAGCGGCTGGGCCGGCACGGTGGCCAGCACCCGGGCGATGACGTGGTCGGGGTCGATCTCGCGTGCCAGGGCCTCGTAGGTCAGCAGGAGCCGGTGGCGCAGGACCTCGGGTGCGATGTCGTAGACGTCCTGGGCGGTGGCGAACGACCGGCCCCGCATCAGCGCCAGGGCGCGCGCGCCCCGGACCAGCCCGAGGCTCGCGCGGGGACTGGCACCCAGCTCGACCAGGTCGTCGAGGTCGCCCAGCCCGAAGGCTCCCGGGTCGCGGGTGGCCTGCACGACGTCGACGGCGTAGGCCTTCACGGTCGCGTCGACGTAGATGCCGTCGGCCACGGCCTGCAGGTCGCGCACGACCTGCGGGTCCAGCACCTGGTTGGGGACCGGGATGGACACGCCGACCCGGTCGACGATCTCCAGCTCCTCCTCGCGGTTCGGGTGGTGCATGACCACCTTCATCATGAACCGGTCGCGCTGGGCCTCCGGGAGGTTGTAGACCCCCTCGGACTCGATCGGGTTCTGGGTCGCCACGACGAAGAACGGGTCCGGGACCTCGAAGGTGCGACCACCGATCGACACCTGGTGTTCGGCCATCACCTCCAGCAGGGCGGACTGGACCTTCGCGGGGGCGCGGTTGATCTCGTCGGCGAGCAGGATGTTGGTGAACACCGGGCCCAGCTCGATGTCGAAGTCCTCGTGGCTGGGCCGGTAGATCCGCGTGCCCATCACGTCCGAGGGCAGCAGGTCCGGGGTGAACTGGATCCGGGCGAAGTCCCCGCCCATGATCCGTGCGAGCGACTCGGCCGCCAGCGTCTTGGCCAGCCCGGGGACGGACTCCAGCAGGCAGTGCCCACGGCTGAGCAGGCAGACCAGCAGGCGTTCCTGCATGCGGGACTGGCCCACGAGGACGCGGCGGAGTTCCACCAGCACGTCGTCGAGTCGGTCGGTGGGTGTCGACACGTGGCCCTCCCGGGTCGGCGGTGCCGCGTCGTCGGCCGGCGGCGATGCCTGGTCTGGTGTGGTGGTCGTGGTCATGGTGCCCCGCTCGGACGGTGTGTGTCGGGCAGTGTCCCGCAGGTTCCTGAGAACGAGCCAAGCCGACCGGCTCGGGGGCTGGGGTGGCTGGATCTACACTCGTTGGCGCGGTCGAGGTGCGACCCCGCACCCCACCGGCCTCCGCCAGACGACGGGAACAGGACCCACCGTGCCCGACGCGAACGAGGACCGCGGCACCGACCTCGACCACGACGGGGTCGCCGTGCCGACCTCGGGTGCGCGTGCCTGGGCGGTCGCGGGTGCCGTCGGGGCCGTCGCGGCGATCTGGTTCGTCCTGCCGGGGGTGCTCGGCATGGTCGCGGGCTCGGTCGCCCACCTCAAGGGCGATCGCTGGGGCATGCCCGTCGCCGTCGTCTCGGCGGTGACCACGATCGCCGGCATGGCACTGGTCTTCTGGGTCCGCGGCTGATCGTGCTCCGACCGGATCGTCGGGCACCCGACGTCCTATCCTCGACCGTTCGAACCCGTCCGCACCGAACCCCAGCGAGAGGCACCTGCCGTGGCCGTGATCAAGACCATCGACCTGGTCGGCGTGTCGGACGTGTCGTGGGAGGACGCCGCCGCCCAGGCCCTCCGCGAGGCGACCTCGACCCTGCGCAACGTCGAGGGGCTGTCGGTGCTGGAGCAGACCGGCGTCGTGGCCGACGGTGCGATCACCGAGTACCACACCGCCGTGCGGATCCGGTTCCGCCTCGCCCGCGCCTGACGGCCCGGCGCGCTCGCCGAGCCGGGTGTGCCCCGGGGGCGGCCGTCAGCCCTGGTCGAGGGCTCCACCCGGGTGCGCGGCCACGACGAGTCGCACCAGGGTCGCGCCGGTCAGGACGGCGACGGTGGCACCCATGGCGACGGCCGACACCACGCCCACGGCGAGGTGTCCCGCCGCGGGCCAGTCGTTCGGGACGACCGACAGTGCCGTGACGGGGATTGCGACGCCGACCAGCCAGGCCCCGGCGGAGACCCAGATCCAGCGCGATGCGCGCGCGACCACCCGGCGCAGGACCAGCCACTGGGCGTACCCCATCGCCAGCAGGCCCGCGAACCATGCGGGGACCACGGCCACCAGCACCAGCGCCGCGTGGTCGTCCGCCGCCCCGAGGACTGCCGAGCCGCCCATGCCCAGGAACCACGCCAGGCCCGCGGCGAGGGCGGTCGCCACCACCCAGTCGACGCGGTCGACGTCGGGGAGGTGACGGGCCAGGACCCGGGCACCGAAGACGCCGATCGCGACCCCCTCGACCACGCCGGCGACGGTGAGGCCGACCACGAGCCAGGAGTCGGCCACGCCGGCGGTGGCGAGCGTCGCGCCCGCCAGTGCCGGGGGCACGAACCCGATCGCCTCGCCGACGCTGAGGGCGACGACCCAGTCGTGGAACAGCCCCTGGCCGGTCATGGTCGGTGCTGCGGTCTCGGTGGTCATGACGAGGTCAGTCGACCGGGACGGCCGGTCGGCGCAGCTCGGCCACGACCTCGCGGGTCCAGGCTGCCACGTGGTCCGGGTCGCGCCAGTCCCCGGTGTTGTCACGGGCCATCGCCGCAGCCGGGAAGCCGGTCGCGTCCGCCGGCATCCTCCCACCGAAGGTCACGTGCCCGCGCGCCCCGATCCGGCGCATGGCGGCCGCCACCCCGCGGACCGGGTCGATGTCCTCGGCGCTCGCGGAGTCGTCCAGCGGGCCGCTGCTGAACAGCCACACCGGCATCGTGGACAGATCCTCCCGGTGTCGTCGCACGAACCTGCGGGCGTCCTTGTGCCAGCGGAACGCGTACAGCGCCCCGCCCACGACGACGGCGTCGAAGCCGGTCACGTCGCGGATCTCGTCCGCCGCTGCGACGACCGCGTCCACCCCTTCCTCCTCCAGCGTGTGGCCCACCATCTCCGCCAGGCCGCGCGTCCCACCCATCTTGGTCGCGTACACCACCAGCACACGCATGTCGCCTCCCGCATCGGGGTTCCCGGTCCCGCGCGGCGATTCCGCCTGCGGGTCATGGTGCGATGGTCGCTCGCGGGCTGGCCTGCGGACAGTGCCAACGGTCCCGGGGGAGGACGGTCGCCCGGCTCCGGGGGCCGGCGACGGGTCGGGGCGGCGCGTCGGCGCCCACCGCCTGCCGGCGGCCGAGGAGGATCAGGTCGGGGTCGGAGCGTCGGTGGGACTCGAGGTCAGCGAGCGGGTCTGGGCCCACCGCAGCCGGGAGCTCTCCAGGAACGCCATCGAGGCCGATCCTTCCGCCAGGGCCTCCTGGAACGCCTCCCCGGGCAGGCGGTACAGCCGGACGTCCGTCGTGGCGTCGACGCTGGCCGTCCGGGGCACCTCCTCGAGCAGGCCGATCTCGCCGAAGTAGTCGCCGGGGCCCATGGCGGCGAGGTGGCGCTCGGTGGTGCCCTCGCCGCGGCCGACGATCTCCACCCGACCGTCGGCCACGACGTAGAAGGCGTCGGCGGGCTCTCCCTCCGTCACGATCCGGTGACCGGCCGGCAGGTCGACCTCCTCCGCCCGGGCCGCCAGCGCCTCCAGCGTCGGCCGGGACGCGGCCGCGAACAGCCCGACCGAGTCGAAGGCCGCGATGCGTGGGGCCAGTGCGGCCAGTCGGCTCGTCGTCTCGCGGTCCACCCGTCGTGTCCACGGGTAGGCCAGGACGACCAGGACCACGACCCCGACCGAGAACACCTCCAGGGTCACGTCGAGCGTGGTGGCCCGGAGGAGGATGGGCGTCACCAGCGCGCCCAGCGAGATGCCGGCGAGCACCAGGGCGGTGAAGACCCCGAAGACGCGCGCGAGCAGGTCCGGGGCGAGCGATCGTTGCAGGGCCGTCACGGCCAGCACGTCGACGACCAGTGTCCCGGCGCCCCGCACGACCTGGACGGCGAACGCCGCGGCGGGTTGGTCGATCCACACCAGCAGCAGGGTGGGCAGGGTGTAGACCACCATCCCCAGCGAGATGACGGTCGCGAGGCGTCGTGATCCGGCGAGCCGGTCGACCAGTGGTGCCATGGCGACCCCGCCCACGCCCACGCCGGCCAGCAGGAGTCCGAACCCGTCGGGGCCGATGCCCAATCGCTCCTCGGAGTACACCACGAACAGCACCGTGTCGGTCCCGTACATGAACGACGCCGCGACGCACATGGCCACCAGGACCGCGGCCGTGGTCGACGACCCGATCGCACGGAACCCGACGCCGACCTGGCGCAGCACCCCGGCACTGCCACCCTCGGTGACGTCCGTCGGCTGGCTCCGTGTCCGGATCCGCGACGAGCACCATGCGGAGACCAGGAAGGTGGCGGCGTTGAGGAACAGGGCCACCTCGACGTTGGAGACGGCGAGCACCGCGGCACCCAGGGCGGGTCCGGCGATCGTGGAGACGTTCTCGACCAGGCTCTCGAAGGAGTTGGCCGCGGCCAGGTCGCGCTCGCCGACGATCTGGGGTGTCAGGGCCGCGGTGGCCGGGTAGTACACGGTCCCGATCACCGACGTCACCGAGGCCAGGGTGATGGCAACCAGGGCGCCCAGGTCCAGCCCGGTCACGATGGCCAGGCCGATCATCACGACCGTTGACGTCAGGTCGAGCAGGATCAGCAGCCGTCGTCGCTCGATCCGTTCGGCCACGACCCCGCCGTAGCTGGACAGCAGCATCGACGGGACGAAGCGCCCGATCGTGACGGCCGCGGCCCACCCGGCCGACTGGGTCGTCTCGTAGACGTAGACGTACAGCGCGACGTTGTACGCCCAGCTGCCGATGGACGAGATCGCCAGCCCGATGACCAGCCAGCGGTAGTCCGGAATGGCCAGCACCGCGCGGAACCCCCGCCGCTCGGCGGCGACGGCGCTCACGTCCGTGCCCACGGGGGCGGTCGGGTGCTCGTCGCGTGCACACGTGCCGGCATGACCAGGGCATGGCCCATGGGTCGTTCCCCCAGCCCGGTTCGGGCCCCCAGGCCCGAACACCTGCGCGAATCCTAGCCCGGGTGCGGCCGCCCGGGGCAGAGACAGGACGATGCCGGTCGGATGGGCGGGAATCCGACGTCGGGGACCGACAGGCCGTCGGTGAGCGGTGGCTACAGGAGGTGGCGGTTGGCCGCCCAGGCCGTCAGCTCGTGGCGGTTGGACAGTTGCAGCTTGCGCAGCACGTTGGAGACGTGGGTCTCGACCGTCTTGATCGAGATGTGCAGGCGGTTCGCGGTCTCGCGGTAGGTGTAGCCCCGTGCGATGTGGCGCATGACCTCCTTCTCGCGGGCGGTGAGCTGGTCCAACTCCTCGTCCACCACGTCGAGGTCGTCGGGCAGTGACCCGGCGAAGGCGTCCAGCACGAAGCCGGCCAGTCGGGGCGAGAACACCGCGTCGCCCTCGTGGACCCGACGGATGGCGTCCACGAGGTCGTCGGGTCCGATGGTCTTGGTGACGTAGCCCCGCGCGCCCGCACGGATGACGCCGATGACGTCGTCGGCCGCGTCGGACACGCTCAGCGCGAGGAACTTCGTGTCGTGGAGGCCGGCCTCGGTCGCGCCCTGGATGACCTCGCGCCCACCGCCACCCGGCATGTGCACGTCCAGGAGCACCACGTCGGGCTTCGTGCGGCGCAGTCCCGCGATCGCGGTGTCGATCTCGCCGGCCTCGCCGACCACGTGCACGCGGGTGCCGATCTCGGCACGGACCCCGGTCCGGAACAGCCGGTGGTCGTCGACCAGGAAGACGGTGATGTGTGCGGTCATGGCGTTGCCTCGGTCGCGACGTCGGTGTGGTGGAGGGGTCTGGGATCGGACGGGTCGACGGCGACGTCGGCGTCGGCCGCCTCCGTCGCGTCCCCGTCGTGGTCCCCGTCGTGGTCCTCGGGGAGCGGCACCCAGCACTCGACCTCGGTGCCGTCGGGCGAGGTGGTGACCCGCGCACCGCCACCGTGACGCTGGAGACGTGCGTGGATCGAGTGCCGCAGGCCGTGGCGGTCGTCGCCGACCGACACCGGGTCGAACCCCCGGCCGCGGTCCCGGACGAAGGCGGTGACCCGGTCGTCCTCCACCTCGACGTACAGGCTGGCGTGGTCCACGCCCGCGTGCTTCGCCACGTTGACCAGCGCCTCGCGCGTGGCCTTCAGCAGCGCCGGCAGGTGGGGATCGGCATCGACGTCGGCGACGGTGCCCACGACGACGTGGTCGACGTCGATCGCGTACCCGGTCTCGACGTCGACGAGCAGGTCGTCCACGGCCGCCGCGAGGCTGCGGCCGGGGCCATTCAGCTCGCGGTCGCCGTACAGCCAGGCCCGCAGTTCGCGTTCCTGGGTACGGGCCAGGGTCACGGCCCGGCGGTGCTCCGGCGAGCGCTGGATCAGGGCCAGGGTCTGCAGGACCGAGTCGTGCAGGTGGGCGGCGACCTCGTCCCGGGCGGCCTGGCGGGCCCGCTGGGAACGCTCGGCCTCGAGGTTGCGCCAGATCCGGGCCAGCAGTGGGGTGACCAGCAGGCCGCCGCCGACGAGGATCCCGGCCAGGGGCACGACCACCCGGCGCGGGTCCGGCACGATCAGCCAGAACGACACCAGCCCGGCGAAGGTCAGGACCGCCGCGAGCACCATCCGTGCGGGCGTCGACTCGGTGAGCCGACCCCGGGACCCCTGGTCGGGTCCGGAACGGGTCCAGATGACGGCCGACACCGTCCCGGCGATCAGTGCGGGCCAGACCAGGGCGTCGGAGAACCACAGGCCCGCCCCGCGCAGGAGCAGGGTCAACCCCAGGGCCACGAGTCCCACGGCGGCGGCCTGGCGCAGGTCCAGGGTGGCGGGCTCGGAGGGGGCGGTCCCCGGCGGGGCGTCCTCCGACAGCACCCAGCCCAGGCCGTAGACCACCAGGCCGGCGCCACCGGCGAGGGTCAGCACCACCAGCGCGATCCGGATCACCAGGGGGTCCACGCCGATCCGCTGGCCGATCCCCCCGGCGACGCCCAGCAGGAGCCGGTCGTCGGTGGCCCGACGGAACCGCCACGGGCTGGCGGCCACGGGTGGGGGCAGGGTCGGTCGGGGGCCGGTGCCCGGTGCGGGCGACGGTCCCGGGGGCCGATCGGCGTGGCCGGGCCAGGAGGGCGGGTCGGTTGGCATGTCCCCATGATGCCGGACCTCGCCCCCGAGGGCCTCGGGGTTGTCCCCACGACTCGCCCCGGGATCCCCGGTGGTCTCAGGGGGGCCCGGGGGGCTCCCCTGACCAGGCGGAGGCGATCGGACCGGCACCTTGGTGCCACCAGCTCGACGAGGACCCCATGAGCCCGACCGACCTCCCGCCACCCCCGCCCACCGCCACGGACCGGGCCGCCGACACCGGCGACGGCACCGTCCCGCCCCCACCGGGCCGCCCGGTGCGTCGCTCCGGTGACCGCGTGGTCGCCGGGGTCGCGGCCGGCCTGGGTCGTCACTTCGGGATCGACCCCGTCCTCGTGCGGGTGCTGTTCGTGGTCACGACGTTCGCCGCCGGCTTCGGGGCGCTGGCCTACGTCATCCTGTGGATCGTCCTGCCGAAGGTCGAGGGCCCGGCGCCGCGCGAGGCGACGACCGCCGAACGAGGGACCGGGTTCTGGGTCGGTGTCGCCGCCGTGACGGTCGGCGGGATCATCGCGCTGTCCAACCTGCCCGCGCCCCGCCTGTTCGTCCCGCTCGCCCTGATCGCCATCGGCGCCGCCCTGTGGCAGCGTCCGGGCGGTGCCGCGGGTGGTCCGACGGCGGCCGGTGCCACCGGCGCCACGACCGTGGCAGCGACGTCCACGGCCGCGGTGGGCGCGCGCCAGCAGACCGGGGCGACCGGTGCGCTCGGCGTGGGCGCTGCCGAGGGTTCGGCGGGCTCGGCCACGACGCCCCTCGCCGACGACGCCGGGGCGGGCTCGTGGGCACCGGTGTCGGAGGTGCGATGGTGGGTGCCGCCTGCCCCGCGGCCACGTCCCTCGTGGCTCGGGCCGATCGTGGTGGCGGTGGCCCTGGTCGTGACCGGGATCGTGGCGGCGCTCGGCGTGGCCGACGTGCTGACGGTCCGTGGCTCCGACCTCGTCGCCGTGGCACTGCTGGTGCTCGCGGGAGGACTGCTCGTGGGCACGGCCTGGGGCAGGGCCAAGTGGCTGTCGCTGCCGGCCATGGCCCTGGCCGGCGTCCTCGTCGTGATGCAGCTGGCCGGCTCGTTCGGCGTGCACCTCGTCCCGACCATCGGGGAGCGGCGGGTCTCCGCGACCACGTTGGACGGGACGCTGGAGGCCCGTCACGGGATCGGTGAGCTCGAGGTCGACCTCGCGGACGCCACGCTCGGCCCGGACGCCGCGGTGGACCTGGACATCGGGATCGGTCGCGCCCTCGTCGTGGTGCCCGAGGACGTGACCGTCGAGATCACCGGCCAGGTCGGCATCGGCGCCCTCAACGTCCACGTTGCCAGCGGCACCGACCCGCAGACCGGCGAGCCCATCGTGACGCGCCGGGAACTGGCCGAGGGCACGCGACTGCGGCTGGACGAGGTCGTGGCATCCGCCGCACCGGACGCGGACGTGCTGCGCCTGGACGTCGCGGCGGGCATCGCCGGCATCGACCTGTACCGCGGTCGGGACGCCTTCGAGGCCGACCAGTTCGGGTGGAACGGCGAGGACGTCGGGGGCCTGTCCGACGAGTGGTCCGGGACCGACCTCGAGACCCGGCTCGACCGGTTCTTCGTCGAGGAGCTGTGCGCCGGCGGCGCGAGCCCGGACACCGACATGGTGGAGTGCTGGTCGCGGGTGGTCGACGACCCGGCGGTGGTCGACGAACTGGCGGCCGAGGACGACTTCTTCGCCGACTTCTGCCTCGACCCGCTCCTCGTCGCCTCCGAGCCCGGGCTCACGGCTGACTGCCTCGACCTGCTGGACGTCGACGGGGCCGACCTGCGCCCCGACGGGAGCAACTGATGCGACACGACATCGACGGACTGTCCCTGGTGCTGGGCCTGGTGTTCGCGGCCGTGGCCGTGGCCGGGCTGAACGGCTGGATCACCCCCGACCTCCTGCGGGTCGAGTGGCTGCTGCCCGGCGCCCTGGTGGTGCTCGGCCTCGTGCTGCTGGGGGTCCTCCTTCCACGCCTGGCACGACGTGATCCCGACGGGCCCGAGGCCGGGGACGCCCAGCCCGGTGCACCGGACTCGGCGGCCTGACCCCGCGTTGCCCCGGTCACGAGCCCGGTGGTAGTGTCGAGTCACGGTGTTGGCGGGCCTCGTCGACACCGGACTCGCGTCCGCCGCTCCTGCCTCCGCCGCGTCCCGGCACTGTGACGGATGTCGTGTCAGCGCCGCGGGGCAGCGCCGCCAAGGATCTCCCAGCCATGCCAGCCACCATCATCGTGGGCGCCCAGTGGGGCGACGAGGGCAAGGGCAAGGCCACCGACCTGTTGGCCGACTCCACCGACCTGGTCGTCCGCTACCAGGGCGGCAACAACGCCGGCCACACGGTCATCGTCGGTGACGACGTCTTCAAGCTCCACCTCATCCCGTCCGGGATCCTGTACCCGCACGTGACCCCGGTCATCGCCGACGGGGTCGTGATCGACCCGAAGGTGCTGTTGGAGGAGCTCGACGGGCTGGAGCCCAAGGGCCTCGAGCCGTTCGACCGCATCAAGGTGTCGGGCAACGCCCACCTGATCATGCCCTACCACCGCGAGCTCGACATGCTCATCGAGCGGCGCCTCGGCAAGGCCAAGCTGGGCACCACCAAGCGGGGGATCGGGCCGGCCTACGCCGACAAGGCGTCCCGGGTCGGGCTGCGCTTCCAGGACCTGTTCGACGAGAAGATCTTCCGCCAGAAGCTGGACGCGGCGCTGGACCACAAGAACGAGCTGCTGTCGAAGGTCTACAACCGGCTGCCGATGGACGCCGACGAGATCGCCGAGGAGTACCTCGGGTACGCGCAGCGTCTCGCGCCGCTGCACGCCGAGACCTCCGGGCTGATCCACGAATCGCTCGAGGCTGGGCGCCACATCATCATGGAGGGTGCCCAGGGCACCCTGCTGGACCTCGACCACGGCACCTACCCGTTCGTGACCTCGTCCAACCCGGTCGCGGGTGGAGCCCTGACCGGTGCGGGCCTGGGGCCGCGCCACATCGACCGGGTCATCGGCATCACCAAGGCCTACGTGACCCGCGTGGGCACCGGCCCGTTCCCGACCGAGCTGTTCGACGAGGTCGGCGACCGCATGACCGACGTCGGGGGCGAGTACGGCACCACCACCGGTCGCCGCCGCCGGGTCGGGTGGTTCGACGCCGTGCTGGCGCGCTACGCCAACCGGGTCAACGGCTTCACCGACATCTTCCTGACCAAGCTGGACGTGCTCAGCGAGTTCGACACGCTCAAGGTCGCGACGGGCTATCGCTACGAGGGCGAGGTCTACGAGCACTTCCCGCCGCACCAGTCGATCTTCCACCACGCCGAGCCGGTCTACGAGGAGGTCCCGGGCTGGACGGGCGACATCACCGAGGTCGACGACTACGATGACCTGCCCCGGGAAGCCCGCGACTACGTCGACCTCCTGGAAGACCTGTGCAACGCCCCCATCACGTGGGTGTCGGTCGGTCCCAAGCGCTCCCAGACCCTCGTCCGCCGCGACGTCCCCCTCGTGCCGTGACCGTGGGCCACGCCGTGGCGATCTCCCTCCCACGCTGGCGCCTCGACGTGATGTGAGTTGCTGATCGCGATGTGAGTTGCTTGCACATGCGCCACGAACTCACATCGGTGCGTCCAACTCACATCGGGTGGCGGTGGGGACCTGCAGGTTCGAGCGCGCGGAGGGCGGGTGTGTTCATCGGACGATGAGTCGGTGGACGTTGCGAGCGGAGCGAGCAACTCCAATGCGCCCGGATGCTGCCTGGTACGGAAGGGATGCGTTGCCTACGGGCGCGCGTCGGTCCAGGCGGACATGCGGCGCTCCATCTCCTCCCGGGAGAGGTCCTCGACGTGCTGGCCGAGGCCCCAGGTGTGGCCGAAGGGGTCGCGGACCCGTCCGCCGCGGTCACCGTAGAACTGGTCCTCGAGCGGGAAGACCTCCTCGGCCCCGGCGGCGATGGCGCGTTCCCACAGCGCGTCGACGTCGTCGGTGTAGACGAACAGGGCACACGTCGAGCCGCCCAGGCTCGCGGGGGTGTCGGTCGGGGCCATGTCGGTGGCGTCGCCGAGCATGATCAGGGTCCCCTCGATCACGATCTCGGCATGCCAGATCGTCCCGTCCGGGCCTTCCATGCGTGGCTCGACCTCCTCGGCCCCGAACGCCTCGACGTAGAAGTCGATCGCGTCGGCGCACGGGCTGACGGTCAGGGACGCCGTGACCCCGGTCGCGGGTTCGGAGATGGCCATTGGTCGGTCCTGTCGATGCGGGTCGGTGCCGACCCTAGGCCTAGGCTCGTGACGATCTCAAGGCCGGTCGGCCGTGGTCCCGCAGCGGGGTCTCGCCGGGCCGCGGGACACCGCGAACAGATCCCCAGAGCAGATCCCCAGAGCAGATCCCCAGAGCAGATCGAGGACCGGATGGGCAGGCGCGTACTGGTGCTGGGTGGAGGTGGGCGCGAGCATGCGCTCGGCCTTCGCCTGGCCGAGTCGGACTCGGTCGACCGGGTCGAGTCGGCCCCGGGCAACCCGGGACTGGCCGACCTGGGGCCGATCCACGACGTCGACCCCACCGACGGCGAGGCGGTCTCGGCGCTGGCCGCGCAGCGTGGGATCGACCTGGTGGTGGTCGGACCGGAGGCGCCGCTGGTCGCCGGCGTCGCCGACGTCCTGGCGCAGCGTGACGTCCCGGTGTTCGGGCCGTCGGCCGCAGCCGCACGGCTCGAGGGCTCCAAGGCGTTCGCCCGCGAGATGATGGCCGAGGCCGACGCCCCGTCGGCCGGGTACGTGTCGACCTCCAACCGCGCCGAGGCCCACGAGGCACTCGACCGCTTCGGCAGCCCCTACGTCGTCAAGGCCGACGGGCTGGCCGCCGGCAAGGGCGTGCGGGTCTGCCACGACCTCGCCGCAGCTCGCGAGGCGGTCGACGACGCGCTCGTCCGACGCGTGTTCGGCGACGCCGGCGCGAACCTGGTCATCGAGGAGTTCCTGGACGGTCCGGAACGGTCGGTGTTCGGCGTCTGTGACGGGACCGACGTGACCCTCCTCGCGCCGGCCCGGGACTACAAGCGGGCCGAGGACGGCGACGCCGGCCCCAACACCGGGGGCATGGGTGCCTACGGACCGGTCGAGGGGTTCGGGCTGGGCGATGCAGAGGTGCAGGGACTCGCCGGGTCGGTGTTCCGACCGGTGCTGCAGGTGATGGCCGACCGGGGGATGCCCTTCCGCGGGCTGCTGTACGCCGGGCTGGCCGTGACCGACCGCGGCCCCCGGCTGATCGAGTTCAACGTCCGGTTCGGTGATCCCGAGACCCAGGTGGTCCTGCCACGGCTGGCCAGTGACCTCGGCGACCTGCTGTGGGCCTCGGCCACCGGGTCGCTGGCCGACGTCGTGGTGGACTGGCACGACGACGCGTTCGTGACCGTCGTCCTCGCGTCGGGCGGCTACCCGGGCGACTACCAGGCCGGCGTCCCGATCCGGGGGGTCGACGCCGCCGACGCGCGTGACGACGCCCACGTCGTGCACGCCGGGACCGCCCGGACCGACGATCGCCTGGTGACCGCGGGTGGCCGGGTCCTGGACGTGGTCGGTCGCGGCGCCGACGTGGACGCGGCGCGAGCCGCCGCCTACGCCGCAGCCGACGAGATCAGCTTCGACGGCCTGTACCGACGCAGTGACATCGCCGCCGCCACCTGACGGAACGGGAGGGCCCCTCGTGGCCATGCGTCGCGTCCTGGTGCGGGGGTGCTCGGGGTCGGGCAAGACGACCCTGTCCATGGCGCTGGCCGAGCGCCTGGGCGTCCCGCGGGTCGAGCTCGACGCCCTGTACCACCAGCCCGGATGGCAGGCGCCGGAGGACGACGACTTCCGGGCTGCCGTCGCCTCTGCGGTCGCCGGGGACCGCTGGGTGGCGGACGGCAACTACCGGCTCGCCCTGCCCGTCCTGCGCGAGCGCGTCGACACCCTGGTCTGGCTCGACCTCCCACGCGCACTCGTGACCAGGCGAGTCGTGTGGCGCACCGCGTCCAGGTTGGTGACGCGCGAAGCGCTGTGGAACGACAACCGTGAGTCGTTGCGCAACGTGCTGTCGCGCGATCCGGAGCGCAGCATCGTGCGGTGGACCTGGACGCAGTGGCCGAACTACCACCGCAAGGCCCTGGCAGCGGCGACCGACCCGGACTGGGCCCACGCCCGGACGATCCGCCTCACCACCCCGTCCGACGTCGCCCGCTTCCTCGCCGATGTCCCCGCCTGACGGCTGACCGACGGCCAGCCATCAGGGAAGCAACGCCCGGACGTCGAAGGCGATGCCGACGGCGAGGAGGATCACCACCACGGCGATGAACACCGTGTAGGACCAGCGGTAGCGCCAGTCTGCCTGCCAGACCCGGCGCAGGCTCCGCACGGCCATGCCGGTGGCGATCAACGACAGGACCAGCGACAGGGGCGTCGCGACCACCTCGGCCCAGCTGACCAGCGGGACGGCGATCGGGATGACCACGTAGGTCAGGATGCACCGGATGCACGACAGGAGCAGCGAGCCCTGGATGTCGAACAGGGCCCGGGGCTCGGTGTCGCGCAGGAGGAGCACGCGGCGGGCGATCCGGTCGAGGGTCCCACGATCACGAGCGTGGCCCGTGGACGTCGGGCTCGACGGGTCGGACCCTGGTCCCGTCCGGTCGGGCGCCGTCGCGTCGTCCGCCGTCGACGGGTCGACGGCGTCGTCGTGGTCACGACGCGAGCGCGTGGGCGTGGCGGACATGGACGGTGATCCGACCTCGGGGAGCACCGAGGGTACGCCGCCGCTCAGGCCTCGCGCCGCGACGCGGCGACCGCACCGGCGATGACCAGCACGACCCCGGCCAGCGCCGCGGGCTGGACCTCGTCGCCGAGCACGACCATGCCCAGCGCCACGGCCACGACCGGGATGACGTAGGTCACGAACGAGGCGCGGGATCCTCCGACCCGGCCCGCGAGCACCGACATCATCACGAAGGCGATGCCCGTTCCCACGACCCCGAGCACCAGGGTCGCCAGGACCGGCACGGGTTCGAAGGTGCTGTCGCGCAGGCCCCACAGGCCGAAGGGCGTCGTCGCGACGCTGGCCAGGACCAGCAGGCGACGCGCGACCGGGACGGCGCCGTAGCGGTGCTGCAGGGGGCCCAGGAGCTGCAGGGACCAGCCGTAGAGGAGGGTCGCGACCAGCACGAGCACGATCCCGAGCACCGCGGTGTCGCCACCCGCCCCCGAACTGCTCACGCTCACCACGACCATGCCGACGAATCCGACCACCAGCCCGATGCGCTGCAGGCCACGGGACGGTCGCCCGAACCACACGGCCCCGACCAGTGCGGCCCAGATCGGCGTGGCGCCGTTGAGGATGCCGGCGACCGCCGAGTTGACGTGCTGCTCGGCGATCGGGAACAGCGTGAACGGCACGACGACCCAGGTGACCGCCAGCAGGACGAGCCGGCGCTGGTCGTCCGGCTCGAAGGTGACGCGCCGACGGCGCACGACCAGGAGGGCGGCGGCCCCGGAGACCACGCGCAGCCACGTGACCACGCCGGGATGCAGGGACTCCAGGCCGACGGCCATCAGCAGGAACGACGAGCCCCACACCAGCGACAGCCCGGCCATGAGGAGCCAGTCCATCGCCGCGAACGGGTCGCGGTCGGTGCGGAGTTCGCCGGTCCCCGCGGTGATCGGGGGGACGGTCGACGGAGCATGGGTCATCGCGGTTCCTCGTCGTGCCGGCGTCGGTGACCTGCCAACGACGCGGACAGGCGGATGGTGAGGTGTGCGGGCCCGTGACGTCGCGGGTCGCGCGGCCGGCGCCCGTCGGCACCATCCGGCACGACCCTGGGTCGTGCCGGCTGTCGTGTCGGGCGTCGTGCCGGACGTCGGGGCATCGTCACGGGCGCAGGATGGCCAGGGCGCCGGCCACCAGGTGGCGGTGTCGCACGTCGCGGCGCGACAGGCGGGCCAGCGCGCGACCCGCGATGCGGCGGCGGACCACGTCCGGCGTGCGTCGGGTCGGCTGCAGGTGCGGGGCACGCGCCCCGTCGGGGCCCAACAGCAGGGCGAGGGCCCGGTCGACGCGCACCCGCTGGTCGGCGTCGACGATCGGCGCGGCCAGCAGGCTGGCGAGGTCGTGCAGGTCGCCGGCCTCGTGTGCGTGGGTCTGCCGGGCGCGGGGCTCGGCGTGGGGCTCGCGGGTGTGGACGGTCGGTCGGCGTCGGGTGGTCGTGGTGGCCATGTCCGGTCTTCCTCTGGGCGTCGACCACGACTGTCGCGGTTGACAGCGCGTCCGACGAGTGGCAGAATCGACACGGTTCGAAATGATCCTGCCACTCGTCCGGACGGGTGGGAGAGCCGGCTGGACGACCGAAGGAACGCAACGATGGCACACGTCGTGGCACTGCTCGCCATGGACTGGATGAACCCCTTCGAGTTCGCGGTCGCCTGCGAGGTCTTCGGCATCACGCGGCGCGAGGTGATGGACGCCGCGGGGATCGACGAGTGGTACGACCTGCGGGTCTGTGCCGAGGTGCCCGGACGCACCGTGCCCACGCGGTTCGGGTTCGACCTGCAGGTCCCGGGCGGGCTCGACGACCTGGCCACGGCCGACACGGTGATCGTGCCGATGGCCCCCAAGCGCTCCGACGCCGAGACCCAGCCGATCTTCCGTCGCGAGCCGCTCGACACGCCCACCCCGGTCCTCGAGGCCCTGGCGGCGGCGCACGACCGCGGGGCGCGGATGGTGTCGTTCTGCTCGGGCGCCTTCGCCCTGGCCGAGGCCGGGATCCTGGACGGGCGTCGGGCCACGACCCACTGGATGTACCTCGAGACCTTCCGGGAGCGGTTCCCCCGGGTCGATGCCGAGCACGACGTGCTCTGGGTGGAGGACGACGGGGTCTTCACGTCGGCGGGTTCTGCGGCGGGCATCGACCTGTCGCTGCACCTCGTCCGCCTGGACCACGGGGCCGACGTCGCCGACGGCGTGGCCCGTCGCATGGTGGTGCCGCCCCACCGGGACGGCGGACAGGCCCAGTACGTCGCCCCGGCCCCGACCCCCCCGACGGCCGAGCACGCCATGGGCCAGGTCATGGCCTGGGCCATCGACAACCTCGACCAGCACCTGTCGGTGGAGGAGTTGGCCGAGCGTGCGGCGCAGTCCCCACGGACCTTCGCCCGCCACTTCCGCCGGGCGACCGGGACGACCCCGCACCAGTGGCTCACGGGCCAGCGGGTCCTGCGGGCACGGTCCCTGCTGGAGACCACCGACCTGACCGTGGACCAGGTCGCCGAGCGCAGCGGGCTCGGGACCGCCGCCAACCTGCGCCTGCGACTCGACGACGCGGTCGGGGTCACGCCGACGGCCTACCGCAGCCGTTTCACCCGCGCGAGCTGAGTTGCGCGCGGCGGCGTGCATCCTCCGCCCATCGTGTTGCCAAGGGGTTGCAAATGGCGCAGCTCTGTGCAATCGTTTGGCGTTGGGATCGATCCCAAGAGCAATATTCGACCGAATCGGAGCGATCGTGCAGAACGCCACCCGCGCCCACCGTCACCCACTGCTCGCGTTGGTGGCGTTGGTGCTCGCCCTGCTCGTCCCCGTCGCTGCCACCGCACAGGAAGCGCCGGTCCTGGTGGTCGACGACTTCGAGTCCGGCCTGCCCAGCGGGACCGACGGGGATGGTGTGCTGATCGGCTGGAACACGTTCCAGGACGCGGCGTCGACGGTGGCGGTGACCACGACCGACGCGCCACCAGCGGTCCGCCCCGACGCCCCTTCGGACAACGACGTGCTCCAGCTGGACGTCGACGTCGAGGCCTTCGCCGGTGTCACCCACTCGTTCGAGGACGCCGCGGTGACCTCGTGGACACCGCAGGACTGGAGCAGCTACGCCGGCTTCGCCGTCTGGGTGTTCGGCCAGGACACCGGCACCGGGATGTTCATCGACGTGCTCGACAACCGCGGCGAGGGATCCACCACGGACGACGCCGAGCGCTGGAGCGTGTCGTTCGTCGACGACTTCTCGGGCTGGCGGCTCCTGGAGTGGGAGTGGGACGAGTTCGCCCGCAAGAACATCGGCAACGGCGCACCCGACGACGGCCTGAACCTCACCGAGGTGCACGGTTGGGCGATCGGCGCGCTGACCACCGACGCGGCGGTCACGTGGTACGTCGACGACGCCCAGGTCTGGGGGACCCGGCCGCTCGCGCTCGGCTTCGACCGCCCGATCTTCGACGTGGACGAGGGCAGTGGTGAGGCGGTGGTGACCGTCCGGCTGACGCGTCCGGCCGAGGACGAGATCGTCGTCCGGGCCGCCACGTCGCCGTCGACCGACCGCACCTCCAGCGAGGACCTGATCGCCACGCCGGACCGCGACTACGTCCCGACCAGCGCCACCCTGACCTTCCCGCTCGGAGCAACCACGGCCTCGTTCACCGTGCCGCTGGTGGACGACGCCAAGGACGAGGTCCCCGAGACGTTCCTGGTCGAGCTCACGGACGTCCCGGACGGCCTCGACCCGGGTGCGGCCGGCCGTGCGAGCGTGAGCATCGTGGACGACGACCCCACCGACCCGCTGCTGCTCGAGGACGTCGAGGAGCTCCACGCCCCGGCCTTGCTGGACACCTCCGACGACGCGACGATGGCCGTGCGCGAGATCGCGGCCGGGGACGCCGACGGGCTGCCCGGCCAGGGGAGGTGGGAGCACGTGCTGGACGTGGCCGGACCCGGCACCGTCGGCCACGACTGGGCCTTCCCGGTCGACGCCAACGACACCGACGGCCTCACCCTGTGGCTGGACGGCACCGGCACCGGGTCCGAGCTCGAGCTGACCGTCAAGGACGACCGCGGCCCCGATCCCGGCCCGGACGGCTGGGAGCTGGCCTGGTCGGACGAGTTCGACGGACCGGCCGGCGCCCCGGCGGACCCGGCGGACTGGACCTACGAGACCGGTGGCTGGGGCTGGGGCAACCAGGAGTTGCAGTACTACACCGACTCGACCGACAACGCCGCACTGGACGGTGACGGCAACCTGGTGATCACGGCCCGCGAGGTCGACGACCCCGCGGCCGCGGGCCTGCCGTGCTGGTACGGCGACTGCACCCACACCTCGGCCCGGTTGATCACCGAGGGCAAGCGCGAGTTCGGCCACGGCCGCTGGGAGGCGCGGGTCAAGGTGGCCGAGGGCACCGGCATCTGGCCCGCCTTCTGGTCGCTGGGCAACGACTTCCGCCGGGTCGGCTGGCCCCAGACCGGCGAGATCGACGTCATGGAGTTCGTCGGTCGCCAGCCGACCTCGATCTTCGGCACGATCCACGGACCCGGCTACTCCGGCGGCGAGTCCTACGGCTCCGGCCCGGTCGACCTCGGCGAGCCGGTCGGCAACGCCTACCACACCTTCGCCGTGGAGTGGCAGGACGGGCTGATCACGTGGGAGCTGGACGGGGTGCAGTACCACACCGCCACGCCCGCTGACGTGGACCCCGACGAGTGGGTGTTCGACCACCCGTTCACCCTGCTGATGAACGTCGCACTGGGCGGCAACTTCGGTGGGCCGCTGGGTGACGACCTCGACCTCCCACAGGAGACGCTGTTCGACTGGGTGCGGGTCTGGTCCGCTCCCGACACCGCCGAGCGCTTCACCGCCACCATCACCGACGACGTCGACGGCTGGCGCGAGGTGACCGTGCCGTGGTCGGCCTTCGAGCGCGACGAGACCCAGCCGGACGGGGCTCCCGACAACGGCCTGACCCTGTCCGAGCTGTGGGGCTGGGAACTGGCCCTGCCCGACGACGTGACCCGGTCGATGGACCAGCTCCGGCTGGTCGAGGCGGCCTGTGAACCGAACCCGGTCGTCACGTCCGGCGCCGACGCCGGGGACGGCAGCCTGCGCCGCGCGCTCGAACGGGCCTGCGACGGTGCGACGATCGTCGTCGACGCCAGCCTGGCCGACACGACCGTCGAGCTCGACTCCCAACTGGTGGCGGCGCGCGACGTCGTGGTCGACGCCAGTGACGCGCCCGGCTTCACGCTGTCGGGTGGTGACACGGTGCGGGTGCTGACCGTGGAGGCCGGGGCGGCCGTCGTGCTGGACGCCGTGACGGTGACCGGCGGGGCCGGTTCCGGACGTGGCGGCGGCATCCTCAACCTCGGTGACCTCACGATCCGGGACGGAGCGGTCGTCGCCAACACCGAGACCAGTGCCGGCCCACCGGCCTTCGACCGGGGTGGCGGCGGCATCTGGACCGGCCAGGACGGGCGGCTCGAACTGGTGCGCACGACGATCGCCGACAACGGCACCGTCGCCCAGCCCGCCGGCGGCCTCTACGGCTTCTTCGGCTCGGAGACCACCATCACCGACAGCACGATCAGCGGCAACGTCGCGGCGGACGTCGCCGGTGGCATCCGCAGCCTGGGGGACGTGGCGATCACCGACAGCACGATCAGCGGGAACACGTCCACGGCCTGGCACGGCGGTGGGATGTTCGTCACCGACGGCACGGTCGACCTCGTCAACGTGACGGTCACGGACAACACGGCGCCGCCGGGGACCGCCGGCGGTGTCCTGGTCGCCAGCTTCGGCGAGGTCGGGGCCACCGTGATGGCCAGCAACACCATCCTGGCCGGCAACGACGCCTCCGGTTCCACCGACTGCGCCTTCCTGCGCAACGGTGCCGGAGCGATCGCGCTGGTGTCCGGCGGCGGCAACGTCGACGGCGACGGGACCTGCGGGCTCGACCAGCCCACGGACCAGTCGGGGGTCGACGTGGTGCTCGGACCGCTGGCCGACAACGGCGGGTCGACCCTGACCCACCTGCCGGCGGACACCTCGCCGGTCGTCGACGCCGGGACCGATGCCTGCGACGAGGTCGACCAGCGCGGGGTCGAGCGGGTGGACGACACCTGCGACGCCGGATCGGTGGAGGTCGTGGTCGATCCCGATCGCGACGGTGACGCCGACGGGGTGCCCGACGTGATCGAGGAGGCCGCCGGATCCGACCCCGACGACCCGGCCTCGCTGCCTGCCTGTGCCGGACGCACCTTCACCCTGCTCGGCACCCTGGAGGACGACGACCTGGTCGGCACCGACGGTGACGACGTCATCCTCGCGCTCGACGGCGACGACCGGGTCGACGCGGGCGACGGCGACGACGTGGTCTGTGGTGGCACCGGTGCCGACGAGCTGGCGGGTGGCGACGACCGTGACCTCCTGCTCGGCGAGGCCGGCAACGACGTGCTCTCGGGTGGCAACGCTCCCGACGAACTGCGTGGAGGCGGTGACGACGACCGGCTCGTCGGCGGCAACGCGCCCGACGTGCTGGACGGTGGCGACGGCGTCGACCACGCTGACGGTGGACGAGGTCCGGACGCCTGCGCGGCCGAGACCACGACGGCCTGCGAGCCCGATCGGTCCCGGCCGGGCCGCGGACGCGGCTGACCGAGCGGACGCGGCTGACCGAGCGGGCGCGCCGGCGACACGGGAACGCGGGGAGGGGCGGGCGTGGCAGCAGGTCGATCCGACCACTCGACGTCCGGTGGGCGCGTCACCCTGAAGGAGGTGGCACGCCTGGCCGGGGTGTCCCGGTCCACCACGTCGCGCGTGCTCAACGACCACCCCAGTGTCCGGCCCGAGGTTCGCGCCCGCGTGCAGGAGGTGATGGAGGACGTCGGCTACGTGCCCGACGGGATCGCGCGCAGCCTGAGACGTGGGCACACGGGCATGCTCGGCTTGTTGATCCCCCAGCCCGCGTCCACGGTGTTCGGAGACGCCTACTTCGCGACGCTGGTGTCGGCCGTCGTCGATGCGGCGCAGCGAGCGGGCTGCACGGTCGCGACGGTGCTGACCGACGACCCGCTGGCCGGGCGACCCGACACCACGGAGCGCCTCGCCGCCAAGCTGTCGGCGGACGGACTGCTCGACGGGGTGGTGGCGACCGCGAGTGTCGACGACGATCCCGTACCCGGTGCACTGCTGGACGCCGGCCTGCCGGTCGTGGTCATCGGCGAGCCGAGCGATGCCTCGACCACCTCCGTGGACGTCGACAACCTCGCTGGTGGGCGGCTGGCGGTCGAGCACCTGGTCGAACTCGGGCGGGCACGGGTCGCCGTGCTGGCGGGACCGGAGGGCAACCCGTCGGCCCGTCGGCGCCTCGAGGGTGCGCGACGCGCCGTCGAGGCCGCCGCCGTGACCCTGGTCGGCGTGGAGGCCGCCGACCACTTCGGCGTGGAGGACGGTCGTCGTGCGATGGACCGGATGCTGGCCGCCGGGACCCGGCCCGACGCCCTCGTGGCCGGCTCGGACGCGATCGCGGTGGGGGCCATGGCGGCCCTGGACGCGCACGGACTGCGGGTGCCCGACGACGTCGCGGTGGCCGGCTTCGACGACCTCGCTCCGGCACGGGTGTCCACGCCGCCGCTGACCACGGTCGCCCAGCCCGTGGCCAGCGTCGGCCGCCTGGCCGTCCACCGGTTGCTCGACCTCGTGGGCACGGAGGCCACGGGCCCGGCCCGCGACGCCCGGGGGTCCGCCGATGGCCGGGTCGTGCCGGTCACCGGGAGTGGCGTGGACGGCCACGAGGGCCGGCGGACCGTGCTGGACGTCGCCTTGGTCGTCCGCGGCTCCACGGTGCCCGACTGACGGGGTCCTCGAGCCGGGCAGGGATCCTGCGCGCGGGTGACGCAGGCGCTCCGGTGGCGCCGAGGCCGACCACTAGCCTGCCGGGCCAGTCGCCACCCCCGAAACGAGGACACCTCAATGACCGCCACCGTCGGCATCGTGATGGGCTCCAAGACCGACCTGCCCGTGATGGAGAAGGCCGCCAAGCAGCTCGAGGACTTCGGCATCCCGTACACGCTCGACGTGATGTCGGCCCATCGCAACCCCGCCAAGGTGACCGCGTGGGCATCGTCGGCGGCCGAGTCCGGCTACGGCGTCCTGATCGCGGGAGCCGGTCGCGCCGCCCACCTTCCCGGGGTCGTGGCCGCCCACACGGCCCTGCCGGTGATCGGGGTGCCGTGCCTGTCCGACCACCTCGGCGGGGCCGACGCGCTGTACTCGATCGTGCAGATGCCGCCGGGTGTGCCGGTCGCCACGGTCGGGATCGACAACGCCAAGAACGCGGCGATCCTGGCTGCCCAGATCCTGGCGCTGTCCGACGACGGCGTGGCCGAGGCGCTCGCGGACTTCCGCGCCGCCCAGGCCGACAAGGGCATGGAGCACCGGTCCTGGACCCCCGACGGGGGTGCCGAGCGAGGCGGCTTCGGCTTCCAGCCCTGACCCACCCCACCGGTGATCCCGACCGTCCGGACGGCCGTGTCCGTGCATGCGCCGATCGCACGATCCGGGGTGCCGGGTTCCGACATGTCCGCATGCGGACACGTCGCGCCCCCAGCCTTCCGTGACACCGCGCGAGCGCTGCGCAACGGATGCTGGAGGGCGGATTCGCGCACGTCGCCGAGCCTGCACGGCTGACGCGCTCTTCATGGACTTCATTGATCTTCATGCATGCCCGGCCCGGAATGATGCGCATTGAGCGCGCACCATGGCCACTGGACGTCCGGACAACGCCCTTCACTGGCCCTCGGCCCCGACCCGGGGTCTCGCCAGGCGTCCTCCGGCACCACCCGTGTCACTGACGCGTGTCCACGTCCGTTCCCCGATGGAGCATTCATGAACACCAAGAGACTCTCGGTGGTCGCCGCCATGGCGCTCGCCGCGTCGTCGCTGGTCGCGACGACGACCGCCAGCGCAGCCCCCCCGGTCGAGCCGGGCGACGTGGTGCAGCGCAGCGACAACCTGCCCAATCCGCTCGCCGAGGAACAGGCCGAGCGGCGCCAGACCGCCCTCGAGCGCGTCCTGTCCGACAAGGGCGAGTCCGGGCCCGTCGCCCAGGTCGCCAAGGGCCAGTTCGTCGAACTGGAGCGCGAGGGCGAGGAAAGCATCTGGACCGTGCTGGGCGAGTTCGCGGACACCCCGCACAACTCGATCCCCGAGCCGGACCGCGAGGTCGACAACTCCACGATCTGGCAGCCCGACTTCAGCGAGGAGTACTACGAGAACCTGCTCTTCGAGGAGAACGTCGCCGATCCGTCGATGCGCGACTTCTACCTCGAGCTGTCGTCCGGCCGCTACACGGTCAACGGCGACGTGACCGACTGGGTCGGGGTCTCCGGCGACAAGGTCGACTACGGCACCGAGATCAACGACGCGGGCCAGCCCTGCCCGAACTGCACCAGCCGCGTGTGGCCCTTCATCGAGGAGACCGTCGACAACACGTGGGACGACCTCGTCGCCGAGCTGGGCGAGGACGGCGCGCGCGAGTACCTGGCCGACTTCGACGTGTGGGACCGCTACGACTACGACGGCGACGGCGACTTCGACGAGTCCGACGGCTACATCGACCACTTCCAGGCCGTGCACGCCGGCCCGGGCGCCGAGACCGGTGATCCCGAGGCGATCTGGTCGCACCGTTGGTACATCCAGTCGACCGGCATCGGTGAGGGCGGTCCGTCAAGCGGCGCGCCCAACGGCGGCTACGAGGTCGGCGACTCCGGCATCTGGATCGGCGACTACACCGTCGAGCCCGAGAACGGTGGCGTCGGCGTGTTCGCCCACGAGTACGCCCACGACCTCGGCCTGCCCGACCTGTACGACACCGGTGGCGGCGAGAACGGCACCGGCTTCTGGACCCTGATGTCGTCCGGTTCCTACGGCAACGACGGCACCGTCGACATCGGCACCAAGCCGATGCACATGGGTGCCTGGGAGAAGTTCCAGCTCGGGTGGCTCGACTACGAGGTGGCCTACGCCGGCGAGAAGTCGCAGCACAAGCTCGGCCCCGCGTCTGCCACCACCAAGCAGGCACAGGCCGTGATCACGATCCTCCCGCAGAAGGAGGTCTTCGAGGAGATCGGGACCCCCTTCGAGGGTGACACCTTCCTGTACTCGGGCCAGGGCAACAACCTCGACAACGTCGCCTACGTCGAGGCCGAGCTGACCGGCTCGTCCGAGATGACCGCGATGGTCGACTACGACATCGAGGTCGACTGGGACTACGCCTACGCGGTCGTGTCGACCGACCAGGGTGCGACCTGGCAGTCCGTGCCGACCAACCTGTCCACCAACACCGACCCCAACGGCCAGAACTTCGGCGACGGGATCACCGGGGACAGCAACGGCTGGACCGAGCTGACCGCGGACCTGTCCGGCCACACCGGCACGGCATGGGTCGGCTTCCGCTACTGGACCGACGTCGCGGCCATCGAGCCCGGCTTCTCGGCCGACGCGGTCGCCATCGACGGCACCGACGTCGCCGAGGAGGACTTCACCCTCGACGGCTTCACCGTCACCACCGGCTCGTCCAGTGCCTTCTACAACCAGTACTACATCGCCGAGAACCGCGTCTACCGCGGCTACGACGACGCGCTGCGCACCGGTCCGTACAACTTCGGCTTCCTCGACCAGTACGGCGACCTGGTGGAGCGCTTCCCCTACCAGGACGGCCTGCTGATCAGCCTGTGGGACACCTCGCAGAACAACAACAACACGTCGCAGCACCCGGGCGAGGGCCTGATCCTGCCGATCGACGCCCACCCGGAGACGATGGTTCGTGCCGATGGTGCTCCGTGGCGTCCGCGCATCCAGACCTACGACGCCACCTTCGGCGTCGAGGACACCGACGCGCTGACCCTGCACCACAACAGCCAGCCGTCGAACCACCCGAGCCTGCCGGCCGAGTCGGTCTTCGACGACACCAAGCAGTACTACAACGACGAGATCCCGCGCCACGGGGTCATCAACCCGAACACCGGCACCCAGATCCGCGTGAAGAACACGTCCGCCCAGGGCAACTTCATGCAGGTCGAGGTCCGTCCGAGCGAGTAGGTCGCGCGTCAGCGCACCATCGTCCGTGGGGCCCGGTTCCTTCCCAGGAGCCGGGCCCCACGGCCGTTCACGGCCTGCCCGGCCGGGTGCCCGGTCCTCGGGTGAGCCACAACCCGGCCACCACCAACCACGCGTCGGCGGTGGTGTTGTAGACGCGCTGGACCAGTCCACCGACCTCCTGGAACTGGGCCGAGGCGCCGATCACGAAGCCGATCGTCGCCACCAGGCCGAAGGCGACCGAGACGACGGCCAGTCGCCGGTCGTCGTCCCTAACCCGCCAGGCCGCCAGCAACGGCGTGGCGATCAGCGCGACGTAGCCGGTGGCCGCGAACAGCAGGTGGGCGCTGTCGGTCGGGGTGGTCCCGAAGCCCGGGCAGCCGGGCGAGCACGGCGCGAGGGGGATCAGCAGGGTCGCGACACCCGACACCGCACACGCGATCGGCGCCGCGCGGCCGGTCCCCGGGAGCAGGACCTCGAGGGCGCCCCCGAACGCGACGAGCAGCAGGCCGGTGACGACCAGCGCGATCGTGACGAGCCAGCGTGGCCCGGCCGGCGCCCCGAGCGCGAACAGTTCGCTGATCGCCTGGGTGACCGGGTCGTAGCCCGGTGTCCACCAGCCGGCGACCAGCCACGCACCGACGTAGAACGACACCCCGACGACGGTGAGCCGTCCCAGCAGGCGAGCACGGGCGGGCGACACGGTCAGGGGCCTCCGGACGGGACGGCGGCACCGGACGATAGGGCATCGGGCAGCAGGGACGTCCCGGACACGGCAGTAGCCTCCTCCACCACGACCCCCGTCCGGCCCGAACGACCAAGGCCCATCACGATGACAGCCCTCCCCGGCCTCACCCTCCTGCGCTCCGGCAAGGTGCGCGACATCTACGACGCCGGCGACGACCGCCTCCTGCTGGTCGCCTCCGACCGCGTGTCCACCTACGACGTGATCCACCCCACCGAGGTGCCCGACAAGGGCCGCGTGCTGACCGGCGTGTCGGCCTTCTGGTTCGACCACCTCGGCGACGCGACCGCCAACCACCTGGTGTCGACCGACGTGGCCGACTTCGGTCCGGCCGCGCAGGCCCACGCCGAGCACCTGGCCGGTCGGACCATGCTGGTCGACCAGGTCGAGATCGTGCCCTTCGAGTGCGTGGTGCGTGGCTACCTGGTCGGGTCGGGCTGGAAGGAGTACCAGCGCGACGGGACGGTCTGCGGCATCGAGCTCGCCGACGGGCTGGTCGAGGCCGACCGCCTCCCCGAGCCGATCTTCACCCCCGCGACCAAGGCCGAGCAGGGCGACCACGACGAGAACGTCACGTTCGCCCGCATGGCCGCCGACGTCGGTGACGACCTCGCCGAGCAACTCCGGGACCTGTCGCTGGAGCTGTACCGGCGCGGCGCGGAGCTGGCCGCCGAGCGCGGGATCATCCTGGCCGACACCAAGTTCGAGTTCGGGTTGCGTGACGGGGACGTGGTGCTGGCCGACGAGGTCCTGACCCCGGACTCGTCGCGGTACTGGCCCGCCGACCAGTGGGCGCCGGGTGCGACCCCGCCCAGCTTCGACAAGCAGTTCGTCCGGGACTACGCGACCTCGACGGGCTGGGACAAGACCCCGCCGGCCCCCGAGCTGCCCGACGACGTGGTGACCGCGACCCGGGCCAAGTACCTCGAGGCCTACGAGCGGATCACCGGCGAACCCTTCTCGAGCTGGCACGCCGGCTGACGACCCGCCGGGTCCAGCCCGGTCGCTGGCGTCAGTGCCGCTCCGGTCCGGCGGTGGTCGCCGACGCACCGGCCTCCTCGTCGGTGACGGCCCGGGCGACGGCCGCGGCCACCTCCGGCGGCACGAGGCCCAGCTCGACCGCGTGCTCCGCGAACGCGGTGGAGTCCGGTGCCAGCACCATCGGCACGCCGGCCTCGTCGAACCGCGGCCCGAGGCGTTCGACCTTCTCGTCACCGGGATCGAGACGGACCTCGCGGATCCACACGGCGCGGACCCGCCCGGGGTGCTCCGCCACGACCTGGGCGTAGATCTGCGGGTCGTGCTGGCCGGAGTCGCCGACCAGCACCACCGGCATCGTGGGATGGAGCTCGAGCACCTCGCGGATCCGCACCAGCTTGTGGTCACCGTGCGACGACTTGACGAACTTCGTCTCGTCGATCCCGAGGTCGCGCAGCAGCAGGGGGCCCAGCGGGATGTCCCGGTGGCGCAGGAACCCGGTGAGGAAGCCGTACAGGTTCCACGGGCTGGACGAGACGTAGAAGAACGGCCGTCGCGGTCCCCCGGTCCCGGTCTCCAGGGCGCGGTACAGGCCGGCGACACCCGGGAACGGTGTGCGCGTCACCGCCGAGCCGGTGGCCGTGACCCGCACCATGTCCCAGAAGCGCTGGGCCCCGGTCTGCAGCACGGTGTCGTCGACGTCGCTGATGATCGCGAGGTCGGTGTCGGGGCCGGGCACCCGCACCCGGGCCTCCACGGCGTGCGTGTCGGGGTCGAGCCCGCGCCAGGCCTCGGCCAGGCGGACGTCGGCCGAGCGCCAGGGACCGCCGTCGACGGGCAGGTCCGGGTGCAGTCGGACGTCGTAGTACCCCTCGTCGTCGGTGGTGACCTCAACGCGGTCGCCACCACAGGTCACGACCAGCGGCACGCCCGGCAGCTCGTCGGAGGCGAACCGCGCCGCCATCCGCCGCATGGACGTCCAGGTCGACTCGCCGACGACGGCCTCGGGCGGTCGGGGGTCGTCGACCACGCGGCCACGCACGACCACCTCGCCGGGGTGGCCGTGGCCGACGTAGGCGATGATCCGGAAGTCGTCCGGCGCAGACCCGTCGTCGAGTCGTCGGGCCAGCGCGTCGAGCCCACGCTCCAACGCCAGGGCTGCGCGGTGCAGGAGGTGGCGTGGTCCGGTGGGGTGGTCGGGAGTGCTCACGTGTTCCTCGTCGTCGATCGCCGTCGTCGACAGGATGCCCGCCGTGCCCGGCACTGCGGGCCCACCACTCGTCCGGGGCCGGTCGGTGCGAGTGCTGCCGGGGTTCGACCTCCGGTCGGAGACCCGCCGGATACCGTCGGGGGCCGTCCGCCCCGCGGCACGTTCGCGGAGCCGCTCGATCGACCCGGCGTTCCGCGGAGGTTGCATGTCCGGCCAGACCACCTCGCAGCAGGGGCAGACCTGCTATCGCCACCCCGATCGCCCCGCGCCGCTGTCGTGCACGCGGTGTGGGCGCCCGATCTGCCTGGACGACGCCATCGACGCCCCGGTCGGCTTCCTGTGCCCGGAGGACGCGCAGGTGCCGGCTCGCCAGCGCCAGGCCGCCCGCCGCGTGTCCGCCTCGGAGGCGATGGTGGTCACCCGGGTGCTGGTCGGGATCATGGTGGTCGTCTATGTCGGCGAGCAGATCCCCGGGCTCGACCTGGTCCGTCGCGGCGCGCTGTTCGGGCCGGCGGTCGCCGCCGGCCAGTGGTGGCGGATCGTCACCTCGGGGTTCCTCCACGACCCGCAGCTGCCCTTTGGGCTGGTCCACATCGGCTTCAACGCCTACCTGACCTGGCAGCTCGGGATGCTCCTGGAAGGCACGATGCGTCCCAGCCGCTACCTCGCGACCTTCATGGCGGGGCTGCTGGCGGGGTCCGCCGGTGCGCTCGTGCTGTCCTACGAGGCGTTCACGATCGGGGCGTCCGGCGCCGTCTTCGGCCTGATGGGCGCGGCGATGATCGGCCTGCGGTCCCGCGGGATCAACCCGTGGTCGACCTCGATCGGTTCGTTGCTGATCCTCAACCTCGTGTTCACGTTCTTCGTCGGCGGCATCTCGATCGGTGGTCACCTCGGTGGGCTGATCGGTGGTGCCATCGCCGGGTGGCTGGTGTTCGAGGGGCCGGAGCGGGCCCGTGGCTGGGGTGCCTGGGCCGTCGCCGGCGCGTTCGGGCTGCTCGCGATCCTGGTGGGGATCAACGGCTGGGACACCGGCCTGGGCCTGTGACCCGATCGGCCAGCGGCCGGGCGTTCGTCTCGGGTCAGCCGGGCCTGTCCGTGGTCGCCCTGGCCCCGCCGCCACGACGTGTCTCGCCGAGCAGGTCGACCCGGGGCGTCATGAACGAGCGGTCCAGCGGCACGTCCGCGCCGCGCCCGGCCAGCACCTGGACCACGCCCAGGTCGTTGGTGTCGAACCCGACCACCGACCCCGCCATGTAGGCGCGCCAGATCCGGTAGTCGACCTCGCTGGCCGCGGCCACCGCCCGGTCGTGGCTGGCCTCCAGCCGTCGCACCCATTCCCGCAGGGTCAGTGCGTAGTGCCGGCGGAGTTGCTGGACGTCGAGCAGTTCGAAGCCGGCCTCCTCCACCTCGTGGATCGTGCGCGATGCCGGGACCAGGCCACCGTCGGGGAAGACGTAGCGACCGATGAAGCTGGCGTCGGCCGCGTCGATGTCACGGGTGACCCGGCGCCCGCCGGTCGTGATGCCGTGGTTGAGCAGGCGACCGCCGTCGGCCAGCAGGCCGTACAGGTGCCGGAAGTAGGCCGCGAGCTGGTCAGACCCCACGTGCTCGACCATCCCGACGGAGGCGACCGCGTCGAAGGACCCACCGACCTCGCGGTAGTCGGCCACGCGGATCTCCACGCGGTCGCCCACGCCGGCCTCCTCGGCCCGCGCGAGGGCGGCCCGTGCCTGCTCGGACGACAGGGTCACGCCGGTCGCGTGGACGCCGAAGTGGCGGGCGGCGTGGATCACCAGGCTGCCCCAGCCACAGCCCACGTCCAGCAGTCGCTCACCGGGTCGCAGGTCGAGCTTGCGGACCACGGTGTCGAGCTTGCGACGCTGGGCCAGCTCCAGGCTGGTGTCGGGGGTCGCGAAGTAGGCGCACGAGTACACCAGGTCCTCGTCGAGGAAGCACCGGAAGAAGTCGTTGCCGAGGTCGTAGTGGAACCGGACGACGTCGCGGTCGCGCGCGCGGGAGTGCCGGCGACCGGTGACCATGGCCGCCCGCTGCACCACCCCGACGTCGTCGTCCGGTGGGGTCGGCAGCGCCAGGAGCCGGGGTGCGATCCGGGCGCGGTCGAGCAGCCCCAGCCCGTCACGCAGGCGAGCGATCGCGTGGAGTGCGGAGACGAGGTCCCCGGTGACGTCGACGTCGTCGCGGAGGTAGGCCTCGCCGGCATTGAGGTCGGTCGCCGGGACCAGGAGTGCGCGCAGGGACCACGGGTGGTTGAGCACCAGCCGGAAGTCCCCGTGGCCGACCTCGGTGCCGTCCCACAGGCGCAGCGGGATGGTGACCCCGGCCTGTCGTTGGAAGGCCCGGACGAAGGCCAGCGTGCGCTCCCGGGTGCGCTGCAGGTCGGTGTGAGGCGTGGCCCGGGTGGCGTGGTGGGTGTGCGGCATGGCTTCCCCGATTCCACGGCGGGGACGTGCGGACCGCTGGTCGTCGAGGTGGCACGCGCCCGGCCGAGTCGTCGACTCCACGAGTCTGCCACGCCCGGCGGCGGGCCGAAAGCCCTGGTGTCGGGGCCCGCGATGTCCACCGGGACCTCGAGGACGTGTGCCGCCGTGTCGCGCCCACCTACCATCGGACCCGAACGCCTGTCGTCGTCCGCCGGGATCGAGATGGCTCCGACCGCTTCGTCCGCCCCCACCACCGAGCCCACCACGAAACCGCGCGTGGCGCCCGCCGAGCCGGACACCGGGACGATCCCGCGACCGGTGCCCGACGACGGCGACCACGACCGCTTCGCGCACTACGTCGACAAGTCCGAGGCCGCCCGCTCCTACGTCGAGGGCACCCCGGTCCGCGCCCTGTGCGGCAAGATCTGGGTGCCCAGCCGGGACCCCGACCGCTACCCGGTCTGCCCGACCTGCAAGGAGATCGTCGACGCGGTCTTCGGAGCCGACGACGACGAGTCGTGAGCGTCCGGGTCGCGGGCGGCGACCCGTTGGCGGGGGACGTTCGGACAGCGGGGGGATCGGATCGGTTCCGGTGTCGTAGGTTACGATGCCGTAAGTTGATGCCGACGTCAGATGATGGAGTGCGCCCATGGTGAGCGAACGCGACCTGCTGCACGAGCTCGAGCCCGAGGCCGAGCGACTGCTCGAGCGTCACCTCGGCGTCGCCGAGGAGTGGTTCCCGCACGACTACGTCCCGTACTCGCTGGGGCGGGACTTCGAGGGCTTCGAGGGTGGCGAGCCCTGGACCCCCGACCAGCCCAGCCTCACCGGGGTCGCCCGCACCGCGCTGGAGGTCAACCTCCTCACCGAGGACAACCTGCCCAGCTACCACCGCGAGATCCATGGGATGTTCGGCAAGAAGGACTCCGCGTGGATGGACTGGGTGCACCGCTGGACGGCCGAGGAGGGACGCCACTCGATCGTCCTGCGTGACTACCTGGTCGTGACCCGCAACCACGATCCGGTGGCGCTCGAGCGCGGTCGCATGGCGGTCGTCGAGGAGGGCTACGACCACCACGCCCGCGACACGCTCCACGGGATGGTCTACGTGGCCTTCCAGGAGCTGGCCACCCGGATCAGCCACCGCAACACGGGGCGTTACTCCGACGACCCGGTCGCCGACCGCATCATGGCGCGGATCGCGGCCGACGAGAACCTGCACATGGTCTTCTACCGCGACATGGTCACGGCCGCGATGGAGCTGGACCCCTCCGCGACCGTGATGGCGATCGCCGACGAGGTCATCGGCTTCGAGATGCCCGGCGCCGGCATGCCCAACTTCCGTCGTCACTCCGCCGTGATCGCCGACGCCGGGATCTACGACCTGCGCGGGCACCACGACGACGTGGTCTGGCCACTGCTGCGGAAGTGGCGGGTGTTCGCCGTGGAGGGCCTGGACGAGCACGCCGAGCAGCGACGTCGGGAGCTGGCCGACTTCCTGGGCAAGCTGGACGGCCAGGCCACCCGCTTCGAGGACAAGCGCGCCGTGCGCCACGAGCGTCGTGCGCGTCGTGCCGCCCGGGAGGCCGCCAACGCCTGATCACCGTGCAGGCCCGGCGCCAAAGCGGTTGCAAGCTCAACTTTTCGTGCGCCCAACGCACGTCGCGAGCGGCGCCTGACAGGCAAGGGCGGCTGGAACGTTGTTCGAGCGGGTGATTCGGCGCTCCTGTGCCGCAGTCCACGGTCGTTCGGCCACGCAGCGTGGTTTCCCGGGAACATTCGCCGGGCACCCTACGTTGATCGGGGTGAGTTCGGGAAAGTCTTCACATGTCAGCGAAACACTACGTCCATCCTCTTCACGGCATCTGCCACGTGGTCGGGACACAGGAGCGCCAGGTCGGCGACCGTGTCCAGACGTACGTGGAACTGCGCGTGGACGCCTCGCCCTCCGGGCGAGCGGCCCTGAGCGTGCTCCTGCCCGAGGACGAGATCCTCGAGCACGTGCGCACGGTCGCCGAGCCCGACGAGGCCCAGGCTGCCCTCGACGCGCTGTCGGACAGCAAGCCGTCCCGCATCGCCAAGGCGTCCTCGTGGCGCTCTCGCGTCGCGCGGACCGACTCGACCGCCGACAGTGGCAACCTGGTCGAGATGGCGCGGGTCTACCGCGACCTCGAGTACCGCGACCGTGATCGCGGCCTGTCCAGCACCGAGCGTCGCTCGGCCGACCGGGTCCACGACCTGATCGTCGGCGAGCTCGTCGGCGCCATGGACTGGACCGTCGACGACGCCGTCCAGGCCGTCGCCGAGCGGCTCGACGGCGTGGCCCTCGAGGCCGCCTGACGCGCGACCTCCGGTCGCGATGGAGTTGCTCGCAACGTCCACGGGCGATCTTCTTCGTCGTACACCTTCGATACTGCCCCGGACCACTGGTCCGGGGCAGCGTCGTGTGCGGGGGGTGCTGGGAAGCTCAGGCGCGGAGCAGGCTCGCGGCCTTCTCGCCGATCATCACGGCCGGGGCATGGGTGTGGCCGCTGACCAACGACGGCATGATCGACGTGTCGGCCACGCGCAGTCCCGCCACCCCGCGCACGCGCAGGTCGGGCGCGACCACGGCGTCGTCGTCGCTGCCCATCCGTGCCGTTCCGGCCGGGTGGTAGAGCGTCTCGGACCAGCGGGCCAGGTGGGCACGCCACGCGTCGTCGTCGTCCACCCAGTGGTCGGGCAACCACGGCGTCGTCACCAGGTCGGCCAGCGGCGGGGTGTGGAGCACCTCCTGGGCCCGGCGCAGGCCCCGCACCAGGGTGGCCACGTCGGTGTCGGTGGCGAGGTAGTTCGGGTCCACCACCACGGGTGACCGATGGTCCCCGTCCCGCAGCCGGACCGTCCCCCGGGACTCCGGGTCGAGCAGCACCACGCCGAGGGTGTAGCCGTGCGACGTGGGCGGTTCGAGGACGTGGTCGATGTAGGGCACGATCGCGAAGACCAGCTCGACGTCGGGACGGTCCCGTCCCTCGACGGTCCGCAGGAACGCGTGTGCCTCGGCGGCGTTGGACGTCAGGGGGCCCCGCCGACGCGCCAGCAGGCGGAGCAGGTTGGCCGTGGTCTCGGCGCCGGCCAGCGTGTCGGTCCGGTCGGTGTGCACCACGATCGCCGTGGCGAGGTGGTCCGACAGGTTCTCGCCCACCGCCGGTCGGTCGACGACCACCTCGATCCCGTGGTCACGCAGGTGCCCGGCCGGCCCGATCCCCGACAACATCAGGACCTGGGGGGTGTTGACCGCGCCGGCGGACACCACGACCTCGCGCCCGGCGGTCGCGGTGTGCTCCACGCCGTCGTCGTCGGTCCAGTCCACCGCCACCGCGCGCGAGCCCTCGACCACCACGCGCGCGACGTGGGCGCCGGTCACGACGGTCAGGTTGTCCCGCCGACGCGCCGGGCCGAGGTAGGCCGTGGCGACGGAGTGACGCAGGCCGCGCCGCTGGGTGACCTGGGTCAGCGCCACGCCGTCGTTGCCCCGCTCGTTGGGGTGGTGGTTGCGCGGGATGCCGGCCGCCACGCAGGCGTCGACGAAGGCCAGCGTCGCGGGGTTGGGGTCACGCGGCTCGCGGATCGACAGGGGCCCACCGACGCCGACCTCGGGGCCGCCGCCCCGCTCGGTGTCCTCCGAGGCGACGAAGTGTTCGAGCAGGTCCTCGTAGCCCCAGCCGTCGCAGCCGGCCGCCGCCCACCGGTCGTAGTCGGCCGGCGTGCCGCGGACCCACATCATCGCGTTCATCGCGGACGAGCCCCCCACGACCCGGCCACGGGGCCAGTACAGGCCCCGCCCGCCGAGCCGTTCCTGGGGGACGGTGGTGACGTCCCAGTCGAGGTCGGTCTTGAAGGTCTTGGTGAAGGCCGCGGGCACCCGGGTGTCCAGCGATCGGTCCTCGCCCCCGGCCTCCAGCAGCAACACCGTCGTGTCGGGGTCCTCGCTGAGGCGGCTGGCCACGACGGCGCCGCTCGAGCCGGCACCGATCACGATGACGTCGGGCATCACGCGTCCTCCGGGTCGCGGCGCATCGGCACGTGGGGGATGCCGTCCTCCAGCCAGCCGGGGCCGGTGACCCGGAACCCGCTGCGGGCGTAGAAGTCGACCAGGTGCTCCTGGGCGTCCAGGACGATCGCTCGCTGCTCGCCCGCCACCACGTGGTCCAGGAGCCAGCCGGCCAGGCCGGCTCCGCGGTGGTCCGCGTGGGTCACCACGCGCCCGACCCGGGTCACGGGGTGATCGTCCACCCGGTCGTCGAGCCGGCGGAGCGCGGCGACGACCCGGTCGCCGTCGGGCTCCACGAGGAAGACGTGTCGGGCGCCGTCCTCGAGGTCGCGTCCGTCCAGTTCGGGGTACGCGCAGGCCTGCTCGACCACGAAGACGTCGACGCGCAGGGCGAGCAGTTCGTACACCCGGGGCACGGGCAGGTCGGTCAGCGCGGCGTCGTGGAGGGCGAGACCGTCGGGCGTGGTGGAGGTCGTCATGCGGGCCACGGTAGACCGGCTCGGGGCGGGTGGGGACGCCCGCTCGACGACGACGGAGCGGTCGTGGGGTGCGGGTACCGTGTGCGCTCGTTCTCCGTCTCCTTCTCCAGGTGTCTCGTCGTGCAGGTCAACGGTGCGTACTCGCCCCATCCCCGTGGTTTCGGGTTCGTCGACTTCGACGCACCCGTCAGGCTGGAGGGTCCCGCCAGTGGCCCGGTCGAGGCTGACTCCGGCTTCGTCCCGCCCGACCTCGCCCGCGGGTGGCTGTCGGGTGACCGCGTCGTCGCCACGATCGAGCTGGACGACCAGGACCGGGTCAACGTCACTGCCATGACCCTGCGGTCCCGACCACGCCGGTTCCTGGTCGGGACGGTGGCGACCTTCGTCGGCGAGACCACCGTCATCCCCGACCCCCGCCTGGGCTCGGGGCGGCTCCCGGTCGCCGCGACACTGGCCGACCAGCTGGCCCATCGTGACGGTCGGCAGGTGGTCGTGATGGTCGCCGCCGACGAGGACGGGCGGGCCACCGCCCGCAGCCTGGTCAGCGGCCCGACGCCGACCCAGGCCCCGGCGGCGATCCGTGCCCGGGCCGTCACGATCGCGCACGGTGGCGTGGCCCCCGACGTCCTCGAGCCGGGACCGGCCGAGGTCGGCCTCCCGCCGGCCGAGACGCTCGGGACCGCGCTGCGGGCCCAGGGCCAGCTCGCCTCGGGTCGACCCGGCATGGCTGCCGGCCTGTCCGCCGAAGGACCCGTCCCCGGTCGCGAGCTCGGTGGGCTCGACTGGCGTGACGCCGTCGTCGTCACCATCGACGACGACCGGTCCCGTGACCTCGACGACGCCCTGTCGGCCGCGTGGGACGGTGACCCCGAGACGCCCGTCGACCTGTACGTGCACATCGCCGACCCGGCCGGTGCCGTCGGGATCGACTCGCCCGCGGACCGCTACGCGGCCACGATGGGCACCACCACGTACCTGGCCGTCGGTGGCAACGCGCCGATGCTCGACCCGGCCCTGTCCGAGGACCTGGTCAGCCTCCTGCCCGGTGAGGAGCGCGGCGCGTTGACCGTGTCGTGCCGGGTCGGGCCGGACGGCCAGCTCGACGACGTGACCCTGTCCCTGAGCGTGATCCGGAGCACGGCCCGGCTGTCCTACGCCGCGGTCGACGCGTTCCTGGACGACATCGACCAGCGTGAGCTGCTGGTCGGGGCCCACGGTCCGTCGGGCGCCGACCAGGAGCATGTCGAGATGGTCGCGGCCAACGTCGCGGCACTGGCCGAGGCCTCGCGACGCCTGGGCGTCGAACGTGACGCCCGCGACAGCCTCGACTCGCTGTTCGAACCGGCCAGGCTCGAGGCCGCGATCGTCGACGGCAAGATCCGTGCGATCGAGGCCGACCCGCACCCACGTGCACAGCAGGTCGTCGAGCGCCTGATGGTCGCCGCCAACGAGGCGGTGGCCGGGTGGGCCGTCGAGCACGACGTCGACCTGCTGTTCCGCAGCCACCTGGGGTTCGACCCGGACCGGGTCGACCGCATCACCACCGCCGCGAGTGCTGCGGGCGTGGAGCTGCCGGACCCACCACGGCCCCTGGACGTCCTGTCGGCCGTCGCCGAGCTGCGGGCCGCCGACCGGATCCCCGACGCCGACCTGCTGGCCACGGCCGCCGCGGGTGCGGTCGCCCGGGCGGGGACCTCCGCGGAGCCGTCCGGCCACGAGGGCCTGGCCGCCGCGGCCTACACCCAGTTCACGTCGCCGATCCGGCGCTACACCGACCTGGTGGTCCACCGCCAGGTCCGCGCGGCGCTCGCCGACGAGCCCGCCCCCTACGACCGTGACCGCCTGGCAGCCCTCGCCGGGTGGCTGGACGCGCGGGCGGGAGCGGCCGGCCACGCGCAGGCGTTGGAGCGCAACGCCCTGTGGTCGGTCCTGCTCGAGCGGGGTGCGGTGTCGTGGCCGGCCACGGCAGTCGTGACCGGGTTGACGCCGGCAGGCGCTCGGGTCCGCATCCCGGAAGCGGGCGTGAGTGGACTGGTTCCGGCCAACCGGCTGGACGCCGAGCGCCGCAACCTGCAGGTGAGTGCCGACGGGACCCAGACGTCCGACGGCAGCGTGCGGCTGGGCCAGCGCCTGTCGGTCCGGCTGGACCGCCTCGACGCGCTCGGCCGGCCGGACTTCCGACCGGCCTAGCCGGAGGCGTCGGTCGTGGACGAGGACGGGCGGGGGAGCGACCGCGGGCTGGCCTTCGGGGTGTCGGCCTACCTGCTGTGGGGCCTGCTGCCGCTGTACTGGAAGTTGCTCGAGGAACTGCCGGCGGGGGAGATCCTCGCCCACCGGATCGTGTGGAGCGCGCTGTTCTGCGTCGTGGTGCTCGCGCTCACCGGGCGGCTCCGACACCTCGCCCACCTGCCCGCACGGCAGTGGCGGCTGCTCGCCGTGGCGGCCCTGCTGATCTCGGCCAACTGGTACGTCTACATCTGGGCCGCCACCCACGGCCACGTGGTCGACGCCAGCCTGGGCTACTTCATCAACCCGTTGCTGACCGTGGTCCTGGGCGTGGTGGTCCGGCGTGAACACCTGCGCAGGCTGCAGTGGGTCGCCGTGGCCGTCGCGGGTGTCGGGGTCGGACTGCTGGCGATCCTGACGGGAACAGTGCCCTGGGTCGCGCTGGTGCTGGCCGCCACGTTCGCCGCCTATGGCCTGGTCAAGTCGTCGGTGCAGGTCGCCGCCCTCGAGGGCCTGGCGATCGAGACCTTGCTGATGGTGCTGCCCGCCCTCGCCTGGCTGCTCGTCGGGACCGGGGACGGGCTGCTCCCGGACCAGCCGTCGCTGGCCGTCCTGGCCGTGCTGGCCGGCCCGGTGACCGCGGTCCCCCTGCTGCTGTTCGCCGGTGCCGCCCGCCGCCTGCCGCTGTCGACCCTCGGGTTCCTCCAGTACCTGGCCCCGACCCTGCAGTTCCTGATCGGCGTGGTGGTGTTCGGCGAGGCGTTCGGTGTCGGGCGGATCGTGGGCTTCGCACTCATCTGGCTCGCCCTGGCCACGTTCCTCGTCGACCAGGGACGGCACCGTCGGCCGCGGACGCGGGCAGTCTCCCAACCCATCGGCTGACCCGGCCTCGATGGCACCGGGTCGACCGTCACTCGTGGGTGTGGACCCCGCCGTGGACGTGGGGGTCGCCGATCACCACGGTGCCGTCGGCGGTGGTGAACGTCATCGCCCCGTAGGCAGCAGCCAAGTTCTCCTGGGTCAGGACCACGTCGGGGACCCCCGTCGCCACAAGCCGGGTCGCGAGCAGCACGACGTGGTCCGCGCGCGCGGCCTCGGCGATGTCGTGGGTCGTCATGACCACGGTCCGGCCGGCGTCGGCCTCCTCCTGCACGACCGCCTCGATGCGCTGCAGGCTCGGTGCGTCCAGGCCGGTCACCGGCTCGTCCAGGAGCAGCAGGTCGGCCTCCTGCGCCAGGCCCTGGGCCACCGACACGCGCTGGCGCTGTCCGCCGGACAACTCCACGACCTGTCGGCCCGCGAGTTCGGCGACCTGCATCCGCTCCATCGCCCGGTCGACGGCGTCGCGGTCCTCGTCCCGGAACCGCCGGACCAGGCCGACGTGGGGGTAGCGCCCCATCGTGACGACCTCGCGAACCGTCAGGGGAAGGCCGGGGTTGATGTGGGTCGCCTGCAGGACGTGCGCGACCGATCTGCGGGCGTCGCCCTGGGGTGCGCCGAGCACGTCGACCTGGCCGCGGCTGGGCCGCACGAGGTTGCCCAGCACCCGCAGCAGCGTTGTCTTGCCCGACCCGTTCGGTCCGATGACGGCCGTGCGGGAACCCCTCGGGATGTTGAAGGTCGCAGCTGCCAGCGCATGGCGTGATCCGTAGTCCACGGCCAGGTCCACGGCCCGGGCGGCGACGTCGCCGGTGGTGTCGTCGGGCGGGGTGGGAGCGGTGCGCGTGGCCATGGCCTGATCCTACCGGTCGAGCGCAGGATCGGAATGGTTTTGAGAATGGTTCCTATTTTCGGTAGGTTGCGTGATGGTGCGTCCGGCCCCGGGCGCGCCAGATCGTCCCAGGAATCGCCATGGACCAGCACCCCGCCCCGCCGTCGTCCTCCTCGATCGGCCGGTCGTCCGGCAGCGTCCAGCGTCCACGCCCCGTTCGCCGTGGGCTCTGGGTCGTGCTGGCCTCCGCCGTCGTGGTCGCCGGATGTGCCACGACCTTGGGTGCGGAGTCGGGCGCCGGCACCGGTGACCCGGACGGGATCCGGGTGACGGCCTCGACAGCGGTGCTGGGGGACCTGGCCGGGCAGGTCGCGGGAGGCGACGGCGAGGTGACGGTGCTGATCGAACCGGGCCAGGACCCGCACGCCTTCCAGCTGTCGGCGCGACAGGTGGCCGAACTGCAGGACACGGACCTGCTCGTCGTGAACGGCCTGGGGCTCGAGGCAGCCTTCGCGGACGCGATCGACCAGGCCGAGGAGTCGGGGGTGCCGGTGCTGCGGGTCGGGGAGTCGCTCGACCCGCTCGAGGCCGGCAGCACACGTGCCGACGACGAACACGACGACGAGCACGCTGGCGAAGAAGCCACCGAGGACGAGCACGCTGACGAGGAGGATGTCGAGGACGAGCACGCTGACGAGGAGGCCGAGGTGCACGCGGAGGACGACGGCCACGGGCATGGTGCCCTCGACCCGCACGTCTGGCTCGACGTGTCACGGATGGCCCTCGTCCCCGGGCTGGTGGCCACCGCACTCGAGGAGGTGGAGCCGGGGCCGTGGCAGGAGCGAGCCGACACCGTGGCGGAGGAACTGGACGAACTCGACGAGGAGCTCGAGGCGACGATCGACGGCGTGCCCGCGTCCTGCCGCGTCGTGGCCGCGGACCACGACTCGCTCGCCTACCTCGCCGATCGGTACGACGTCGACGTCCCGGTGACGGTCATCCCGGGCACCTCGACGGACGTCGACCCCTCCGCGCGTGACTTCGCCACGGGCGTGGCCGCCGTCCGCGAGGCAGGAGTCCACGTCGTGGTCGTGGACGAACGATCGACCGCGGGCGAGGCGGAGGCGTTCGCCGACGAGGCGGGCATCGAGTTGGTGCCCCTGCCGTTGACGGCGCCGCCGGACGATGCCGGCTACGCCGAGATGATGCGAACGGTGGGCGAGGGCCTCGTGGAGGGCTGGTCCGGGTCGTGCGGGTGAGCGCGACCGTCACCAGTACGGTCCCGGGGTGGGTCGGACCGGACAGCGTGGCCGACGGCACCGGGAGGTCGTGACGTGTTCGAGACGCTCGTCGAGCCGTTCGTGGCCAACCCGTTCATGATCCGAGCACTGGTCGCGGGTCTGCTCACCGTCGTGACCACCACGCTGGTGGGGACCTGGGTGGTCCTGCGAGGGTTGTCCTTCCTGGGCGACGCCATGGCCCACGGTGTGCTGCCGGGCATCGCCGTGGCGGTGCTCGTCGGAGCCAGCACCACGGTGGGTGCGGTCGTCTCCGGTGCGGCGATGGTGGCGGGCATCGACCTTGTCCGGCGCCGCACGCGACTGTCGGGCGACACCGCGATCGGCCTGTTGTTCGTTGGCATGCTCGCGCTGGGGGTCGCGATCATCTCGCGGGGCGGTGCCTACGCCACGGACCTGTCGACCATCCTGTTCGGCGACGCCATTGCCGTCGGGCGGGACGACATCATGGTGACCCTGGTGGCAGCCGTCTTCGTGAGCATCGCGACGATCGTGGGCTACCGCGCGTTCCTCGCCCTGACCTACAGCGAGGACACGACCGCCACCCTGGGACTGGACCCGGCGCGGGTCCATCTCGCGATGCTGGTGCTGATCGGCGTGGCCGTGGTGGCGTCGTTCCGCACCGTGGGCACGCTGCTGGTGTTCGCCCTGCTGGTCGCGCCGGCCGCCACGGCGGCCCTGGTGGCCAGGCGGGTTCCCGTACTGATGGGCGTGGGGATGGGCGTCGGGGGGCTCGCGGTGGTCACGGGGCTGCTGGTGTCGTTCCACTGGGGTGTCGCGGCCTCACCGGCCATCGCCGTGGTCAGCGTGGCGCTCTTCTTCGCCGTCCTGGCGGGCAAGGAGATCGCCCTCCCGGTGCAACGGGCACGCGCACGGACCTCCGGCTGACCCACCCGGGGGTGCTGCTGGGGTCCGCCCCGGGTCGTCAGGCGGTCTCGGGATCGCAGTCCTCGCAGGTGCCGACCATCTCGAGGTTGTGCGCGGCCACGCGGAACCCACTGGTCCGGCTGGCCTGGTCGGCGGCGCGGGCCAGGGCCAGCTCGACGTCGTCGGACAGGGTCAGGTCCGCGACGCGACCACAGTTGCGACAGACGAGGTGGTGATGGTGCCCGGAGAGTTCCTCCGACAGCTCGTAGCGGGTCGTGTCGTCGACGGCGACGACCCGGTGCACCACGCCGCACTGCTCGAGGATCGCCAGGTTGCGGTACAGCGACGAGGTCGACGAATCGCTGCCACCGTCCTGGAGCTCGCTGATCGTGGCCGGCCCGTGGAGGTCGTGCAGCTGGCGGACCAGTGCTCGTCGACCACTGGTGTAGCGCTGTCGCGTCCCGCGGAGACGCGCGGCGGCGACGTCGTGGATGTGGTCGACCTCGGCAGGCTCCTCGAGGTCGAGTTCGGACGCTGCCATGTCGTGTGGGTCCGGCGGTCGGGAGCGGATGGTCGGGGCGATCCAGGGGGCGATCCAGCGGGCGATCCAGCGGGCACGGCCCACGATACCGCCGGCCCACGATCCGCCCTCCGGGACCGGGGAGCGTCCCGAGCGCACGACGACCCGACGGCGTACGCGGTCGGGTCGTCGAGAGGATGAAGATGGTCCGAGGCGGCGAGGGCGCCCCCGGTCTCAGGGACGAAGGCGGTGTTGCGCGCTCGGGGGTGACGTGGGCCTGGTGGTCCCGCAGCCCGGTCAGCCCTCCCCGTCGGCGGCGTTGCCTGCCGTCGTCGGATAGAGGTGCTCGAGGTCCCCTGGCTGGATCCGCGCGCCGTTGATGAAGTTGTCGACCTCCCGCGCCTGCAGGCGGATGACCCGCCCGAACTTGTAGGCGGGGATCTGGCCGTCGTCGATCAGGCGGTAGACGGTTCGTGTGGTCAACCCCAGGCGGCTCGCGGCCTCCTTGGTGCTGAGCCACTCGATGTCGTCGGACATGGTGTGCTCCCTGGTTTGGTCGTCATGAGTGCGTGGCCCCCTGGTTCCTGAGTCCCACCCCCGTGAGCAAGGGCCACGTCGTCGGTCGTCGCAGGGACTCCGCCCCCGTTGTTCGAGCAGTGATCCCAGCGACACTGACGCGTTGTCAGTGTAGGCCTCGGATGCACTGACGGCAACTGACGAATGTCCATGGTGTTCCATGTCATCGTGATGTCGCGTGCCGTCGTGCTGCCGAGCGCGTGGCTGGCCCCGAACCCGGGCCCTTGCGCCACGTGGTGGCATCCTAGGCCCTGTCCGGGTCGCCGGGCGAGGAGGTCGACGTGGTCCTCCGTACGCCGGCCGGAAAGCCCCCGTTCAGCCCACGATGTTCGTCCTGCAACCAGTGACCGTCAGTGTGCGCTGAATGCACGGCAGGCACGGAGGTTGCATCGGGAATGCACGCCCCGGGGCAGGGTCGACCCCGCTGCTGCGCTCGGTGGGGACCCGTCGTCGTGCCCGTCGCAGGTGCGTCCCGGCTAGTCTCTGCATCGCCTCTGTTGACGACTGCCTGCCGAGGACGTCATGCGTCGCCTGCTCCACTCCCTCCTGCTGGCCCTGTTCGTGGGCCTGGCCGTGCTCGTGCCCGCGGGCGTGTCCGCGGCCGACGACCTGCCGGCCGACCGGGTCCAGCTCGCGACCGAGGCGACCGGCGAGGAGCCGATCGGGCTGGAGCCGGGTGGTGCGAACGATCCCGAGAACGCCAATGCCCCCGAGGACTACGAGCCAAACTTCCTGTGGGGTGCCGCCGTCGGCCTGACGGTCATGGTGGTGGGCGGCGTCGCGTTGCTGGGCGGTCTGTACTGGCTGATGGTCGTCCGTCGGCGTCCTGCCGAGGGCTGACCGCCGCACCACGTCCTCGTGCCGGGGCCTACGGTGTGCGAGCCCGACCCGAGGATCCCGGCGATGCCAACGATCGACCTGTCGACCGCGATGTCCGCGGCCCGCTTCGTGATGCCCGGAAAGGTGTCGGACCCGGTCGCGGCGGCCGACCTGCGGGTCCGGGTCGACGCCGAGTGGGACGAACTCGACCGGGCGGCACGTGAGTGGAGTCGGCTCGGTGAGGGCCTGCCGCCGACCCGGGGTCGCGTGGTCGGCCGACTGGGGTGGATCCGGGCCAACCTCCAGACCGTCACCCCGGTCGTCGCCAGTCTCGGCGCCCGCATGTCGCGCGACACCACCGCGGCCACGAAGGTTGTCAGCACCCAGTTGGGCACGTTGTTCGGACTGCTGTCCACGAAGGTGCTGGGCCAGTTCGTGCTGCCACTGGCCGGCGAGGGATCGGGCCAGCTGCTGATCGTGGGCCCCAACCTGCTCGACCTGGCGACGGAGTTCGGCGACCAGGCCGACGACCTGCGTCGCAGCGTCGTGCTCCACGAGATCGTCCACCGGCTGCAGTTCGACGGCACCGACTGGCTCGGCGGGCACCTCCGGGGCCTGCTGGACGAGTACGTGGCCGAGGCCGAGCTCGACCCGGACCGGATCCTGAGCGTCGCCGCCGAGCTGCCCGAGGCCGTCCGCGAGGCGCGCCGGACCGGGTCGGTCCAGCCGGTGCTCACGGCCGTCATGACCCCGCCCCAGCAGGAGCTGCTCGACCGCGCGCAGGGGTTGATGAGCCTGCTCGAGGGGCACGGCAACGCCGCCATGTCCCTGGCTGCCGAGTCGGTGGTCGCGGACCCCGACGGCGTTCGCGAGGCGCTGGAGTCCCGGCGCGGTGACCTGACCAGCAAGATCCTGACGGCGGTCGCCGGGATGGACATGAAGCGTCGCCAGTACGCCCAGGGCGAGGAGTTCGTCCGTGGCGTCATCGATCTCGCCGGGATCGACGGGCTCAACCGGGCGTTCGCCGACGCCGAGCACCTCCCGCGGACGGACGAGCTGGACACCCCGGACGCCTGGCTCGCCCGGACGGCTGCCTGACCATGGGGGCGTGACGTGGGGCAGGGGAGCGGCGACGAGCTGGTGGGCGCGCTGCCCGTGGGCCGCACCCGCGACCAGCTGGTCGCCGCCACGCGTGACGGGCTCACCGACGTGCCGGGCGACGCATCCGTCGTGGTCGCCGTCTCGGGCGGACCCGACTCCACCGCCCTGGCGTTCCTGGTCGCCGAGGCCCGGCCAGATCTCGCCCTGCACCTGGTCCACGTCCGGCACGGCCTGCGCGACGACCGGGCCGACGTCGCGGCGGTCACCACGACCGCCCGCTTCCTGGGCACCGACCTCGAGGTGGTCGACGTCACCGTCGAGCCGACCGGCGAGGGTCCCGAGGCCGCGGCGCGCCACCAGCGCTGGGCGGCGCTCGAGCGGGCGGCCCGCGCCACGCGGGCGAAGTGGATCCTGACCGGACACACGGCCGACGACCAGGCCGAGACGGTGCTGCTGCGGATGGCGCGGGGCACCGGGATCGCCGGCCTGGCCGGCATCGACCCCGCCGCGGACGGTCGGTGCCGGCCGTTGCTGCGACTGCGGCGTCGGGACGTGCACGCCTTCGTGCACGAGGAGGGCCTGGAGGTCGCGCACGATCCGACCAACGACGATGTCGCCCTGACCCGCAACCGCCTGCGCCACCGGGTGATGCCCGACCTCGACACGCTCGGGCCCGACGTCGTCGGTGCCCTCGCGCGGCTGGCCGCCCTGGCGCGGGACGACGAGGAGTGGATGGGTGGGCTGACCGACGAGCTCGTCGGTCGGCTGGTGCGTCGGGTGGGTCCGGTGCACGCCGTGCCGGTGGACGACCTCGCCGAGCTGGCCCCGGCGGCGGCCCGGCGGCTGGTCCGACGACTGGTGGTGGCCGCTCGTCCCCACGATGCTCCGCCCGCCGCCGCGGAGGTCGAGCGGGTCCGGATGCTGCGGCGGGGGGCGATCGACCTGCCCGGCGCCGAGGCGGTGGCGGCCGGGGGGTGGCTCGCGGTGGCGCCGCTGGACCTGGCGCGTCCGGCGCACGTCGACCTGGTCGTTGACGGCCGGACCGCGTGGCCGTCCGCCGACTGGCTGCTGGAGGCGACCAGCGAGGCCGGGGCCGAGCGTGGTGCCCAGCTCGGCCTGCTGTCGGCGTGGCGGCCACCGGCGGCGCGCATCCCCGAAGACCTGGCGCCACCCGGTGGTCGCCGGGACCGGTGCCAGGTGGTCCTGGGTGGGCTCGGCGAGCGGCTGCCACGGCTGGTCGTGCGCCCCCGGCGCCCCGGCGACCGGGTCCAGACCGCGGCGGGCACGCGCAAGCTCCAGGACGTGTTCGTCGACGCGGGCGTGCCCCGGCCCACGCGTGACCTGCTGCCGGTCGTCGCGACCGAGGAGCGGGTGCTGTGGGTGCCCGGCCTCGTCGCCGACGAGCCCGCCCTGCGCACCGGGCGCGCGGTGCCCCAGCTGCACCTCGCGATCCGGCGCCTGCGATGAGCGACCGCCGTCCCGGTCCGGCCACCGCGCCCTAGTCTCGCCACTGTGGCGCCGGACCACGCCCCGGCCGAACCGTTCCCCCTCCCCCCTCCTCCATCCTGTTCCACACCCCGTCGCTCGAGGATCCCGTGACCGACCACGTCACCGACCCGTCCACGCGCCCCGTCCCGGCCGCGCCGGCCGAGGGTGCAGGCTCCGACGACCTCGCCACCCTGCCCGACGCCTTCGCCGAGGACATCGAGGAGGTGCTGGTCCCCGCGGCGCGCATCCGCGACCGCCTCGACGAGCTGGCCCGCCAGATCGAGGAGGACTACGCCGACGTCGACGACCTGTTGATCGTCGGCGTCCTCAAGGGGGCCTACGTCCTGATGTCGGACCTGGCGCGACGACTCCGGATGCCCACCAGTGTCGACTTCATGGCGGTGTCGTCCTACGGCGCTGCCACCACGTCGTCGGGGGTCGTGCGCATCCTCAAGGACCTCGACACCGAGATCGAGGGGCGCCACCTCCTGATCGTCGAGGACATCATCGACTCGGGGCTGACGCTGGACTACCTGCTGGGAAACCTGCGCTCGCGCGGCCCGGCGTCGATCGAGGTCATGACGCTGCTCACCAAGCCGTCGCGCCGGCGGGTCGACATCCCGGTGCGCTACGTCGGCTTCGAGGTGCCCGACGTGTTCGTGGTCGGCTACGGCCTGGACTACGACGAGCACTACCGCAACCTGGACTTCATCGGCACGCTGCGCCCAGAGGTCTACTCCTAGGCGGCGTCCTGTCGGCGAGCCGCGGGTCGGTGCGGCAGGTCCGTCGGTGGCAGGGCAGACTCGAGGGGACGGACGACGGGAGCCCCATGGAGTTCGACGAGGTGGTGCGCCGCCGTCGGATGGTGCGTGACTACGACCCGGACCGGCCCGTGGACCGGGGCCAGGTCGAGCGGGCCCTGGCCCGGGCGATCCGGGCACCGTCGGCGGGCTTCAGCCAGGGCTGGGACTTCGTGGTGCTGGACACGCCGGAGGACCGCGCCCGCTACTGGGACGCGGCCGCCGACGCCGACTGGGACGGCGACCAGGCGGACACGTGGCTGCGGGGGATGACCGACGCACCGGTGCTGGTGCTGTGCCTGGGCAACAAGCAGGCCTACCTCGACCGCTACGCCGAGTCGGACAAGGGCTGGGAGGACCGGGACGAGGACCGGTGGTCGGTCGACTACTGGCACGTCGACACCGGGATGGCTGCCCTGCTGATCCTGCTGACGGCGGTCGACGAGGAGCTCGGGGCCTGCCTGTTCGGTGTCCCCCCGGCACGCCACGACGCCGTGCGCACCGCCTTCGACATCCCCGACGACCGGTCCTTCGTCGGGGTGGTCAGCATGGGCCACCCCGCGTCCGACGAGACCCGGATGGGCAGCGCGAGGACCCGGCGGCGTCGCGAGGTCGACGACGTCGCCCACCACGGCCGGTTCGGTCGACGCTGGGTCCGACCCGCGGACTGAGCCGACCCCGGTCCGCGTCAGAGGGTGCGGGAGATGACCAGGCGCTGGATCTGGTTGGTGCCCTCGAAGATCTGCATGACCTTGACCTCGCGCATGTAGCGCTCGACGGGGAACTCCCGGGTGTAGCCGTAGCCACCGAAGACCTGGACCGCGTCGGTCGTGACGGCCATGGCGTTGTCGGTGGCGGTGAGCTTGGCGATCGACGCGGCGCGCGACACGTCCTGGCCCGCGTCGCGTCGTCGGGCGGCGTCGAGGACCGTGGCCCGGGACTGTCCGACCCGGGTGGCCATGTCGGCCAGCAGGAAGGCCAGTCCCTGGTGGCGGATGATCGGCTTGCCGAACTGCTCACGCTCGTGGGCGTAGTCCACCGCGGCGTCCAGGGCAGCCTGGGACACCCCGGTCGCGATCGCCGCGATCCCGAGCCGTCCGGAGTCCAGGGCGTCCAGCGCGATGGCCATGCCCTGGCCGACCTCGCCGACGAGGTTGTCGGCCGGGATCCGCACGCCGTCGTAGTTGACGGTCGTCGTCGGCGACGCGGTCAGGCCCATCTTGGACTCCGGCGCCCCGAACGACAGGCCGGGGCTGTTGCCGGGCACCACGAAGCACGAGATCCCACGGGTGCGGTCCTCGGAGGTCCGGGCGAAGGTCGTGTACGAGTCGGCGTGGCCGCCGTGGGTGATCCAGGCCTTGGTTCCGTCCAGGATCCACTCGTCACCGTCGCGTCGTGCGCGGGTGGTCATGGCCGCGACGTCGGACCCGGCCTGGGGCTCGGACAGGGCGTAGGCGCCGAGCCGGTCGCCGGCCAGCAGCGGACCCAGCAAGCGCTCCTGCTGCTCGGGCGTGCCGTACCCCGCCAGGGCGTGGCACGACAGGACGTGCACGCTGGTGGCCAGGGCTGGTGTGGCCCAGGCCCGTGCGAGCTCTTCCAGGGCCTGCAGGTAGACCTCGTAGGGCTGGCCACCCCCGCCCACCTCGACCGGGTACGGCAGCCCGAGCAGCCCACTGGCACCCAGCATCGCGACGACGTCGCGGGGGAACGACCCGGCGGCCTCGTCGGTGGCCGCCCGGGGGCGCAGCTCGCGCTCGCCGATCGTGGTGACCAGGTCGAGCAGGGCCTGGGCCTCGTCGTCGGGCAGCAGGCGTGGCACGTCCATGGTCGGATCCGTCCGGCTCGTGGGGGATGGTGGGGGCTGGTCGGGCTCGGCGGGGTCGGGAGGTGGCGTGGTCCTCAGCCGACCCTCAGGTCCGGATCGTAGGGTTTCCCCTGTCGCGTCGTCCCCGTGCCGATGCCCGGAGCGGGACCCTCGCGACGCGGCAGGAACAACCGACCTCGCCGCGTCGTTGCACCTCCGCACCACGACCCGCCGCAGGGCCGGTGCGCGCCCCCCTGATACGCTGTCCATTCACCCGAACCGAGCCGCCGTACCCCGGCTCCACGGCGATTCGGTCCCCATTCGGGCCCTGTCCCACGGGCTCGACCGCCGCGACGACCCCGCGTCCTCGCCGGCCCCACCAGCCGGACGACGTCACCGGCGGCGTCACCGGGAAAGGCAAGACCCCAGTGAAGACCTCCCAGCGCCTCCTCCGCGGACCCTTCCTCTGGATCGTGGTGCTCGTCCTGGTCATGTTCTTCGCCGTCAGCGTGTTCAACTCCGCCTCGGCACCCGAGGAGATCCCGGTCACCCGCTTCCTCGAGCTGGCCGAGAGCGACCAGCTCGTCGCCGCGTCCCAGGAGAACGAGACGCCGGGCGTCGAGGTCGGGCTGCGCTCGTTCTCGATCACCGGCGAGTACCGCGACGGCAACGACCGGGTGCCGTTCACCACCACCTACTCCGAGGCGATCAACGGCGACCAGATCGGTGACCTGGTCGCCCAGGGCCAGATCGAGGACCTGCGGGTCAATCCCGAGCAGAACTCGACGCTGGTCACCCTGCTGATCAACATGCTGCCGTTCGTGCTGATCTTCGGGTTGTTCTTCTTCCTCATGCAGCAGATGCAGGGCGGCGGCGGCCGCGTCATGCAGTTCGGCAAGTCCAAGGCCAAGATGGTCAACAAGGACGCCCCGAAGGTCACCTTCGCCGACGTGGCCGGCGCCGAGGAGGCCATCGAGGAGCTCCGCGAGATCAAGGACTTCCTCGAGAACCCGCAGAAGTTCCAGGCCATGGGGGCCAAGATCCCCAAGGGCGCGCTGCTGTTCGGCCCGCCCGGGACCGGAAAGACCCTGCTCGCACGAGCGGTCGCCGGTGAGGCCGGTGTCCCGTTCTTCTCGATCTCGGGTTCTGACTTCGTCGAGATGTTCGTCGGTGTCGGTGCCTCCCGGGTCCGTGACCTGTTCGAACAGGCCAAGGAGAACGCCCCGGCGATCATCTTCATGGACGAGATCGACGCCGTCGGGCGCCACCGCGGGGCAGGCATGGGCGGCGGCCACGACGAGCGCGAACAGACGCTCAACCAGCTGCTCGTCGAGATGGACGGCTTCGACCAGCGCACCGCGGTGATCCTGATCGCCGCGACGAACCGGCCCGACATCCTCGACCCGGCGCTGCTGCGTCCCGGACGCTTCGACCGCCAGATCACCGTGGACCGTCCCGACCTGCTCGGGCGTGAGGCGATCCTCAAGATCCACTCGCGTGGCAAGCCGTTGGCCGACGACATCGACCTGAAGGTCCTGGCCCGCCAGACCCCCGGGTTCACCGGCGCCGACCTGGCAAACCTCGTCAACGAGGCGGCGATCCTGGCCGCCCGGTTCGGCAAGAAGGAGATCACCCAGGCCGAGCTGGCCGAGGCGATCGACCGGGTCATCGCCGGTCCGGAGCGCAAGACCAAGCTGATGAGCGACAAGGAGCGCACGATCACGGCCTTCCACGAGGCCGGTCACGCGATCGTGGGCCACGCCCTGCCACACAACGACCCCGTGCACAAGATCACGATCATCCCGCGGGGACGCGCCGGTGGTTACACCATGGCGCTGCCCACCGAGGACAAGTCCTACAACACCCGTGGCGAACTGACCGACAAGCTCGCGATGATGCTGGGTGGGCGCGTCGCCGAGGAGATCAAGATCGGCGACGTCACGACCGGGGCGTCCAACGACATCCAGAAGGCCACTGCGCTGGCCCGCGAGATGGTGACGCAGTACGGGATGAGTGACCGGCTCGGCCCGATCCTGCTGGGCCAGAAGGACTCCCAGCCGTTCCTGGGCCGGGACTTCGGGCACACCCCGGACTACTCGGCGCGCGTGGCCGAGCAGATCGACCTCGAGATCCGCCACATGCTCGACCACGCCCACGACGAGGCGCTCCAGGTCCTGGTCGACAACGACGACGTCCTCGAGACCATGGGACGTGCACTGCTGGAGGAGGAGACCCTCGAGGGCGATCGGCTCGAGGAGATCCTCGCCGCCGTGCGTCTCCGGCCCTCGCGAGCGCTCGTGCCGCCCGACGGCCAGGGACCCGACCGGGTCATCGAGCTGCTGCGTCGGCTGGCGCCGGGCACCAACGGGACGGGCAACGGCCATCGCAACGGCCACGACCACGACCGCGACTGGTCGGCACCGGGCACCGAGCCCACGCCGGAGGAGATGCCGGCGTCGTCGGACGACGCATGACGTCCCCGCCCGACGGGGACGCCACCGGCCTGGTCGACCGGCAGGACGGCACCGCCCCGGGCAGCGACGGTGTGGGTGCGAGCGACGGCGGGCCGTCGGTCGACGGCCAGTCCGAGTCGACCCGGCCCCCGGTGGATCTGGTCGAGCCGACACGGGACGCCGACGCGGCCGAGGAGGACCGGCGCTCGTCACGGGCGCGGGTCAAGGCCGTCACCAACGTCGAGCCCCGTGGCGAGTTCGACCACGACAAGATCCGCCGTGCCGTCCGGCTGCTGCTGGAGGCCATCGGCGAGGACCCGGACCGCGAGGGCCTGGCCGAGACCCCCGACCGGATCGCGCGCGAGTACGACGAGATCTTCGCCGGCCTGCTCGTCGACCCCGAGGACGTCATCTCGGCGGTCTTCGCGGAGGGCCACGACGAGATCGTGATGATGCGCGACATCCCGTTCTACTCCCAGTGCGAGCACCACCTGCTGCCGTGGTTCGGCCACGCCCACGTCGCCTACCTCCCCAACGAGGACGGGGCGATCACCGGGCTGTCGAAGCTGGCCCGCGTGGTCGACGTGTGTGCGAAGCGACCCGGTGTGCAGGAGCGCATGACCACGATGGTCGCCGACGCGATCGAGTCGAAGCTGGACCCGCGCGGGGTGATGGTCGTGGTCGAGGCCCGGCACCTGTGCATGGAGATGCGCGGCATCCGCAAGCCCGGCGCTGAGACGGTCACCTCGGCCGTGCGGGGCCGGTTCCGCGACGACCCCAAGACCCGCGCCGAGGCCTTCTCCCTCCTGGCCGGTCGGTAGCTCCAGCGGTTGCCCCGCCTTCACGGGTCAGGTCCACCAGGTGGTGGCGGTGTCGGGGTCGACCATGCCGGCAGCGGCGAGGCGGTGGGTGAAGTCCTGCCAGCGGGCGACGTCGGGGTGGTCGTGGAGCGTGGCGACCAGGTCGCGTGCACCCGCCTCGTCCCCGGCGCCCGCCAACGACAGTGCGGTCCACACGACGAACTCGGGGTCACGGTCGACGGCGTCGAGCGCCTCGCCGAACAGCTCGGCCGCGCGTCCGGGCTCCCCGTCACCGAGCAGGCGCTCGGCCCGTTCGAACACGTGACCGGCCTCCGCCCGTGCCAGCAGTCGGCCGAGCTCGGTCACCGGGGCGACGTGGTCGTCGATGCGCAGGTCCACGACGCGGTCGACGAGCGGGTCGCCCGTGTGGTCCGGTCCCGCGACCAGCATCGCCGCCGACTGGCTGCCGCGCGCGTCCCCGCCCGCGGCCTCGGCGGCCTGCAGGACCTCCAGCAGCAGCCGCGGCAGCGACCGGTCGGTGTCACGTTCGGCCGCCGCGACCATCGCCTCCACGACGCCGTCGTCGGCCAGGATGTTGCCGGCCACGACCCAGTCCGGGCCGACGTGGTGGCCGGCGCTCGCGATGCACGCACTGCCGGTGTGCGCGGCCGTGCCACCGGCCACGTCGATGGCGATGACCTGGCGACGCTCCCGTGCGTCGTCGCGGGACAGCGAGTCCTCGAGGGCCTCGGCGGCCGTCGCCCCGGCGGCGATCCCGTCGAGCGTGCGAGTCGCATGGGCCGGCAGGGCCATGGCCTGGCTGTTGACGGCGCCCACCCCACCGCGGACGTGGTGCAGCGCCCGACCGACCCCGAACACCCGGCTGTGCACGGCCATGCCGAGCTCGCCGGACTCCGGGTCTCGTGCAACGATCGAGTACGTCATGGTGTCCGCCTCCGGTCCGCCTCGTCGGCACGGTAGACCCGCCGTCCGGAGCCGTCCGGACCGTCCGGTCCGAGCCCCACCCGCCGCGTACCGTGGGAGGCGTGCCTCGACCCCCGAGACGACCGATGACCTGGCAGGTGCACGCCGACCCGGACGACCGTCGGAACTTCGGTCCTTCGCGTCCGGCGGTCATGGGCATCGTGAACACGACCCCGGACTCGTTCTCCGACGGTGGCCTGGCCTTCGCCGTGGACGGCGACCCCGCCCCCGCCATCGCCCATGCCCGCGAGCTGGTCGCCGCCGGCGCCGACATCGTCGACGTCGGGGGAGAGTCGACCCGACCAGGCTCCGCGTCGGTCGACGCGGCCACCGAGATCGCCCGCGTCGTGCCGGTGGTGCGCGCGCTCGCCGACGACGGGGTGACGGTGTCGGTGGACACGACCAAGGCCGCCGTCGCCGAGGCGGCCCTGGATGCCGGCGCCGTCATCGTCAACGACGTCTCGGCCGGGCGTTTCGACCCCGACCTGTGGCCGTTGGTCGTCGCGCGCGACGTGCCCTACGTGCTGATGCACATGCAGGGCACGCCTCGCACCATGCAGAGCGACCCGACCTACGACGACGTCGTCGCCGACGTGTCGGACTTCCTGGTTCGACGGCGCGACGCGCTGGTCGCCGCCGGCCTGGCACCCGGACGGATCGCGATCGATCCGGGCATCGGGTTCGGCAAGACGCTGGAGCACAACCTCGCGCTGCTGCGGGCGGTGCCCGACCTCGCACGCATCGGTCCGGTGCTGGTGGGCCTCAGTCGCAAGTCCTTCCTCGCCACCCTGACGGGTGAACCGGACCCGCGCCGCCGGGATCCTGCGTCCGCGGTCGGGGCCGCGATGGCCGTGGTCGACGGCGCCAGCGTCGTGCGGGTGCACGACGTCGTGGCGACCCGCCAGGCCGTCGCCGTGGCCCTCGCCGTGCGACGTGTCCCGACCGACATGACTGCCCCGAGCGGCCGACCAGGAGGACGTCCGTGGACCACATGACCGTGCAGGGCATCCGGGCGTGGGGCCACCACGGCGTCCTCGCCCACGAGCGCGAGCTCGGCCAGGAGTTCCTGGTCGACCTGGACGTCGGGGTCGACCTGGTCCCCGCCGGGGTCAGCGACGACCTGTCCGACACGGTGGACTACGGCCGGCTCGCCCACCAGGTCTACGAGGTGGTGTCGGGCGAGCCCGTGCAGCTGATCGAGGCACTCGCGGCCCGGATCGCCGACGTCGTCCTCGGCCACCACGCGGTCCGGCAGGTCACGGTCACCGTTCGCAAGCCGTCGGCCCCGGTGACGGTGCCCGTCGCCGAGGTCGCGGTGACGATCACCCGCGCCCGCCCGAGCCGCTAGGCGCGGTCGAACTCGTCGGCGATGCGATCGCCGATGGTCTTGTCGATGTTGCGCCAGTACTCGAAGGCGCGCTGCAGGACCTCGTCGGAGACGCCGTCGGCGAGGTGGCCGGCGACGTTGGACACCAGCCGGTCGCGGGCGGCGTCGTCCATGACCTCGTTGACCAGCGCGCGTGGCTGGACGAAGTCGTCGTCATCGGCATGGGGCGTGTACGCGGCGTGGAGGAACTCGCCGTCCGCGTGCCACTTCTCGACGTAGGGAGCATCCGCGGCCGGCCCACCCTTGGAGTTGGGCGCGTACACCGGGTCGGTGACGTTGTCCACCCGCATCGCCCCGTCCTTGCTGTAACTGTTGACGGGTGCCTGCGGTCGGTTGACCGGGATCTGGGTGTAGTTGACCCCCAGCCGGGCGCGGTGGGCGTCGGCGTAGGAGAACAGGCGGCCGAGCAGCATCTTGTCCGGGCTCGGGCCGATCCCCGGCACCAGGTTGTTGGGCTGGAAGGCGGCCTGCTCGATCTGGGTGTGGAAGTCGACCGGGTTGCGGTCCAGCGTGAGGCGCCCGACCTCGTGCACCGGGTAGTCGTCGTGCGGCCAGACCTTGGTCAGGTCGAACGGGTTGAACCGGTAGTCGGCGGCCTCGTCGAACGGCATGACCTGGACCTTCAGCGTCCAGCTGGGGTGGTCGCCGGACTCGATCGACTCGTAGAGGTCCCGGCGGTGGAAGTCGCTGTCCTCGCCGGCGATCCGGTCGGCGTCCTCCTGGGTGAGGAAGTCGATCCCCTGGTCGGTCTTGAAGTGGTACTTGACCCAGAAGCGCTCGCCGGCGGCGTTGACCCACATGTAGGTGTGGCTCGAGTAGCCGTTCATGTGGCGGTAGGTCTTGGGGATCCCGCGGTCACCCATCAACCAGGTGACCTGGTGGGCCGACTCGGGCGACAGCGTCCAGAAGTCCCACTGCATGTCGTGGTCACGCAACCCATTGGCCTGCAGCCGCTTCTGGGAGCGGATGAAGTGCTGGAACTTCATGGGGTCACGGATGAAGAACACCGGCGTGTTGTTCCCCACCATGTCGTAGTTGCCCTCGGTGGTGTAGAGCTTGAGCGAGAACCCACGCGGGTCCCGCCACGTGTCCGGGCTGCCACGTTCCCCGGCCACGGTCGAGAACCGGATCAGCGAGTCGGTGGTCGTGCCCGGCTGGAACACCGCGGCCTTGGTCCACTGGCTGACGTCCTGGGTCACCTCGAAGTGCCCGAAGGCCCCGGAGCCCTTGGCATGGGGCTGGCGCTCCGGGATGCGCTCCCGGTTGAAGTTGGCCATCTGCTCGATGAGGTAGTGGTCCTGGAGCAGGATGGGGCCATCGGGTCCCACGGTCAGCGAGTACTCGTCGCTGGGGACCCTGATCCCGGCATCGGTGGTCGTGGGCGGGCGCTGCTCGGTCACGGTGGTCTCTCTGTCGCAGAACTGCGGGGCAGGTCGGTTGGTCCGAGGGCGTCGTGGTGTTCGACGGGCCCGGAGGACACCGGCCAGGACGTCGTCCGGTAGGTCGTCGACCGTATCGACGGGGCCCGACCGGCTGACACTGCCGACCGGACGGACCGGCCGTGTCCCGATCGCGGGACACCTCGTCGGAAGTCGGACCGGGCACGGCGCGTTGCGACAGGCACGACGACCACGACCGACGACCACGAGGACCACATGGGTGCCTACACCATCACCACCACGCTCGACACCGACCTGGCCGACGCCGAGGGCCGGGTCCGCGACGCCCTGGCCGAGGAGGGCTTCGGGATCCTGAGCGAGATCGACGTGCAGGCGACGTTGCAGTCCAAGCTCGGCGAGGACGTCGGCGGCTACACGATCCTGGGGGCATGCAACCCGCCGCTGGCCCGTCGGGCGATCGAACTGGACGCCGACATCGGGGCACTGCTGCCGTGCAACGTCCTGCTGCGTGCCAACTCGGACGGTGGGACCGACGTCGTCGCGGCTGATCCGCACGCGATGCTCGACGTCGCCGGCGAGTCCGTGCGACCGATCGCCGAGGACGCCCGGGCTCGCCTCGACCGGGCCCTCGCGAGGCTGTCCGGCTGACGGCCACTCCATCGTGGCACGTCCGGCCTGTCAGTCGGGAGCTCGACTCCAGGTGCCGGCCACCATGGTGGCCCAGACCGGCCCGGCCCGCAGGGTCGACACCTCGCAGGCCAGCGGGTCGTCGTCGAGCAGGACCAGGTCGGCCGGGTCACCGACGGTGACCCTCGTGCGGCCGCGGGTGGCCGCGGCCAGTGCCGTGGCCCGGTCCAGGGCCTGCTCCGGGTGCCACGCGGGACGGTCGTCGTCGGTGCGCTCGACCGCCACGGCGATCGCCGCCCACGGGTCCAGCGGCGACACGGGTGCGTCGGAGCCGAACTCCAGCCGGGCGCCGGCGGCCACCAGGTCGGCGAACCGATAGGCGCGGCCGGCCCGGTCCGCCCAGCGCAGGTCGGTCACGTCGCGGTCGTCGGTGGCGTGGGTCGGTTGCACGGACGCGACCAGGCCGGGCCGGTCGAAGCGACCCAGGTCGTCGTCGGCGACCAACTGGACGTGCTCGATCCGCCCCGGACAGCCGACGTGGTCGAAGGCGTCCAGCGCCATGGTGACGGCGAGGTCCCCGATCGCGTGCACGGCCGGCGCGATGCCGTGCTGCCAGGCGCGTGCCATCAGGGCTCGCAGCTCGTCGGGCGGGGTGGCGAGGTGACCGCGTGGGTCGTCGTCCGGACTGCCGGCACCACGGGCGGCGTGGTCGTCGTCGCTGCCGGAGCCCATGCCCGGGGTCGGTTCGTGGCACAGGGCCGTGCCGCTGTTGAGCGCGCCGTCCACGAACAGCTTGAGGTGCCCGGCCCGGACCCGTTCGCCGGTCCCGGGCACGACGGTCCCGGTGGGCCAGCCACGGTCGATCGCGTCGTCCAGCCGGGCGGCGTAGACGCTCGTGTCGACCCGGACCGGTGGCAGGCCGCGGTCGACCCGTCGCAGCCAGTCCGCCACGGCATCGCTGAACTCGAAGTCCTTGACGCCCACGACACCGAGGTCGGCGGCGTCCTGCAGCGCTGCGGCGACGGCCTCGTCCCGCTCACCGAGTGAGGTGTCCGCGAGCGCCTCGACGACGCGGTAGCACGCCGCCTCGCGCAGCACGCCGGTCGGGTGATCCGCCAGTCCGAACCGTGCCAGGGCGGCCCCGTTCAGCCACGCGGTGTGCAGGTCGATGTTGGTCACGACGACCGGCACGTCCGGGGCCACCCGGTCGAGCAGGTCGCGATGGGGTGGGCTCGTCCACAGGGCCGACCGCATCCGGCGCCCGACCAGGAACTCGCCGACATGGGTGCCGTCCGCGAGCTTGGCCGAGATGCGGGTGGCGACGTCGTCGGCCGAGTCCGCGGCGAACAGGTCGAGGCGTCGACGCGCCAGCGCCCACTGCCCGACGTGCACGTGCATGTCCCACAGCCCGGGGGCGACGATCCGGCCCCCTGCGTCGATCCGGTCCACGTCGGCCGTCGTCGGCGCGCTCCCGGCCGGTCCGAGTGCCCGGATCCGGCCGCCCCCGACGACCAGGTCCAGGGGCTGGTCCTCGCCGGGCCGGCGCACGTCGTGGACGACCAACAGGTCCTCGGTCATGCCACCCCCGGCTCGGCTCGTGCACTCGGCGGCCGAGGCTAACCCTGTCTCTGCGTAGCATCGACCCCCGACGACCGGAGGTCGACGATGGCGGACCACCTCGACAGGGTGCCGGTGCGCGCCGCGATCGGGCTCGGCACCAACCGAGGCGACCGCCTGGCCACCATCGAGGCGGCGACCTGGACGCTGGACGACGCCGACGGGATCACGGTCGTGGACGTGTCAGGTGTGTACGAGACCGCCCCATGGGGCGGTGTCGACCAGGACCCGTTCCTGAACGCGGTGGTCCTGGTCGACACGACGTTGCGCCCGGCCGACCTGCTCGCCGACCTCCAGGCCACCGAGGCGGCGTTCGGGCGGGACCGTTCCCGGGAGGTCCGCTGGGGCCCGCGGACGCTGGACCTCGACATCTTGCTCTACGGCGACGTCGAGATGGACACGCCCGACCTGGTCGTCCCCCATCCCCGGCTGGCCGAGCGCGCGTTCGTGCTCGTGCCCCTGTCCGAGGTGCTCCCGGGGGGCCGCCTGCCGGACGGCACCCGGCTGACCCGGATGTTGCAGGACCTGGCCCCGATCACCGGCATCGACCTGCACGTCCGCCTGACCGAGCACCCGGGCCGCCAGCGGATCGCGCGCCCGGCCGGGCCCGAAGGGGGCGCGGCGTGGCTGGCCGGGGACACCCCGGACGAACGCGGTGGCGCCGACCGGTCCGGGCGGGTCTGAGCTGCGGGGTGGATCTGACCGCGGTCCGGTGGCCACGTTAGGCTGCGGGGCTCCCTCGACCGTCGTGTGGTCGAGCCTGCCCCTCGTGACGATCGGTGCCCTGATGCCCTCCACGGCCGGTGCCGAGGTCGCGCCCGGCGTGGTCGCACGCGTCGAGGAGCGCATCGCGGCGGCACGCGAGTTGCTGTCGGCCACCGTTGCGCGTCGCGAGGAGGCGGTGGGCCGGCTGGTGGAGACGGGTGATCCCGACGACGCCCTGGTCGCCCGCACCTTCAACGACTTCCTGCTCCAGGTCGACGAGATGCGGACGAACGGCTCGGCGCTGGTGGTCGCGACCGGTGCCGACGGGGATCCGGTGGTCGGGCGCATGGCGGTGCTGGACCCCGACAAGGAGGTCGTGCTCGTCCCGTGGCACGCCCCGGCCGGCCAGCGGCACCTGCTCGCACCGGACCGCCTGCTGGCCACCGAGCACCCTGACGGCTCCGTGGCGCTGCACCGGTTGACCGCCGACGACACCGCCCTGGCGGACACCATCCGTGCGCGGATGCGGGCCGCGGCCGTGCAGGACCGGATGTCGGATCCGCTCGCGACCCTGACCGAGGAGCAGGGTCGGGCCCTCGCGACGATCACCGCGGCGCCGGGGGACGTCGTGCTGACCGGGCCCCCGGGCAGCGGCAAGTCGGCCATCGTCATGGTCGAGCTGGCGCGACGGATGCTGTCGGCGGACCTCCCGTCACGCCACCGGGTGCTGTTCGTGACGGGCACGACCCGGCTCGCCCGCCGCGCCGAGGCGCTCACCCGACTCCTGGGCACGGCCTCGGTGGTCCCGGTCCCGCAGTCGCGGATCCTGGCGCACCTCGGCGTGTCCGACGAGGTCACGCCGCCCGCGTCCGCCGACGACGGCGACCTCGCGCTGCCCCGGGCTCTGGACGCGGCCTTCGCCGCCCGCCGGGACCTGCTGGCATCCGACCGCCCCGTGCCGCACCCGTTGGGCCAGGTCCCGGCCGACGAGATCGCCTCGGTGCTGGCCGTGCGGGCCCGCGCGGCCACCCAGTCGTACCGGGACAGCAGCCGTGCCCTGGCGGCGGCCGTCGTCGAGGAGTACCAGCAGCTCGTCCCGGGCGAGTCCTCACGCCGGGCCGCCGAGGCGGCCTGCCAGTCGCTGCGCCCCGCGACGACGCCGACGGACCTGCTGCGTGCCGTCGGGGCCTCGACCGGCCTGGCCCGGCCGATCCGTGCGGCGGCGACCGCCTACGCGCGTCGCCTGCTCGACGGATCCCCGCGCACGGATCGGGCCGACTGGGACCTCGTGGTCGTGGACGAGTACCAGCGTCTCCCGGATGTCGTGCTGGCGTTGCTGCGACGTCGGGCGACCACCGTCCTGCTCTCCGGGGACCCGCTGCAGTCCTTCGCCGGTGGCGACGCGGCCGCATGGCTGGGTGACGCCGAGGCCGTGTCCCTGTCGACCAGCCTGCGCCTGCCGTCGTCGATCGCGGCCTGGATCGATGCCTTCTGGGCCGACCACGGCCAGCCGCCTCCGGAGGTGCGCTCCGCCGCCGCGGGAGGCGCCGTGCACCGGGTCGACGACCTTCCGGACGATCCCGAAGCGGCGGTCATCGCACCGGTGTCACGGATCGATCGGGCCAGCGGGAGTGACTGGCTGGACCCGGCCGAGGCCGTCGGGTTGGAGTGGCCGCACGTCGTGGTCGTGGCCCCGGAGGAGATCTGGCGTGAACACGGCCCGGCCGGCCTGTTCATCGCCGCCAGCCGCGCGATCGACCACCTGACCGTGGTGGAGCAGGAGTCGTCCTGACGGCCAGGTCGGGCACGTCGTCAAGGAGTGCGCGGCGTGCACATGGAACGAACTGAGAAGGTCTGGATTGTCACAGTAGGTGCATACTGTCGTGTCATGACATTGAATCCCGCTCAGAACTCGCCACCGCCGCCCGATCGGTCGGTTCCGGTGCCGACCGGGGTGGCCCCGTCGCCGTGCGAGGTCGCCGAGCTGGACTGGTCCCGGTCGCCGGCGCAGGCGGCGGTCGGTCAGTTGTTGGAGACGGCCCACTTGGTCGACCGGTTGACCGTGCAGTTGGTCGAACACCTGGTGCGGGTCGTGGAGTCCGGCGCGACCGACCAAGCGCTCGGGGTCGCGGTCGAGCTGGTGTTGTCCCAGTCGGCGCGGATGGTCCGGTTCGAACGCACCGCCCTGCTGCGGGCCGCCACCACCCTGGTGCGGATGCCCGCCGTCCGCCAGGCCTTCCGTGACGGGCTGATCTCGTGGTCGCAGGTCCGCGCGATCATCACCGCCGTCGGCCGCGTCGACGTCGCAGGGCGCGACGAGGTCGACGCCCTGGTCGGGCAGCTTGCACGGGCACATGTCGAGTTCGAGGCCGACGCGTTGGTCCACGAGGTCGACTGGCTGGTCGCCCAGCTCGTCGAGCAGCGTGCCCTCGACAAGGAGTCCGAGCCGGTCGAGTCCAACCGGACCGTCTTGGCCGGCCGCCTGGATGGTTCCGGGACCTTGTTCGCGGAGTTGGACGCCGACCACTTCCCTTGGGCGGCCCAGGCCATCGACAACCGTGCCGACGACCGCTTTCCGTTCGAAGCCGAACCCCATCCTGACGACACCGACACCGCCGGGATGAGCGACGCTGAACTGACGGCTGCCCATCGCCATGCCTGGCAGGTCCGGGGCCGCAACGCCTCCCGCCGCGCCAAGGCGATGTTCGAGTTGTTGACCGGCCGTGATGCCGCCACGCTCGCGCCGCTGCCTGCCGGCGATCCCACGACGGCGGCCACCACGCCTGGCCGCCCCGCGGTGTCGTTGACCTGCTCGGTGGAAGCACTGTTGGACGGCTCCGCACCCGCGTGGGTGCTCAACCGGCTCGGCGGCCGCATCCAGGTCACATCCGCCACCGCCCGGAAGTGGTTGGACGTCGCTGGTGCCGATGCGCGAGTGTTCCTGTTCGACGACTGTGGCGAGGTGGTCGGCTATGGCCGGAGACGCCGTCACGTGGACGGGTGGCTGCGGGACGCGATCATCGCCCGTGACCTGCACGACACCGCCCCCGGCTCCACCACCCCCGGACCGTTGTGTGAGGTCGACCATGTCCAGGGCTGGGCCTCCGGCGGGGCCACCGACGCGCCCAACCTCACCCTGTTGTCCAGGCGGTTCAACAACGCCAAGTCCAGGGGCGACTGGCAACTGACCCGGCACCGAGACGGCACCCGCACCTGGACCGTGCCCACGACCGGCTACCGCATCCGTCAACCAAGTCGGCCCCACCTCTCCCGACGACCCCGACTGAGACCGGACACCGGTCCGTCCCCCTAGCTCCAGATCCCCCCATCCCAAGCGACCACCGGCGGCTCGCCGCGGCATCCGAAGGATGCCGATTGTGGTGCGGAAGCTGTCTCGTGACGAGTGGGGGTTGGCGGCGCCGCCGGGCGGGTCGGGAAGTCGTGTCAAGCGGCGTTGAAGGCAACTCCCCGCCGTCTTCGACCGAGCCATTGACTGGCCCACTGTCTCGTGCCGGACCTCACGCCAGACGTCGCTACCACGTCGCTGGCCATTGGAGATCCGGGGGATAGCGCCACCTCGGCGACCGGCCCGCGAGGCCCTCGGAGAGCGAGGAGGGTCTGCGGCCCCGCCGCGGACAACCAGCGGCGCACCGGCCCGGCCGTACGGCGCGATCGGGTGCGGACCTGCGATCTGGCGGCGGGAGCGGTCGACACCGGCGGACGGGTCGCGTTCGCAGCCGCGCCCGCTGCCGGGTCGGTGGCCGACGGTCCGGCTTCGCGCCGGAGACGGCCGAGCAGGTCGACACGCTCGGCGGACAGCGTCGCGAGGCGCTGCATCGACGTCGAGGAGCCGTCGGCCTGTGGGGCCGCCGACCGGCACGCTGCACGCACGGCAGCGTGGTGGCAGCGTCGTGCCGAGCGTTGCGCGGCAGGAAGGGCAGCGCAGCCCCGGGGGGTGCGGGTCGGTCATGGTCACGATCGGCTCCTCGACGCTCGGTCGGCCGCCAGTCCGACCGCGCGAGCGGTCTGGTGCTCGAGGTGGCTGACGTAGCGGAACTTCAGGCCGCCGGCGTCGGCGAAGACGCCGGCGTCGGCGTGGAAGATCCGCAGCTGTGGACGGGCACCGTCGGGCGCGATGCGGCAGGCGTTGGCGAAATCGCCGTCGCTCGCGATCCAATCCGGCCGCGGTTTCCCATCCTCGCAATCGGCTCCCGTTCTGGCACCCTGTGGGCAACGGATCCAACGGAGCGCGGCGGATGAGCGACGACCCGAACGCGATGGTGTCCCATTACGGCGACGGGGGGCTACGCCAGCGCATCGAGCAAGGCCTGACTGCGGCCGGTGTCGACCTGCGCGCGGTCACCACCGGCGACCTGGCGCCGGTGGACGAGTTCCACTCCCGGGGCCGCCTCGCCACGCGCGAGCTGGCGGCACTGGCGTCGCCGGTGTCCGGCGAGCGGGTGCTGGACGTGGGTTCGGGCCTCGGCGGACCGGCGCGCTATCTGGCCGAGACCTTCGGCTGCGAGGTCACCGGCATCGACCTGACGCCCGAGTTCTGCGAGGTGGGCAACTGGCTGAGCGAGCTCACCGGGCTCTCGCCGAAGGTGCGCCTTGAAACCGGTTCCGGCACCGCGCTGCCGCTGCCCGACGGCCACTTCGACCTGGCCTGGACCATGCAGATGCAGATGAACATCAGCGACAAGACGCGCCTGTACCGGGAGATCCACCGCGTGCTGAAACCCGGTGGGCGCTTCGTGCTGCAGGAGCTGGCGCAAGGTGCGGGCGGCCCGTGCCACCTGCCGGCGCCGTGGTCTTCCGATCCCGCCGCCAGCCACCTGGTGAGCCCGGACGACTTGCGCGGTGTGGTGGAGGCCGCGGGCTTCGTCACCACCGAGTGGCGCGACACCACAGACGACGCGCTCGCCTGGTACGCGCAGCACAACAGCAAGGTGGATGCGGCACTGCCGGTGCTCGGCACCCACCTGGTGATGGGCGAGGACCACGAGCGCAAGCGGCACAACGTGCAACGCAACTACCGCGAGGGACGCCTGCACCAGGTGATGGGGGCGTTTCGCCGCGGCGACTGAGTCGCGTCTTCATTCGCGGCCTGGCGGCCACCACCAGGCGGTCGGCGTCGAGCAGTGCGAGGACCTCGGCTGGGACCGTCCGACCGTCGTATGGCAGGCGCGACGTTCGGCGTCTGGCGATCAACGCCGCGTCCAGGTCGCAAGACCTCTGGTAGCACCCGCTCTCGACACTTTCGGCGGTAGGGCCGAAACCTCGGCGAGCAACCCGCTCTGAACAGTCTCGAATCGTAGGCGAGACCTTGGAGATCCACCCGCTCCCGACCCTCTTGGCCGTTCGTGATGAGCACTCCGAAGCGGCCGTGACGTGCCCAGTGCGGTGCGACCATGTTCGACATGTCAGGACCCTCGGTGGTTTCAGCCACGGTCGGGCGTGCGGCGTGTGACGGACGTGAGCCGGTGACCTGAGGCTCTGTGCGCTTCTAGCGTGCCGGTCCAGTGGTGGATCGAAGGGATGGCGATGCGGACGGTCTTGTACTTCCTCACGGCAGTGGCGTTGTCCATGGTGGTGACCCGGACCGCGACCGTTGCGCTGACGATGACGGGCCTGTCCCGCCAGGCAGCGCGGTTCCAGGCACGGTCGGCGTTTTCGGGTGCGGGGTTCACGACCGGCGAGGCCGAGTGGGTGGTCAACCACCCGGTGCGTCGCCGGATCGTGATGCTGCTGATCCTGCTGGGCGGTGCCGGGCTGGTCACCTCGCTCGCAACGTTGGTGGTGTCGCTGTCCCGTCTCGAGCAGGGCGCCGCCGGGGCCGTCCCGGTCGCGCTCGTCGGCGGGGTCGCGGCGTTGTGGGCCATCGGTGGTAGTCGCGTGGTCGACCGTTGGGTCTCGCGGCTCATCGAGCGGCTTCTTGACCGGTTCACCGAGCTGGAGGTCCGCGACTACGAACATCTGCTGCACCTGTCGGACGACTGGAAGGTCGGCGAGCTGCACATCGAGGAAGACGACTGGATCGTCGACGTGCCCCTCGAGGACCTCGACCTGCCCGAGGAAGGTGTCGTGGTGCTGGGCGTGCAACGCGCCGACGGCCGCTACGTCGGGGCACCGAGGCCCCGCACGCGCCTGCACCCCGGCGACACGGTGCTTCTGTACGGACAGGACCGCACCATCGATGAGCTCGATCGTCGACAGGGGGGGGCCTCCGGCGATGACGCGCACGATGCATCACAGGCCCGCCACGACACCCTGATCCAGGAGCAACAGCAAGGCGAACGAGCCGCGGGCGCAACCTGAACCCGGTGTAGCTCCACGCCCTGCATCTGCGCCACCTGCGCCATGGCAGCGCAGGCGACAACGACGGTTCCTCATGGAGCGAGGGAGGCGGAGGGCCGGGTTGCCTGGTGCGGTCCTGATGAAGTGGCGACCCCATGATCGGTTGTGAGAGCGCTTGTCTCGGGCCCGTACGACGGTGGGTCCGAGTCCTCCTCGACGTCGCAAGGATCGCTCCGTAGCGGACTGATCAGCAACTGGCGCCCTCTGCTATCACCCGATCCCCATACTCCTCACTCTGGCTCCGTCAGCTACACCGCTGCCCATTGCATCCGTACGGCCGTGAAGCCGGCAAGGAGTCCGGGGATCGCGGAGGCGAAAGCACGGGCTTGCCAACGATCGAACCACCCTCGCCAAGCGGTCACTGCGCCGACGGCGATACCCAGAGGAACAGCCCAGATCACCGCGAAGCCAGCAATGAGCACGTCAGTTGGGAACACCTCGACCACCAGCAGAACTGCAAGCTCACCCAGGAGTCCAGTGGCAAGGCCCGCCGCCCCTCCGACAAGTCCGCCGCGCAGGATTCGAGTCATCGCATCTCCAGGCAGCGAGCCTAGACCTCCCAGGGCCATGGCAGTTCGCGCGGACGGTGGCCGCTGTATCTCCTTTGCCGGGAGGTCCCGCGAAGGTGCGGGCTGCGGGGGGCCGCAAGACCTCTGGTAGCCACCGCTCCCGAGACTTTCTAGACCGGTCACGAAACCTCTGGTAGCTGTCCGGTATCGACACTCCGCACGGCCCTCCCCGGAGCCGGCCGGCCCCGGGATCCGCCCGAACCCATCAGCTCAGGCCTCTACCCTGCGGCACGAGAAGGAGACGCAATGAAGATGTCCAAGGGTCGTGCGATCTTGATCTCTGTCGCGAGCCTCCTCGGGGTCGCAGCCCTTGTGCGGGCAATCATGCAAGCCGATTGGGGCCCTGCATTGATCACGCTCGCCATGGCCCTTGTCGCGACCGGTCTTCTCCTCGGCTCCCGCGCGAAGGAGGAGCCGGATCCGGCGCCTCGTTCAGACCTCTGAGATCCGCAGCTCTATCCACTTTGCCGGCACGCGCGGAATCCTCTCTCACCTAGCATGGCCAACGACCGGGCCATTGGGACTGACGTGAGCTGGGACGTCTTCATTCAGGACATCCCCCTCAACGCGAGCCGTCCGAAAGACATCCCGGACGACTTTCAACCGACGCCACTTCAACTTGACCGAGCCTCGGTCGTCCGCATCGCCGACGCCCTCGACATCGGCACGATCAACGACAGCGAGCCCGCGTGGGTCCGTTGGGAAGGGCCTGGGTTCGACATCGAGCTCAACATGCCGGGCGATCCGGTTGACCACTTCGCGATGCACTGTCGAGGAGACGTCGACGCGTGCCGGCAGGCCGCGACCTCGTTGGTGAAAGCGTTGGACGTGCGCGCCTTCGCGGTGGAGGACGGCGTGATCATCGGGTGACCGTGCCAACTCGGGGCTCGCCGGGGAAGCCCCGGTCATGCAGGCCACCTCGATGCCCCAGACCCATCCCTCTGGTAGCCACCGCTCTCGCCACTCTCCAGTGCGCCGACGAACTCTCTGGGATCCACCGCTCTCTCTCTCCAAGATCCCTGGGGAGGCACCAAGTGGCATCCTGCACGCGGATGGCTTGGGGGCGCTGGGTATGTGAGACGTCGCGGAGACCACGAGGGGTCGGCGTGATCTGCCGAAGGCGCGTGACCCTCGCCTCACCACCATCCGGCGTGGTGGGACCCTCACTGACGCCGACCATCACCTGCTCGCGCTGTGGGCGGCCACCTGCGCCGAGCTGGTCCTGCAGGCTTGTTCGGGAGACGTCAGCCCGTCGGACCCGCGGCCGCCAGGCCACTGACGGGGCTGCCCGGCACGCGGCGTTCGCCGTAGGCCAGGCCGCAGTCGTGGCCCACGTCGCCGCCCACGACCTGGGGGCGGCGGCCTACGCGATCAAGGCCCTCGCGCTGGCCGATCAGGCATCGCCGCTGCCCGATCGGTCGTGGGTGGTGTGGAGGCAAGGCGGCCGGGCACCACCGGGGTCATCGCATCCGGTCGTGGGCGGCCGCCCAGCGTTCGGCGGCGCGTCGTGCGCCGGCGGCCACGAGGGCGGTGAGGTCGGGGTCGTCCGGCACGGGGAAGGACGTGTAGCCACTGCGGCCACCCTCGACCGGGCGCCCGTAGGCCTTGCTCGCCAGCCGTCCGTCGGGGAGCATCCGCACGTTCAGCGTGGTGAGGCGGAACGTCCGGTCGCGCCGGGTGGCCTCCCACTGCAACGCGTCCGGGATCGCCACGTTGATCGCCAGCGCGCTGACCTCGACTTCGTCACCCTTGTCCGCCACGGTTGCTCCTCGCGCCACCCGATCGACCAGGTGCCAGTCAACCCGACGGCAGCGCTCGTCGGGCGGCCGTGGCCCAGGGAGGTCAGGGCTGGCGACCGGTGGCGGCCAGCAGCCGCGCGGTGAGCGTGGCGTCGCCGCCCACCTCGACCGGCTCGCCGAACACGCCAGCGGCGCGGTACTCCTCGAAGCGGGGCACCAGCATCTCCCAGAGTCCCGTGACGAGCTCGTCGGACATGGGGTGGTCCTGACCGAGCGCACGCCCCAGGTCGTGGACCCGCAGCCCGCGGAAGGTCGCCAGGTGGGCGATGGCCTCGCGGGCCGGGTGATCGCCGTAGGTGAAGTGCACGACGCGCCGGTCGAGGTCCTCCTCGTCGAGGGCCGTGATGGCCTCGATCGACGTGTCGACCAGCTCCCGGTAGCGCGTGGCCGGGTCGTCGCCGAGCAGGTCACCACCGATCGGCTCCCCGAAGGCGTCCGCGCCCACCTCCTCCATCCGCTGCCCCGCCACCATCGCCGGCACCCAGGCCTCGTCGTAGGCCAGGTACCCGACGATCTCGCGGACCGTGTAGGTCTGGTCGCCGAGGGTCGGGAACTCCGGTGGCAGCTGCTGGTCCCACTGGCCGTCGGTGATCCGGTCGACCACCCGGGCCAGTTCGACGTCGGCGAGGACGAAGGTGTCGCGCTCGGACATGGAGGTGTCCTGTCATCGGGGAGGAGAGGCAGTGTGGCGGGTGTTCCGGACGGGATGTGTCCGGATCGGCCGTGACCGGCGGCGGACCGAGCCGGTCGACCCGGACGGCCGGTGGGCAGGTCACCCGCGGGCGCGCTCGCCCTCGGCCGCCTGCGCCACGACCTGGTCGATGCGGCCGCGCCGGGTCTCGCTGCGCATGGCGGTCACCACCCAGAACAGCATCTGCTTGCGCGCCGACGGCGGGAAGCCGTCCCAGGACTCCCGCGCGGCCGGCACGGCGTCGAGCGCGGTCGCGAGGTCGTCGGGCTCGACCAGGTCCTCGACGTCGTCGAGGATCTCCCACCAGCCGTTGGCCTTCGCGACCTCGATGGCCCGGCGACCGCGCTCCCGCATCAGCCCGTCGGCCTCGAGGCGTGCCACGCGCACCTTGTTGGTGCGTGCCCAGGTCGAGCGCGGCTTGCGGGGGGTGACCAGCTGCAGTTGCCGTTCCTCGTCCAGCACGTTGACGGTGGAGTCGACCCAGCCGACGCACAGGGCCTCCTCGACCACGGCGTCGTAGGCGACGGTGTCGCGGCCCGTGGGCGTCCGCCAGGTCGCGACCCACACCCCACGATCGTCGTCCTGGTGCGCGAGCAGCCAAGCACGCCACGCCGCCCGGTCCGCCGGGTGGTAGATCGGGTAGCCGAACCTCCACGTGTCGGGGTGGTCGGATGCGGTCGGCGGGACGTCGCCCATGGCAGGACCTCCGGGTCGAGCCCAGCATGCCACGGCCGCGTGTCCGGATCGTCCGGGTCGGCGGTCAGCGGATCCCGACGAGGTCGCCGGTGTTGGTGCCCACCACGACGGTGTCGCCGACGACGGTCGGGGTCGAGGCCATGTAGTTGCCGTCGGTGCCGACCGGGACGCGCCAGCGCTCGCCGCCGTCGGACGGGTCCAGCCCGACCAGCGAGCCCCCTTCCTCCACGACCAGCAGGACCGGGTCGGGACCCTCGACCAGGGTCGGCGAGGCGTAGACCGCGTCCCCGACGTCGACCTCCCACGCGGTCGACCCGTCGGCGACCTCGAAGGCCGCGACGGTGCCGGTGGCCGTGGCGATCCAGCCGCCCCCGTCGCCGTCCAGGGCGGCCGATGCGTAGACCGGTCCGTCCAGGTCGGTGTCCCATGCGACCTCGCCCCCGTCGGTGTCGACGGCGACGAGCCGGCCGTTGGTGCTGGCCACCATGACCCGGTCACCAGCCACCGCCGGCGTCGCCGCGATCCCGTCCACGAAGGTGTCGTCGGCGAGCGGCCCGAGCGAGACCTCGAAGGCCACGGTGCCGTCCGCCGCGTCCAGCCCCCACAGCGTGTTGGCCGTGTCACCCACGACCAGCAGGTCGCCGGCCACGGCCACAAATCCGTCGATCAGACCCGCCAACGCCGTGCGCCAGGCCTCGCGGCCGTCGACGGCCCCCAGCGCCACCACCTCGTCACCCGTCCCCACGACGACCCGTCCGTCCACGAGCAGGGGCGAGGAGCGCACTCGGGCACCGAGTTCGGTCGTCCATCCGGGCGACCCGTCGACGACCGACAGCGTCGTGACGGTGCCGTCGAGGCCGGCCACGACCAAGTGGCTGCCGAGCAGGGTCGCGGAGGCCTCGGTGGGCGAGACGTCGACGCGCCACCGCTCACGCCCGGTGGCGGCCTCGACCAGCACCACCTGGTCGTCGCCGAGCGGCACCGCGACGGCGTCGTCGACGACGACCGGGGAGGCGATCACCGGTTCGTCGCCGTCGACGGTCCAGGTGGACGCCGGCTCGTCGGCGATCGTCCCGCGGACCCGTCCGGGACGGTCCGGCCCGTCCCGGAAGGTCGACGTGGCGGACGTGTCCTCGACGTCGACCGGGTCCGAGTCCGCTCGGCACCCGGTGATGGCGACGAGCGCGCATGCGACCAGGGCGAGCAGCCGGACCGGCGCGCGCGTCCGAGCCCACCGCGGGGGTCGATCCGTCGCGTGCCGGACGCGGAGCGCCACCTAGGCGAACCGGTCCGCGTCCCGCAGCGCGTCGGCGTAGGCCCGGTCCTTCATCGACGTCAGCGTCCGCAGTCGATGACGTTGCTCGGCCTCCGTGGCGTTGCGGATCCAGTCACCGGCGAGCGTGTCGAAGCGTTCCTCGGCCGTGGTGCGGATGTCGTCGCGGTCGAGGTAGCGCCCGATGTCGGCGAGGTCGAGCAGGTCGCGGAGGGCCTCCTCGTCCTCGTCGCGGTCCACGACGTAGGCGTCGACGAGCAGTGTGGGGTCGTCGGGGTCCTCGTCGAGGCACATCCTGCCGGTGTGCATCGCCATGTTGAGCTGGCGCATCTCGTGGGCGTGACGGACGAACACCGCCAGCTCGGCGGCGTGCTCCGGTGAGGGCTCGGCCTTCATCAGGGCCTTGTAGTCCTTGCGGAGCTCGCGGATGTCGGCGTCGGGGACGACCGGCTTGCGGTTGGCCATGACGGCTCCTCGCGGGCGGGGGGCGGCACGACGGTGGCCGCCGGGGGGCCGTCCGGCAGGCTACTGGTCCGCGGCGAGCGGTCGCCGACCCATGAAGCCCTGGTCGACGGCGTGGAACCAGGCGACCTCGGGCTCGTTCTCGAGCCAGCACAGGAAGACGTCGTCACCGTCGCGCGTGCTCGGGAAGTCCAGCAGCAACGGGGCGTAGCCCTGGACGGCCAGCCCCCAGGCGCGGAACCCGTCGAGGAGGTCACCCATCGTGGCCTCCAGCGCCTTGATGTCGGGGATCGCCACGTCCTGTCCCGAGTTGTGGGCGCGGGTCGCCCCGACCAGGTCGGCGCGCACGGCCACCAGCCGGCTCGCCCGCTCACGGATGTCGGGCACCAGCGCGTTGGCCTCGTCGAGGCTGAAGGTCCGCGCCACGCGGCGTTCCTGTCACGGTCGAGGAGCCTCCACCCTAGGCGGGCCACGTCGAGCCCGGAGACCGGCCCGGTGGCCCCGCACGCAACGTGGCGACGCGAGCCGCCAGATGGCGACGCTCGGCCGGGTTGGTGGTGAGGTCGTGGGCCCGCGCCAGTGCCCGCACCGCCTCGTCGGTGCGGCCGAGGTCGGCCAGGCACTCCCCGACGGCCACGTGCAGGTAGGGCCAGCGCTGCAGGGTCGGGTCCTCGCGCAGGGACGCGAGGGCCGCCCAGCCGGCCTCGGGCCCCCGGGCGTGGCCGCGGGCGACGGCGGCGTTCACCTCGACGACCTTCGAGGGTGCGCGGGCCAGCAGCTCCCCGTAGAGCAGGTCGATCTGCGCCCAGTCGGTCGCCTCCCACCTGTCGGCGTCGGCGTGGCAGGCCGCGATGGCGGCCTGGACCTGGTGGGCACCCGGCGTGCCGCGACGCAGGGCCCGCTCGAGCACCTCGCGGCCCGCCGCGAGCATCGACTGGTCCCACTGCCGCCGGTCCTGGTCCTCGAGCCGGACGAGCCGGCCCCGGTCGTCCACCCGGGCCGGGGCGCGGGCACGGGTCAGGAGCAACAGCGCGAGCAGGCCACCGACCTCGGCCTCGTCCGGCATCAGCTCGGCCAGCAGGCCGGCCAGCCGGATCGCCTCGTCCGCGAGGTCGACCCGCTGCAGGTCCTCGCCCGTGGTGGCCACGTAGCCCTCGTTGAAGACCAGGTAGACCACGGCCAGCACGCCGGCGAGGCGGTCGGGCAGGTCGTGGTCCGCCGGCACCCGGAACGGGATCCCGGCGTCGCGGATCTTGCGCTTCGCACGGACCATGCGCTGGGCCATCGTGGCCGGGGCGACGACGAACGCGCGGGCGATCTCGTCGGTGGTGAGGTTGGCGACGTAGCGCAGGGTCATGGCGACCTGTGCCGGGGTGTTCAGGGCCGGGTGGCAGCAGGTGAAGACCATCCGCAGTTCGTCGTCGACGTGGCCGTCCTCCAGCATCCCGTCACCCGCCTCCTCGACGACGCGGAACGCCTCGGCGCCGGTCGGTGCGATCGAGCGTGCGTGGTCGGCCCGCTCCCGGTGCTGCCGCCGGGTCGTGGACCGCACCGCGTCGAGCGCACGACGACGTGCGACGGTGACGAGCCAGCCGGTCGGGTTGTCGGGCACCCCGCGGGTCGGCCAGGAGCGCGCGGCCTCGGCGAGGGCGTCCGCGAGAGCCTCCTCGGCCCGGTCGAAGTCACCGCCCACGGCCCCGACGACCACGGCCAGGATGCGACCGCGGTCCGCACGCAGGGTGCGGGCCAGGGTCGCCTCCGTGGGCGTGGTCGCCGGCCCGTGGCGACGGCGTGTGCTCACTCCTGCTCGAACTCCATGACGGGCCGGACCTCGGTGGAGCCGTACGGGGTCGACGGGGCGCGGGCCGCCCAGTGGACGGCCGTGTCGAGGTCCTCGACGTCGACCACGTAGTACCCGCCGAGCACCTCCTTGGTCTCGGCGAACGGGCCATCGGTCAGCAACGTCTCGTCGTTGCGGATCCGCACCGTCGTCGCGGTCGAGGACGGCAGGAGGGCCTCGCCGGCCACGTGGACTCCTGCCCTTCGCATGTCGTCGGTGTAGGCGAACCAGCGTTGCATCTCGGCCGCCTGCTCGTCCTCGGACTGAGGTCGGTCCTCGCGGTCGTAGAGCATGATCAGGTACTTCATGGTGGATCCCTTCCCCCGGTCGGGGCGTCGAGTGTCGCACACGACCCCGCGTCGGGGGCCGGGTCGGCGAGGCGCCGTCCACCCGACTGTCGTCACGGCCCTCCCGGGGTCGACACCACGCCCTGCGTCCGTGCGACTGTCGATGCCACCCGAGCGTTCAACGCGCGTGACTCGTCGCAGACGGGGTGGCCGGTGGTGCTCGATGGACGCGTGTGGCGGACGTCACGACGCCCGGACGTACCGGCGTCGCCAGGCCGCCGGGGAGGCCGGCTGAGCCGGGCCGACGGCCCAGGTCGACCGACCGTCCGCCGGGCGCGGGCGGCGGCGGAGCGGAATAGGGTGGCAGGTGACGAGGAGCGCCCCCATGTCCGAGATGCGTGAGCAGCAGGTCTTCGCCGACGACCCCATCATCACCGACGGGATCCCGGCCCAGTACCCCGACATCGACGAGCAGGAGACGGTCGAGTGGCTCGAGTCCTTCGACGTCGTCACCGACGAGCGGGGCAAGGCCCGATCCCGCTACCTCCTGCTGCGCCTGCTGGAGCGCGCCCGCCAGCGCAACATCGGCGTGCCCAGCCTCACCACCACCGACTACATCAACACGATCCCGCCGGAGCGCGAGCCGACCTTCCCCGGTGACGAGCACCTCGAACGACGCATCCGCGCCTACATCCGCTGGAACGCGGCCGTCATGGTGCACCGCGCCAACATCGTCCACGGCGTCGGGGGCCACATCGGCTCCTACGCCTCGGCGGCGTCGCTCTACGAGGTCGGCTTCAACCACTTCTTCCGGGGCAAGGACCACCCCGGTGGCGGCGACCAGGTCTACATCCAGGGCCACGCGTCCCCGGGGGTCTACGCCCGCGCGTTCCTGGAGGGACGGCTGACCACCGAGCAGCTCGACGCGTTCCGTCGCGAGGTCCGACCGGGTGGGCTGGCCAGCTATCCCCACCCCCGGCTCATGCCCGAGTTCTGGGAGTTCCCGACGGTCTCGATGGGCTTCGCCGCGATCAACGCGATCTACCAGGCCCGGTTCAACCGCTACCTGCACAACCGCGGCATCCGGGACACCTCCGACCAGCACGTGTGGGCGTTCCTGGGCGACGGCGAGACCGCCGAGCCCGAGACGCTCGGTGCGCTGAGCGTCGCGACCCGGGAGGGCCTGGACAACCTGACCTTCGTCATCAACTGCAACCTCCAGCAGCTCGACGGCCCGGTCCGTGGCAACGGCAAGATCATGCAGGAGCTGGAGGGCGTGTTCCGCGGTGCGGGTTGGAACGTCCTGAAGGTCGTCTGGGGCAGCGAGTGGGACGAACTGCTGGCCAAGGACGTCGACGGGCTGCTCATCAACCGTATGAACGAGGTCCCCGACGGCCAGTTCCAGACCTACACGGTCAAGCCCGGCGACTTCATCCGCGAGGACTTCTTCGGGGCCGACCCGCGCCTACTCAAGATGGTCGAGCACCTGTCCGACGAACAGATCGAGAAGCTGCCACGCGGTGGCCACGACTACCGCAAGGTCTACGCCGCGTTCAAGGCCGCGACCGAGTTCCACGGTGCGCCGACGGTCATCCTCGCCCAGACCATCAAGGGCTGGACGCTCGGGCCGGACTTCGAGGCCCGCAACGCCGTCCACCAGATGAAGAAGCTCAACGAGGAAGCCCTCAAGACGTTCCGTGACCGGCTCTACCTCGACATCTCCGACGAGGAGATCGAGGCCGACCTGCCGCCCTACATCACCTTCGACGACGATGCCGACGAGCAGGTCTACCTGCAGGAGCGACGCGAGAAGCTGGGTGGCTACCTGCCCGAGCGTCGCCCGACCTTCACCATGCCCGAGCTGCCCGAGCCCGACCTCTACGGCGAGCTCAAGAAGGGCTCGGGCAACCAGGAGGTCGCGACGACGATGGCTCTGGTGCGGCTGTTCAAGGACCTGTTCCGCCACAAGGGGAGCGACAAGAACGGCATCGGCAAGCGCATCGTCCCGATCATCCCGGACGAGGCCCGCACCTTCGGCATGGACTCGATGTTCCCGACGCTGAAGCTGTACAGCCCGACCGAGCAGCGCTACGAGTCGGTCGACTCCAACCTGCTGCTGTCCTACCAGCAGTCGCCCAAGGGCCAGATCCTGCACGAGGGGATCACCGAGGCCGGCGCGATGGCGTCGTTCCACGCGGTGGGGTCCAGCTACGCCACCCACGGCGAGCCGATGATCCCGCTGTACATGTTCTACTCGATGTTCGGCTTCCAGCGGACCGGCGACCAGATCTGGTCGGCCGCCGACCAGCGCGCCCGGGGCTTCCTGATCGGGGCCACGGCCGGAGGCACCACCCTCAACGGCGAGGGCCTCCAGCACCAGGACCGCCACTCGCTGTTGCTGGCCCAGTCCAACCCGGCGGTCGAGGCCTACGACCCGTCGTTCGCCTACGAGCTCGCGGTGCTGGTCCAGAACGGCATCGAGCGGATGTTCTCCGACGACCACGTCGAGGGTGGCGAGGACGTCATCTTCTACCTGACCGTCTACAACGAGCCGCGGCTCCAGCCGCCGATGCCCGACGACCTCGACCCCGACGACGTGGTCCGGGGCATCTACCGGTACCGCGAGGGCGAGTCCGGCCAGCACGAGGCCCACATCTTCTCGTCGGGCACGATCATGTACGAGGCCCTGCGGGCCCAGGAACTGCTGGCCGAGGACTTCGACGTGCGGGCCGACGTGTGGTCCGCGCCCGGCTGGAACCGCCTGCTGCGCGACGGGACCGAGTGCGAGGCCTGGAACCGGATGAACCCCGACGAGGAACAGCTCGTGCCCGAGCTGACCACTGTCCTGGAGGGGACCGAGGGTCCCTACATCGCCGTCTCGGACTGGCTGAAGGCGACGCCGGTGCAGATCGCCGACTGGATCCCGGGCCGGTTCGCCGTGCTCGGCACCGACGGCTTCGGTCGCTCGGACACGCGCGAGATGCTCCGACGCTTCCACCGCATCGACGCCGAGTCCATCGCCGTGACGGTGCTGGCGGAGCTCGCGGCGGAGGGGGACGTCGAGTGGTCGACGGTGTCCGACGCCATCACCAAGTACGGGCTGGACGAGCTGCGGCACTGGCCGTTCATCGGCAACCGCCGGACCGGCGACGTCACGTTCTGACCGGAGTGGTCCGGTGGCGCAGTGACGAGCACGGCTATGGGCTGGTCACCCGCGTGCTGCACTGGACCACGGTGGTGCTGGTCGTGGCGCAGTTCGCGCTGGGCTGGGCGCTGACCCGGGCCGACGACCTGCTCGAGCCCCTCGCCGACGCGCGCTTCGGGGGCGAGGAGGACGCCCTGGTCGTCGTGCACGTCGGCATCGGGATCACGATCCTGGTGCTGGCCGTGCTGCGGCTGGGATGGCGACTCGCGACGTCACTGCCACCGTGGGCCGAGGGCCTGTCGTCGCGTGAGCGACGGGTGTCCCACGTCGTCGAGGTGGTCCTCTACACCTGCCTGTTCCTGGTGCCCGTCACGGGGCTGGGGCTGTTCCTGCTGTCGGGTGAGGACTGGGCGCTGGGCGCCGGGCGCGAGTTCGTCGGACCGCTGGAGCTGCTGGACGACGACACGTGGCTGGCGGCACACGTCGCGACCCAGCTGGTGTTCCTCGCGACCCTCGCGGTCCACGTCGGCATGGCGCTCCACCACCAGTTCGTCCGGCGCGACGGCCTGGTGTCGCGGATGCTGTAGCAGGCGGTACGACGCGCGTGTCGGGCCGGGGTCACGTCGCCATCGTCGCGAGCGTGGCGGCCACGGCACCCACGACGGCCACGCCCAGCCGGACACGGTCCGAGACGACCAGCCGTCGCAGGACCGGGTCGGGGCGGTCCGGCGAGAGACGTCCGTGGGCGGGACCGGCCACGGTCGCCGTGATCGTGATCGCGGTGGCGGAGGACACGACGGCGACGACCTGGGCAGCCGTGGGGTCCGACGCCACGACCAGGACGGCCGACACCACCAGCGCGCCGTAGACGACCACGACGATCGGGCCGATCCGACGGGTGTGGGCCGCGTGCACCTCGGGCCAGCGGTCCGGCGTCACGGCGACGAGGCCGGGGTAGACCAGCAGGGTCACGACCACCTGGAACCCCAGGTGCAGCATGCAGGCGGCGAGCAGGGCGTCCTGCGGTGTCACCGTCACTCCCGACCGTCACGTGCCCCCGCACGGCGTCGACGATAGGCCGTCGGCGCGGGTCGCGAACCGCGCGGTCGCGCCCGGGCGTGCGGCCTGCGCCGGGCCGTTGTCCGAGGCACCCTGCGTCTGGTACCAACAGGGGAGTTCCAGCCGTGTCGTTCGGCCCCGCCGGCACGTGCTCGTCGATCCGTGCGGAGCCGCCAGGACCGTGACCTCGGAGTCGACATGGGTGCCGTGACCTTCTACTTCGGGACGATGAACTGTGGGAAGTCCACGCTCGCGCTGCAGATGGCCCACAACGCGCGCGCGGCGGGCCAGTCCGTGCTCCTGTTCTCGAAGCTGGACCGCGCGGGGGCGGTGATCTCGTCGCGGATCGGGTTGTCCCAGCCCGCGACGACCGTGGGCGACGACCTCGACCTGCACCACCACGTCGTGGGCTGCATCGAGGCCGGGGGACCGGTCGACGAGCTGATCGTCGACGAGGCCCAGTTCCTGTCACCGTCCCAGGTCGACCAGCTCGCCCGGCTGGCCGACGAGCGTGACCTCCAGGTGCGCTGCTTCGGGCTGCTCAGCGACTTCCAGACCCGCCTGTTCCCGGGGTCGCAACGGCTCCTGGAGCTGGCCGACCAGCGCGAGGAGCTGCAGTTGGCGGCGCGGTGCTGGTGCGGCGAACGTGGGACCCACAACGCCCGGACGCTGCGTGGACGGATCGTCCGTGACGGTGCGCAGGTCGTGGTCGGTGACGTCGACGACTCGGCCGTGGCGTACGAGGTCCTGTGCCGCCACCACCACCGCGAGGGCATCACCCGCCGCACGGCCGACACCCCCGAGGACGTGGGTGGGGCGACCGCGACCGCGTCGCCGGTCCCGGCCGAGCGTGCGCGACCAGCCCCGACGTCGTCGCGTCAGAAGTAGTCGCGCAGGAACGGCGCCGGGACCGCGAACAGGTGGTCGAGGAGGGCCAGTTCGTCCGCGTCGGCGCCGGTCAGGCGACCGGTCCGTGCCATCGCCGAGGGGCTCGCGAAGCCGGTGTAGATCGTCGACAGCGCACCGATGTCCAGCGCCACGGACCCGGACCCTCCCGGGGTGACCGCCACCTCGCCGTCGTCGGCCTCCAGCACGACGGCCCCGTCGTTGGCCGGCACGCGGCGGTCGGTGATCGCCAGCTCGACCCGCGCGGACAGCGGCGGCCACCCCCGCGCGGCCAGGGCTGCCGGGACGTCGACCAGCCGGGTCATCCAGTGCTGGCTCGTCGGCGGGGGCAGGTGCAGTCCGAGTGGGAGCTGGAACAGGAGTGGCTCGGCCGGGCGCGAGTTGAACGTCGTGGTCTCGGCGACCGAGTAGTGGTGGCCGAGGTTGCGCCACAGCGCGCGCTCGACCTGGTGGTCGATCGCGACCAGGCGCAGCACGCGCAGTCCGTAGGCGCTGTGCCCGTCGCCCGGCTCGGCCGAGGTCTTGGTCGCCAGGGACAGGCCGACGATCGCGTCGCCGCGGCGTGCGACGATCGGCATCTCGGGCTCGTCGGGATCCGGGAGCAGTGCCCGGGCGTGCCACCGGCGGCCACCCACCAGCCCACCCGGCTCGGTGGCGGTGATCCCGTCGTGCAGGGCGACCACCTCGTCGAGGTCGTCCGGCTCGAACGCGTCCAGGACGACGTCGTCACCGGCCGCGGGGAGGTCGAGCAGGTCGCGGGTGCGGACCCGGCGACGGACGTGCTCGCCCGCGACCTCCCAGCCCCAGCTCCGGTAGGGCGCCGAGGTGGACGGGTACAGGCTGGACACGACCAGGCCACGGTCTGCCATCAGCTCCAGCAGGGACGCGAGCAGGGCCGACCCGATGCCGCGGCCACGTCGGTCGGGCGCGACGGCCACGCCACCGACGCCACCCATCGGCACGACCCGGCCACCGAAGGACTGCCCGAAGGGCCACGCGGCTGCATGCCCGACCACGCGGTCACCCTCGACCGCGACCAGGCGATGGTCGTCGGGCACGTAGTCGTCGGCCACGTCGTCCGGGTCGACGTGCATGGCGGAGGTGAAGGCGGCCACGCGCAGTTGCAACGCGGCGTGCGCCTCGTCGGGTCGCAGCAGTCGAACGTCCACCTCGTCACCTCCCGGACGACCAGCGCGATGCTAGGGCCGCGGTCGCCTCGTCGAGCGCGCACGTCCGGCAACGACGAGACCCCCGACGCCTGGTGGCATCGGGGGTCCGGCTGTGGTCAGGGGCGGGGTCGAACCGCCGACACCACGATTTTCAGTCGTGTGCTCTACCAACTGAGCTACCTGACCGGGACGTGCCCCCGCCCCGGAAGGGTCGGGGGCACGCGGAACGCGGACCTGACGGGATTTGAACCCGCGACCTCCACCTTGACAGGGTGGCGAGCACTCCAAACTGCTCCACAGGTCCGTGCACGGTCTTGCGTCTTGCCCTGCTGTCGTCGTCGTGTCACGCCGGTCGTGGGCCGCGCAGGACTCGAACCTGCAACCAGCGGATTAAAAGTCCGATGCTCTGCCAGTTGAGCTAGCGGCCCCTTCTGGACCAGCGCACGAACGAACGCGCAGTCTACCGACTGTGGCTGGACGAGGCCAACCCGGGGCCGGGCGACGTGGTGGTGGTCCAGGTCGCCGTCGGGACAGCGGCGCGGGGCAGTAGCCTGCCGGGGCACTCGCCGGTCCGCCACAGGGAGCGCCATGCCCGAGCCCACGCTGGTCCCACTCGCCGACGTCGACACGGCGCGCGTGTCCAACCTGCTGTCCCGTGCGGGCGAGAAGCGTGGTGGCGACGTCGTGGACGAGGCCGAGCTCGCCCGGCTGTCCGGGCGCCGGTCCCGAAAGGGGTGGACCGCAGCCGTCGCCGAGCAGGAGGGCTCGGTGGTGGGCTACGCCGCGGTCGTCGAGCGTGACGACGCGGTCGGTGGCGACGTGGTGTCGCTGGACGGCGCCGACGTACTGCCGGTGCTGCTGGCGTGGCAACGTGAGCAGGCCGGCGACCGCGAGCTGATCACCTGGCTGCGGTTCTCGACCGAGGACGAGCTGGCCGCGGCCGAGGCTGCCGGGTTCACGATCCGGCGTCGCCTGGGGGTCGTCGGTCGCGGCCTGGCGACCGTGGACGTGGCCGACCCGCCGGACGACCTGCGGATCCGCGCGGTCACCAACGAAGACCTCGACGGCGTGCTCGCCGTGCTGCTGGACGCCTACGACGGGACCGACGACGGCGGGTGGACGCGTGACGAGCTCGAGCGACGACGGGCCTACCCGTGGTACCGCGACCGTGACCTGCTGGTCGCGTCCACGCCCGACGGTCGGATCGCCGGGATCCACTGGACCAAGCAACGCACCACCCACCGCGGCGAGACCTACAACCTCGCGATCGCACCGTGGGCCCAGGGCAAGGGGCTGGGTCGGGCACTGCTGACCGCCGGCATGGCCCACCTGGCCGACATCGGCCTGGACGAGATCATCCTGTGGGTCGACCGCAGCAACCACCGAGCGCTCAAGCTGTACGACTCGGTCGGGTTCGAGACCCTGTGGGACGACGTCGCCCTGACGTAGTTCGGACGCCGTCAGCCGATGCCGGTCAGTCGTCGCGGTCGTCGCCTGGGGCGTCGGCCCGGGGGCGGGGGTGGACCAGTTTGTAGCCCACGCCGCGGACCGTCTGGATCAGCTGCTCGTGCTCGGGTCCGAACTTGGCCCGCAGGCGTCGGACGTGGACGTCGACGGTGCGTGAGCCGCCGTAGTAGTCGTAGCCCCACACCTCCTGCAACAGCAGTTCGCGGGTGAACACGCGGTTGGGGTGGCCGGCCATGGCCTTGATGAGCTCGAACTCCTTGTAGGTGAGGTCGAGCGGGCGCCCACGCAGACGGACCTGGTAGCTGTCCTCGTCGACGACGAGGTCACCGACCTCGGCCGTGGGCTCGGACGCGTCCCGCGCCGCGCGGTCCGCGACCAGCCGCAGGCGGGTCTCGAGTTCGCCCGGGCTGACCCCGGGAAGCATCCAGTCGTCGAAGCCCCACGTGACCTTGAGCGCGGCGAGGCTGGCCTCGCCGGCGACCAGCAGGAGGGGACAGCGCAACTCGTGGGTGGTGACCCGGCGGCACACCGACATGGCCTCGCGCAGGTCGCCCGTCGCGTCCACGACGACCACGTCGACGTGCTGGAGACCGGTCACGCGACCGGGGTCCAGCGGGACCTCGTCCAGGGTGTGCGCGAGGAACTCCAGCGAGGGGAGCAACCCCTTGGCCCCGGAGGCTCGGTCGGTGAGCACGAACAGATGCATTCTGGCAGCATAGGCACTGATGACTGGACACCTTTCCACGCCTGCGGATCGCCCCGCACCCCGGGTGGCGGATCCCGCCGCCGACGCGGCCGGCGCCCCCGAGGCACTCGCCGCGCCCGTGCGCGGGCCGCTGCGCCGGTTCCTCGAGGCACGGGGCACGCTTGGCCGCCACCATGCGCCGCATCGCCGACGTCGCCTGCACGCCGCCGACGGGGTGTGGCTGTCGGCCGTGTCCCTGCCCGGGCCCGCCCGCTGGCGGGATCCGGCGACGGTCCCGGCCGTCGTGCTGCTGCACGGGTTCGCGGCGAGTGCCGCCAAGCCGGCGTACGCCCGGCTGGCCGACGAGTTGTCGCGCGACCTGGCGGTGCTGTCGGTCGACCTGCGTGGGCACGGTCGGTCCGCTGGCTCGTCGACCCTGGGCGACGCCGAGCGCCACGACGTCGCCGCGGCGGTCGCCGCGCTGCGCGCCGACGGGCACCGGCACGTGACCGCGCTCGGCGTGTCCATGGGCTCGACCGCCGCCGTCCACGCCGCTGCCACCGGCGTCGACGTGGACGCGCTGGTGCTGGTCTCCGGACCGGGGTGGTTCGACGAGGAACCGGCCACCGAGCCCCTGCGCCAGCTCCACCGGCACTGGCACTCGCCCTGGTCCCGGCTGGTGATGCGGCGTGCCCTGCACGTCGACGTCGCGCCGCCGGCGACCTGGTCGGAGCCACGACATCCCGCCGACGTGCTCCCGGCCGACCTGCCCACCCTGGTGGTGCACGGTCGTGACGACAGCTACTTCCCGGTCGGGCACGGCGAGGCGCTGGCCCGTGGCGACCGGGCCGTGCTGTGGGTCGAGCCGGTCTTCGGCCACGCCGAGGACGGGCTCACGCCGGAATTCTGCCACCGGCTCGCCGACGCGATCACGTCGGCCGCCGAGGCGGGCGGGTTCGTGGAGGCGGCGGGCGGTCCGTCCTCCGCGCCGCCCGGGGACGCGGTCGCCCCGCCAGCCACGTGGCCTCCGCGCACGGAGGTCGCCTGATGCGCGTGCGGCTGTTCGCCGCGATCGCCGACGCTGCGGGGGCACGCGAGCTCGACCTCGACGTCACCACGGTCCCCGAACTGCTGGCGCGGCTCGCGGCCGACCACGGTGAGCTGATGGCCGCCCGGCTGACGACGGCCAGCGTGTGGGTGGACGAGGTCGTCGTGGCCCCGGACGACGACTCGGTCGACCTGTCGACCGCGGACGAGGTGGTGGTCGTCCCTCCCTTCGCGGGCGGTGCCGGGCCCCGGTAGCGTCGACCGCTCCCCGACTCGAGGCTCGTGATGGACGTCGTGCTCGCTGCCCACTCCGGACTGCGCTGGCTGGTCCTGGCCGGCCTGGTCGCCGTGATCGCCTGGGCCTTCACCGGGGACCGGAGCGGGGTCCCGACCTGGGTCCGGGTCGTCGGCGGGATCTTCGCTCTGCAGGTGGTGCTGGGCCTCGTGCTCTACGTCGCCGACCAGGGCTGGGAGCAGGGACCCTTCCTCGCGATGTGGCACCCGGTCGCGATGATCGCCGCCCTGGGCGTGTTCCAGGTCGGCACCGCGCGTGCCGGCCGCGGCGAGGGGCCTCCACGGGTGCTCGGACTCTTCACGCTCGTGGCGCTCGTCCTGGTGCTGGCCGGCATCCCCTGGTTCCGCCCACTGATGTGATCCCCGGCAGCTTGCCGGTTTGCACTGTTTGCACCATCATGGTCGCTGCCCGGTGCGCGTGGCCATGACCCTGCGGACGTCGCGCCGTTGGCCGACCGCCCTGCTGACGAACCTTCGGCTGCCCACGGGATCCACATGTCCACCGTGCACCGCTCGATCGCGCCGGTGACGTCGTGGTGACCGGGGACCATGCGCTCGAGCGCCTCGAGACCGCCGACGACCCGGTCGCCGAGGTGCTGGCGGCGCCGACGAGGGCCGGGATCTACCGGCGACTGCGCACCGACGGCGACGGCGTGTCGGCCAAGGACGTGGCGGAGATGTTCGGGCTGCATCCCAACGTCGCCCGGGGTCACCTCGACCAGCTCGCCGACGTCGGCCTGGTGGTGGTGGGCAGCCGTCGCAACCCCAAGGGTGGTCGTCCGGCGAAGGTCTACATCGCCCGGGAACAGGCGCGCTCGGGGGGTGGGGACGTGCGCGTCCCCCCGGGCAGCCAGCTGGGGGTCCACGTCGTCGTCCAGCTGATCGCCGGACTGGTCGAGCACACCGAGAAGCTCGAGCTGCTGGCCGAGGCGGAGGGTCGTCGCCTGGTCGACGCCAACGGTGGCCGCGCCGAGGCCCGGGACCTGGAGGCCGCCGCCGTCGTGGCGGTCGAGGGACTGCGCTCGGCCTTCCCCGAGGCACGGATGGTGTCCAGCGACGCCGACGGTGCGGTGGTGGAGGGCCTGGACGTCGGGCTGCGCCTGATCGGCGAGGTCGACGGCCAGGTCGGTGACGCACTGGCCCGGGGCTTCGTCCGAGGAGCGGTCGCGGCGGCCGGTGGCGCGTCGACGGTCACGTCCGACCGCGGGCGCATCACCGTCCGTGCGGACGCGTCGGGCAGCGCCAGGCCCTCGCCCGTGGCACGCCTGGATGCCCGGGGACGGACCTACCAGGCGGGCATCGCCCTGACCATGCAGTCGATGGGGGAGGTGCGCACGGGCGACCACGTGGAGGTCCTGACCGACCTGAAGGGCGCGCCGGCTGCGTTCGCCCGCTGGGCCGACCGGACCGGCCACGAGGTCGTCGACGTGACCCGCGTCCGCGACGTCAAGGGCCGGATCGCGATCCGCCTCCTGCTGCGCAAGTCCACCGGCCTCCTCGACCCCGACCGCCGCTGACGCCTGGCCTGCGGCCAGGTTGGAGTTCGCGAACCCCGCGAACTCCACCCACGCAGCGTGGACGTTGCGAGCGCAGCGAGCAACTCCAACGTGCCCGGACCACGTCGCATCCGTGGCAGCAAGACTCGACGGGCACGCGTTGACACGGTTTGCACGGTGGGAGGAGCATCGCGGTCCCCGGTGCCGTTGACTCGGTCGTCCCCCCCGGGACCGACCGCCACACGGCCACCACGGCCGACCTCGACCGACCGGGAACACCGTGCACGCATCGACCGTCCCCACCACCGCACCACCCGCCGAGCGCCCCGGCGAGGGCCGCCTCGACGTCCGTGGTCAGCGGTTCTCCGCGGCGGTGACCACCGTGGTGCTGGCCGTCGCCCTGGTCGTGCAGGGGCCGGTGGGGATCGTCCTGCTCGCCCTCCAGGTCGCGGTGTTCGCCCTGGCGGTGACACGAGGCGTGGCGCGATCACCGTGGGCGGTGCTGTTCCGCGTCGTGCGCGGCCGGTTCGCACTCGGTCCTCCCACGGCCACCGAGGACGCCCGGCCGGCCCGGTTCGCCCAGGCCTGCGGGCTGGTCGTCGCCGGCGCGGGGCTGGCTGCCGTGCTCGCCGGTGCCACCGGGGTCGGCTGGGGCCTGGCGACGGTCGTGCTGGCCCTGGCGGCCGTCCTGGCCGTCACCGGACTGTGCGTCGGCTGCGAGGTGTACGTGGCGGCCCTGCGACTGCGGGGCACACGATGATCGCCCGCGCCGTGATGGTGGGTTGGCTGGTCCTGCTCGTCGTCCTGGTGGCGCGGTGGTGGCAGTCGCGGGACGGCCGGGTCCGCGTCGACACCACCACGGCCGCACCACCCGTCGTGACCTCGGCGGTGCTGGTCTCGACGCCGACATGTCGGACCTGCCCGCAGGTCCGGATCCTGCTCGACGACCTGGCACGCCACGTCGACGGGTTCGGCTGGGAGGAGGTCGATGCCTCCAAGGACGTCGCGTTCGTGCGTCGCCACGGGGTGATGCGTGCACCGACCGTGCTGCTGCGTGCCCGCGACGGCTCGTTCGTGGGTCGCGCGGCGGGCACGATCGACCGCGAGTCCCTGGCCGCAGCCGTCGGCGCGACCGCGGTCCCGGTGGCCTGACCACGTACGCTGGGGGTGCCCCGGATCGGTGGTCGTGCCATCCCGCGCGCCCTGCCGCCGCCCGTCGTGACACGACGGGCACGAGACGGCCACGCGCCCCGGGGAACCCACCCCGGAACCTCCCACGAAAAGGTCCCCGACCATGCTCGAGGCCGCGCCGAGTGACCTGGTCGTCATCGACGTGACGGGTGCCGATCGGACCAGTCACCTCGATGCCGTCACCACCCAGCGCTTCACCGGCGTGGACCCCGGGACGGTGCTGGGTGCCCTGGTGCTGTCGGCCAAGGGGGCACCCCTGGTCGCGGCCTGGGCCCTGGTCGACGAGGACCGGGTGGTGCTGCTCGCGCCACCGGAGGCGGCCGACCACGTCACCGACGAACTCGCGCGTCGCACCTTCCTCGCCGACGTCACGTTCACGCGACGCGAGGACCTGCCCGTGACCGCGCTGGCGTCGTCGAGCGAGCCGGACCTGCTCGACCCGGTCGCGGGCCCGGCCGACACCTGGCACGCGGTCGAGAGCCCCGCGGGGGAGGTCCTGGTCGTCCACCACGCCTTCGGCGTCGAACTGGTGGGCACGGACGATCCCACCGTCGTCGCGGGCGACCGTCCGGTCCGGACCGTGGACCTCGACGAACTGCGCATCCGACGTGGCGAGCCACGCTGGGGACACGAGGTGGTGGCCGGACGCCTCCCCGAGGAGTACGGGCTCCTCCCGACCCACGTGCACCTGTCCAAGGGCTGCTATCCGGGCCAGGAGCCGATCGCCCACATGTGGATGCTGGGTCGTCCTCGTCGTCGCCTGGCGGTCGTCGCCGGCAGTGCGGCGGACGACGGGGGGGACGAGGTCACCGGTTCGGCCGGTGGGGTCGCACTGGCCTTCGTGAAGGCCGACACCCGCGTGGGCGACGTGCTGGCCGACGACCTGGCGGTCGCGTCGTTCGTGGGCCAGGACCGCGACCCCGTCGGTTGGACGCCGGCCCAGACACGGCGTCGCGATCGTGACGACGGCACGGACCGGCCGGGGCGGCGACCGTGACGGGACCGGCCGACGTGGTGCGTCCGACCCCGCTGGACGGGGCCGGCGCGGCCGACCTGGACGACCTCGCGGACCGATTGGTCGCGGTCGTGTGTCGGCCGTCCGACGTGGACCGGGTGCGGGCGGCGGTCGACGAGGCCCAGCCCGACGACCTCGCCGGGCTGGTCGCGGCCGTGGACCAGCACCAGCCCATGACGCTCGAGGTCGCCGTGGACGTCCTGGCCGAGCTGGGCGTGCCGCCGGAGGCCGTCGCGCCTGCGCTGGCCGTGGACGTCGAGGACGTCGTGGCGATGCTCGGGGGTCCGCTGGGTGACCCGCCGGCGCCCCGCGTGGCCGCGGACGCCCGCATCATCGAGGTCGTCCACCCCCGCGTGGACGAGGCCGCGGCGACCGCGGACGTCGACGGTGAGGCCGGCCCCCCGGTGGAGGACACGTCACCGGTCGGCCGTGCGGAGCCCGCGGACGACACGGTCGACGGTGGGACCGAACAGCCCGGTGACGCCCTGCCCGTCGCCGTGCGGGTCGACGAGGTCGCCGAGGACGAGGCAGTGGCACGGACCGTGGCGGACCTGGAGGACGCGTCGGACCAGCGCCGGTCCCGATGGTGGTGGGTGCTTGCCCTGGTCGTGGTGATCGCCGCCGCCGTGGTCGCCGCGCTGCTGGCCGGCTGGCCCTAGGCGACCCGGCCGCCGGCGAGCTCAGGGCAGGGCGGCGAGGGCCTTGAGGAGGGCGTCGGCGTGGGTCTTGGGGGTGGCGCGCTTCCAGACCTTGGCCACCACGCCGTCGGCGTCGACCAGCACGGTGGAGCGCTTCACGCCGATGGTCGTCTTGCCGTACAGCACCTTCTCGCCCCAGGCGCCCCAGTCCGTCATGACCTCCTTGTCGACGTCGGCCAGCAGCCGATGGGGCAGGTCGTACTTCTCCGCGAAGGCCCGGTGCGACGCGACGTCGTCCGGCGACACGCCCAGCACGACCGCGCCGGCCTCCTGCAGGTCGCCCCACGCGTCCCGGATGCCGCAGGCCTGGGTCGTGCAGCCGGGCGTGTCGTCCTTGGGATAGAAGTAGACGACGACCGGGCTGCCACGCAGTTCGGACAGGGTCACGTCGGTGCCGTCCTGGTCCGGCAGGGTGAAGTCGGGGGCGGTGTCGCCGGCGGTCAGGTTCATCGCGTTGCCTCGTTGGTCGGTGGGCCGACGCCTCGTCGGTCCCGTCGGTGTGGTTGGCTGTGGGTCCGGCATGGTGCCACGGACGGTGGGAAGGTGACGAGATGACGGAGGCGACCGAGGTCCTCATCGAGGTGCCGATGGGGTCTCGCAACAAGTACGAGCACGACAAGGAACGTGACGTGTTCGTGCTGGACCGCATGCTGTTCTCGGCGGTGCGCTACCCCGGCGACTACGGCTACCTGCCGGACACGCTCGCCCGGGACGGCGACCCGCTCGACGCGATGGTCATCCTGGGCGAGCCCACGTTCCCGGGGTGCATGATCAACGCCCGGGTGGTCGGGATGCTGGACATGACCGACGACCAGGGTCCGGACGAGAAGATCCTGGGCGTGCCGCACTCCGACCCGCGCTGGCGCCACGTGCGCGAGCTCGCCGACGTCCCGCACCACCTGCTGGCCGAGATCGCCCACTTCTTCTCGATCTACAAGAACCTCGAGGAGAAGGTGGTCGACGTGCACGGCTGGGAGCCACGCGAGGTCGCCTGGCGGACCATCGAGGACTCGCTGGCCCGCTACCGCGATCCCGACGCCGTGCCCGGCGACGCGTCGTGACCGACCCGACCGACCCGACCGACGACGCCCCCCCGGCCGACCCCGATCCCGAGTCCGATCCCGAGGACGGTCCCACGGTCGGTGCCGACGACCACCGGGTCGAGCAGCTCCTGCGCGAGGCCGGCACGGACCTGGGGTCGTTCATCCGCCACCAGCGCGAGGGCGCCCGCCTGTCGCTGCGCAAGCTGGCGAACATGGCCGGGGTGTCGAACCCGTACCTGTCACAGATCGAACGGGGCCTGCGCAACCCCTCGGCCGAGATCCTGCAGGCCATCGCCCGCGCGCTGGAGATCTCCTCCGAGACGCTCTACGTGCGGGCGGGACTGCTCGACGAGGCCGAGCCCGACGCGGGGGTGGAACAGGCGATCCTGCGTGCGCCCGAGCTGACGGATGCACACAAGCAGGCCCTGCTCGAGATGTACCGGTCGTTCCGACGCATCGCCGAGCTCGAGCAGGAATAGGCCACGTCGGGCGGGCGTTCCCACTCGCGGACCACCGACGATGCCCCTCGCCGGTCGTCGAGCCATCCCGTGTCCCCCGCTCCGAGGACCAGCCCCGTGCCCACCCTGTCGATCCATGCCGGTTTCGGCGACGACGCCCTGCGTGAGCAGTGGACCGCCCTGCTGGACGCCGACCCCGAGGCCTCGGTCTTCCAGGGCCCGCGGTTCCTGCGGACGTGGCACGACGTGCTCGGCAGCGACCACGACGTCACCACCGTTGCCCTGCACGACGGCGACGAGCTGGTCGGCATCGTCGTGGAGGCCCAGGTCGAGCGTGACGGGCGGCGCGTGCTGGAGTTCGCCGGCGGGACCGAGGTCACCGACTACCAGGGCCCGATCGCACGACCCGATGCCGCCAAGGACCTCGCCACCGCGTGGGCCGAGCGGCTCGCGACCCTCGACGTCGACGAGCTCGTCCTGTCGGGCCTGGCCGACGACACCGGCTGGCCCGACCTGCTGGCCACGGCGCTGCAGGCCCGTGGCCTCGAGGTCGACGATCCCACCCGCATCGACGTCGCCCCCGTGGTGGACGTGTCCGCCGGCCACGAGGCCTGGCTGGAGGCCCTCCCCGGCAAGGACCGCAAGGAACATCGCCGCAAGGCGCGCCGGCTCGCGCGTGACCTCGGGGACGTCGAGGTGGTGACGGCCGACGACGGCGACCTCGGTGACGCGATCGACCGGTTCTTCACCATGAACGACGACGCGGCCAGCCACAAGGCCTCGTTCTTCGACCGCGACGACATGCGGGCATTCTTCGACGCGCTGGCGACCGAGTTCGCCCACGACGACGTGTTCCGCCTCCACGAACTCACGGTCGCCGGTCGGCCCGTCGCCGCCAACGTGTCCCTGGTGTGGCGCGACCGCTGGGGCCTGTACAACTCGGCCTTCGACCCCCGGATGGCGTCGTTCTCGACCGGCAACGTGCTGGTCGCGGAGCTGGTCGCCCTGGCGGCGGACGAGGGCCTGGACACCTTCGACCTCCTGCGTGGCGACGAGTCCTACAAGTACCGCTTCGGCGCGGTCGACCGGGACGTCGTGGCGATCACCGCCCGGGCCAGCGGTCGATGACCCCGCCGATCCCCAACCGGCCCGCGGCCGGCCCGGACACCCGGCTGCGCATCGGAGTCCTGTCGGTCCACACCTCGCCGCTGGAGCAGCCGGGCACCGGCGACGGTGGTGGCCTCAACGTCTACGTCATGGAGGTCGCTCGTCGACTGGCCGAGCGTGGCCACCTCGTCGACGTGCTGACGCGGCGCACCGAGTCCGACACGCCCGACGTCGTCCAGCTCGACGAGGGGTTGCGGGTCGTGCACCTGCTGGCCGGACCCCCGCGCGCGGTCCCCAAGCAGGAGCTGCCCTCGTACCTGTGCGGATTCTCGATGCAGGCGCTGGGCCGGACCGGTGACTACGACCTGCTCCACAGCCACTACTGGCTGTCGGGCTGGGTCGCGCGTCGCCTGTCGCGACGCTGGCAGGTCCCCTACGCCCACACGTTCCACACCCTCGGGGTCATGAAGAACCGGGCACTGGCGCCGGGTGACCTCCCGGAGCCACCGTTGCGGCTGGTCGCCGAGCAGCGGCTGGCAGACGACGCCGACCGCGTGCTGGCGCTGACCTGCGGCGAGGGCCGGCTGCTGCACCACCGCCTCGGCATGTCGGGGCGTCGCATCACCGTCGTGCCACCGGGCGTCGACGTGGAACGCTTCGCGCCCCAGCCACCGGCCCGGCCGGCCGGACCCGCCCCGGAGGTCGCGGCACTGCTGGACGAGGTCGGCCAGGCGCCCCTGGTGCTGTTCGTCGGTCGTCTCCAGCCCCTCAAGGGCCCCGACGTCGCCGTGCGCACGCTCGCGGAGCTGCGCCGCAGGGTCCCGGACGCCCGGCTGGCGATCGTCGGTGGTGCCTCGGGAGACCACGGCGGCACCGAGCCGGCCGACCTGCGGGCACTGGCCGTCCACCTCGGGGTCGACGACGCCGTCCACCTGGTGTCGGCCCGCCCCCAGGAGGAGCTGGCCGCCCTGTACCGACGGGCGGACGTCGTGCACGTGCCGTCCCGGACCGAGACGTTCGGGCTGGTCGCCCTGGAGGCACAGGCCAGCGGGACCCCGGTCGTGGCCAGTGCGGTGGACGGGCTGCACAGTGTCGTCGGCGCCGGTGGCACCCTGGTCGAGGGCCACGAGCCGGCCGACCACGCCACCGCGATCGCCGGCTTCCTCACCGACCCGAACCGTGCCCGGCGGGCGGGCGAGGCCGGACGCCAGCACGCGCTGGCCAGCTCCTGGTCGTCCACCGTCGACCGGTTGGAGTCGGTGTACGGTGCGATGGTCCGTCCCGATGTCGCCGCGGTGGTCCGGGCCAGCTGACCCTCCCTCGCCACGCCGACGTGCCCACGTCCCCGACGAGGTCCTTCGCATGTCCGACGACCAGCCGACCACGACCACTGCGACCTCACCGGAGCAGGTGGCGGGGCAGCTGGAGGACACGCTGGCCGAGCTCGGCCTGGACGTCGACCGGGTCGGCGAGCAGCGCTGGATGACGATGCTGGCGGGCGAGTGGAAGCGCACGATCCCGGTCCTGTTGGTCCTGGGCGAGCGCTCGTTGCGGATCACCTCGCTGCTGGCCGGCCGTCCGGACGACAACCACGGGGCCGTCCACGAGCTGCTGCTGCACCGCAACGAGCGTGCGCGGTGGGTGCACTTCGCGCTCGACGACGAGGGCGACATCGTCCTGACCGGCCGCGTGCCGATCGCGGCGGTCGACGCGGCCGCGATCGACGAACTCCTCGGCGAGGTCCTGGCGGTGTCCGACGAGACCTTCAACACCGTCCTGCGGACCGGCTTCGCGGACTACATCGCCGCCGAGCAGGCATGGCGGGCCGCCAACGACATGCCCCCCAACCCCGTGTCCACCCAGGGCTGAGCGGCCACGACTCCGCGCAGGCCTCATCGACGTCCACGTCCAGTCCACACCTCCGAGGAGCCGCCATGTCGACCGGTCCGACCCCACCTCCCACGACCCCGGGCGAGGCCCCGGCCGTCCGTCGCGTCACGGTCGTCGGGGTCGGTCGCATGGGTTCCGCGATCGCCTCGGCGGTGTCCCGGGCGACCGACCTGGCGGTTGGCGAGGTGGTCGGCTGCGAGCCCGACGCCGACGTCGCCACGCGGGTCGCCGACGAGCTCGGGATCCGGGTCGAGACCGACCCCTCGGCAGCCGTCGCCGGTGCCGAGGTCGTGGTCGTCGCGGTCAAGCCGCACCTGGTGTCCGACGTGCTCACCGCGATCGCCGACCACCTCGACGACGACGCGGTGGTGGTCTCGGTGGCCGCCGGCGTGACCACGACCGCCATGGAGGCCGCGCTGGCCCCCGGCACGCGCGCCGTCCGGGTGATGCCCAACACGCCGATGCTGGTCGGGCAGGCCATGTCGGTGCTGACCGGCGGGACGCACGCCGAGGCGCACGACGTCGACCGGGTGGCCGCCCTGCTGGCCGAGGCCGGCGACGTCCGGATCCTCCCGGAGGAGCAGTTCGACGCCGTCACCGGGGTCTCCGGCTCCGGACCGGCCTACGTGTTCGCACTCGCCGAGGCGATGGTCGCCGGCGCCGAGGCGGTCGGCCTCGCCCACGACGACGCCGTCGTGCTGGTCGAGCAGACGATCGCCGGCGCCGGCGCGCTGTTGGCGGCGAGCCCCCAGTCGGCCGCCGAGCTGCGCGAGATGGTGTCCTCGCCCGGCGGGACGACGCTGGCCGGGCTGGCGCGCCTGGACGACCACGGCCTGCAGGCCGCCGTCGTCGACGCCATCGAGGCCGCCACCGCCCGCAGCCGCGAGCTCGGCAAGGACTGACCCTGGTTTCGCCGGAGCGCGTCGCCGCAGGCGACGCGGCGAAGGGTGGTGCTGGACGTTGCGAGGCCGTGGCCGAGCAACTCCAACGTCGCCGCAGGCGACGCGGCGACGCGTAGGCTCGGGACCGTGTCGACGTCGGGAGGCGACGTGTCCGAACGGGTGGCCCTGGTGTGGGACGACGCGCTCGCGGCCTACGAGTTCTCGGCCGACCATCCGCTCAAGCCGGTCCGGGTCGAGCTGACCGTCGACCTGGTCCGCGAGGTCGGCCTGCTCGCACCGGACCACGTCGTCACGGTGGCGCCCGGCGAGCCGGACCTCGACGAGGTCCTGCACCGGCACCGGGCCGACTACGTCGCCGCGGTCCGCCACGCCTCGGACCACCCCGCCGATCCGCCGGCCTGGGCCCACGGGCTGGGATCGGCGGACAACCCGGTCTTCGCCGGCATGCACGAGGCCTCGCTGCTGGTGTGCGCGGCCAGCCGTGAGGCGGCCCGGATGGTGCTGGCCGGCGAGGTCGACCACGCCTTCAACCCGGCCGGCGGACTGCATCACGCCATGCCCGACCGCGCCGCCGGGTTCTGCATCTACAACGACCCGGCCATCGCGATCGACCACCTGCTGGCCGGCGGGATGGAGCGGGTCTGCTACGTCGACGTGGACGTCCACCACGGCGACGGCGTCGAGGCGATGTTCGCGGACGACCCCCGGGTCCTGACCATCTCGCTGCACGAGTCCGGACGGCACCTGTTCCCCGGCACGGGCGCCGCCAGCGACGTCGGGGGACCCGGGGCGCTCGGGTCGGTGGCGAACCTGCCGTTCATGCCCGGCACCACCGGGGACGTCTGGCTGGAGACCTTCGACCGGGTGGTCGAGCCACTCGTGCGGGCGTTCAACCCCGACGCCCTGGTCACCCAGCTGGGATGCGACACCCACGTCACCGACCCGCTGGCCCACCTGTCGCTGACCACCGACGACTTCGGGGCGATCGTGGCCCGCCTGCACACGCTGGCCCACGAGGCGGCTGGCGGCCGCTGGGTGGCGACCGGCGGCGGGGGCTACCAGTGGGTGCACGTCGTGCCGCGGGTGTGGACGATGGCCTTCGCGGAGATGACCGGCGCGACGCTGCCGGTCGACATCCCGATGACCTGGCGCGAGACCGCCCGTCGTCGGACCGGGCAGAAGCCGCCGGAGTCGTTCTGGGAAGCCCCCGTGGCGGTCAACGACCACCTGCGCCGACGTGCCCGTGACGAGGCCGAGCAGTCGGCGCGGGCCGTCGAGGAACTGGTCCTTCCCCACCACGGGCTGTGAGCGCGCCCCGCGGGGCGGTCGGATGCAGCAGGAGGGATCGACGCGTCACCGGGGACCCCGGCGCGGGGTTGCAGTGGCGGGTGACGAGCCGAGATCGCCGCCGTCGCGTCACGCGTCCAACACCGGGTCCGACCACGCCGGTGTCGGGGATGTTTCGTGTTCGGGCCGAGACTTCGCTAGCGTTGGGGCTCAACTGTCCTCTCCCCGCGTAGGCAACCCTGACGATGAATGCACAACTCCTGACTGCCGGTGAAGTCGCGGACCTGCTCCGCGTGTCCACGATGACCGTCTACCGGTTGATCCGCGGAGGGGAGCTGCCCGCCGTGCGGGTGGGACGTTCCTATCGTGTCCGCAGTCAGGACCTCGACTCCTATCTCGAGGCACAGCTCGTCGACCCCTCCAGTGTCGACCTGGCCGACGTCGACGAGGCCTGAGGACGTGCGTGATCGGTGACCACGCGGACCCGGCACTGACGATCCCCACGACCGTGCCCACCTGGTCGCGGTGCCGCGTGCGACCGGACGGTCCCACCCCATGAGTTCTCGTCGCGTGCTGCTGACGGGCGTCGGACGTCCGATCATGGCTCGGATGGCCCGGCGCCTGGCGGCCCACCCCGACGTCGACCTGGTCGTGGGGGTCGACACCCACGAGCCCCGCCGGCTCGGCCCCGTCCGGTTCGTGCGTGCCGAGCTGTCCAACCCCATCGTCGGGGCCACCCTCCGCGACGAGGGGATCGACACCCTGGTCCACGCGGGGATGCACACCGCACCACGTGCGGCCGGCGGCCGACGACGCATGAAGGAACGCAACGTCATCGGCTCGATGCAGTTGCTCGCGGCGGCCCAGCACGCCGAGGACCTGCGCCACGTCGTCCTCAAGTCGTTCACCGTCCTGTACGGCTCCGACGCGGCCGATCCCGGCGTGTTCAGCGAGGACACCCCGGTCGACCGCACGGCCAGTGGATTCACCCGCGACGTCATCGACGTGGAGGGCTACGCGACCGGGCTCGCCCGCCGTCGCCCCGACCTCGACCTCACCACCCTGCGCTTCGCCAACTTCGTCGGTGGCGTCGAGGACTCGGCGCTGTCGGGCTTCTTCTCCCTCCCGGTCGTCCCGTCCGTGCTCGGCTTCGACCCCCGACTGCAGTTCTGCCACGCCGAGGACGCCGTCGAGGTGGTGGTCCGGGCCGTCACGGATCCCCGGCCCGGCCTGTACAACGTCGCTGGCCCGGGGGCGCTGTACCTGAGCCAGGCGATCCGGCAGGCCGGCCGGATGCGCCTGCCCGTGCCGGGGGCGTTCGTCACCGGCATGGCCGACCTCGCCAATCGCAGTGGCCGGGTGGACGTCCCGACCGACCAGCTGTCCTTCCTCCTGTTCGGCCGGGTCGTCGACGTCACCCGCCTCGTCACGGAGTTCGGCTACACCCCCACCCACACCACGCCCGAGGCCTTCGCCGCCTTCCTGGAGCGGCGGCGACAGCGCGGCGTGACCCGGCGTGACCTGCTCGCACTGCAGCAGGCGGTCGCGGCGCGACTGCGCCAACCGGCGGGTGACGCGTGAGCACCGCCGAGCCCCGTCCCCGGTGTGGCCAGCCCACGGCCGCTGGCCACCCGTGCCGCAACTACGCGGTCGTCAGTCCGCCGGCCGGGGTCGGCCGGGCCCGACGTGGACCGACGGGGCCCGGGCCGCGACGACGGTGCTCGACGCCCTGGCCGAGGTGCTCGGGGATGGCCTGCCGGACCACCTCGACCGGGTCGCCGAGTTCCTCCGGCGTCGCTTCACCGGCGACTACGAGATCGACGACTACGGGCTCGACCCGCACCTGACCGAGCACGTGCTGATCCCGCTGGTCCAGCCGTTGTACCGACACTGGTTCCGGGTGGCCTCGCACGGACGGGACACCATCCCGCCGGGCGGTGCGCTGGTCGTCGCCAACCACGCCGGCACCCTGCCCGTCGACGGGCTGATGCTGCACGTGGACCTGTGGGAGGCCAGTGGCCGTCACCCACGCGAGCTCGGTGCCGACCTGGTGTTCGAGACCCCGGTCATCGGCCATTTCGCCCGCAAGTCCGGGGTCACCCGGGCGAACAACCGTGACGCCGACGACCTGCTGGCGCGCGGCGAACTGGTCGTGGTGTTCCCCGAGGGGTTCAAGGGCCTGGGCAAGCCGTTCGCGAGCCGCTACCAACTGGAGCGCTTCGGCCGTGGCGGCTTCGTCGCCACCGCCCTGCGTGCCGGGGTCCCGATCGTCCCCACGGCGATCGTCGGGTCCGAGGAGATCTACCCGCTCCTGTGGGACGCCCGCCAGATCGCCCGTGCCCTGGGGCTGCCGTACTTCCCGTTCGTCGCCCAGATGCTGGCCCTGCCGTTCCTCGGCCCCGTCGGGCTGCTCCCACTGCCCTCGAAGTGGTCGATCACCTACGGCGAGCCGATCGACACGAGTGACCTCGGCCCGGACGCAGCCGACGACCCCATGGTCGTGTTCGAACTGGCCGACCGGGTCCGCTCCACCATCCAGGACATGCTGACCACGATCCTCATGGGCCGCCAGTCCGTGTTCTTCTAGCAGCTGCAGGGCGGGTCAGGACACCTGCAGCAGCTGGACGATCGCCGCGACGACGATCACCAGGAACAGGACGACGAGCGCGATGGCGGTGCCGCGTCGCATGGTCCCTCCGTGGTCGACGGACCGCCGGGGGAGGCCCGGCAGGTCGGTGCGAGGATCGTAACGCCGCTCGACGCGGGGGCTCAGAGCCCAACGGTGGGCTGGTCGGCGTCGTCCTCGGCCGCTCCGGGGGCCACGCTGACCACGTCGGGGCGCCCGAGGACGTCCTCGACGTCGCCGCCGTCCAGGAGCTCCCGGCACTTCAGCCGCTCCTGGGTCAGGTACCCGACCAGCGCCGACCGGTCGTCGAGGAACCGGCGGCAGTCCAGTTCCAGGGTGATGGACGGGGCGTCCTCGCGGGCGCCGACGTCGTGGAGGAACCGTCCCAGTGGCAACAGTCCGTGTCCCAGCGGTGCATGGCTGTCGCGACCCTGGCCGCGGTAGTCCGACACGTGCAGGTGGACGGTCGCATCCTCCAGCGCGTGCCACGCATCGACGATGTCGACCCCGGCGACCCCGAAGTGGGACGTGTCGAGGACGACGTGGTGGAACGGGTCGAGGTGGTCGGGCTCGGTGTAGCGGTGGAACCGCACGGGTCGTCCGGCGACCTTCACCGGGTAGAGGTTCTCGACGCCGATCTGCGTGTCGTGGTCGGCCGCCTCGTCGTCGCCCTCGTCGAGCAGCCACTCGTGGAAGGCGCGCTGCCACCGGAACGGCGGGTGGACGATCATCAGCTCGGCCCCGACCTCGCCGGCCAGCGCCAGCGATCGGCGCGCCTTGGCGACCAGGTCCGTGCCGTAGACCCGCCGGGTCAACAGCAGGAACGGGCCGTGGACCACGGGCACGAGCACGCCCTCCCGCTCGGCCGCCGCGGCGACCTGGGCGGCGTCCTGGGTGGCGGGATCCTGCGTGACCATCAGTTCGACGCCGTCGTAGCCGGCCTCGGCGATCACGCCCATCGCCCAGTCGACCGGACGCGCGAACAGCGGTCCGGTGGAGGCCAGGATGCTCGGGGTGTCCACGGCGGGAGCGTAACCCTCGTGGCCGCCGACCCCGTGGTCGGGCGGGTCGATCGGCCCGGATCCGGTCCACTGCACGACCGGCTGCCCCCGGCCTCGATCCCCGGCGGGCGACGACCCCCGGCGCTGTAGGCTGCGCCGGGGAGCAGGCCGGCCGGTGAACGCGCCACGTCCCGGTGCGAAGACCCGTGACACCGGCCGCCAGGTGGACGGGGCCGTGGAGGTCGACGTGGAAGAGTCGCTGGAGCGCTCGCTGATCGACATCGAGGGCCGCCTGGGCGAGACTGCCGTGCGCCACCCCGATCGACCCGCGATCGTGTGGCAGGGACGCACGGTCACCTATCGCGAGCTCGACGCCCGGGTGGACGCGGCCGCGGCCGACCTCCAGTCCGGTGGGATCGGCGTGGGGGACCGGGTCGCGATCCAGGTCGGCAACGTCCCCGCGTTCGTCGAGGCCTACTACGCGACCCTGCGGATCGGGGCCGTCGCCGTGCCGCTGTCCACGGCCCTGGCACCCGACGAGGTCGCCCACTCGCTGGCCGACTCGGGAGCGTCGTTGTTCGTCGTCGCCGGGTCCGTCGCGGCCGGGATGGTCGACGTCGCCCTCGAGCTGGACGTGCCGGTCGTGGTGGCGGGCGACGAGGCACCCCAGGGCGTGCGGCGGTGGAGCGAGGTCGTGGCGGGGGATGCCGTGCCGGACCCGGTCGAGGTCGGCGACGACGACCTCGCCGCGCTGGTCTACACCTCCGGCACGACCGGGCGGCCACGTGGGGCGATGCTGACCCGTGGCAACCTCCGTGCGAACCAGGACCAGTCCCTGGCCGGTCGCTTCCAGATCACCGGCGAGGACGTCGCCCTGATCGTGCTCCCGCTGTCGCACATCTACGCCCTCAACGTCGGCATGGGGGCGTGCGTGCGGGTCGGGGCGACGGTGGTGCTCCAGGAGCGCTTCGACCCGCTGGGATCCCTCGACGCGATGACGCGCAACCACGTCACGATCCTGCTGGGCGCTCCGCCGATGTACGTGGCCTGGACCACCCTTCCGGACCTGCCCACGACCGCCTTCGCCGACCTCCGCCTGGCCGTGTCGGGCGCCGCACCGCTGCCCGAGCACGTCCTGACGGCGTTCCTGGACCGCACCGGGATCATGGTCGAGGAGGGCTACGGGCTGACCGAGGCGTCACCGTCGGTCACCGCGAACTCCATGGCACCCGAGCCCCGGCCCGGCACGGTCGGCCACCCGCTGCCCGGCATCGAGCTGCGCCTGGTGGAGCTCAGCGGGGGCGACAACCCCGAGGACGTCGCCACCGGCGATCCGGGCGAGGTCTGGGTCCGCGGGCCCAACGTCTTCGCCGGCTACCACGGCGACCCCGAGGCCACGGCCGCGACCCTCACCGACGACGGCTGGCTGCGCACCGGAGACGTGGGCGTGCTCGACCGGGACGGCTACCTGCGGTTGGTGGACCGCAACTCCGACCTGGTGATCGTGAGCGGGTTCAACGTCTACCCCCAGGAGGTCGAGCGGGTGCTCGAGGCCCACGACGCCGTGGCCGCCTGTGCCGTCGTCGGGATCCCGCACCCCTACACGGGCGAGGCGGTCAAGGCGTTCGTGGTCACCGACGGCGAGGTCACCGAGGACGACCTGGTGGGCTTCTGCGCCACCAGGCTGGCCCGCTACAAGTGCCCCCAGACGATCGAGTTCGTGTCCGCCCTGCCACACACGGCATCCGGGAAGCTTCGACGTGTCGCGTTGCGCGAGTCGTGACCGACCCCGGCGACGCGCCCGGCGCCGCCCCGCCACCATCTGATGGCGCCGCCCCGCCACCATCTGATGGCGCCGCCCCGCCACCATCTGGTGGCGCCGCCAGGCCACCACCCGATGGCGCCGGGGGCCGCCTCGACTGGCTGACCCCGTCACTGGTGTCTGCGGCGGTCGTGTCGGCCGCGAGCGGGATGGGCCAGTTCGCCATCACCGCCGTCATCGGCGACGTCGCGCGAGCCTTCGGGACGGTGGACGCCGGCACCGACCTGACGTCCCAGATCGGCCTGCAGGCCACCACGCTCGGGATCGCCCTGGCGGTGATCAGGCTCGCCTCGTTGGCGTCGCTGCCCGGGTCGGCGATCGCCGACCACCTCGGTCGCCGCCGGGTCCTGCTGCTGGCCCTGGTGGTCGGGCTCGCGCTGACCGGCAGCTCGGCCTTCGCACCGACCTTCTGGACCTGGGTGGCCCTCGTGGCGCTCGCACGGCCCTGGCTGTCCACGGTCAACGCCGTGTCCGGGGTGGTGGCGGCGGAGGAGACCAGCGCCCGGTACCGCTCGTGGGCGATCGGGCTGATCGCGGCGACCTACGGCATCGGCAGCGGGGTCATCTCGATCGGCCGGTCGCTGCTTCCCGAGGGCTTCCGCCCGGTCATGCTGGCGGTCTTCCTGCCGCTGCTGGCCCTGCCGTGGCTGGCCCGCACGCTGGTCGAGCCACCGGTCGCCGCACGCGCCCACCTGGCCGAGACCGCCCCGGCGCTGCCCGGCGCCGTGCCCCGTCCGCATCGTCGCGACCTCGCGCGGCTGGTCGCGGTGGCCGCCGGCATCGCCGTCGCGACCGGTCCCGGGTTCACCTACGTGTTCGTGTACGGCGAGTCGATCCTGGGCCTGGCCCGTTCGACGATGGCGCTGGTGGTCCTGGCGGCCGGGCCGGTCGGACTGGTCGGGTTGCTGGCGGGGCGATGGCTGTCGGACCACGTGGGCCGCCGGCCCTGCGTCGCGGTCGGGCTGGTGGGAACCGGGCTGGGGTTCGCCGGCACCTATTCGGGCGCGGTGCCCCTGATGTTCGTCGGCTACCTCGTGGGGATCCTCGCCGGTGGCGCCATCGGGCCCGGCCTGGGTGCCGCCGCGGCCGAGGTGTTCCCGACCGAGGTGCGGGCGACGGTCGCGGGGTGGCTGGCGGCCGCTGGTGTGCTCGGCGCCGTCGTCGGACTCGCCGGGTTCGGGATCCTCGCCGATGCCACGGGCGGGTTCGGTGGGGCCGCACGGATCCTGGCCCTGGTCCCCGTCGTGGTCACCCTGGCACTGCGCCGCCTGCCGGAGACGCGTGGCTGGGAGCTGGACGGGCGACCCCCACCGAGCCCCGGGGCGGTCGCATGAGCCGCTCCCGTCCCGTGGTGACCGTCTACACGCGCCGGGGCTGTGGCCTGTGCGCCCGGGCGGAGGAGCTGGCGCGCAGGGAGGCGCGCCGGGCACGCCTGGAACTGGTCGACGTCGACGCCGACGACGACCTCCAGCGTCGCTACAACGTGCGTGTCCCGGTGGTGGCCGTGGACGGGGTCGAGGTGGCCGAACTGGTGGTGGAGCCCGGCACGATCCGCGCCGCCGTGCGGGCGGCACGGCGGGCACGCCGGAGTCCCTGACACGACGTGCGGGGCGGCGCCCCGTGGGTCCGACCGTGGATCGAGTGGTCGACGCCGGGCACTAGACTGGGGGAACGTCGGTCCCTCTCCCGACACGTCGATGTCGGGCTCGTCCGGAGCCCCGACGAGGTCCACGAACCGGTCCCGCGAAGCCGGTCCCGTCCACACCAGGGGAGCCCATGTCCCGCTCCATCCCCGAGGCCACGGTGGCACGCCTGCCGCTGTACCTGCAGTCCCTCGTGGAATCGTCCGAGAATGCCGTGGAGACCATCTCGTCGACCGCGCTCGCCGACGCCTCCGGGGTGAATGCGGCGATCGTGCGCAAGGACCTGTCGCAGCTCGGCGCCTTCGGCACCCGGGGCGTGGGCTACCGGGTGGGCGAGCTGATCGACGAGATCTCGGAGGTGCTGGGCCTCAACCGGGACCGCGCGGTCGTGATCGTCGGCATCGGCAACCTCGGTCGTGCGCTCGCCGCCTACGACGGGTTCAGCCGGCGGGGCTTCAACGTCGTCGGCCTGTTCGACGAGTCGGTCGACCTGGTCGGCTCCGAGGTCGGCAACGGTGTCGTGGAGCCGGTCGCCGACCTCGACCGTGCCGTGCTGGAGCGCGGCGCCACCATCGCGGTCATCGCGACCCCGGCCGAGCACGCCCAGTCGATCGTGGACCGCCTCGTCGCGGCGGGCGTCACCGCCATCCTCAACTTCGCCCCGACCCACGTCGACACGCCCGAGCACGTCGCGGTGCGCAAGGTCGACGTCTCCACCGAACTGCAGATCCTCAGCTTCTACGAACAGCTCTACGCCACGCCCGGCCCGGAGCGACAGGTCGCCACGGGCACCTGACACCCACCGGTGCACGCTGGCCCGCTGCGACTGGCAGGCCCCTGGACCGACCGGGGCGGGGGACCTCGAGGCGATAGACTCGGCCGGGCGTTGCACGAGCCACGGCCGCAACTCGTGCGTCCTTCCCCGGCCCCACGGGACCGGTTCGTCGGACCCCGGGGCGGCCCGCCGGTTCATCCTCGCAGCCACCGCATCACCCGTCCACGTGCGAAGAAGTCCGCATGCCCCTCCTCGTCGTCGGTGCCAGCCACCGCACCAGTGACCTCGAGTTGCTGGAGCGGCTGGCCGTGCCCTCCGACGAGCGACGCAAGGTGCTGCGTGACCTCGTGGCCCTCGAGCACGTCCTCGAGGCCGTGCTGCTGTCGACGTGCAACCGGGTCGAGGTGTACGTCCACCTGTCGAAGTTCCACCCGGGTCTCGACGAGGTGACAGACTTCCTCGCCGACCGCGCCGGCGATCGCGCCGAGGACTTCCTGGACAGCCACGAGGTCCACTACGACCACGAGGTGGCCGACCACCTGTTCCGGGTCTCCGGCGGGGTCGAGTCCATGGTGGTCGGCGAGCGCCAGATCAACCTGCAGGTGCGCGACGCCATGGAGCTCGCCCGCCACGAGGGCACGGCCCGGCGCATGCTGCTGCGACTGTTCCGCCAGGGTGTCCGGGTGGGCCGGCGCCTGCGCAACGAGACCGCGATCGGTGCGGGCGGCTCCTCGATGGTCGACATCGCCCTCGCCTCGCTCACCGCCGACGGGTCACTGGCCCCGAACGCCTCGAGCCTCGTCGTCGGCGCCGGCAAGGTCGGCGCGCTGGCCGCCGCCCGGCTGACCGGACACGGGGGACTCGCGGTCTGGAACCGCTCGGCGGACAAGGCCGACCGGCTCGCGCGACGCCACGACGCGGTCGTCGCCGACGACCTCGCGACCGGGGTCGCCGCCGCCGATCTGGTGGTGTGCACCACCGGGGCATCCGCCCCGCTGCTCACCCCCGAGCTGGTGGGGGACCGCTCGGCCCGGCCCCTGGTGCTGCTCGACCTCGCGATGCCCCACAACGTCGCCGCCGCCTGCGCCGACCTTCCGGGCGTGACGGTGGTCGGGCTGGCCGACGTCCGCCGCGCCGCCGATGCCACCTTGCAGGACGAGGTCCTGCGCGACGCCCTCGAGCTGGTCGACGACGAGGTCGAGGCGTTCTCGGCCTGGATGTCGGCGATCGAGGTGGAGCCGACGATCCGTGCACTGCGTCGTCGCGCCGAGCAGGTCCGTCGGGCCGAGCTGCAACGACTGGACAACCGCCTGCGGAGCCTGGACGACAGCCAGCGCCAGGCGGTCGACGCCCTCACCGAGGGGATCGTCAACACCTTCCTCCACCAGCCGACCATCCGGCTCAAGGATCGCGCCGACGACGGCACGGCCCAGGTCGTCGTGGACGCGCTGCGGGACCTGTTCGACCTCGACGATGGCCCGAAGTGACCTGGCGCATCGCCACCCGACGCTCCACGCTCGCCCGGATCCAGGCCCGACAGGTCGGCGAGGCGCTGTCGTCGGTGTCCGGACGCGACCACGAGATCGTTGCGCTGTCGAGCACGGGCGACGACCACAAGGACCGGGCGGTCGAGGCGTTCGACGCCAAGGGGATCTTCGTCGACCGCATCCGCGAGGCCGTGCTGGCCGGGGACTGCCACCTCGCCGTGCACTCCCACAAGGACCTGCCGACCCAGCCGGCGGAGGGACTGGTGGTGCCGGTCGTGCCCCGGCGGGTCGACCCGCGTGACGCACTGGTGACCAGGGCGGGGTGGCGGCTGGTCGACCTGCCGCGCGACCGCACCGTCACCATCGGGACCTCGTCGGCCCGCCGCCGTGCCCAGGTCGCCCGCGCCCGCCGGGACGTCCTGGTCCAGCCGTTGCGGGGCAACGTCGAGACCCGGCTCGGCAAGGTCCGCGACGGCGTGCTCGACGGCGTCGTGGTCGCGACCGCCGGGCTGCTCCGGCTGGGTGACCGGCTCGGGGACCTGCTCGACGAGGTCGTGGCCGTCCCACTCGAGCACGGCGAGATGCTGCACGCCCCGGCCCAGGGCGCGTTGGCGCTGGAGTGCCGCAGCGACGACCTCGACACCCAGACGGCCCTGCGCCTGCTGGACCATCGCGAGACCCGGCTGACGGTCCGGGCCGAGCGCCAGCTCCTGGCCGACCTCGAGGGGGGCTGCACCGCCCCCATCGGCGCCCACGCCCACATGGTCGAGGGCCGCTCGACGCCACAGGTGGAGCTGCTCGGGCTGCTGTCGGACGCCTCGGGGACCAACCTCGCCCGGGCCAGCCAGCGCGGGGCCGTGACCGAGATCCCCGAGCTTGCCGCGGCCGTCGCGTCCAGCCTGCGTGCCGCGACCGGACTGGGACCCGACACCTCGACCGAGGACGGCCGGTCGTGACCGACGCCGCGACCACCGGTGACCACGGGCCGCTGGTCGGTCGCCGGGTCCTGGTGGCTCGCGCGGCCCACCAGCAGGGGGCACTGTCGCGCCGCCTGCGCGCCCTCGGCGCCGACCCGGTCGAGGTCCCGCTGCTGGCGATCGAGCCCCCGCAGGACGGGGGCGCCGACCTGCGTCGCGCGGCGCAGGACCTGGTCGCCGGTCGCTACACCGCCGTCGGGATCACCTCGGCCAACGGCGCGGCCGCCCTGGCCGACGCACTCGATGGCCTGTCGCCGGACACGGACGGCACGGCCGCGCTGACCGACGTGCTGGTGGCCTGCGTCGGGCCGGGGACGGCGCGACGGACCCGGTCGGCCCTGGGTCGCGACCCCGACCTGGTTGCACCCGTGCACACCACCACCGGGCTGGGCCGCGCGTTCCCGGCGGGTCCGGGACGCGTGCTGCTGCCCCGGGCGGACATCGCCTCGCCCGAGCTGCCCGCGGCCCTGGCCGACAAGGGCTGGCAGGTCGACGACGTCCACGCCTACCGGACCCGGCTGGTGACGAGGCTGCCGGGACCGGTCCTGGACGACCTGCTGGACGGTGGCATCGACGCCGTGGCGGCCGGCTCACCCTCGACGATCGACGCCCTGGTGGCGGCCCTGGACGGGCGAACGCCGGGGGCGGCGCTGGTGTCGATCGGCCCGGTCACCTCCGCGCGGGCACGCCACCACGGGCTGGACGTCGCGGCCGAGGCCGACCCGCACGACCTGCCCGGCCTGGTCGCGGCGTGCGTGGCGGCCCTGGCCATCGGCTGACGCTGGCCGGGCGGACGCGGCGGACCGGTGGCGCCGGGGGTGCGGGCAGGACGGTGGATGGTGGGGTGGCGCCCGGCCGACGTCCTACCCTCGGATGCCAGGCGTCCGGCGTGTCGACCCCGGGAGACCGCACACATGGCACTGCAGGAGCGACTGGCGAGCATGCCGGTGATCGGCACCGCGATGGCGGTGCAGAAACGCACCAAGCGTGATGCCGCCGACCAGTTCGCGGCCGCGGTCGCCTTCTTCGGCTTCGTGTCGCTCTTCCCGCTGATCGCGATCGCCGTGACCGTTGCGACCCTGACCATCAGCGACCCGGAACAGGTCATCAGCTCGATCCAGACTGCCATCCCGGGGCTGGGCAGCGAGGCGCTGACGGAGTCGTTCGACTCGGTCCGCGACAACGCGGGCACGACCGGGCTGATCGGTGGTGTCGTGCTGCTGTTCACCGGACTGCGGGTCACCAACGCCCTGCAGACCGCGACGCGCTTCGTCCTGGACCTGCCGCTGGCGGAGGCCAACACGGTGATGCTGCGACTGTGGCAGCTCGCCTCGCTGGCCATCCTCGGGCTGCTGGCGATCGGGGGCGTGTCGGCCAACGCCTTCGCGACGTCGGTGCTCACCTCCGGGCTGGGGGACCAGTTCGGTCCGCTGGTCGGCGTGCTGACCCACGTCGTCGCCGCGGTGCTCGACATCCTGCTGTTCTGGGTGGCCTACCGGATCTACTCCATGGGCAGCACACTGGGGTGGCGACAGCTCCTGCCCGGCGCGATCCTGGGCGGCATCGGCTGGTCCGTCCTGAAGGCCGTCAGTGGTGCCTACGCCGCCCGCCAGGGCAGCGCCGCAGGCGCGGTCATCGCGGGTGTGATCGGTGTCCTGCTGGTCTTCTACCTGGCCGGCCGCCTGTACGTGTACGGCGCCGAGCTCAGCGCCGAGCTGGCCGGCGTCGGCGAGGAGGGCGAGTCGGCGGACGCGACCGTCGCCGACACCGGCTCCGAGCCCGACACCTCCCCGTCGGTCCGCACCGAGCCCACGACGCAGGATCGGGACGACGGCGAGGAGGGACCACCGCCCGAGCCTGTCGCGGTCGGCGCCACCGACGACTCGTCGCTCGCCGACCGCTTCCGTGACCGGGGTCGGCTGCAGGAGTCCGGTGCCGCTGGACCCGGCCCGGGCCGCGAGGTCGTGCCGTGGCAGGAACCGACCCGGTCGCCGCTGCAGGACCGGCGGAACCGCCAGGTGGCCGCGTTCGCCTCCTCCGCGCTGGCCGTGGTGACGGCGGGGCTGCTCGGGCGACGCTCGTGAGCGACGCGGGATCCGGGCCGTTCCGAGGTCGGCGACTCCGCCGGACCCCGGCACTGCGTCGCCTGGTCACCGAGGTCCGCCTCCACCCGGCGGACTTCGTGCTCCCGCTGTTCGTCAAGGACGACCTGGCCGAGCCCGCCGAGATCGCCTCGATGCCGGGGGTCTTCCAGCACCCGGTGGACTCCGCGGTCCGGCTGGTCGGCGAGGCCCTCGAGGCGGGTGTCAGCGCCTTCCTCCTGTTCGGGATCCCCGCGGACAAGGACGAGGTCGGCAGTTCCGGCTGGGACCCCGACGGCCCCGTGCCACGGCTGTCCCGCGCGGTCCGCACGGCGCACGGTGGCGAGCCGCTCCTGCTGGCCGACGTCTGTTCGTGCGAGTACACCTCGCACGGCCACTGCGGCCCGCTCGACGACCACGGCGTCGTCGACAACGACGCGGCCGTCGCCGGGTACGTGCGCGAGTCGGTGGTCTACGCCGAGGCCGGCGTCGACCTGCTGGCCCCGTCGGGGATGATGGACGGCCAGGTGGCGGGGATCCGGGCCGGGCTGGACGCCGCCGGCCACCGTGATCTCGGCGTCGTCGGCTACGCCGCCAAGTACCACTCGTCGTTCTACGGGCCGTTCCGCGACGCGGCCGAGTCCGGGATGGCCTTCGGTGACCGTCGCACCCACCAGATGGACCCGGCGGTGGCACGCGACGCCCGACCCGAGTTGCTGGCGGACGTCGACGAGGGCGCCGACGCCGTCATCGTCAAGCCCGCGCTGCCCTACCTCGACGTGGTCGCGAGGGCCCGCGCCACCGTGGACGTCCCGGTGATCGGCTACCAGGTCTCCGGTGAGTACGCGATGGTGGCGGCCGCCGACCGGGCGGGCTGGGTCGACGGTCCGGCGGCGATGGAGGAATCGCTGGTGGCGATCCGCCGGGCCGGAGCCGACGCGGTCATCACCTATGCCGCGGTCGACGTGGCCCGGCGGCTCGCCTGATCGTGGACACCGTCGCGAGCCCCGGCTGGCTGGCGACCGTGCCCCTGGCCCATCGTGGGCTGCACGACGACGAGGTGCCGGAGAACACCCTGGCCGCGTTCGAGGCGGCCCGTCACGCCGGGGTCGGGATCGAGCTCGACGTCCGGCTGTCCGCCGACGGGACACCGGTCGTCTTCCACGACCGCCACCTCGATCGGCTGACCGACGCGACCGGTCCCGTCGAGGCCCTGACGGTCGAGCGGCTGGCCGCGGTCCGCGTCGGTGGCAGCGACCAGGGCATCCCCACCCTCGCCGCGGCGCTGGCGGCCGCCGGTGACGTCCCGGTCATGGTCGAGGTCAAGTCCGAGCACGCCCGGGCCGGACTGCTCGAGCCGGCCGTCGCCGAGGTGCTGGCCGACCATGCCGGGCCGACGTGCGTGGCGTCGTTCAACCCGGCCGTGCTGCGCTGGTTCCTCCGCCTCCGGCCCGACGTCCCCCGGGTGCTGACCGTCGCCGCGGGATCGCGGGGTCGCACGCCCGCCGGACTGCGGGCCATCCGACTGGTCCGCCCGCACGCCCTGTCGGTCGACCTGGCCGCCCTGGCCGTCCCGGGCGTGGTCGAGCGCCGGACGGCCGGTGTCTGCATCGTCACGTGGACGGTGCGGTCGGCGGGCCATCTCGCGCGGGCGCGGGCGGCGGCGGACAACCTGATCTTCGAGCGCCTGCCCGTCGCGACGATCCTGGGAGGCGAGCCGGGGACGGGTGACTGACCCTCGACCGTGCCGGGCACCGGTCAGTCCGGGGCCACCCGGCGCAGCAGGGCGCGCACGGCGGCCTCGTGGGTCGCGGGGTCGACGTTCCACGACCGGACGTGTCCCGCCCCGGGGACGCGCAGGTAGGTGACGACGTCGGGGCGCCGGCTGGCGAGGTCGTCGGAGCCGGCGACCGGCACCACCTCGTCGTCCACGCCGTGCACGACCAGGGTCGGCACGGTGAGCACGTGGGGGTCGAACCCCAGCGTCGACAGGTCCACGCGGTGACGGGCCCGTGCCATCAGCCGGGTCGGCGCCATCAGCAGGCCGACCGCCGGTCCCGGCACCCCCAGGTCACGCGCTGCCCGGGCCACGACCGGGTGCCAGTCCACGACCGGGGCGTCCAGCACGACCCCGACGACGCCGGTGGCGTCGGCCCGGGCCAGGGCCTGTCCGACGATCGCCCCGCCCATCGAGCAGCCGACCAGGACGATCCGCCGGGCGCCGCGGTCCCGGGCGAGGTCCAGCGCCGCGGCGAGGTCCTCCCACTCGGTGTCACCCAGGTGCGAACGTCCGTCGGGTGACGGTGGGGCGTCGTGGTCGTTGCGGTACGAGATCGCCAGCGCGGTGTGCCCGGCCGCGACCGCCGGGCCGAGGGCACGGAACGTCTCGTGACGCCAGGCCGCCCGACCGTGCACCCCGACGACCCAGGTGTCGTCCCCGGGCACGAAGTGGGCCGGCATGGCGCCGATCGGACCCGGCACCTGCAGCTCGGTCCCGTCCGGGTGCAGCGAGGTCGGCAGGTTGACGTGGGCGTGCGCGTCCAGGACGGCGTGGCTCGGCGTGACCTCGCCGTCCACCAGTTCGAACGGTCGGCGGACCCCTGCCGGCGTGTGGCGCCGCGTGGCGCCGATGCGTCCGTACCCGGTCGCCGTGACCACGCCCCACACGCCCGGCCGGTCCGCACCCGGCCCGGCCAGCAGGACGTCGCCGTCGCCGACGGCGTGGATCGTCACCCGCTCGTCGTCGCGGGGAGGATCCTCCGGGATCGCGGTCGGCGGATCCGTCAGCCGACGGGCGTAGTGGCTGGCCACCCCGACCCCCGCGGCGGCCGCCGACGCGAGCGCGGACACGCCCGCGAGCGTGGCCCGTCGTCGGTTGCCCGGACCGCCGTCCCCGGGGCGGTGTCGTGCGAACAGCGGTGCGGGTTCGTCGACCATGCGGGCGAGCGTACGGACGGGTCGGCCCCGGTCCGTGGAACCGTCGTCACCGACGTACCCTTCGCGCCATGGACGACATCGCCCCACCACCCACCACGCCCGTCTCCGACGAGGACCTGTGGGCCCGTTCGCGGGCCGTGATCGCCGGCGGGGTGAACTCGCCGGTGCGGGCCTTCGACGCCGTCGGGGGCACCCCGCGGTTCCTGTCCCGTGGCCGGGCCGGTCACGTCGTCGACAGCCAGGGCCGGGAACTGGTCGACCTGGTGAACTCGTGGGGGCCACTGATCCTGGGCCACACCCACCCGGACGTCGTGGCGGCCGCGATCGAGGCGGTCCGTTCCGGCTCGACCTTCGGCGCACCGACCGTCGGCGAGATCGAGCTGGCCGAGCTGGTGGTGGACGCCGTCCCGTCGATCGAGCGGGTCCGGATGGTGTCGTCGGGCACCGAGGCGGCGATGTCGGCGATCCGGCTCGCACGCGGTGCCACCGGTCGCACCAAGATCCTGAAGTTCATCGGCCACTACCACGGCCACAGTGACGCACTGCTGGTCGACGCGGGGTCGGGCGTCGCCACCCTGGGCATCCCCGGCTCGCCCGGGGTCACTCCCGGAGCGGTCGCCGACACGGTGCTGGTCGACTTCAACGATCCCGACGCGGTCCGGGCAGCCGTCGACCTGCACGCCGACGACCTCGCCGTGATCGCCGTGGAGCCCTTCGCCGCGAACATGAACCTGGTGCCCCCCGACGACGGCTTCCTGCAGCTGCTCCGCGACGAGGCCGACCGCGTGGGGGCACTGCTGCTGTTCGACGAGGTGATCACGGGCTTTCGCGTGGCGCGTGGGGGCGCACAGGAGCTGACCGGCGTCCTGCCGGACGTGACGGCGCTGGGCAAGGTGGTGGGTGGCGGGTTCCCGCTCGCGGCGTTCGGTGGGAGCGCCGCGGTCATGGCCCACCTCGCCCCCGACGGCCCGGTCTACCAGGCAGGGACGCTGTCCGGGAACCCCGTCGCCGTCGCCGCCGGCGCTGCCCAGCTGCGCCTGCTGACCGAGGACGTGTACCGCGACCTCGAGGCCACGACCACGCGGCTGGCCGACGGACTGGCGGACGCCGTCGGTGACCATGCCGTCGTCACCCGGGCGGGGACCCTTGCCGGGATCGTCTTCGGGGTCGACGCGCCGCCGCGCCGGTTCGCCGACGTCGCCGCGGCCGACCACGAGGCCTACGCCCGGTTCTTCCACGGCATGCTCGATCGCGGGGTCCAGCTCGCGCCAAGCGGGTACGAGGTGCTGTTCACCTCCACCGCCCTGACCGACGACGACGTCGACCGGGTGGTGTCGGCCGCCGCCGACACGGTGGCGACGTGGTGAGACCCCGTCGGCGTGTCCTGGGGATCGTCACGACCGTCGTGGTGGCGGCGGCCGTGGTGTCGTGCACGTCGGGCGAGCCGGACACCGCGCCCGACACGGTGGAACCGGTCACCACCGTGACGTCGGACCCGTCGGCGGCCGACCCGGTCGCCGGCGGCGACGGAGCCTGCACCGAGGCACTGCGGGAGGGCCCGCTGATCGACCCGGAGGATTCGACGCTGGGGGACCCGCCGCCCGGGGCGGAGCCGCTGCCGATCGTGGCGCTGCCCCACGTGCAGACGTGCGAGCTCACCTCGACGGCGGACTGGATCGGGCGTCCGCTGGTGATCAACTTCTGGGCGTCGTGGTGTGGCCCCTGTCGTGAGGAGATGCCGATGCTGGACCAGTTCGCCACGGACAACGCCGACCGGCTGGACCTGGTCGGCGTGACCGTCGACTTCCGGCCCGACGACGCCACGGAGTTCCTCGACGAGGTCGACGTCGGCTTCGACTCGTGGTTGGACCCCGACGGCCAGGTGCTGGCGCGCGAGGTCTCGGTTCGCCCCATGCCCACCACCCTGTTCGTCGACGCCGACGGGATGGTGGTGCACCGCCACATCGGCGAGATCACCCGCGCCCAACTCGCTGACGCTGTCACCGAGCACCTGGGCGTCGAGACGGATTCCGCAGAATGAGCGCAGCGAATTCTGCAACCTGCCCGAGCGAAGCGAGTGCAGGCGACCACCTCGACCTCGACCCCGTCGCAGCACCGTCATGAGACCCCCGCCGCAGCTCCCCGCGACCAGTGGCGACCGATCTGCCCGGCGGTGGGAGAAGGAGCGAAGCGAGTTCTCCAACCTGCCCGAGCGCAGCGAGGGCAGGCGGACACCGGCCGGACGGCCAGCCCCCCGGACCGTTGGTAGGCTGTCGGCCACGGATGGCCCTGCCATCCGGGTCGTCGACCCACCGGCCGCGAACACGCGTCTCGTGCTCCGCACGGTCCGTGCAGGTGCAGGTGTTCGACCCGACCCCGACCACCGGTTCCGAGGTCGATCCCCGGGACCGCAGTCGATGCACCGACGTCCGATGCGTGACCGCCGACGAGTCGTGAGGACAGCGTGAACGGAAGCTGGTTCGGAGAGTTCTTCGGCACTCTCGACGAAGCCTTGTACGCCCTGTGGCAGTTCGGCGACCCGTCGGGCATCGGCCAGGGCTGGTGGGGCCTGGTGATCCTCGCGATCTGGGGGATCTTCCTGATCGGTGCGCCGCTCGCGCTGGCCCACTGGGCGCACGGCAAGCACGAGTGGGTCTCGGCGACGATGGGCGTGTTCGGGGGCCTGGCCATCTTCTGGTGGGCCTTCGGGATCCTGCCGTCCGCCTGGATCTACTACCTCGACTCCAACAGCGAGATCCTGTCGGGCACGATCATCCCGGCGTCGATGGGCATCAACGGTCCCGTCACCATCGGCAGCTGGACGATCCTCCCCGACGGCTACCGCTTCGCGATCGCCGACAACCTCTACCAGGTGATCCGCGACCTGGTCGTGGTGATCCTCCACGTGGTCGGCTTCGTCGCCACGTTGTGGGCCGCTGCACGCATCCAGAAGCGCTACCCCAAGACCCTCGCCGAGGGCGAGATCAAGCCCGAGTCCGGGGGCTACAAGTGAGCCTCACCCCGCGTACGCCGAGCCCGTTCGGAGGTCGCCATGGGCAAGACTGACAAGGGCGAGCACCCCCTGATCTACGACGACTACACGGTCCAGGAGGTCGACCCGAACTGGCTGCAGGAGCGGGTCAAGCCCAAGCGCCACATCGGGCTGACTCCCGAACTGTGCATCATGTGTCGCGCCTGCGAGGACGTGTGCCCGTGGGAGTGCATCTTCATGATGTCCCCGTCGATCATCAAGAACGCCGACAAGCACTCGGTGATGACCCTGGCCGAGCAGTCGGCCTCGGTGTTCATCATCGACGACAACGAGTGCACCCGCTGCGCGATCTGCGTGGAGCGGTGCCCGTCCGACGCCCTGTGGCTCGGACGTGTCGACCAGGCCTGACGACCGCCACCTCCCGGCACGGGGCACCGCGCCGGGAACGCACCAGACGGAGAGCACACCGTGCCCAAGTTGCCCAGCTGGAGCGAGATCCAGAAGAACACCCAGGACAACGTGATCTGGAAGTCGATCTTCCGTCCCGGGTCGATCTACCGCAAGGGCTACCGCGACACCTCGCGGGACCGCGCCCTCGCGGCGATGAACAACGTGCTCTACCACCTCCACCCGGTGAAGGTGAAGCGCCACGGCCTCAAGCTCACCTACACCTACTGCCTGGGTGGACTGAGCTTCTTCCTGTTCGTCGTCCTGACCATCACCGGCATCTTCCTGATGTTCTTCTACACCCCCGCGGCCGGTGCCGGGACCGAGCTCGCCTACGCCGACATGCGCAACATCCAGGCGTCGGTCACGTTCGGCCAGCTGGTCCGCAACATGCATCGATGGGGCGCCCACCTCATGGTGTTCACGGTGTTCCTCCACATGGCACGGGTGTTCTACCACGGTGCCTACAAGCCCCCACGCGAGTTCAACTGGGTGGTGGGAGTCATCCTGCTGACCCTGACGCTGCTGCTGTCGTTCACGGGCTACCTGCTGCCGTGGGACCAGCTCGCGATCTGGGCCGTGACCGTGGGCACCGAGATGATGGGCTTCACCCCGGTCTTCGGCAAGCAGGTGCAGTTCGTGCTGCTGGGCGGCGCGGTGATCGGACCGAACACGCTGTTGCGGTGGTACGTGCTGCACGTGCTGTTCGTGCCGTTCGTGACGGTGATCTTCCTCGCGGTGCACTTCTGGCGCATCCGCAAGGACGGCGGAATCTCGGGGCCCCTGTGACGACCGTCACGAGGGATCGTGCTGTGAGCCAGAAGGGAAAGGTGAGCGCCGATGGCTGAGGTGCAGATCGACCAGGCCACCTACGACGCCCTGACGTCCCAGGGTGTCCCCGACCGCATCGCCCGGGCCAAGGCCAAGGCGGCGACGGTCCGCAAGGAGAAGCAGGAGCAGGGGGTCGAGATCGGCCCGAAGTCGGCCGACCAGGCCACGAAGGCACTGGCGGAGTTCCGCGAGAACTTCGGTGGCAGCGGGGGCGGCACCGCCACCGCGACGGCCGTCGCAGACGCACCGTCGGGCCGCCTGACGCCCGAGGAGCGCGCCGCGCGTGTGCGGGCCTCGCTCGGCCAGACCAACGGATCGCCCTCCATCGGCGTGCCCGCCGACTCCAAGCACACCCACCGACTGCTGGCCCTGGTCCCGCCGTCGGGCATCCAGCAGGTCTCCGACAAGCAGCAGGACAAGGTCTACACCTGGCCGCACCTGCTGCTGGTCGAGTTCGTCGCACTGCTGGCGATGGGTGCGGTGCTGCTGGTCGTGTCCTACTTCATCGACGCGACCTTTCGCGAGCTCGCCAACCCCAACCTGACTCCCAACCCGTCCAAGGCGCCGTGGTACTTCCTCGGTCTGCAGGAGCTGCTGCGCTACTTCCACCCCATGGTCGCCGGCGTCACCATCCCCGGCGTCGGGCTGATCGCGCTGGGTGCGACGGCCTACATGGACAAGAACCCGTCCGCCAAGCCCGAGAACCGCAAGTTCGCCAACATGTCCATGACCTTCTTCATGTGCCTGTGGACGGTCTTCGTGTTCGCCGGGTCGTTCTTCCGTGGCCCCGGCTTCAACTGGGTCTGGCCATGGGTCGACGGCCTGTTCTTCGAACTGTGAGGCAGATGTCATGAGCGACGAACGTCGACTTCCCGAGGTCGAACGCCGCACCTTCCTGCGCTACTCGCTGTTCGGCGGCGTGGCGGGTGGGCTGGGCGTGTTCGGCCTCGCGTCCCTGGGCTTCCTGTGGCCGCAGCTGACCGGTGGGTTCGGTGAGCCGATCCCGGTCGGCAACGCCTCGGACGTCCTTGCCACCATCCGCGAGGAGCGCGCCCCGTTCGCCTATCCCTCGGGTCGGCTCTACGTGGTCGAGTACGACCCGTCCGCGCCCGGCGCGGAGGAGGCCTACGGGCAGATCGGCGTCGAGGTCGAGGGCACGGGGCTGATGGCGCTGTACCAGAAGTGCGTGCACCTGGGCTGCCGGGTGCCGTGGTGCCAGACGTCCCAGTGGTTCGAGTGCCCCTGCCACGGCTCGAAGTACAACCGCTGGGGCGAGTGGGTCGGTGGCCCGGCCCCGCGTGGGCTGGACCGCTTCCCCTCCACGGTCGACCCCAACGGGGTCCTGGTCGTGGACACCAACCCGGCGAACCTCCAGACCGGGCCCGCCCGTACGGCCAACGTGCTGTCGCAGGAGGCCGAGGGCCCCAACTGCGTCGACCTGTGACGGACTCGCCGCGCGAGCCCAACAACGAGGTGTGGAACTGATGGAACTGTTGCTGCTGGCGACCGAGGCCGCTGCCGAGGGCGGATCCGACACCGCCCGGATCGTGATGGTGGTCCTGGTGGCGGGCCTGGTCGCGTTCGGGTTGGCGTTCTTCATCGTGGGGCCGGGCCGCGGCCGCAAGCGGGGTGACAAGCGCACCGGGGACATCCCGCTGGCGATGCGCCCGTACCACTCCGACGAGGAGCTCGAGTCGTCGGCGATGGAGCGGGCGATGGCGTGGGGCGTGGCCCTGTCGCTGTTCGCCGGCGTGTTCCTGGCCGTGTACTGGATGATCGAGCCCGCCCGGATCAACGCCCAGCGCGACGCCTACTACGAAGAGGACGTCGTCGCCGGTCGCACGCTGTTCACCAGCAACTGCTCGACGTGCCACGGCACGAATGCCGAGGGTGGGTCCGCACCCAACCCCTACGGCGAGGCCCCGTGGCCCGCACCACGGCTGAACAACATCGAGGCGCGCTACGCCGACTCCGCGATCGTCACCGACGTCGAGGACTTCATCCGCCAGACGCTCATCCGTGGTCGTCCGGGCACGCCGATGGCGGCGTGGCGGTCCGACTACAACGGACCGATGAACGACCAGCAGATCAACGACCTGGTCACCTACCTGCTGTCGATCCAGATCGACGAGGTGGAGCCGATCGACGCCGAGGCGTTCGCCGGTGCGTCCGGTGGCGACATCTTCGCCAACAACTGCGCGCGCTGCCACGGCGACAACCTCGAGGGCCGCGTCGGTCCCAACCTCACCAACATCTACGAGCGCTACGGCGCCGACCTCGAGGACCCCGCCACCTTCGGCCCCGTCCGCGAGACGATCGAGCAGACCCTGATCAACGGACGACTGGTCCCGGGGGTCGGGGTGATGCCCAGTTTCAAGGACACCCTGCCCGAGGACGCCATCCAGGCGGTGATCGACCACATCGAGTCCCAGCAGGTGCCCGGCGGGGAGCGGTTCGGCCAGGTGGGCGGACCGCCGGCGGCCGCCACCGGTGAGACCGAGGCGGCGCCCTCCGAGGCCGCCACCGACGCACAGGACGAGTCATGACCAGCCTCCTGACCACCCTGTTGTTGGCCACCGAGGGCGCCGAGGGCCTCTCCGGTGACCACATCGCGTCCAAGCTCGCCGTGCCCCTGGGCATCATCATCTTCTGCGGCAGCATCTTCGCCCTGCTGTGGTCCAACTACGGGGCCAAGAAGGGCGCGCTGATCTACGGCACCGCCATGGGCGGATTCTGCTTCATGCTCGGGATCTTCTGGTGGTTCGGCGCCCCCGGCACGCCGGTCGCGACCGGCCTGCAGAACTTCCCCGGCCAGCCCGCAGACCAGTACCAGTCCTCGATCTTCGCCTTCGAGCCCGGGTCCGAGACGGCGACGTACTTCGACGCCGCCAACGACCTGTCCGACTTCGCCTCGGTCGCTGACTTCCTCGGCAAGGGAGACGCGTCCGACGACGACCTGTCCTCCGACCCGCGCTACACCAGCCTGGACGGCGAGGTCGCCCAGGCCGAGGCCCTGATGGTCGCCCTGGCACTGCGCACGGACGACAACGGGGACTCCCAGCTGGGTGGTGACGCCCGCGGCGAGTACCAGGAGGCGGGCCAGGCAGGGCTGGAGGAGGAGGTCGGCGCCGATGCGGCGGCCGACTTCACCCGGGCCGAGCCGTTCTTCAGCGGTGTGCCCGGTGATCGCCTGATCACCGAGAGCAACGGCACGCTGCTGTTCGGCACCGAGGTCGAGATGGAGACCAACTGGCTCGGACCGGACGGCGAGACCGTCACGGTCCCGGTCGACACCGTCACCATGTTCGCCTTCAAGGAGCCGTCGGCCCTGTGGTTCCCGTCCGCCGTCTGGAGCGCGATCTCGTTGCTGCTGTTCGTCGGCAGCCTGTTCGGGCTGGACCGGATGGAGATGCGCGAGAAGCGTCGCGCCCAGGAGGTCCAGGAGCCCGAGGACCTGGCGGTGTCGATCCGGCAGTGAGCCCTCGCCCGACCGGACCCTCGTGACCCCGCGCGGAGCGCGTCGACCCGTCCTGGCCCTGCTGCTGGTCGTCGGGCTGGTGCTGGGTGCGTGCTCGTCCAGTCCACCGGCCGGCGCCGAGTGCCCGGACGACGTCGCGGTCGTGCGGCCGGGCGGGTGTCCGCTGCCACCCGACCAGCGACCGCCCGCGCCGACCGAGGACTTCCCGGTGCTGGGCAGTGACGAGACGCTGTCGCTGGCCGACGTCGCCGGGGACGTCGTGGTCGTCAACTTCTGGGCGTCGTGGTGCGGGCCGTGCCGACGCGAGCAGCCCGAGCTGAACCTCCTCGCCGAGGAGTACGCGGACGACACCGTCGCCTTCGTGGGGGTCAACGTCCAGGACGACTCCGAGGCCAACGCCCTCCTGCACGTCGAGGAGTTCGACATCCCCTACCCGTCGATCCACGACCCGACCACCCGGGTCGCCGGGACCTTCGAGGGGGTCGGTCCCGAGACGTTGCCGGCCACGATCGTGCTGGACCAGCAGGGACGTGTCGCCGTCAGCCTGTTCGGCGAGACCACCGCCATCGAGCTCTCCCAGGTCATCGACCTCCTGCTGGCCGAGGCCTGACCGTCGAGTGTGCTCCCGGCGGCACCATGCGGCCGCGATGCGCACGCTCGACACGCGACACCGAGGGTCGTGGTTGGCCCCCCGTCCGACCGTGCGACACACTGGACCGTCCTCGCTCACAGGTACGTCGTTGACGCTCGTCCCGCTGCTCGCCCAGGGCGCCGCCCAGACGGTGCAGGGACTGATCGGTGACGCCAACTTCGTGGTCGCCGCGGCGATCGCCGCCGCGGCCGGGCTGGTCTCCTTCGCCAGTCCCTGCGTGCTGCCGCTGGTGCCCGGGTACCTGTCGTTCATGACCGGGCTGTCCGGGCAGGACCTCGCCGGGGGTGGCGTGGGCCGACACTCGCGTGTCCTGCTGGGATCGATCCTGTTCGTCGCCGGGTTCGCCGTGCCGTTCGTGCTGTTCGGGGTGGCCGTCGGCGCACTCGACGTGTTCGACCAGCGGTGGGTCAAGATCGCGATGGGGCTGTTCGTGGCCGCCATGGGGGTCGCGATGGCCTCCGGGCGCCTGTCCCGCGAGGTGCGCGTGAGCGACCGCGCCCCCCGAGGCGGGCTGCTGACGGCCCCGGTGCTCGGGTTCATCTTCGGGGTGGGCTGGACACCCTGCATCGGCCCGGCCGCCGCCGCGATCCTCAACCTGGCGGCGGTGTCCTCGACCGGCGCCGCCCTGCGTGGCGGCGCCCTGGCGTTCGTCTACGCGCTGGGCCTGGGCATCCCGTTCATCCTCTTCGGGGTGTTCTTCAGTCGTGCCGCCGGTGCGCTCGACGTGCTCAAGCGCAACGCCCGCACGCTGCAGATCGTGGGTGGCGTCATGCTGGTCATCGTCGGGATCGCACTGGCCACCGGTCTCTGGGACACCTTCATCCTCCGCCTGCGCCCCCTGATCAATGGTTTCACGCCACCGATCTGAGCACTCGATCGGGACGGTCGTTCCGACAGGTGCGGGGGTGGACCGGGCGGAGGCGTCGGGCCCGGTCGTCGGCGGCATCTCCCCGATCGGATGGTGGTCGACGTTCCGACAGCGAACGCCGACCACTCCCGGCGGTTCGGCAGCTCGCTGCCTCGCGATCACCCTTCGTGATGTGAGTTGGCGATCGTGATGTGAGTTCCGTGCGCATTCGCGTCGAAGTCACATCGCTGCGGCGAAGTCACATCGGGGGTGGCCGTGGCGGGGGGAGGTTGCGAGGTGGGAGAAGGGTTCGGGACCTGGGGTGGGCGAGAGGGGAGGAGGGGCGCGGCGATACGATCCCGGGCGTGAGTCGCATCGACACCACCGCCCCTCCGGAGGCCAATCCCACGGTTCGCCGGGGCCCACGACGCCCACAGGGTCCGTGGGAGTTCGTCGTGGACGCCGTGAAGATGGCGTGGCGCTGGCTCACCCGGATGAAGACCGCGCTGATCATCCTCGCGGTCCTCGGGGTCCAGACACTGCTCGCCACGGTCGTGCCCCAGGAGCCCAACGTCCCGGCCACGGTCGCCGACTGGCGCTCCGGTGTGGCCGGGCCGGGCACCGCCGTCTCGCAGGTGATCGACGTCTTCGGTGGCTACGACGTCTACGGCTCCCCGCTGTTCCTGGCCCTGCTGCTCCTGTTGTTCACCTCGCTGACGGCGTGCCTGGTCCCCCGCATCCGCGCGTTCTGGCGGTCCGCACGCCACGGGCGGCCGCCGCTGAGCCGCAACATCACCCGCCAGGAGCACGTCGCCACGTTCGCCAGCCCACTGGCCGCCGACGAGGTCCACGCCCGCACCCGGACCCTGCTCGCACGTCGGCGTCACCGCCTCCGTTCCGCCGACGCCGACGACCTCGGCGACGGCCAGGTCGCCGCCGAGAAGGGCATCGTGTCCCGGGAGGGCGGCTCGCTGCTGTTCCACCTGTCGTTCTACGTGCTGCTGGTCGGGATCGTGCTGGGCCAGCTGACCGGGTTCCTCGGCCAGGTCGGCGTCGTCGAGGGCTCCGGGTTCACCGACACGTCCCAGGCGTACTGGTCGACCCAGCCCGGCCGCTGGTGGGGCTACGACGACCACACCGACTTCCAACTCGAACTCGACGAGTTCCGGGTCGACTGGGTGCGCGACGTGCGCTTCGGCGGCACCCCGTCGCTGTTCGAGGCCGACGTCACCGTCACCGAGGCCGACGGGGACGTCCGCACCGACACCATCTCGCCCAACGTGCCGATGGTCGTCGACGGCCAGAAGATCCACCTCCTCGACTGGGGCTATGCACCCCGGATCGTCGTCTCCGACGGGGGCCGGGTCGTCTGGGACGGGACCACGACCGCCCGGGTCACCGACGACGGATCGTTCCGGACCGCGGTCAAGGCGCCGGGCGCCGACCCGGACGTCGGGCTCGCGGTCGCGTTGTACCCGTGGGCACCACCAGGCGAGGACGGGACCCCGCAGATCACCGGTGCACCGTGGGCCGACGATCCGCTGCTCGTGGTGGCGGCCTACCGCGGCGACCTGCGCCTGGACCAGGTCCAGGACGTCAACCGTCTCGACACGACCGGCCTCGACCTGGTCGACACTGCGTTCGTGCGGCTGGGGGGCGAGGTCGAGCTCGCCGACGGGACCACGGTGGCGTTCCCGGAACTGTCGCGCTGGGCCGGCCTGCAGGTCAGCCGCCGACCGACCGTCGGGCTGCTGCTGGCCGGGGCCGCGTTGCTCCTGGCGGGCCTGGTGCCGGCGTTGTACGCCTACCGGCGCCGGGTGTGGGTCCGGGCGGTCGACGACCCGGCCGGAGGTAGCATGGTGACGGTCGCGGGACGTGCGTTCCAGCGCCCCGATGCCTTCACCGGCGAATTCGAGGACCTGGTCCCGCTGCTGCGTCAGGAACTGGACGCGGTGCCCGAAGACGGGCCCGACGACCACGAGGACGCTGCGCCCGACGATCGCGGCACCGACGACGCCGCGGTCGCGGTGACGTCCCCGAAGGGCGGCGACGCGTCCGCACCGACCACCCCCACCAGTGGTGAGGAGAAGGTGACGACATGACCCAGCCCGAGCTGGCCGAGCTGTCCAGGTTCCTGTTCGAGCCCCTGGCACTGTCCCTGCTGACCGTCTCGATGGTCGCCTACCTGTACGCCATGTCGGCCCGCCACGTCCCCCGTCCCGACGGGACCGTCGCGACATCGGGTCGTCGGGCGGAACAGGCCGGGTTCGTGCTGGCCGTGCTCGGGACGATCGCCCTGGCCGCCCACATCGTCGTGCGAACGCTGGCCGCCGAGCGCATGCCACTGGGCAACATGTTCGAGTTCTCGACCATCATCGCCCTGACCACGGTGGTCGTCGGGCTGGTCGTGGTCGTGGGGCGGCTGAAGCGCCCCGACCTCATGGGCTTCCTCCTGTTGGGCGCCGTGCTCACGATGGGGGCGGCACTGCTCGTCTACACCGAGCCCGGACCGCTGCAGCAGGTGCTGGGCACCAGCTGGCGCGCCATCCACGTCTCGGCGATCGTCTTCGCGGCCGGCCTGTTCACGGTCGCCTTCGTCTTCGGCGCCCTGTACCTCCTGCGTGACACCGCCGAGCGACACCTGCGCGCGTCCATGCCCGGTGGGAGCGTGGGGGCCGCGCGGGCCGTCGACCTCGCCGACGACGACCTGGGCACGGTGCCGCAGCGCACGTCACCCGACACCGTGGAGGGCGACGTCGCCGAGCTCGAGGAACAGTTCGGGAAGGAGCACCGTCGCCGGATGCGGGCCGCGATCGATCCCGTCCGGCTGGCCGTCGGCACCCTGCTGGGCACTTCGGCGGTGTCATGGGTCTTCTGGGTCGAGGGACTGCGCGCGGGCCAGGACCTGTTCGGGTCGGGGTTCACGCGGTTCGTCACGGTCGACATCGTGATGGTTCTCGCCGCGCTGCTGGCCCGCTGGGCCGTGCCCTACCTGCCGTCCGCCGCGACGCTCGACGCCATGGCCTACCGGACCATCGCGTTCGCCTTCCCGATCTGGTCGTTCGCGGTCATCACCGGCGCGATCTGGGCGGAGCAGTCGTGGGGTCGGTACTGGGGCTGGGACCCCAAGGAGACCTCGGCGTTCCTGACCTGGGTCGCCTATGCCGGGTACCTGCACGCCCGTGCCACCCGTGGCATGAAGGGGCGCAACGCCGGCTGGCTCGCGATCCTGGCCTTCGGCGTGCTGATGTTCACCTACTACGGCGTGAACCTCGTGATCTCGGGCCTGCACAGCTACGCGTAGGCCCGTCCGGCCACCGCCACTGGCTCCGGAGACGACCGGGGTGGATGCGGGTCGACGGGAGGTGGCACGATGCGGGCATGGTGGGTTCGCGAGCCGGGGCCGATCGAGGACCGGCCACTGGAGTTCGGCACGCGCGAGGATCCGCAGCCGGGGCCGGGGGAGGTGCTGGTCGCGGTGCGTGCCTGTGGGGTGTGCCGGACCGACCTGCACGTCGCCGAGGGAGACCTCGCGGTGCGTCGGCGCGGGATCGTCCCGGGCCACGAGGTGGTCGGCGAGGTCGTCGGCCGTGGTGACGGGGCGACGCGCTTCGCGGTCGGGGACCGGATCGGGGTGGCGTGGCTGCGTTCCACCTGCGGTCGCTGCCGGTTCTGTCGGCGCGGCGACGAGAACCTCTGCCTCGAACCGACCTTCACCGGATGGACCCACGACGGCGGCTACGCCGAACTGACGACCGTGCCGGAGGCCTTCGCGCACCCCCTGCCCGACGGCATCGACGACCTGCAGCTCGCACCGCTGCTGTGCGCCGGCATCATTGGCTACCGCGCCTGGAAACGGGCCGAGGTCCGGCCGGGAGGGCGGCTGGGGATCTGGGGGTTCGGGGGATCGGCCCACCTGACCGCGCAGCTGGCGCTCGCCAGTGGCGTCGAGGTCCACGTCGTCAGCCGGTCGCCGGCCTCGCTGGCCCTGGCCGAGGAGCTCGGGGCGGCCTGGACGGGACGTCCGGGGGAGTCCCCACCGGTGCCGCTGGATGCGGCGATCACCTTCGCCCCGGCCGGCGAGACCGTGCCCGAGGCCCTGGCCGCGCTCGACCGTGGGGGGACCCTGGCCATCGCGGGCATCCACCTCAGCGACGTCCCGTCCCTGGACTACCAGCGCCACCTGTTCCAGGAGCGTCGGGTCGTGAGCGTGACCGCCAACACCCGGGCCGACGCCGCCGAGTTCCTGGTGCTGGCCGAGCGACTCGGCGTCCGCTCGACCGTGCGGCCGTACCCACTGCAGGCTGCCGACCAGGCGCTGGCCGACCTGGCAGCCGACCGGTTCACCGGTGCGGCCGTCCTCGAGATCGGCTGACCTCGTGAGTGGACCGCCGCGGTGGATCCGCGGCGTGCGGGGGCTCGACGGGCCCGTGGTGGATGCACTCCAGCGCGTGTGGCCCGGGGTGCCCGGACTGCAGGTTGCGGTTGGGCGGGATCGCAACGTCGTCGGGCGAGGCGCCGCGGCGAAGGGTCTCGACGGCTGGCATGGCGGCCTCCCGGGGGTCGGTGGCCGGGCCGATCCCAGCCATGATGGTGCCGCGCCCGGCCGCCCCTGACTGCGGCCGACCGGCGGTGGCCGTGCAGGCCGAAGGTCCTGTCGTGGCGGCGGTCGGACCGGTCAGTCGGTGGCGACCACTCCCTCGTCGGGCGCCGCACCGGGGGCGGGTCGGCGCAGCACCAGGGACCACCACTGGTCGCCGCGACCCTCGGGCCGCCAGCCGTCCTGCAGCAACTGCGCGTGGAGTTCGTCGAAGCGGTCCCGGACCTCGCCGCCCCAGGCCTCGTCCGCGTCGAGCTCGTCGCGGCGCTGCAGGGCCATGACCGGGAACGAGCCTGACACGCGCACGTCGCGGTCGGTGCCGGCCCCGATGGCGCCACCGACCGACCCGTCCTGACGTCGGGCCACGAAGCGGAGGAACTGGGTGCCCTGGGTACCGCCCAGGGTCGTGGCGATCCGACGCCAGGGCGAGGTCGTCGCGACGTCCTCGAGCACGATCTCGACGCGTTCGGTGGCGGTGGTGTCCATCGGGTCCTCCGGCTCGTCGGGCCGCAGCTTCAGCGGATCGCCGGCACGCGGACCACCTCGTCGTCCCGAACCGGTGGCAGGTGGTGGTCAGGGGGCTGGGGTGGCCGGCCACGGCCGCCCAGGATCGCGCCCAGGACCAGGCCCAGGGCTCCGAGGCCGACCAGCGCCCCGGCCACGGTCAGGAAGGTCGCCAGCGGCCGCAGGAAGGCCGTGCGCACCCCGACGTCCAGCACGCCGTCGATCCCCGGCTGGCCGTCCGTGGTCGCCGCCACGACGGTCCAGCGACCGTCGGTCACGGTCCAGTCGAACCCGTCCCCGGCGGTCGTGGTGGACGCGACCCAGAAGTCCTGCTCCAGGGGCGATGCGATGGTCGCGGTTCCGTCCGTCCCCGGGGTCACCACGACCTCCCCGCCGGTGAGGTTGGTCACGTGGTCCACCGCCGCGCCGTCGAGCCAGGCTTCGACGTCGTCGGTCGGTCCGACGCCGACGAACGCGTCGGGATCCGACGTCACGACGTCCATGCGCACGTCGGTCCGGAACACGTCCGCGAGCCAGTCCGGGGCGGCCGCGTCGAGGTGGAACGTCACCTCGTCGGAGGTGATCGCCGCGCGTGGTGACGACATCGACACGGTCGACGTGGCGAACCCGTCTTCGCCCGGTGCGGCGGTGACCACCAGCAGCCCAGCACCTCCGAACAGCATCCCCAGCCCCGGCAGGGCCAGGACGCAGCCGGTGACGAGCGCGACGATCCGTCCCCTGGTCATGCCCGAGGTGCCCATGCTCGTCTCCTGTGTCGACCCCTCGATTGTCCGCCCCCGCGGCGGCCACGTCCGGAGGCGAAGGACCCGGCGCCCACCGCCGACCGACCCGGTGTCACGACGGTCGGGCACGGGGGGCGACGGGTCGTTCAGGGATCGCGCCGTCGGCGTCGACGTCGGCGTCCGACGGCTCGCCGGCGTGGAGCGACTCGGCCACCGTCCGGGCGAAGTCCTCGACCGCCGCCCAGTCGCGGAAGTCCCCGTCGGGGACGTGCAGTGCCCGCACGATCGCGCGCTCGCCGAAGCCCAACAGGCTGCGATCGACCCGGCCCGGCAGGACGACGTGGCCACGCGCTCCCGTCGCCTCCATGGTCTCCGCGACGTCCACCGTGTCGTCGTCCGGCTTGGGCGGATCACCGACCGGGCCCGACGAGAACAACCAGACGGGGCAGTCGGACCACTGGTCGGCGACACGCTCGACCAGCTCGCGCGCCGGCTTCGTCCAGCGTCCGGCGTACACGGCACTGCCCAGGACCACCGCGTCGTAGGGCTGCAGGGTCGTGACGCGGTCGGCGTCGAGCAACGAGGCGTCCAGGCCGCGGTCGACGAGGTGGCCCCGGATCGCCGCGGCGATCTCGGCCGTCGACCCGTAGCGTGAGGCAGCTGTCACCAACACGTGCATGGCGGTTCCTCCCGGTCGCTCCGGACCCGGTGTCCGGCATCGGCGTCCAGCATCGCCGAGCAAGCCGCGACACCGAACGTGCCGACCTGCCCGGTGTGGGAGGGACCAACGACGCGGGTCCCGGACCGGCTCGTGGTCACGCGGGTGGCGTCAGCCCGCGGGACGTGCCAGCCGGTCGTGCAGGCGGTCGCGCTGCACCTTGCCGAGCGCGGACAGGGGGAGGTCCGCGACGATCCGGACCTCCTTGGGGACCGCCGCCGCCCCGAGCTGGTGTCGGACCCGCTCCCGCAGCGCGTCGACCTGCGGCGTGCGTCCCCCGTGCGGCACGACGGCGGCCACCACCCGCTGGCCCCACGCCTCGTCGTGCAGCCCCACGACGCCGGCCCGGGACACGGCGGGATCGTCCTCCAACACCACCTCGACCGCGGCCGGGGCGACGTTCACGCCCCCCGTGACGACCACGTCGTCGACCCGCCCGACCACCGACACGACGCCGCCGTCGACCGCCCCCAGGTCGTTGGTCACCAGCCAGCCCTCGTCGTCGGTGATCGGGACCAGGCCGGTCGGGCCCAGCCGACCCGCGGCCAGCACCGGACCGCGGATCCGGAGCCGGCCTGCCGGCGCCGCCACCTCGACGCCCGGGAACGCCACGCCGTCGTAGACGCAGCCACCCGCCGTCTCGGTCAGCCCGTAGGAGCGCACGACCCGACGGACGTGGCCACCCGCGGCCACGTCGTCCAGGAGCGCGGGCGAGACCGCGCCACCGCCCAGCAGGACCGTCGCGTCGAGGTGGAGGTCGGCGTCGACCATGCGACGCAGTTGGGTCGGGACCAGCGAGGCCACCGTGACCCCGGCAGCTGCCGCCGCGTGGACGTCCAGCCGGGGTTGGACCATGGCCGTGGTCCCGAGACGTCGACTGCGCCACAGGACGCTCTGGCCGGCGACGTGGTGCAGCGGGAGGGCGAGCAACCAGCGGTCCCGGTCGGTCACGTCCAGGTGGGCGTGCGCACCGTCGGCCGACGCGTCCAGCGCGGCCGTGGTCAGGGGCAGGACCTTGGGGGTGCCGGTCGTGCCCGACGACGTCACGACGGTGGCGGTGTCGTCCGGGACGTCGAGGTCGACCGTCGCCGCACCGGACGTCACGAGCCGTTCCACGGTCTCGGGGCCGACCCATGCGTCGACCAGGTCGGCCAGTGGGTCGACCGACGCCACCGGGTCCACGACCCAGGTGGCATGGCCCTCGTCCCACGCCCGCAGGATGTGCTCCGCCTCCACGGACCGGTCGGCCTGCCGGAACAGCTCGACCCGGGTCACCCGTCGCCCGTCACCGGCAGGGTCTGGAACCCACGCAGGACGAAGCTGCTGCGCCGGGTCGGGGTGCCGGCCGCTCGCATCGTGCCGAGCCGTTCGAGCAGGGCGGCGAACCCGACCTCGCCCTCCAGGCGTGCCAGCGCCGCGCCGAGGCAGTAGTGCGGGCCGCTGGCGAATGCCAGGTGGCGCCGGGCGTTCGGGCGGGACAGGTCGAGGTGGTCCGGGTCGTCGAACACCGCCGGGTCACGGTTGGCCCCGGCGAGCTGCAGCACGACCGGGGCCCCGGCGGGCAACGTGCCGACGTCGCCGCCGTGCTCGTCGACCACCGGGACGTCCATGGGCTCGCCGACGATCCGCACGACCATCTGCACCGGGGCGTCGAAACGGAGCAGCTCCTCCACGGCCCCCGGGAGCCGGCCGAGGTCACCGCGCAGCCAGTCCAGCTGGTCGGGTGCGGCCAGCATCGCCGCGGTCCCGTTGCCGAGCAGGTTGACGGTGGTCTCGAAGCCGGCCAGCAGCAACAGCATGCACGTGGCGAGCAGCTCGCGATCGGTCAGCTGGTCGCCGTCCTCCTCGACCGCGACCAGGGCCGACACCAGGTCGTCGCCGGGGTCGCGACGGCGGGCCGCCACCAGGTCGGCGAGGTAGTCCCCGAGCTCGCGCAGGGCCCGGGTCCCGGCACGTTGCCGGTGGGCGAGCGCCGCCGCGTCGAGGTCGACGGCCAGCGCGCTGCCCCAGGCCTTGAAACGCCGATGGTCGGCCTCGGGGATCCCCAGCACCTCGCAGATGGCCAGGACGGGCAGCACGTTGGCGAAGCGGTCCATCAGGTCGAACGGTTCGTCGGTGGGCAGGTCGGCCGCCAGGTCGCGGGCGATCGAGCCGAGCCGGGGCCGGAGCGCCTCGATCGACGCCGGCGTGAAGGCCCTGCTGACCAGGCGACGCAGGCGCGCGTGGTCGGTGCCGTCCACCCCGATCATCGACTGGGGACCCAGCGGGTCCACCAGCCCGGTGCGGTCGGGCTGCGAGAAGAGCCACCGCTGGACCCGGGAGGCCCCACCGATGGTGTCCCGGCGGACGGCCGTCCCCGTGGTGGTCGACGGGCGCCGGGCGATCGTGTCGCACAGGTCGTGGTGGGAGGTCATGTGGCCCAGCGGCGTGTGCAGCACGCGGCCCGTGGTCCGGATCCGCTCGTACATCGGGTACGGGTCGACGAGGCTCGCACGGTCGAACAGCTCCCCGACCAGCCCGCCCCGCCGTCGCATCGCTGCGAACGCCACCATGCGGGCGCTGTCGCGCACCAGGCCGTGGAACTGCGTCGTCAGCGTGTCGATGGTCCCGTCCGTCCCGTCGATCCACCTCCAGCCTACGTCCACGCCACCTCCTCCCGCGGCCGGCCGGGACGGGGGTCGGCCACCGAGTCACGGCCGGCCGGCGACCGGTCGTCGCGTACCTTCGCGACGTGCATGCCGGCCCGCTCCCGACCGACGCCACGCCCGCGACCGCGTGGCGGGAGGCCGTGCGCCTGCGCACCCTGCCCGCCGCGGTCGCGCCCGTGCTGGTCGGCACCGCGGCCAGCGCCACCGCCCAGTCGTGGGCGGCCGGCGACGGTCCCGCCCCGTCCTGGGTGCGCATGCTCCTGGCCGCGTCGGTCGCGCTGCTGCTGCAGGTCGCCGTCAACTTCGCCAACGACTACTTCGACGGGGTCGCCGGGATCGACACGACCGACCGGGTCGGCCCGTTGCGCGGTGTCGGCTCGGGGCTGGTCAGCCCGGCCGCGATGCGCACGGCGATGCTGGCGACGCTCGGCGCGGCCGCGGTGGTCGGCGTCGTGTTGGCCGCGCTGGCCGGCTGGGAGCTCCTGCTGGTCGGTGCGCTGGCCCTGGTCGCCACGCTGGGGTACTCGGGCGGCGATCGTCCCATCGCCTCGCGGGGCCTGGGCGAGGTGGTCGTGTTCGTGTTCTTCGGCCTGGTCGCCACCGTCGGCTCGGCGTGGGTCCAGGACGAGGCGTTCACCTGGCTGCCGGTGGTGGTGGCGGTGCCGGTCGGTGGGTTCGCGGTCGCCCTGCTGGTCGTCAACAACCTCCGGGACATCCCCACGGACCGGGCCACCGGCAAGGACACGCTCGCCGTCCGGATCGGGCGTGATCGCACGCGGTCGCTCTACCTCGCCATCGTGGTCACCGCCTACCTGGTGGTCGTCGTCCTGGCGACGGTCCGGGCCGACGCGTGGATCGCGCTGCCATTCCTGACCGTTCCCCTGGTCCTGCCGGCCGTGCGTCGCGTCCGCACGGCCGACCCGGGACCGGAGCTGGTCGCCGCGCTCGGCACGACCGCGCGCACCCAGTTGGCGTTCGCCGTCCTGCTGGGGGTCGGGTTGCTGCTCGGACCGGCCGGGGCCACCTCGTGATCGACGACCTCGTCCCGTTCCGCATCCCCCTGCGGAGCCGCTTCCGTGGCGTCGACCACCGCCAGGGCGTGCTGCTGCACGGCGCGAGTGGGTGGGGTGAGTTCGCCCCCTTCCCCGACTACCCGCCGTCGATCACCGCCACCTGGCTCGCCGCGGCGCGGGAGGCGGCCGAGGACGGGTTCCCGCCGGCCGTGCGCACGCAGGTCCCCGTCAACGCGATCGTCCCCGCGGTCGACCCCGACCGGGCCGCGGGCATCGCGCGTCACGCCGGCTGTCGCACGGTCAAGGTCAAGGTCGCCGAGCCCGGCCAGGACCTGGCGCAGGACCTCGACCGGCTCGCGGCGGTCCGGGCGGCGGTCGGCCCCGACGTGGCGCTGCGGATCGACGCCAACCGGGCGTGGGACGTGCCGACGGCCGTGCATGCCCTGGCCCGGCTGGCCGTCCACGACCTCGAGTACGTCGAGCAGCCCTGCGCGACGCTGGGAGAGCTGGCCGAGGTGCGTCGCCGCTCCGGCGTCGCGGTGGCCGCCGACGAGTCGATCCGGCTCGCCGACGATCCCATCGAGGCTGCCCGACGCGCCGACGTGGACGTGGTGATCGTCAAGGTCGCACCGCTGGGCGGTGTTCGCCGGGCCCTGGCGGTCGCGGAGGCGGCGGGGGTGCCCGCGGTGGTGTCGTCGGCCGTCGACACCTCGATCGGGCTGTCGGCCGGGCTCGCGCTCGCCGCGGCGCTGCCCGAGCTACCCCACGCCTGCGGGCTGGGCACGGGCCTGCTGCTGGCCGCCGACCTGACCGACCGGCCCCTGGTGCCGACCGACGGGACCATGGAGGTGCGCGTGGCCACACCGACCCGGACGCTGGTCGAGACCCACCAGCCCGACCCGGCGACCATGGCCGAGCTGCTGGAGCAACTCCGCCTGGCGGACGCTGCCCTGTCGAGGCCGTCGTGAGCACCCCGACCGAGCGCAACCCCTCGACCGCCCATGCCGAGGTGCTGGTCGACGAGTTGGTCCGGGTGGGCGTCCGCCACGTCGTCGTGTCACCGGGATCACGCAGCACCGCCCTGGCACTGGCCGTGGCGGCTCGCGACGAGCTCACCGTCCACGTCCGCCACGACGAGCGCTCCGTCGGGTTCGTGGCGCTGGGCGTGGGTCGGGTGACCGGGATCCCGGCCGCCGTGGTGACCACGTCGGGGACCGCCGTCGCGAACCTCGCACCGGCCGTCGTGGAGGCCGACGCCGCCGGCGTGCCACTACTGCTGCTGACCGCCGATCGCCCGGTCGAGCTCCACGAGGTCGGCGCCAACCAGACGATCCGACAGGCCGACCTGTTCGGGGAGCGGCTGCGCTGGGCGATGCACCTGCCCGCGCCCGGCGGTCACGCCGGCGAGCCCGCGACGTGGCGCACCACGGTGGATCGTGCCGTCGCGGCGGCCACCGGGATCGCCGGATCCGGGTCGTCGGGAACCGGTGGCCCCGCCGGACCGGTGCACCTCGACGTGGCCTTCCGCGAGCCGACGGTGCCCGGGCTGGACGACGGGCGCAGTCGCACCGAGGCCTACCCGCATCCGGCGACCGGCCGGGCGGGCGGACGTCCGTGGACCACCTGGTCGACGCCGCCGGCCGAGGTCGACGTGTCGGACCTCGCCGCACGGCTGGCCGGTCGGCGTGTCCTGGTCGTGGCGGGCGACGGGCCCCGCCCGATCGGTGGCCTGGCCACGCTCGGCGAGCGTGGCTGGCCGGTGGTCGCGGAGCCCACCGCGGGACCGCGCCACGGGGTCGGCCTCACCCACGGCACGGCGTTGCTGGGCGCCGGGGGCTGGCTGTCGGGCGATGCTCGTCCGGACGTGGTGCTGCGACTGGGCCGGCCGACCCTGGCCCGACCGGTGCACCACGACCTCGCCGACGTCGAGACGATCCAGGTCACCACGTCGGGCGTGGTGGACCCGTCCCGCGCGGCGACCTCGGCGGTGGTGGCCGACCCCGATGCCGTCGTCATCGGCCTGCTGGCCGCCGCACCGGAGCCACCTCCGCCGGGGTGGACGGCCGCCTGGACCCGTGCGGCGGACGTCGCCACGGGACTGGTGGAGGAGGTGCTCGGCTCCGGCGACGCGGCGGCCAGTGCCCCGGCCGTGATGGGCTCGGTGGCCGTCGCTGCCGGGTCACGCCCCCTGGTGGTGGCGTCGTCGCTGCCGATCCGGGACCTCGACGCCTGGGTCGCCCGCACCGATGCCCGCGTGCACGCCAACCGTGGCGTGGCGGGGATCGACGGCTTCACGTCCACCGCCGTCGGGGTGGCGGTGGCGTCGGGGCCGACGGTCGCAGTGGCCGGCGACCTGTCGTTCCTCCACGACCACAACGGCCTGCTGGTCGACGATCCCGCGACCGTGCCGCTGACCCTGGTCGTGGTGGACAATGACGGTGGGGGACTGTTCCACCACGTGCCGGCGGTGCGGACGGCCGGCTTCGAGCGCCTGTTCGCCACCCCGCACGGTCGTGACCTGGTCACGGTCGCGGCGGCGACCGGCGTGGAGGCTGCGTCAGTCGCGCCGGGGGACCTGTCCGCGGCCGTCACCCGGTCCGACGGCGGCCTGCGCGTCCTGGTCGTCCGGACCGACCGGCATGCCGACGCCGCCGTCCGGGGTGACCTCGCCCGCGAGCTCGCCGTCCGGCTCGGCGACTGACCCGCCGGACCCGGTGGTGCGTCCGCGCCGCCGGGTCCACGAGGACACCTGCAGGCCCCCGACCGCCAGTGCGACGTACGGCAGGGACTGGGACACGCACTGCATGCACATGGCGGGGATCCTCGGTCGTTCGTCAGGCGGTGGCGGGTCCGTCGACGGGGGCCACCGGGGCGACCCGGCCGGCGGCGACCGCGACCAGGTGGGCGCCGAGCAGGTCCGCCCGTTCCCGGCCGACGTCGCGGATGTCGACCGGGTGGTTGCCCGCACCGGCCGGCGCGAGCACCAGCGTGACCAGGTCCAGCCGTCGTTGGAAGGGGTTGGCCCGGGCCTGCACGCCCTGCAGCCTGCCCAGCGGCATCCAGGTGGAGGTGTGGCCCAGCACGCCGCCCGTCACCAGCGCGACCCGGTCGGTGGCGGCGTGGCCGAGGCGGCGGTACTGCGCGCCGCTCAGCAGCCAGGCGAGCAGTGCGGTGACCACCAGTGCTCCGACCAGGCCGGCCCCGATCGCGCCGCGCAGGTCCGCGAACACCGCCAACGGGGTGACGGCCATGATCGTGAGTGGGATCCAGAACCCGCGCAGCCACAGCCAGGCGAGCCGCCGCCGGGCCGCGGGCGGGTGCTGGAGTGATGCAGGGGGCAGGTGCTCGCCCGGCACGTTGCGCAGCCCGATCGCCAGGACGCGCTCGAGCACCTCGCGGTCGACCCACGGGACGATGATGCGTCGGTCCTGGTCGCTGGAGGAGCCACCGGCCGAGCGCAGTTGCAGCGTGCCCACCCCGAACAGCCGTCGGACCCAGTTCTGCCGGTACTCCAGGACCTGCAGGCGATGCAGCGGGACCGTGGCGCTGCGCTGCTCGAGCAGTCCACGCGACAGTCGCAGGTCGTCGCCGTCGCGCACCAGCTCGAGGTCCCAGTCCCGCAGCAGCGTCACGACGATCGCACCGGCCAGCCCGACCACCACCAGGACCACGGCCAGCACCACGACCCCGAGGCCGGCTGCGGTCGAGGCCGCGTCGCTGGCCAGTTCGTCCACCTGGTCGCCCGCGAGCTCGAACAGGAACTGGCCGAGGGCGGCCAGTGCGGCCGGCACGACCAGCAACCCCGATCCGGTGATGGCGTGGCGAACCAGGTCGGCCACGCTCGGCCGGGCCAGCGTCACGACGGGCGGGGGCGGGGTCGTCGTCGTCCCCGGCCCGTCGCCCGGGACGCCGGGAGACGTCGTGGACGGTGGGACCTCGATGCCGCCGGGGGTCGTTGCTCCGCGGGTCGAGGCCGGCACGCCGTCGCGAGTGCGTCGGGCCGCGACGATGTCCGCCCGGAGCTCCTCGGCCCGCTCGACCTCCAATCCGTTGAGGTCGATCTCGGTGTCGCCACTCTCGGACGCACTCTCGACCCGGAGCAGGGCCGTGCCGAGCACCCGGTGCAGGATCGGCCGCTCGACCTCGACCTGCTGGATCCGGCCGATGTCGAGTGCACGGCGCTGGCGCCACAGCAGGCCACTGTGCACGTGCAGGACCTGGCCGTCGAACCCCCAACGGAACCGCATCCAGTGCAGGACCCGGGTCGCCCCGGCGATGAGCACGCCGACGGTCGCGATCAGCAGGAACCACCAGCCCATGTCGCCGCCGACGATCACCAATGGCACCAGCAGCGACGCCAGCGCCCGCAGGTTGATGCCGCTGAGCATCGATCGGGCCGGGAGGGCGTGGGGTGCGACGTCGTCGGTCGAGGCGGTCGTGGCACCGGTGTCGGTGCCGGGACGTCCCGGCGTCGCCCCGACGGGCGGGGGCGGGGGATCCGGCTGCGACGGGTCAGACGGCATCGACGTCTCCGTCGGTGTTCGCCTCGCGGGCGGCCGCGGCCGCCCGCTCGAGCAGCTCCTGGCGCAGGTCCTCGGCCTCGGCCGTGGCGATGCCCGGGAGTCGTGACGTGATCGAGGCCGTGTGGACGTTGAGCCCGGTCATCCCCAGTGCACGATCCAGTGGCCCCTGGTGGGTGTCGACGTGCTGGATGCGGAAGAACGGCAGGGCCTGGACCTGGCGCGTGACCACCCCGTGGCGCAGGGTCAGGGCCAGCTCGTCGACGTCCCAGCGCCACCGTCGCCACGCCAGCGTCGGGCCGACCGCGGTCAGGCCGAGGAACACCAGCCCGACGACGACCGGGACGGCCCACGTCACGGGGCGTTCCATGGCGGCCGCGACCAGGGCCACGACCCCCAGTGCCAGGCCGGTCATCATGACGGTCGCGGCGAGCCAGGAGATGGTCCAGACCCAGCGCATGTTCGGGTGCAGGGACCGCTGCAGGGAGTCGTCGAGCACGATGGTGTCCCGGTCTGGTCGGTGCTGGTCAGCGGGGTTGGCGGGCGTCGGGGGCGAGGTGGGGCTCCGGAGGCTCCCGCGCGGCCGTGACGGTATCGCGGACGATCCCGTCGCCGACCCGCCCGCGGCGGTCGCGCCGCGTGGTTGGTGACTCGACGATCCCCCGTGCAGCCCGTGTCGCCCGGGTCGCCCGGACGGCTCAACCGGCGTCGCCACCGCCCAGGGCGCCCTGCATCGCCAGCAACTTCAGCCGGGTCTCCTCCAGCTCGTCCTCGGGCAGCGATCCGGCCACGAGGCCGACCCCCGCGAACAGCCTGGCGCGGGCGCCCGACAGCCGAGCGCACCGCAGCGCCAGCGCGACCTCGCCGTCACCCGCAGCGTCCATCCAGCCCACCGGGCCCGCATAGCGACCCCGGTCCATGCCCTCGAGGTCGTCGATCATGGCCAGGGCCGCCTCCCGCGGGGTGCCGCCGACGGCGGCGGTGGGATGGAGGTGGTCCGCGACCTCGAACGCGGTCGGCCGGGGTGATGCCGACCCGCTCGCCGGCGATCGGTCCGCCAGGCGGGCGGTCACCCGGGTGGCGAGGTGGTGGACGTTGTCGAGGGTCAGGACCGACGGGTCGGTCGGCGCGTGGACCTCGGTCGCGAGGTCGTCGAGCCGCTCGGTCACGGAGGTCACCGCGAGCTGGTGCTCGTGGCGGTCCTTGGCCGACCCCAGGAGCTCCTCCGCGAGCCGGGCGTCGCGGGCCGGATCGGCGTCGCGACCACGGGTGCCGGCCAGGACCAGCGACGTCACCGCGTCGCCCTCGCGTCGCGCGAGCAGCTCGGGCGTCGCACCGAGCAGCCCGTCGTGCAGGAACGTCCAGCAGTCGGGGAACGTCGTGGCCAGCCGGTCGGCGAGATGACGCGGGTCGAACGGGTCCTCGCACCACAGCGCCAGGTCCCGGGCCAGCACCACCTTCTCGGCGGCCCCGGCGTCGATGCGTTCCACCGCGAGGTCCACGGCCTCGAGCCACCGCAGGTCCGGCAGCGACGACCCGGCGTAGCGCAGCCTGTCGGCGTGCGGGCGGGGTGCGGTCCCCGTGCCCGGTGCCGGTGGCTCGGGGCCGGGGTCGTCGACCGGGTCGATCGTGACCAGTCGGGTCCGGCCGTCCCGACGACGCAGGAGTCGGCGGGGCACGAACGCCCGGCTCCCCGCCCGGCGACGGTCGAAGGTCAGCGAGGCCAGCACGACCAGTTCGTCGACGTCGCCCTCCACGTCCAGCCCGGCGAGGGTGGACGCGAGGCGGGTCGCCCGTTGCGGCCCGGTCCCCACGGTGATGGTCGCCGCCCGCCCCCAGGCGGCCAGGCCCTCGCCGCGCCGCAGCGCGAGCGCACCGGAGGGGTCGGGCAGCAGCTCCGGGAGACTGCGCGGGTCGTCGACCTCGCGCGTGGCGATGCGCAGGGTCATCGGGCGTCGTCGACGACTGCGGCCAGCCGGGCGCGAGCGGCCGCGACGACCAGCGCCTGGAAGTGGCCGCCGACCAGGTCCCGGGTCGCCGGCAGCATCCGCTGGAAGGCCTCGACCAGCGCGTCGGCTGCCTCGGGCGAGTCCCCCCGGGTGCCCCGGACGGGGTCCCGGACGTACAGCAGGAACGTCTCGACGGCCTCGTCGGCCAGGCCGCGCAGCAGGCCGTCGGCGCGGCGTGCGAGGTCGAGGAACTCCGCCAGGGGCAGCCCGGTCTCGAGCATCTGCATCGCCGCCCGGACGGTCGGGGCGTCGTCGGCGGCGAAGCGGGCGTCACCGGCCTCGACGGATCCCGACCGGGCCACCAGCAGGCCCTCGCGCTCGATGGCCTCGAGGACGGCCACCGGGACGTCGGCCTGCTCGGCGAGCTGGTCGATCGTGACCAGCTCGTCGGGGCCGGCCTCGGGGTCGGGCACGCCCAGCGCGGCCGCGAGTGCGGCGTCCACCGGGTCGAGCGACGTGGCGCGGCCGGTGGACGTGTCGGAGCTGCTCGCGACGTCCATGGCGACCTCCGGTCGGGGACGGACAGATGGTAGGCAACGGTATTCTCGCGAGCCCGCCCGTGGTCGACCACACTGCCGGCGTCGCCCACTCCAGGAGACCCCCGTGGACGTTGCGAGCGCAGCGAGCAACTCCAACCCGGCCGCGGGCCGGGCGGCCACCGGCCCCGACCCACGCACCGGCCTGCCCGCTGCCGGGCGGGACGGCAAGGACGCCTCGCTCGTCCAGTCGATGTTCGACCGGGTCGCCCCGCGCTACGACCTCGCCAACGCAGTGCTCTCGCTCGGCCAGGACGCCCACTGGCGCCGGGTGACGGCACTGGCCGCGCGTCCCGCTGGCCGGACGATCGTGGACGTGGCGGCCGGTCCGGGCAACGTGACCCGCGAGTTGCTGAAGCAGGGTGCGCGCCACGTGGTCGCGCTGGACCTGTCCCACAACATGGTGCGCGAGGGTGCCGGCCGGGGCCTGCCCGACGTGACCTGGGTCAACGGCGACGCGCTGGCCCTGCCGCTGGCCGACGACAGCATGGACGCGGTGACCATCTCGTTCGGGTTGCGCAACCTGTCGGACCCACGGGCCGGACTCGCCGAGTTCGCCCGGGTCCTGCGACCCGGTGGCGACCTGGTCGTGGCCGAGTTCGCCACGCCGACCAACCCGGTCTTCGCCACGATCTACCGGGACTACCTGGTCGCGGCGCTGCCCCGCATCGCCCGGGTGGTGTCGTCGGACGCCCCGGCCTACCGCTACCTGGCCGACTCGATCCTGGCCTGGCCCGACCGCGCCACCCTCGCCGGCTGGATGACCGACGCCGGATTCACCGACGTCCAGGTCAAGGACCTGTCCGGTGGCATCGTCGCGCTCCACCGCGCCCGCGTCCCCGGCGATCCCTCCTGAGACCTCGCCGCATCCCGTCCGCCGGCGATCCACACCGCGATGGCGTTCCCGGCCGCCCAGGTCGGCTCGGAACGCCCGCGCCGAGAACCACGTCGTCCGTGGTGGCGTTCGTGGCCGCCTGACTCGGCTTCGAACGCCCGGATCCGCCGGGACGTGCCGGGATAGAATCGTGAACGCGTTCACAAGCACGTCCCCCACCTCCCTGGAGACCGCCGTGGTACCTCCCGCTGTCGTCGACTGTGACGTGGTGGTGGTCGGGGCCGGTCCCGGTGGGGCGACCGCGGCGGCCTGGCTGGCCCGCGCCGGTCGCGACGTGGTCCTGCTCGAGAAGGAGACCTTCCCGCGCGACAAGGTCTGCGGTGACGGGCTGACCCCGCGGGTGGTCCAGGAACTGCTCCTGCTTGGCCTGCACGACGAGGCCCACGGGCGCGTCGACGGGTGGTCCACCTCCACGGGCCTGCGCATCCATGGCGGCGACACGGTGATGGAGCTGCCGTGGCCGGAGCTCGACGACTGGCCCGACTGGGGGGCGGCCTGCACCCGGGCCCAGTTCGACCACACGCTGGCGAAGCTGGCCGTGTCCGACGGCGCGACCCTGTACGAGGGGGTCACGGTCGACGACCTGACCTGGCGTGACCCGGTGGCCCGTGACCGGGTCGACGGCGTGACCTGGCGCACCGCGGACGGGGAGACCGGCGTGGTCCGTGCCCCGATCGTGATCGCCTCCGACGGCGCGTCGTCCAAGCTCGGCATCAAGGCCGGGTTGCACCGCCGCGACGACCGTCCGCTGGCCGTCGCCGCCCGGACCTACTACCGCTCGTCGCGGGCCGACGACGACCACATCTCGTCGTTCCTCGACCTCACCGACGGCGACGGCAACCTGCTCAGCGGGTACGGCTGGATCTTCCCGCTCGACGACGGGTCGCTCAACGTCGGCCTGGGCCTGCTGGACACCTCCAAGGACTTCCGCGGGACGAACTACCGCAAGCTGCTGGCGGCGTGGGCGACCGGGATGGCCGACGAGTGGGAGACCACGCCCGACAACCAGTTCGGGGGGGTCGGCTCCGGCCCGATCCCGATGGGCTTCAACCGCACCCCGATCCACCGCACCGGGCTGCTGCTGGTGGGGGACTCGGCCGGGATGGTCAACCCCTTCAACGGCGAGGGCATCAGCTACGCCATGGAGGCCGCCCGCCTGGCCGCCGAGGTCGCCGACGAAGCCCTCGCCCGCAAGTCGACCGCGGTGCTGGACCGCTACGACCGCGAGCTGCGTCGTCGCTGGGGTGGCTACTACACCCTCGGCAAGGTCTTCACCCACCTGGTCGGCTCTCCCACCGTGATGGACGTCCTCACCACCTACGGCATGCCGGTCGAGCCGCTCATGCAGTGGGTCCTCAAGACCATGGCGCACCTGACCGACAGCCGGCCGTCCGACGTCAACGACGTCATCATCAACACGATGCAGAACGTCGCCCCCGCCGCCTGACCGTCCAGTGTGCGCATCCCGGCCATCCGTGGCCGCGAACGGCACACTCGACGCGGAGCACGGCATCGGGTGTGCGCGTCGCGACCATCCGTGGCCGCGAACGGCACACTCGACGGGTGGTCGAGGACGTGGGGAGGTGGGACGTGGCAGGTGACGGGGGGTTCGTGCTGGAGACGGCGCGGACCACGATCCGACCCTGGCGGACGAGCGAGGCCGACCTGCTGCTCGACATCCGCCGTCGTCCCGAGGTCGCCCGGTGGCTCGGCTCGCCCGTGCCCTGGACCGACCGCGACGAGGCGGTCGGCCACCTGGCGCAGTGGCGCGAGCAGGCCACGCCCGCGGTGCCCTCGTCGTGCGCGATCGTCCCCCGCGACACCGGGGTGCCGGTCGGGACCGTGACGCTGATGAGGATGCCGACCGCGCCCGGGGCCGGCGAGGTGCCCCTGGCCGACGCCGGCTGGCTGGACGACTTCGCACCCCTGGGCGGGATCGACGGACGTCCCGGCGAAATAGAGGTCGGCTGGTACCTCCACCCCGACGCCGTCGGCCACGGCTGGGCGAGCGAGGCGGCCGCGGCGATGCTGACCCACGGCTTCGCCCACGGTGCCAGCCGCATCTGGGCCGTCATGTGGCCCGACAACGCCCCGTCCGCGGCCGTGTGCCGACGGCTGGGCATGGCCGAGCTGGGCGTGCGGGTCGACCCGTGGTACGGCACGGCCGACGACCCCGACTCGCGCGTCTTCCTCGCCACCGCCCCGGAGACGGTCATCGAGTGAGCGGCTCCCTCCAGCGGGCTGGAGCGATCCGCACACTCGACGTGGGGGCACCATGACGTGCGGGCACGCGGGGGTGTGGGGTCACACGATGGTGAGGCCGCCGTCCACGGTCAGGACCTGGCCGGTGGTGTAGCCCCCGGCGTCGCTGGCCAGGAACAGCAGGGCCGCGGCGAGCTCGCGTGGGTCGCCGGCACGCTGGACGGGGTTGCGTCCCATCCGCTCCTCGAGGTAGCCGGGCGGGTACTGGTCGGACATCTCGGTGGCGAAGAACCCTGGCGCGAGCGCGTTGACCCGGATGCCCTTGCGCGAGGTCCACTGCTGCGCCAGGTCGCGGGTCAGCCCGAGCAGGCCGGCCTTGCTGGCGGAGTACGCCGCCTGGGGCAGGCCCGCCGACTTCAGTCCGAGGATGCTGGCGATGTTGACGATGCTGGCGCCCGGCTGCATCACCCGCCCGCAGGCCTGCGCCATCCAGTAGGCGCCCTCGAGGTTGACCTCGATGACCCGCGTGAACTGCTCGGGGGTCTCGCGCGTCGCGGGCACGGCCGTGCCCAGCCCGGCGTTGTTGACCAGCACGTCGACCCGGCCGAACTCGTCCATGGTCGCGGCCACCAGTGCGTCGCAGGCAGCCGGGTCGGTGACGTCGGTCGGCACGACGAGGGCACGGCGACCGAGTGCCTCGACCCGCACGCGGGTCTCCTCGAGGCGGTCGGCCCGGCGGGCTGCCAGCGCCACGTCCGCCCCGGCGTCGGCCAGCGCGAGGGCGAAGTCCACCCCCAGGCCGGACGAGGCACCGGTGACGATCGCGGCGCGACCGTCCAGCCGGAACAGGTCGAGGGCAGACCGGTCGTCGTCGGTCGGGGAGGTGGCATCGGACATCGTGTGGGCTCCTGCCAGGTCACGGTCGGGCTCGATGCTACGGCTGGTCCGCCTCGTCGGCCGAGTCGTCGTGGGATGCATATGCTGGGACGCACTTCGTGAAACACTTCACGAGACGGTCGCCGATTCACCCACGTGGTGGTGCTCCACCCCGCCGGGACGCGACTGCGAGGGTCGTCCGCCACGCCTACGCTGGGCACCCGACCCCCGACCTCACCGCCCACCAGCCCAGATCCTGCCCGTTTCCCGCCCGGGCGCACTGCGTCCGGCCGCCGTCCGTCCCCCATGCCCGGGGCCGCGGCGCCGGGGATCGGGTGGAGGAACAGGAGACGCCGTGCTCGCGGACTACCTCCCCGTGCTGCTGCTGTTCGTGGTGGCCTTCGGGTTCGTGGCGGCCAGCCTCGGGGTCAGTGCGCTGGTCGGACCCCGCCGGCCCAACCCCAGCAAGCTGTCGGCCTACGAGTGTGGGAACGAACCACTCGCGCAGGTCAAGGGCACCCGCTTCTCCGTGAAGTTCTACCTCGTGGCGATGATGTTCCTGATCTTCGACATCGAGACCGTGTTCGTCTATCCGTGGGCGATCACCACCGCCGACCTCGGCTGGTTCGGGTTCGGCCAGATGGCGTTGTTCCTGGGCCTGCTCGGGGTCGCGTTCGTCTACGAGATCGGCCGAGGAGGCCTGACGTGGGACTAGAGGAGAACCTCCCGTCCGGGATCCTGCTGACCAACCTCGAGAAGTTCGTGAACTACTCGCGGTCGGCATCCCTGTGGCCCGCCACCTTCGGGCTGGCCTGCTGCGCCATCGAGATGATGTCGATGGGTGGCCCGCGCCACGACGCCGCGCGGTTCGGCATGGAGGTCTTCCGTGCCTCGCCGCGCCAGGCCGACCTGATGATCGTCGCCGGCCGCGTGTCCAACAAGATGGCCCCGGTGCTGCGGCGGATCTACGACCAGATGAGCGACCCCAAGTGGGTCCTGTCCATGGGCGTGTGCGCCACCTCCGGCGGCATGTTCAACAACTACGCGATCGTGCAGGGCGTGGACCACGTCGTGCCGGTCGACATGTACGTCCCGGGCTGCCCGCCGCGACCCGAGATGCTGCTGGACGGGATCCTCAAGCTGCACGCGAAGATCCGTGGCGAGACCTTCGTCGAGCAGGGGAGCAAGTAGTGGCGACGCCTGCCGACTCCCCACCGCCCGCCGACATCGGCGAGCCGGAGCACGTCGACCCGGCCGAGGCCGCCGCCGCGGCCGAGTCCCCGGTCGACGACCCGCGCCGGCCCGCCCTGCTGCCGGGCCTCGACGGCGACCCGTTGACCCTCGAGCAGCTCGCGGAGCGCATCGTCAACGGTTTCGGTGCCGTGACCACCGACATCGTGCACGGCGAGCTGACCGTGCAGGTCGCGCCCGAGCGGCTCCACGCCCTGCTGGCGTTCTGCCGCGACGACGACGCCCTGCAGTGTCGGGTCCTGTCGGACCAGTCGGCGGTGCACTGGCCTGCCGGCGAGTTCGTCGTCGAGCGCCAGCCGGCCACCACCGGGTGGCCCGACTACCGCGTCCAGCGTGACCGCGGCGTCATCGAGATCAACTACCTGCTGCGGTCGTGGCGTCGCAACCACCACTTCCGCGTGTCGGTCGGGGTGGACGACACCGAGCCCGTGCTGCCGACCGCCACCGACCTGTTCCCCACGGCGAACTACCACGAGCGCGAGATCTTCGACTTCTACGGCGTCGAGTTCACCGGCCACCCCGACCTCAAGCGCATCCTGATGCCCGACGAGTGGGTCGGGCACCCGGGTCGCAAGGACTACCCGCTGGGCGGGGTCGAGGTGGAGTACGAGAACGACAAGTTCATCCCGTCCCCGCAGGAGCGCGAGCTCCGCCAGGTCGTGGAAGGAGAGTCGTCATGAGTGGCACGACACCTGCCGAGGGCGGCGGGACGCCGGCGCCCGGACCGGGCGGCGAGGCCGGGTCCGGTGCGACCCCGCCGACCACCGGCCACCCCAACATGGGCACGCCCGACGAGGGCTCGTCGGACGCCTCGACCACGACGCTGGACGACCGCGAGCCGACCATGGCCCCGGCCGAGGACCAGCACGTCCTGAAGGCCACCGAGGGCCTGCCGGACCAGACCTCCACGCCGACCCAGCGCCCCCACGAAGCCGCGGCAGGCGCCGAGGTGTGGGTCGAGGGCGGCGACTGGGAGGAGCTGGCCGACGCGGTCGGCGAGTCGACCATCAACATCAACATGGGCCCCCAGCACCCGTCCACCCACGGCGTCCTGCGGCTCGTCCTCGAGTGCGAGGGCGAGACCGTGCTGTCGGTCGAGCCGGTCATCGGCTACCTCCACACCGGGATCGAGAAGAACAGCGAGTACCGGACCTGGGCCCAGGGCTCGACCTTCTTCACCCGGATGGACTACCTCGCGCCGTTCTTCAACGAGACCGCCTACTCGCTGGGCGTCGAGCGCCTGCTGGACATCGAGGCCCCCGAGCGCGCCCAGGCGGTGCGGGTCATCCTGATGGAGTTCAACCGGATCGCCTCGCACCTGGTGTGGGCCGCGACCGGCGGGATGGAGCTCGGCCAGACCACGATGATGACCATGGGCTTCCGCGAGCGCGAGCACGTGCTGGACCTGTTCGAGTCCCAGTCCGGCCTGCGGATGAACCACGCCTACGTCCGCCCGGGCGGGCTGGCCAACGACGTCACCGATGACTTCGCCGAGCGCTGCCTCAAGCTCGCCGACCTGCTCGACGGGCGGATCACCGAGTACGAACAGCTCCTCAAGCGCAACCCCATCTGGGTGTCACGGATGGAGGGCGTCGGGGTCATGACGCCCGACGAGTGCGCGGCGATGGGCGTGACCGGCCCGATCCTGCGCTCGGCCGGGGTCGACTGGGACCTGCGCAAGCGCCAGCCCTACTGCGGCTACGAGCAGTACGACTTCGACGTCGCCGTGGGCCAGGGCTCGGACTGCTACGAACGCTTCCTGCTGCGCTTCGCCGAGATGCGCGAGTCGCTGCGGATCGTGCGCCAGGCGGTGGCGACGCTGCCCGGCGGCCCGGTGATGGTCGACGACCGCCGCATCGCGTGGCCCTCCAAGCTGGCCCTGGGCCCCGACGGCATCGGCAACGACCCCGCCTACATCCGCCACATCATGGGTGAGTCCATGGAGGCGTTGATCAACCACTTCAAGATCGTCACCCAGGGCTTCCCGGTCCCGGCCGGCCAGGTCTACTCGGCGGTCGAGGGACCACGTGGTGAGCTGGGCTACTCGATCACCTCCACCGGGACCAACCGCCCGTACCGGGTGCACGTCCGGGACCCCTCCTTCGTGCACCTGCAGTCCGCCGACCAGATGTCGCGCGGCCACCTGATCAGCGACGTGATCGTGGTCGTGGCGTCCATCGACCCCGTCATGGGTGGAGTCGACCGATGACCGACCACGACACCTCGGGCGTCGTCGTGGGGCCCGCCGACGGCGACCCGCCCACCACCTTCTCGGAGCAGTTCCACGCCGACGCCGCCAAGCTGGTGCGGCGCTACCCGGTCGCGCGCTCGTCGCTGCTCCCGCTGCTGCACCTCGTGCAGTCCGAGCACGGCTACGTGAGCCAGGCGGGGATCGCCTTCTGCGCCGAGGCCCTCGACCTGACCAAGGCCGAGGTCGGCGCCGTGGCGACCTTCTACACGATGTACAAGCGCGAGCCGGTCGGCAACTACCTGCTGAGCGTGTGCACCAACCCGACCTGCCAGGTCGCCGGCTCCCAGGTCATCTTCGACCGCTACAAGGAGGCGCTGGACGGGGCCGTGCGCGACCCGGAGACCGGGGTCACGATCGAGCAGGCCGAGTGCCTGGGCATCTGCGACGCCGCCCCCGTGGTGCAGGTCAACTACGAGATGTACGGCCCGCTGACCGACGACGAGGCCGACCGGCTGCTCGCAGCCTGCCGGTCCGGTGCGGGCAACGCGCCGGTGTCGTCGTGGTCCGGCGAGCCCGCCCCGACCTTCGCCGAGGTCGAGCGCGAGCTGTCGGGGGCCGACGACGCGTTCGCCGACCAGTTGGTCGAGGCAGCCCGCCACTCCATCACCGGCTACGACGTCCCGCCGGCCTACAAGTCGGGCGAGACCGACATCCCGGTCACCCACCCCGGTGGCGACCGGAGCGGCCACGGCGGCGAGATCTTCGCGGCCGGGTTCGCCGGGTCCAACGGCTCGCGGCCGGTCGGTGGCGCGCCCGACGGTGACCCCGAGGTGGCCGCTGCCGCCGACGACCAGGAGCTCACGCCCGACCAGGCCGACGACGTCGAGGAGGTCGCCGCCGCGGCCGACGACAGCGCCGGCGGGCAGGCGGGCGAACCCGGACGGGCGGACGAGTCCGTCGACGTGGCCGACGACGCCGAGCAGGCCGCCGACGGGGCCGATCCCACCTCCGGGAACGGCTCCGACAGCACGGACGGCGACGGCACCACGGGCACGGACACCGACGACACCGACGACAACGACGGGGAGGCCTGAGCATGGGGACGCTGGGACCGGTCACCGCGCTGTCGACGCGCTACGACGTCGACCGGGCGTGGGACATCGACGTCTACGAGGACCACGGTGGCTACCAGAACGTCCGGGCCGCCCTGGACTCCACGCCCGACGACATGATCCAGATGATCAAGGACTCGGGCCTGCGTGGCCGGGGCGGGGCCGGGTTCCCGACCGGGCTGAAGTGGTCGTTCATCGCCCAGGACACCGGCAAGCCGGTCTACCTGGTCGTCAACGCCGACGAGTCCGAGCCGGGCACCTTCAAGGACCGCCCGCTGATGGAGCGCGACCCGCACAGCCTGGTCGAGGGCATCATCGTCAGCTGTCTCGCGATCCAGTCCGAGATGGCCTACATCTACGCCCGCGGCGAGTTCGGGCTGGTGTCGCGCCGGCTGCGCCACGCCATCGAGCAGGCCTACGAGCGTGGCTACCTGGGCGCCGACGTGTTCGGGTCCGGCAAGCGCGTGGACATCACCCTGCACCGTGGCGCCGCCGCCTACATCTGTGGTGAGGAGACCGCGCTGCTGGACTCGCTGGAGGGCCGCCGGGGCCAGCCACGCCTGCGCCCGCCCTTCCCCGCCACCCACGGCCTGTACGGCTGCCCGACCACGGTCAACAACGTCGAGACCGTGACCGCGGCCGGCTACATCGTCGGCCAGGGCCCCGAGTGGTTCAACCAGTACGGCACCGAGAAGTCCGCCGGACCCAAGCTGATGTGCATCTCCGGTGAGGTGAAGCGCCCCGGCAACTACGAGTTCGCCCTGGGCACCCCGGTCAGCGAGATGATCGCGGCCGCGGGCGGCATGCTCGACGACCGTGAGCTCAAGTTCTTCTTCCCCGGCGGGTCGTCCACGCCGATCCTGACCGCCGAGCACGCCGACATCCCCTACACCTTCGAGGCGATGACCGAGGCGGACTCGCTGCTCGGGACCGGCGCGTTGATGGTCCACTCCGACAAGACGTCGGTGGTCGAGACCGTCTACCGCTACGTCAAGTTCTACGAGCACGAGTCGTGTGGCAAGTGCACGCCGTGTCGCGAGGGTGGCTACTGGACCGCGCAGGTCTACGAGCGCATCCTCGACGGACGCGGCCGGGCCGAGGACCTCGACCTGCTCGCCGACATCTCCAACAACATCTTCGGACGCAGCTTCTGCGCGCTCGGCGACGCGCTGACCTCGCCGGTGCTCAGCTCGCTCGAGCACTTCCGCGACGAGTACGAGTACCTGCTGCGCTCGGCCGGACGCCTGCCCGACCACATGCAGTCGGTCCGCACGGCGACGGCCAACGAGTACCTCGAACGCAACGACCTCGCCACGGCAGGGGTGTGACGATGACGGACACGGTCACGCTGACGATCGACGGCAAGGAGATCACCGTCCCCAAGGGGACGCTGCTGATCCGTGCCGCCGAGCAGCTCGGCACGATCATCCCGCGGTTCTGCGACCACCCGCTGCTCGACCCGGTCGGTGCCTGCCGGCAGTGCATCGTCGAGGTCGAGGGCCAGCGCAAGCCGATGACCGCCTGCACCACCGAGGCGGCCGACGGCTGGGTCGTCAACACCCACCTGACCTCCGACGTCGCCCGGACCGCGCAGGAGGGCCAGCTCGAGTTCCTGCTGATCAACCACCCGCTGGACTGCCCGATGTGCGACAAGGGTGGGGAGTGCCCGCTGCAGGACCAGGCGATGGCCCACGGCAACCACCACTCCCGCTTCGTCGACGAGAAGCGCAAGTACGACAAGCCGGTCGCGGTGTCCGCGCAGGTGCTGCTGGACCGTGAGCGCTGCGTGCTGTGCGCCCGTTGCACCCGCTTCTCCGACCAGGTCAGCGGGGACCCGTTCATCGAACTGTTCGAGCGTGGCGCCCTGGAGCAGGTCGCCATCTACGAGGACGAGCCCTACGAGTCCTACTTCTCCGGCAACGTGATCCAGATCTGCCCGGTCGGGGCGTTGACCTCGACCAGCTACCGGTTCAAGGCCCGCCCGTTCGACCTGCGCTCCACTCCCAGTGTCTGCGACGGGTGCTCGGCCGGCTGTTCCCAGACGGTCCAGGCCCGCCGCGGCCAGGTCGAGCGCCAGCTCGCCCGCACGAACATGGCCGTCAACGAGATGTGGAACTGCGACAAGGGTCGCTTCGGCTACGGGCACCTGACCGCCGACACGCGCCTGACCAGCCCCCTGGTGCGGTCCGACGACGACGGCGAGGAGCCCGTGGCCGCCGACTGGGCGACCGCCCTGACCCGCGTGCGGTCGATCCTGGCCCCCGACGGCGAGGTCGTGCCGACCGCCGTGCTCAGCGGTGGCCGGCTGCCCGACGAGGACGCCTACGTCGCCGGCAAGTTCGCCCGCACCGTGCTGGGAACCGACGACGTCGACTTCCGGACCCGGTTCGCCCCGGCCTCCGAGGGCGACGCCCTGGCCGCGCTGGCCGGGCGGGACACCGCCACCTACGACGACGTCGAGCAGGCCGGCGTGGTCCTCACCGTGGGACTGGACCCCGAGGAGGAGGTCCCGATCCTGTACCTGCGCCTGCGCAAGGCGTGGCGCAACACCAAGGCCCGGCTGGTCTCGGTCGGCGCCTCCTCCGGCAGCCTCGCCGAACTGCTGTGGCGTCGCCTGCCGACCGACGTCGGCGCCGAGGCCGCCGTGCTCGACGACCTCGCCCGTGCACTCGACCGCGACGGCGACGACGCGGACCAGTCCTCCCCGATGGTCGCCGAGGTCGCCGACGCGCTGGGCTCGGTCGACCGCCCGGTGGTGCTGGTCGGCGAGCGGGCCGGCGACGGCGCGCTGGCCGCGGCCGGTCGCCTGGCCGATGCCCTGGGTGGCAAGGTCGCCTGGGTCCCCCGTCGCAGCAACGCCCGTGGCGCACTGGACCAGGGGCTCGCCGCTGGCCTGCTGCCGGGCCTGCGTCGCCACGACGACGACACCCAGCGGGCCGAGGTCGCCGCTGCGTGGGGCCTGGACGAGTTGCCGACGCGGGGTCGCGACCTCCACGAGATCCTCACCCTGGCCGGCAAGGGCAAGATCAAGGTGCTGTACCTGCTGGGCGTCGACCTGGTCCGCGACGTCGCCGACCAGCGGCTGGTCGACAAGGCCCTGCGTCGCGCCACGGTCATCACCCACGACATCGTCGCCAACGCCACGACCGCCCACGCCGACGTGGTGCTGCCGGTCACGGCCAGCCAGGAGCGGGCCGGCACGCGGACCAACTGGGAGGGCCGCCGCCAGCAGTTCCGACCGGGCGTCGCCGGACCGCAGCTGGTCCAGCACGACTGGGAGATCCTGGTGCAGGTGACCGGGATGCTCGGCCACGACCTGGGGTTCACCGACCTCGACGGCATCCGCGCCGACATGGCAGCGCTCGCACCGATCGACACGACCCCGGACTGGCCCGCTGCCGCGGATCGGTCCGACACCGCGGCCGCCGCCGACGACGGTGACGACACCCTCACGGCGGACGTCTACCCGCTGCTGCTCGACAACGGGGTCCACCAGGTGAACGCACCCGACCTGGCCGCGACCGCCCACGACCCGCACCTGCGCCTCCACCCCGACGACGCCGCTCCACTGGGCGTGTCCGACGGCGACGAGGTCACGGTCACGGGTGGCAAGGCCGAGCTGACCCTGCCGGTCCGGGTGACGCCCGACCAGGCCGCCGGGACCGTCTTCGTCCCGGCGAACTCGACCGCGCCGGACCAGGTCGACAACCCGCGCCACCTGGGTGACCGGGTCACCGTCGCCGCGGTGGCGTCGGGGTCCGCGACGGCCGACCAGCCCGTGGAGGTGAACGCCTGATGGAGTCGACCCTCGTGTCGTGGTGGTCCGGGTTCTGGCCCGGCCTGTTCACCGCCCTGCTCACCTTCCTGGTGTTCCTGCTGACGACGGCCCTGCTGATCTGGGCCGAGCGTCGCATCGTCGGCCTGATGCAGGACCGGCTCGGCCCGAACCGGGTCGGCCCGCTGGGTGTGCTCCAGACACTGGTCGACGGCGCCAAGATGTTCTTCAAGGAGGACTTCACGCCCGGCATGGTCGAGCGCGTGCTGTTCACCGTCGCCCCCATGCTGGCCGTCGTCGTGTCCCTGATGACCGTCGCCGTGATCCCCGTGGGGGGCGAGGTCACGATGTTCGGCCAGACCTTCACGCTGGTCACCGCCGACCTCGCCGTCGGCGTCCTGTGGCTGCTGGCGATGGGCTCGCTGCACGTCTACGCCGTCTTCCTGGCCGGCTGGTCCTCCCAGTCGCCCTACCCCCTGATGGGAGCCGTGCGCGCCACTGCCCAGATGATCTCCTACGAGATCGCCCAGGGCCTGGCCGTCGCCGCGGTCATCCTCTACACGGGCTCGCTGCGGGTGTCGGACATCGTCGCCTTCCAGGCGACCGACTCCGGGTTGTTCCCGGGTGCCCCGAACTGGCTGTTCCTGCCCCTGTTCCCGGCCTTCGCCGTGTTCGTGGTGGGCATGGTCGCCGAGACCCAGCGGCCCCCGTTCGACCTCGCCGAGGCCGAGGAGGAGTTGGTCGCCGGGTTCCACACCGAGTACTCGGGGATGCGCTTCGGGATGTTCATGCTCAGCGAGTTCATGGGCGTGGTCATCCAGTCGGCGATCGTCGTGACGCTGTTCTTCGGTGGACCCAACGGTCCGGTGTTCGGGCCGGGCTGGCTCCAGGGCCTCCTCCCCGTCGTCTGGTTCCTGGCCAAGACCAGCGTGTTCATCGTGTTCTTCGTCCTGCTGCGTGGGGCCGAGCCCCGGATGCGCTACGACAAGTTGATGAACCTGGGCTGGAAGATCATGATCCCGGTCGCCCTGGTGTGGGTCGTGGTCCAGGCCGCGATCCTCGAGGTCGACCGCCAGTGGGACGGCTGGACCGACGGGCGCATGCCCGCCCTGGTGGGCCTGGGCATCGTGCTGCTGGCCCTTGCCGTCACGCCGATGCTGCGACGCGACCCGACCGAGCGCACCGAGGCGGCCCGCTCGGTCGCCCGTGACCTGGGTCCGCGTCGCCTGCCCGAGAAGGACGACCCGGCCGTCCAGGCCGACACCACCCCGGACACCGGACGCGGGGACGCCCCCCACACCCCGCCGGGCCCGGAACACGACCACGAGGAGGTGGGCGTCTGATGGAATTCCTCGGACCGATCCTGTTCCTGCTGCTGGTGGTGGTGCTGGTCGGCATCGCCCTGAACACGACCGTGCTCGGTCGCGGGATGGCGATGCCGCTGCGCCAGATGCTCAAGAAGCCGTCCACGTCGCAGTACCCCGAGCAGCCCCGCCCGGTGACCCCCCGGTTCCACGGCCGCCACCAGCTCAACCGCTACGACGACGGCCTCGAGAAGTGCATCGGGTGCGAGCTGTGTGCCTGGGCGTGCCCGGCCGACGCCATCTACGTCCAGGGCGCCAACAACACGCTGGAGGCCCGGTGGTCACCGGGGGAGCGCTACGCCGAGGACTACCAGATCAACTACAGCCGCTGCATCCTGTGCGGGCTGTGCATCGAGGCGTGCCCCACGCGCGCCCTCACCATGACCCACGACTACGAGTTCTCGTCCGACACGCGGCGTGGCCTGGTCTACACCAAGGACATGCTGCTGGCGCCGGCGCCCGAGGGCGCCCCGGACACGCCGCATCGGGACAAGGACGTCCGCGAGCGTGGCCACAACTACTACGGCGGCAAGGCGGTGTCCCCGCCCGGCCTGCACGGCGGTGACCACCTGCCCGCGACCGCCCGCACGATGTCGCGCGCCAGCCAGGTCCTGCCCATGGCGCCGGAGTCCGAGGCCGACTGGGGCGATGCCCCGGGCCGGGAGGAGGACTGATGGGCGCCGAGGTGCTGCTGGCGCCCGTCCTCGCCCAGGCCTCCGACGGGCTGGCCGCGGGCTTCACCACCGAGGTGGTGCTGTTCGTCGTGTTCGGCGGGCTCGCGATCGGGTCCGGCATCGCGATGGTGAGCATGCGCAACGTGGTGCACGGCGCGCTGATGCTGGTCCTGAACCTGCTGTCGATCGCCGGGCTGTACCTGGTGCTCGAGAGCGCCTTCCTGTCGGTCGTGCAGATCATCGTCTACGCCGGCGCCGTGATGGTGCTGTTCCTGTTCGTCATCATGCTGCTGGGCGTGGACCGTGACGACCTGCTGGTGGACGTGCGACCCGTCACCCGCATCGCGGCGGGGATCGCGGCCGTCGCCGTCGTCGGGTTCGTGGGCTACGGGCTGGTCGGTCCCTACACCACCGCCGCCTCGGTCTGCCCGGCCCAGAACGGTGACCAGCCGGCCACCCCCGAGCCGGGGACGGTCGCCTGCGTCGGGTTCGCCGACACGCTGGCCGCCCTGGAGGCCGACGGCACGGGCTCCGGCTCGGCCGAGATCGTCGCCGGGGAGCTGTTCACCCGCTACACGTTCCCGTTCGAGGTCGCCGCGCTGCTGCTGACGGTCGCCACGATCGGGGCCATGCTGCTGGGCCGTCGGTCCGATCCCGATCCCGAGGACGACCCGGCCTGGGTGCCCTCGATGGTCGTCGGCGGTGGTCCCGACGACGACGCCGACGACGATCCCCACGACCGGCCCGACGCCGTGCACCGGGGCGACCCTGCCCACGCCGACGAGTCGGACGAGGACCTGGTCCCGGCCGGCATCACCGGCGACGACGCCACCGACCAGGGCGGCCGTGACGACCGCCCCACCGGGGAGGACGCCTGATGCCCATCGGTGCCTACTACCTGGTCGCCGCGGTGCTGTTCGCCACCGGGCTGGCCGGCGTGCTGATCCGTCGCAACCTGATCGTGCTGTTCATGTGTGTCGAGCTGATGCTCAACGCCGTGAACCTCAGCCTGGTCGCGGCCGCCCGCATGTGGGGCGGACCCGAGGGCCAGGTCTTCGTGTTCTTCGTGATCGTGGTCGCGGCCGCCGAGGTCGTCGTGGGCCTGGCCCTGATCGTGAACATCTTCTTCCGGCGCGGGACGCTCGACGTCGACGCGCAGCACCTGCTGAGGCACTGACGTGGGAGCCCAGACGATGCTTTTCCTGGCGACCGAAGCTGCCGAGGGCGGCGAGGCCGTGGCCAACGCCGTGGTCGAGGCCACCTCGGGTGCGATCGCCGTCGCCTGGCTGATCCCCGTGCTGCCCCTGCTGGGCTTCGGGATCACCCTGGCGCTGAACAAGCCCCTGAAGGACAAGGTGGCCTGGATCCCGACCGCGGTCGCGGCGGTGACCTTCCTCCTGTCGATCGCGGTCTTCCTGCAGGTCCGCGCCGACCAGGCCGCCTACGTGGTGGACCTCGCGCCGTTCCTGGACGTGGGCGGGTTCACCGTCGACTGGGCGATCCTGGTCGACCAGCTGACCGCCGTGATGCTGCTGGTGGTCACCGGGGTCGGCACGCTCGTGCACGTCTACTCGTGGGGCTACATGCACGGCGACCCCCGGTTCGGGCGGTTCTTCGCCTACCTGAACCTGTTCATGGGGTCGATGTTGATCCTCGTGCTGGGCTCGTCACTGCTGGTCCTGTTCGTCGGCTGGGAGGGCGTCGGGCTGTCGTCGTACCTGCTGATCGGGTTCTGGTTCGAGGACAGCTCCAACGCCTCGGCCGCCAAGAAGGCCTTCATCACCAACCGGGTCGGCGACGTCGCGTTCATGATCGCGATGTTCTTCGCCTTCCAGCAGTTCGGCACGCTGGACTTCCTGTCGCCCGACGGCGGCGGGATCCTCCAGCAGGGCGACGTCCTGACGTCGGCCGGTGCGCTGGGCCTGGGCCTGTTGCTGCTCGGTGGTGCGGCCGCGAAGTCGGCCCAGCTGCCCCTGTACGTGTGGCTGCCCGACGCGATGGCCGGCCCGACCCCGGTCTCTGCCCTGATGCACGCCGCCACGATGGTGACGGCCGGGGTCTACCTCACCGTGCGCACGTCGGCGATCTACGTCCAGAGCCTCGACGCGATGACCGTGGTGGCCTGGATCGGTGCGCTCACGGCGCTCCTGGCCGCCCTGATCGCCCTGCGCCAGGACGACATCAAGAAGATCCTGGCCTACTCCACGGTGTCCCAGCTGGGCTACATGTTCGTCGCCGTCGGGGTCGGGGGCTTCGCGGAGTCGATCTTCCACCTCGTCACCCACGCCTTCTTCAAGGGGCTGCTGTTCCTGGCCGCGGGGTCGGTCATGCATGCCGTGGCCAACCAGACCGACGCCTGGCGGATGGGTGGCCTGCGAAAGTTCATGCCGATCACCTTCTGGACGTCGGCCATCGCCTGGCTGGCGATCTCGGGCATCCCGCCGTTCGCCGGGTTCTTCTCCAAGGACCAGATCCTGACGGTCGCCTACGACCACGGCTTCACCGCGATCTGGGCGATCGGGGTCCTCACCGCGGTGCTGACCGCCTTCTACATGACCCGCTGGTTCGCGCTCATCTTCCTGGGCGAGCCACGCTGGAAGGAAGGCCAGGAGGTGCCCGACGCCCACGGCCACGGGACGGTCGAGCTGCACCCGCACGAGTCGCCGGCATCGATGACCGGGCCGCTGGTCGTGCTCGGCGTGCTCTCGCTGGGCGCCGGCCCCGTCCTCAACTTCTCCCACCACGGCAACTTCTGGACCTGGCTGCAACCAGCCGTCGCCCCGATCGAGGGCCTGGACTTCGCGGCGCACGGGCCGTTGACCGAGCCGGTGCTGATCGTCATCTCGATCATCGCCGCGGTGCTCGGGATCGCCGGCGGGCTGGCCGTCTACGGACCGCGCCGTGACCTGTCGGCCGGCAAGATGGCCGAGCCGTTGCGTGGGCCGGTCGCGGAGTTGCTGGAACGCAAGTTCTTCGTCGACGAGGCCTACTCGGCGATCTTCACCGGCTTCGGGGGCTGGGTCGCCCGGCGCTCGGCCGACTTCGACCGCGTCGTCGTCGATGGCGCCGTCAACGGGCTCGGAAGCTCCAGTCGCGTGCTGGGCGACTGGGCCAGGCGGACCGAGACTGGGTTGGCCAGGGGCTACCTCGCCGCGTTCGTGCTCGGAGCCGTCGTGCTCGCCGCCGTCGTCATCGTGCAGGTGCGCTGATGGAGTTCCTCACCGACAACCTCGTCACCGTCACCCTGCTCGTGCCGCTGGTCGGCGCGATCGTGGTCGGCCTGCTGACCGAGAGCGACGACAGCGCCCGCTGGGTCGCGCTGGGGGCCAGCGTGCTCGCGCTGGTCAGCTCGCTGTGGCTCCTGGTCGGGTTCGACCCGGCCGCCGGCACCCAGGCGGTCGACTCGCTCGCGTGGATCCCGACGCTGGGGTCCAGCCTCACCCTGGGCGTCGACGGCATCTCGCTGGTGCTGGTGCTGCTGACCACGTTCCTGATGCCGCTGATCGTGGTGGCCGCGTGGGACCACGGCGACCGGATCAAGGGCTATCTGGCCGCCTTCCTCGCACTCGAGGCGGCGGTCATCGGCGTGTTCACCGCCCAGGACCTGCTGGTCTTCTACGTCTTCTTCGAGTTCACCCTCGTGCCGATGTACTTCATCATCGGGATCTGGGGTGGGGCGAACCGGCGCTACGCGGCGGTGAAGTTCTTCCTGTACACGCTGCTTGGCGGCCTGACCATGCTGGCCGCCATCCTGTACCTGTACACCGCCGGTGGCGCGACCTCGTTCGCCTACCCCGACCTGCTCCAGGCGGCGACGTCGCTCAGCCTGGTCGAGCAGCGCTGGCTGTTCCTGGCCTTCTTCGTCGGCTTCGCGGTCAAGGTGCCGTTGTTCCCGGTGCACACGTGGCTCCCGGATGCCCACACCGAGGCCCCGACCGCCGGGTCGGTGTTCCTGGCCGCGATCATGCTGAAGATGGGTGGCTACGGCTTCATCCGCTACTGCCTGACCCTGTTCCCCGACGCCAGCCGCGAGCTGTCGCTGGGCACCGGGAGCGGGTTCTTCGCCGTGCCCTGGATGCTGGTGCTGGCGGTGATCGGGATCCTGTACGGCGCCCTGGTCGCGCTGGTCCAGCCCGACATCAAGAAGCTCGTCGCCTACTCGTCGGTGTCGCACATGGGCTTCGTGGTGCTGGGCATCTTCGCACTCAACTCCACGGCGACGTCGGCCGGGGTCGTCCAGATGGTCAACCACGGCCTGTCCACCGGGGCCCTGTTCCTGCTGATCGGGTTCCTCTACGACCGTCGCCACACCCGCGAGATCAGTGCCTTCGGCGGACTCGCCAAGCAGGTGCCGGTGTATGCCGGGTTCTTCCTGCTGGTCGTGCTGTCGTCGCTGGCCCTGCCCGGGCTCAACGGCTTCGTCGGGGAGTTCCCGGTGCTGCTGGGCACCTTCCAGGAGGTCCCCTGGGCCGCCGTGCTCGGGTCCTTCGGTGCCGTCCTGGCCGCCCTGTACCTGCTGTGGGCCTACCAACGGATGTTCCACGGACCGCTGGTCGGCGCGGCCAACGAGTCCACCACGGACCTGACCGCCCGCGAGATCGGGGTCATGGTGCCACTCGTCGTGCTGATCGTGGCCATCGGGGTGTATCCGCAGCCGCTGTACGACCTGGTCGAGCCGGCGGTGGACACCGTCCTCGTCGGCGTGACCCAGTGAGGACCGACCGTGACTGACCTGACCCAGTTCCTCCCCGACATCGCCTGGTCGAGCGTGGCGCCCGAGATCGCCATGACGGTCGCGGTCGTGGTGCTGCTGCTCATGACCGTGGCCGGCCGTCGCCGGATGTGGGTCGCCACGCCGATGGGGCTGGCGATCGCCGGCGTGGGCGTCGCCCTGCTCGTGGTCGAGTCGACCTCCCCGGCCGACCCGTCCCTGCCCGGCCTGCTCGCGATCGTGGCCGGCGTGGCCCTGGTCGCACTGACCTTCGGGCTGGCCGGCGTCCCGCGGGCGCTGCACGCCTGGATCGCCGGCCTCGGTGCCGGCGCCGCCCTGGTGCTGACCGCCTGGCAGATCTTCGACGTCGCCTGGACCGGGAGCCTGTTCGCCGCCTCCACCACCATGGAGGGCTCGGTCGCGATGGACGGGCTGGCGATCTTCACCCGCATCACCGTGTACCTGTCCACCCTGCTCGTCCTGCCGATCGGCTTCGCCTACGTCCGCGACCGCAACATCCACCGGCCGGAGTTCGAGCCGCTGCTGTTGCTGTCGGCCGTGGGGATGGCACTGCTCGGTGCCGCGAACGACGTCATCACGCTGTTCATCGCGCTCGAGGTCCTGTCGATCGCGCTGTACGTGCTGACCGGCTCCGCCCGGCGGGACCGACGCTCGCAGGAGGCCGCGGTCAAGTACTTCGTGCTCGGCGCCGTCGCGTCGGCGATCCTGCTCTACGGCTTCGCCCTGTCCTACATCGCCACCGGCTCGCTCGAGCTGCCCGGCATCGCCCTGGGGATGGCCGACCCCGGTTCGCCGCTGCGCCTGCTGGCCGTGTCGATGGTGCTGGTGCTGGTCGGGGTCGGGTTCAAGGTCGCCCTGGTGCCGTTCCAGCTGTGGGTCCCCGACGTCTACGAGGGTGCCCCGACCAACGTCACGGCGTTCATGGGTGCGGCGACCAAGGCGGCCGGCTTCGCGGCGATGCTGCGGCTGTTCGTCGTCGCGTGGGCACCGCTGGCCGACCTGTGGGTCCCGATCGTGGCGGTGCTGGCCGGGCTGAGCATGGCCTACGGGGCCTGGGCGGCCCTGGTCCAGGACGACGTCAAGCGCCTGCTGGCCTACTCCGCGGTCGCCCACGCCGGCTACGCGACCATCGGCATCGTGTCGCTGTCCGACGCCGGGCTGTCCGCGACCATGTGGTACCTGTTCACCTACGCGATCACCTCGATCACCGCACTGGGCGGGATCATCGCCATCGAGCGGCGCAACCACCGGGCCGTGTCCATCAGCGACCTCAACGGGCTCGGCCGGACCTCCCCGGCGCTGGCCGCGGTGATGTCGCTGGCGTTGCTGTCGCTGGCCGGCATCCCGCCGACCCTCGGCTTCGAGGGCAAGCTGGGGGTCTTCACGGCCGGCATGCTGTCGGGCCTGACCTGGCTGGTCGTGCTCGGGGTCGTGACATCCGTGGTGTCGGCGTTCTACTACCTGCGGCTGATGGGTGCCATGTTCCTGACCGACCCGGCGCCGGACGCCCCCGTCCCGGCCTACAGCCACGGCTGGAACGCGGGCGTGACGGTCGCGGCCGGGTTGATCGTCTACCTCGGACTCCAGCCGTCGATCCTGCTGGACCTCGCCGAGCGTGCCGCCGTGCTGGCCCGCTGACGTGGCAGACCCCTCCACCGCCGGGCCCTCGGCGACCGTGGCGATCCCACCCTCGGTGCTGGACGAGCTCGAGGGTGCCGACATCGCGCTCGCGCCGATCCTCGACCGGGTCGAGGAGCTGCTGGCCGAGCAGGTCCGCTCCTCGGCCGCGTTCGTGGACACCACGGCCGGCTACCTGGTCGAGGCCGGTGGCAAGCGGTTCCGGCCGATGCTGGTCGCGCTGACCGCCCACCTGGGCGATCCCGGCGCCGCCGAGATCGTCCCGGCCGGCGTCATCGTCGAGCTGGTCCACCTCGCCACGCTCTACCACGACGACGTGATCGACGAGGCCCCGGCCCGCCGTGGCGTGCCCTCGGCCAACGCCCGGTGGGACAACACCGTCGCGATCCTGACCGGGGACTTCCTGTTCGCCCGGGCCGCCGAGCTGTCGGCCAACCTTGGCGTCGAGGTGACCCGGATCATGGGTCGGACCCTGGCCGAGCTGTGCGAGGGCCAGATCGCCGAGGTGCAGGGCTCGGCCGGTGCACTGCCACCCGACGTGCCCCGGGTCGACCCGACCGTGGACCACTACCTCGACGTGATCGCCGGCAAGACGTCCTCGCTCGTCGCAACGTCGTGTCGGTACGGAGCGCTGCTGTCGGGTTGCGCCCCGGAGGTGGTCGAGCTGGCCGCGTCCTACGGACGCCACGTCGGGATGGCCTTCCAGCTGTCCGACGACATCCTCGACGTCGCCAGTGACCACGAGGACTCGGGCAAGACCCCCGGCACGGACCTGCTCGAGGGCGTGCGCACCCTGCCGGTCGCCTACGCGCTCGAGGACGACCCGACCGGTCGCTTCGCGCAACTGGTCGGCGACGGCGCCGTCGACCCGGCCGACCTGGACGAGGCCCTGGGCCTGCTGCGTGGCTCCGACGCGATCGAGCGTGCGCGGGTCTCCGCCGCCTCCTACGTCGAGGCCGCCGAGGTCGACCTCGAGGCCATCGACGCCATGGTGGGACCCGACCGCGAGGCCGTCCTGGCCGCCATGGGCCTGGTCGCCTCCTACAGCCTCGAACGCGTGGGGTAGTCCAGCCGCGGCGTGCTCCGGCGTCACCTCCACACGTCGGTTGGGGAGTTCGGCCCCGCTGGGAGGGGTCAAGGCGACAACCGACGCGTGCCCTCGCTTCGCTCGGGCACGTTGGAGTTGCTCGGCTGGGGCCTCGCAACGTCCAGCGCCGCTCCGCCGGGGGCGTTCGGGTGGGTCAGAGGAGGTAGGCGTCGAGGTAGGGGTTGCGGAAGGTGTGTTCGGGGTCGAACTGTTCGGCCAGGGCGGCGAAGTCTGCGAGGCGGTCGTAGCGGTTGGCGAAGACCTCGCGGTGGACCGTGAACGCCTTGGCCCAGTGGGGGACGGCGCCGAACGGGGCCAGGGCGTCCTCGAGCACGGGGAGGAACGAGGCGAGCTGCTCGGGTCGACGGTGCCACGTGAAGTGCAGTGCGACCGTGGCGCGTCCGTTCGCGGGGCTGAGCCACAGGTCGTCGGCCGCGATCGTGCGGATCTCGCTGATCTGGAGCAGGTCGTCCAACTGCGGACCCAGCGCCCACAACGCCTCGAACGCGTCGACGGCGTCGGTGCGGGCCACGAAGTACTCGGACTGGACCTCGGCACCGGCGCTGGGCGTGAACCCCAGCCGGAAGTGCGGAAGGCGCTGGAACCAGGGGCCCGGGCGGCCGAGCTGGGGCGTGACCGCCTCGGTGGACAGGCCGGGGATCGGGTGGCGGTCCACGGGTGCCCGCGGGGCGCCGAACAGGTCCTCGGGGTCGTCGTCCGGGTCGCCCGTCGACTTCAGCCAGACCGTGTCGACGACCCGGTCCTGCCACCGGGTGAAGCAGCTCACGCTGTCGGCCGCGCCCGTGATCGCGTCGAGGTGGTCGGCCAGCACGTCGGCCGGGATGTGGTCGTAGACCCGCTGGTGCATCGTCTCGGCGGGCACCAGTGCCAGGTCCAGGGAGACCACGACGCCGAGCGCGCCCAGTGCGACCACGCACCCGGGGAACAGGTCCGGGTCGTCGGCGCGGGTGATCCGGCGGCGCTCGCCGTCGCCCGTCACCAGGTCGAGCCCCACCACGGCGGCCGACAGCGAGCGGTTGTCGTCGCCGGACCCGTGGGTTCCGGTGGCGGTCGCCCCGGCCACGCCGATGTGGGGCAGTGACGCGAGGTTGGGCAGGGCGAACCCCGCAGCGTCCACCACCTCCACCACGTCGCCGTAGGTCGCCCCGCCCCCGACGGTGACCGTCGCGGCGTCGGCGTCCACCTCCACGACGGGTGGCAGGCCGTCCAGGCTGACCTGGACCCCGTCGGTGTCGGCGACGTCGTTGAAGCTGTGCCGGCTGCCCAACGGGCGGACGCGTGGCGCCTCCGTCACCACGTCCTGCACCTCCTCGACGGACGTCGGCGTGGCCAGGCGGGGAGCGCGGTAGGTGTGGCTTCCGGCCCAGTTGCGTCGGACCGTCGCGCCGGCCGCACGCCCCGCCGTCGGCCGCGGAGCCGACAGCCCGCACCGGGGACAGGGTCGGGTGCCTCGGTCACCGACGAACGCGCCACAGTCGGGGCAGGTCTCGTCCAGCCAGCAGGTCGGGTCACCCATCGGTGGTCTCCCGGGTCGTGGTGCGGTCGGTGTCCAGCTCGTCGGCGAAACGTCGGGCGACGAGGCGGTGGAACGTGCCCGGCGCCACGCGCCAGAGCAGGCTGGCGGCGTGGGCGAACCGGTCGGGGAACATCCACCGGGTCCGGTCGGCCTCCGCCATCACGATCATGTCCGCCAGGTCGTCGACCTGCAGCGCCCGGCCGACAGAGGTGCGAGGTCGGGGCCGGCCGGCCTCGCGATCGTCCGCGGCGCCGTCTCCGCCCTCACCCCCCGGACCGATGGCCAGGTCGGGCATGACCGAGTCGAGGAAGCCGGGGTGGACGTCCAGGACGTTGACCCCACGGGCGGCGGCCTCGTGGCGCAGCACCTCCATGAACTGGGTCAGGGCGGCCTTGGACGCCCCGTAGGCCGCGCGGCCCGGGACCGGCATCCAGGCCGACATCGACGACAGGTTCACGATCGAGCCACGGGTGTCGGCCAGGTGGGGCAGCGCCAGCTGGGACAGTCGCATCGGGCCCTCCCAGTTGACGGCCATGATCCGCGCCATCAGGTCGGGGTCCGTGGTCGCCGCGGGCGAGCGGTGGGTGATCCCCGCACAGTTGACGAGCACGTCGAGGCGTCCGGTGCGATGGATCGCCGTGTCGACCAGGGCTGCGAGGTCCCCCGGTCGGGTCACGTCGCAGGTGACCCACGGGTGGCGGTCCTCGTCGAGGTCCGTCGGGCCGTCCGGGTCGACGAGGTCGGCTCGCACCACGACCGCCCGGTCCGCGGCGAACCTCCGTGCCAGGGCCGTGCCCAGGGCCCCGCCGGCGCCGGTGACGACCACGGTGCGGTCCGGGGCCGGCGTGGTCACGTGGCTTCCCCGGCGACGGCCCTCGTCGTCCCGGCGCGACGGTCGTGGCGGGCCCACAGCAACGCGATGGTGAGTCCGGCGACCAGGTGCCACACCCCCCACATGGCGGTGACCAGCACCACGTCGCCCAGCCCCGGCAGGAACGTGAACGCCAGCGCCAGGCCGAGGCCGGCGTTCTGGATCCCGACCTCCAGGGTGACGGCACGGCGGTCCGGCGGGGACAGCACCAGGGCCGTGCCGATGCCGAACCCGATCGCCAGCGCGGCGGCGTTGTGCAGCGCCACGACCGGGACCAGGGTGGTGACGGTGTCCAGGAACAGGTCGACGTTCTTGGCGAAGGCGAGGGCCACGATCACCAGGAACAGCACCAGCGTCAGGACCCGGGTGGGCCGGTCGCTGCGGGCGGCGAACTCCGGCCAGTGCTGCCGGACGAGCATCCCGGCCACGATCGGGACCAGCAGGACGACCACCACCAACAGCAGCACCTGCCACGGGTCGACCGCGATGTCGGTGAGGATGGCGCGGGTGTCGGTGTCGACGCTGCCCCAGAGGGCGAAGTTGAGCGGGGTGAGCACCGTGGCGGCGACCGACGAGATCGCCGTCATGGTGACCGACACGGCCACGCTCCCACGGGCCAGCCAGGTCATCACGTTGGAGTAGGTCCCCCCCGGGCAGCACGCGACCAGGATCATCCCCAGGCCGAGCTCCGGGGGGAGGTCGAAGGCCACGACCGCCGCCGTCGTCAGCGCCGGCAGCAGCACGAACTGCGCGAACAGCCCGGCGAAGGGGGCGCGGGGGATGGTGCGGACCCGTCGGAAGTCGTCGGGTGTCAGGCCCAGCGCCACCCCGAACATCATCAGCGCGATCGCCCCGTTGACCAGCCACAGGTCTGCCTGCGAGAACTCGATCGCGACGTTGCTCACCCGCCCACCTCCGTCGCCCGCCAGCGTAGAACGACGGCCATGACCAGCCCGGCTTCGCGTCGAGTGTCGGCTCGGTGCCCGCATGCGGGCAGGAACTCCCCAACCGACGGGGATTCGGTTCAGCGGGTGACGTCGCAGCCGGCGGTGGTGAGGTGGGCGGTCTCCGAGAAGCTGCGCAGTCGCAGCAGGTGCGCGCTGGCGATCGGGCGGGACTGCACCACGCTGATCGAGGCATGGGCGGACGAGAACCGCTCCCACTCCCACGGCTGTGGGCTGACTCCCAGCAGGTGGCCGACGACGACGGAGTTCGTGCCGGCGTGGGTGACCAGGCAGATGCGTTGGCGGTCGTCGTCCGGCACGTGCCACAGGTCCGGCTCGCCGGCGTCCTTGATCCCGTGCTCGGCGAGCTGGCCCTCCAGGCCGGTGGTGACCCGCTGGTGGAAGTCGCGGAACGACTCGCCGCCGTGGGGCGCGGTCGCCTCCCACCACCCCGCCCGGTCGCGGTCGCCCAGCGTGGCGAAGTGCTCGCGGACCTGTTCGACCGGGGCTTCGTCCCAGGCAGTGGGGAGCTGGATCTCCAGCGCCCAGTCGTGGGTGACCACCGAGACGTCGTGGTGGCCGACGATCGCCTCTGCGGTCTGCTGCGAGCGCGCGGCCGGCGAGACCCAGAACTCGTCGACCTCGAGGTCGGCCAACGCCAGCCCGACGGCCTCGGCCTGCGCCCGACCCAGCTCGGAGAGGTTCGGGTCGTTGTAGCCGATGCCGTCGACGACCCAGGCGGGCTGGGCGTGGCGGACGAGCACGAGTTCCATGCCCCGCACGGTATCCACCGGACCCGCAGGGCCCTGACCCGTCGGCGCCACCTTCCCCGCTCCACGTGCCGGCGGTGATGGCATGATGACGGGACCCGACCGGGAGCGCCGCGTGGGCGAGATCCGCATCGCCAGTGGAGTGGACGTGGCCGTCGCCCCCCAGCGGGCGTGGGACGTGGTGGCCGACTTCGCACGCAACCCGGAGTGGCAGGCCGGGATGCGATCCTGCACCTGGCTCACCCCACCGCCGGTCCGACCGGGGTCGCGATACCAGCAGGAGGCCCGGTTCCTGGGACGGCCGATCACCACGATGTTCGAGGTCGTGGCCCTGGACGAGCCCGGCGACGACGGACACGGCAGCATCACGATCTCCTCGATCGCGTCGACCTTCCCACTGGAGATCACCCGCACGGTCGCGCCGACGCCACGGGGGTGCCGGATCGGTGCGGACGTGGCCGGCCACCCCGACGGCTGGACGGCGTGGCTGGGCCCGCTGCTGGCCCGGATGGTGCAGCGCTCGGTCGACGGCGACTATCGCCGGCTGCGGTCGCTGCTGGAGGACGACCCGGACCCCGGCACGGCTTGACCACGGACGGGCCGGCGACGAGGCTGGCAGGGACCAGGAGGTGGGCATGGGCCAGCGGCCGGACGTGGTGGTGCGACGGGCGGAGCCGGGGGACGCACCGGCGCTCCACACGACGATGGCGTCGGCGGCGGTCTACCCCGGACTCATGCAGGTGCCCTACCCGTCGGTCGGGGAGTGGCGGGAGCGACTCGAGAACCCGCCGGAGGGATTCTGGCTGCTGGTGGCCTGCCACGGTGACCAGCACGGCGAGGTGGTCGGCAACATCGGGCTGGGGACCACGTCGCGACCCCGGGTCCGCCACGTGGGCTCGCTCGGGATGGCGGTGCGCGAGGACTGGCAGCGTCGGGGTGTGGGGACGGTGCTGGTCGAGGCCGCGGTGGGGCTGGCCGACGACTGGTTGCAGCTGACCCGCATCGAGCTCGAGGTGTTCGCCGACAACGCCGCGGCAATCGCGCTGTACCGCACGTTCGACTTCGAGGTGGAAGGCACCAAGCGCGGGGCGGTGTTCCGCGGTGGTGTCTACCACGACACCCTCGTCATGGCCCGGACCCATCCACGACTCGCCGCCGAGCTCGCCCAGCGCGATGCTCCCCCGGCCTGACCGAGCCGATCAGGCGTGGTCGGCCGCCCGGTCGTCGTCCCCCACGACCGCCTGGGCCGCCAGCGAGCGGACCAGCTGGTCGCGCTGCTCCAGCACCAGCCGGCGCAGTGCGGCCGCTCCGTCGGCGTGGTCGTCCAGCCAGGCGTCCACGGCCCGGACCGTCGGGTGGTCGGCCGGCGAGCGGCCCGGCCGGACGTCGCGCACCGGGGGGAACAGGCCGACGACCAGCCGTCGCGCCATCTCGATGCTGCGGGTCGTCCAGATCTCCTCGAGGCCGTCGAGGTAGGGCGCCTCGAACCGCTGGGTGAGTGCCTGGTGGTCGGGCCGTCCCCATCCGGACAGCACCGCCGCGAGCATGGCGTTGGGCAGGTCGACGTCGGTCACGGCGTCGGCCCAGGCAGCCTCCTTGGCCTCGACGGTCGGTCGGGCGGCAAGGGCGGTGGCATGGCGGCGACGGGTCAGGGCGCGGTCGTCGGCCGCCAGCTCGTCGTCCAGCCGGTCCCGCTCGACGGCGCCGGATGCCGCCAGCTCCACCAGTGCCGACCAGCGCAGCTCCGGGTCGATCACTACGCCACCGGGCACGCCACGTCCCTCGAGCAGCCCGAGCAGCCACGCGGGGTGGTCCGTGCCCAGCACGATCGCCAGGCGCAGCCACGCCAGCTGGACGTCGCCGCCGTCGGCCGCGGCCGCGGTCGTCGCGACGGCGGCCGCGTGCAGCTGGCTGCGGGCGGCGGCACGTCGGTCCGGCGGCAGGTGGTGCGTGAGGGCACGACAGGCCTGTCGATGCAGCGTCGCCAGGGAACCCGGGTGGTCCTCGGCCGGTCCGTGGTCGGCCACCACGTCCAGGAAATCGGTTGCCGGGAGGCGGGCGTCACGCACGGCGTTCCACAGCGCCGACCAGACGAGCGCGCGGGGCAGTGGCTCCGCCAGCGTCGACAGGTGCGTCCGGACGGTGGCCAGTGACGGCTCGTCGAGCAGCACCTTGGCGTAGGAGAGGTCGTCGTCGTTGGGCAGCACCAAGGCAGGGCGGGGACGTCCCCGGAGGTCGTCGAGCGCGACCGACCCGGCGGCCAGGTCGACCTCGGTGCGCGTCGTGCGGACCAGCCGGCCGTCCACGACGTCGTAGCCCCCGACCGCGACCCGGTGTGGCCGCAGGACGTCCTCGCCGGTGGCCGGGTCGGTCCCCTGCTGGAACAGGCGGGCATCGGTGACCAGCGTCCCGTCGTCGTCCAGGTCGACCCACAGCTCCGACACGCCGGCGGTCTCCAGCCAGGTCCGTGACCAGTCCGCGAGGTCGCGGCCGGAGGCACCCGCCAGGGCGGCCAGGAAGTCGCCCAGGGTCGTGTTGCCCCAGGCGTGGCGTGCGAAGTAGTCGTTGGCGCCCGCCAGGAACGCGTCGCGCCCGACCCACGCCACCAACTGCTTGAGGACGCTGGCGCCCTTGGAGTAGGTGATCCCGTCGAAGTTGAGCTTGGCGGCCTCGAGGTCGACGATGTCGGCGACGATCGGGTGGGTCGTGGGCAGCTGGTCGGCCCGGTACGCCCGGGCCTTGTCCGACGTGGCGAAGGTGGTCCACGCGTCGGTGAAGCGGGTCGCCCGGACGCTGGCCAGGACCGACATGTAGTCGGCGAAGGACTCCTTGAGCCACAGGTCGTCCCACCAGCGCATCGTCACCAGGTCGCCGAACCACATGTGGGCCATCTCGTGCAGGATCGTGCCGGCGCGACGTTCGCGCTCCGCCTCGGTCACCGCCGACTGGAAGACGTAGTTCTCGTTGAAGGTCACCAGTCCCGGGTTCTCCATCGCGCCGAGGTTGTACTCCGGCACGAACGCCTGGTCGTAGCGCCCGAACGGGTAGGCGACGTCGAACAGCTCGTGGAAGACGTCCAGTCCGGCCCGGGTGACCTCCAGGACCTCGTCGGCGTCGAGGTGCTCGGCCAGCGATGCCCGGCACAGCACCGCCAGCGGGACCTCCAGCGCATCATGTCGCTCGTCCGCGGCGCGGGTCCAGGTGTCGGTGACGACGTGGTAGGGCCCGGCCAGGACCGTGGTGATGTAGCTGGCGATCGGCTTCGTGGGGGCGAAGTCCCACCGGGTGGTGGCATCGCCGACGTCGGTGGGCGTGCCGGCGGTGTTGGACCGGACCTGCCAGCCGGTCGGCGCCAGGACGTCGAAGGTGAACGGCGCCCGGCAGTCGGGCTGCTCGAAACAGGCGAACACCCGTCGGGCGTCGGCCGGCTCGTACTGGGTGTAGCAGTAGGTGGCGTCGTCGACCGGGTCGACGAAGCGGTGCAGGCCCTCGCCACTGTGGCTGTAGGCGCAGTCGGCGACGACCACCACCTCGTTGACCCGGTCCGGTCCGGTCACGAGGCCGTCGAGGTGGAGCCGGGCCCCGTCGTGGCGTGCCGCCGGGTCCACCGGCGTGCCGTTCACGGACGCCTCGACCACCCGGGGCGCGACCAGGTCGAGCCAGGTCGAGTCGCCCGTGCTGGTGAACCGGATCGTCGTCGTGGACCGGAACGTCGCCCGGTCGGCGTCGGGGGCTCCGGAAAGGTCCAGCACGACGTCGATCGCGTGCAGGTCGACGGCCGCCGCGCGTGCGGCCGTCTCGTCGCGTCGGAGGTTCGCCGTGTCGGGCCGGCGCGGGACGGCGCCCGTGGCCGACGCCGTCTGGGCGGTCTCGGGGTCGCTCACGGGGACACCTTGGTCGCGGACGGACGAGGCTACGTCGCCCGGACCACGCCTAGCCTCGTCCGGGACCGGCCAGCAGTCCCGCGGGGCCGGGACGGCAGACGGACAGGAGTGGTGGTGGCGACGTCGTTCGCGGAACTGGTCGGCCCGGGGTGGGGCGAGGCCCTGGACCCGGTCGCGGACCGGATCGCGTCCATGGGGGACTGGCTGCGGGAGGAGCAGTCGGCCGGTCGCCGCTTCCTGCCGGCGGGCGAGGACGTGTTCGCCGCGCTGCGGATGCCCTTCGACGACGTCCGGGTGCTGATCGTGGGCCAGGATCCCTACCCGACGCCGGGCCACCCGATCGGGCTGTGCTTCGCGGCCGCCCCGGACGTGCGTCCGCTCCCGAAGTCGCTGGCCAACATCTTCACCGAGTACGTCGACGACCTCGGCCACGACCGGCCCGCCAACGGGGACCTGACCCCGTGGGTCGACCAGGGCGTGTGCCTGCTCAACCGGGTGCTGACCGTGCGGCCCGGCGCGTCGGCGTCACATCGTGGGAAGGGCTGGGAGGAGGTGACCGACGGCGTCATCGACGCACTGGTCGCCCGGGACCAGCCGCTGGTGGCGATCCTGTGGGGCCGCGACGCCCGCAACCTCGGCGCCCGGCTGGGATCGACCCCGCGGATCGAGTCCGCCCACCCCTCGCCCCTGTCCGCCCACCGTGGCTTCTTCGGCTCCAGGCCCTTCTCCCGCACCAACGAAGCCCTCTCGTCCCAGGACGCCGCCCCCATCGACTGGCGCCTCCCGGCGTAGGCCGCGGCCCGTGCGTCGAGTGTGCGCCTCGGGGCCACCGGCGGCCGTGATGCGCACACTCGACGGGGAGGGTCTCGACGGGGGAGGGTCTAGATGACGGCGCGGCGGTAGAGACGGACGGCCAAGGGGGCGAAGATGGCCAGCAGCCCGACGATCCAGGCCACGGCGAGCCAGACCTGTCCGGTGACGGTCTGGCCCGCCGGCAGTGCGCCGACGCCCAGCATCAGCCCCCGGATGGCATTGGCGACGACCGTGACCGGCTGGTGGTCGGCGAACGCCTGCAGCCAGGTGGGGAAGGTGTCGGTCGGGACGAAGACCGAGCTGGCGAACACGAAGGGGAAGACGGGGATGAAGATCGCCGACTGCACCGCCTCGGGGTTCTTGATCTTCAGCCCCAGGCTGGCCATCAACCACGACAGGGAGAACGCGAAGCCCAGGGCCAGGGCCACGCCACCGAGGAAACCCGCGAACGACGCCTGCCAGCGGAAGCCGATCAGCACGGCGACCACGAGCATGAGCGTGATCACGAAGGCGTTGCGGAGCAGGTCGGCCAGCGTGCGTCCGGCCAGCACGGCCGACCTGGCCATCGGCAGGGACCGGAACCGGTCGATCACCCCGCTGGACAGGTCCTCGGTCAGCCCGGTGGCGGTCTGGCCCGCCCCGAAGGTCACGATCTGGACCAACAGGCCGGGCATCAGCCAGTTGATGTACTCGCCGTTGGCGACCGGTGGCAGGGTCTCGCCCAGCGCGCCGCCGAAGACGAAGTTGAACAGCAGCAGGAACATCACCGGCTGGATCGTGGCGAAGACGAGCAGCTGGGGCAGGCGCAGGATCCGCACGATTCCACGCCGGGTGATGACCATGGCGTCGGTGAACGCCTCGGACAGGCCGATGTGCGAGCCGGGCTCGCTGGTCGCGGGGGCGGTCGTGGTGGTCATCGGCGGGCCTTTCGTCCTGGCGCCTGCCCGTCGGACGGGGCCGGGGCGTCGTCGCTGGGGGTGTCGTCGGTGACGGCGAGGAAGACGTCGTCGAGGGTGGGCTTGTGGGTCTCGATGTCGACCGGCACGAGCTCGGCCCGGTCCAGCGCGCGGCCGACGGCCAGCAGGCTCTCGGCACCCTCCCGGGCGGGGATCCGCAGCAGGTTGCGCTGCTCGTCGAAGGTGGTCTCGCCCTCGCCGACACCGGCCAGGGCGGTCTCGTACTCGTCGCGGTGGGCGGGGTCGATCTCGACCTCGATGATGGTGCCGCCCATGGTGGCCTTGAGCTCGTCGGCGGTGCCCTCGGTGATGATCCGACCGTGGTCGATCACCCCGATCCGGTCGGCGAGCACGTCGGCCTCCTCGAGGTACTGGGTGGTGAGCAGCACGGTCGTCCCACCGCGGACCAGGTCCTGGACGAGGTCCCAGATGCCGACCCGGCTGCGAGGGTCGATCCCGGTGGTGGGCTCGTCGAGGAACATCACCTCGGGTCGGCCGATCAGCGAGGCGGCGAGGTCGAGGCGCCGGCGCATGCCCCCGGAGTAGGTGCCGACCCGCCGGTCGGCCGCGTCGACCAGGCCGATGCGTTCCAGGATGTCGTCGGTGCGCTGGCGTGACTCCCGGGCGGACAGCCGGTACAGCCGGCCGATCATCTGGACGTTCTCACGCCCGGTCTGGTACTCGTCGACGGCCGCGAACTGGCCGGCCAGGCCCAGGCGGGTGCGGGCGAGTCCGGGATCCTCCACGACGTCGATGCCAGCGACGGTGGCACGGCCGGCATCCGGTTTGAGCAGCGTGGCCAGGACCCGGATGAGGGTGGTCTTGCCCGCGCCGTTGGGGCCGAGCAGGCCGTAGATGGAGCCGCGCTGGACGGCGAGGTCGACCCGGTCGACCGCGGTCAGGTCGCCGAAGCGCACGACGATCCCCTCGGCGGTGAGGATGGGATCGGTGACGACGTGGTCGGGCATGGTGGGATCCTGTGGTGGGGCGTGGCGTGGGGCGGGAGCGGGCCGGATGGATGTCGGGGGGTCACGGGTCGTGGGCCAGCAGCAGGTCGCTGTCGACCGCCCGGTCGAGCCGGGCGAAGACGGCGGCGACGTGGTCGGACGGCCGGCCGCCGCCACCCTCGGCGGACCATCGGCCCAGGGCACTGCGGATGCTGGTCCCGACGATCCCGACGAGCAACCGGATCTCGGGGTCGTCGGGGTCACGGCCCTCGCGGCGTGCCACGGCCAGGGCGATCCGGTCCTCGAACCGGCGCAGTCCGGCTCGGAAGTGCATCTGCAGCGCCGGCTCTCGATGGAGGAGGTCGTGGCGTCGGACCATCTGCTCGTGTGCCACGAGGTGGCGGTCGAAGTGTGCGACCAGGACGGTCGCGAGGTCGGCGAGCAGCCGGCCGGCCTGGCCCTCGGCCTCGAACGGTGCCAGGAGGTCGTCGTCGGGTGGCCTCGGGCCCGGGCCGACCAGCGCCTCCTCCTTGCTGGTGAAGTAGTTGAAGAACGTGCGTGGTGAGACCTCCACGGCCGCACAGATCTGCTCCACCGTGACGTCGTCGAGCCCATGCTGGGCGACCAGCCGCAGGCCGGCGTCGGTGAGGGCGGCGCGGGTGGCCCGCTTCTTGCGTTCGCGCAGCCCTCCGTCCGCCGGGCCGGTGTCGGCGGCGTGGGGTCGTCGGGCGAGGTCGTCGTTCGTCGGGGTGGTGTCCATGGCGAGCGATTGTTGCAGTCACTGCAACAATGCGCAAACTGAAATGTTTCCTGCCCGTTGGGACGGCGCCGGCAGCCAGTGGCCATTGGGGCAGGGGTCGGCGTCGCTGGTAGCATCCCCCACCGTGTGGGCACCACCGCGAGCACGCACTCCAGCCGGCTGGACCTCGCCGGCTTTCGTGCGGCCACGGGGTCCGCAGAGGGCCCCACGAACGAGCAGTGACCCGACCACCCAGACCGACCGCTCCGGACCGACCACCGGCCCCGGACGACGACCGCGACGAGGAGGCCGAGATGACCGGCTTCTACAGCCAGTGGGGGACCTTCGCCCTCCTCGTGCTGTTCGGGATCGGGCTGTACGCGCTGGTGATGCTTGCCAATCGCATCTTCCGCGTGAACCTGCCCCACCCCGAGAAGCTCACCACCTACGAGTGTGGCGTCGACGCGGTCGGGACCGGCTGGACGCAGATGAACATCCGCTACTACGTGTTCGCGTTCCTGTTCGTGATCTTCGACGTCGAGGCGATCTTCCTGTTCCCGTGGGCACAGATCCTGGGCAACCTCGACGCCTCCAGCCCGATCAGCCCGACGTTCGTGCTGGTGGAGATGTTCATCTTCATCGGGGTCCTGGCCCTGGGCCTCATCTACGCCTGGAGGAAGAAGGTGCTCGAATGGGAGTGATGGAATCCGTCGAACTCCCCAAGCCGTTGAAGTTCGTCTTCAACTGGGGGCGCAAGTACTCCCTGTGGGCGTTCAACTTCGGCCTGGCCTGTTGTGCCATCGAGTTCATCGCGGCCTCGGCGGCTCGACACGACTTCATCCGCCTGGGCGTGATCCCGTTCGCTCACGGGCCGCGCCAGGCCGACCTGCTCATGGTCTCGGGCACCCTGACCGACAAGATGGCACCCGCGATCAAGCGGCTCTACGACGAGATGCCCGAGCCCAAGTACGTCGTCTCGTTCGGTTCCTGCGCCAACTGCGGTGGGCCGTACTGGGACAGCTACTCGGTGACCAAGGGCGTCGACCAGATCATCCCGGTCGACGTGTACGTCCCGGGCTGCCCGCCCCGCCCCGAGGCCCTGCTCGAGGGGATCGTGGCGCTCCAGGACCGCATCCAGAACGAGTCGTTGCCCCAGCGGATGGAGGACCGTCGCCCCATCATCCTGGGCACCGACGGCCAGCTGCACGCGCTGCCCGCCGCAGAGGCCGCGGCCAAGGCCGCCGAGGCCGACGCCGAGGTCCGGCGCCAGGTCGAAGGCGTGCGTCCATGAGCTATCCGGTCCTTGCCCGCCGGGACAGTGCCCTCGACGACGCCGAGACCGTGGCGCTGCTCCGGGATCGCCTCGGTGACGTCGTGGTCGCCGACTCGGCCGAGTTCGGCGAGTTGACGGTCGAGGTCTCGCCGGCCGGCTGGCACGCCGCTGCCGCCGCGTGCCGCGACGAGGACCTGCTGTCCTTCGACCTGTTCGACTGCCTGTTCGGCGTCGACGCGGCCGAGGCGGGCTTCGACGTCGTGGCGGTGCTGTACTCGACGTCCCGTGGTCGGCGGATCATGCTGCGGACCCGGTGCGAGGGTGGTCGCGAGGCCCCGGTGCTGGACACCATCACCGACCTGTACCCGGGCGCGAACTGGATGGAGCGCGAGACCTTCGACATGTTCGGGATCGACTTCGACGGGCACCCGGGCCTCCTGCCGCGGATCCTGTGCGTCGAGAACTTCGAGGGCTGGCCCCTGCGCAAGGAGTTCCCGCTGGCGTCGCGGGTGGCCAAGCCGTGGCCGGGCGTCAAGGAGCCCGCCGAGACCGACGAGGACGGCAACGTCATCGTCCGCGAGCCGGCCATCGGCGAGGCGGCTGGCCCGTCGGGTCTCGACGAGATCATCGCCCGACAGGCCCGCGAGGCGAACCCCACGCCCGAGGCCGACCAGGACGACGCCGACGGCCAGGCTGCTGACGAGCCGCAGCGCGAGGAGGTCGAGCTCGACCAGGAGACCTACGACCGGCTGATCGCCGACGGCAAGTCCGAGCGGATCGCGCGTTCCAAGGCCAAGGCCGCGTTCATCAAGAAGCAGCGCGCCGCCGAGGCGGCGGGCGAGGACGCCGACCCCTCCGAGGACCCCGCCACGGACGTGGCGGCCACGGACGTCGACGACGCGCCCGCCCCGGCCGCCCCCGAGGCAGACGCCGGCGACGGCACCGAGGGTCGGACCGCCGGGCAGGCCGCGCCGCCCCCGGGCTCCGGTGACGGCGACCCGTTGGACGGCGACGGCGTGCGGGACCAGGACGACGACGGCGACGCCGGGGAGGACGCGGCCACGTCGTCCAGTGCGGCCGCCGAGTCGACGCGCAGCGACCAGGTGGCGGCACGCGAGGCTCGCGCCGCGGAGCAGGCCGACGAGGCAGCCCGGGTCGACGACGACGTCGAGCCGATCCCCGCCGGCACCCCGCCACCCGACCCCGACGCGTCGGCGGACGAGACCGGCGACGAGTCGGACGACGAGGCCGTCGACGAGGACCGTGAGGTCGTCGACGAGGAGGAGGAGCGGGACGAGGAGGAGGAGCAGGAGGAGCCCGGCGAGGAGCAGGAGCCCGACGAGGGTCCGTACGGGCCCGGGTCGGCGCATCCCCGCGAGGACGGGTCCGGTCCGGACGGCCACCCGGTCAAGGCGACGACCGACGGCAACGTCTTCGTGACCCAGGACTCCCACCAGTGGCGGTCCACCCGCGCCGACGCCTGGTTCGTCGACGAGGACGCGGCCCGTGCCGCCGGCTTCGAGCACTGGGACCCCTACCTGCGCACGGACCTCGACCCGCCCGCGTCGACCGCCGCCGCCGAGGACGCCGACGAGCTGGCCCTCGACGACGGCCCGCCACCGGTGGGCGGCTCGCTCGACGTGCCCGACCCCCGTGAGACCACCACCGTCGACGTCGATGCCGCCGACGGGCCCGACGTGCCCGGCTACGGCGCGCTGGACGCCCACGAGCGCACCCCAGGCGGGGTCCCGGCCGACCAGCCCGGCCCAGACGAGCCCAGCCCAGACGAGCCCGAGGACGACGAGCCCGCGGACGACGAGCCCGAGGACGACGAGCCCGCGGACGACGAGCCCGCGGACGACGAGCCCGCGGACGACGAGGAGCAGGACGCATGAGCGACCTCGACACCTCCGAGAAGATCCTGCCGGGGACCGCCCCGGCCGAGGACGTGATCTTCCAGCTCGAGGGTGACGCCGACTTCGACACCGGCGAGATGAGCCTGTCGATCGGCCCGGCCCACCCCGCGACCCACGGCGTGCTGCGCGTGGTGCTGGACATGGACGGCGAGCGCATCCGCGAGGCGCGCCCGGTGATCGGCTACATGCACCGCGGGTTCGAGAAGCTGGCCGAGTACCGCGACTACCGCCAAATCATGGCGCTGACCAACCGCCACGACTGGCTGTCGGGGTTCTGCAACGAGCTCGGCGTCGCGCTGGCGGTCGAGAAGATGATGGAGATGGAGGTCCCGGACCGGGCCCAGTGGATCCGCATGCTGCTGGCCGAGTGGAACCGGGTCCTCAACCACCTGATGTTCATCGGCTCCTACGCCCTCGAGCTGGGCGCCATCACGCCGATGTTCTACGCCTTCCGCGAGCGCGAGGACATCCAGTTCCTGCTGGAGTCGGCCACCGGTGGGCGCCTGCACTTCACCTACAACCAGCCCGGCGGGGTCAAGATCGACCTCCCCAAGGGCTTCCTGCGCGAGTCGGCCCGCCTGGTCGACGAGACGCGGTCCCGGCTGTCGGACTACGTCGACCTGGTGCTGGGCAACGAGATCTTCCAGGCCCGCACCAAGGGCATCGGTGCGCTGCCGCCCGAGGTCGCGCTGGCCTACGGCGTCACGGGCCCGACCCTGCAGGCGACCGGCGTGCCCGAGGACTCCCGCGTCACCGAGCCCTACCTCAAGTACGGCGAGATCGACGTGCGGGTCCCGACCGGAGACAACGGCGACAGCTTCGACCGCTTCGCGGTGCTGCTGGGCCGGGTCGAGGCCAGCCTCGAGGTCATCGACCAGATCCACGACCACATCGGTCCGGGACCGGTCAACACCAAGCTGCCCAAGATGGTCAAGGCACCCGAGGGCTTCACCTACGTGCGCACCGAGAACCCGCTGGGGCAGTTGGGCTACTACCTGCACTCCGACGGCTCCAAGAACCCGTGGCGCTTCAAGATGCGCACACCGTCGTTCTCCAACGTCCAGGTCCTGCCCTACCTCCTGGAGGGCCAGTTGATGCCCGACGCCGTGGCCATCCTGGGCTCGGTGTTCTTCGTGGTGGGAGACGTCGACCGATGATGCCACTGCTCGACGTCTCGGTGGCCGAGGGCCTGGTGGCCCAGTCGGCCTCCATCCTGACGCTGGACAACTTCTGGCTGTCGGCCCTGCTCAAGATCCTGCTGTGCACGGTCATGCTGATGGTGGTGTCGCTGGTCGGCGGCTACCTCGAGCACAAGGCGATGGGCCACCTCCAGAACCGCACCGGGCCGATGGAGGCCGGTCCGCACGGCAGCCTCCAGCTGGTCGCCGACGGGATCAAGTTCGTCCAGAAGGAGGACATCGTCCCGCGGGCGGCCGACAAGCTGGTGTTCGCGGTCGCGCCGGGCGTGGCGCTCGTGCCCGCGCTGCTGGGCTTCCTGGTGATCCCGATCGGGCCCGGCGTGTGGGCCGAGGACCTCGAGATCGGCCTGTTCTACGCCCTGGCCATCGGGTCGATCGGCGTGCTGGGCATCCTGATGGGTGGCTGGGCGTCAGCCAACAAGTTCTCGCTGATCGGCGGCATCCGTGCCGCCGCCCAGCTGATCGCCTACGAGCTGCCCCTGATCCTGGCCGCCGCGGCCGTCGCCGTGCAGGCCGGGTCGCTGTCGCTGGTCGACATCGTCGAGTCGCAGGCCACCATGAGCATCTTCGGCACCCCGGTGTCGATGTGGTTCGTCTTCCCGCAGCTGCTGGGCTTCGGGATCTTCGTCATGGCGGCCCTGGCCGAGCTGTCACGTCCGCCGTTCGACATGCCGATCGCCGACTCCGAGCTGGTCTTCGGCTACATGACGGAGTACACGGGCATCAAGTTCGCCATGTTCCTGCTGACCGAGTACGGCGGCATGATCTTCATGTCCGGCCTCATCACGGTCCTGTACCTCGGCGGCTGGCAGGCGCTGCCCGGCGTGCCGCTGCCCGGCTGCGAAGCCGCGGCCGGCATCTCCGACTGTGGGGTGTGGGGCACGCTGCTGGGCGTGGGGATCACGCTCGGCAAGATCATGGCGCTGGTCTTCTTCATGGTGTGGCTGCGGGTCGCCTACCCGCGGCTGCGCGAGGACCAGCTGCAGAAGATCTCGTGGCTCGTGCTGATCCCGCTGTCCCTGGTCAACATCGCAATCGTCGCCATCGGGAAGGTGGCACTGTGAGCATCACCACGCCCACCCGGGCACCGTTCGGCGTCGGGCTCCTCAAGGGGCTCGGGGTCACCCTCAAGCACCTGTTCCGCAAGCCGGTGACCCAGCAGTACCCGCACGAGCGGCCCGACCTGCCACCGCGAACCCGTGGCGTGATCGCGCTGTTCGACGAGAACTGCACGGTCTGCATGCTGTGTGCCCGCGAGTGCCCGGACTGGTGCATCTACATCGACTCGCACAAGGAGACGCTGCCTCCCGCGAAGGAGGGCGGCCGCGAGCGCACCCGCAACTCGCTGGACCGCTTCGCCATCGACTTCGCCCTGTGCATGTACTGCGGCATCTGCGTCGAGGTGTGCCCGTTCGATGCGCTGTTCTGGAGCCCCGAGTTCGAGTACTCCGAGTACTCGATCGACGGCCTGCTCCACGAGAAGGAGAAGCTGCGCGAGTGGGCGGACACCGTGCCGCCGCCACCGCTGCTCGACGACGGTGCCGACGCGCCCGTCGAGGTCGCCGACGCCATCAGCGCCAAGGAGCGCGAGCTCGACGCCGCCCGCGAGGCGGCGGACGAGGCGGAGGTCGCCGACGACGCCGACACGGAGGCAGACGCCCCGAAGGCGAAGACGGCCGCGGCCCCCGGCAAGGGCGGCGGCATGGGCGACGTGCACGTCGAGGGTGCGGGCGAGCAGCTCGACCAGGACGTCTACGACCAGATGATCGCCGACGGCAAGTCCGAGCGGATGGCGCGGGCCAAGGCCAAGGCGGCCTGGGTGCGGGCCCAGAAGAAGGCCAAGATGGAGGCCGAGGCGGACGCCGACGGCGCTGGGGGTGACGGGGGCGACGCCGACACCCCGGCCGCCGACGCCGATGCCGCCGCGCCCAGCGCCCCGAGGATGGCGGACGTGCACGTCGAGGGTGCCGGCGAGCAGCTCGACCAGGACGTCTACGACCAGATGATCGCCGATGGCAAGTCCGAGCGGATGGCGCGGGCCAGGGCCAAGGCGGCCTGGGTCCGGGCCCAGAAGAAGAAGCAGATGGACGCCGACGCTGGCGCCGCGGACGAGGAAGACGACGCATGACCAGCCTCGACATCGTCTTCATCCTGGTGGCCGTGGTCACCGGGGGCGCGGCCGTGATGACCGTCACGTCCCGCAACCTGGTCCATGCCGCGCTGTTCCTGGGCGTGACGCTGGCCGGGATCGGCGCGACCTTCCTGCTCCTGGCCGCCGACTTCGTCGCCATGGTGCAGGTCGTGGTCTACCTCGGTGCCATCACCGTCCTGTTCCTGTTCGGACTGATGCTGACCCGGGCGCCGATCGGGCGCGAGACGTTGGACTCGCGCAACCGGCCGATGGCCATGGTCGTCTCGGCCGCCCTGTTCGGCATCCTGGTGGTGCTGATCGTGCGCGCGTTCGGCTCGAACCAGTTCCCGGCGACCGAGCCGATCAGCTCGTCCGTGGCCGACCTCGGCATGGCGATCTTCTCGACCTGGGTGTTCCCCTTCGAGGTCGTGTCGATGATGTTGCTGGCCGCCCTGGTGGGTGCCGTGCTGCTGGCGCGACGCCAGTCGGGCGACTCCGGCACCGAGACCCGGGTGACGCCGATCCGGGAGGCGCTCGACGACTCGACCGAGGAACTCGACCGCGCGCCGGCCGAGCTGGGCTCCGGGGGTGAGCGATGACCCTCATCGGTCCGCTCGTGCTGGCGGCGTTCCTGTTCTGTGTCGGGCTCTACGGCGTCATGGCCCGACGCAACGCGGTGCTGGTGCTGATCAGCGTCGAGCTGATGCTCAACGCCGTCAACATCAACCTCGTCGCGTTCCAGAACCTGGTCTGGACCGGGGACGCCGACGCGACCGGCCAGGTCTTCGCCCTGTTCGTCATCGTCGTCGCCGCCGCCGAGGTCGGCGTGGGGCTGGCGATCGTCTTCAACATGTTCCGCAACCGCGCATCGATCAACATCGACGATGCCGACCTGATGCGCTGGTAGGCGGGACGGGAGAGACACGTGGAAGCCGGATTGCAAGCACTCGACTACGCCTGGCTGGTCGTGCTGTTGCCGTTCGTGGCGGCAGTGGTCATCGCCGCCTTCGGGCGCCTGATGCCGCTGAAGGGCTCCGAGGTCGGCATCGCCGCGATGGCGATCGCCTGGGTCACCTCGCTCGTGATCGGGTTCCAGACCTTCGCCAACGGACCGGTCGACGCACTCGAGCAGACCTTCTGGACCGCCCCGGTCGGTGGCCTGACGATCGAGTTCGGCCAGTACGTCGACGGCCTGACGGCGATGATGCTGGTGCTGGTCACGACGGTGTCGCTGCTGGTGCAGCTGTACTCGCGTGAGTACATGCATGGCGAGGACCGGTTCACCTACTTCTTCGCGATGCTGTCGTTGTTCACCTTCTCGATGCTGGTCCTGGTGATCGCCCCGAACACGCTGCAGGCGATCGTCGGCTGGGAGCTGGTCGGGGTCTGCTCGTACCTGCTGATCGGCTACTACTGGCGCGAGAAGTCCAACGTCGACGCGGCCAACAAGGCCTTCCTGGTCACCAAGTTCGCCGACATCGGCCTGCTCGTCGGCGTGATCGTGCTGTCGGTGGGCGTGTCGGCCCACACCGACAACGTGTTCTCGATCTCCGAGACGATCGAGCTGGCGATGGCGGGCGAGCTGTCGTCACTGACCGTCATCATGGGCTGCCTGTTCATCTTCCTGGGCGCGGTCGGCAAGTCCGGCCAGATGCCCCTGCACGTGTGGCTGCCCGACGCCATGGCCGGCCCGACCCCGGTGTCGGCCCTGATCCACGCCGCGACGATGGTCACCGCCGGCGTGTTCTTCGTGGCCCGGCTGTACCCGGTGTTCATCCAGGAACTGGTCGTGATGAACGTCATCGCGATCGTGGGCGTCATCACGCTGTTCTTCGCCGGGTTCCTCGCCATCGTCCAGGACGACATCAAGAAGGTGCTGGCCTACTCGACCGTGTCGCAGCTGGGCTACATGATGGCTGCGCTGGGCGTCGGGGGATACACCGCCGGGATCTTCCACCTGTTCACGCACGGCTTCTTCAAAGCCCTCCTGTTCCTGGGCTCCGGCTCGCTGATCCACGCCATCCACTCCAACAACATGAGCGACATGGGTGGCATGCGCAGGTACATGCCGTGGACGTTCGTGACGTTCCTGATCGGCTCGCTGGCCCTGGCCGGCTTCCCGCTGACGGCCGGGTTCTTCTCCAAGGACGAGATCCTGGTGTCGGCGCAGATCTGGGCCGACAACGGGCTGGCGATGGGCACCTGGGTGTTCTGGCTGGGCCTGGCGGGTGCGCTGGTCACGACCTTCTACATGGCACGCTCGATCTTCCTGATCTTCTTCGGCGAGCACAGAGGAGTTCCCGCCCGCCCCAGCGCCCGCACGGTCGCCGACATCGAGGCCGAGGAGGCGTCCGGCGTGCTGGACCCCCAGGCCGAGGGCGAGGACCTGGCCCAGGCCGCCCACGACCCCGACACCAGCCCCACGACCGGGCTGGGGGGCCACCACGCACCGCACGAGTCCGGCTGGCAGATCCTCACCGCACTGGTGGTGCTGGCGGTGCTGAGCTTCCCGGTCGGCCTGGCCGGCGGGTTCCTCTGGGACGAGGTCGGCGGCTCCACCGAGCGCAACTTCGAGACATGGACCGCCACCCACGCCATCGAGGAGGCGACCTATCCGTTCCTGCCGGGTGCCGACGAGCACTCCGAGGAGGGCGGCGAGGGTGAGCACGCCGAGGAGGAGGGTGCCGACGAGGGCGAGGCCGCCGGCCTGCCGGGTGGCCCCGACGACGTCGCGCTGGCCGCGGGGCCGGCCACGACCGTCCTGGCTGCGGAGTCCGCCGAGGGCGAGATCTCCAACCACGTCCTGCACGGTGCGCCGGAGTTCCACCTCGACGTCTTCGTCCTGGCGCTGATCGCCTTCCTGGCGGCGGTGGCCGGGGCCTGGGCGATCTATGGCCGCGGCCACCGCGAGCGTGACCCCGTGCTGCACATGGGTGGGCTCACCACCGTGCTGGTCAACAAGTACTACCTCGACGACATCGGCTACCGCGGCGTCGTCGTCCCGATCCGCGACCACCTCGCACCGGCCACGTCGTGGTCGTCCAACGTGGTGCTCGACGGGATCGTCAAGGGCGTCGGCGGTGGCGTGAAGCGCCTCGCCAACGTCACCTACCACACGGTCGACCAGAAGATCATCGACGGTGGGGTCAACGGCGCCGCCTTCTCGGCCGCCTGGTGGTCCAACAAGCTCAAGCACCTGCAGTCCGGGGACGTGCAGCGCTACGCCGGTGCCATGCTGGCCGGCGTGATCGTCCTGGTAGTGGTCTTCGCGGCAGCCCGATGAGTGGCCTGGCGCACCTTTCCGACTTTGGCAACAGGAGCACGCAATGTTGAACGACCAGGGCTGGCTGCTGAGCCTGGCGCTGTTCTTCCCGCTGATCGGCGCGGCCGCCATCGTCGCGATGCCGTCGGGGGCCGAACAGGCCATCAAGCGTGCCGGGGTGCTGTTCAGCGGCATCACGCTGGCGCTGACCGTCGCGGTGATGGTCGGGTTCGACTACGCCGCCGCCGGGGAGTTGCAGTTCGAGACGACCGTCACGTGGATCGAGGCCATCGGGGCGCGCTACCACCTCGGCATCGACGGGATCTCGCTCCCGTTGTTCGCCCTGACGTCGCTGCTGACCTTCCTGTGCGCGATCTACACGACCAAGATCATCCCCAAGCCGGGCAAGCCCAAGGCCTTCCTGGCCCTGATGATGCTGCTGCAGGTGGGGATGGCGGGCACGTTCCTGGCCTTCGACCTGGTGCTGTTCTTCGTCTTCTGGGAGGTCGTGCTGGTCCCGATGTACTTCATGATCGGGATGTGGGGTGGTCCTCGTCGTGAGTACGCCAGCGTGAAGTTCTTCCTCTACACGCTGTTCGGCTCGGTGTTCATGCTGGTGGCGTTCCTGTCGATCTACTTCGTCGCCACCGACGCCGGCATCGCCAACCCGTGGGACATCGTCGAGCTGTCCGAGGCCGCCGGGATCGGCAGCTACACCTTCCAGACGCTGGCGTTCCTCGGGATCTTCCTGGGCTTCGCCATCAAGGTGCCGGTCTGGCCGTTCCACACCTGGCTGCCCGACGCCCACACCGAGGCCCCCACGGTCGGCTCGGTGCTGCTGGCCGGCGTGCTGCTGAAGATGGGGACCTACGGGTTCATCCGGATCGCCCTGCCGATCCTGCCCGAGGGCGCCCTGCGCTTCGCCCCGCTGATCGGCGTGCTCGGGGTGATCGGCATCATCTATGGCTCGCTGGCCTGCCTGGCCCAGACCGACGTCAAGCGCCTGATCGCGTTCTCGTCGGTCGGGCACATGGGCTTCGTGATGCTGGGCATCTCGGCGATGAACACCACCGGGATCCAGGCTGCCCTGTACGGCAACATCGCCCACGCCGTCGTGACCGGGATGCTGTTCTTCCTCGCCGGCTCGCTGCACGAGCGCTACCACACCCGAGAGATCAGCGAGATCGGTGGCGGGATGCTGGTCAAGATGCCGCGGTACGGGGCTCTGCTGGTCTTCGTGTCGATGGCCTCGCTCGGCCTGCCGGGCCTGGCCGGGTTCTGGGGAGAGTTCACCGCCCTGTGGGCCGCGCGCTCGCCGGCGCCCGCCCTGGCGGCCAACTACTCCGGGCTGTACCTGGGCCTGGTGATCTTCGGTGCGATCGGCACGGTGCTGACCGCCGGGTACTTCCTGTGGCTGATCCAGCGGGTCGGGCTCGGCACGCCGTCCGAACGCTGGGCCGACGAGCCGTTGTCCGACGTCATGACCGTCGAATGGGTGTCGTGGCTGCCGCTGCTGGCGCTGATCCTGATCATGGGGATCTTCCCGGTGATCATCTTCGGCGTCCAGGACCCGGCCGTCACCAACCTGGTGTCCTTCTTCGGCGGCTGACCAGCCCCGGGCGAGCCAGCTCGCCCGCCATGACCACGACGAACACGAAGGGCCGAGCGCAATGGCAATCGACTTCGGCGCGATCGCACCGGAACTGGTGCTGACCGCCACGGCGATCCTGGTGCTGATGGTTGACCTCGTCCTGACCGACCAGGCCAAGCAGCTGGCCAACCCGCTGTCGGCGATCGGCGCGCTCGTCGCGTTGGGCTTCACCCTGCCCCTGTGGGGTGACGAGCGCTCGACCTTCGGGGGCTCGTTCGTGGTCAACGACTACGCCGTGGTCTTCAAGGTCGTCTTCCTGGTGTCCCTGCTGGCGATCCTGGGCATCTCGTGGCGCTACTTCGCGGAGAGCCGCTTCTTCCAGGGCGAGTACTACTTCCTGCTGCTGGTCAGCTTCCTGGGCATGCTGATCATGCCGTCGGCGCGTGACCTGCTGCTGCTGTTCATCGCGCTCGAGACGGTCTCGCTGCCCGGGTTCGTGATGGCCGGTCTGCGCAAGCGCGACCTGTACTCCTCCGAGGCCGCGATCAAGTTCTTCCTGATCGGCGTGCTGTCGGTCGCGCTGATGCTGTTCGGCATCTCGATGATGTACGGCTTCACCGGGACGACCTCGCTGTCGGGGATCGCCCAGGCGCTGGGCCAGTGGGGCGCGTCGCCCCCGCCACTGCTGCTGGCCAGCCTGTTGCTGATCATCGTGGGGTTCGGGTTCAAGATCTCCGCGGTGCCGTTCCACTTCTGGGCACCCGACACGTATGCGGGCTCGCCGATCCCGGTGGCCGCCATGCTCGCCGTGGCCTCCAAGACGGCCGGGTTCGCCGGCCTGATCGCCGTGACCTTCATCGCCTTCGAGCCGTTCGCGGGGGTGTGGGCACCGGCCCTGGGTGTGTTGGCGATCCTCACCATGACCCTGGGCAACCTCGTCGCCATGCAGCAGCGCGACATGGTGCGACTGCTGGCCTGGTCGTCGGTCGCCCAGGCGGGCTACATGCTGATCCCGTTCGGCCTGGCCGTCACGGGCAACGCCGAGGTCAACGAGGCGGCCGTCCAGGCGACGATCTTCTACATCGCGGCCTACGCCATCCCCAACATCGGGGCCTTCGGCGTGGTCGTCGCGATCAACCGCAGGACCGGCTACCGCTCGATCGAGGACTTCGCCGGGCTGGGCGGTCGCCACCCCTTCATGGCGGTGGCGATGACGACCTTCCTGCTGTCGCTGGGCGGTGCGCCACCGACCGTCGGCCTGTGGGCGAAGTTCGCGATCGTCCAGGCCGGGGCCGAGTCCGGGACCGTGCTGGCCTACGTCCTGCTGTTCTTCCTGATCGTCAACTCGGTCATCGCGTTCTACTACTACCTGAAGGTCGTGTGGGTCATGTGGATGCGCGAGGGGCGGGAGGGCATGGCGCCGGTCACGCCGGGCGTCAACCTCAGCCTGGTCACCGCGGCCCTGGTGTTCGGCACCGTGCTGCTGTTCGTGCTCCCGGGCCTGATCGCCGACACGACCGTCTCGACGGACCTGGTCGCCGGGTTGTAGAGAGGGCCGCCGTGCAGGAGTCGGGCCGCAGGTGGCGGACGTTGCTGCCGGCATCGGTGGTCGTCCTGGTCGGCCTGCTGTTCGTCGTCGACGCCCGCCAGCCGCCCAACCGGGCCGAGGCCGAGGTGCTCGAGGCCGACGTCCGGCTGGAGCTTGGCAGGGCGTGCACCCCGGTGGGACGTGGCGGACAGACGCTGCTGGTCTCGCCGGGGGCAGTCGTCGTCGATGAGGCCCGTGAGGTGACGGTGGACCTGCCCGTGCTGGCCAACGATCTCCCGGACGGCGTCCTGGTCGGTGTCGGGATCGCCACGGCCGGGGTGGACTCCGGGTCGGTCGGCGTGCCGTTCGACCCCCGGACGATGTCCCTGCAGCTCGGCGAGACCGTGGTGACCGGTCCGGGCCGCTGGCCGATCGTGGTGGCCTACCGCCCCCGGGAGGTCGGCGAGCTGACCCTGCTGGGCTCGATGACGATGCGTGCGGCGGCCGGCTACCGACCGCCGGCGTTCACCCTCGCACTGTCCGAGGACTGCGCGGGGGACTGACCGCCGGGTGGTGTGGGGACGGTGTGGCGACGCCGGCGACGTCTTCGCACGACCAGGACCAGCCCGACCGCGACCAGCACGACGACGGCCACCAGCCCGCCCAGTCGCTGCCGTCCCCGGTCGTCTGCCGCCTGCAGGAGCGTGTCGAGCTGTCCGGTGGCTGCGGCGACCTGGCGCAGGTCCCCGGCGGCGAACGCCGCGACGGCGTCCTCCAGCAGGCGGTCCGGGACCGACCCGACCAGGCCGACCCGGACCAGCCGGTCGGTGCGAGCCGCCTCGAGGTCCGATCGCGCGCGGACCACGTCGCGCAGGGCCGCGTCCAGTCCCGTGAGGCGCTCCGCGACCGTGACGAGGTCGTCCTCGGCCGGGTCGACGGCCAGCTCGGGCACGGGCAGTTCGGCGGCCTCGGCATCGGACGCCAGCCGCTCGAGGTCGTCGAGCACGGCGTCGACCTCCTCGAGCCGGTCCGCCGTCCGGGCGAGCGTCCCGACCTCCCAGGTCTCGCGCAGGTCCGGCACGCCGACGCCCAGCTCGGCCGCGCGGGTCGTCGTCGTCGCGAGGTCGTCGCGCAGCCGCACGGCACGGGCGATGTCGGCCTCGGCGCGGTCGAACGACCACGCCTGCAGCGCACGACGGACCTGCAGCGGAGGCGCCCACGGCCCGTCCTCCAGCGGGGCGTAGGCCGCCAGCACCTCGTCACGGCGGGCCAGCAGCGGACCGGCTTCCGGCACGACGTGCTCGACCAGGAGTGGCCCTGCCGTCGTGGAGCCGCCGACCCGCTCGGCCAGGGTGAGGAACTCGCGCCAGTCGGCCGCTTCCGGCACCTCGACCTCGCCGGGACCCGACCAGCTCGACTCCTCCGACAGGGTCATCCGGACGATCTCGCGGAACGCGTCCGGGCCCACCTCGTCGGCGACGGTCGCCACGACGTGGTGGGCACCGTCGTAGAGGTCGCCGACCGTGGCCTGCCACGCTGACGGGTCGGCCAGCCGGGTGCGCTGGGCCTCGATGACCACCGCGTCCCAGGTCGACAGGACCTGCTCGGGCGGATCGGGCGTCGGCGGGTCGTCGATGCCGAGCTCGTCGGCGAGCGCGACGGTCGCCAGGTCGCTGAGGCCCTCGGCCAGCCAGGTGTCCGCGAACTCGTCGGGGCCGAACCAGTTGTGGGCCAGCTCGTGGGTCCACACGGCGTGGTCGTAGTGCTCGCCGACGCTGATCGTGTTCGTGCTGGCGTCGTTGGCGCCACCCCATCCCTCGACGAACGGGGTGGCGGTCTCGCGGATGGTCAGGTCCTGTTCGTCCCACGACGTGCCGGTCCAGTCGGCCAGCGCCGGCAGGGCACGGCCGGCGAACGCGGCGACCTGCTCGCCCCACTCGGGGTCGGTCGGCCACGACTGGACCGTGACGGTCGTGTCCGCGACCGTGACCACCTGCTCGTCGTGGGCGGCGGTGTCCGACGAGCCCAGCAGCACGGCGCTGAAGGTGGTGGCGTCGACGTCGGCCTGCCACACGTCGCCGTCCCCGTCGGTCGACGTGGGTGGCTCACCGCCCAGGGTCGCCTCCATGACCTCGGGCACCCGGACGGCCAGCGCGGCATGGTCGCGGCCCCATGCCCAGATCGGCACGGCGACGAAGGCCGGGTCGACGCGTGGGCCGTCGCCGGCGGCGCTGCGGGGTGGCGCCGAGTCGAACCGCGCCTCCACGACCCAGGCCTGGCGCTCACCGTGGTCGAGCCGGTCCGGGAAGTCCCACGAGACCGTCGGCGTCCCGTCGTCCAGCCGTGCGACGTCGGCGTCCACGACCGTGTCGCCACTGCGCACCGTGATCTCGCCGGGGACGGCCGGCAGGGCCAGGCCCCACGACGACCAGTAGGTCCGGGTGGTCTCGGTGTCGGGCGTGGCATTGGCCAGGGTCAGCTCGACCGTCACCTCGACGGCACGGTCGTCCGGCCGGACGACCCACGTCGTGACGCCCTCCTCGACGATGCCCGCGTCCTGGGCACCGGCGGGTGACGCGGCCAGGACGGCGACCACCAGGGCTGCGCCGACGGTGGCGAGGATGCAGGCCGTCCGACGGACGTCGTTGCGGGCCGACCGAGGCATCGTCCGGTCCCGGGGGCGCGTCACGCCCGGTGGCCGGGCCCGGGCACCACCACCAGCACGGTCGTGTCCGTCGTCGCCCGGGGGCGGGAGTCGTGCGGACCGGTCGGCCCGGGTGGCACCAGCACCACCCCGCCGGGTCCGAGGCGTTCCCGGCCCCACCCGAGGCCGCCCTCCAGGACCATCACGACGCGGGGCCGGCGGTCGTCGTCGGGTTCCGGCAGTGGCTGGTCGGTGGCCAGGTCGAGCCGGTCCACGACGTAGTGGGCGGTGTCGAGCAGGCGGGGCCGTCCGGTCTCGGGGACCACGGGGGTGGTGTTGACCTCCCAGGCCGCGGCGATCGCGTCCCAGCCGGCGTCGAGGTGCAGCTCGCGCTCGGGGCGGTCCAGCTCGGCGACCCAGTCGTAGAGCCGCCACGTGGTGTCGGAGGGGGTCTGGACCTCGGCGACGACCACGCCCGCGCCCAGGGCGTGGACCAGCCCGGCGGGCACGTGGAACACCTCGCCGGCGTGGGCCGGCACCCGCCGCAGCAGGTCGACCAGCGCCGGGGTCCCGAGGGCGTCGCGGACCTGGTCGTGGGTGACGTCGTCGGCCAGGCCCAGGAACAGCTCGGCGCCCGGATCCGCCTCCAGCACGACCCACGACTCGGTCTTGAGCCGGGCCGACGGGTGGTCGTCGAGGACCGCGGCCGGCGGGTGCACCTGGACCGACAGGTGCTCGCGTGCGTCGAGCAGCTTGACCAGCAGGGGGAAGCGCCCATCGTGGTCCGGCACGTCGCCCAGCAGCGACTCGCGGTCCTCGGCGACCAGGTCGGAGAGCCGACGGCTGGCCCAGGGGCCGGACCGGACTCGGCTGGCCGGGTCCGGCTGGACGGTGTCGGCCGGGTCGAGGTCGGCGACGACCCAGGCCTCGCCGTAGGTGCGGCCGTCGGCAGGCAGGTCCACGCCGAGCCCGGCGAGCCGTCGGCCGCCCCACGGCTTGGCGACCAGCACGGGATCCAGCAGCAGCGGGGTCACGAGCGCTCCGGGGTCGTGGAGGAGTCCCCGTCGCCCGTCGCCGCGTCGTGCGCCAGGGCGATCGCGCCCAGGACGCCGGCGCGTCCACCCAGTCCCGGCCGGACCACGTAGTCGGTCGCCCCGTCGGTGATGGCCGGGTGGGGGATCGCGCCCGCCAGCAGGTCGACCGTGGCGGCCCGGACCGCGTCGAGGAGTCCGTCCATCGCCGGCACGCCGCCACCCAGCACCACTCGTCGTGGCGTCAGCAGCAACGTGCAGGCGACGACCAACTGGGCCAGGTAGTGGGCCGTCATGGTCCGGGCCAGCACCAGGTCGCGACCGACCAGCTCGTGGCCGGGAAGGCCGAACCTGCCCCGCAGCGCCGTTCCCGAGGCGAGGCCCTCGACGCAGTCGGCGTGGAACGGGCACGAGCCGCGGAAGTGGTCGTGGGAGTGGCGCCGCACGAGCAGGTGACCCATCTCGGTGTGGACCAGGCCACGGATCGGGGAGCCGTCCAGCAGGGCGCCACCGCCGATGCCCGTGCCGACCGTCAGGTAGACGGCCGAGTCACAGTCACGCAGCGCCCCCCAGCGCGCCTCGGCCACTCCCGCGCCGTTGACGTCGGTGTCGATCGCGACCGGGACACCCCAGCGGTCTCGGAGGTGGGCCGGCATGTCGACCCCCTGCCAGCCCGGCTTCGGCGTGGTGGTCAGTCGCCCATGGGAGGGCGAGTCGACGTCGAGGTCCAGTGGTCCGAACGAGGCCAGGCCGATGCCCGCGAACTCCACGCCGTCGTCGATGCAGCCCGCGATCCAGTCGTCGACCGCCGCGAGGGTGTCGTGCGGGGTCGTGGTGGGGATCGTGGCCATGCCACCGAGGTCGTCCGGGCCGGTCCCACGGCCGCACACGAACGTGGTCCCCCCGGCCTCGATCCCCAGCAGCATCGTGTCGCGCTCCGTGTCCGTCCACCCGGTCGCAGCCTACGAACCGACGGCGGTCCCCGCGCGCAGGAGCGCTGCGTCGCCGGGTGTCAGGGTCCGCCAGTCCAGCGGTCGCGGTCGTGTGGGCGGACGTATCCTGCGGGTGTCGTGTCCCGTCGTCCCCACGAGGCCACCACCCATGCTCAACTCGTTGAAGACCGCCGGCCTGCTCGGGCTCCTGTCCGGCCTGCTGCTGTGGATCGGGAGCTACTGGGGCGGCACCGGCCTGTGGATCGCGTTGGTGCTGGCGATCGGGATGAACGGGTTCAGCTGGTTCTACTCGGACAAGCTGGCGATCAAGATGGCGCGGGCCCAGCAGGTCGACGCGTCGTCGGCGCCACGCCTGCACGCCATGGTGGAGGAGCTGGCCGCAGCGGCCGGCGAACCCATGCCACGGCTGTTCGTGTCGCCGTCGCCCCAGCTCAACGCCTTCGCGTCGGGTCGCAACCCCAAACACGCCGTCGTGTGTGTCAACAAGGGACTGCTCGACACGTTGACCGAGCGCGAGGTGCGGGGCGTGATCGGCCACGAGCTCCAGCACGTCTACAACCGCGACATCCTGATCGGTTCCGTCGCGGCCATGATCGGCACCGCCATCACCTACCTGGCCACCGTGGCCCGGTGGGGGATGATCTTCGGCGGCGGTGGCCGAGACCGCGACGGGGGCAACGTCCTGGGGCAGCTCGCGATGATCATCCTCGCGCCCATCGCCGCGATGCTGATCCAGGCGGCCGTGACCCGGTCGCGCGAGTCCCGGGCCGACCACACGGGTGCCGAGCTCACCCAGGACCCGGTGGGGCTGGCGCGGGCGCTCAACAAGCTCGAGCGGGGCAGCAACGACGCCAACCGGCTGCGTGCCGGTGGGACGCCGATCGAGACCAACCCGAACTTCAACCACCTGTTCATCACCGCCCCGTTCGGCGGCCGGCTGCTGCCGATGAAGCTGTTCAGCTCGCACCCGCCGATCCCCGACCGCATCAAGGCACTCGAACCGGTCGCCCGCGAGCTCGGCCAGGTCGGCCCTGACGAGTCGATCTTCGACCACCTCGCGGGCTAGGGAGTCGGCGGTCAGGCGTCGGGTTCGGGTTCGCGACGCAGCCAGGTGGTGGCCCAGCCGATGATCACCACGAGCAGCACGACCCCGATGACGGTGAACCAGATCCCGCCGCGGTCGTAGGCCTCGCCCAGCGCATAGCCCGCCCCGACCGTGATCGCGAACGAGGCGATCGCCCCGACGAAGTCCGCGACCAGGTACCAGCGGCTGTCGACGTTGGAGGTGCCGGCGGCGGCCGCCATGATCGTCGGTGGCAGGGCCGCGATGCGTCCGAGGAAGGCCAGCATCGGCCCCCGTGCCTCGAGCAGGCGCTGCAGCTGGTGCAGGACGTCGTTGGGCACGAGTCGCTCGAGCCACTGGGGCCCCTCGTCCGCGGCGAGCTCCCGCTGCCAGGCCCGGCCCAGGGCGAAGAACACCCACACGCCCCCGACCATCAGGGGCAGGAACGCCAGGAACAGCAGCAGCAGGTCGGGCTCCCCGTTGCCGTTGGTCCGGTAGATCCCGCCGGCGGCCAGCAGGATCTCCTTGCCGGGGCGGACCAGGGTCAGCAACACCATCTGGTCCGGGATGAGCGCGGGCGCGAACGGGATCGCCATGATCGGGACGAGGTAGCGCGCCACGGCCAGCCACAGCAGCGGTCGCTTCCATCGCCGGGCCAGGGACTCGTCGATCAACTCGTCGTGTGACGCGGCGGCGGGCGTCGGGCCCGGGTCGACGGGCGTGCCGTCCGGGTCGGGCGTGGTGGTCATCGGCAGGCCTGGGGGCGGGGATCGGGCTCGGACCGGGACGGTACGCCATGGCCGGCCGGCGCTCCGCCCCGGGCGTGCGCCCGGCGGGTCACCCGTCGTCCGTGGACCGACCCGAGCCGCCCGAGTGCACGAAGCCCATCCGGCGCCGCACGTCGTCGGGCAGGTCGGGCAGGCGGTGGCGGGGCAGGGCGAACGTCGACAGGTTGAACAGGTCGGTGAACACCCGATGGGTGACGGCGGCGTCGCGGAGGTAGTCGTGCCCGGAGGTGCCCCCGGTCCCGACCCGACCGCCGATCATCCGGTGGACCATCAGCGCATGCCGGTGGCGCCAGAGGGCGAAGCCCTCGTCGATGTCGGTCAGCGCGGTCAGCAGTCGTCGCGGGACCTGCATCGCCGGCTCGTGGCCGTACAGGGTGATCATCAGCGCGGCGACGAACGCCTCGTGGGACAGGCGTCGTTCGCCCCGCTCGCGCAACTCCTCGTAGGCGTCACGGTCGAACAGGCTCTCGAACGTCGCCCGGGTGGCGTCCTGGGTGGCGAGCTGGCGCTGTCGGTCGGCCTCCGAGAGCCGGTCGTCGGTCCGGATCGCGGCCCGGTCGCGGTCGAGTTGCTCGACGACGGTGTCGCGGTACTCACGCCAGAAGTCGAACTCGTCCACGGCCGTGAACGGCGTGCGGGCGAGCCACGCGTCGACCCGCTCGAGCAGGGTCGGTGCCTGCTCGGCGGCACGGACCGTCCGGGCGTGCTCGTCGGACAGCACGGTCGTGTAGGCGCGGTCGTTGATCGACAGCCGGGTGTCGGTGGCCAGTCCGAGGCGGTTCTCGATCAGCCGGAACTGCACCGACTGGAAGCCCGACGACGGCGTGAGCAGGTCTCGGAAGTCCATGAAGTCCAGCGGTGTCATCGTCTCGAGCACGTCGAGCTGCTGGACCAGCACCTTCTGGATGGCCACGATCCGCTCGAGCCAGTCGACGCAGCGCGACAGGTCCCGGTCGTCGACGTGGTCGGGCGCGAATCGCTCCAGCACCCCGTCCAACTCCCACAGCACCTGCTTGAACCACAGTTCGTAGGCCTGGTGGACGATGATGAACAGCAGCTCGTCGTGGGCGTCTCGGCCGGCCTCGCCGGCGACCGGCTGTTGGGCCGTCAGCAACTGCTCCAGGCGCAGGTAGTCGGCGTAGTACACCCGCTCGTCGGCGGTCATCGGCTGGGCCCGTTCGGTCGAGGTCGATCGCACGACGAGTCTGGCACATCCGTCGTCGCCACGCGGCCGTGCGTCGATCTCGATGGAGACGGCGAGCAGGCGCGGACATGCCACCGGCCCGGGGAGGTCCCGGGCCGGTGGTCAGGTGTTCCGTGGAGCGTGGGCGCCGCACTCAGCGACGGCGCCGACGCCGCGGACGATCGCGCCGCCTGGGTGGGCGGGCGGTCGGTCGTTGGGCCCGCTCGCGGGCGAGCCGCTCCTGGTCGAGTTGGTGCATCAGCAGGGCATACATCTCGTGCATCGCGCTTCCTGTCTCGTGTCGGTTGCGTTGGGTCCACTGTGCCCCCGGGTGGGCGACGGGCCATCGGTCATGACCACCCATGTCTCGCGTCATGCTGCCCATGTCAGGCCCAGGGGGCCGAACATGCCCACCAGGCGAGGCCGGCAACGACCACGGCGGCGACATGGCTGCCGGTGAGCCGGGCCGTGATCGCGGCTGCCACCACGGCGGCCCCCATGGGCAGCAGCAGTGGCGCCGGCTGGCCGGCGAGGTCGGTCACGACCAGGGCCGCGAAGGCCGCCGGCCCGACGACGTCGAGCCGGCCCCGGACGGACGCGGGGAGCCGGTCGCCGCCGAGCAGGCCGGTGAACGCGACGCGGTAGACCCAGCTGACGAGGGCCACGGCGAGCAGTGCGACCAGGACGTCCATCACGCCACCTCCCCGGTGTCGTCGCGGTCCGGGCCGGCGACCACGAGTCCGGCCACCACGGCGACCGCGATCCCGAGCCCACCGGGCAGGGCCCCCGCCACCAGCGCCGCCAGGCCGGCCGCCACTGCGGCCCGCCGAGTCCGACGGTCGCCCAGGTGGGGCACGAGCAGTGCGACCAGCGTCGCGGGGGCGGCGACGTCCAAGGGGCCGTGGGCCGGCACGACGCTGCCCAACTGCATGCCGACCGCGACCGCGGCGAGCCAGGCCGCTCCCAGGACCAGCCCCATCGTGGTCCAGTAGCGGCGGAATCCTGCCCCGCGGAGGTCGCCTGCCGCGGCGGCGAGGGCGAACGTCTGGTCGACGGTGGTCAGGGGCGCCAACCAGCGGAACCAGGACGGCTGGCCGTCACGGAACCGCGGTCCGTGGCTGGCCGAATACAGCAGCAGCCGGCTGTTGACCACCGCACCGGCGAGCACGGCGCCGACCACGCCGCCGCCGGCGGTCATGGTCGACAGGGTCGCGAGCTGGGCCGACCCGGCGTACAGCACGGCGGTGCCCGCCAGCGCGGGCACGCCCACCAGGCCGGCCTGGTCGAGCATCACCCCCACGACCGCGCCGAACGGCGCGGTGGCGGCGGCCAGTGGGAGGATGTCGCGCACGGCACGGGTGACGGGTGAGCGGGTTGGATCCGCCCGGGAGGCGGTGATCGAGGACATGGAGGTCTCCTTGGGAGTCGTTGCCACCACGGTCCCCGACGGCGGGGTCGCGGGCATGGGTGACGGGTGCCCATGTCGGGCCCCGGGCATGGGCAACCGTCCGGGGCACATGGGCATCGCCTTCCGATGGATCCCGAGCCCGTCCGACCGACGATGGCGGTCCACTCGCTCCCACCGGAGACCACCCATGCACACCCACACCCTCGTCATCGGGGCCGGACAGGCCGGCCTCGCCCTCAGCCACCACCTGGTCGTCGCCGACCACGACCACGTCGTGCTCGACCGCGGCCGGATCGCCGAGCGGTGGCGCTCGGAGCGCCCCGACTCCTTCCGCCTGCTCACGCCGAACTGGATCAATCGCCTGCCGGGCGACCGCCCGCCCGACGACCCGCACGGCTTCGCCGACCGGGCGACCGTCGTCGATCGCTTCACCGACTGGGCCACCGGGTTCGGCGCCCCGGTGCACACCGGCACCACGGTCCGGACCGTGCGTCGGCGCGGGCGCCGGTGGGAGGTGCTCACCGACCGCGGCAGGTACGAGGCCGAGCAGGTCGTCGTGGCGACCGGGCACATGGACCGCCCCACGGTTCCGGCCCTTGCCGCGTCCCTGCCCCCCGAGGTGTTCCAGGTCCACAGCAGCCGCTACCGCAACCCGGCCCTGCTGCCGCCCGGCACGACGCTGGTCGTCGGCGCCGGCCCGTCGGGCCAGCAGATCGCCGACGAGCTGGCCCGCGCCGGCCGACGGGTCGTGCTGGCCGCGGGCACGCACCATGCGCTGCGGCGGCGCTACCGCGGAAGTGACGTCTACCACTGGATGCAGGTGCTCGGACTGCTGGACCGCACCGTGGACACGCTCCCCGACCCCGGCGCGGCCGCGGCCCGCTCGCGCAGTTCGGTGCTGGAGGCCGGCCACGAGGACCTGGACCTGCGCCGTCTCCACCGGCACGGGGTGACCGTCGTCGGCCGGCTGTCCGGCGTGGACGGCGGGGTCCTGCACTTCGGCGGGGACCTCGCGCGTGACCTGGCGGCAGCAGATGCCAACGCCGTGCGGTTGCGTCGCCTGGTCGACGAGCACGTGGACCGGACCGGGACGACCGCGCCCGACGAGGACGTCCCGCCCCCCAGGGTCCCCCGCTGGGCGCAGTCGACCGTCCGGTCGCTGGACCTCCGGGACCGGCAGGTCACGAGCGTGGTCTGGGCGACCGGCTACCACCGGGACTGGTCGTGGGTCCAGGCCGACGTGTTCGGCCGGTCCGGTGAGCCCATCCACTGGCGCGGCATCACCGCGGAGCCGGGGCTGGCGTTCCTGGGCCTGCGCTGGCTGTACCGACGCGACTCCGGCTTCATCGGCGGGGTCGGCCGGGACGCCGCCCACCTCGCCGAGCGCCTCCTGGCCGACCGGGTGCCAGTGCCGGGATGACTGGCGCTCCCGACCTCACGCGCCCTGCAACGCCGGGGTGGCGAGCGCTGCCGCCTCGGCCTGCATCGCCACGCTCAGCTCGCGGTGCAGCACGGCGACCTCGTCCAGGTCCCACGTGGAGGAGGCGATCGCGTCGGTGACGGCGAACACCGGGCCGGCGAGGTGGTCGCGCTGGTGCTCGTAGGCGGCCAGGGCCGTCCTCGCCGTCGCGGGTTCCCGCAGGGCGCCGTCCAGCGCCATGCCCAGCAGACGCGCGTCCCGCAGGGCATCGGTGAGTCCGTGGGCGGTGGCAGGATCCCGGAAGGCCCCGGCGTCGCCGACCAGGGCCCAGCCCCGACCGTGCGGGCGCCGGAGCCAGCCGGGCGTGCCGGGGAAGCCACGCAACGGTGCACCGCTGCCGGCATCGGCGACCCGGACCGCCAGCTCGGGACCCACCTCGGACAGCAGGCGGGTGAACCAGCGATCGAGCCCGGGACCGCGGTCGCGGGCGAACCGTGCGGCCGGACCCATCACGAAGACGCAGGCCTGGCCGTCGTTGGTGGGGACGACCCCGGCGGACACGCCGCCGGCCCCGTACCACCACTCCAGGCCGTCGGTCGCCAGCCCCGTGACGTGGGTGTAGACGGTCGCGCTGGCATGGCGGCCGTGCCGGGTGACCGGCGGTCGGACGGCGCGCACGACCAGCGAGGTGCGGCCGTCGGCGCCGACCACCCAGGGGGCACGGACGGTCCCGGAGCTGCCGTCGCGGCCGTGCCAGGCCACGCCGGCGACGCGGCCACGTTCGTCGCGGAGCAGGCCGTCGACCCGCACCCCGTGGTGGACCTCGGCGCCGGCAGCGACCGCGGCGTCCGACACCACGGGGTCGAGCACGGTCCGCCGCGGCGCGTACAGCGGGCTGTCGAGGGAGACCACCACGGGGTTCGACGACCCGTAGCGGAACGTCACCCGCTCGATGGCCGGGGTGCCCCGTTCGACGAGGGCGTCGACCAGCCCCCATCGTTCGAGCAGCATGACTGCCGGTCGCATCAGCGCATGCGTGGAGAGCGTGTCGCTGCCACGACGTGACCGGTCGAGCACGACGACGCGGTGGCCGCGACGGGCCAGGGCCCGAGCGGTGGCCGCGCCGGCCGGCCGGGCGCCGACGACCACGACGTCAGCCTGTGGGGTGGGCGGGTCGGGATGCATGACGTCCTCCTCCGGACGTCTTGCGCGGTCGGCCCCGTCTCCGGGACCGACCGCGCGGATGGCTGTGGCCGAGGCTCAGCCCGCGGTCACGTCCAGGGCGACCGGGACGCCGTTGGTCAGCACGTCGAAGACGGCCGACCGCTGCCGGGACTGCTCGACGATGGAGGCCAGGACCTCGTCCGACGCGTCGCCGGCGATGCGCACGTGCATGCGCACCTGCTGGTAGCCGTTGCGGGCCCCGCCGAAGCCGAGGATCCCGTTCAGGTCGATGTCGCCCTCGACGGTCGACTCCACCTCGTACAGGTCGACCCCGCGGACCGAGGCGATGTTGCCGATGCCGGCCGTGATGCAGGACGACAGCGCGACCAGGAGGTACTCGACCGGGACGGTTCCCCGGTCACCTCCCGTCAGGATCTCGGGGTGGTCGGCGTCGTGGACGAAGGTGGTCGTGTGGGACCGCTCCTCGCCGACGCCGAAGAACTGGCTGACCGTGGTCCGGCTGTGGGTCCCGGAGACCCAGCGGTTCGTGGCCCGGAACTGGAACGCCGCGGCCTCGGGGGCCTGCTCGACGGCGTCGAGCGTGGCGAACAGGGTGGGAACGTCGACGCCGTTGCGGGCGACGGGCTCTCGTGTGGTGGTGGACATGTTGGCTCCTCCTCGGAGTCGTTGTTGGTTGCGTGGTCGCCACGGTCGCCGATCGTGGCGACGGCCCCATCGGTGACCATTGCCCATGTCTGCGGTCGGGCCTGCCCACCCCGGGCCCGGCCCACCCATCCGGAACGGGGTGCGACGTCCCTCGGTCCGGCCCGCCCGGGCTTCGATCCCCGGCTTGGACGGCCTAGAGTCGGTCGTGGCACCGTCGGGGGCGGTGCCGGACCCGGAGACCACCATGCCGCTGCCGGTGGGGGGCGAACGACTGCTCGAGCGCGAGGACGACCTGGTGGTCCTCGACGCCGCGCTGGACCGCGCCGAGGCCGGCGCGGGCTCCGTGGTGCTCGTGGGTGGGGAGGCGGGGATCGGCAAGTCCAGCCTGGTCGCGGGCTGGCTCGCGACGCTGGCAGATCGCGACGTCCGCATGCTGGTCGGCTGGTGCGACGACTTCCTCACGGGTCGGACCCTCGGGCCACTGCACGACGTCGCCCGCCGGGTCGGCGGGCCGCTGGCCGACGCGGTCGAGCGCGCCGACACCGGCGCCGTCCTCGACGCCCTGCTGGCCTTGTTGGACGACCCGCTGCGAACGGTCGTCCTGGTGCTCGAGGACGTCCACTGGGCCGACGAGGCGACCCTCGACGTGATCCGGTTCGTCGGCCGCCGGATCGCGACTCGTGCGGCACTGGTCGTGCTGACCTTCCGTGACGACGAGCTCGGCCGTGACCACCCACTGTCGTCCGTGCTCGCGGCACTCGCCTCCGCACCGCTCGTGCGGGTGTCCCCGGCACCGTTGTCGACCGGTGCGATCGCCGACCTCGTGGCCTGCTCGGCTCCCGAGGCCGCCGCGGTCGCCCGGATCACCGGGGGCAACCCGTTCTTCGTCACCGAGGTGGCCCACGCGGAGCCCGGCGCCGTGCCCCGGACGGTCACCGAGACCGTCCTGGGGCGGGTCCGGCAGTTGTCCCGGCCGGCCCGGCGGGCCCTCGAACACCTGTCGGTGTTCCCGGGCACGGTGTCGCTGGACCTGGCCCGCGACCTGGTCGGTGACCTCGGGCTGCTGTCCCCCGCCGAGCGACGGGGACTGCTCGTGGCCAGTGTCGACGGGGTGCGGTTTCGCCACGAACTCGCCCGTCGTGCGATCGAGGGCGGGCTGACCACGACCGAGCGGATCGAGGCCCACCGGCATGCCCTCGACGTCCTCGCGATCCGCGAGCACGACGACCACGTCCTGCTCCACCACGCGGTCGGGGCGGGCGCGGAGGACGTCGTCGCGGAGGTCGGACCGGCCGCCGCGTCGGCCGCCTTCCGTGCCGGCTCGCATCGCCAGGCCGACGTCATCCAGGGCCAGGTCCTGCCCCACGCGGACCGGCTCGCCCCCGACGTCCACGCGACCCTGCTGCTGGAGCGGGCCTGGACGCTGTACAACCTCCACCGGTTCGAGGACGCCATCGTCGCCGCGGGCGAGGCCGTGGACCTGGGGGAACGGACCGAACCCACGACGCTGGCGCGGGCCCTGGTCGTGCGTGGCCGCATGCGCTACATCGCCAACCACCCACGGCCGGCCCGCCACGACCTGGACCGGGCCCTGGCCTGCTCGACGGACGTCGGCGATCCGCAGGTGCGGGCCGAGGCCGTGGTCAACCACGCGGTCCTGCTGGCACTGACCGACCAGGTCGACCAGGCACGGTCGCGACTGCCCGACGCCCTGCAGGCGGCCGAGCAGGTCGGGCGTGCCGACCTGGTCGTGTTGGCCCACAACGGACTCGCGATGGTCCGCTCGATGGAGGGGGACGACGACACGGCCGTCGCGCAGTTGCGCCGGGCCCTGGCGACCGGGCTGGCCGGCAACGTCCTCGAGCCCACGGCCCGGACCTACACCAACCTGGCCGACGCACTCGTGCGGGCGTCCCGCTTCGCCGAACTGCTCGCGCTCGCGGACGAGGCCGTGGCGTGGTTCGACGACCACGACTTCGTGGCCCACCGGTTCAGCGTCGTCTCCCAGCGTGGGCTGGTGGAGCTCTACCAGGGACGGTGGGACGACGCCGATGCGACGCTGACCGGACTGGTCGAGGCGGTCGACCCGCGCCAGGTGGGGGTCATCGGCCTGCTCGCCCGCAGCGGCAGGGCGCGGCTGGCGGTGTGGCGTGGGGCCGACGACGCCGAGGAGTTGCTCGACGAGGCCTGGGCGATGGCACTGGCGAGCGAGGCGGCCGAGTACCTCGTCACCGTGGGCACCGTCCGGATCGAGTACGGCTGGCTGCACGACCGGCCCGACCTGGTCGAGGACACCCTGCCCCACGTCCGCTCGCCGCTCGCGCCGGTCCGCCACCGCGGCATGCTCCTGCGGGTGTTGCAGATGAGTGGTCACGACCGCGGGGTCGAGGTCGATCCCGCGGCCTTCCCGGAGCCCTTCCGGTCCGGGCTCGCGGGGGACTGGCGCACGGCCGCGGCAGGGTGGGGCGAGCTCGGTGCCCGCTATCGACAGGCCCTCGAGCTGGCATCGTCGGGCGAGGTCGAGCCGACCCTCGACGCCCTGGAGACCCTCGACCTGCTGGGCGCGGCGCCGGCGGCACGGTGGACCCGGCACCGCCTGCGGGCCCTGGGCGTCCGCTCGATCCCGCGCGGCCCGCAGCTCGCGACCCGGGACAACCCGGCCGGGCTGACCCCGCGCCAGGTCGACGTGCTCCAGTTGGTGCGCGACGGACTGACCAATGCCGAGATCGCCGACCGGCTGGTGCTGTCCGTGCGGACCGTCGACCACCACGTGTCGGCGATCCTCGGCAAGCTCGGGGTCGACAACCGCCACGACGCCGGTGCCGCGGCTGCCGACCTCGGCCTCGGCTGAGGCGCGCCGCGAGTTCGGTCGGCAGGAGGGCCTGGACCCGTGGCGGCGACGTGGACCACTGGGCGTCACCGGGCCGCCTGCCACGACCAACGTCGCGAGGGCCTCGCCCCGTTTCGCACGACCCACGGGGCTCCCTGTCGATGGTCAGCCCGGGTAGTGGAGGAGCTCACCCCGGGCGTCGCCGGCCAACAGGCCGACGAACACCTCGCCGGCGATGCGTGACGCCACGACGCCGGGTCGTGCGTCGCGCTCGATCCGGGTGCGGATGCGCACCTCGTTGAACCGGAACGGTGCGTCGGCCAGTTCCGCCCGCAGCACCTCCGCGAGCGCCCACTGGGCCCGGACGGCGATGACGAGCAGGCCGGCGTCCGGGATCGGTCGTCGGCCGGCGGCCCCCGTGACGAGCAGGTACGAGCCAGCCGTCCTGGCGAGGTACGGCGCGGTGGCGCGCACCAGGCGGTGTTGTGCGACCACGTAGGTCCCCAGGAGCTCCCGGAGTTCGCTCGGCGGCTGGTCCAGCGTCGGGCCCTGCTGCCACCACGCCCCGATCGGCGCGAACACGTGGTCGAGGCGTCCGCCGGCGTGCTCGACCGCCGCGCGTACGGTCTCGTCGGCACCGTCGGCGGCCAGGTCGACGGCGACCACCTCCGCGTCGGGGAACGCTGCGGTGAGCTGTTGGGCCGACGAGGTCGTGCTGGCCGTGAGCACGAGCCGTGCGCCGGCTGCCATCGCTTCGTGGGCGACACCCCAACCCACCTGGCCGGTCGCCCCCGTGACCAACACCGTCGTTCCGTCGAGGTCCATTCGTCCCTCCTCCTCGTCATGGCGACGCGAGACGTGGATCGCCGATACAGATAGCCGGCTTTGCACTATAGCAGAGCCGGCTCTACACTTGTGTCTGCAAGCACGACCACGAGCCTCGCAGGGGAGCCACCATGTCCTCCACCGCCGCACCCCGCACAGGCGACCGACCCGGCATCGTGGCGGCCGCTCCGCTCCTGGTGGTCTCGGTGGTGGCCAACCTCTCGCTCCTGGCGATCGCGACGTTGCTCGACGCCGCGCGCACGGTCGTCAATGCCGGCACGCAGATGTCGGTGGGGGTGGTCGAGGTCGCGGTTGCGAGCGTGGTTCCCCTCGGCCTGGCCATCGCTGCCTACGCGATGCTCGCTCCCAGGATCGTGGCCCTGCGGCGCGCCTGGGCCCCGGCGGTCGTGGTGTTGACGGTGCTCTCGTTGGGCGCCGTCCTGGGCGCGACCGACCTGACAACCGGGCTCGTGCTGGGCACCATGCACCTCGTCGTGGGTGGCCTCGCCGCATTCGGGATCCCCGCACGACTGGGTCGTTGACGGGGGAGCGCCACTGTGGAGGCGGAGTCGGTGGGGCGTGCGCTCGCTCGCGCCAGCATGGCCCATCGGGCGCGCGCCGCCGCGTTGCTGGCCACCATCGGGCTGCACCCCGGCCAGGAGTTCCTGCTCGCCGCGCTGGGTGACCATGGCCCCTGCGCGATCGGTGAGCTCGCGGACATGCTCGCGGTGGAGCAACCGACCGTGACCAAGATGGTCCGACGCCTCGAGCCGCACGGCCACGTCGAGCGCGGGCCCGACCCCGGTGATGGCCGCCGGACGCTGGTCTCGCTCACGCCGACCGGCCGCGAGGCGCTGGCATCGGCCCGCGAGCTCTGGCGTCGACTCGACGACGAGACCACGGCCGGGCTCACCAGCGCAGAACAGGCAGATCTCCGGCGCCTGCTGCGCCGGGTCCGTGCATCCCTGCAGGACTGACGCACGTGCCGCACCATGGCGCAACTCCCCGCCCGGAACGCGACCGAGGAGCTGGCATGTCGAGCCCGGACTGGACCCTCCTGAGCAACCACGGGCACGTGCTGGTGGCACTCGCCCAAGACCCCGATGCCCGCATCCGGGAGATCGCGACCGAGGTCGGGATCACCGAACGCGCCGTCCAGGCCATCCTTGCGGACCTCTGCGCGGCGGGGTACGTCGGCCGGGAGCGTCGAGGCCGCCGAAACCACTACCACCTGGACCTGGGGCTGCCCATGCGCCACCCGCTGGAGCGGGGTCACGTGGTGGGCGAGTTGCTCGAGGCCATCGGGGACGTCGCCCCCGGGGCGACGTCGGCCGGCTCCCGGGAACGGCCCCTGGAGTCCGACGGCTGACGCTCGCGTTGCGGGCGCCCGATGCCTGAAGTATTCTTCGCACATCGAGGGGAGTACCTCACGCGCCATCCCCGTCACTTCGAGCCTGTCGACCAGGTTCCGGGGAACGGCCGCCGTCGGCGGCAGGGAGACCTCGGCCACCGGGCACCGCCACGCGGTCGCCCCCGGAGCCGGAGTTCGCCATGGCCCCCTCCTCCACCACGTCGTCGTCCCCGTCCCCGTCGGGCACGACCCCGGCCGGTTCGACCGAGGGGTTGTTGCCAGCCCTCCCGGCCGGGCACGGGCTCGGGGCAGCCGAGGTCGCCGCCCACCTGGGCGTGGACCCGACGCACGGGCTCAGCGACGACGAGGCCAGGACCCGGCTCCACGCCCACGGGCCGAATCGTCTGGTCGAACCGGAGCGGCGCTCCGCGTGGCGCCGGTTGGGCGACCAGTTCGCCAACCCGATCATCGCGGTGCTGGTCGGTGCAGCGGTGCTGGCGGGCGTCGTCGGCGACCTGAAGGACGCCCTGGTCATCGCTGCGGTCCTCGTGCTCAACGGGATCCTGGGATTCGTCCAGGAGGGCCGTGCCGAGCATGCCCTGGCGGCCCTCGAGGGCATGCTCGAACAGGTGGTCACGGTGCGGCGTGACGGGAACGTCGTCGAGATCGCCGCCGTCGACCTCGTCGTCGGCGACGTCGTCCTGCTCGAGGCCGGCGATCGCGTCCCCGCCGATGGGCGCGTGCTCCTGGCACGCGCTGCGGCCGCCGACGAGTCCACGCTGACGGGCGAGTCGGTCCCGGTCGACAAGCACGAGCGCCCCCTGGCCGCCGAGCGCCCCGAACTGGGCGGGCGGACCAACGAACTGTTCATGAACACGACCCTGGTCCGCGGACGGATCGAACTCGTCGTCACCCGCACCGGCATGGCGACCGAGGTCGGCAGGATCGCGCGGTTGCTGTCCGCCACGGTGGACCGCGCGACCCCGCTCGAGGAGCAGCTCGGGCACCTCGGCAGGCGCCTGGTGGGGCTGGTCGGCGTGGCCGTCGCCCTGGTCTTCGCCCTGGCGCTCGTGCGGGGCACGCCCCTCGGGGACGCGGCACTCGAGGCCGTCGCCCTCGGCGTCGCCGCGATCCCCGAGGGGCTCCCCGCGGTCGTGACCGTCACGCTGGCCGTCGGTGTGGCCGCGATGGCGCGGGAACGCGCGATCGTGCGACGCCTCGCCTCGGTCGAGACCCTCGGCACGACCACGGCGATCTGCACCGACAAGACCGGCACGCTCACGCGCAACCGCATGACCCCGGTCGCGGTGTGGCATGCCGGGCGGACCTGGGACCTCCGGGCCGACCCCCGTTCGACGCCCGCACTGCGACGGTCGCTCGTGGCCGGGGTCCAGGCGAGCGACGCCACGCTCGGCGCGACCGACGACGACCACCTGGGTGACCCCACGGAAGTGGCGATCCTGCTCGCCGCACGGTCCGTCGGCGTCGCCGTCGCCGACCAGCAGGCGGCGACCCGACGGCTGGCCGAACTGCCCTTCGACCCGGCCAAGAAGTTGATGGCCACCGTGGTCACCGACGTCTCGGACGTCCGCGAGGGCCTGCTGCGGCTGGCGGTCAAGGGCGCACCCGACGAGTTGGTCGCACGATCGACCCGGCTGGCCACCACGGCGGGGCCCGTCCACCTCGACGATCACCACCGGCGCCAGTTGGACGACCAGCTCGCCCAGTGGGCAGACCAGGGCTGGCGGATGCTCGCCGTCGCGACTGGCGACTGGGTCGGCCCCGTGGCCGACGACCCCGACGCGATCGTCGGACGACTCGGGGACCTCACGCTCGAGGCCGTGGTGGCGATGGTGGACCCGCCTCGTGACGGCGTCGCCGACGCCCTGGCGCGCTGCCGGACGGCGGGCATCGACGTGCGGATGGTCACGGGCGACCACCCCGCGACCGCACGGGCGATCGCCCGTGCCGTGGGGATCACGGGCGAGGTCCTCACGGGCGCCGAGCTCGACGACCTCGACGACGCCCAGCTGGCTCGTCGGATCGGCGACGTCGGGGTCGTCGCCCGCGTCTCGCCCGAGCACAAGGTCCGCGTCGTCGACGCCCTCCACGCCCGCGGCGAGGTGGTCGCCATGACCGGCGACGGCGTCAACGACGCGGCAGCGCTGCGGCGAGCCGACGTCGGGGTGGCCATGGGCATCACCGGCACCGAGGTGACCAGGGAGGCCGCCGACATCGTGCTCGCCGACGACGACTTCACCACCATCGTCACCGCGGTGGAACGCGGGCGGGCGATCCATGACAATCTCACCACGTTCGTGCGCTTCCAGCTGACGACCAACCTCGCGGCCATCGCGACGCTGCTGGCGGCCGGCCTGCTGGCCCTGCCGTCCCCCTTCAGCCCGCTGCAGATCCTGTTCGTCAACCTGGTCGCCGACGGCCCGCCCGCCATGGCCCTGGGGGTCGATCGCGCCCGACCGGACGTCATGCACCGACCTCCCCGCGGTCGCACCGCCAGGATCCTGGATGCCCGCGTGCTGCGCGGGATGCTGCCGACGGTTGCGGTGATGGCGGCGGCCACGCTCGGCGTCGTGGTCGCCACGGACCCGGAGACCCGGACGACCATGGCCTTCACCACGTTCGTCCTGCTGCAACTCGGCAACGCCCTGGCCGTTCGCGCAACGACCGCCGGGGTCCTGCGCCGTCACCTGTTCACCAACCGCTGGCTGTGGGGGGCGTTGGCCCTCGTCCTGGGGGGCCAGGTCGCCGTCGTGCACCTGCCCGCCGCGCAGGCGCTGTTCGACACCGTCGACCTGTCGTGGGACCAGTGGGTCCTCGCAGCTGGCCTCGGCATGCTGCCGATCGCCCTGGCCGAGCTGACCGCGTGGATCGGCCGTCGTCGGCAACGAGCCCGTGTCGGCCGTCCCACGCGTCGCGATCGACAGCATCCGACGACGTGACGGACTGGCCGGGCTCGTCGACGTGTGCTGGCCGTCCTGGCCGCGATGACCTGGCTCGAGGCCGCCACCGAGGCACACCACCTCCACCGCGGAGCCGACCGCGATGCCGCGGCGACGAGATATGATACAATACTGTTTTGTTTCTTAGGAGGGTGGCCCGTGGAAGATCCGAGGGTGGTGCGGTCGCGGGCGGCGATACTGGACGCGACGGTCGCCTCGGTCCTGGAGCGGGGCATCGACGGTTCGTCGGTCGAGGACATCTGCGCCCGGTCGGGGGTCGCCCGGACGACCGTGTACCGGCATTGGGACACCAAGCCGGACCTGGTCCTGGAGGCCTTGTCGCAGTCCCTGGAGCCTCCGACGGTCCCGGACACGGGCGCCGTGCGCGAGGACCTGGTGGCGCTGGTCGGTGGGTTCGCCCGGGCGTTGGCGGACGGGCCGTTGGCGCGGTTGCTGGCGGTCATGGCCGAGGGCGCGACCCGGGATGCACAGCTGGCGGAGGTACATCATCGGGAGGCGCGCCGTCGTCATGCGGTCGTTCGCGACGTGATCGACCGGGGTGTCGCGCGGGGCCAGCTGCCGACCGGCCTCGACGTGGACCACGTCGTGGCGGCGGTGCTGGGCCCGGTCGTGTACCGCGTCCTGGTCGCGGGCCACCCCGTCGGCTCGGGCGAGGTGGCGGCGATCGTGGATGATGCCCTGCCCGCGACCCCACGGGCAGCTGGATCGTGACCGACCTCCCCCCGCCTTCGTCCGGCGCCCTGGGCCCGGTGGTGGTCACCGGGGCCACCGGCAACCTCGGTGGGGCGGTCGCGACGTCGTTGGCGGCCGCCGGGCACGTCGTCCGGGCGGGTCTGACCGACCCGGCCCGCTGGCATGACGACAGCATCGCCCCGGTGCACCTCGACCTGACCGACGCGGCCACCTTCCCCGCGGCGATGACGGGGGCCAGCGCGCTGTTCCTGATGCGACCACCCGCGATCGCGCGGGTCGGCCCGACCCTCAACCGGCTGGTCGACGCCGCGGTCGACGCCGGAGTCGCCCCCGTGGTCTTCGCATCGGTCGCCGGAGCCGACAGCAACCGCGTCGTCCCCCACCACCGCGTCGAGACCCACCTGCAGGCCGCCGGCATCGCCCACACGATCCTGCGACCAGGCTTCTTCGCGCAGAACCTCGGCGACGCCTACCGGGCCGACATCCGTACCGACGACCGGCTCTACGTCCCGGCCGGTGACGGTCGCGTCGCCTTCCTCGACGTGCGCGACCTCGGCGACGTCACCGCCACGATCCTGGCCGACCCCGGAGCGCACGCCGGACGCAGCTACCACCTCACCGGACCCGCCGCAGTCACGTTCGTCGACGTCGCCGACCTGCTGTCCCGCCGCCTGGGTCGGCCGATCCACTACCACCCGGCCAGCGTCGTCGGCTACCTCGGCCATCTTCGTCGCAGTGGCCTGCCCGTCGCCCAGGTCGTCGTGCAGACCGTCCTGCACGTCGGGTTGCGCCGCGGCGACGCCGCCCCCGTCACCTCCACCCTGGCCGACCTGCTCGGCCGGCCAGCTCGAACCCTCGACGACTACGTCACCGACCACCTCGACCTGTGGAGCACGCCATGACCAACGACACGACCCGACCCGCCGTCGAGCGCGTGCGCCCTCCCAAGGCCCTGTGGGACCACGTCGTCAACCCGCTCGTGCGGACCCTGCTGCGCACGCCCGCGCACCGGCTGGTCGACGACGCCATGTTGCTGCTCTGCTTCCGTGGCCGACGCACCGGCACCCCCTACACCATCCCGGTCGGGCACCACGACCTCGCCGGCCACCCCGCCGTGCTGACCAACTCGGGCTGGCGCGTCAACTTCCGTGGCGGCCACCCCATGGCGGTCCGGTGGCGCGGCCGAGTGCTCCCCGGGACCGGCACCCTGGAAGAAGACCCCGACCATGTCGCACGCGCCTACAGCGACCTCGTCGGCGCACACGGTTGGGAACACGCCGGACGACGCCTCGGCCTCCGGATCAACGTCGACCGAGCCCCCACCCACGACGAACTTGCCGACGCCGTCCGGACCTTCGGCCTGTCCGTCCTGCATCTCCATCTCGACCCAACGGACTGACGTCATCGCCGTCCCGCCACGGGAGTTCCCCCTCTCCCGGGGGCAGACCGGGTGGCCGTGGCGCCCAGACCCCGTCGTCGAGGCGCGCTGCGGGCGTGGCCGCGACCGGGGCCAGGCTGGATCAGTCGTGCTCGGCGCGGCCCGGCGGTACGAGGACAGCGCGCAGTGGCCGTCGGCTCCGGAGGGTGACGCCGGCCATGAGCTCGGGTTCCCGGTCGTCGGCCGACAGGCGGAACGCCCGCACGACCAGGGCGACGGCCACGACCAGTTCCGCCGTCGCGAGGTGGACACCGATGCAGGAGCGGGGCCCGGCTCCGTACGGGACGTGGGCGTGTCGGTCGTGGTCTCGGTCGGGGTCGAACCGCGTGGGGTCGAACCGTGCCGGGTCGGGCCAGACCGCCGGGTTGCGGTGGATGCCCCAGGTGCTCACGGCGGCGACCCGGCCCTCGGGGACCTCGTGGCCCAGCAGTCGAGTGTCGCGGGCTGCTCGACGCACCAGCGTGTGCAGGGGTGGGTACAGGCGCAGGGCCTCGTCGACGACCTGGCCCGTGTACTGCAGGTCGTCGAGGTCGGCCGCGCGCGGGGTGCGGTCGCCGAGGACGCGCCGGACCTCCTCCCGGACCCGGTGCTGGACCCGTGGGTGGCGGCCGAGCAGGTGCAGGACCAGGGCGAGGGAGCTGCCCGTGGTCTCGTGGCCGGCCGACAGGAAGATCAGCACCTCGTCGCGGACCTCGCGGTCGTCGAGTCCCCGTCCGGTGTCGGGGTCCCGGGCGGCGAGCAGGAGGCCCAGCAGGTCGTGGTCGTCGGTCGCGGCCCGCCGGGTCCGGACCAGGTCGTCCACCAACTCGTGGAGGGCGCGGCGGGCTCGTGCCGCACGACGGTTCGCCGGCGTCGGCCACGACCGGGGAAGCCGGACCGGTGCGAGGCCCCGGGTGGCCGCATGGTCGCTGAGCAGGGGCAGGGTCCACTGGAGCACGGGCCAGGCCCGGTCGAGGTCGTCGGCGCCGAAGATGCTGCGTCCCAGCGCCCGCAGGGAGTAGCGCATGGATGCGTCGGACAGGTCGACCCCGGCGCCCGGCCCGGCGGCGACCCAGTCCGCGACCACGTCCTCGGCGGCCGAGACGATCGCGCGCATCGACTGTTCGACGTGGCGTCGCGTGAACACCGGTTGGAGGATGCGTCGGTGCGTGAGCCACAGGTGGCCGGTGCTGCTGCCCAGCCCCTCGCCGAACAGGTGCGTGAACTCGTCCAGGACCGGTGCCTGCTTGATCCAGCGGTCCTCGCGAGCTCCCAGCACCTGCCTGGCGCCCTCCGGGCTGAACACGGCGTCGAACACGAACCCGATGCGGGGTGGCCCCACCCGGAACCGCACGTGGCTGCCGTGGGTGTGCATCGCGTCGAGGTAGGTGGCCAGCTGGTCGTCCTGGAGGGCCGTGGCCGACCCCAGCAGCCAGCCGCCGGGGACGGTGGGGACCGGGGCGGCCTCCGCAGTCATGTCGTGGCCTCCGCCCGCCACGCGAGCAGTGCGTCGACCAGTCGGCCCGGGCATTCCAGCGGCAGGAAGTGGCCGCACCCGTCGAGCATGGTCACGGCCGGTCGCGGCAGCAGGTCGGCCAGGCGCCGACCGGCCACCGCCCAGGTCTGGAAGACGTCCTCGGTGCCCCAGACCACCTGGGTCGGCATGGCCAGTTCGGACAGTGCCGCGACGATCCGGGCAGTGTCGGCCGGGTCGAGCGCAGCCAGGTGCTGCTGGAACGCCCAGCGCCCGGTCGGGTCGGAGAACTTGCCGTCCCAGAAGACGGCGTCCTGGTCGACCGCGGCCAGGTGTGCCGGGTCGGCGAACCCGCGGGCGACCTGGCGTCGGATGTGGACGTTGGGCACGAGCCCGAGCGCTGCGGCCGGGCGGTACAGCCCGAACCTGGCCGCCAGGGTCGCGAACCGTGCCCGCGGCGCGGGCCACGACCCGTCGACGATCGAGTCCACCAGGGTCAGCCGTGCCACCAGCTCGGGCCGGGTCGCGGCGAGGATCTGGGCGACGGCCCCGCCGGCGTCGTGGCCCACCAGCCAGGCCGGGGCGAGGCCCTGCTGGTCGATCCAGCGCCCGAGCAGGTCGGCCGCACCTGCCAGTGACCACGTGTCCCCGGCCCCCGGTCGGGTGTGGCCGTAGCCGGGCAGGTCCGGCGCCAGGACGGCCGGCCCGGCCCGGGGCGCCACCTGGAGCACACCGGCCCAGAGGTGGGCGGAGCTCGGGATGCCGTGCAGCAGCACCATGGCATCGTCGTCGGGGCCACCCCCGGGCCCCAGGGCAGAGAGCATGGCGTCCCCGACCGAGACGCGTCGGCGCTGGAACTTCGACATCACGTTCATACTATGGAGGTGGACTTCGACATCGGTGCCCGACGGGGGCCGCCGCCCGGCGGCTCGGGCGCAGGAGGTCCTCGATCGCGGGAGCCGAGCGGGGTTCGGACCAGGGATTCGCGATCGGGGCCGAGACCATGAACCCCAACGCCGGACGTGACGACCGGGTGCTCGCCACGACTCGATGGACCGCCGGGGTGGTGGCGCTCGTGCTGATCGCCGCCGGCATCATCCTGTACCTGTTCCCCACGGACACGGGCCGGTTGTTCGCGTGGCGGGTCAACCCGCCGATGACGGCGCTGGCCATGGGAGCCGGCTACCTCGCCGGCGCGACCTTCTTCGTCCGGGTCTGGACGAGTTCGCGGTGGCACGAAGTCGCGCTCGCCTTCGTGGCGGCCACGGTCCTGACCACGCTCCTGCTGGTCGCGACGATCCTCCACTGGGAGAACTTCAGCCACGGCCACGTGTCGTTGTGGACCTGGACAGTGGTCTACCTGCTGGCACCGGTCGTGCTGCCCGTGCTGTGGTGGCGCAACCGCCGCCACGACCCCGGGGCCGGGGTGTCGACGACGCGGGTCCCGACCAACGTCCGCAGGCTGGCCGGCGCCGTCGGCGTCGTCCAGGTCGGCGCCGCCCTCGCCTTCTTCGTCGTCCCGGGACTGGCAACGGGCTGGTGGCCCTGGGACCTGTCGCCGTTGACCACCCGCACGGTCAGCGCCTTCATGGCCTTCGTCGGGGTCGTGTGGCTCGCCTTCCTGTTCGAACCACGCTGGAGCGCACTCCGACTCCACGTCGAGAGCGCCACCATCGGTCTGGTCCTGGTGGGCGTCGGACTGCTCCGGGCACCCGACGACCTCACCGGGTCAGGACTGGCCGTGGCGCTGGTCGTCGGCGTGCTGGTCGCGGTCGTCGCCGCTGCGGTGGGACTCCTGGTCGCCATGGACCGCGCCCCGGCCGGTGAGCTCACCTGGTGAGTCCGGGGACGTCGGCACGGCGTCCACGCCCCGGTGCCCTCGGGCTCAGGGCGCAACGACACGGGCGAGGACCAGGTCGGTCTGGAGACGGGACCCCAGGGTGAACGGCTGGGACCCGACCCGGCGGAAGCCGTGGGCCGTGTAGAAGCCGATCGCCCGGACGGCGTGCTCCCACACGCCGAGCCAGGCCACGTCGTGGCCAGCGGCGGCGCAGCGTGCCAGGGCCAGTTCGAGGAGTGCACCCCCCAGCCCGCGACCCGTGAGGGCGGTCTCGACGTAGAGCCGGCGCAGCTCGACGGGGCGTTCTCCGACCACGTTGGGCCCGGCCCCCGCGACCAGCATCGCGTATCCCAGCACCTGCCGTGGGCTCGCGTCGACGTCCCGGGCCAGCAACGTCGTGGTCCGGGGGTCGGCGAGTTCCGCGGTGAACTGGTCCGGATGGAACGCCGCCGCGACGTAGGCATCGACGTCGTCGGGGTCGTTGGCGTCGACGAAGGCCGCACGGAACCACCGCGCAGCCAGGGGCGCGAGCCACGCCGCATCGTCCGGGCCAGCCGTCGTGAGCTCCATGCATCCCCTCCTGGCAGGGCGTGCGACCACGGTGCCATGTCGACGTCCGCCGGGCATGCGTGTCGACTGCCCATGTCGACGGCCGTCGAGCAGGCCGGCTCTTCGACCCGGGGTGGCGCCCATCCCCGGGGCGGCATCAGCCGAGGAGGACCTGCAGGGCCATGACTGCGCCCAGACCGACGATCACGGTCGCCAGGACGCTGCCGGTCCGCCACGCGACCAGGCCGGCGACCACCCCCGCCAGCGCCCGGGGCCCGAGCAGCGCCCACGCACCGTCCGGGCGCAGCAACGCCGGCAGGGTCAGCGCGGCCATCGTGGCGGCCGGGACCATCCGCAGCAGTTCGCGCACGTCGGTCGGCAGTGCGGCCAGACGGTCGGCCATCGCCAGGAAGCTGGCACGCAGCGCGTACGTGCCCAAACCGGCGACGAGGACGATCACCCAGGTGGTGGTGGACGGCCAGGTCATGGCCGGTCCCCGTCGGCCATGCCACCGGCCACCGGCGCGGACGTCCGGCCGTGGCGGGCGACCAACCACCCGGCCAGGACACCGCTGACGGCGCCCAGGGGCATCCCGAGGTTGGAGGGCAGGCCGACGCCGAGGGTCGCGACGGTGCCGCCCACGACGGCGGCCACGACGGTCGGGCGGTCGGTCATCGCCGGGACGAGCAGCGACAGGAAGGCCAGGGGCACGGCGAATGCCAATGGCACCGCGTCCGGCACGGCCCCACCACCGATCGCCCCGACCACCGTCGAGACCTGCCACGTCACCCACAGGGCCGTCCCGGCACCCAGGTACAGGGCGAGTCGCTGGCGCGGGGCCCAGTCGCGACGCCGGAACTCCATGATGCTGATGGCGTAGGCCTGGTCCGTCAGCAGGTAGGCGGCCCGCAGGCGCGGCCCACGGGGCAGCGTGGCCATGTGCGGGGCGAGCGAGGCCGAGTACATCACCATCCGCAGGTTGATGACCCAGACCGTCCCGATCACGACCCAGGTCGGTGCGCCCGCGCCCAGCAGGTCGATCGCCGCGAGCTGGGAGGCACCCGCGAAGACGATCGTGGAGAACCCGACGGCGCCGGGCAGCCCGAGATCGGCCTGGACCGCGGCGAGCCCGGCCACGAGCCCGAACGGCACCACGCCCAGCAGCAGGGGCGCGACGTCGCGCACCCCGGTGCGGAACGGGGTGCGCAGGTCGGTGCTGGCCGTCGTGTCATGCATGGCCGGCCAGTGTCGCGCGCCCGTCCGGTGGCTGCACGCGTCGCCGGAGGCCGTGTCCCCACGGGGACGGCGCGGCCGGTCGGGGGGACCACCCGGCGGGGTGGGCGACGTAGGGTGGTGGTCGCACCCCGTCCCCGCTCGACCCTCGAGGCGTTCGATGGCCCTGTTCGACGACGTGTCCCGGCTCCTGCCCAACCAACCCGTGACCGACCTCGACGACTACGTCGGTGCGGGCGGGGGCGCCGGGCTGGCCGAGCTGCTCGAGATCGACCGCGACGAGCTGGTGGCCCGGGTGGCCGACAGCGGTCTGCGGGGCCGCGGCGGAGCGGGCTTCGGGACCGGGACCAAGTGGCGCTCGATCATCGACACCGCCACCGCCGAGGACCTCGCCGTGGCGCTGGTGGTCAATGCGGCCGAGGGCGAGCCCGGGACCTACAAGGATCGCGCACTGATGCGGTGGAACCCCTTCCAGGTGCTGGAGGGTGCCCTGATCGCCCGCTACGCCGTGGGCGCCTCACGCGTGTTCATCGGGCTGAAGGAACGGGCCACCGAGGCGCGCGCGAGCATGGCCGGTGCGCTGGCCGCGGCCCGCGAGGCCGGCTGGCCGGGGGCCGACGTCGTCGAACTGGTGGCCGGACCCGACGAGTACCTGTACGGCGAGGAGACGGCGATGCTGGAGGTGGTCGAGGGCGACCTGCCCATGCCCCGACACGTCGCGCCCTACATCAACGGCCTGTTCACCGGCACGGCCAACCCGTCGCTGGCGCTGGTCAACAACGTCGAGACCCTGGCCAACGTCCCGGCGATCGTCGCCCGGGGGCCCGACTGGTTCCGCAGCCAGGGCACCGACGACAGCCCCGGCACGATGGTCTTCACCCTGTCCGGGGACGTCGAGAGCCCCGGCTGCTGGGAGTTGCCGCTGGGTGTCCCGCTGGACACGCTGGTGACCGACATCGGTGGTGCCGTGGATCCCAAGCTCGCGATCTCGGGTATCTCGTCCGCGCTGATCCCGCCCGACCTGTTCGCGACGCCGGCCGACTTCGACGCCATGGCCGATGCCGGCATCGGCCTGGGCAGCGCCGGGTTCGTGGTCTACGACCGGTCGCACTGCGTCGTCCGGATCGCCGCCACCCTCAGTCGGTTCCTCTCGGTGGAGTCCTGTGGCCAGTGCAACGCGTGCTCGCTGGGCACCTCCGAGATCACCGCCCTGCTGGAGCGCATCGACGCCGGCGACGGCGAGCCGGCCGACCTGGAGGAGCTCGCGACCCGGGCGACCAAGGTCACCGACCTCCAGCGCTGTGCCCTGCCGACCGGGGAGCAGCTGCTGGTCGTGAGCCTGCTCGAGTCGTTCACCGAGGAGGTCCGCGACCACCTCGGCACGCCGTGCTGGTCCGAGCGCGACCCGATGGTCCCCAAGATCACCGACGTGGACCTGGCCACCGGCGAGGTCACCTTCGACCCGACCTACCACCGCAAGCGCGAGGACTGGACCTACGCGCCGGAGTGACCCGGCCCGCACGGTCCCGCGGCTACGAGGCCGCCTCGTCGGTGTCGCCGCCGGATCGCTCGGCAGCCTCGCTCGCCGCGGCGGCCTGGTCGGTGTCCACGCTGCCGTCCGCGCCCGGCGTGGCCGCCGCGAACTCCCGCAGGTGGGCGGCGAGCTCGTCGGCGTGGGTCAGGGGCGCCTCGTGGCGGGCGTCGAGGCGGTGGACGACGGCGTCGGGCCGGCGCGCCGCCAGGTCCCACTGCCACGTCGGGGACATCAACTGGTCACGGGTGGTCACGATCACCATCACCGGGACGTCGAGGTCGCCGATCCACGGGCGGGCGTCGAACCGGCTCATCGCGTCGGCCGAGAGCCAGTACAGGTCGGGGTCGCGGTTCTGGTGGGCCGAGTAGTACCAACGGGCGTTCTCCGGCGCGACCGCGCCGACGTGGGTGAGGTAGCGGATCCGCACCCACGACACCTCGGTGCGGGTGACGCGCTCGGCGGCGCGGACCAGCGTCAGCCCGATCCTGGCCAGCGGCGACAACCGGTCGGTGAGCAGCGGGATGTCGGCCGCGGTCCCGGACAGCGCCAGTCGCCCCACGCGGTCCGGGTGACGTCGCGCGAGGGACTGCGCGATCATCCCGCCCATCGAGAAGCCGAACACCGTGGCGTCACGCACGCCGAGCCGGTCGAGCACGCCGTCGAGGTCGTCGGCCATCGTGGTGATGTCGTAGCGACCCCGCACGTGGTCGGTCTTGCCGTGGTTGCGGTTGTCCACCGCGATGACCCGGTGGTCGGTGGACAGCAGCGGGATCAGTCGCGGGAAGATCGCCATGGTGTCGTCGCCCCACCCGTGCACCAGCACCAGGGGCGGCGCGTCCTCCGGACCGTCCTCGCGGATGAAGAACTCGATGCCGTGGACGAACACGGTGCGGCCCGGGAGCTCGAGTGGGACGTGCTGCTCGTCGTCGAAGGTGGGCACCGGCTCGGGGGCGAGCAGTCGCAGGCCGATCCACGCGACGAGCCCGCCGACGAGCCACTTCCACACCACGCGACACCTTCCCGGTCGACCCCCACGGCACGCCCGACCCTACCTTCCCGGGCGTCGGTGGGGACGGGACGCGACCTCAGTCGGGCTGGTCGAGGGTCCGGCCGTTGACGTGCTCGGGCACCAGTCGCAGCCAGCTGCGGTCGCGGTAGCCGTCGAGCCAGATCGGACGTCCGCGCAGGTCCAGTCCGGTGTGCTCGACCAGGTCCTGCACGGGGTGGAGGTGGCCGCTGACGATCACGCTCCAGCCACTGTGGTCGTCGGCGTCGTAGCCGTCGACCTCGAAGACCGCCGGCCCACCCGGCTGGTGGAGGGCCCGGTGCAGCTTGGTCCCGGGCACGGACACGAACAGGACCTCGCGATCGCGCACGACGTGGTTGATCGGCACCAGGTGGGGTCGGCCGTCGACGACCACGGCCAGCCGGCCGAGTGGTTCGCCCCGGACCAGTTCCCAGCAGCGGTCCTCGTCGAGCACCGTCATGCCCAGGCGGTCACGCGGGGGGTCCTCCATGGCGTGCTGCATGGTGGGGGTGGGTTCGTCGGCCATGGTCGTTCCTGTCGTCGGTCGCCCCGGTGGGGCGATGCGGGCGACACCTGGCCGCCCGCGCTGTCGGGGTCAGGTGGCGTCGGCTTCCTCGACGATCATCGCCGTCAGCATCCCGAACATCGTCCCGTCGTCACGCTTGACGTGGCTGAGGATGTGGCAGTGCCACACCCAGGTGCCCGGCTTCTCGAGCTCGTAGACCACCGTGTAGCGCTCGCCGGGTGCGACGTTGAGCGTGTCCATGTACCAGGGGTCGTCCAGCACGTAGCCGTCCTTGGCGATGACCAGCCCGTCCTGGTTGTGCAGGTGCATCGGGTGGGCCATCAATCCCTCGTTGTAGTAGTGCACGATGACCTTGTCACCACTGGTGTAGGAGTACGGCTCGGTGGCGGGGAACGACTTGCCGTTCAGGGTGAAGCCCAGCGACCCGGCGTCGTTGGTGATCATCACGATCTCGTCGACGACGCCGTCGATGCCGGCCAGCTCGGCGTAGTCGCCGATGATCATCGACCCGGCCAGTCCGTTCAGCACCTGGTGCAGGCTCATGTGGTGCGAGTGGTACATCATCACCGACGGCTTCTCGGCCACGAAGGTGTAGTCCATGGCGTCGCCGCTGGCGATCGGGTCCTGGGAGATGTAGGTCACGCCGTCGATGGCGAACTCGTGGTCACGCAGCCCGTGCGGGTGCAGGCTGGTGGCCTCGTCGTCGAGCTCGTTGACCACCCGGATGGTGACCGTGTCGCCGATGTCTGCCCGCAGGGTCGGGCCGGGGACCTGGCCGTTGTAGGCGAGCGCGTCGACCACCTTGCCGGGCTCGACCTCCCACTCGACCTCGTCGACGACCAGTTCGAACAGCTTGGTGCCGTCGGGGAGGATCTCGGGCTCCATGGGCTGGGCGCCCTTGCCCTCGGTCTCGGCCGGGAAGGCCCCGATCGAGTCCTGCATCGCCTGCTCCATGTCGGCCGACGTCGGCATCGCCATCGCGGTGTCGTCGCCGTGGTCCATGGCCCCCTCGTCGGTGGCGGCCACCGCGGCCACCTCGGCGTCGCCGATCGTGAAGCTGCCGGCCATGCCCGCCGTGGCGTGGCCCTCGATCGTGCAGGTCCATTCGTAGGTTCCCGCGGCCAGGCTGCTGACGTCCAGCGCCCCGGTCTCGCCGGCGCCGAGGTCCGCGGTGGCGAGGTCGGCCCCGGTCACGGTGAGGTTGTGGGGGATCGCACCGTCGTTGGTGACGGCCAGGGTCGCCCCGGTCGGCACGACGTCGACGTCGGGGGTGATCGCGTACTCGCTGAGCGAGACCGCCACCTCGCCGCCGGCGGGTGCGGCGATCGGCGCGGCGCCCGCGGCGTTCGTGGTGGCGGCCGCGGTGCCGGCGGGGCCGCCGTCGCGGGCGGCCAGCGCCACGCCGGTGGCGTACACGGCCAGCAGGCAGGCGATGACGCCCACGGCGATCGCGGCGAGGCCGGCGCGATTGGTGGTGTCGGTGGGGGCGTGGTCGGACACGGTCGGGATCCTCGTCGAGTCGGCGACTGATGTCCCGAGCATGCTCCCGTGGAGGTCCCGGTGATCCCGAGAAGTGCCCGCCTCGTGAGGACCGTTGGTCCCGACCCGCTCGGGACCCGTGGGTGCGCAGCGACCGACCCCGGGCCGACCGACGGTCAGCCGACCGCCTAGTAGCTGCGGCGCTCCCGCGTGCGCTGTTCGACCAGGTAGGCGGCGGCCTCGACCCGGCGGCTGACCTCGAGCTTGGACAGGATCCCCGAGACGTAGTTCTTGATCGTCTTCTCGGCGAGGTGGATGCGCTCGGCGATCTCGCGGTTGGTGCGTCCGTCCGCGATCATGTCGAGGATGCGTTCCTCGGTCGGCGTGAGCCGCGCCAGGCGCTCGTCCTTGTCCTCGTCGGGGTTGCGGATCCGCTCGAGCACCCGCTTGGTCACGGCCGGGTCCAGGATCGACTCGCCGCGGCCGACCCGCCGGATCGAGTCGGCCAGCTCGGTGCCGCGGACCTGCTTGAGGACGTAGCCCGCGGCCCCGGCCATGATCGAGTCGAACAGCGCCTGGTCGTCGGAGAACGACGTCAGCATCAGGACCCTGGTCTCGGGTCGGTGGGCGCGGATGTCGCGGCAGGCGTCGACCCCGTTGCCATCGGGCAGGCGCACGTCCATGACCACCACGTCGGGTTCGAACACCTTCGCCCGGGCCACGGCCTCCTCGGCCGTGCCGGCCTCGACGACCACCTCGAGGTCGTCGGTGGCCTCGAGCAGGCTCGCGAGGCCCTGGCGGACGATCTCGTGGTCGTCGACCAGCATGACCCGGATCGTCGCCGGGGTGTCGGCCGCGTCCTCGGGGGTGTCGGCAGGTTCGGACGTGGTCATCGCGACTCCGATCGAGTGGTGGCGTCGTGGTGGGGCGTGACGGGGTCGGTCGGTCGCGGCGGCAGCGTGACGGTCAGGTGCGTGCCGTCGCCGACCGCGGCGTCGATGCGGGCGTGCCCGCCGTGCAGGCCGGCCCGCTCCCGGATGTTGACCAGGCCGTGTCCGGCGGACGGCTGGGACGGGTCGAACCCGGCGCCGTCGTCGACGACCTCGAGCACGAGCAGGTCGTCGTGGAGGTCGACCCGGACCTCGACGGTCGACGCTCGTGCGTGCCGGGCAACGTTGCCGAGGGCCTCGCGGGTGATCTGGAGCACGTCGGGGACCAGGGCAGGGGGGACTTCAGCGGCGACGTGCTCGCTGACGACCAGTCGCGGCCGGGTCAGCGCGTTGACCTCGTGCTCGCGAGCGAGCTCGACCAGCCCCGCGCGCAGCCCGAGGGTGGCGGCCTCGTCCGCCCGCAGCTGGAAGATCGTGTTGCGCAGGTCCCGGATCGTCGCGTCGATCGCGTCCACGGCGTTGTCGATGCGGGCCACGACACGCTCCGGGTCGCGCTCGACCATCGAGCGGGCCGAGTCGAGCCCCATCCCGATGGAGAACAGGGTCTGGATGATGCTGTCGTGCAGGTCCCGCGAGATCCGCTCACGTTCGGCCTGGACCGCCAGGACCTGCAGGCGTGCTGCCAGCTTCGCGTTGACGACCGCCGTCCCCACCTGCACCGCGAGGACCTCGACGAGGCGCTCGTCGTCGGCCGTGAACCCGCCGGGCTTGTTGGTCAGGTAGAGGTTGCCGAACACGGTCCCGCCCGATCGCACCGGTGTGCCCAGGAAGGACGTCATCGGTGGGTGGTGCGGGGGGAAGCCGGACGCCGCCGGGTGGTCGGCGAGGTCGTCGAGCCGGACCGTGCGGGGATCGCGGATCAGCAGCCCGAGCATTCCACGACCGGTCGGCAGGGATCCGATCTCCCGCGCGGTCCGTTCGTCGATGCCGATGTGGACGAACCGGGCGAGGGTCTGGTCCTCGCCCAGGACGCCCAGGGCGGCGTACGACGCCCCGGTGACCTCGCGTGCCAGCTCGACGACGTGGTCGAGCAGCTCGTCCAGCCCGAGCTCGCCCGACAGGGCGTCGGCGATGCCGGCGATGGCGGCCAGGCGGGAGGCGTTGGCGTCGGGAGGCATGGTCCTCGTCACGGGTGGCGGATGGCGACCGTGGCGCGGGCCGCGTGCTGCCATGATGGCACATCCACGGGGCCGGTGACGTGCGGGACGATCCGGAGGACGGCCTCCCGACCGACCGGTGTGGGTCATGGCGACCCGGTCGGGTGGCGTGCGGGGGAGGAGAGGCGCCCCGCGACCTCGGTCACGAAGGCCCGGACGACCTCGGCCGCGAGGTGGCGGCCGACCAGGCGGTCGGCGGCGGCCCCGATCGCGGCGAAGGGTGGGACGTAGAAGCCCACCAGGCGGAGTTCGGGGGTCGTGCGGGTGTGCAGCTCCAGGTCGCCGTGCAGGGTGGGGAACAGTCCGTCGGCCGTCTCGGCCCGCCAGTGGAGCCCGCGGACGTCCAGGCCGGGCGCCGGAGACGTGGCGTCACCGAGCCACGCGATCGCGGCCACGGACGGGGTGGGCAGGAGGTTCCCGGTGGACAGGTGGACGCGGTGGCCACCCTCCACGCGCTCGGCTGGTCCCGGCAGGACCCGAGCCGGCGGCTCGCCGAACCGTGCGCGCACGGTGGCCACGGCGACGTCCTCCGGGAGGGCGACGACGGTGTGGATGGGATGGCGACTCATCGGCCTGGGGCCTTCCGTGGCGCGACGCTGGTCGGCGCCGGCGGATCCCCTTCCGGGCCGGCACGTGGCGGTGCGCGTGGCGATCCCGGGACCCTACGTCCTGGCCGGTGGGACCACGGGGGGAACCGACCCGGTGCGGCAGGGCCGATGGTCCCGAACGCGGGCGGTGCCGGCGTGCCCCGGCCCTAGGCTGGGGGCTCCGGGGCGTCGACGAGGACGCCCCCGGGACGAGGGAGTGCGCATGTCCGCGACGCCGTCCGCCACCACCGTCGACGTCCTGCCCAGCCACGTGTGTGACCAGTGGCGGGCGGGTCGTGCCGACGCGGGGACCCCGGTGCTGCACGACGCCGTGACGGGGGTGCCGGTCGCGCGGGTCAGCGCGGACGGGATCGACCTCGCGGCCGCGGTCGACCATGCCCGCGAGGTCGGTGGCCCGGCGCTGCGGGCCATGACCTTCACCGACCGGGCGGCCGTGCTGCGCCGACTGTTCAAGGCCGTGATCGCGGCCAAGGGCGAGCTCTACGACCTGTCGGCCCGGGCCGGGGCCACGCCCGACGACGCCTGGTTCGACGTCGACGGCGGGATCGGGGCCATGGCGTCCTACGCCTCTCGGGGTGGTCGCAAGTTGCCGGACACGACGGTGTGGGTGGACCACGATCTCGTGCGGGTGTCCCGCGACGACACCTTCCACGCGGTCCAGGCACTGGTCCCGTTGCCGGGCGTCGCCGTCCATGTCAACGCCTTCAACTTCCCGGTCTGGGGCCTGCTCGAGAAGCTCGCGCCGACCCTCCTCGCCGGGGTCCCCGCGATCGTCAAGCCAGCACCCCAGGCCGCGTTCGTCGCCGTCCGGGCCTTCCGCGCCCTGGTCGAGGCCGAGGCGCTGCCACCCGGCACCATCCAGCTGGTCACTGGCGGTGCCGTCGACCTGCTCGCCCACCTCGACCATCGGGACGTGGTCGCCTTCACCGGGTCGTCGGCGACTGCGCGGCGCCTGGCGTCCCACCCGGCGGTCCTCGAGCGCAACGTCCGGTTCAACGCCGAGACCGACTCGATCAACGCGGTGGTGCTGGGCCCCGAGGTGATGCCCGACTCCGCCCTCTTCGACGACTTCCTCGACGAGGTCGTGGCCGAGTGCCGCGCGAAGGCCGGCCAACGCTGCACCGCCATCCGGCGCGTGCTCGTGCCGTCCGACCGGCTCGACGTGGTCACGGAGCGGCTGGCCGACCGGTTCACGGCGCTGGTGGTCGGTGACCCCCGGCGCGACGACGTCGACCTGGGCCCCCTGGTGGACCGGACCCAGGGCGAGGCCGTGCGCGCCGCGATCACGCGGCTGTCCGACGCCGCGACCGTGGTCACCGGCCCCGACCCGGCGGAGCTGCGTGGTGTCGACGGGGATCCGGGCACGTTCGTCGCACCGACCCTGCTGCGGGCGGACGACCCACGCGCACCCGTGCTGCACGACGTCGAGGCGTTCGGCCCGGTCGCGACCCTGCTGGGCTACGACGGGCCGGTGGACGCCGCCGACCTGGTCGCCCGGGGAGGTGGCGGCCTGGTGGCGTCCGTCTTCGCCCCGCCGACTTCCGACACCGCCGACCTGGTGCGCGCGATCGCCCCGCACCACGGGCGGGTGCTGGTCGTCGACGAGACGTCGATGGCGGCCCAGACCGGGCACGGCTCCCCGCTGCCGCGGCTGCACCACGGCGGCCCCGGGCGGGCCGGAGGCGGGTCCGAGCTCGGGGGGCTCGAGGGCCTGCACCACTACCTCCAGCGGGTATCGATCCAGGGGTCGCCCGACCTGCTGACGGCCGTGACCGGTCGGTGGGCGTCCGGGGCGGCCCGGCACGAGGGCACGCACCCGTTCCGCAAGCACTTCGACGAGCTGGAGGTGGGCGACAGCGTCGTGGCGGGGCCCCGCCACGTGACGCGCGAGGACATCGACGCGTTCGCCGACCTCACGGGGGACCACTTCTACGCCCACACCGACGAGGACGCGGCGGCCCGCAACCCCCTGTTCGGCGGGATCGTCGCGCACGGCTACTTCCTGCTGTCGGCCGCCGCAGGCCTGTTCGTGGCGCCGGAGGAGGGACCGGTGCTGGCCAACACGGGCCTGGACGGCCTGCGGTTCATGAAGCCGATCCGCCCGGGTGACGAGATCACGGTCACGCTGACCTGCATGGCCAAGGCGCTGCGGCCCGGCGAGGCGCACGGCGAGGTGCGGTGGGCCGCCGAGATCACCGACGGAGAGGGTGAGCTCGCAGCCGTCTACCAGCTGCTGACCGTGGTGGCCGCCTGACCTCCGGTCAGGTTGGAGTTGCTCGCTGGCGCTCGCAACGTCCAGCGCTGCTTCGGAGCCGCCTGACCTTCGGCGCGGTGCGGGCGCGCCGATCGGTCGGGGCGTACCATCCCGACCGGGAGCCAGGGGCCGGTCACGCCGGCCCCGACGCATGTCCCCGATGCGTGTCCGCACGCCCGTCGGGGGGGTGTCCGGGCGTGCCGATGGCCGTCCGGGTCGATCGCACCCTCGGGAGGTGTCCGTGTCCGCCAGCACCCCGGTCAGCGCTCCCGTCGAGCCGTTCGTGGCCCCCGGGTTCGAGGCCGTCGCCCGACAGTTCGAGGACCTGTTCGCCGCGCCCCACCACGGGGGCGGCGCGCTGGCGGTCCGCTGGCGTGGGGTCCCCGTCGTCGACGTGTGGGCGGGCACCCGCGACCGAGCGCACCGACGGCCGTGGCTGCCGGACACCGGCTCGGTGTCGTTCTCGACGTCCAAGGGGATCACGGCGGCGGTGATCCACCGGCTCCTCGACCGTCACGAGCTCCAGCTGGACCGTCCGGTCGCCGCGTGGTGGCCCGCCTTCGGCGCCAACGGCAAGGGCGCCATCACGATCCGTGACGTCCTGACCCATGACGCCGGACTGCACAACGTCCGCGACCTCGTCGACGACATCACCGACCTGCTCGACGACGAGGAGATGGAGCGCCGCATCGCGGCCGCGTCCCCCGATCCCCTGCCCGGCAACGGCCCCGGCTACCACGCGATGACGTTCGGCTGGATCCTGTCGGGGCTGGTCCGCGCCGCGACGGGTCGGGACATGCGCGCCCTGTGGCAGGAGGAGCTCGCCGAGCCGCTCGGGCTGACCGGGATCCGCATCGGCATCCTCGGCGACCATCGGGCCCACGTGGCGGAGCTGCTCGAGACCGGATGGGACTTCCCCTCCATGCTCGACTCGCTGCCCGGCGTCCTGCCGTGGGCCCGGCGTGCGTCCGAGGCGATGGGCATCCACGGTCTCAACGAGCTGTTCATGGACCCCGACCGGGCCGTCCTCGGCGCCCAGATGCCCGCCGTCAACGGGGTGTTCACCGCCCGCGACCTCGCCACCGTCTACGCCGGTCTGGGCGGCCACGAGGTCAACGGCGTGCGGCTGCTGTCCGACGCCGCCGCCGACCGCCTCCGGATCGTCCAGACGTCACGACGCGACTACGTGATGGGCATCCGGATGCACTGGCGGCTGGGCTACCACCGCGCCTTCATGGCCGGCCGCCGACCACGCCACGCCTTCGGCCACTACGGCTTCGGGGGCTCGGGGGGCTGGGTCGACCCGGTGGACGACCTCGCGGTGGCGTTCGTCACCAACCGGCTCGGCACCGCCACGACCCCCCTGGCCGACGTCCGGTTCTTCCGCCTGTCGAGCGCCGTGGTCCGTGCCACCCGGTCTGCCCGACCACCGGTGGGCTGACGCCCGTCGCCCGGGAGCGGCTGCCGGCGGTGTCCGAGGGGCCACGCCGGCCGTCACGTCGGGTGCGCGGGGGTGCATACGCTGCCACGTCGGCCCGGTTCGAGGTCGCCCACCGCACCACGCTCCCCGAACGGTCCCGTCATGTCCATTGCCGCACCAGCGGTGCCCGAGACGAGGGTGGACGAGCCCTCGCAGTTGGGTCCGTCGGCCAACGGCTGGGGCCATCGGCCCCACCTGGACGGTCTGCGTGCGGTGGCCGTCTACCTCGTGCTGTTGTTCCACGCGCGCCTGCCGGCCTTCGCCGGTGGCTTCGTCGGGGTCGACGTCTTCTTCGTGCTGTCGGGCTACCTGGTCACCAACGTCATCCTCGCGGACGTGGCGATCGTCGGGAGACTGCGGTTCGGTCGGTTCTACGCCCGCCGCGCGCGCCGCCTCATCCCGGCCTCGGCCCTGGCCATCGTCGGCACGGCCGTGGGCGCCGTCCTGGTGGCCGCACCCCTGGATCGCCTGGCCCTCGTCGGTGACGCGCGTGCGGCGTCGCTCTGGTACGCCAACTGGCACTTCATCGTCGAGGCGGCCGACTACTTCAACGTCGGCCAGGCCGAGAGCCCCTACCTCCACTTCTGGTCCCTGGCGATCGAGGAGCAGTTCTACCTCGTCTTCCCGGTGCTGCTGATGGGGCTGTGGGTGCTGACGGGTCGACGCCTGCGCCGGGTCATCGCCGCTGTCGCCGTCCTGGCGGCCGGCTCGGTGGCCTGGCAGGTGGTCGTCGCGACCAGCGACGCCAACCGGGCCTACCTCGGCACCGACACGCGCGCCTACCAGCTGCTCGTGGGCGTGCTGGTCGCCCTCGTGCTGTGGCGGGTGAAGCTGCCGGACCGGGGGCGGCGGTGGGCGCGCACGGTGCTGGTGCTGGCGCTGGTCGGGCTGGTGGTGGTCGCCACGGCGCTCCTGGACGTCAGCCCGTCCGTGCGCGGCCTGGCGGCTGCCGGGGTCTCCGTGGTCCTGCTCGTCGCGGCCGAATGGGCCGCCGGCGGATGGGCGAGCGGCGCCCTGTCCCTGCCGACCGTGCGCAAGCTGGGGATGATCTCGTACGGGACCTACCTGTGGCACTGGCCCGTGGTCGTCCTGACCGAGCGCGTCCTCGAGGTCGGACCCGTCGCCCTGTTCGTGATCTCGGCCACCGTCGGGACCGGGCTCGCCGCACTCAGCCACGACCTGCTCGAACGGCCGGTGCGCCGGGGCGCCTGGCTGCAGGGCCGTCCCACCGTGTCCATCGTCGGCGGCGTGGGGATCGCCCTGGTCGTCGGTGCGCTCGTCGCGCCGGCGATCCTGCGGGTGGACCTGCGGCCCCCGGTCCGGGTGCCACCCGAGGAGCAGGCCGCGGTCGGGGAGGACCCGGGCGAGGCACGTTCGCCCCTGCTCGACTCGATCGACGAGCCGGTGCCCGACCTCGACCTGGAGGCCGTCGCGCGAGAGGTCCCCCCGATCCCCGACTGCCGCGAGCCGGACGGGTCGGACTGCGTGGTCGTCGAGGGTGGCAGCGGGGGCATCCTGCTGGTCGGGGACAGTCACGCGCGCATGTTCGTGCCGGCGTGGAAGGCCATCGCCGAGCAGCACGACCTGACCCTGTGGCTCAACCACTCCGGCAGCTGTCCCTGGCCGGACGGCGCCTTCCTGGGCGACCCGTCGAACCCGCGGTCGCGCCGCTGCGTGGAGAGCCACGACCTCCTCTACGACGAGCAACTGCCCAGCCTCGACCCCGACCTGGTCGTGGTCGCCTCCAACGGGCTCCGCGAGCGCGACTTCCCGCTCCGGTCGAGCAGGGACGACGTGACGGCGGACAGCCACGACGCCCTGGTCGAGGCACTGGTGCGTACCGGCGCAGGGGGACTGCGCGACGCCGGTCGCCCCCTGGTGCTGATGGAGCCGGTGCCCATCCTGCCCGAGGACCCGACGGTGTGCCTGTCCGCGGCCATCGTGCAGTCCGAGTGCCTGATGACCGGGATCGACGACTTCCCCGAGGAGGCCGTCTACCGGGAGCTGGCCACCGACGATCCGCAGGTCTGGTCCGTCGACGTCGACCCGCTGCTGTGTGACGAGCGCCTGCGGTGTCCCCCGATCATCGACGGAGTGCCGGTCCGGCGCGACCAGGACCACCTCACCCCCGACTTCGCGGCGGCACTGGCCTCCGCGATCGACGACCAGGTCCAGGTGTCGGCCCTCGACCTGCTGGACCGCGACGACCAGGACGGCTGAGGTTCCGGGCGACCCGGTCGCCGCCGTAGACTCGCAGGGCCGCCCGCCACGGTCCCGCCCCGCCCGAACGAGGTGTTCCATGCCCCGCGTCGCCATCGACGTCCTGCTCAAGCGCGAGATCCTCGATCCGCAGGGACGCGCGCTGGAACGTGCCCTGCCGGGCCTGGGCCACGGCGAGGCCTCCGACGTGCGGGTCGGCAAGCACATCGAGCTGGACCTGGACGTGTCCGGGGACGAGCTCGCGACGACCGTGGAGTCCATGGCCCACGACTTCCTGACCAACCCGGTCATCGAGACCTACGTCTGGCGGATCATCCAGCCGGACGAGCGCGCCGACGCCAACTCGTAGGACCGTTCCCGCCCATGTCGCGATCACCTTCAGGGGTCGGTGACGGCCTCCCGTCGCTGCCCGACGGCGAGCCCGTGCTCGCCCGTTGGTTCGTGCTCGCGATGCTTGCCCTGGCCGTCGTCGGCATCGGCGTGACCGTGTGGGCGTTCGTGGCGTTCGGCGGTCGCGAGGAGCTCACTGCCGCGGAGCGTCGCCCACCGGGGTCGGCGACCGTGACCCACGAGCGGGGGACGGCGGTGCTCAACGAGGTGACCGACCTGGTCGACGCGACCGGCTGTGCCACCGGCATCCAGCTGTTCGGCGACCCGGGTGCGATCGCCACCACCTCGCGGACCCTCTCGGCGACCTGCCAGCTGCTCCAGACCGGGGACTTCCCCGAGGCGCGGGCCGGCCTGGACGCCTGGATCGCGGGCGACGGGATCCTGCGGATCGCGACGTTCGAGTTCACGGGCACCGAGTCGTCGGCGCGGCTCTCCGACGACCGGATCGTGGTCGAGCTGTCGCCCCGGTTCCAGTTCACCGACGGCACCCGTGGGGCCCCCTTCGTCCTGCACGAGCTGGCGCACCTCGGGACCGGGACCTGGCCCGGGGCACCGGTCACCGCCCAGCAGGAGGTGGTGGCGACCGAGACCACCGACCGGGCCTGTGGGCGGCTCGCGATGGGCGACGACCCACCCCTGGGCTGCATCGACGCCGCAGCGATCCTGGCCGGCGACGACCCGGTGCAGGCGTTCGTGGACGCCGGTTATCCGGAGGTGTCGGGCTGATGCGACGTCCTCCACTACCGTTCCCGCCGTCGGTCCCCGTGTCCGCGGCCACTCCCGGGCTCCCACGCCGACGGCAGCCCGGACGAGCAACGAGGTCATGATGCGTGTCGGGGTGATCACCTTCCCCGGGTCCCTGGACGACCACGACGCCCTGGCGGCCGCCACGCGCGGTGGCGCCGAGGGTGTCGGGCTGTGGCACGGCGACACCGACCTGTCGGGTGTCGACGCGGTCGTGCTCCCGGGTGGCTTCAGCTACGGCGACTACCTGCGCACCGGCGCGATCGCGCAGCACGCGCCGATCATGGCGGCCGTGCGTGCGTTCGCGGCCGACGGCGGACCGGTCCTGGGCATCTGCAACGGCTTCCAGATCCTGTGCGAGGCCGGCCTCCTGCCCGGTGCCCTGCTGCGCAACAGCGGCCTGCGATTCGTGTCGCGGCCGGTCTTCGTCACGGTGGAGCGGCGCGACACGCCGTTCACCCGGGGGTTCGATCACCCCGGTCCCTGGTCGGTGCCGCTCAAGTCCGGTGAGGGCTGCTACCACGCCGACCCGGCCACCCTGGACCGGCTCGAGGCCGAGGACCGGGTCGTGTTCCGCTACCTCCCCGGGGACAACCCCAACGGGTCGGCGCGCAACATCGCCGGCGTCTCCAACGAGGCCGGCAACGTCGTCGGGTTGATGCCGCATCCCGAGCACGCCGTGGACGACGACCTCGCGGGCGGGGACGACTTCCTCGCGATGTTCGCCGGCCTGGCGTCCGACGTTCCCGAGCACGAAAGCCTGTCGCGGTGACCCAGACCCCCGTCACGACCTTCCCCGCCGACGAGACCCTGACCGACGAGCGAGCCCGCGAGCTCGGCCACGAGCTCGGGCTGCGCCGCGACGAGTACGACCAGGTGGTCGAGGCGCTCGGCCGCGTCCCGACCGTGTCCGAGCTGGGGATGTACTCGGTGATGTGGTCGGAGCACTGTTCGTACAAGTCCTCCAAGGTGCACCTGCGTCGCCTCGAGGCCACCTCGCCCCGCATCCTCGCCGGTCCCGGCGAGAACGCGGGGGTGGTCGACGTCGGCGACGGGCTGGCGGTGGCGTTCAAGGTCGAGTCACACAACCACCCCAGCTTCGTCGAGCCCTACCAGGGAGCCGCCACCGGGGTCGGCGGGATCCTGCGCGACATCTTCACCATGGGTGCCCGTCCCATCGCGGTCATGGACTCGCTGCGGTTCGGCGACCCGACCGTGGACGGACTCGGGCCACGGTCGCGTGCCTTCCAGCGCGCGATCGTCGACGGGGTCGTGCGCGGCGTCGGCGGGTACGGCAACTGCGTCGGTGTGCCCAACATCGGGGGCGAGACGGTCTTCGACGACCGCTACGCGACCAACCCGCTGGTCAACGTGCTGGCCATCGGCGTGATGCCGGTCGAGCGCCTCCAGCTGGCCACGGCCGAGCAGGTCGGTGACGTCGCGATCCTGCTGGGTTCTTCCACCGGGCGTGACGGCATCGGGGGTGCGTCGGTCCTGGCCAGCCAGGAGTTCGACGAGGGCCTGGAGGACAAGCGCCCCAACGTCCAGGTGGGGGACCCGTTCCGCGAGAAGAGCCTGATCGAGTGCTGCCTCGAGCTCTACGACCGGGACCTGCTCGCCGGGATCCAGGACATGGGTGCGGCAGGGATCGCCTGCTCGACGGCCGAGCTGGCGTCGGCTGCCTCGATGGGCATGGACGTCGACCTGGACGCCGTGCACCTGCGGGAGCCCTCGATGGCGTCCTGGGAGATCCTGTGCTCGGAGTCGCAGGAGCGGATGCTCGCCCTGGCGCACCCGGACGGGGTCGACGAGGTCCTGGCCGTCGCGGCCCGCTGGGACGTGCCGGCCTCGGTCATCGGCGAGGTGGTCGCCGGCGACCGGCTGCGACTGCATCGGCGCGGTGAGCTGGTCGCCGACCTGCCCGCGCGGTCGCTGGCCGACGAGGGGCCCACCTACGACCGGCCCCGCGAGCGCCCCGCATGGCAGGACGGCTACGGCATCGTCGTCGCCGAGGACCTGCCCATCCCGGGCCTGGCCGACGACGGCGACCTGGCCGGCTTCGTCGCGAAGTTCCTCGCCTCGCCGTCCCTGGCGGCGGCCGACTGGGTGCATGGCCAGTACGACTCGTGGGTCCGCGGTGGCACCGTGCTCGGTCCCGGCCAGGGCGACGCCGGCGTGGTCCGGCTTCCGGGCAGCGCCCGCGGCATCGCCTGTGCGCTGGACGGCAACGGCCGCTGGTGCGAGCTCGACCCGGCCGAGGGCACGCGCCGGGTCGTCGCCGAGGCCTTCCGCAACGTGGCGTGCGTCGGGGCGACCCCGATCGCGTCGACCAACTGCCTGAACTTCGGCAACCCCGAGCGGCCCGAGATCATGTGGCAGCTCGCGACCTCGATCGAGGCCCTCGGGGAGGCGACCCGGACCCTGGGCATCCCCGTGACCGGGGGCAACGTCTCGTTGTACAACGAGTCCCGCGTCGGGGGCAGTGACGACCCGCGTGACACCCACATCTGGCCCACGCCGGTCATCGGGGTGCTGGGCGTGATCGACGACGCGGCGATGGCGGTGGGACAGGCGTTCGTGCAGGAGGGCGACGTGGTGTTCCTGCTGGGGGACGAGACCCGGCCGGGGCTGGCGGGGTCCGCCCTCCAGGCCTACCTCGACCTCCCCCTGGGCGGTCGTCTCGCGCCGGTCGACCTCGACCTCGAGGCCCGCCTGGCCGTGGTGCTGGGCGAGGCGGCCCGGGCCGGCCTGCTGCACTCGGCCCACGACATCTCCGACGGGGGACTGGTGGCCGCGCTGGCCGACTCGGCCGTCCTCGGCGACATCGGTGTCCAGATCGTGCCGACCGAGCGCAAGGACCCGGCCCAGCTGCTGTTCAGCGAGTCACCGTCACGGGTGCTGGTGACGACGCCGTCCGACAGCGTGCGCGAGCTCGCGCGGCTGTGCGCCGACGCCGAGGTCCCCCTGGCCGACGTCGGCACCGTGGGGGGCACCACCATCGACGTCCAGGGCCTGCTGACGCTGTCCCTGGAGGACGTCCGCGACGCCCACCTGCGTGGCGTGCCCACCGCGGTGGACCCGTCCCTGGTCACCACTGCCACCGGAGAGGTCGTCACATGACCACCGACCCGTCCGATCCCGCGGTGCCGCCCGACGCCCGACGCCTGCCGGTGGTGGACGACGGGGTCGACCCCCGCCGACTGGCCGAGGGACCCCGCGAGGAGTGCGGCGTGTTCGGCATCTTCGCCCCCGGTGAGGACGTGGCGACCCTGACCTACTACGGGCTGTACGCCCTCCAGCACCGCGGCCAGGAGTCCGCCGGGATCGCCACCTCCGACGGTTCGCGCATCATGGTCCACAAGGACATGGGGCTGGTGAACCAGGTGTTCACGCCCGCCGGTCTCGCGGCGATGCCGGGCCACGTCGCGATCGGGCACTGCCGCTACTCGACCACCGGTGCGAGCTCGTGGGCCAACGCCCAGCCGGCCTATCGCGAGTCGACCGTGGGGTCGGGGATCGCGCTGGGACACAACGGCAACCTGGTCAACACCGCCGAGATCGCGCGGATGCTCGGCGTGCCCAGCGGCAACGACTCGGGCCTGATGGCCGACCTGCTCGCCCGCGACCCCGACGTCAGTGTCGAGGCCGCGATCATGGAGGTGGCGCCGAAGCTGGTCGGGGCGTTCTCGGTCGTGCTGATGGACAACGAGCGGGTGTACGCCTTCCGGGACCCGCACGGGATCCGGCCGCTGGTGGTGGGTCGCCTGCCGAAGGGGGGCTGGGCGGTGGCCTCCGAGACCTCGGCGCTGGACATCGTCGGCGCCATCCCGGTCCGCGAGGTCGCACCGGGCGAGCTGGTGATGCTCGACGAGGACGGGATGCACGCCCGTCGCTTCGCGCCGGCCACGCCGCACTTCTGCCTCTTCGAGTGGGTCTACCTGGCGCGACCCGACCACGTCCAGGCCGAGCGCAGCGTGCTGTTCTCGCGTCGCGAGGTCGGTCGCCAGCTGGCGCGCGAGGCCCCGGTCGACGCCGACATCGTCATCGCGGTGCCCGACTCTGGTCGGGACGCGGCCGCGGGCTACGCCTCGGAGTCGGGACTGCCGTTCGCCGACGGGCTGGTCAAGAACCGCTACGTGGGGCGGACCTTCATCGAGCCGACCGACTCCCTGCGCCAGCTCGGCATCCGGCTCAAGCTGTCGCCGGTCCGCGAGATCGTCGGCGGGCGTCGCCTGGTCGTCGTCGACGACTCGATCGTGCGGGGCAACACCTCCCGGCAGCTGGTGGCGATGCTCAAGTCCGCCGGGGCCGAGGAGGTGCACCTGCGGATCTGTGCGCCGCCGATCAAGAACCCCTGCTACTACGGCATCGACATGGCCACGCGCGCCCAGCTGATCGGCGCCGACATGACCGTGGACGAGATCCGCGACTACGTCGGGGCCGACTCCCTGCACTACGTCAGCCTGCAGGGCCTGGTGGACCAGACCCCGATGGCGATGGACGAGCTGTGCAGGGCCTGCTTCGACGGCCAGTACCCGATCCCCGTGCCCGACGAGCACGAACACCTCGCCCAGATCAAGTTCGACCTCGACGCCCTGGACGCCTGATCTCGCGCTGGCGCGCTCGAATCAGGGCGGGCCCTCGTTCCTCGGGCACGATGCAGAAGCTCGCTGCGCTCGTTCTGCAGCCTGCGTCCGGGGCACGTTGGAGTTGCTCGCTGCGCTCCCAACATCCCCGGTGCGCTGGCGCGCTCGACCAGGTTGCTCCTCGGTGGTCAGTCCGGGCCGCGCAGGTGGACCAGGACGGCCTTGGCCCATGCGTCGACCGGCGTGGACGCCACCACGCCGGTCGTGGTCCCGTCGGACAGCCGCACCCGGACGGCCCAGTCCTCGGCCCGGCGCTCCAGGGACAGGAACGCATCACCCAGGACCTCGCGGAGCTGGTCCTCGCGTGGCATCCACAGGGTCTCCGACAGCATCAGGCTGTCCAGCGCCCACTCGGTCGTGCCGTTCAACGCGATGATCGTGCCGGTCGGCAGGTGGCGGACCTGGACGACCATCTCCGCGATGACGAACACCCGGTCGTCCATGCCGTGGTCGGGGACCAGGAACTCGTCACCCGGAGCCGGCTCCCACGCCAGGCCGGCGTCGCGCAGCCACCTGGCGAGGTGCAGCGAGATCATGGCCGCACGCTCGCTCCGGCGGCCGCGGGGGCCCCGTGGGGCCGGCCGAGGCGGGCCCGGACCTGCTCCAGCACCGTGGTGAGGTCGTCGTCCAGCCGCACCGTGGCCAGTTCGTCGGCCCGGGTGGGGCCGTGGTTGACGATCGCCACGGGCCGGTCGTGGCGCGCGGCGTGGCGCACGAACCGCAGGCCGGACCAGACGAACAACGACGAGCCCAGCACCACCAGGGCGTCGCACTCCTCGACCATCCGGTAGCACCGTTGCACCACCGGCCGGGGGACACCGGCACCGAAGAACACGACGTCGGGCATCAACGGACCACCACAGCGGCAGTCGACGACCACGAAGGACCGGTCGTCGGCGACATGGGCGTCACCGTCGGCCGACACCGTCCCGGGTCGTTGCACGAAGTCGGGGTTGCGGCGACGCAGCTCCACCTGGAGGTCGGCCCGCGGGAACTGCTGACCGCAGTGCAGGCAGCTGACGGTCGCCAGGGTCCCGTGGAGCTCCACGACCTCCCGGCTCCCGGCGGACTGGTGCAGGCCGTCGACGTTCTGGGTGATGACCCGGTCGACCAGTCCGGCGGACTCGAGGGCGGCCACGGCCCGGTGCCCCCGGTTGGGCTCGATGTCCCCGAAGGTCTTCCACCCGACCAGCGATCGGGCCCAGTAGCGGCGCCGGTTGTCGGCCGAGCCCACGAAGTCGGCGTGGCGCATGGGTGTGGCCGGTCGCGCTCGCCCGGTGACGCCGCGGTAGTCCGGGATGCCCGACGCCGTGGAGATGCCGGCCCCCGTCAGCACGCACACCCCGCCGTCGCGCACCAGGTCGACGAGCTCGTCGACGGAGCCCTTCGTGGCGACGGGCGCGCTCGGGTCGGGGAGGTGGCGGCGGGACAGGATGTCGGTCACGTCGTCCAGTGTTGCGACTGCGGGAGGTTCCTGCAGCCCGCCCCCGGCCAGCCCTGCAGGGTGGGACCGGGGCCACGCAGGTCGACCCGGCTCAGGCGGGATCCGACGGGGGCTCGAGCACCCGGCCGTCGCGCCACACCCGGACCAGGTCCAGGTCGTCGTCCAGCACCAGGACGTCGGCACGGTCGCCGACCGCCAGGCTGCCGACGTCATGGAGGCCCAGTGCAGCCGCCGGGTGGGACGTCGCGGCGGCGAAGGCCGTGGCGACGTCGACCCCGGCCGCGACCGCGCGGCGGACGCATCCCAGCAGTGGCGTGACACTGCCGGCCAGGGAGTCCCCGTCGACCAGCCGGGAGGTCGTGCCGGTCACGCGCACCTGCAGGCTGCCCAGTCGGTGGAGCCCGTCGCCCAGCCCGGTGGCACCGGTCGCGTCACTGACCAGCAGGACGTGGTCGCCGGCGAGCTCGACGACCCCGGCGATCGTGGCGTCGTCGAGGTGGTGGCCGTCGGCGATCAGCTCGACCCAGGCGTCGCCCCGACGCGCTGCGCGCAGGGCCGCCATCGCCGGACCGGCATCCCGATGGTGGAAGTCCGGCATCCCGTTGAACAGGTGGGTCACGACCGGGATCGTCCCGGTGGACGCGACCCGGGCGAGGGCAGAGCCAATCGTCTCCCCGTCGGCGTCCGTGTGGCCCAGCGCGACCACGACGCCACGCTCGAGGAGGGCATCGATGGTGGCGTCGCCACCGGCCAGTTCGGGAGCCAGGGTCACCATGCAGGGGCCGTCGCCGGCGAGCCGTGTCCAGGTCACGGCAACGTCCGGGTCGGGGTGGCGCAGGGCGGTCGGGTCGTGGGCGCCCTTCTGGGCCGGGGCGAGGAACGGGCCCTCGAGGTGGATGCCGGCGAGGGTCCGGTCGGCGACGAGCGGGGCGAGGCCGGCGATGCGCCCGGCCAGGGTGTCCGCGTCGGTCGACACCAGGCTGGCGACCACCGAGGTGGACCCGGCGCGGTGGTGGAAGGCCGCGGCCTCCGTGGCGTCGCCGACGCCGAACTCGTGGCCCCCGGCGCCGTGGCAGTGCACGTCGACCAGCCCCGGTGCCAGGACGTGCTCGGGATCGCCACCCGGTCGGCGTCCGACGATCCGGCCACCCTCCAGGTCCAGGGTGACGGGTCGGTCGTCGCCGATCGGGCGGCCGCTGACGATGCTCATGCCGAGGTCTCCGATCGCTCATCGGCCGGACTGGCGGCCGTGGTGTGTCGCAGGGGGCCGAACAGCCCGAGCAGCAGGATCGCCGCCGTCGCGATCGAGGTCAACACCAGGGTCGTGCTCGTCGAGGTGCTCGCCAGGATTGCCGAGAACAGCAGTGGCCCGGTGGACTGGCCGAGCCGGGCGGCTCCCACGAAGGCTGCGACGATGGCGCCCCGGTGGCGGTCGGGGGCGACCGCCATCGACTCGTCCTGGAGGCTCCCGATCAGCAGGCCCTCGCTGGTGCCGAACCCCAGTGCCCCCAGCAGGAGCAGCCACAGGGCGGGTGCCAGGCCCATCGCCAGGAACGCGACGGTGAACACCCCGCCGGCCAGGGTCACCAGGTGCGCCATGGACAGTCGTCGCCGGATCCGGCCGAGGTTGAACGCGAAGATCGACGACGTCAGCGCCGGTGCCGAGATCACCAGCCCGCGGGCGCCGGCGTCCAGGCCGAACACCCCGGCGAGGTGCACCGGCATGATCGTCAGGAACCCACCGAAGATCACCACGAAGGCCAGGAACCCGATCACCAGCAGCACGCGGACCTCGCGTCTGCGGATGACGGCAGCGACGTCGCCGAGCTGGTCGGCGATGCGGGGCGGGTCGGGCGGTCGGCTCGCGTCGAGCAGCCGCCACGCCAGCACGGCCGTGACGAACCCGATCGTGTACAGCCCGAACGTGACCCGCCACGACGTCGCCTGGGTGAGCAGTCCGCTCACCGTCGGGAGCGCCGCCAGTCCGACCGTCAGGACGGCACCGTTGCGGCCCACCCAGTGCGTCCGTTCGGCCCCCGTGAAGGTGTCGCCGAGCAGCACGACCGCGAGGTTGACCAACCCGGCCGACCCGAAGCCCTGCAGCAGCCGTGCGAGCAGCAGGAACTCGAACGTCGGGGCCAGCGCCGCGGCCGACCCGAACGTGGCGAAGGTCGCCAGGCACGTGGTCAGCACGATCCGTCGTCCGAACCGGTCCGCCAGCACGCCGACCAGGGGCGCGACCACGATGCCGGCGATCGATCCGACGGCGACCAGCCACCCGGAACGCGAGTCGGGTTGGCCGAACTCGGCGAGGATGTCGGGGATCGCCGGCGTGACGAGCGTGTTGTTGAGGATGCCCGTCAGCGTGACGGTGAACACGAAGGCGAGCAGGCCACGGCGGGAGGTCATGGCCCCCGAGGCTACGGCTCGCTCGCGCCGCGCCCGGCGACGGCACCCGGTCCGGTGGCGGGGGTGGTGCTGCAGCCGGCCTAGGCTGGCCGCGTCCCGTGCCGTCGGATCCTCGAGGCCATGCCGTGACCGCACCCGACCCCGACGGGCTGTCCTACGCCGACGCCGGCGTCGACCTCGATGCAGCGGAGGCGTCGGTCCCGCTCGTCAGCCGCCACGTGGAGCGCACCCGCCGCCCCGAGGTCCTGTCGAGCATCGGCGGGTTCGGGGGACTGTTCGCCTTCGACCAGGGGCGGTGGACCGACCCCGTCCTGGTGTCGGGCACCGACGGTGTGGGCACCAAGGTCGACCTCGCCCGGCGGTCGGGCGTGCTCGACACGGTCGGGATCGACCTGGTGGCGATGGTCGTGGACGACCTGGTCGTGACCGGTGCGGAGCCACTGTTCTTCAACGACTACCTGTCGGTCGGGCGACTGGACCCGGACCGCGTCGCGGCACTCGTGGCCGGCATCGCCGAGGGGTGCGTGCAGGCGAGCTGTGCCCTGGTGGGCGGGGAGACGGCCGAGCACCCGGGCCTGCTCGGACCAGACGAGTTCGACCTCGCCGGGTTCGGCGTCGGCGTGGTCGAGCGCGACGCGATCCTCGGACCCGACCGGGTCCGCGACGGCGACGTGCTGGTGGCGCTGGCGTCGTCCGGGCTGCACAGCAACGGCTACTCACTGGTGCGGCGGATCGTGGGCGACCTGGACCTCGACGCGACGCACGGGCTCGTCGCACCGTTGGGCGAGGTCCTGCTCACGCCGACCCGCATCCACGTCCCCGCGGTGCTGGACCTGCTCGGGGCCGGGGTGGACGTCCACGCCCTGTGCCACGTCACCGGGGGCGGGCTGGTCGGCAACGTCCCCCGGGTCCTGCCCGACCACCTCGCCGCCACGATCGACGTCACGACGTGGGAGCGGCCGGACGTGTTCCGGTGGCTGGCCGAGCGTGGCCCGGTGGCACCCGACGAGATGTGGCGCACCTTCAACAACGGGGTCGGCATGGTGGCCGTCGTCGCGGACGCCGACGCCGACGCCGTGGTCGACCGGCTGGCGGCCGGCGGCACCGACGCCTGGGTGCTCGGTCGGGTCCGCCCCACCGACGACCACGCTCGCGTGGTCCTCGACGGCCCCTGGACCTAGGCGGTCGAGGCGTTCTCGATGCGTTCCGTCGCGAACTCGCGTGCGGCCTGCTCGGTGGTGATGCCGTACGCCTCCGCCCGGGCGAACACCGCGTCGAGCGTGGTCGCGATCTCGTCGGCGGCCACCCGACACCGCTCCTCGGAGTGGCCGTCGGGGTGCAGTTCGTCGGACACCGCGATCACCCCGCCGGCGTTGACGATGTAGTCGGGCGCGTAGAGGATCCCCGCGTCGGCCAGCATCCGGGCACCCTCGTCCGGGAGCGCCAACTGGTTGTTCGCACCGCCGCACACGATCTCGACCCGCAGGTCGGGGATCGACGAGGCGTTCAGGACCCCGCCGAGCGCGTTTGGCGACAGCACGTCGGCCTCGACCGCCATGACCTCGTCCACGCCCACGGCCCGTGCTCCGGCCTCGACCGCCCGGGCGACCGCGGCGGCGTCCACGTCCGCGACCGTGACGGTGGCACCCTGGTCCAGCAGGCTGCGGACCAGCCGCCCACCGACCTTGCCCAGGCCCTGGACCACGACGTGGCGACCGGCCAGGTCCTCGCTGCCCCACCGGTGCCGGGCGGCCGCGTGCATCCCCACCTCGACCCCGTGGGCCGTGAGCACGCCGGAGTCGCCGACCCCGCCCTCGTCGGCGGGGCGGCCCGTCACCCAGGGCGTCGTGGTCGCGACCGCGGACATGTCCGCCGGAGTCGTGCCGACGTCGCAGGCCGTGACGTAGCGGCCCCCGAGGGCGTCGATGGCGCGGCCGTGGGCGGCGAACAGCGCTGGCGTCTTGTCGGTCGCGGGGTCGGCGATGATCACGGCCTTGCCCCCGCCGTGGGCCAGGCCGGCCGCCGCGTTCTTCAGCGACATCGCCCGTGACAGGCGCAGGACGTCGGCCAGGGCCTCGTGCTCGGTGGCGTAGGGCCGCATCCGCGTGCCGCCGAGCGCCGGTCCCAGGGCCGTGGAGTGCACGGCGATGATCGCCCGCAGACCGCTTGCCTCGTCGTTGGCGAAGACGACCAGTTCGTGGCCGTCGACGTTGTCGAAGATCATGGTGGTGGCTCCCGCCGGGAGTCCGCCACCGGGATCGCCGGTGTCCCACGGACCACCCGTGCTCCCCGATCCTACGGTCCACGAGGGTCGCGTCCCCCCGGCACACGTCGGCGGCTAGCGTGCGCCACCACCCGGGCGACACGAGCCGAGGAGACGTGGTGGGACGTGGACGCCTGGTCGTCGTCGGCGTGGTCGTCCTGGTCGCGGTCCTGGTCGGCGGGGTCGCGTGGTACCTCGGTCCGATCGCCCCGGTGGCGACCGGCTACGCCGCCAAGACCGCCTGCTCGGGGCACCTGCTGGCCGGACGACCGCTCGACGACGCGGCCGGTGACCTGCCCGACAACCCGCTCGTCCCGTTCCTGCGCACCGAGGTGGACGAGGATGCCGGGACGGTGTCCGCCAGCCTGCTCGGGCTGTGGGACTCGACGGCCTGGTACACGCCGGGCGTCGGCTGCACCCTGGCCACGGCCGATCCCGGCTTCGCGCCGCTCCAGGCCGCAGCGGTCGCGGACCCGTCGGCCGAGTGGCCGCTGGGCGAGGCCGTCGACCTCGACGCCGCCCGCGACGCGGCGGGGGTCGACGGTGCCGCCCTGGACCGTGCCGTGGAGAACGCCTTCGTCGAGGACGCACCCGACGGGTTGCGCAAGAACACCCGGGCGGTCGTCGTCGTGCGGGATGGCCGGGTGGTCGCCGAGCGCTATGCCGACGGGTTCGATGCCCAGACGCCGCTGCTCGGGTGGTCGATGGGCAAGTCGGTGGCCAACGCCGTGGTCGGGCGCCTGGTCGCCGACGGCCGCATGGCCCTGGACGACGCCGACCTGCGGGAGGAGTGGGCCGGGGACCTTCGCGCCCAGATCACCATGGCCGAACTGCTCCACATGACGTCGGGGCTGGCGTTCGACGAGACCTACGACCCCGACACCGACGCCACCAACATGCTGTTCCGCCCCGGCTCGACGGCCGAGTTCGCCGCCGCCAAGCCGCTGGCCGACGACCCCGGCACCGCGTGGTCCTACTCGTCGGGCACGTCCAACATCGTGTGCGACGAGGCCCAGGACGCCTCGGAACTGGGCCTGGAGCTGGCCCGGGACCTGGTCTTCGACCCCCTGGGGATGACCTCGGCCGTCATGGAGGCCGACGCGTCCGGGGGGCTGGTGTGCTCGTCGTTTCCGTACATGACCGCGCGTGACTGGGCCCGGTTCGGCCAGTGGTTCCTCCAGGAGGGGGAGTGGGAGGGCCAGCAGCTGCTGCCGACCGACTGGATCGAGGCCACGACCACGCCGGTCGAGCTCGAGACCGAGAACCCCTACGGCGCACACTGGTGGCTCAACGAGGGCGCCGACGGCGACCTGCGCATGCCCGGCGTGCCCGCCGACGCCTACTGGGCGTCGGGCAACGAGGGCCAGCAGGTCGTGGTGGTCCCGTCGGAGGACCTGGTCGTGGTCCGCCTGGGGTTCACGACGGACTTCTCCGGGATCGACTGGGGCCTGGAGGCACTGCTGACCGGCGCCATCTCGGCCACTGGCTCCTGATCACGCGAGCGTCGTGACCAGGGTCACGATCCCGACCACCAGGAAGGCGATCGCGCCGGCCCGCTGCAGCGTGGTCGGGCGCACCCGGCTGCGCAGGAAGGTGCCGGCGGCGAGGCTGACGACGGTGGCACCGAAGAACCCCAGCGTCGCGCCGAGCCACGTGGCGAAGGCGTCGTTTGTGGTCGCGAGCAGTGCGGTGGCCAGGCTCGACTTGTCACCCAGCTCGGCGACGAAGAAGGCCGCCAGGAACGCCAGCAGCGTGCCGGGCGGGCCGGGGTCGTCGTCGGCGTCGTCGGTCGCGAACCAGGTCCACGCCGCGAAGACCAGGAACAACAGCCCGGAGCCGATGCCCAGGGCCGTGTCCGGCACGGCCTCGGCGACCAGGCTGCCGATCCCGACGGCGATGCCCTGCAGCAGCGCGATGGTCGCGAGCAGGCCGGCCAGGGTCGGGACCAGCCTGCGGCCGGCGCCCATCGTCAGCACGACCAGCTGGGTCTTGTCCCCCAGCTCGGCCAGGAACACCAGGCCGAGTGCGGTCAGGACGGCCTCCATGGAGGTCCTCCGGTCGAAGGTCGGGGGGTGCGTCGGGCGCGCGGTGGTCCCGCTCGGGGCTCAGTCCGACGTGGTGTAGTTCGGCGCCTCGCGGGTGATCCGGATGTCGTGCGGGTGCGACTCGCGCAGGGCCGCCTGGGTGATCCGGTGGAACCGGGTCGCCGAGCCGAACGTGGCCATGTCCGGCGCGCCGCAGTAGCCCATGGCCGAGCGCACGCCACCGACGATCTGGTGGACGATGTCGCCCATCGGGCCGCGGTAGGGGACCATGCCCTCCACGCCCTCGGGGACCAGCTTGCTGCTGGCGTTGGGGTCCTGGAAGTAGCGGTCCGCCGAGGACGACTCGCCGCTCATCGCGGCCAGCGATCCCATGCCCCGGTAGGTCTTGAAGCGTCGGCCCTCGTGGAGGACCTCCTCGCCCGGTGCCTCGTAGGTGCCGGCGAACATCGAGCCGATCATGACCGTGCCCGCCCCGGCGGCCAGCGCCTTGGCGACGTCGCCGGTCTGCTTGATGCCACCGTCGGCGATCACCGGGACGTCGCCGGCCGCCTGGACGCACTCCAGGACGGCGGTGAGCTGCGGGACACCCACCCCGGTGACCACCCTGGTCGTGCAGATCGAGCCGGGCCCGATCCCGACCTTGACGGCGTCGGCCCCGCGCTCGACCAGGTCCCGGGCGCCGTCCGCGGTCGCGACGTTGCCGCCCACCACCTCGACGTCGTAGCGCTCCTTGACCGCCACGAGGGCGTCCAGGATCCCCTCGGAGTGGCCGTGGGCCGAGTCCAGCACCAGCGCGTCCACCCCGGCCTCCACCAGGGCCCCGGCGCGGTCGTGCAGGTCGGCGGACACGCCGAGCGCGGCGGCGGCCCGGAGTCGTCCCTGCTCGTCCTTGGTCGCCCGGGGATAGTCGATCGCCTTCTGCAGGTCCTTGATCGTGATCAGGCCGGCCAGTCGCCCGTCGTCGTCGACCAGCAGCAGCTTCTCGATCCGGTGCTCGCGGAGGGTCTCCTTGGCCATCTCGAGGTCGGTGCCGACCTTCGCCGTGACCAGGTTCTGCGCGGTCATGCGCTCGGTGACCGGGCGGCTGAAGTCGGTCTCGAAGCGCAGGTCCCGGTTGGTGATGATCCCGGCCAGGACGTTGTCGCCGTGGACCACCGGCACGCCGGAGATCCGGTAGTGCGCCATCAGGTCCTCGGCGTCCTGGAGGGTGGCGTCGGTCGTGACCGTGACCGGGTCGGTGATGGTCCCCGACTCGGACCGCTTCACCTGGCGGACCATCCGCACCTGGTCGTCGATGGACTGGCGCTTGTGGACCACGCCGATGCCGCCCTGGCGGGCCAGCGCGATCGCCATGCGGGCCTCGGTCACGGTGTCCATGGCCGCCGACACGATCGGGATCTCGAGGCGGATCGACGGTGTGAACGCGCTGGTCGTGTCGACCTGGTCGGGCAGGACCCCCGACCGGCGGGGAACCAGCAGGACGTCGTCGTAGGAGAAGGCGGTGCCGAGGATCTTGTTCACGGGGTGGACCTCGCCGGTGGAGCGCAGGGTTGCCGGGTCGGTCGGACGATCGCGCGGCACCCGTCGGGACGTTGGGCGCAGCGTACGCGACGCGCCCCGTGCACTACCGTGCGGGGTCGTCCGCCCGCCGGCGTTCGCCCGGCCCCGCGCAGCGCTCCCGTGACCGTGCCGAGCAGAAGACCTGCCATGTCCGACGACCCCGCCGCGACCGCCGACGACCCCGGCACGGCCACCAGTGCGTCCGGGCTGTCCGACCAGATGGCGCTGCGTCGGGACAAGGTCGCCGCGTTGCGCGCCGAGGGGATCGATCCCCATCCACCGGTCTGGCCGGTCACGCACTCGCTGGCCGAGGTGCGGGCGGAGTGGGCGGACCTCGACGACGGCGCCGAGACCGGTGACGAGGTCACCGTCGCGGGACGGCTGGTGGCGCGACGCGGACAGGGCAAGCTCGCCTTCGGGGCGCTGCGCGACGACGGCACCGAGGTCCAGCTGTTCGTCCAGGTCAACGCCCTGGGCGAGGACGGCATGGCCACCTTCACCGACGTGGTCGACGTCGGGGACTGGCTGGGCGTCGTCGGCGAGGTGATGGTGACCCGTCGTGGCGAGCTGTCGATCCGTCCCCGCGAGCTGGTCGTCCTCGGCAAGGCGCTGCGCCCACTGCCCGACCAGTACTACGGCCTGGCCGACGTCGAGACCCGGTCCCGCCAGCGCGAGCTCGACCTGGTCGTCAACGCCGACACCCGACGCGTGTTCGCAAAGCGAGCCGCGATCCTGCGGGCGCTGCGGGACGAGATGGTCGACCGCGGGTTCGTCGAGGTCGAGACGCCGATGCTGCACCCCATCCCGGGTGGCGCGACCGCACGACCCTTCGTGACCCACCACAACACGCTCGACTCCGACCTGTACCTGCGCATCGCGCCGGAGCTGTACCTCAAGCGGCTGGTCGTGGGCGGGATGTCGCGGGTCTTCGAGCTCAACCGCAGCTTCCGCAACGAGGGGATGAGCCCCCGGCACAACCCCGAGTTCACGATGCTGGAGTCCTACCAGGCCTACGGCGACCACGAGGACGGGATGGAGCTGGCCGAGGGCCTGGTCCGGCGTGCTGCCGAGGCAGTGGGGACCCTGGCGATCACCTACCCCGACCGGTTCGCGGACCCGGTGGTGGTCGAGGAATCCGACGCGGCCACCGACGAGCAGTCCCCGCTCCGCGACGTGTCGTTGGAGCGTCCCTTCGCCCGCGTGACGATGCTCGACCTGGTGCGCACCGCGACCGGGCTGGACGTGTCCTACGACGACGTCGAGGAGCTGCGGGGTGTGTGCAACCTCAACGAGGTCGCCTGGGAACCCGACTGGGGGGCGGGCCGGCTCGTCAACGGGCTGTTCGAGGAACTGGTGGAGGAGACCCTGTGGGATCCGGTCTTCGTCACCGAGTACCCGGTCGAGATCTCGCCGCTGGCACGTCGCCACCGCAGCAAGGACCACGTGACCGAGCGCTTCGAGCTGTTCGTGGTCGGTCGCGAGTTCGCCAACGGGTTCTCCGAGCTGACCGACCCCGACGACCAGCGAGACCGCTTCGAGGCCCAGGCCGCGGCGCGCGAGGCCGGGGACGACGAGGCGATGTTCGTCGACGAGCCGTACCTGCGTGCCATGGAGCACGGCATGCCCCCGACGGTCGGACTGGGCCTGGGCGTCGACCGCCTGGTCATGCTCCTGACCGGTGCCACGTCCATCCGCGACGTCATCCTCTTCCCCACCCTCCGCCCGGAGACCCCCACCTCCTGACCTGCCCGGGCGATCCGTGGGGTGGGGAGGTGGGCGGTCGGGAGTAGGTTCGGTGCGCGGGGCACGACGACCGACAGGAATGGACCATGGCCGAGCTTCCGGCGGACTACGACGACCTGACCGCGATGTACGTCAACTGCACGCTGACCCGCTCCCCGGGGACGTCGCACACCCAGACGTTGATGGACAAGTCCATCGCGATCATGGAGGCCGCAGGGGTCACCGTCGACCAGTTCCGGGCGGTCGACGAGGACATCCCGCCGGGTGTCCAGCCGGACATGACCGAGCAGGGCTTCGCCAGCGACGCATGGCCCGACCTGCTCGACCGTGTCCTGGCGGCCGACATCCTGGTGCTGGGGACGCCGATCTGGCTGGGCGAGCGGTCCTCGATCGCGACCCGGGTGGTCGAGCGGCTCTACAGCGCTTCCGGGCAGACCAACGACGCGGGCCAGTACGTCTACTACGGCCGCGCTGGCGGGGTGCTGGTCACCGGCAACGAGGACGGGGTCAAGCACGTGTCGATGGGGCTGCTGTACGCGTTGCAGCACCTGGGCTACACCATCCCGCCCCAGGCCGACGCGGGGTGGATCGGCGAGGTCGGGCCGGGTCCGAGCTACGGCGACGACCCCGAGGAGGGTGACGTGCCGATCGGGTTCGACAACGACTTCACCAATCGCAACCTGACCTTCATGACCTGGAACCTGCTCCACACCGCCCGGATGCTGGTGGACAACGGTGGCATCCCGGCGTTCGGCAACGTGGGCGAGGACTGGGACGCCGGGACGGTGCCCCACGCCCCGAACCCGGAGTACCGATGAGCGACCCGGTGGCGGACCCCGGCGTGGTGGCCGCCGGCCTGGCCACGACCGCCACCGCCGCCGACGGCGACCCCGTCGTGGCCGTGTTCGCGTCGTCGGCTGCCGACGTGGATCCGCACTACCGCGAGCTGGCCGACGAGCTGGGCACGCGCATCGGGACCGGGGGCTGGACCCTGGTGTACGGCGGCACCCTCACCGGGATGATGCGGTCGCTGGCGGACTCCTGCCGTGCGGCCGGAGGGCGGGTCGTCGCGGTCACCCTGCAGCAGTTCGTCGACGTGGGCATCCACGACGTGGACGCCGACGAACTGGTCGTCACGTCCGACCTGGCGGAGCGCAAGGCCGTCCTGTTGGGCAGCGCCGACGCCTTCGTGGTGTTGCCGGGCGGCTTCGGGACCCTCGACGAGGCCATCGAGGTGCTGGCCTGGCGCCGGGTCGCCGGGCTGGAGCGGCCGCTGGTCTTCCTCGACCACGGGGGCTTCTGGTCACCGTTCCTGGGACAGGTCGAGGTCATGGCCCGCGAGGGCATGCTCGCCCGCGGCGACGCCCGCGCACCCTCCCATCTCGGCTACGAGGTCGCCGCCGACCCCGCCGCCGTCACCACCTTCCTCCGCCACCACTTCGCCGGAGAGTGACTTCTAGGCTCCCGCAAGTTCGCTGGTCGCCGGGGGGGTGGCGGCGAGCTTGCGCTGGGCGCGGGCCATGTGGGCGTCGATGCGTTCCAGCGCCTCCTCGCGACGACCGGCCTCGATCGCGGCGTACATCGCCCGGTGCTCGTCGACGATGTCGTGCGGCCGGGGGTAGGCCGGCTCCAGCGCCGCGAGGCACATCCGGGTCTCGGCCATCAGCGTGTGGAACATCCGGCCCAGTCGGATGCTGTGCGAGGCCATCACGATCGTCTCGTGGAAGCGCAGGTCGAGGTCCGACAGCCGGCCCCAGTCCTTGGCGTCGGCTGCCTGCTCCATCCGGTCCAGCAGCGTCGCGAGGGTGTCCAGCGCCTCCTGGTCGTGGCGCTGCATCAACGCCTCGGCCGCGGCCCGCTCGAGGAAGCTTCGCGCCGAGTAGATGTCGGCGATGTCGTCCGGACCGAGCTCGATGACGAACACCCCGCGGTGCCGGATGTTCTCCAGCAGGCCCTCCTGGATGAGTCGCTGCATGGCCTCGCGGATGGGTCCGCGGCTGACCTCCATGCTCCGGGCCAGGGCCGCCTCGCCCAGCTGGGTCCCGGGTTCGAGCGTCCCGTCGAGGATGCGCTCGCGCAGCTGGTCCGCGATGATCTCCGGCGTGGATCGACGGGCGACCGGCTCGAACTCCGACATCGGGCTTCCTTCATCCAGCCGACCCCCACAGGAGAGCACCTCTTTGTAGGATCGTCAACAAACTGGAGGAAAGCACATGACATCCACTCCCGACACCGTCCGTCGGATCACCTACGGTACGGCGCCCGACCAGGTCGCGGACCTGCGCCTGCCGACCGGCGTCCAGGGTCTGGCCCCGGTCGCGATCGTGGTGCACGGGGGCTTCTGGCGGGCCCACCGGACCCTGGAGATGGTGGCGCCCCTGGCCGAGGACCTCACCGCGCGGGGCTGGGCGACGTGGAACCTCGAGTACGGCCGCGTCGGCGGTCGTGGTGGCTGGCCGACCACGCTGACCGACGTCGCCGCGGGCGTGGACGCGCTGGCCGAGGTGGCCGCCGAGGAACCGCTCGACCTGGACCGGGTGGTGGCCATCGGCCACTCCGCCGGCGGCCACCTCGCGCTGTGGACGGCCGCGCGACCCCACCTGCCGGACGGCGCCCCGGGTGCGCGGCCCACGGTCGTGCCGGCCGCGGTCGTCAGCCTCGCCGGCGTGGCGGACCTGCGTGCGGCCGCCGACGACAGCCTGGGGGAGGGGGCGGCCGTGGAGTTCCTCGGTGGCACCCCCGACGAGGTGGGCGACCGCTACGACGTCGCGTCGCCGGCCGAGCACCTGCCACTGGGGGTCCCGCAACTGCTCGCGCACGGGGACGCCGACCAGCACGTCCCCCTGCGCCACGCCCGCGCCCACCGGGACGCGGCCCGCGCCGCCGGCGACGACGTCACCCTCCTGGAGTTCTCCGGCGCCGACCACTTTCCCGTCATCGAGCCCGATTCGGCCGTCTGGCAGGACATCGTCGCCCAGTTCCCCGAGGTGTGAACGCCGCCACGTGGTGGTGATCTCGACGAAACTTGGTCGAAACCCTTGACAGGGTCCGCGTTCTTTCTATGATTGTCGACAATCTTCCGGTCGAAGGCCGGGAGCCAGCCTTCTAGAACGAGGAGACGCCATGGACCGCGTGCTCGTCCTCACCGGGGACGCCTGCGAAGACCTCGACGCGATGTACCCGATCTACCGGCTCCGCGAAGCGGGCTACCAGGTCGACGTCGCCGCGCCCACCCGCAAGATCGTCAAGTTGGTCGTGCACGACTTCGAGGAGGGCTGGGACGCCTACACCGAGCGCCCCGGCCGTCACCTGCCCGTGGACCTGGCCTTCTCCGAGGTCGAGGAGGGCGACTACCTCGGCCTGGTCATCCCCGGTGGTCGTGCCCCGGAGTACATCCGCATGGATCCCGACGTCGGCCGGATCACGACCCACTTCTTCGAGCAGGACCTGCCGGTCGGGCTGATCTGCCACGGCACCCAGGTGCCCGCCGCTCTCGGGCTGCTCGACGGTCGCACCGTGTCGGGCTTCCCGCCCCTGGAGATGGACTTCGTCAACGCCGGCGCGACCTTCGACGCGGGCAAGGACGTCGTCGACGGCAACGTCGTGTCCTGCACCGGCTGGCCGGACCTGCCCGAGTGGTCGCGCGCCTTCATGGACGTCCTCGCCAAGGCAGGCAACGCCTGATGACGGGTCGGTTGGAGGGCAAGGTCGCGATCATCACGGGGTCCGGCGCCGGGTTCGGCGCCGGGGCGGCCCGGTTGTTCGCGGAGCAGGGCGCCACCGTCGTGGTGGCCGACATCGACGGCGACAGCGCCAAGGCCGTCGCGGACGAGATCACCGGTGTGGGTGGACGGGCGCGACCCGAGATCGTCGACGTCACGCGCACCGCGGACCTCGAGGCGATGGTGGCACGCACCGTCGACGAGTACGGCCAGCTGGACATCATGTTCAACAACGCCGGCATCCCCATGTCGCCGACGCCGATCGAGGAAACGACCGACGAGCTGTACGAGCGGATCGCCCGCATCAACATGTACGGCGTGTTCGCCGGCTGCCGCGCCGTCGTGCCCGCGATGAAGCGCCAGGGCGGCGGGGTGATCCTCAACACGGCGTCGACCGCCGCGGTCCGGCCACGTCCCGGACTGGGCATCTACAACGCCTCCAAGAGCTTCGCACTCAACCTCACCAAGACCCTCGCACTCGAACTCGCGCCCCACAACATCCGCGTGAACGCCATCAATCCCGTGATGGGTGACACCGGCATGCTGGGCGCCTTCTCCGGGGACCGCGACCCCGTGGAGGCGCGCAAGGCCTTCGAGGCGACCATCCCCCTCGGACGACTCTCCACCCCCCAGGACATCGCCTGGGCGGCGGTCTACCTGGCCTCTGACGAGGCCGCCATGGTCACGGGAATCGGCCTCGATGTCGATGGAGGCCGGGACGTCTGACCGCGCCTGCGCTCGCACATGCGAGCTCGGGGGAGCCAAGAAACGACAGAGCTCGCAGGAGCTGACCACACAAGGAGCACGGGTATGCGCAGGACACCAACACTACGGCGATGGGGGGTCGTGTTGACGGCCATGCTCGTCGTGCTCGCCGGATGCAGTTCCGGCGACGACGACGCCAGCGGCGATCCCACCAGCGGCGACGCGACCGGGACCGAGGCCGAGACCACGGCCGGCACGGACGACGCCACGGAACCGGCCGACGAGGGCACCGGTGAGACCGAGACCGCCGCCGCCGGCGACGGTGAGCCGGTCGAGCTGAGCGTCGTCTGGTTCGAGTGGGCGCCCGCCCAGCTGCTGGAGGACTTCGCCAACCAGGAGTACTCGAAGGTCAACCCGAACGTGACCATCTCGATGGACGCGGTTCCCAACCCCCAGTGGCACGACGCGATCTTCACCCAGTTCGCGGCACGCCAGACCGACTTCGACATCGCGATCCTGGACTCGCAGTGGATCGGTGAGGCGGTCGAGGGCGGCCACGTGCTCGACCTGACCGAGTTCGCGGCCGAGTCGATCAACCCCGACGACTACCCGCAGAACCTGCTGTCCGCCTACGGCCAGTACCCGCGTGCCGAGGACGGCCTGTACGACCCGGCCGGCAACCTGTACGGACTTCCGGCGCTGGCCGACTCCTACGTGCTGGTCTACCGCAAGGACCTGATCGGCGAGCCGCCCGCCACGTGGGACGAGATGATCGACAAGGCCGCGGCGTGCCAGGAGGAGAACGAGGGCATGTACGGCCTCGCCTTCCACGGCTCCGGTGGCTCCGACGAGGCTGCGGTCATGCTCAACACGCAGCTGTGGACCCACGGCGGCGAGATCTGGGACCCCCAGGAGCTCCAGGTCGAGGGGATCCTCAACTCCCCCGAGAACATCGAGGCGGCCACGCAGCTGACCGACGAGATGCTCCCGCTGACCCCGCCCGGGTTCGTCGGCACCGCGTTCATCTCCGAGGTCAACGCCGCGATGGCCCAGGGCCAGACCTGCATGGGCTTCAACTGGGTCGCCGGTCTCGAGGGTCTCCAGACCCCCGAGGTGTCGGGTGCGCTCGGTGAGACCGAGGAGGAGATCCTCGAGAAGCTCGGCTTCGCCCGCGTCCCGACCGACGAGACCGAGATCGTCTCGCTGGGCGGCATGGGCATGTCGGTCTCGGCCTACACCGAGAACGAGCAGGAGGTCCTCGACTTCCTGGCCTGGTTCCAGCAGCCGGAGGTCCAGGTGGCCTGGGGTGCCTTCGGTGGCGTTCCTGCCCAGACCGCGGCCCTGGAGTCCGACGAGTTCCTCAGCGCACGTCCCTGGAACCCGGCGTTCGTCGAGTCGGTCGAGGATCTGAAGGACTTCTGGAACATGCCCGAGTACTTCCGCCTCCTCGACATCCACAACAGCGAGGCCAACGCCATGCTGTCCGGGACGCAGTCCGCCGAGGACACGCTCAACAACATCGCCTCCCAGCAACAAGAGGTGATGGACGAGATCCGCGAGGGTGGCCTGTAGCTGCCGGGCCCACCGGGGTCGTGTCCGTCCACGGGCGGACACGACCCCTCCCCCCGACGAGGCCTCCGCTGTCCGGTGATCCGGGCAGCGGGCGCCGTTGCACCCCCCTTCCCGAGTTCCACCGCCGGAGTCCCCGAACCCCCCAGGAGTCGACGAACGCATGGCACAGACCACCTCGGTGGCCACGTCGGCCGAGCCCTCTGACGAGGGCCCCGACTTCGAGCCCCCGCCCGTCGCCCGCCGCTCGGGCCGCCTGACCGACCGGTGGATCGCCCGCCTGTCGGTGGCACCCGCCATGCTCTTCCTGGTCGGGCTGTTCCTGTTCCCGTTGCTGTGGGCCGTGGTGCTGTCGTTCTCGACGTACTCGGCCACCCGCAACCAGCCGATCGAGTGGGTCTGGTTCGGCAACTACGTCGACGTGCTGACCTCCGACCAGGTCTGGGAGCGCGCGATCACCACCCTGATCTTCGTGGTCGCGGCGGTCGGACTGCAGACCCTGGTCGGGTTCGGCATCGCCTGGCTGCTGTCACGCCAGCAGCGTGGCCGAGGTGCCCTGACCGTGCTCCTGCTGCTGCCGATGATGTTGTCGCCGGTCGTCGTCGGGGCCTTCTGGAAGCTGATGCTCGACTCGCAGTTCGGGGTCGTGAATCGCTTCCTCGAGGCGGTCGGGGTCGGCCAGGTGCTGTGGCTGACCCAGCCACGCCTCGCGTTGTTCTCCCTGGTCGTGGTCGACTCGTGGCAGTGGACGCCGTTCATCATGGTGATCGCGCTCGCGGGGCTGACCGCGGTGCCCGACTACCTGTTCGAGGCCGCCGAGATCGACCGGGCCTCGGAGTGGTTCAAGTTCCGCCACATCACCCTGCCACTCGTGTGGCCCCTGCTGTTGATCGCGATCATGTTCCGCGCGATCGACGCGTTCCGACTGTTCGACATCGTCTACGTGGTCACCGGCGGCGGGCCGGGATCGTCCACCGAGACGTTGTCCTACCACCTGTACAAGATCGCGTTCCAGAACTCCGACACCGCGGTCGCATCCGCCTACGGAATCCTCATGGTGATCGTCGTGACCATCGCGACCCAGTTCTACGTCAAGTACCTGACCCGGGTGCAGGCCAAGTGAGGCCGGCCCGCGCGCTCCGAGGTGGCCTGCTCCTGCTGGCCGTCGTCCTCATGCTGTTCCCGGCGGTGTGGATGCTCATCACGTCGCTCAAGGACATCCAGGACGTCTACGCCGCCACCGTCTTCGACTTCACGCCGACCCTGGACAACTACCGGGACGTGTTCGTCTCGACGTCGGCCGCCGGTGGTGCCTCCGACCTGGTCACCAACTTCTCCAACTCGGTGATCATCACCGCCCTGGCGACCCTGCTGGCGACCCTGATCGGCGTCCCCGCGGCATGGGGGTTCTCGCGCTTCGACCTCAAGGGCGCCAAGGACCAGCTGTTCTTCATCCTGTCGACCCGCTTCATGCCGCCCGTCGTGGTCGTCATCCCGCTGTTCGTGATGTACCGGTGGGCCGGGCTGTACGACACCCGGACCGGGCTGGTCCTGCTCTACACGGCCTTCAACCTGCCGTTCACCATCTGGATGATGAAGGGCTTCGTCGACGAGATCCCGGGCGAGTACGAGGACGCCCTCATGATGGACGGCTACTCGCGCCTGCAGGCCTTCCGCCAGGGGTCGCTGCCGCTGCTCGTGCCGGGCATCCTGGCCACGGCGGTGTTCAGCATGATCTTCACCTGGAACGAGTTCACGTTCGCGGTGTTCCTGACCGGCTCGACGGCACGTACCGTGCCCCCGGCGATCGCCGGGTTGCTCGGCGGCCAGTCGACACCGTGGGGCCTGGTGGCGGCCGCCGCCATGGTCTTCGCCCTGCCGGTGCTGGCCTTCGGGTTCCTGGTCCGCAAGCACCTCGTCGCCGGCATGACCTTCGGCGCCGTGCGCCGCTAGAGGAGATCCCGCATGGCAGGCATCCACATCGAGGGGCTGCGCAAGCAGTTCCCGGACGGCACGGTCGCCGTCGAGCATCTCGACCTCGAGATCGCCGACGGTGAGTTGTTCGTGCTGCTCGGCCCCTCCGGGTGCGGCAAGACCACGACGCTGCGCTGCATCGCCGGGCTGGAGCACCAGACCAGCGGCGACATCCGCATCGGCGACCAGCTGGTCAACGGCCGTCGCGCCGGCGAGAGGGACATCGCGATGGTGTTCCAGTTCTACGCGCTGTACCCCCACCTCTCGGCGCGCGACAACATCGCCTTCCCGCTCCGGGCCCAGAGCGTCGCCGCCAGCGAGGTGGAGCGCCGCGTGGCCGCGTCGGCCGAGATGCTCAAGATCACCGACCTGCTCGACCGCAAGCCCTCGCGTCTGTCCGGAGGTGAGCAGCAGCGCATCGCCCTGGCGCGGGCGCTGGTGCGGGCCCCGCAGGCCTTCCTGATGGACGAGCCACTGACCAACCTCGACGCCGAGCTGCGCATCGACATGCGCACCGAGATCAAGCACCTGCAGGCCGAGCTGGGCACCACGATGGTCTACGTCACCCACGACCAGGTCGAGGCGATGAGCCTGGGTGACCGGATCGGGATCGTCAACAACGGCCGGCTCGAGCAGGTCGGTGCACCACTGGACGTCTATCGCAACCCGGCCACGCTGTTCGCGGCCGGCTTCATCGGGACGCCCCCGATGAACCTGTTCGACGTCCGGGTCGACGGCCAGGCCCTGGTGGGTCCGGCCGGACTGCGCCTGCCCCGTCCCGCCGCCGCGACCGGCACAGGGCTGGTCGCCGGGGTGCGGGCCGAGTGGCTCGGACTGGTCGGCCCGGACGACGACGGCGCGCCGGGCCAGGTGGTCGCGACCGAGTCGCTGGGCGACGAGACGATCTACGTCGTGGACGTCGAGGGCGAGCTGCTGTCGGTGCGCGAACCCCCCACCGCACCGTGGCGTGACGGCGACGCGGTCACCGTGCACCACCATGCCCGCTTCGAGCCGCGGGTGTACGACAGCGAGAGTGGGCGGGCCCTGGGAACCGAGCCGCCCGAGGATCCGGCCGAGGCGTCGACGCCAGACGCCACCGACCGGTCCGTCAGCACCGACCCGGCGCACTCCGGCGCCGACGCGGGGACGCCATGAGTGCCATCGACCTCGACGCCGTGTCCAAGGCCTTCGGTGACACCCAGGCCGTCGACGACCTGTCACTGCACGTGGAGGACGGCGCGTTCTTCGTCCTGCTCGGGCCGTCGGGTGCCGGCAAGACCACGACCCTGCGGCTGATCGCCGGGCTCGAGACGCCCGACGAGGGGTCGGTCTCGTTCGACGGTCAGCCGGCCCAGGGCGCCGCGCCGTCCGCGCGCGACCTCGCGATGGTGTTCCAGAGCTACGCCCTGTACCCCAAGCAGACCGCGCGCGAGAACATCGCCTCGCCGCTGCGTGCCCGGCGGATCGACGCCGACACCGCGGACAGCCGGATCCGGGAAGTCGCCTCGCTGCTCCACATCGACCACCTGCTGGACCGCCAGCCCCAGCAGCTGTCCGGCGGCGAGCAGCAGCGGGTCGCCCTCGGCCGGGCCCTGGTGCGCGAGCCCAGGGCGTTCCTGATGGACGAGCCGCTGACCAACCTCGACGTGAAGCTGCGGGTCGAGATGCGCGCCGAGCTGACGCGCCTGCACCGCACGCTGGGCGCGACCTTCCTCTACGTGACCAACGACCAGGCCGAGGCCATGAGCATGGCCGACCAGGTCGCGGTCATCGACCACGGTCGCCTGCAGCAGGTCGGGACCCCGGCCGACATCTACGACCGACCGGCGAACCGCTTCGTGGCGACCTTCATCGGTGCCCAGAGGATGAACCTGGTCGACTGCACGCTGGAGGACGGGGTGCTGCGCGGCGAGACCGGATGGCAGGTGCCGGCACCGCCGACCGCGCCCGCCGGCTCCGGGCGCTTCCAGCTGGGCGTGCGGCCGGAGGACATGTCGCTGACCGCCGAGCACGGTGACGCCACCCTGGCCGGCACGGTCTACGCGGTCGAGCCGCTGGGTGACCGCTGCCTGGTCGACGTCCAGGTGGGCGACGACCTGGTGCGCGTGAAGGCGGCCCCGGACGCCGACCCGGCGCTGGACTCGGCCGTGCGACTGGCCGTCGACGTGGACCGCGTCCACCTGTTCGACCACGACTCCGGCCTGGCCGTCCGCGACCAGGAGCACGCCCCCGTCACCACCTGACCCCGCTCTGGGATCACGCTGGACGTTCCGAGCGGAGCGAGGAACTCCAACCTGGCCGGACGTCGTGTCCACCGCAGGTGTGCGGTTCTGACGGTCAGGCAGCCCCAACCGAGGAGGCGGCGTCGGGGAGGTCCCACGCCACGCCGGTGAGGTGCTCGGACAGCTCCCACAACCGCCGTCCGTCCGCGCGGTCGCGTGCGGCCGGGACGACGTCGACCTCGGTCGGGGTGCCGCGCTGCTCGAAGGCGCCGTCGGGGCCGTAGTAGTGGCCGGACGCGGCCGTCGGGGCCGTCCCGGCGAACAACTGGGGCAGCGCCCCCATGTCGGCGTTCTGTGCGAACAGCGCGTTACCGGCCCGCATGAGCGGAGTGGTCAACCGGGCACGAACGCCCCCACGCATCCTCGGACCGCGCTCCTGCAGGTCGGTCGCCGCGAACCCCGGGTGGGCGGCCAGCGACGCGATCGGGGAGCGGGCGGCCCGCAGCCGACGGTGCAGCTCGAGGGCGAACAGCTGGTTGGCCAGCTTGGACTGTGCGTAGGCCGGCCAGGACCAGTAGCGCCCGGACTCCCAGTTGGGATCGTCCCATCGGATCCGACCGATCCGGGCGGCGCCCGACGACACGGTCACGACCCGCGGGTCTGCCGCATCGGCCAGCAGGTCGACGACCAGGCCGGTCAGGGCGAAGTGGCCGAGGTGGTTGACGCCGAACTGCAACTCGAAGCCGTCGGCGGTCCGCTGCAGGGGCGTGTTCATGACGCCGGCGTTGTTGACGAGCAGGTCGAGACGTTCGAACCGGTCGTGGAGGTCGTCCGCGGCGGTCCGGACGGACGACAGGTCGGCGAGGTCGAGGTGGACGTGGTGGAGGTCGGCACGGCGGATCCCGGCGCGCACCTCGGCCATGACCGACGCGGTCTTGTCGGGGTCGCGGGTGGCCAGCACGACGGTGGCCCCGGCCCGGGCGAGTGCGACCACGGTGGAGCGGCCGAGTCCCGACGTGGCACCGGTGACGACGGCCGTCCGCCCACGCTGCGCCGGCATGTCGCCGGTCGTCCAGCCCATCTCGGCCTCCTCGGAAGTCACCCCTGCATGCCGCCTGCACGACGGTCGACCCGATCGCGACGTCCCCCACGGCGGCCGGACCGGCATGCTCGTACCGTACGGCCGGCCGCGACAGGGCGGGTGGTGGCGGCCCGGACGTTCGGATGGTGGACGCCGGCGGATCCGTGGCCCTGCGCGGCGGGCCACCAGGTCACCTGCGCGCCTGCGGCGCAGGCGGCTGGCGGTGCGGAATGGGCAGTCCGTACGGTCCGTTGAACCGAATGACTGACAGGGGCAGCGCCGCCCTCCCACTCGGCGTCGCCCCCGCGACGTGCCGCCATCGGCATCCCCCGTTCGGTGACCGGATGGGACAGGTGCCGCCACCGCCGTTTACGATGCACGTGGGTCCACCGATCGACCGGGTCTGCGAGGCAGGAGCATGGACATGTTCGAGCGTTTCACCGACCGCGCCCGACGGGTGGTCGTCCTCGCCCAGGAAGAGGCGCGGATGCTCAACCACAACTACATCGGGACCGAGCACATCCTGCTGGGCCTGATCCACGAGGGTGAGGGGGTCGCCGCGAAGGCGCTCGAGTCCCTCAACATCTCGCTCGAGGACGTGCGTGAGCAGGTCAGCGAGATCATCGGGAAGGGCCAGACCTCCCCGGCCGGCCACATCCCGTTCACCCCGCGTGCCAAGAAGGTGCTCGAGCTGTCCCTGCGCGAGGCGCTGCAGCTCGGCCACAACTACATCGGCACCGAGCACATCCTGCTCGGGCTGATCCGCGAGGGCGAGGGCGTCGCTGCCCAGGTCCTGCAGAAGCTCGGCGCCGACCTCAACCGCGTGCGCCAGCAGACGATCCAGCTGTTGTCCGGCGGGGCCAGCGAGGGTGGCGACAAGGCGGGTGCGGGTGTCGGTCCGTCGTCCGGGGCCTCCAAGGAGGGCTCGACCGTCCTCGACCAGTTCGGCCGCAACCTGACCCAGGCCGCGCGTGATGGTGAGCTGGACCCGTTGATCGGGCGCCACCGCGAGATCGAGCGGGTCATGCAGGTCCTCTCGCGTCGCACCAAGAACAACCCGGTGCTGATCGGCGAGCCCGGCGTCGGCAAGACCGCGATCGTCGAGGGGCTGGCCCAGTTCGTGGCCGCCGACGACGTCCCCGACACGTTGGCCGACAAGCACCTGTACACGCTCGACCTCGGTGCCCTCGTGGCCGGCAGCCGCTACCGCGGTGACTTCGAGGAGCGTCTCAAGAAGGTGCTCAAGGAGATCACCTCCCGAGGCGACATCATCCTGTTCATCGACGAGATCCACACGCTGGTCGGTGCCGGCGCCGCCGAGGGCGCGATCGACGCCGCGTCGATCCTCAAGCCCATGCTGGCCCGTGGCGAGCTGCAGACCATCGGGGCCACCACCCTCGACGAGTACCGCAAGCACCTCGAGAAGGACGCGGCCCTGGAGCGGCGCTTCCAGCCGGTCAAGGTCGAGGAACCCTCGATGGAGCACACCATCCAGATCCTCAAGGGCCTGCGTGACCGCTACGAGGCCCACCACCGCGTCACCATCACCGACGAGGCGCTGGTCGCCGCCGCCGAGTACGCCGATCGCTACATCTCCGACCGGTTCCTGCCCGACAAGGCGATCGACCTGATCGACGAGGCCGGTTCGCGTCTGCGCATCAAGAAGATGACCAAGTCCCCGGACCTGGTCGAGCTCGACGCCGAGATCGAGGCCGCACGCGTGGCCAAGGAGGAGGCGATCGACGACCAGGACTTCGAGAAGGCCGCCTCCCTGCGCGACGAGGAGAAGACGCTCACCGAGCGCAAGGCCATGCGCGAGTCCGAGTGGCGCTCCGAGGGCATGGACACCGTCCTGACCGTCGAGGAGGAGACCATCGCCGAGGTGCTCTCGGTGTGGACTGGCATCCCGGTGGTCAAGCTGACCCAGGAGGAGACCGAGAAGCTGCGCAACATGGAGGACGAGCTCCACAAGCGCGTGATCGGCCAGGAGCAGGCGATCGAGGCGGTCTCCAAGGCGATCCGGCGCACCCGCGCCGGCCTGAAGGACCCCAAGCGCCCGGGTGGCTCGTTCATCTTCCTCGGCCCGTCCGGGGTCGGCAAGACCGAGACCGCCAAGACGCTGGCCGAGTTCCTGTTCGGCGAGGAGGACTCGCTGATCCACCTCGACATGTCCGAGTACATGGAGAAGCACACGGTCAGCCGCCTGATCGGCTCGCCGCCCGGCTACGTCGGCTACGACGAGGGCGGCCAGCTGACCGAGGCCGTGCGACGCAAGCCGTTCTCGGTCGTGCTGTTCGACGAGGTCGAGAAGGCCCACCCGGACGTGTTCAACACGTTGCTGCAGATCCTCGAGGACGGTCGCCTGACCGATGCCCAGGGTCGCACGGTGGACTTCAAGAACACCATCCTGATCATGACCTCGAACCTCGGCACCAAGAACCTCACGTCGCCGTCCGTGGGCTTCGCGGCCAACAACGACGACTCGATGTTCGAGAAGATGAAGCGCCAGGTCGACGACGAGCTGAAGAAGCACTTCCGGCCCGAGTTCATCAACCGCATCGACGAGGTCATCACCTTCCACCCGCTGTCGCGGGCCGAGGTCAAGTCGATCGTCGACCTGATGATCCGCCGGGTCAAGACCCAGCTCGCCGCCAAGGGGCTGGACCTGGAGCTGACCGACAACCTGAAGGGGTGGCTGGCCGACAAGGGCTTCGACCCGCAGCTGGGTGCCCGGCCCCTGCGTCGCACGATCCAGCGCGAGCTGGAGGACAAGCTGTCCGAGCAGATCCTGTTCGGCGACTTCACGCCGGGCGAGCTGATCGTGGCCGACGTCGACCCCGACACCGACAGCGTGACCTTCCGCTCGGTGGAGGCCGTCGAGGCGCCCGACGTCCCCCCGGTCGAGCTGGCCGGCGGTGGCGGCGACGACTCGGACAGTGGCGAGGAAGCCGTCTAGCAGTTCCTGACCACCACACCACGACCCCGGCCCCCATGGCCGGGGTCGTCGCGTGCCTGGTCGGTCGATGGGGTCGCCGTTGTCGAAGTGGCGATACACCTTGGGGAAACGACGCGAAGGAGTGACCGATGGCACGCATCGCCGTGGTGGGGGATGGCCCCGCCGGACTGAGCGCCGCCCTGTTCCTGGCCAAGAACGGCCACGACACGACCGTGTACGGCGACGACGACTCCCTGGTGGAGTTCGCCGAGCTGCACAACTACCTCGGCCGACCGGACGCCGACGGCACGGCGTTCATGGACACGGCCCGCCAGCAGGCCACGGACGCCGGCGCCACGCTGGTGTCGTCGACGGTGGTCGCCGTGGACGAGGACGACGAGGGCTTCGCCGTCACCCCCGACGAGGACGCCGCGCCGGTCCAGGTGGACTACGTCGTCATCGCCGGTGGCAAGGAGAGCCAGTCGCTGGCCGCCCGTGCCGGTGCCGAGGTCGCCGACGGGGCGGTCGTGGTGGACGGCGACGCGCAGACCACGGTCGACGGGCTCTACGCCGCCGGCCACCTGGTCCGCCCCGAGCGCAGCCAGGCGATCATCTCCGCGGGGTGGGGTGCCGCCGCCGCGATCGACATCATCTCGCGCGAGGCGGGCCGCGACGTCCACGACTGGGACAGCCCATCGGACTGAGCGGGGCGAGTTGGCACGACCGGGGAGCCGAGACTAAGGTTAGGCCAACCTAACTTACCCACGCCAGCCCCGGAGTCTCCACGATGTCGTCCACGCGCCACCTGACCCTGCTCGTCGGAGTCCTCGCGACCACCCTGGTCCTCGCCGGCTGTGGAGGTGAGGCCGAGGTCACCTCGCTCGGATCCGAAGGTTCGGTCTCCGGGTCGGGGTCGGGCAGTGGGTCCGGCTCGGGTTCGGGCAGCGGATCCGGCTCGGCGGTGGCCGCCGCCGAGCAGGAGTGCGCACCGGTGGGCGAGGACCTCGAGGGCGAGGCCGACGAGACCGTCGAGGTCTCCCTGGCCGACTACGCCTTCGACCCGTCCGACCTCGAGGTCGAGGCCGGGATCGTGACCTTCGCCACGAGCAACGACGGGGGCGAGGCCCACGAGTTCGCCGTGCTCCCGGGTGGCGGCGACGTGCCGCTGACCGACGACGGCGCGCCCGACGAGGACGCCCTGGCCGCGGCTGGTGCCTTCGAACTGGAGGCCTACGGCCCTGGCCGGACGTGCAACGCGACCTGGGAGCTCGAGGAGGGCGACTACACGCTGTTCTGCATCGTCGAGGCCGCCGACGGCGAGACCCACGCCGCCAAGGGGATGCTCGGCACGCTCACCGTGGACTGAGCCGCGGCTCGCCCGCCATGCGGTGGGCGGACACCAGCGACCCTCGCGGCAGCACCGGGGCCGGTCGGGCGTTGCACGATTACGCTCGACCCAGGCACCGGCGACCGGGAGTGGTGATGTCCGAGGGACTCATCGATTCACAGGAGATGTACCTGCGGACCGTCCTCGAACTGGAGGAGGAGGGCATCCCGGCCCTGCGCGCCCGACTCGTCGAGCGGCTGGGGCTGAGCGCCCCGAGCGTCTCCGAGGGGGTGCGCCGGATGATCGACGAGGGCCAACTGACCATGGAGGACGATCGCACCGTCGGGCTGACCGACGAGGGACGCGACCTCGCCATGCGGGTCATGCGCAAGCACCGACTGGCGGAGCGCCTGCTGGTCGACGTCCTGGGCGTCGAGCACGAGCACGTCCACGAGGAGGCGTGTCGCTGGGAGCACGTGATCTCGGATCGGGTCGAGGCCCGGTTGGTCGAGTTCCTCGGCAACCCGACGACCTCGCCGTACGGCAATCCCATCCCGGGTGGGCCGGCCGACGACTACACGGTCCTCCCGTTGTCGAAGTCGGACGCGCCGCGAGTCCGACTCGAGCGGATCTCCGAGCGCATCCAGTCCGAGCACGGCCTGATGGCGGCGCTGGCCGACGCGATGATCGCCCCGGGCACCGAGGTCGACGTGCGGCGCGACGCCGAGGTGGTGCTGGTGGGCCCGGAGGGCGAGGTGGAGATCTTCGACGAGTCCGCCCCCTTCCTCTACGTGACCGAGATCGGGTAGCGGGGTGGTGGCGTTCGTCGACGCCGTCCTCGCCCTGTCGGAGGACCTGCGGGACTTCCCGTGGCGCCGGACCCGTGACGGGTGGGCCGTGCTGGTCAGCGAGACGATGCTCCAGCAGACCCAGACCACCCGGGTCGTGCCCCGCTTCCACCAGTTCCTCGCACGGTTCCCGACGCCGGCCGACTGTGCCGACGCCTCGGTCGGTGAGGTCATCGCCCTGTGGCAGGGCCTGGGCTACAACCGCCGGGCCGTCAACCTGCACCGTGCCGCCACCGCGATCGTGGCCGACCACGACGGCGAGGTCCCCGACGACCTCGACGACCTGCTGGCGCTGCCGGGCGTCGGGCCGTACACGGCCCGGGCGGTGGCGGTCTTCGCCCACGAGCAGCACCACGGGGTCGTGGACACCAACGTCGCACGCGTGCTCGCGCGCGCCGTGGCCGGGCGCTCGCTCGGGGCACGCGAGGTCCAGGCGCTGGCCGACGACCTGGTGCCCGACGGCCGGTCGTGGGCCTACAACCAGGCGGTCATGGAGCACGGTGCGACGACCTGCACGAAGCGGTCGCCCGACTGCGGCTCCTGCCGGGTCGCGGTGACGTGCGCCTGGCGGGAACGGGGCGGACCGGACCCGGTGACCGGGACGGCCTTCACCACCACGCCACAGTCGACCTTCGAGGGCTCGGACCGCCAGGGGCGTGGCCGGCTGGTCGCTGCGCTCGCCTCCGGCCCCGTGGCACGCGAGGCGGTCGCGGACGTGGTCGACTGGGACGATCCCGACCGCGTGGCGGCCATGCTGGCCGGTGTCGTGGCGGACGGCCTGGCCGTGGTCGACGACGACCTGGTCCGCCTGCCCGGCTGATCCCTGCCGGGTCGTCTCGGGGTCGTCTCGGGGTGGCAGGCGGGAGATCCCGTGGGCCGTCCCCGGGACGCGATCGCTACCGTCCGCCCGGACGGTGATCGACCCCGCCACCCCGCTCGACCACCCGCACCGACTCGCCACCGACCCGACGAGTGTCGCCATGTCGCAGACCGAGATCGCCCAACCGGACCCCGAGACCGCCGGGTACGCCGCGCGCGCCTACGACCTCACCAAGGTCTACGGCACGGGCGACAGCGCGGTGACGGCCGTCGACGACGTGACGATCGGGCTCGAGCGTGGCGTGTTCACCGCCATCATGGGACCGTCCGGGTCGGGCAAGTCCACCCTGATGCACTGCATCGCGGGCCTCGACACCCCGACCACCGGTCGCGTGTTCATCGGCGACGTCGAGATCACCGGGCTGGCGGACAAGGCCCTCACGCGGCTGCGTCGTGACCGGCTGGGGTTCGTCTTCCAGGCGTTCAACCTCGTCCCCGTGCTGACCGCCCGGGAGAACCTGGTCCTGCCGGCCCGGCTGGCCGGGACCGAGCCGGACCAGGCCTGGGTCGACGAGCTGGTCGACGTCCTGGGCATGGGGGACCGGCTCGACCACCGACCGACCGAGCTGTCGGGTGGACAGCAGCAGCGGGTCGCCGTCGGGCGAGCACTGATGACCCGGCCCGACCTCGTCCTGGCCGACGAGCCGACCGGCAACCTGGACTCGGCCTCGTCCGAGTCGATCATGGGCTTCCTGTCCGACGCGGTCAGTCGCCTCGGACAGTCGGTGGCGATGGTCACCCACGATCCGTGGGCCGCCTCGTACGCGTCCCGGGTGGTCTTCCTGCGCGACGGTGCGGTCGTCGGCGAGCTGGCCGACCCGACCACCGAGACGGTCCTGGACCGGATGAAGCAGCTGGGGGCGGGCTGATGACGCTGGCCACGATCGCCTGGCGGACCGTCCGGGCCAACCCGGCGCGGTTCCTGGGGACCCTGCTCGCAGTGGTCGTCGCGACCACCTTCCTGTCCTCGGCGCTGGTCCTGCGGGACTCGTTGGCCAACGCCCTGACCAGCAACGCCGTCGCGGCGCTGGGGGACGTGGACGTCGCGGTCGAGCCCGCCGTGGACCCCGACGACCCATCCGCCGAGTTCGGACTCGAGGCGAGCTCGGGGCTGGACCTCGGGATCGTCGACGAGATCGCGGCCGTGGACGGGATCAGCTCGGCCATCGGCGAGTCGTCGTCCAGTGTCGAGCTGTCGGTGCCAGACGTGGACGATCCGATCGGGGGCACGGCCTGGGTGGTCGTCGATGACCCCCTCACCCCGTGGGACCTCGAGTCGGGACGCCTGCCGACCGCGGCGGGCGAGATCGCCTTGGACGTCGACACGGCTGCCGCCGTCGGCATCGACGTGGGCGACGCCACCACCGTGACGTCGCGCACCGGCCCGGCCGAGGTGACGGTGGTCGGCCTGTCCACGTTCGGCCAGCAGTCCGCCCGCGGCGAGGCCGACGTGCTGGTCTCCCGGGCTGACGGCCAGCGCTTCACCGGGCTCGAGGACCGGGGTTGGTCGACCGTGCTGGGCGGCATCGAGGAAGGGGCGGACCCGGCCGTGGTCCGCAGCGCGGTCGCCGACGTCGCCGGACCGGAGGCACAGGTGCTGTCGGGCGACGACCTGCGCGATCGCGAGGCCGGTGCCGCCGCCGGGATCGCCGACGCCCTGGGCATCGGACTGCAGGCGTTCGCCTACCTGGCGCTGGTGGTCGGGGCACTGATCATCTTCAACACCTTCACCACGATCGTCGCCCAGCGCACCCGCGAGTTCGCCCTGCTGCGGGCACTGGGCACCTCGTCGCGGCAGGTCCGACGCGCCGTGCGGGTCGAGGCGCTCGTGGTGTCCCTGGTCGCATCGCTGGCCGGGGCCCTCCTGGGCGTGGTGCTGGTCGGCCTGGCGATCCTGCTGATCCCGGCGCTGGCAGGGTTGGCCACGCTGACGGTGCGACCCCTGGCGATGCTGCAGGTCGTCCTGTCCGGCGTCGTGGTGACCGTGGTCAGCGCGTTCATCCCCGCCTGGCGGGCGTCGCGCACCCGGCCGGTCGAGGCGATGCGCGACGCCGACCCCACCATCAAGCCGATCTCGCTGGGACGCTCGATCACCGGTGTGGCGCTGCTGGCGCTGGGCGTGGTCGCCCTGGTCGCGGGCTCGATCGGCTCGATCGCCCTGCTGCTGGGCGGTGGTGCCACGCTGCTGCTCGTCGGCGTCATCGTGGGCGGCCCGACCGTCGTGTCGTGGGTGGCCCGACGCCTGCGCGGCCCGCTGGGACGCCTGTCGGCGGCCGACGAGATCGCCGTGGCCGAGGTCGACCGCAACGCCCGTCGCACGGCGGCCACGGCCAACGCCCTGGTCATCGGCGTGTTCCTGGTCGTGTTCGTCACCGCGGCCGGTGGCGCGATCCGCGACTTCGCCATCGGCCAGCTCGAGCAGCTGTCGGGCGCCGACGTGTCGGTCAGCTCGGGCAGCGAGCAGGGCCTGCCACCGGAGTTCCTCGCCGACCTCCGGGCGGTCGACGGCGTCGACGAGGTCGCCGAGGTCAACACGATCGTGGGCAGCCTCGAGCTCGAGATGGGCGGACCCCAGTTCGGGGGTGGCGGCCTGCCGGTCGCCGCCGCCGACGTGTCGCAGCTGACCGACGTGCTGGGCCTCGAGGTCACCCAGGGCGAGGTCGACCCGGACGGGATGGTGCTGGCCGGCGAGATCGCGACGGCGGCCGGGGTGGGGATCGGCGACGAGGTGGCGGTGGTGCTGGTCGACGGGACCCCGCTGGACGTCGAGGTCACCGCCCTGTCGGGCTTCAGCTTCGAGATCCCGCCGGCCGTGCTGTCACGCACGGTCGTGGAGGACACCATCGGCCCACAGCCGGTCCTGTCCGCCTCGGTCCGCTACGACGACGGCGCCAACATCGAGACCGCCCGGACCGGCGTCGAGGCCGTGGCCGACGACTATGCCGGGGTCGACGTCATCGACGCCAACCAGATCGTCTCGGTGGTCCGGACCTTCTTCAACTTCCTGCTGTCCGCGGTCGGCGCGCTGCTGGGCGTCGCCGTGGTGATCGCCCTGTTCGGGATCCTCAACACGCTGGTGCTGGCGATCGCCGAGCGGACCCGCGAGCTGGGGCTGATGCGTTCGGTCGGCATGACGCGGTCCCAGCTGCGCCGCATGATCCGCACCGAGGCGTTGCTGACATCGATCGTGGGGACCGTGACGGGTGCGGTCCTGGGGGTCGGCGTGGCGTTCGCGGTCGCACGCGTCGTGCTCGAGGGCGCGTTCACGTGGCCGTGGTGGCAACTGGGCGTGACCCTGGTCCTCGGGGTCGTGGTCGGCGTGCTCGCGTCGGTCTACCCCGCACGCCGCGCCGCCCGGCTGGACCCGCTCGAGGCGATCCGCACCGGCTAGGGCCGGCCTGCCGACGGGCGGTCGCGCGATGTACCGTGGCCGGCCGGTCACGACCGCCTCGCCGGGGAGCCTGCATGCCCGCCACGCCCGTCACCACGACGTTGGACAACGGCCTGCGGGTCGTCGTCGCACCGGATCACCTGGTCCCGGCCGTGGCGGTCGAGCTCTGGTACGACGTGGGGTCGCGCCACGAGGAGTCCGGGCGGACCGGCTTCGCCCACCTGTTCGAGCACCTGATGTTCCAGGGCTCGCGCAACGTCGACGCCACCGGCCACTTCGCCGCCATCCAGTCCGTCGGCGGCACCCTCAACGGGACCACGTCGTTCGACCGCACCAACTACTACGAGACCGTGCCGACCCGGGCCTTCGACCTGGCCCTGTGGCTGGAGGCCGACCGCATGGGCACGCTGCTCGACGCCCTCGACCAGGCCAACCTCGACAACCAGCGCGACGTCGTCAAGAACGAGCGTCGCCAGCGCTACGACAACCAGCCCTACGGGACCGCCTGGGAGGAACTGTTCGTGATCCTCTTCCCGGAGGGCCATCCCTACCACCACCTGCCGATCGGGTCGATGGCCGACCTCGACGCCGCCGACCTGGACGACGTCCACCGGTTCTTCCTGGCGCACTACTCGCCCCACAACGCGGTGCTGTCCATCGCGGGCGACGTCGCCGTGGACGCGGCGACCGAGGCGGCCGGCCGCTGGTTCGGCGGGATCACCGGCAACCCCCGGCCACCCGCGGCCCCGGACGGTGCGATCGGCCCGCGCGACGGCACCGAGGTCCGCCACAGCGACGAGGCCGTGCCCGCGGCGACCCGGTACGTGACCTGGCGCGTCCCGCCCGACGGTGACCCGGTCCACGACGCCGTCGTCGTGGCGTTCGAGGTGCTGACCGGCGGCGGGGCCAGTCGACTGGTTCGCCGCGCCGTCCGCGAGGAGGAACTGGCCGAGACCGTGTCGGGTGGCACGTTCGAGATGGTGGGTGGGGTCGACGTCGCCACGGTCGTGGCACGCGCGCGCTCGGGCAGCGACCTCGACGACCTGGCCGCCGTGATGGAGGAGGAGGTGGCGCTCCTGGCAGAGGACGAACCGACCGAGGACGAGCTGGTCCGCGCGGTCGAGCGGCTCCGCCGCGACCGGCTGGACACCCGGGCGACCCTGCTGGGTCGGGCCGACGACCACGCCCGTGGGGTCGCCCTGTTCGGTGACGCCACCTGGGGGGACCGGGCCGACGACCGGCTGGCCGCGGTCACGCCTGCCGCGGTCCGCGACGCCGCCGCGACCTGGCTGCGGCCCGACGCCCGCGCCATCCTCGACTACAGGAACGTCGCATGAGCCCCCAGCCCCCCCGTGTCGACCGCCCCGACGTCACGACGGCTCCCCGCCCGGACGTCTCGCCGCCGCAACCGTGGGCCCTGCCCCCGATCCAGACCCAGGCCGCCCCGTCCGGCCCGACCGTCCACCTGCTGGACCTGCCCGGTCGCGAGCTGGTCGCGGTCGCCGTGCTGGTCGACGCCCCGGTCACGGCCGAGGAACTGGCGAAGGCCGGCGTCGGCACGATCGCTGCCCGTGCACTCGACGAGGGCACCGAGAACCACGACGGGGACAGCTTCGCCGCGGCGCTGGACCGCATCGGCGCCGACTGGTCCCCCCGGGTCTCCTTCGGGGGCACCCGCGTGACCGTGACGGTGCCGACCGAGCACCTCGAAGCCGGCCTGGACCTGCTCCGGGAGGCGCTGCTGACCCCGACCTTCCCGGCACGCGACGTCGCCCGCCTGGTCGGCCAGCGTCGCGACCGTCTCGCCCAGGAACTGGCGACGCCGGCCGGCAAGGCCAACCTGGCGCTGCGGCGGGCCGCCGTGGCGCCCGACCACCGCGCCTCGCTGCCCGGTGCCGGTGACGACGCGACGATGGCCGCGCTCACCCGTGACGACGTCGTGGCCCACCACCGCGATGTGGTCGTGGGGGCGCCCGTCGACGTGGTCGTGGCGGGCGACCTGTCCGGCGTGGACGTCGTCGCGCTGGTCGAGCGTCACCTGGGCGAACTGGGGCCGGCCACCCTGCCCCCGACCCGGCCCGACCCGTTGCGGCTGCAGTCCGGTCCCCGCATCGTGGTGGTCGACCAGCCCGGCGCGGTCCAGACCGAGCTGCGGGTCGTTCGGGCCGGCCCCGACACCCACGCGGACGACCGCGCACCCACCCGGTTGCTGGCCCACGTGCTGGGTGGCCCGCTGACCTCCCGCCTGGACGGGGTCCTGCGCGAGGAGCGGGGCTTCACCTACGGGGTGCGATCCAGCCTGCAGACGTTCCGCCGTGGCGGGCTGTTCGTCCTGGCGAGTGGCTCGTTCGACACGCCGACGACCGCCGAGTCCCTGCGGATCATCCGCGACGTCGCCAGCACGCTGGGTGCGCAGGGACCGACCGACGCCGAGGTCGCCGGGGCGGCCGACTACCTCGCCGGGGTGATCCCCCTGTCCCTGGAGACACCCCAGGCGCTGGCCGCCACGGTGGCTGGGAACCTCGGCGACGACCTGCCACCCGGGCACACCACCGAGCACCTCGCACGGTTGCGCAGCGCCACCCCCGACGAGGTCCGAGCCGCTGCCCACGACCACCTCCTGACCGACGACGTGGTCGTGGTCGCGGTCGGCGACGCCGCCGCCATCGCCGACGACCTGGCGGCCCTGGACTGGGGCGAGGTCGACCTGCAGCCGGCCACGTAGGTCGTGGCCCGCCGCGGACCCGGCTTCGTCTGCACCGCGTGCGGCCGACCGGCCACCACGTGGGTGGGCCGATGCGCGGGCTGCGGCGCGTGGGGCACCGTCGAGGAGGCCGGCACGGGTTCCGACCCGTCCGACGACGACACCGATGGCCCCGGCGATGCTCCCGACGGCACCACCACGTCGTCGGGGGCCGGGCCGCTCGGGCCGCTGGACGGCCTGTCGCTGCGTCCGTGGCAGGTCGATGCCTTCGCGGCATGGGCGACGGCCGGGTGCCGCGGCGTGGTGGAGGCCATCACCGGTGCGGGCAAGACCCGGTTGGCGATGGCGGCCGTCCGGGTGGTCGTCGACCGTGGTGGCGTGGCCCTCGTGCTGGTCCCGACGCTCGAGCTGCTCGCGCAGTGGGTGGACGAGTTGCGCGCCCACGCGCCGACCGCACGGGTCGGCCGCCTGGGCGGGGGCAACGCGGACGACTTCGGCGCCCACGACGTCCTGGTGGCGACGCCGGCGTCGGCGTCGGACGTCCCGGTCGTGCCGGCCGAGGGCCAACTGGGTCTGTTGGTCGCCGACGAGGCACACCGCTACGGCGCACCGACCTGGTCGCGGGCGCTCCGGGACGACTATGCCATGCGACTGGCCCTGACCGCAACCTACGAGCGCGCCGACGATGGCGTGGTGGACGTGCTCGGCCCGTACTTCGGCCCCGTCGTGTCCGACTACGGCTACGCCCGGGCCGCCGCCGACGGCGTGATCGCGCCCTTCGCCATCGCCCTGGTGGGCACCCGGCTGGACGACCACGAGCAGGCCACGTGGGACACCGCCGACCGTGCGGCGCGCCGCGCCCGGCGGGTGCTGCTGTCCGAGCACGGCCTCCCACGCCACCCCCGGGACACCCTGCGCGCGGCGGTGGAGGTGATGGGCGAGGCCGACAGCGGGGCCCGTCGGCGGGACGACCCGGTGGTGGCGGTCGCGCGCGACTGGCTGGTCCAGTTGCGCGCCCGGCGCGACGCGGCCGCCCAGGCGGCCGGCAAGCTCACGGTGGCGGCCGCGGTCGCACCGACCCTCCACGAACGCAAGACCCTGGTGTTCTGCGACACGGTCGACCAGGCCGAGCAGGTCGCGACGGTGATGCGGGCCGCCGGGCCGCTGGCCGAGACCATCCACGGTGGCCTGTCGTCGGAACGGCGGCGCATCCGGATGGCCCAGTTCCGCAACGGCAACCTGCCGGTCGTGGTCGCCCCCCGGGTCCTGGACGAGGGCGTGGACGTCCCCGACGCCGACGTCGCCATCGTGCTGGCCGCGTTCCGGTCCCGTCGCCAGATGGTCCAGCGGCTCGGTCGGGTCCTGCGGCGGACGCCCGACGACCGCGTGGCGAGGCTGCTGATCGTCCATGCCGTGGGCACCCACGAGGACCCCTCGAAGGGCGCCCACGAGGAGTTCCTGGACGAGGTCCTGCCGGTGGCGGTGCGGGTCGACGAGGTCGATGCAGACGAACCCGGGGCGGTCGAGTCCTGGATGGCACTGCCACTGGACGCGTCGTCCCCCTGACCGGCGGGGCAGGCGGCCGGGGACGGCACCGACGGCGCGGTTATGCTGGCCGCACGCCATGCCGGGGGCGGCCGGGCGACAACGCGTGGGTTGCATTCCGGACCATCCGGTCCGCGACCACGGGTGTCGCCGGACCCCGGCCAGCCGACCGACGCGAGGATCCGACGGGTGGACAACGACCACGACGAGGAACTCAGCAGCATCCTTGCCCGGCTCGCCCCGGGCACGGTCATCCGGGACGGCATCGAGCGGGTGATCGGCGCCGGCCGAGGCGCGCTGATCGTGCTGGGCTACAACGACGACATCGAGCAGATGATCTCGGGCGGCTTCGTGATCGACACGCCCGCGACCGAGCAGCGGATCGCCGAGCTGGCGAAGATGGACGGTGCGCTGATCCTCGACGACGCCGGTGCGAGGATCGTGCGGGCCAACGTGCACCTGGTCCCCGAGTCCTCCATCACCACCTCCGAGACGGGCACGCGCCATCGCTCCGCCGAGCGGGCGGCCAAGCAGGCCAACGCGCCGGTGATCTCGGTGTCGGAGTCGATGAGCCGCGTCACCCTGTACTGGGGGGAGCGCCGCCGGGTCGTCGAGCCGGTCTCCAACCTGCTCTTCCGAGCCAACCAGGCGCTGTCCACCCTGGAGCGCTACCGCGCCCGCCTCGACGAGGTCACCAACAACCTGTCGACCCGCGAGGTCGAGGACGCAGTCGTCCTCCGGGACGTGATCCTGGCACTGCAGCGCTCCGAGATGGTCCGCCGCATCGCCCAGGAGATCCAGTACCAGATCGTCGAGCTCGGCACGGAGGGTCGCCTGATCAAGCTCCAGCTCGACGAGCTGATGTCGTCGGTCGAGGACGAGCGCCAGCTGATCGTCCAGGACTACCTCGGCGACAACCGGCGCTCGATCGACAGTGTCGGCGACCAGCTGGACGGCTACACCACCGACGAGCTGCTGACCGCCGACAACGTGGCCGCGGCGCTGGCCTACGACGTCGAGTTCATCGACCGTCCGGTGCAGCCGCGTGGCTACCGCCTGCTGGCGCAGGTGCCGCGCCTGCCGAGCCACATCATCAGCCGCCTGGTCAAGACCTTCGGCAGCCTCGGGGCGATCATCGAGTCGTCGGTCGACGAGCTGGTGGCGGTCGAGGGGGTCGGCGAGACCCGGGCCCGCCGGATCCGCGATTCACTCCACCGCCGCGCCGAAGTCACGCTGGTCAACCACTACGAGTAGGGCCTCCGACGCCGCCCGATCGATTGTGCGGTCTCGGTGGGTGGGGTACCATGCGCCAGCATTCACCCGAATTCCGGGGTTTGAGGGCCGTGACGAGGAGTTCCTCCGTGGTGACCTGAGCACCGTGGCAGCCGGCGGGAACGCTTCCAGCCACCGTGATCGGGATGCATCGCACCACGTTCCCGGTGGAGTGGGGACCGATCCGACCGTCTGCCCCGCGGCACCGTCGACGTCGTCCCCGACCGGGACCTCGCGTACGGATGCCTGCCGGCGACCACGACGGACCGACGCCCGTCATCGTTCCACCCCGCGCACGCCCCATCCTCACAGGAGCTGCCTGCATGGCCTACAGCGTCGGTGACACCGTCGTCTACCCCCACCACGGTGCGGCGGTCGTCGAGTCCCTCCAACAGCGCGAACTCAAGGGCGAGACCAAGGACTACCTCGTCCTGCGGATGACCTACGGGGACCTCACCCTCATGGTCCCGACCGACTCGTGTGACTCGGTGGGCATCCGCGAGGTCGTCAGCGACGCACAGGTCGCGGAGGTGTTCGCGATCCTGGAGTCCCCCGAGACCAAGGCCGCCAAGAACTGGTCACGCCGGTTCAAGGCCAACCAGGAGAAGCTGCGCTCGGGCGACATCTTCCAGGTCGCCGAGGTGGTGCGCAACCTCGCCACCCGCGAGCTCGGCAAGGGCCTGTCGGCCGGTGAGCGTCGGATGCTGTCCAAGGCCAAGCAGATCCTTCTCTCGGAGCTGTCGGTCGCCCTCGGCACCGACGAGGAGTCCGCCGAGGAGCAGATCAACACCGTGCTGGCGGACGCCCACGGCCTGGCCGAGGCAGGCTGATCGCCGTCGGTTCCCCTGCGCTGCTCCCATCCCTGCGACTCGGACCCCTGGAGGTCGACCCTCCCGTGGTGCTGGCGCCCATGGCCGGCGTCACCAACGTCGCGTACCGAGCGCTGTGCCGGCGCTACGGCGGGGGCCTGTTCGTGTCCGAGATGGTCGGGGCACGTGGGCTGGTCGAGGGCAGCGACAAGGCCGAGCTCAAGGCCGCCTTCGGACCGGACGAGTCCCCACGCTCCATCCAGCTGTACGGGGTCGAGCCGGGCGAGATCCGCGACGCGGTCGCGCTGCTGGTCGACCGGGGCACGGACGGCGGACGGGTCGACCACGTCGACCTGAACTTCGGCTGCCCGGCTCCCAAGGTGACGCGCCACGGTGGCGGCGCAGCACTTCCCTGGCACCTCGGTCGCTACGCCGCGATCGTGTCGGCGGCCGTGTCGGCTGCCGGGGACGTGCCGGTCACCGTCAAGACCCGCATGGGCATCGATGCCGACCACCTCACCCACGTCGACGCAGCCCGCATCGCCCAGGAGCTGGGCGTGGCCGCGATCGCGCTGCACGGCCGGACCGCGGCCCAGCGCTACGGCGGCCGGGCCGACTGGTCGGCCATCGCCGAGCTGGTCGAGGCCGTCGACATCCCGGTCCTGGGCAACGGGGACATCTGGGAGGCCCGTGACGCCGTCGCCATGGTCGACCAGACCGGGTGTGCCGGGGTCGTGGTCGGTCGGGGCTGCCTGGGGCGGCCGTGGCTGTTCCGCGACCTCGAGGCCGTCTTCCGTGGACGTCCCGTCCCCCCGCCACCCGACCTGGGCGAGATCGTCGACATGCTGGTGGACCACCTCCACGGGCTGGTCGACCTGGTCGGCGAGGAGGTCGCCGTCCGCGAGATCCGCAAGCACACCGGCTGGTACCTCCAGGGCTTCCCGGTCGGGGGCGAGTTGCGCCGTCGGCTCAACCAGGTCGGCTCGCGGGACGAGTTCGACACGTTGCTGGCCACCGTCGACCGGTCACTGCCGTTCCCCGACGAGGTGCGCCGGGCCAAGCGTGGCCACACCACCACCGCGCGCAAGGTCCACCTGCCCCACGGCTGGCTCGAGGACCGTGACGAGCTGGCGGGTGCCGTGCCCGCCGCAGCCGCCGCGTTGGTCGTCTCCGGTGGGTGACCCCGACCCGGTGAACCCCCGACTGGTGCTGGCGTCGGGCTCGCCCCGTCGTCGTGACCTGCTCGCCCGCGTCGGACTGTTCCCGGAGGTCGACCCGGCCGACGTCGACGAGACCCCGCGCCGGGGTGAGGACCCGGTGGCGCTGGTCCGGCGGCTGGCCGTCGACAAGGCCCGGGTCGTCGCCTCCCGCCACCCGGTCGACACCGTGGTGCTGGCGGGCGACACCGTCGTCGCGGTCGACGATCGCGTGCTCGGCAAGCCGATCGATGCCACCGACGCCCGGGTCATGCTGCGGGCGTTGTCGGGCCGACGGCACGTGGTCCGGTCCGGGGTCGCCGTGGCCGTCGCAGGTCCGGATGGCGTGCCCGGGTCGGTGCGGTCCGACGTCGCCACGACGATCGTGGAGTTCCGACCCCTGACGGGGGTCGACCTGGACTGGTACCTCGCGACCGGTGAATGGGACGGCAAGGCCGGGGGGTACGCCGTGCAGGGTGCGGCCGGGGTGTTCGTCACCGCGATGGAGGGGCTGCACTCGACCGTGGTCGGCCTCCCCCTGTCGACGGCGGTCGACCTGTTGGCGTCGGTCGGGTTGGATGTGCGACGAGTGCCGACGGCAGGGACGGACGCATGACACCCGAGGACGACGTGGACCGTGGCGGTGCGGCCGGTGGGGCCGGTGCGGCCGTGGCGGGCGTCGTCGTGGCCGGGGGCAGTGGCGAGCGTCTCGGCGCCGAGGTGCCCAAGGCCTTCGTGGAGGTGGAGGGCGCGACCCTGTTGGTGCGGGCCGTCGCGGCGCTGCGTGCCGGCGGGGTCGAGCGGATCGTCGCCGTCGTACCGGTGGGGTGGGAGGACCGGGCGGTCGAGGACCTCGCCGACGACGTCGTGGTGGTCGCCGGTGGGCGCACGCGGACCGCGTCCGTCGCCGCCGGCCTGGCCGCGCTCCCACCGGACGTCACCGTCGTCGCCGTCCACGACGCCGCCCGCGCGTTCGTGCCCGCGTCGACCGTGTCCGGGGCCGTCGCCGCCGTCGCCCGTGCCGTCCCGGATGTCGGGGACGAGCGTGGCGCCGCCGGTGCAGCCGGCGTCGTGGTGGCGGCCGCCCCGGGACTGGCGGTGGGCGACACGCTCAAGCGCGTCGACGGTGGTCGCGTGGTCGGGACCGTCGAGCGGGCCGACCTGGTCGCCGTGCAGACGCCGCAGGTGTTCCACCGCACCGTCCTGCAGCAGGCCCACGACCGGGCCGCCCGTGACGGGGCCGCCGCGACCGACGACCTCGCCCTGGTCGAGGGCCTGGTCGCCGACGGCCTGGTGCCCGGTCGGGTCCTCGTGACGACCGGATCGCCGCTGGCGATGAAGATCACCCGTCCCGACGACCTGGTGGTGGCGTCGGCGCTGGCCTTCGTCACTGACGACGGGGACGCGACATGACGGTGCGGATCGGCAGTGGCCTGGACGTCCATCCGTTCTCGTCCGAGCCCCGCCCGCTGCTGTTGGCGGGCCACGAGGTGTCGGCCACGGACGGGCTGGCGGGCCACTCCGACGCCGATGTCCTGGCCCACGCCGTGACGGATGCGTTGCTGGGCGCGCTGGCGCTGGGTGACCTGGGATCGTTCTTCGGGGTGGACACGCCGGAGCTGGCGGGGGCGGACTCGATGACGCTGCTGGCGTCGGCCCTGGCTGCCGTGTCGGATCGTGGGTGGCGGGTGGGCAACGTCGACGCCACGGTCGTCGCCCAGCAGCCGCGACTGGCCGATCACCTGCCCGCCGTGCGAGCCGCCCTGGCGGCCGGGCTGTTGGTGGAGGACGACGCCGTGTCGGTCAAGGCGACCACGACGGACCGGCTCGGGGCGATCGGGCGGGTCGAGGGCATCGCCTGCTGGGCCACGGTCCTGGTCGTCGAGCGCTGACCCTGCACTGATCGTGCTCGGGCTGTCTGGCCGGTGGTCGGGTCGGACCGTCGGCTTCGGGGTGGGCCGGGGGCCGGGCCGCCCGTGCGTCCGGGTTGGCGCCGGCCCTGGGGCTCTTGGCAGCGGGCGTCAAGCCGGTGGTCGGGCCGCACCGTCGGGCCGGGGCTCCGCTTGGTGGGTGGGCTGTGGGCCGGTGGTCGGGCCGCACCGTCGGCCCGGGGCTCCGCTTGGTGCTCGCGCGCCCGCCGGCAGCGAAGGTCTTCGCCACGGACCATGTTCGGGCGCACTGCGCTCCGCTTGAGTCGCCCCGGTCCGTCGGAACGGTCCCTCCCTCCGGCAGGAGGCTCGGGGACGTGAGGGCCGGCCACGGACGTGCCAGAGACTGGCACGTGTCGGGGTGCGGTCGGCCTGTCCCAGCCATCGGATCGAGCGCGGATCGAGGTTCTCCACAGGGGCGAATTCGGGTGGTCGGGATGTCGCAGCAGGGGCGTACGGTGCATCACATGACCTCGAACGACGCCCCGGCTCCCGACTCTCGACCCGCCGGTCGGGCGCGGACCGTCGTTCCGGTGGCGGAGGGGGTGGCGCCGGCGCCGTCGGCAGCGCGGGAGGTCGACTGGTCCGGCAGCAGGCAGGCCGCCACGGTGGGTCGGTTGGTGGAGGTCATGGGGGCCTTCGACCGGGTCGCTGCGCAGGCGGTCGAGACGTTGATCCGCGCGATCGAGGACGACGCCTGCGAGACCACATTGGGGGTGCCGGTCGAAATCGTGTTGGCGCAGACGTGTCGGCAGGTCGGGTTCGAACGCAACACGCTGCTGCGGGTCGCGACCACGCTCGCGGCCATGCCCGCGGTCCGGTCGGCGTTCGTGCAGGGACAGGTGTCGTGGAGCCAGGTCCGCGGGATCGTCACTGCGGCGCGGACCGTGGACGTGGCGGGGCGTGACCGCATCGACGCACTCGTCGCCGAACGGGCCGTGTCGCATGCCGATGTGGAGGCCGATCACCTGGTGTGGGAGGTCGACTGGCTCGCCGACCAGCTCGTCGGGCAACGCCAGGAGGAGCGTGACCGCACGCCGGTCGCAGCGAACCGCACACGGATCATGCCTCGTGTGGACGGGTCCGGATCGTTCAGCGGCGACTGGGACCCGACCCACTTCACCCCTTGGGTCGAGGCCATCGACCACATGGCCGCCACCCTCGCCCCCGATGCTGGCGAAGGTGTCGGCGACGACCCGCTGGACGTCGTGAAGGCATCGGACGACTCCGACACGCCCGAGGGCCACGACGGCTCGTCGGTGCACGACGATCGTGCTCTCACGGAGGCGCACCGGCATGCCGCTGCGCTCGAAGCGGCACGGAGCCGTCGGCGGGCCGATGCGTTGTTCGCACTGGTCACCGGCAAGCAGGCCGGCACCCTGGAACCGCTCGACCCCGACGACACCGGCGGTCGCAGTCGCCGGGTGCCGTTGGTGACGTTGACGTGCCATGTCGACACGCTGATCGATGGGTCCACGCCGGCGTGGGTGCTGACGAAGCTGGCCGGGCGGATGAAGGTCACGTCCGACGTGGCTCGCCGGTGGGTGGCCGATGGGGCGGCGACCCGCCTGGTCGCGGTCGACGACGTCGGGCAGGTGGTCGGGGTCGGACGCCGCACGAAGGTGCCGCCGGGGTGGCTGCGTGACGCCGTGATCGCGCGCGACCTCCACGACACCGCACCGGCCTCCACGACCGCGGCGCGGCTGTGCGACGTCGACCACGTCGTCCCGTGGCCGGACGGTCCGACCGACGTCGACAACCTCGGGCTCCTCTCGCGACGGGCCCACACCCGCAAGACCCGCAGACAGTGGCGGCTGGACCGCCACCCCGACGGGTCGCGGACCTGGACCGTGCCGATGTCCGGCTACCAGGTCCACCAGCCCCCGCCTTTCCACCTCCCATCTCCACCACGCTCCGGCAAGGACCCGCCCGAAGCCCGTGCCCCCTGATGTTCGAGGCCATCAGCCCACCGTCGCCGCGTGGCTTCGCCCTCGGATGACACGCTCCGCCACCACCGACGCCTCCCGTGCGCTCGACCCTGGACCGGCCCCGGACGGGCTCTCCTGAACAGTTCACCGTGCTCGACCCTCACCGGGTTCCCCCCGGCCTCGTCCGCGCCTGCCCCTGTGGCATGCGCGGATCGAGGCATGCGGCGTCGACGGACGTCCACGTCCTCCACGTACCCGTGGCCCGGGCCGACGCTGGTCCGGGTCTCGGTGAGGACCTAGGGTCGGACCGGGCGGACGGAGCGGACATGGGCAGGCGCGGGGAGCTGGCGGACTGGTGGAGGGCGACTTTCCGTCGTCGGCGGGTGCCTGGTCGACGTCCCAGGACCATCCCGTTCGGCACGCGCCAGATCGACGAGCGACTGGTCAACGAGCACGACGACTACGGCTGGAGCCTGCCCAGGACCAGCGCCCAGAAGTAGCGACACGCAGCCTGTTCGGGAGGGTCGCGCATGGCCGAGTCCGTGGTGTTCGACCGGGTGGCCGACGTCTACGACCGGACCCGTGCGCTGCCTGACGAGCTCGAGCGTGCCCAGCGTGACCTGCTGGTGGACCACCTGGCCGGCAGACGCACCCTGGAGGTCGGGGTCGGGACGGGGCGGGTCGCCCGACCCCTCGCCGCGGCCGGAATCGAGGTCGTGGGCATCGACCTGTCGATCGAGATGTTGCGCAACTGTGTGGGGGAGGTGCCGGTCGCGGTGGCCGACGGCACCCGGCTTCCGATCGGCACCGGTGCGGTCGAGGCCGTCGTCGCCTGCCACGTCCTGCACCTCGTGCCCGACTGGCAGGCCGTGCTCGACGAGGCGGCTCGGGTGCTGGCCCCGGACGGGATCGTCCTGGCGGTCCGGGGAGGATGGGGTGAGCACCGACGCAGGATCGTGGGCTGGTTCTGGGACCACGTGGGAGCCCGCCGGAGTGCAGTCGGCGCCGACACCATCGACCAGGTCGTCGACCACGTCCGGGCAGCGGGCTGGCGGACCGACGCGCTGCCGGTGCTGTCGACCTCCCGCGAACTCGACGTCGCCCGGTACGTGGGCGGTCTCGCCGACGGCGTCTACTCGGCGACCTGGTCGCTGGACGAGTCCACCCGGCGTGCCGCGGCCGCTGCAGCCGGGGAACGCGCGGCCGACGCGTGGCCCGACGGCGTCGTCACGGACGTCCAGGAGGTGCGGTGGTGGCGACTCCAGCCGCCGTGATCCGGGGCGGTGGGCGGCGGGACGTCCAGATCGCCACCGTCGTCGCACCCACCAGGTTCGCGACCAGGTCGCGGGCCGTGTTGTCGTAGCCGCCCACGTCGGTGTCCGGGATCGTCAGGGTCATCACCCACTCGATGATCTCGTTGAACGCACCGAAGGCGCAGCCGGCCAGCAGCACCAGCCACACGGTCACGACCGGGTCGTCGCCTGCCGGTCCGAGCCGGGGACGCAGCACCTCCCAGGTCGCGCGTCCGACGAACCCGAACCCGACGGCGTGCTGGATGTTGTCGTAGCGGACGATCGGCTCGACGATCCACACCGCGTAGAGCACGCCGTCCCCGACCGGCACCATGCCCCCGGCGACGTGTCCGACGGCGAAGACGGCCAGTCCGATGCGGGTCGCGAGCGACAACGGGTGACGTCGATGGACGGCGACGACCACGACCAGTCCGACCAGGACGACCCCGAGGTAGACCGGCCAGTTGGGCCGCCCGGTCGCCGCCCCGAGGACCAGCAGGCCTCCGACGATCCCGAGGGCCACGCCCGCGATGACGCCGTCCTGGGCGGTGACGCGGCGGGGTTGGGGATCGTCGGGGGTGCTGCGGTCGGGGCGTCGGTCTCCGGGCGCCGACGCGTGGCCGACTCCTCGGTCGTCAGGGGGCACTCGTCTCCGCCTGCGCGTCGCCGGTCTCGGTCGTGCCCTCGTAGAGGCCGAGGTGGTTGCCGTCGGGATCACGGAAGATGGCCCACCAGCTCGTCTCGCTGATCGGCGACTTCTCCATCGTGACCTCGCCGCCGTTCGCGACGACCTGCGCGAGGGTGTCGTCGATCGAGTCGACCTCGACGTAGGACCGGGGCTGGGTGAACCCGTCCTCCCGTGGTGCCAGCCCGCCGCCGCTGACCTGGTTGGGCGCCTGCCACATGGGGTAGCCCTCGTATCCGGGCAGCTCGGCGATCTCCCACCCGAACAGGGTCGAGTAGAACGTCCCGGCCGCCGCCATGTCGGTCACCGGGATGTCGATGTGGGTGATGTCTCCGTGTGCCACGAGGGCCTCCGCGTCCGTCGGTTCGGCAGCACCTGCCGAGGACCGGAGTATTCGTCGCCGAGGGTGCAGCCTGCAAGCGTCGCCCACCGGTCGTCAGGGCCCGCCGATGTCGTGCGTGCGGTGGCACGGCGGGCGGCGACGGTCGCATTACCCTTGCCGTGGTCCGCGTCCCCGCATCCAGGAACGTCATTGGCGCTGCAGTTGTACGACTCCCTGCGTCGGGAGCAGGTCGACTTCGAGCCCCGCGATCCGGGCAAGGCGTCGCTGTACGTGTGCGGACCCACCGTCCAGGACAAGCCCCACGTCGGGCACGGTCGTGCCAGTGTCGTCTTCGACGTGCTGCGGCGTTGGCTCACCTGGTCGGGCTACGAGGTCACCCACGTGACCAACGTCACCGATGTCGACGACAAGATCATCCTGAAGGCCCAGTTGACCGGCACGACCCCGGCGATGGTCGCGACCGAGAACCTCCGGGCGTTCAACCAGGCCTCCGACGCCCTCGGGTTGCTCCCGGTCCACGTGCAGCCGATGGCGACCGGCCACCTGTTCGAGATGCAGGACATGATCAGCCGGCTGATCGACAAGGAGATGGCCTACGAGCGGGACGGCAACGTCCTGTTCCGGGTCCGCACCCTGGAGGACTACGGCAAGCTGTCGCGTCGCGACGTCGACGACATGCGTGGCAGCGAGGACATCATCGGCGCGGAGTCCAAGGACGACCCGATCGACTTCGCCATGTGGAAGGCCGCCAAGCCAGGGGAGCCGTCGTGGCCCTCGCCGTGGGGTGACGGCCGACCCGGGTGGCACATCGAGTGCGCGGCGATGGCCGGCAAGCACCTGGGTCCCGGGTTCGACATCCACGGCGGCGGCCTCGACCTGGTCTTCCCCCACCACGAGAACGAGATCGCCCAGTTCGAGGCGGCCGAGGACGCCCCCTTCGCCCGGTACTGGGTGCACAACGGCATGTTGCGGATGGGCGAGGACAAGATGTCCAAGTCGATCGGCAACGTGATCGGCATCGTGGACGCCGTCGAGACGTGGGGCCGTGGGCCACTGCGCCTGTGGTACCTGTCGGCGCACCACCGTTCGCCGCTGACCTACGACACCGACCGCCTGGTCGAGGCGTCGGCCGCGTTCGACCGGCTCGCCACGCTCGTGCGCACGGTGCGGACCCTGGGCGTCGACCCCGTTCCGCTCGACCGCGACGACGTGCCCGCGGTCGCCGCCCCGCACGTCGACCGGTTCACCGTGGCGATGGACGACGACCTCAACGCGACCGCGGCCGTCTCGGTCCTGCACGACGCGGTCACCGTGGCCCACGAGCACGTCCGGGCCGCCGAGACCGGCGACGACGAGGCGCGCACCGCCGCGGCTGTGCTGGCCGGCATGGTCGTCACCCTGGCCGACGACGTACTCGGGCTGGGGCTGGGCGCCGCGGTCGAGCGTGACGACGCCGTGGGTGATCGCTTCGGTGCCCTGGTCGAGCACCTCATCGGCGAGCGCACCGCCGCCCGGGACGACCGGGACTTCGCCCGGGCCGACGCCATCCGCGACCAGCTCGCCGCTGCCGGCGTCGTCGTCGAGGACCGGCCCAACGGCAGCCGCTGGTACCTGTCGGACCCCGCCGCCCCGGTCGCGGAGGACACGTGAGCGACCGCGACGACCGGGTCGTCGTCGGGATCCACCCGGTCCGTGAGCTGTTGCGGGCCGGGCGCGCGGTCCGGGAGGTGCTCGTCGCCGACCGGTCGTCCTCCGAGGCGCTGGACGAGATCCGCACGCGGGCGGCTGGCGCCGGGGTGCCGATCCGGCCGCTCGACGACGACCGCGCCGAGGCCCTGGCCCCCGGCCAGGTCCACCAGGGCGTCGTCGCACTCGCCCCGGCCTTCCCGTTCCAGTCGCTCGACCAGGTCCTCGCCCGTGGCGGGGGCGACCAACCACTCCTGCTCGTCGCCTTCGACCAGGTCACGGATCCCCACAACGTCGGCTCCGTGGCGCGCACGGCCGAGGCGCTCGGCGCCCACGCACTGGTCCTGCCCGAGCGACGCACCGCCTCGATCACGCCGACCGTCGAGAAGGCCGCCGCCGGCGCGCTGGCGCACCTGCCGGTCGTCTCCCCGGTCAACCTCGCCAAGTCGCTGGAGAAGTGTCGGGACGCCGGGCTGTGGCTGGTCGGGCTCGAGGCCGGCACCGGCACGGCCGTCGCGGACTGCAACCTGCTGACCGAGCCGCTCGTGCTGGTGGTCGGGGCCGAGGGCACGGGCCTGCGACCACTGACCCGCACCCGGTGCGACGTGCTGGTCGAGCTGCCGCTGCACGGCCACGTCGACTCCTACAACGCCTCGGTGGCCGCGGCGATGGCCCTCTACGCGATCGACCGCGCCCGTCGGTCCGGGGGCGGGACGTGAACCCGCTCGGCGAGGTCCTCGTCGGCGTCGTGATGGTGGTGGGACTGGTCGGCGTCGTGGTGCCGGTCCTGCCCGGACTGCTGCTGATCGCGGTCGCGGCCGTCGTGTGGGGTTTCGAGGTCGGCACCGGCTCGGCGTGGGGCGTAGTGGCCATCATGCTCGCCCTGCTGGCGGCGGGCACCGTCGGCAAGTACCTCGTCCCCGGCCAGGAGCTCGCGGAGCAGGACACCCAGCCGAGGACGTGGCTGCTGGCGACCGCGGGTGCGGTCGTCGGCTTCTTCGTGGTGCCCGTGGTCGGGCTGGTGCTGGGGTTCCTGCTGGGCGTGTGGATCGGCAAGCGGCTCGAGACGGGTGACAGCGCTGCGGCCAGCCGCCAGACCCGGCGGTTGCTCGCCGGGATCGGGCGCGGCATCGTCGTCGAGCTGAGTGCCGGGTTCGTCGCCGTCGCGTGCTGGGTCGTCGCGGTCCTGTTCGTCCTTCCCTGACGAGCCCGCCGATAGCATTCGCGGCACCTCCCGCCGAGATAGCTCAGCCAGGCCAGAGCAGCGCTCTTGTAAAGCGAAGGTCGCGGGTTCGAATCCCGCTCTCGGCTCGGTTCCACTCGGCCACCGAGGAGTCGCCATGGCCACCACGGGCGCCGAGACCGGCTCGGGCCGAGACCCCGCGACCACCGCGAACACCGATCGGACCCGCGCCCGCCTCGCCTCCGGACTCGTCGTCGGCGCGTACACGCTGTCGGCCGCCTACACGCTGTGGCGTGCCTGGTACGGGCCCACCCCCGAGGCGGACGGGCTCGACCTCCTGACGATCGCCGGCTACGTCGTCGCGATCGCCGGGGGCCTGGCCCTGCTCACCGACCACGTCCGGGCCTGGTGGACGGTGACCGTGTTGCTGGTGGCCCAGTTCGTGTTCGCGATCGTTGCGTACTACCCGATGACGGCCGCGGCGCGACCGCTCGACGTGCTCGACGGCATCGAGGGAACGGTGTTCGTGGGGTTGCTGGCTGCCGCACTCGTGCTGTGCCTCCAGCGACTGGCGGACCTGCGGTGAGTGAACGCCGCTCGGCCTCGACGCGGCGTGCCCGACCCGTCACCCGGTCGGTGGCGCCAGCCCGACGGCGTCGGCCAGCAGCTCCAGGCTCGTGATCCGGTCGTCGTAGTCGACCACCGTGTTGGTCACCATCACCTCGTCGGCGCCGGTGCGCGTGACCAGCGCGTCGATGCCGGCGGCCACCTGCTCGGCGTCCCCGACCAGGGCCTCGGTCGGGACGGCCAGTGCGGCCTCCAGGTCCGGGTGCTCACGGGCTTCCTCCACCGACAGCAGTCGCACGTCCCGTCCGCTGCGCAGCCACAGCCGGAACAGCCGCCCCGGCAGCGACAGGTCGCGGGCCCGCTCCTCGGTGTCGGCCACGACGACACTGGCCGAGACGATGGCATGCGGGTGCTCCAGCGGCCCGGCCGGCGTGAAGCTCTGCCGGTACAGCCGGAGCGACTCGTCGGTGCCGCCGAGGTCGAAGTGGTGTGCCTGGACGAACGCCAACCCCAGCATCCCGGCCAGCTGCGCGCTGTAGCCGGACGATCCGAGCAGGAACACCGGGGGATGGGTCGTCGCCACCGGGGTGGCGCTGAAGCGGCCGTGCAACCGCGATCCCTCGCGCACGTCCCCGAGCAGCCCGAGCAGGTCCACGAGGTGCTGGGGGAACTCGCGGGCGTCCAGGGCGTCGGTCGTGCGTCGCAGGGCGGCCGCGGTCGCCTGGTCGGTGCCGGGCGCGCGGCCGATCCCGAGGTCGATGCGTCCCGGATGCAGGGCCTCGAGCATCGCGACCTGCTCGGCCACGACCAGGGGAGGATGGTTGGGCAGCATCACGCCGCCGGACCCGACCCGGATGTGGGTGGTGCTCGCTGCGAGGTGGGCCATCAGCGTCGTCGGGGACGTCGAGGCGACGATCGGCATGTTGTGGTGCTCGGCCACCCAGAAGCGGTGGTAGCCCAGGTCGTCGGCCCGACGGGCCAACCGGGTGGCGCCCAGCAGGGCGTCACGCGAGGTCGCGCCCCGTGGCACGGACCCGAGGTCGAGGACGGACAGGGTGGGGATGGTGGTCATGGTGCTGGGCTCCGTGCTCGTCGGTGTCCACCAACGTCGCCGGTCGCGGGAACCATCCGGACTCGCGACATGCGTCGGGGCCCGGACGGATCCGGGCCCCGAGTGGTCGCGGTGGCGTGGCGCGTGCCGTCGTGGGTCAGCTCGCCGCGACGGTCAGCTCGTTGTCGACCCGGGTGACACCCTCGACGTCGGCCACGGCGGCGAGCAGCTCCTGCTCGCTGTCGGCCGACCGGACGGTGCCCTTGAGGGTGACCTCTCCGGGCTGCCCGATGGTCAGGACGACGTCCTGGACGTCGTCGCGGTGACCGAAGACCTGGCTCTTGATGCGCTGCTGGAGCACCTGTGGGTCGTTCGGCACGTCCTCGGGGAGGACGTCTCGGCCGGCCTCGGCCACTGCGCCCTTGGCACGGTTGACGGCCTGCCCGGCCTGTGAGCGGGCCTGGTCACCGAGGTCGCGGGCCTGGCTGCCGACCTGGTCGGCCAGCTGGTTGCGCCGGGCCTTGCCGCGGTCGGGGTCCGACAGCCACGTCGCGGCGGCTGCGGCGGCTCCGCCCAGCACCATCCAGAACAGCTTGCGCGGGAAGGTGGTGCGCTTCGACGCGCTGTGGAGCTCGTCGGTCAGCGTGGCCTGCTGCCGGCCGAGCGCGGTCAGCTGGTCCGACAGGCGCTCCTCGACGTCGTCGAGACGGTGCCGGACGCGGCCGAGTTCGCGGAAGGCGGGCGACTCCTCGCTGGACAGCGCGCCCGCGGTGCGGTCGCGCAGGTCGTCGAAGCGGGCGGCGACGCGGTCGCCGATGGCGTCGTCGTGGTCGGTGGTCGTGGCTGCCATGTGCAGGTCCTCTGACGGGGTCGGCTCCCATCTTGCGCGACGACACGTGTCGTTGTCATCCTCGATTCGTGGCCGAACGGGGGGGAATCGCATCGTGTGCGGCCGTTCGGCCATGGTCGAACACCCCCCACGTCGTCCGCGTGCGTCGGTTCGGCCCCCGAGCGTGGCGGGCCCACGGCGGCGGGAGGCACGCCCGGAGGGACGGGGTGGATCCTTGCAGGTGGCGGGTCGGTGGGGCACGCTGCAGCCCCACGGGGTTCGTGGCCGCACGCCCTCCGGGGGTCACCCGGCCCCTGCACCGCGCCCCGCGCCCGCCCCGCCACCGAGGCCACCAGATGTCGTTCGACTCCAACCCCGACCCGGGGCGCACGCTCGGCCAGTTCGGCATCGCCGTGCTCGCCCTCGTGGTCGGCGCCGCATTGCTGTTCCTGGCGATCGACCGCTTCAGTGACGACCCCGTCGCGAGCCCGCAGCCGTCGCCCAGCGTGACCGCGTCGACGGCGCCCACCGACACCCCGACGGCCGCGGCGACCGAGACGCCCGCGGAGTCCCCGCCGGCGTCGGAGACCCCGTCCGCGTCCGAGACCGACACCGACACCGAGACCCCGTCGGCCGAGCCCTCGCCCGCCGCTACGTCCGAGTCGTCCACCCAGGAGCCGTCGCCGTCCGAGGAACCGACCGAGGACGAGACCGACGACTCCGACGGTGACCGGATCGACCCGGGCGAGATCTCCATCCAGGTCCTCGACGCCATCAAGGACGGGGCCGGACAGGCCCGCGACATCGCCGACGAGATGGAGGCCGACGGGTACCGCGTCGTGGCCTACAACCCGTCGTCGATCATCTACGACGAGACGACCGTCTTCTACACCGAGGGCTACGAGGACGAGGCCAACCAGGTCGCCGACGACTACGGCTGGGACGAGGTCGTCTTCAACGACATCCTGAGCGAGGACGTCAACGTGCACGTCGTGGTGGGGCTCGACGAACAGTGACCCGCCGGCCGGGCGGGGGTGGGCCGGACCGCTCGGCTCGACGGCCTGCGGGCCGGGGGCCGGGGGTGAGCACCGCGTCCGGGCCCAGCCCTCGACTGCTGCGACGGCTCGCCGGGGTCTGGCTGGTCGTCGGCATCGTCGTCCTGCTGTGGTTCCTGGTCACCTTCCTCAGCCGACCGTTCCGGCTCCTGATCACGCCCGTCCTGCTGGCCGGCGTGCTCGTCTACCTGCTGTCCCCGGTCGTGGAGTGGCTGGCCCGCCGGCTGCCCCGCGTAGTGGCGACCGTGTTGACGTACGTGTTGGTCATCGGCCTCCTGGCCCTGGGCGGCTGGCTGCTGTTGCCCGTCCTGAACGCCCAGCTCCAGGCCCTGGTCGAGGGCCTGCCGGCGATCCTCGACAGCACCCAGACGTCGCTGGTGGCCGTGCTCGACCCGATCGGGCTGGCTGGCATCGTCCCGGTCGCGCCGGCCGGTGGCGAGGGCGGCGAGTGGTTGGCCGGGTTCTTCGACGGCGAGGGCCAGGTCGTGGGCGTGCTCGCCGTGGCCCGCTCCCTGCTGGGCTCGGTCGTGGCCGGCGTCGTGTCCCTGGTCCTGGCCCCGGTCCTTGCCTTCTACACCCTGGCGGACCTGCCGCGGTTGTCGACCGGGCTCCAGCGACTGCTGCCGCCCGACGTGCGCGACGAGGTCACCGACGTCGGCAACCGGATCGTGTCCGCGGTCGGCGCGTACTTCCGCGGTCAGCTGCTCGTCGCGACCTTCGTCGGCGTGGCCACCGCCATCGGCCTGGCGCTGGTCGGGCTGCCGTTCTGGGCGATCGTCGGTGGGCTGGCCGGACTGTTCAACCTCATCCCGCTGGTGGGGCCGTTCGTCGGAGGCACGCTGGGCGTCATCGTCGCCCTGACGACCGGTGGTGGGATCAGCCAGGCCGTGGTCGTGGTCGTGGTGATGGTGCTGGTCCAGCAGGTGGACAACCACGTCATCACGCCCCAGGTGATCGGCAGGACCGTCCACGTCCACCCGATCACCATCATCCTCGCCCTGGCGGTCGCCGCCTCGGCCATGGGCGTCATCGGGATGCTGGTGGCCATCCCGATCGTCGCCGCGATCAAGCTGGTCACCCTCTACGTGCTGGCCACCCGGGTGCCGTCGATGCGCCACCTGTCCGATCCCGACCGCTTCCTCGACGACAGTTCGCTGCCTCCGGCCGAGGAGGGGAGCCTCGGCGCGCTCAGCCAGCAGCTGCGACGGGCGTGGGAGAGTCGCCGGTTCGGCGGTGGGTCCCGGAGCGGTGACGACGACACCCCTCCCCGCGACTGAGCGGTCCGAGTTGGCCGTCGGCCGAGCGGGCTGGCATACTGGACCCACTGGTGCTCATCCAGAGAGGTCGAGGGCTCGGGCCCGCGGACACCTCGGCAACCTCCCGTCGAACCGACGGGGTTGGTGCCAAACCCGGACCGTCGGGACCACGACACGCGTGGCCCAAGGTCGATGAGCCGGACATCCGTCCACCTCAGCGGCCTCCCCGGCGGGAGGCCGTTTCGCATTCGGGCTCCCGCCGCATCCGACGTCGATGCGAAGGAGCCAGCACATGCCGACCGCGACCGCCCCCCCGTTCGTCCCGGCCCGCGAGGCCGCGGACCTCGTGCCCAACCTGACCGGTCTCGCCTGTCGCGAGTGCGGCGAGGTGGAGGAGGTCGGGCTCAGCCACGTCTGCGGGTTCTGCTTCGGGCCCCTGGAGGTGGTCTACGACACCGACGCGATCAGCGCGGTGGTCTCGCGGGAGCGGATCGAGGCCGGACCACCCTCGCTGTGGCGCTACGGCGACCTCCTGCCGACCCTGTCGTCCGATCCGTCCCACCGCGTCGACCTGCAGACCGGGCTGACGCCGCTGCGACCGGCGCCACGCCTGGCGGAACGGCTCGGGCTGTCCGAGCTGTGGCTCAAGGACGACACCGTCAACCCCTCCGGGTCGTTCAAGGACCGGGTCGTGACCGTGGCGCTGTCGGCCGGTCGGGCACTGGGGATCGAGACCTTCGCCTGCGCCTCCACGGGCAACCTCGGCAACTCGGTGTCGGCACACGCGGCCGCGATCGGTGCGCCCGCGTACGTGTTCATCCCGGCCGACCTCGAAACCGGCAAGGTGCTGGGATCGGCCGTGCACGGGCCGAACCTCGTGACGGTGCGCGGCAACTACGACGACGTCAACCGGCTGTGCGCCGAGGTCGCCGACGACACCGGCTGGGGCTTCGTCAACGTCAACCTGCGGACCTACTATGCCGAGGGCTCCAAGACGATCGGGTTCGAGATCGCCGAGCAGCTGGGCTGGCGCTTCCCGGACCACGTGGTCGCCCCGATCGCGTCGGGCGCGATGATGGTCAAGATCGACAAGGCCTTCCGCGAGCTGGCGTCGTATGGCCTGGTCGACGGTGACCTCCCCCGGGTGTCCGGGGGCCAGGCGACCGGGTGCTCGCCCGTCGCCGAGGCGTTCGCGCGGGGCTCGTTCGACGTCCGACCCCAGAAGCCCGACACGATCGCGCGGTCGCTGGCGATCGGCAACCCCGCCGACGGCTACTACGCCCTGAAGGTCGCCGATCGCACCGGTGGTGCCATCGGCCACGTGCCCGACGACGAGATCATCGCGGGCATCCGCCTGCTCGCCGAGACCGAGGGCGTCTTCGCCGAGACGGCCGGCGGTGTCACCGTCGCCAACCTCAAGCGCATGGTCGAGGCCGGCACGATCGGTCGCGACGAGCGCACCGTCGCCGTGATCTCCGGCAACGGCTACAAGACCGTCGAGGCGATCGCCGACGACGTCGGCCCGAGCTTCGAGGTCTCCCCGAGCCTCGACGACTTCCTCGCCCAGCTGTCCTGACGCGCCCCCGCGACCCATTCGCTCTCCAACCACGCCAAGGAACGATCGCCATGCCCACCGTTCGCATCCCCACCCCCCTCCGCAAGCTCACCGACGGCGAGTCCCAGGTCGCCGTGGCCGGCTCCGACCTCCGCACGGTGGTCGGCAACCTCGGCGACGCCCACCCGGGCCTGCGCGAGCGCATCCTCGACGACTCCGGCGAGCTGCGCCGGTTCGTCAACGTGTTCGTGCGTGACGAGGACATCCGCTTCCAAGACGGCCTCGACACCCCGGTCGCCGAGGACGACACCGTCTCGATCGTCCCGGCCGTCGCCGGCGGCGCGTGACACCAGTCGAGTGAGCCGATCCCGGTCGCCCGCGGCCGCGATCCGCACACTCGACGTTGATCCGTGGCTTCCCGAGCAGGTCGGGGCCGCCGCTCGTGCCGTCGGTTGGACTGGACTCCGGGGTGTGCGATGATGGAGGAGGAGACACGGGTGGAGGTCGAGGGGCATGGGGGTGGAGGCGGTCGCGGGCGCGGAGCGGCGAGTCTGGGAGGAGGTGGGTGCCACGCCGGTCGAGCATCGGCTCGACCTGGCGAGCGTCGGGACGACGGTGCGGGTGCAGGAGGTCGGGTCCGGCCCGCCCGCGGTGTTCCTCCACGGGACCAGCGTGGCCGGGACCTCCTGGGCCGACCTCGCGGCGGCCCTGCCCGACGTCCGGTGCATCCTCGTCGACCGCCCGGGTTGCGGTGGCAGCGACCCGCTGCCCGGCGAGGTCGATCTCGACCGGTTGCTGGCGGTCGGTGACCACCTGGTCGCGGACGTGCTGGACGAACTGGGCCTGGCGACCGCTGCGGTCGTCGCGACCTCGCGGGGCGGGCTGGAAGCGCTGCGTGGCGCCGCAGCCCACCCGGACCGGGTCGAGCGCCTGCTGCTGTTCGGGTGGTGCCTGGGCACGCCCGGAACCCGAGCCCCGTGGTGGATCCGGGCCGGAGCCTTGCCCGGCGCCGGGCGCATGATGGCGGCCGTCCCGATGTCCCGACGGAACGTGGACATGACGCTGCGGCGGTTCGGCCTGGACCGGGCACTGGACGAGGGCGGCATGTCCGCCGCCGCCCTGGACTGGCTGGTGACGCTGTACGGGGACACCGAGACCCTGCGCCACGAGTCGGCCGCGTCGGCGGCGTTGCTGACACTCCGGGACGGGTGGCGGGACGTCGTGCCACGGGACCGGCTCGCGGCCGTCCGGGCGCCGACGCGGGTCGTGTGGGGTGACGAGGACCCCTTCGGCGACGAAGCCACCGCCCGTCGCCTGGCGGACGCCCTGCCCGACGCCGACCTGCACGTCCTCGAGCGCGCAGGCCACGCGCCGTGGCTGGACCGGCTGGCGACCTGCACGGAGCTGGCCCGGACGTTCTTGGTCGACCACGAGCCGGAGGACTGAACCATGCGCCCCGGACTGCGTGTCCTCGCCCGACTCGACCGGCTGCGGGGGCGTCCGGACGAATGGGACGACCGGCGGCGCGACCTGCTGCGAGGCGGCCGGGTCCCGCCGGGCCCGGTGGGCGACCTGCTGGTGCGACCCTGGGTCGAGGCGGTGTTCGGCACGCCCCACCGGGACGCCCGTGTCGAGGAGGTCGAGGTGCCGGGCGCCGCCGGCCCGATCCCAGCACGGGTGCACCGGCCGGACGTCCTGCCCGAGGACGCGCCACTCGTCGTGCACCTCCACGGGGGCGGATGGACCTTCTCCGGCGCCGTCCAGTACGACTGGTGGTGCTCGCAGGTGGCAGTGGGGCTCGGGGCCGTGGTCGTGTCGGTGGACCATCGCCAGGCGCCCGAGCACCCCGCCCCGGCCGCCGTGGACGACGCCGTCGCCGCCACGACATGGCTGCTCGACCACGCCAGCGAGGGGTTCGGGGCGACCGGGCTGGCCGCCGTGACCGGAGACTCCGCGGGAGCGAACCTGGCCACGCTGGTGGCGCTGGATCGCCGCGACGCCGGCGACGACCGGCTCCGGGCCCAGTGGCTGGTGTGCCCGATCGTCGACCTGGCCTGCTCGGCACCGTCCTTCGACACGCTGGTCGACGCGCTGTTCCTCGACCGTGCTGAGCTCGACGCGACGATCGCCGGGTACCTCGACGGGCTGCCGGCCGACGACCCGCGGGTGTCGCCGTGGCACGTCGACGACCTGTCCGGCGTGGCCCCGACGCTCGTGCAGGTGGCCGAGCACGACCTGCTGGTCGACGACGGCGTCCGCTGGGCGGCGCGGCTGGCCGAGGCCGGTGTGGCGGTCGAGCTGACCCGCTGGGTCGACCAGCCCCACGTGTTCACGCTGGTGCCGGGAGTCGCCCCGGCCGCCCGGGCCGCGCTCGCCGAGGGCGTGGCCTTCCTCGCCGCGTGGCTCGACGCGGACGCCACGGGACCGCCGACACGCGTGCCCGAGGGTCGACGCGACGACGAGCGCCACAGGGTGGGACGGATCAGTCGCTCTCGCCACCCCGACGTACCCGACGAGTGGATCCACGGCGACGTCCAGGACGGGTTCGGCCCCGTCGCCGACGTCTTCGTCCGCAACTTCGCGGACCGTGACGAGGTCGGGGCCGCCCTTCACGTCGTGCAGGATGGACGGGTGGTCGTGGACCTCTGGGGCGGACACGCCGATCCGGAACGGACCCGGCCGTGGCGACCGGACACCATGGTGCCGGTGTGGTCGACCACCAAGGGCATGGCGATGATGACCCTGGCAGTCGCCCACAGCCGCGGGTGGCTCGACTTCGACGAGACGGTTGCCACCTCCTGGCCCGAGTTCGCGGCCGAGGGCAAGGACCGGGTCACCGTCCGTGAGTTGCTCGGCCACCGCGCCGGCCTCGCCGTCCTCGACGAACCGCTCGACTGGGAGGTCCTGGCCGACCCCGACGACCTCGCGGCACGGCTCGGGGCCCAGGCACCGCTGTGGGAGCCGGGCACGCGGCAGGGCTACCACGCCGTCACGCTCGGCTTCTACGAGGGCGAACTGCTGCGCCGGGTCGACCCGGCCGGTCGCTCGGTCGGGACGTTCTTCGCCGAGGAGATCGCGGCACCCCTCGGTGGCCTCGACTTCCTGATCGGGGTCCCGGACGACCTGCCCGACGACCGTCTCGCGACCTTCCTGGATGCCCCGATCGCGCGCGGGCTGTTCCACCTCCGGGACATGGAGTGGCGACTGCTGGCCGGACTGATGCGACCGGGCAGCCTGACGGCCCAGGCCTTCCTGGTCATGCCCTTCAGCATGCAGGAGATGGGTCGCGTCATCAACGATCGTGACATCCTCCGGCTCGAACTGCCGGCGTTCGGTGGCGTGGGCAGCGCCCGCGCCCTCGGGACGGCCTACGGGGAGTTCGCGACCGGGGGTGCCCGGCTGGGGCTGGAGCCGGCCACGTTGGAGGCGATCGCGGAACCGGTCACGGACTCGGTGCCCGGCGGCAAGGACATCGTGCTCGGGTTCGACCTGTCGTTCGCGTTGGGATTCGGGCGGCCGTCGTCGTCGTTCGTGCTGGGCTCGTCGGACCGCAGCTACGGCTTCGCCGGGGCGGGGGGCTCATTCGGGTTCGCCGACCCGGATCTCGGCCTGGGATATGGCTACGTCATGAACCAGATGGGCTTCGGCAATCCCACCGACCCACGCGAGGTCGCGCTGCGCAACGCCCTGTACGGCTGCCTCGGCGAACGACCCCAGACCTGAGACACGACGGGCCGGCTCCGTGGAGCCGGCCCGTCGCGCGTCGTCGGGGGTGGTCAGTCCAGCGCGATGACCTCGGCGCCGCTCAGGGCGTGCTGCGTGACCCATGCGGTGCCGGCCTTGTCGAACGCCACGGAGGTGTGCTCCGGCACGCCGGTGGCGACCTCGGTGCAGTCACCCGTGGCGGGGTCGCAGGCGTTGAGGGTGCCGCCGACGGCCTCGCTCGGGAAGATCTCCACGGCTGCCCACGACTTCTCGTCGAACTCCGAGACGTACAGCATCCCGTCGGGGCCGACGGTCAGGTCCACGATGGAGGTGAAGCCGTCCAGCACCTTGACGCATTCGGGGTCGACACCGCACTCGACGTCGGTCGCACCCGCCTCGATCCGCCACACGCCGGACTGGCCGGTCGGTGCCGGGAAGCCCTTGAGCTCACCGACCCAGTAGTTGCCGTCCGGTCCGACGACCACGCTGGTCGGGACCGACTGGCCCGGGATGTGCGTCGCGCCATCGGTGGCGCAGTACGGGGCCACCGGCGGGCAGCCGGCGAGCTGGTTGAAGTTGTCGGTGGACAGCAGCTCGACGGGGAAGGTCGCCACCAGTTCGGCGTTGCCGTCGCTGTCGATCTTGTGCAGGCTGTTGCCCCCCGCGTCGACGACCAGCGCGGCGTCCCCGCCGCCCAGCGCCGCGACGTCATAGGGGTTGGAGTCGGCGTCCCCGGAGCCGTCCGGATCGGCCGACTCGAGCTCGAACATGTTGGCGATCATCCTGGCCTTGCCGTTGGAGACCCGCCACAGGGCCTGGCCGCTGTCGCTCAGCGTGTCCTGGCCACCGGTGACGACCCAGAACGACTTGGACCCGATCGCGGCGACCGAAGCTGCACCCGGTGCGGGCAGGGTCTTGTCGAGCTCCCCGTCGTCGAGGATGGCGACCCCGGCGCCGGCGTCGGCCGCCAGGATGTCGCCGTTCGGTGCCGAGTCCAACTTGAAGACCGGCCCGGCGAAGTGTCCGGCCGCGGATGCCGCGACCGGCACCGCCAGCAGTGCCGCGGCGGCCGCAGCCACCACGATGCGCGTTGCCCTGATGTTCATGTGTACGCCCCTTCGGCGAGTTCGGACAGGCGTCGTCGCCCGTCACCCGGCGGGGATGCACGCGTGAGCCACGCTCGACGGCGTCCGTCCGATCGGCGCACGCCTCGTCACACGGTGATGCCGTGTGACCCCCTTGCTTCCCCGTTCCGGACGGAACGCTACGGCCCGCCCCGGACCCCGTCAAGACCTACAACCCATCGACCCAGCGCAGGACCAGGCTGGTGCCGGCGGCGCGGAGGAACAGGTCGGCCTCGCGGGCCCGGGTGCGCAGGGCGTCGGTGTCGACGTGCGACAGGTCGACCAGCCCGGCGTCGATCCACCGCTCGAGCACGTCGGCGTCGATCTCGGGGTGCAACTGGGTGCCAAGCGACCCGCGGAGGCGCCACAGGGTCGGTCCGTCCGAGCCGAGCAGCAACTGTTCGGCCTCGTCGGGGAGGCGCACCACCTCGTCGGAGTGGTGCGCGATGGCGGGGGCACCGTCGGGCCAGCCAGCGGTGACGGGGTGGTCCCGGCCGGGTGCGGTGCGGTGGACGGCCACGATCGCGGCCTCCGGCTCCTCGCGGGTCGCGACCGCTCCGCCGTGGGCCAGCGCGAGCAGTTGCGATCCCAGGCAGATGCCGAACACCGGGACGTCGGCATCGTCGGCCGCCCGCAGGAAGTCCAGCTCGCGCTCGCCCCACTCCTCGAGCGGACCGGCGACACTCATCCGGCCACCGAGCACGAGGATGCCGTCGTGCGCACCGGGGTCGCTGAGGTCATCGGTGGTGGCGTCGACGTGGACCAGGTCGAGGTCCCGGGCGGCGAGCGGTTCGGCGAGCCGACCGAGGCCGACCGCCTCGTCGTGGTGGACGACCAGCAACCCCATGCACGCACTCCCGGTGACGGCCGAACGGACGCAGCGGATGCTAGCCGTGGGCGCCCGGCACCTAGGCTGGCGGGCCGGAGGTGGCCGATGGCAGGCGTGGCGGAACTGGTGCACCGGGGCGACCTCGACGAACTCGTCCGGGCCGTCGACGTCGCCGCGTCGCGTCGGGACTTCGACGAGGTGCTGGCACTGCGTCGGGCGTGCCTCGACGCGGTCGAGTTCTCCGGGCGCCAACTGTGGGGGCCGGCGGCCTACGCGGCCTACCGGCTGGTGCTGGAGGCACCCGTCGAGCTGGCGGTGGACACCCTGCTGGTCGCACAGGACCGCCACACGCTGGGCCCGCTGACCGAGGTCGTGGCCCAGCACCATGCGTGGACGGACCTGGCGGGGATGCTCCCGCCGGGCCCGGTGTCCGGGACGGTGGCCGTGGAGCGGGTCCTGCGTGGCGACGACCTCGGGGACGATCCCCGCGCGGAGACGCACCACCTGGACGTCCCGCCCCGACGGGTCCCCTGGGAGGGTCCGGCACCGGTCGTCGAGTACCGCGCCCGGGACGTGCTGTCCCCGGCCCCGGTTCCCGTCCCGGTCGGGCCGGCGGTGGATCCGGGACCTCCCGGACCGCCGATCGACGATCCGGAGTTGGTGCAGGCCTGGGAGGTGCTGGTGGCGCCGTGGGCGACCTCTCCCGACGGCCGGGTCGACGTGGCCGTGGCCGACGGGCCTGCACCGGCCGCCGTCGCCCACCTGGCGCCGGGCGTCCGGCTGCGCCCGGTGGCCCTGCCCGACGTGGTGGCGCTGGTGACCTGGGCGGCCTCGTCGGGCGGGGCGCTGCAGCGTCGACGTGGCGGTGCGGCGGGTCGGTCGGCGACCTGGTGGGCGCTGCGCGTCCTGGTCGGCCACGAGCCGTGGAGCCCCCCGGACGAGCTCCACGACGACCTGTCCGACTGGTCCTGGTACGTCTTCGACGGTCCGTCGCCGGCCCCTCGCACCGACGGCGACGAGTCGGCGGCGCAGGGCGGCTGGAGCCTGCGGCTCGCGGGTCAGCATCCCGACGGGTGGAGCCTGGCGATCGACGCCCACGACCCACCTCCGGACGACCTGGTCCTGCCCGTGGCGGAGGACGACGACCCTGTCGCGTCGGTGTCGGCGACGGACGACGAGGACGACCTCGACCCGTGGGCGGCCCTGGATCGGGCGATCCGTGACGTCGCCGAGCACGACGACGAGCCCGCGTCCGGGCCGCGGCAACGACAGGACGATCCGTGAGCACCGACCTGCACCCCACTCCGTCGCCGGACCACGGGGACCTGCTCGGCCCGTTGGCCGACTGGGTCGGGACCTGGCGGGGGACGGGGCACGGCGACTACCCGACCATCGCCGGCTTCGACTACACCGAGGAGGTCGTCCTGGGCGTGACCGGCAAGCCCGTGCTGTCCTACGTCCAGCGGACCCGCGGGTCCGATGGTCGACCGTTGCACGCCGAGTCGGGCTGGATCCGCCTGGTCGCGGCCGACGCGGACGAGCCGGGGCACGCCGGGCCGGTCGTCGTCGAGTGGGTCGTGGCGCAGCCGACCGGGCTGGTCGAGGCGGCCGCCGGAACGCTGCACGACGGTGTCCTGGACGTCGTCGCGGTGCCGCAGCGGACCCCCTCGGCCGTCGAGGTCGTCGACGTCCGACGTCGCTTCCACCTCGCCGACGACCGGCTGACCTACGACCTGTGGATGACCACGGCGGAGGTGACGACCCGGACCCACCACCTGGCCGCGTCGCTGGAGCGGGTGGCGGGCTGACCCGACGTGCGGGACCGGCAGGCCGCGGATGCTGCCCGTACCGTTCCGCGGACCACCTGCACCGACCCGGAGACCTTGCCGATGGAGCCCACCGAACTCGACGACCAGCTCGACGACGTGTTCGTCCTGGACGTCCGCGAGGACCAGGAGTGGGACGCGGGCAGGATCGCGCAGGCGGTCCACATCCCGATGGGTCAGCTCAACGCCCGCATCGACGAGATCCCGAAGGACACCCCGATCGTGTGCGTGTGCCGTTCGGGCAGCCGGTCGCGGGCCGTGACCGACGCGCTCAACCGCGCCGACTTCCAGGCCCACAACCTCGAAGGTGGCATGCACGCCTGGGAAGACGCCGACCTCCCCATCGTCGACGATGACGGAGACGGCGGCTGGGTCGCCTGAGAGCCCGTCAGCGGCGCATGGAGGAGGAGCGGCCCATGCGGCTCATGCCGGTGAGCGGGGGCCGGTCGCTGGTCCATGGTGCGCTCGGCGCCTCGATCATCTCGGCCAGTGCCAGCAGTGGGGTGTCGTAGTTGACGCGCCAGCCGGCGAAGTCGCGCCAGGCCTGCTCGCGCTCGACGAGGTCCAGCCCGGCCTCGGCCAGCCGGTCGTAGACCTCGTCGTACTCGGCGCGGGTGATCGCGATCGGGTCATCGGGTGCGGGGTCGGGGTCGTAGGGCAGGGCCCACTCGTCGGCGATCGCGCGCAGGGCGAGGAAGCCGGACCGGATGCACAGCGCAGCCGGCGCCCTCGGGCCGTCCTCGACGGTGGAGTGCAGCAGTGACGCCGCGTCCAGCACGGCCCCGGCCGCCGTGATCCACGACTGCGCCGGATCGCTCGAGCGGAACAGTGGGAGGGTGGTCAGCGTGGTGTGGGTCTCGGACAGCTGGGCGAACCACTCCTCCCACTCGAGCATCGCCCCGCCGAGCTCGTGCTCGTTGCCGATCCGCTTGTAGCGCCACAGCATCTCGTCGGCCCGCGGCGGCGTGCCGGCGCGCACCGCCAGCAGGGCGACCTGGGTCTCGCGTTCGGAGAACGCGGTGTACATGGTGGGCAGGTAGGCGATCAGCAGCGTGACGATGCCCAGTCCCAGGGTCGCCTCGCTGAAGATCAGCAGGTGGACGACGATCCCGTCGGCGGTGGCGAAGCCCAGGGTGAGCAGGGACGACCCGGACAGCACGAGGGCGTCCCAGACGTCGCCGACCCCGGCGGCCACGTACAGGGCGGCGTAGGCCAGCCAGACCTGCAGCAGCCAGGCGATCGGCATCAGCAGCAACGCGATCGGCGCCAACAACGCCAGCGCACGCTCGCGGCGTCGAGGTCGGGTGCGTCGGGCGGTCGCGGTCAGGGCGGCGCGGGTCAGCCTGGTGGCGAGGTGGGCCGTCCGGGTGTTTCCGCCACGCGGCAGCACGAGGGTGATGACCGCCGACTCCAGCGCGAGCACCACCACGACCAGGCCCACGATCCCAGCGACGATCCGCACGGCGACCTCACCGCTCACCGATGCCTCTCCCACGCGACGCTCGGGCGCGTCACGAGAACCACCAGGCGACGGTGAACAGGGCGGCGGTCGCGGCGGACACCCCGAAGATGCCGGCGACGGGCCACCCCCAGCGCCGACTCCACGGCCACACCGGTGCGGCGGCCACGGCCACCGACAGCAGGACCAGCGTGGGCACCAGCACCCACCACGCGAAGCCCGGAGGATCGGTCTGGGCGGCGACGAGGACGAGGGGGATCGACGTGCTCACGAGGTCGGCTCCGGGCTGGGCGACGTCGGGGGCGCCGACGGCAACGGGATGGCTCCGGGGCTGGCGCCCGCACCGGGGGTGGTGCTCGGGGTCGTGTCAGGCGCGGTGGACGGACCCGTCGCGGGCGTGGCGTCCGCCCCGGGGGAGGGCTCCGGGCTGGCGCCGCCCGTCGCGCCCAGCCCGACCAGCTCGCCCTCGATGCGTCGCATGACCGTGCGGGCGAGTTCGACCTCGCCGTCGGTGTCCTCGGCGAGCACGACGATCCCGAGGTCGTCGACCACCATCATCGCCCACGCGTGCACGGTGGTGTCCCCGGTGACCGGTGCCGTCCCGACGATCACCCCGACGTCGCGGGACGAGACGGTGGCGCCGGACCCGTCGACGGCGGCCTGCCGCATCACGTCGACGATCGGGGTCGTGTCGATGGGGATCCGCTCGGGCTCGCCGGCCTCGCCGACCACCAGCCACGGGGCGATGCGTTGCCCCGAAAGGCTGGAGGCGGCGACCGACGCGAGCTGCAGCACCGAGGTCTCGACCCGGGCCTGCCCGAGGGCTGCCCGGACCAGCTCGGTCTCGTCGACCGGCTCCGGGAAGGTCGGCGTCGCCGCGGCCAGGGGCAGTGCTGGCTCGGCACCCCAGCCGAACCGTGCCGCCATGTCCACCAGGTCGGGTGGGGCCAGGTCGACGGCGGCCGTGGCGATGGTGGTGTCACAGCCCGCGGCGAGCGCGGTGCCCAGCTGGACCTGCCCCTCGAAGGGCGCCGGGGCCACCGCGTCGGCCCCCGACACGGTCACCTCGGGCGGGCACTCCACCGGGGTGGCCATGTCGACGCCCGAGCGCACCATCGTGGCGGCCGTGATCGGCATGAAGACGTCGCCGGGGGGATAGCGGCCCTCCCAGGCCCGGTTGTAGCCGCTCAGCGGACGGGACGCCGAGGCTGCGATGCCGCCGTCCGCCCGGACCGCGACCACCCCGATCGGGTCCTCGATCCCCAGCAGGGCCGACTCGACGGCGGCCTGCACGTCGGCGTCCAGGGAGGTCGACAGTGGCGAGGACGGGTCGACCTGTGCGTCACCCAGCTCGTCCAGGACCTCGCCGGACTCGCTGACCAGCTCGACCCGGACGGTGTCGGAGCCGACCAGCTGGGTCTCGTACGCCCGCTCCAAACCGGTGACGCCGACCGTCGTGCCGGCCTCGACGCCCAGCTCGGTGGCGCGTTCCTCGTCGGCCGGGCCGACGCTGCCGACCACGTGGCTCGCGGTGGTGCGGCTCGTGGGTGCCGAGACCTCGTCGGCGGAACGGCGGATCACCCCGGCCAGCGTGCGCAGCCTGCTCCACGCCGCCTCCAGTTCGCTGCTCGGCAGGGACACCACCGGGTAGAACCAGTCGGGCTCCAGGTCGTCACGGGCCAGCACGTCCTCCAGGAGCGGCACCGACTGGGGGAGCACCTCGGCCCAGCGCTGGACCAGGACCTCGCGGTCACGGATCTGTCCCGGCGAGATCCCCAGCGTCTCCAGGTCGCCATGGATCGTCAGCGGGGTCCCGTCCACGGCCAGGATCGACGCGCGGGGGGTGTCGACCTCGCGGCGCTCGAAGCGGGTGCTGCCGGCCAGCTGCGGGTGCAGGCTGGCGCGGTCGGGTCGCACGAACCAACCGCTGCGTCGCTGGATCGCCTCGAGCGAGGACAACCACCCGATGGTGCCGACGTCGCCGGCGTCGGCCTCGCCGCCCGGGAGGTCGGCCAGGGTGACGGTCACCGACGTGCTCGTCACCGCGCGGTCGTCGGTCTCGTCGACCTCGTCGATCGACATGCTCACCGCGGCGAGGTCCAGGCTCGTGCGCATCTCGTCCGTGGCCGACAGGAACCCGTCCAGGCCCACCCGGTCGTCGGGATGCACCAGGTCCTCCATGGCGGTCGTGTCGTCGGTCGACCACGCCGTGGCGAAGGCGCCCAGGACCTCCTCGGCGCCGGGACCGGACTCCTGGGGCTCCGTGCGGGTCGACAGCTCGGTCCAGCCGAACCACACGACCGCACCCACGGCCGCGATCGCGACCAGTGCGGCGATGACGTTGCGCATGGGCCCCTCCCGGTGTGCGCAGCCTACGGGCTGGCACCGTGTGATCGCCCGGTGGCGACCCCGCCCGGACCCCACCCGCGGTGGTGTCCACGTGGCCCACCAGAGGGCGTCGTGGACCGGCGACCCCGCGGGCGGGGACGTATCCTCGAACACACGCATCTTCGGTGTACAGGCCCCCATCCATGTCCAGCCCGCATTCCCAGTCCGAGCTCAATTCCTGGCTCGTCGAGGAGATGTACGAGCAGTTCCGCGACGATCCGAGCGAGCTCACCGAGAGCTGGCAGGACTTCTTCGCCGACTATCGACCGACGGCGACCACCAACGGCGACCAGCCCGCGTCGGGCGGCGCCCCGCCCGAGGTCGACCAGCCCGTGCCGCTGCCGGCGGGGATCGACGTCGACGACGTCACCCGCCTGCGTGGTGCGGGGGCACGCATCGTCGAGAACATGGAGCAGTCGCTGACGATCCCGACCGCGACGTCGGTGCGCGACGTCCCGGCCAAGCTGCTCGAGATCAACCGGACCATCCTCAACAACTACCTCGGCCGGACCCGTGGCGGCAAGGTGTCGTTCACCCACCTGATCGCGTTCGCGATGGTGCGGGCGGTCCGCGAGGTCCCGGCCATGACCAACACCTACGTCGAGGTGGAGGGCAAGCCGTCGGTGGCCAAGCCCGAGCACTTCGGGCTGGGGCTGGCGGTCGACGTCGCCAAGGACGACGGGACCCGCACGCTGCTCGTGCCGGTCATCCGGGACGTCGACACCCTCGGCTTCGAGGACTTCCTCCGGGCCTACGAGGAGGTCATCCGCAAGATCCGCACCGGCAAGCTCAGCCCCGACATGTTCGCCGGGGCGACCCTGACGGTGACCAACCCCGGGACGATCGGCACCGTGCACTCGGTCCCACGGCTGATGCCGGGCCAGGCCGCGATCCTGGGTGTCGGCGCCATCAACTACCCGGCCGAGTACCAGGCGGCCGACCCCGCCACCATCGCGCAGCTGGGGATCTCCAAGGTCATCAGCCTGACCTCGACCTACGACCACCGGGTCATCCAGGGGGCCGAGTCGGGCATGTACCTGCAGCGGGTGCACGAGCTGCTGCTGGGCGAGCACGACTTCTACGACGAGGTCTTCCAGTCGATGGAGCTGCCCTACGAGCCGGCGCGCTGGCGCACCGACTCGGGCGCGCTGGACGCCACCGACATCCTCCACAAGCAGATGAAGGTCGACCAGCTCGCCAACATGTACCGGGTCCGGGGCCACCTGATCGCCGACCTCGACCCGCTCCGCCAGGAGAAGGCGACGATGCACCCCGAGCTCGACCCGACCTACTACGGGCTGAGCATCTGGGACAACGACCGCGAGTTCCTCGTCGACGTGGGCAGCGGTCCGGTCATGAAGCCGCTCGGCACGATCATGGGCATCCTCCGCGACGCCTACTGCCGCACCATCGGGGTGGAGTTCGGCCACGTCCTCGACCCCCAGCAGAAGCAGTGGTGGAAGGAGCACCTCGAGGGGGTCGACGACGAGCCGTCGACCACCGACAAGCGCTGGATCCTCGACCGGCTGAACGCCGCCGACGCCTTCGAGTCGTTCCTGGGCACCAAGTACATCGGCCAGAAGCGCTTCGGACTCGAGGGCTCGGAGTCGCTCATCCCGCTGATGGACTCCCTGCTGGAGGCGGCCGCCGACGACGCCGCGGTCAGTGACATCGTGATGGGGATGGCCCACCGTGGCCGGCTCAACGTCCTGGTCAACATCATGGACAAGGACCTCGACAAGCTGTTCCGGGAGTTCGACGGCGACATCGACCCCGACACCGTGCAGGGCTCCGGCGACGTCAAGTACCACCTCGGCCAGGAATCCACCTACACCGCCCGCTCCGGCAACGAGCTGGCGCTGCACCTGCCACCCAACCCCAGCCACCTCGAGGCGGTCGACCCGGTGGTCGAGGGGATCGCGCGGGCGATGCAGGACACCTACGACGTCCACAGCGAGACCGGCACCTACCCGGTGTTGCCCCTGCTGCTGCACGGTGACGCCGCGTTCGCGGGCCAGGGCGTCGTCGGCGAGACCATGAACCTGTCGATGCTGCGGGGCTACCGCACCGGCGGGACGGTCCACGTCGTCATCAACAACCAGGTCGGCTTCACCGCCTCGCCCGAGGCCGCCCGGTCCAGCTTCTACGCCACCGACATCGCCAAGATGGTCCAGGCGCCGATCCTGCACGTCAACGGTGACGACCCCGAGGCGTGCGTCCGGGTCGCGAAGCTGGCCTTCGCCTACCGGCAGACGTTCCACCGCGACGTCGTCATCGACCTGATCGCCTATCGCCGGCACGGCCACAACGAGGCCGACGACCCGTCCTACACCCAGCCCGGGATGTACAAGATCATCGAGAACCAGCGTCCGGTGCGCAAGCTCTACACCGAGCGGCTGGTGCGGCGCGGCGACATCTCGATCGACCAGGCCGAGGAGTTCCTCGAGGACTTCGAGGAGAAGCTGCGCACGGCGTTCGACGAGACCCGCGCCTCCGAGGAGGCCGACCCCCCGACTGCCGCCGTGCCACCCGAGACCCGGGGTCCCCTGCCCCACGTCAAGACCGGTGTCGCGCGCGACCTGCTGGACCGGATCGCCTCGGCCCAGTTCGACCTGCCCGACGGCTTCACGCGCCACCCCAAGCTCGACCGGATCTTCGACAAGGCCAGGCAGCGCTACGACAAGGGCGAGATCGACTGGGGCCTGGGCGAGACCCTGGCGCTGGGCTCGCTGCTCGCCGAGGGCTTCGACGTCCGGCTGTCGGGCGAGGACTCGCGACGCGGGACCTTCTCGCACCGCCACGCCGTGCAGGTCGACTACGAGACCGGGGCGGAGCACCAGCCGCTCAGCCACCTGGACGAGGACCAGGGTCGCTTCTTCATCTACGACTCGCTGCTGAGCGAGTTCGCGGTGCTGGGCTTCGAGTTCGGCTACGCCACCGAGGCGCGCGACACGCTGGTCGCGTGGGAGGCCCAGTTCGGCGACTTCGCCAACGGTGGGCAGGTGGTCATCGACCAGTACATCGTGGCCTCCGAGGACAAGTGGAACCTGACCTGCGGCCTGGTCCTGCTGCTGCCGCACGGCTACGAGGGCCAGGGCCCGGAGCACTCCTCGGCCCGCATCGAGCGCTTCCTCACCCTCTGCGCCGAGGACAACATCCAGGTCGCCAACGCCACCAATGCCGCGCAGTACTTCCACCTGCTGCGACGCCAGATGCACCGCGACGTCCGCAAGCCGCTGGTGGTGTTCACGCCGAAGTCGCTGCTGCGTTCCCGCGACGCCTACTCCGACCTGGACGAGTTCGTCGAGGGCACCTTCCAGGAGGTCCTCGACGACCCCGCCTTCGTGGCGGGCGACCGCGACCGCGCCGACGTCGAGTCGGTGGTGCTCTGCTCCGGCAAGGTCGCCTACGACCTCATGGCCGAGCGCGACGAGCGCGACGCCGCCACCGCCGTGGCGCGGGTCGAGCAGCTGTACCCGTGGCCCGAACAGCAGGTCGCGGACCTGCTGGCCTCCTACCCGAACGCCCGCGACGTCGTGTGGGCCCAGGAGGAACCCAAGAACATGGGGCCGTGGGGCTTCGTCGACGGCCGCCTGTGGAACATCCTCAACGAGCTGCCGTCGCCCGAGTCCGGCGACCGCAGGCTGCGTCGGGTCAGCCGCGTGGCCTCCGCGTCGCCGGCCACCGGGTCGCACGTCGTGCACCAGCAGGAACTCGCCCAGTTGCTGGACCAGGTCTTCACCCTGCCCGAGCTGTCCGACGACTGAGTCGTCCACGTCGAGTGTGCGCTTCGCGGCCGCACGTGGCCGCGCGCAGCACACTCGACGTCCCGAGATGGAGAAGGATCGTTCGTGGGCACCCATGACGCACTGCCGGATCCACGCAACGCCGACGTGCTGGTGTGGATCAACGGTGAGTTGGTGCCGCGGGAGCGGGCCGTGGTGTCGGTGTTCGACTCCGGCTTCCTGGTCGGCGACGGCATCTGGGAGGGGATCCGGCTCCACGACGGCGGGTTCGCCTTCCTCGACCGCCACCTGGACCGGCTCTTCGGTGGCCTGGCCGCGACCCGCATCGAGCTCGGGATGTCCCGCGCGGACGTCGTGGCGGCGCTGCGCGAGGTGGTCGACGCCAACGAGATGGACGACGCCGTCCACGTGCGCCTGATGGTGACCCGTGGGGACAAGACGACCCCGTCCCAGCACCCCTCCAACCTGGTGGGCGGCCCCAACGTCGTCATCACCGCCGAGCACAAGGTCGCGGACCCGGGGGCCCGGGAGCGGGGGATCTCGCTGTTCACCGCGACCGTGCGCCGCCCGCCGCCCGACACCCTGGACCAGCGGCTCAACAGCCACTCCAAGCTGCACGAGGTCATGGCCCTGCTCCAGGCGACCTCGGCCGGGGCCGACGAGGCACTGATGCTCGACCCGACCGGCGCGGTGGCGACGTGCAACGCCACGAACTTCTTCTGTGTCCGTGACGGTGCGCTGTGGACCTCGACCGGGCAGTACAACCTGCCCGGCATCACCCGGGCCGTGGTGCTGGAGGTGGCCCGCGACGCCGGCATGGAGGTGCACGAGGCGCCCTTCACGCTGACCGACGTCTACGCCGCCCAGGAGGTGTTCGTGACCGGGACCTTCGGTGGCCTGACCCCGGTCGCGACGGTGGACGGTCGCGCGATCGGCCCCGGCGCCGCCCGCCCCGTCACGACCGACCTGCGGGCGCGCTACGACGCCGCGGTGGCCGCGTCGGCGGCGGCCGACGCCCGACGCCGGGCCCAGGCCGTGGCCCCGCGCAGCAGCGGTGGTGGCTGCCTCGAGGAACGGGCCACCTCGTGAGCGACGGGCAGACGGCGCGGATCTCGCTGTGGAGCGGGCCGCGCAACGTCTCGACGGCGCTGATGTACGCGTTCCGGTCGCGGTCCGACACCACCGTGGTCGACGAGCCGCTCCTGGGCCACTACCTGCGGGTCACCGGGGTCGACCAGCCCGCCCGTGACGAGGTGCTGGCGACGTTCGACCTGGACGGGGACCGGGTCGTGCGCGAGCAGTTGCTGGGGCCGTGCCCGACCCCGGTGCTGTTCGCCAAGAACATGGCCCACCACCTGGTCGACCTGGACGACGACTTCCTCGACGAGGTCCGCAACGTCGTCCTGACGCGGGACCCGCGCCACATGCTCCCGAGCCTGGTGCAGGGGATCCCCGACCCCCAGCTGTTCGAGACCGGTCTGCCCGGCCAGGTCGCGCTCGTTCGTCGCGAGCTGGCCGCCGGCCGGACACCTGTGGTGGTCGAGACCGCGACCCTGCTGGCCGACCCCCCGGGAGTCCTGGCCGAGGTCTGTCGACGCTGCGACATCCCGTGGGACCCGGCGATGCTGTCGTGGGAGGCGGGCCCCAAGCCCGAGGACGGTCCGTGGGGGGACTTCTGGTACGGGTCGGTCCGTGCGTCGACCGGGTTCGGGCCGCCCCGGACGAGCACCCGGCCTGTCCCCGACCACCTCGAGGACCTGCTGGCCGCGTGCGTCGACCTCCACGACGAGGTCACCGCCCACGCCATCGACCCAGCTGGAGCCTGATGCCCGCCGAGACTCAGGCCAGGTCGGAGCGCATGGGTGGGTCGGCGCCGACGCGGGAGACGGTGATGGCGGCGGCGCGGGCGGCGAGCTCGCCGATGGCGCCCAGCTCGTCGGTCTCCAGGGACTCCAGGGTCGCGCGATCGGTCACCTCGGCGTCGAGCAGCCCGGCGAGCACGCCGGCCATGAACGTGTCACCCGCGCCGACCGTGTCGGCGACCGTCGTCGCCGGAGCCGGCACGTCGACCCGGCCGGACGGGCCGGCCAGCGTGGCGCCGTCGCGACCCCGGGTGACGGCCACCAGTGCCACGCCACGCTCGAGCCACCGGTCGACCGCCTGGTCGATCGAGGTGTCCGGCAGGACGAAGTCGAGGTCCTCGTCGGAGATCTTCACGAGGTCCGCCACGTCGCACAGGTCGCGCAGGCGTGCCCGGGGCTCGGGTCCGTCACCATGCACCATCGTGCGGACGTTGGGGTCGCACGCGACCAGTCGGCGACCACCCTCGCGTGCCACCAGCGCGGCGGCCACCGCGCCCGAGTCGGGCAACGCCGCCGCCACCGACCCGACCTGGATCCAGTCCACGTCGTCGAGGTCGGCCGGCAGGTCGTCGAGGGTCACCACCCGGTCGGCGGTGTCCTCCCACAGGAAGCGGTAGACGGCGCTGCGGTCCTCGGCCAGGTCGACCAGCGCGATCGCGGTGGGTCGGTCCGAGCGCGGTGCACGATCGACCTCGACCCCGCCGGCCGCCAGGTGGTCGGCCAGCAGGCGTCCCCACCGGTCGGTCGACAACCCGCCAAGGAACACCGCTCGGTGGCCCAGGCGCCCCAGCGCGACGGCGATGTTCGCCGGCGAGCCACCCGGTGCGGCCCGGAAGGTGCGGTCGCCGTCACCCATCAGGTCGACCAGCGCCTCGCCCAGGACCGCCACGCCACTCATCGACGCCCTCCCGGCTGCGACGTGCACACGCCGTGCCTCACGCGTCCTCCTCCAGCACGACCAGGGCCGTGGTGTCGCGGCCGAGGGCGAGGTCGGTGCCGGTCACCGCGGCGTCGTCGCTGCTGGCCACGGCGAGTCGGCCGGTCCCGGGGAGGTCCAGGTGCGTCGCGGATCCGAAGTTGCAGGCCACCACGACGTCGCCACGCCGCAGCGCCAGGACGTCGTCACCGAGGTCGAGCCAGGCCACCTCGTCGGTCGCCAGCATCCCCACGAGCCCACGTCGTGCGGCCAGGAAGCGTCGCATGCGGTGCAGCGGCGAGTCCGGGTCACCCTCCTGCACGGTCACGGTGTCGTCGGCACCGCGGTTGCTCCCCAGCGGCAGCCAGGGTTCCACCTCGCTGAAGCCCAGGTTGGGCAGGTCGGGGTCCCACGGCATCGGGGTGCGCGACCCGTCCCGTCCGTCCTCGCGGTCGGCGTTGCGGGTCGTGATCGGGTCCTCGGCGTCCAGTCGGGCCACCTGGCCGTCGTCCAGGCCCAACTCGTCCCCGGCCAGCATGACCGGGGTGCCGGGCAGCGCGCCGACCAGGTGGAAGAACGCCATGGCCCGGCGCCGGCCGCGGTCGCCGCCACCGAACCGGGAGCCGGCACGGGGGTCGTCATGGGACGACTGGGGCCAGGCGAACCGGCCCTGGGCCACCTCCACGGCGCGTCGGAGCCGGGTCGCGACCTGGTCGCGGTCCCACGTGGTGTGCTGCAGCGGCAGGAAGAACGCGCGGTGGAGCCGGTCGTCGGTGATGTAGGTCGCGACCACGTCGGGGTCCGACAGGTAGACCTCCCCCAGGAGCAGGGCGTCGTAGGAGTCGGCGATCCGGCGCCAGCGTTCGTACAGCTCGGGGGTCTCGGGCCGTCCCATGTAGCCCGAGAACCGCAGGTCGGCCGCCTCGTCCGGCGGCAGGTCGGGGTCGATCTCGGGGATGTCGGTCCAGTCGGGGTCGGCCAGCATCCCCTGCGCGACGTCCACCCGGAACCCGTCCACGCCCCGTTCGAACCAGAAGCGCAGGATGTCGTCGAAGGCGTCGCGGACGGCCGGGTTGCGCCAGTCCAGGTCGGGCTGCTCGGGCAGGAACCGGTGCATGTAGTACTGGCCGGAGTGGTCGTCGAACTCCCAGGCCGGACCGCCGAAGACCGATTCCCAGTTGTTGGGTGGCCCCCCGTCCGGTGCCGGGTCACGCCACACGTAGAAGTCGCGGTACGGGGCGTCGCGACCCTGCCGGGCCGACCGGAACCACGCGTGGGTGTGGGAGGTGTGGCCGGGCACGATGTCCATCAGCATCCGCACGCCACGGGCGTGCAGGGCGTCGCGCAGTTCCTCGAACGCGGCCATCCCCCCCATGTCGTCGGCGATGTCGCGGTAGTCGGCGACGTCGTAGCCGTGGTCGAATCCCGGCGAGGGGTACACCGGGTTGAGCCACACGAAGTCCACGCCCAGGTCGGCGATGTGGTCGACGTGGGCCAGCACACCGGGCAGGTCGCCGATGCCGTTGCCGGTCGTGTCGGCGAACGAGCGCACGTAGACCTGGTAGCCGACGGTGTCGTCGTACCAGCGTCGGGGCGAGTGGGGGGCGGGCGCGGTGGCCGGGGCGTCCTGGGTCTGGTGCACGGATGTCTCACGGATCGTGGGGCGGCGGCGATGTTCCAACCTACTCGCCGGCACCGCCACGACCGGTTCGCTCCCAGCCCCTTCGTCAGGGGGAGGTGACGGCCTCGGCGGCACGGAGCAGGACGGTCGTGTCGCGGCCGATCGACACGCCGTCCCGGTCGTCGACGACCGCGTCGTCACTGCTGGCGACCAGCAGTCGGCAGCGCCCGACGTCGACCGTCGTGGACGGGCCGAAGTTGCACACGACCACGACGTCGCCCCGGCGCAGGCCCAGCAGGTCGGGGCCGAGGTCCAGCCAGGTCACGTCATCGGTGGCCAGCATGCCGGTCAGGCCGCGACGCGTCTCCAGCAGCCTCCGGGTCCGTTGCAGGGGCGAGCCGGGGTCGTCGCGCTGGTGCGCGACGGTGTCGGCCGCGGCGCGGTTGGCTCCCAGCGGGAGCCACGGCGTTCCGGTGGTGAAGCCCATGTTGGGACGCTCGGCGTCCCACGGCATGGGGGTTCGCGAGCCGTCACGGCTGGCCACCAGGGTCTCGCCCCGGCCACTCACGGGATCCTGGGCGAGCCCGGCGGGGATCAGTCCGTTCTCCAGGCCCAGTTCGTCCCCGGCCAGGATCACCGGGTTGCCCGGCAGGGTGGCCACGAGGTGGAGGAAGGCCAGGGCCCTGCGAGTGCCCGTCGCGCCACCCCCGAACCGGGTGGCGGCGCGTGGGTCGTCGTGCGAGGACTGGGGCCAGGCGAAGCGCCCACCGCCGGCGGCCACGGCCCCGACCAGCATCTCGGCGATCTCGTCGCGGTTCCACCCCGTGTGCTGCAGTGGCAGGAAGAAGGCCCGGTGCAGGAGGTCGTCCGACAGGTAGGCCGCGACCGCCTCGGGCGAGCTCAGGGCGACCTCGCCCAGCAGCAGGGCATCGTGGCGATCCGCGATCCGACGCCACGAGCGGTACAGGGCCGGTGTCTCCGGACGCCCCATGAACCCACTCAGGCGCAGGTCGTTGCCCTGGGCTCGGGGCATGTCCGGCGGGACGTCGGGGACGTCGGCCCATTCGGGGTCTGCCAGCAGCCCCTGGGCAACGTCGACGCGGAAGCCGTCGAGCCCTCGCTCGAACCACAGCGACAGGATGTCGTCGAAGGCCGCGCGCACGGCAGGGTTGCGCCAGTCGAGGTCGGGCTGGTCCGGCAGGAACCGATGCATCCAGTACTGGCCGGACCGCTCGTCGTACTCCCAGGCCGAGCCGCCGAACACCGACTCCCAATTGGTGGGCGGCCCCCCGTCGGGGGCGGGGTCGCGCCACACGAAGAAGTCACGATGCGGGGCGTCCCTGCCACGCCGTGCGGACACGAACCAGGGGTGCGCCGAGGACGTGTGGCCGGGGACCACGTCCATCACCAGCCGGATGCCGTTGTCGTGCAGGGCGTCGCGCAGTGCCTCGAATGCGGGCATGCCGCCCATCTCGTCGGCGATCGTGGTGTAGTCGCTGACGTCGTAGCCGTGGTCGAGCCCCGGCGACGGGAAGACGGGGTTGAGCCAGACGTAGTCGACGCCCAGGTCGGCGATGTGGTCGACGTGGGCCAGCACGCCCCCCAGGTCGCCGACACCGTCACCGGTCGAGTCGGCGAACGACCGCACGTAGACCTGGTAGCCGACCGCACCGGACCACCAGCCGGTCGTGGTCGTCGGCGGCGGGGGCGGGTCGTCCACGGCTCGTCCTCGTCGCTGGTCGAGGGCCTACCGTAGTGCTGTCGTGGCCGTCAGCGGGTCGTGAGCCCAGGCTCCTGCGACGACCGATCCACGTCCGATCCACGTCCCATCCTCGTCCGATCCACGTCCAGGGGGAGCGAACCCGGTGCCAGCCACCATCGACGACGTCGCCGCGCTGGCCGGCGTGTCCACGGCAACGGTGTCCCGGGCCCTTCGTGGCCTGCCCAACGTCGCCGTCGCCACCCGCGAGAAGGTGCAGCGCGCCGCCGACCTGTTGGACTACGTCGCCGACCCGGCTGCGAGTGCCCTGGCCGCGGGGCGGACCGCCACCCTCGGCCTGGTCGTGCCCGGGATGGGCCGGTGGGCCCATGCGCGGATGCTGGAGGTCGTGCAGGACCGGGCAGGGGCGGCCGGCTACGACGTCCTTCCGGTCACGCTGGCGTCCGCCGCCGCGCGCGAGTTCTTCCTGACCCGCCACCCTTTCCGACGGCGCGTGGACGGCCTGGTGGTCGCGGAGGTCCCGCTCGACGGCGCCGAGCTGCTCCGGCTCGGCGAGGGGCGGCCGGTCGCGGCGATCGGGCTGGACGCCCCGGAGGTCGACACGGTCGTCGCCGACGACGCGCGCGGCATCGCCGAGGCCACGACCCACCTGCTGTCGCTCGGCCACGTCGACATCGCCTTCATCGGCGGCGGCAGCAGTGATGCGCGGCTGGTGGCGCCGGCAGCCCGCCGCTCGGCGTTCACGTCCACCCTGGCGACGGCCGGCATCGAGGAGGTGGTGCACCGGGTCGTGGAGTCGCAGGCCTCGTCGACCGGTGGCGCCGCCGCGCTGAGCCTGCTGCTGGACGAGGTCGACCCGCCCACCGCCGTGATCGTCGCGTCCGACGAGATGGCGCTCGGCGCGATGGAGGTCGCCCGGTCGCGAGGACTCGACCTGCCCGGTGACCTGTCGGTGGTGGGCGTCGACGACCAGCCGGTCGCCCAGTTCGTGGGGTTGACGACGGTCCACCGCGACGTCGCCCGGATGGCCGCCCGGGCCTGTGACTGGGTCCTCGAGCGACTCGACGGCTCCGACGTCCCCGCTCGCCACGAGGTCGTCGCGACCTCCCTGGTCAAGCGGGGCTCCACCGCGCCACCACGCACTCGCTGAACGGGGCCGGGCACGCGCCGCGACGTGGGCAACCCGGTTCTGCAAGCGCTTGCATGAAAGCCCTTGCATTCCCGGGCAGCGGACTGCACGCTGCAGGCACACGAACGAGTCCGTCCACGTCCCAGCCGCGACCAGGGAGTTGCCATGGCCAACGTCGAGTTCCGCGACGTCAACAAGTACTACCCGGATGGCTACCACGCCATCACCGACCTGACGATGAGCATCGACGACGGCGAGTTCGTCATCCTCGTCGGCCCGTCCGGCTGCGGGAAGTCCACCGCGCTCCGCATGGTGGCCGGCCTCGAGGAGATCACCAGCGGGGAGTTGTTGATCGGCGACCAGGTCGTCAACGACATGACCCCGAAGGAGCGGGACATCGCGATGGTGTTCCAGTCCTACGCGCTGTACCCGCACATGACGGTCGCCGAGAACATGGGCTTCTCGCTCAAGCTCTCCAAGACCCCCAAGGACGAGATCGACAAGCGGGTCAACGAGGCGGCCGACGTCCTCGGGCTGGACGAGCTCCTGCATCGCAAGCCCAAGGCCCTGTCGGGTGGACAGCGCCAGCGGGTCGCGATGGGGCGGGCGATCGTGCGCCAGCCCAAGGCCTTCCTGATGGACGAGCCCCTGTCCAACCTCGACGCCAAGCTGCGGGTGCAGATGCGGGCCGAGATCGCCGCGCTGCAGAACCGGCTGGGTGTCACGACCATCTACGTCACGCACGACCAGGTCGAGGCCATGACGATGGGCGACCGCGTGGCGGTGCTCAAGAAGGGCGTGCTCAGCCAGGTCGACTCGCCGCAGGCGCTCTACGAGAACCCCGACAACCTGTTCGTCGCCGGGTTCATCGGGTCCCCGGCCATGAACCTGGGGGTCGTCGACGTCGTTGAGGGGAGCAGCAGCCCCGTGGCCATCAAGATCGGTGGCAGCACGCTGGACATCCCCCAGGCGGCGCTGGAGAAGTACCCGGGAGTCACCGATCGGGTCGGCAGCGACGTCGCCGTGGGGCTGCGGCCCGAGCACTTCGACCGCGAGACCGGTGACGGCGTCAGCAACCGGATCGACGACCTCGAGGTCGAGCTGGTCGAGATGCTGGGGGCCGAGATGCTGGTGCACCTCAAGACCGACGTCCCGCCGGTCATCAGCGAGCAGATGCGTGCCGCACTGGACGACGACGACGCCTTCGAGGAGCTGGAGCGGCAGGCCAAGGCCGGTGGCCAGACCTTCGTCGCCCGGTTCGAGCCGGGTGCGCCGCCCAAGCTCGGCTCCAAGATCTCGGTCGGGTTCCGCACCGACCGCGCCCACTTCTTCGACCGCGAGTCGGGACTCGCACTGCGCTGAGCCACCTGGCTGCGCCCCGGGTCCTCCGGGGCGCAGCGATGGATCGAGCGACCCCGCCATCGTCGTGGGCGGCCCATTCGGGTCGCCCACGAGCCGTTCTCGGCCATTTTCGCAAACCCCTTCCTTCCGGCCAGTGTCCGACTACCGTCGTCGCAGGTGGGTGGCGTAACGCAGGAACGGCCTGTGCCCGCCGCCCCCGTGCAGGAGGACGAACGATGAAGCTCAGGTCACGACTGGCAGTGCTCGCCACCGTCCCGATCGTCTTGGCGGCGTGCAGCATCAACGTCTACGAGGAGGGATCCTTCGCCGGCGGCGGAGGCGGCGGCGGCGGCGAGGGCGCTGCCGTCAACCAGGAGCCGGACACGGGCGAGATCGCCATCGCCGGAGCGGCCTCGGGTGACGAGGCCAATGCCATCCAGGGCGTGATCGACGAGGGCGTCAACGACGTCCAGGACGAGTTCACCGCCACCTACACCGGGTCGGACTCGTTCGAGCAGAACGTGATCATCCAGATCGAGGGTGGCACGCCACCCGACATCGGGTTCTTCCCGCAGCCCGGGACCGTCATCGAGCAGGCCGCACAGGGCAACGCCATCGCGCTGGAGGACATGGGCTTCGACATCGCCGACCTGGAGGCCCGCTTCGGTGAGTACCTGATGTCGCTGGGCGAGTACGAGGGCAAGCACTACGGGATGCCCGACACCGTCAACTTCAAGAGCGCCATCTGGTACAACGTGCCGGCCTTCGAGGATGGCGGCTACGAGATCCCCGAGACCTGGGAGGACCTGATCGCGCTGTCCGACCAGATGGTCGCGGACGGCCAGACGCCGTGGTGCATCGGCACCGGGTCCGAGGCTGCGACCGGGTGGCCGGCCACGGACTGGATGGAGGACATCGTGCTCCGCCAGGCCGGCACCGACGCCTACGACGCCTGGGTCGCTGGTGAGCTGCCGTTCTCCTCGCCGGAGATCACGGCCGCGGCCGAGTCGTTCGGGGACATCATCTTCACCGAGGGCTACGTGTTCGGCGGCGCCGAGAACATCTCCAGCACCGACTTCCGGGACGCCCCGGACCCGATGTTCAACGACCCGCCGAACTGCCTGATGCACCGCCAGGCGACGTTCATCCCGGCGTTCTTCCCCGACGGGGTCGTGCCCTTCGAGGACTACGACTTCTTCCCGTTCCCGACCATCGACGGCAACGAGGGCGTCCTGATGGCCGGCGGCCTGGCGGCGATCTTCAGCAACCGCCAGGAGATCGTGGACTTCTTCGACCTCTACACGAGCGCCGACGTGCAGTGCCTGTACGGCAAGCAGGAGAACACCACGACCATGGGCGCCAACGTGGACGTCAGCCCGGACTGCTACACGCAGAACGAGCTCATCGGCCAGGCCTCGATCCCGCTCGCAGAGGCCATCGCCGCCGGGACGGCGCGCTTCGACGCCTCCGACCTGATGCCGCCGGCGGTCGGTTCCGGTGAGTTCTGGAACGGGATGAACGAGTACACCAACGACGGTCCGGACAACCTCGAGCAGGTGCTGGCCGACATCGACGCAGCCTTCCCGTCCGACGGCGGCGGCGGTGGCGAGAGCGAGGCCCCCTCCGAGAGCGAGGCCGCCTCCGAGAGCGAGGGATGACCCCGACGACGAGGAGCGCTCACCAGAAAGGTTCGTCATGTCCGACGTGCTGAGCCCGCAACAACAGGCGGGGACCGACGAGGAAGAGGTCTACCGACCTCCCGGTCCTCGCCGTGGCAGCGGGATCGTGGTGTTCATCCTCGCGGTGATCGCCGCGGTCGCGATCCCGGCCCTGTTCTTCGTCGCACTCGAGGCCACCTTCGAGTTCATGGAGAGCCAGAACCTCTCCCCGATCCTGACCGGCTTCGTGGCCATCCTGATCGCCGTCTTCGGCGTCTTCGGGGTCTACACCGCCGTCGACCTCGCGATCCGGCGGTTGCCGGGGACACTCAGCGAACGGGTCCGGCCCTATGCCTGGGCCGGCCCGGCCGTGGTCATCCTCCTGATCTACCTCGTGTACCCGGCGGTGAACACCATCCAGCTGTCGTTCCTCGACGCGACCAGCACGAACTTCGTCGGCTGGGCCAACTACGAGTACGTGTTCACCGATCCGGCCATGCTGCGCTCGCTGCGCAACACCCTGGCCTGGATCTTCGTGGTCCCGGTCTCCGCGGTGGCGATCGGCCTGGGCTTCGCGGTCCTGGCCGACAAGCTGCGCCGGCTCGAGTCGCTCGCCAAGTCGATGATCTTCCTGCCGATGGCGATCTCGTTCATCGGTGCGGGGATCGTGTGGCGGTTCGTCTACGCCTTCCGGATCGAAGGCTCCGGTGAGCAGATCGGGATCCTCAACGCGGCCTGGACGAGCCTGGGCAACGCGCCCGTGGACTGGCTGTCCATCAACGGGTGGAACAACCTGCTGCTGATGGTCATCATGGTCTGGCTGCAGACCGGGTTCGCCATGGTGATCCTGTCGTCGGCCATCAAGGGTGTCCCGGAGGACATGCTCGAGGCCGCTCGCATCGACGGTGCGACCGAGGTGCAGGTCTTCTGGCGTGTCGTGGTGCCCAACATCATGTCCTCGATCGTCGTGGTGTTCACGACGATGGTCATCGGGGTGTTGAAGGTGTTCGACATCGTGTGGGTCATGACCGGTGGCCAGGACGGCACCGAGGTGATCGCCGAGCGGATGATCCGCAACATGTTCACCTTCCGCGACTTCGGCCGGGGGGCCGCCATCGCCGTGTTCATGTTCATCGCGGTCATCCCGATCATGATCATCAACATTCGCCGGTTCCGCGAGGAAGAGAGCATCCGATGAGTGCGACTTCCCCTCCCGTGGAGGACACCCAGTCCGGCAAGGGCATCAAGGGCACCGAAGGTGGCGTGACCAACACGGGGTCTCGCAACCTCGTCCGGGTCATCGTGCTGGTGATCGTGTTGATCTGGCTGATCCCCGCGATCGGCCTGCTGATCACCTCGCTGCGGACCCCCGCCGCGATCGAGTCCAGTGGCTGGTGGACCGTCTTCGCCTCGATCGGGGACACCAGCCAGTGGACCCTGCAGAACTATCGCGAGGTGCTCGAGTCCAACGGCTTCGCCGGCGCGTTCCTCAACACGCTGGTCGTGTCCGTCCCTGCGACGATCATGCCGATCGTCATCGCGACCTTCGCGGCCTACGCCTTCAGCTGGATGGAGTTCAAGGGCCGGTTCCTGATGTTCGTGTTCGTCGTGGCACTGCTGGTCGTGCCACTCCACGTGGCGCTCATCCCGATCCTGCAGCTGTACAACGGCGGTCCGCTGTTCGACGTCAGCTGGCTCGCACCCGTGGTGTCCTTCCTGACGCCGTGGGAGGTGGTGACCGTCGAAGTGGGCATCCCGTTGGATCTCAACGGGACCTTCCTGGGCGTGTGGCTCGCACACACCGGTTTCGGCCTGCCGCTGGCCGTGTACCTGCTGCGCAACTACATCGGATCGCTGCCGTCCGAGCTCATGGAGTCGGCCCGGATCGACGGGGCCGACCACTACGCGATCTTCACCCGGCTGATCATCCCGCTGTCGGTGCCGGCACTGGCCAGCTTCGCGATCTTCCAGTTCCTGTGGGTCTTCAACGACTTCCTCGTGGCGCTGGTGTTCCTGGGTGAGACCGCCGACGTGCGGGTCCTGACGATCGCCCTGAACGCCCTCAACGGACAGTTCCAGAACTCCTGGCACCTGCTGACGGCGGGCGCGTTCATCTCGATGGTCCTGCCCATGGTGGTCTTCTTCAGCCTCCAGCGCTTCTTCGTGCGGGGCATGACCGCAGGGGCGGTGAAGGGCTGAAACCTGGCGCCTCGTCGACGCGTCGCTGGGCTGGCATCAGCCTGGCGACGCTCGTCGTCGTGGTCAGTTTCTGGACCACGGCGTACGGACTGACCGTGCTGACCAGCGGGCTGCCCAACGGCGGCGGCGAGGAGCAGCAGGTCTCGACCGGGCTGCTCGCCCTGGCGGTGGGCCTGTCGTTGGTGCCCGCCGCCATGGCCGCCGCCGCGTTCGTGTCCCGCCGCGACGACCCCTTCATCGGGGTGCTCGCCGGCATGGGCCTGGCGGTGGCGGTCGGCCTCCCGACCCTGCTGTTCCGCAACCCGGTGGCGTCATTGATCGTCGGCTATTCGGCGGGAGCGGTCGTGGCGGTCTCCCGCCCCTCCGGCACGAGCTGGCACGCCCGGGCCGTGGCCGCCGCGGTCGTCTCGGTGATCGCCGTGGTCGGGATGTCGGTCGCGTTCGTCCCGACGGCGGTCATCGCCCCGGCGTTGCCGTTCACCGCGGCCGGCGTCGGTGACCTGTTCGCCAAGCGTGATCCGTGGGCCGAGGACGGCGACTGACCGGTACTTCCGACGCCCCCGGCACCCGTGGCACCGGGGCGTGACGGAAGGTCCCCGGGAACCGCTGCGTTGTCCGGCGTGGCAGCCGGCGTGGCAGGATCACGATGGACCAGCGCGATCGTGGAGGCTCTCCAGCAGGGCGTGCGCGCGGCGACGAGGACGTGGGCCCGCCCGGCACGGTGTCGATGGTGGTCGGGGACGCCGGTTCGGAACCGCCGGTGGAGCGCGACCCGCGGCCACGAGGGCGCGTGGGACGCCTGGGACGGCTGGGCGTCGTCATCGCCACGGTGGCCGTGGTCGCGGTGGTCGCGGCGCTCGGACTGTCGCGACAGCGCGCCGACCCGGTCGGACCACCCGGCGCCCCGACCGCGCCCGTCACGTCGCGCTGGTCGGTGGTCGTCGAGGGGGCGTCGGCGGTCGTGCCCGGCACACCTGGCCGGGCGACCGTGGGGCCCACGCTCGAGGTCGTCGACGGGGTCGTGGTCCACACCCTGCGCTCGCGCGTCGGGCAGGTGACGGCCGTGGTCCAGCGGTCCACGGCGACCGGCCAGGTCGGTTGGCGGCGCGACATCGACAAGGGCGTGCAACCGGTCGTCGTGGCGTCGTCGGGCGTGGTCTCCGGGCCGTTCGGCCGCTGGCTGACGGCTCGCAACGGCGACCGGGGGCTGGTCGGACTCGCGGTCGCGGACGGGACCGACCTGTGGGAGGAGCCGGTCGGTGCGGACTTCGCCGGGTGGGTGGACCCGAGCGGATCACTGTTCGTGTCGGGCAACAGGCGCTGTGGCTTCCTGGATCCCGCGACCGGGCTGCCGCTGTTCGTGGAGCCCGGGCGGACCTGCGTCCCCGCGGCCCAGGGCCTGGCCCTCGACTCGCCCGACGGGTGGACCGTCCTGGACACCCACGGCCAGCGCGTCGCGGTGGTGGACCCGGCCGGCGTCGCGCCCCGGGTGGTCCGCCATCGCGTGGTGGCGACTCGTGGGCAGGACGTGCTCGTGATCACCCGTGACGGGCGGGAGACGACCATCCCCGGGCCACGCCTCGACCGGTTCGCGGACACGGCCGTCGACGCCGGCCACGTGGCCGCCTTCGCCGGGGTGGAGCAGTACGTGATCGACCTCGACACGCCGGGCCTGCTGGGACCGTTCGCCCCGTCCGCCGTCCCTGTCGTGGTGGACGGCGACGTCCGGGTCGTCGACGACGGATCGTTCCCGGTGCCCGAGCTGGTGGCCTCCGGCACCTGGTCACGCTCGCCCGACGCCAACGTCGTGCGGGTCCTCGATGGTGACGGCAGCGTCCTGGCCACGCGACGGATGGTGCTCGCCCCACCGATGCTGGCGACCGCGGACGGGGTCCTGCTCTGGGAGCAGGTGGGGACGGACTGCACGCTGGGGCTGTACGGCTACGACGACCTGGAGCCCGTCTGGGAGGTGTCGTTCCGCGGCACCCCCCTGGCGGGCATGGCCAGCTCGAGCGACCTGGTGGTCGCGTCCTACCTCGACCGACGCGGCCGCGTCCGACTGGTCGGCCTGGGAGCGGCCTGACCCGAAATCACGTGGTGCCCGAGGGCGCGTCCCCCCCGTCCTCGGCACGGCGCGGGCCGACGACCGGCAGCCGCTGGCGACCGGTCGACGGGGCCGGGCCCAGGCCCAGTTGGCGTCGCAGCGCGCCCCCGAGGGCGCCGATGCGCTCGGGGGCGAGTCGGTACAGGACGTAGTGGCCGTCGCGCTCGGCCGCGAGGATCCCGGCCCCCGCCAGGGTCTTGAGGTGTCGTGACACCGACGACTCCGACAGGCTCAGCAACTGGGCGAGCTCGGTGGTGGACCGGGGCTCGGTGGCGACCAGCCGGCTGATCTGCAGCCGGGTCTCGTCACCCAGCGCTCGCAGCCCGGCCGCGACCTCGCTGTCGCTGGGCTGGCGCTGCTCCGGGGACTGCAGGGCGCGGATCGGGTGGATGATGGCCACCGACCACGGCGGGTCGATCTCGACGGCGACCCGCGGCCAGCCGTAGACGGTCGGGACCAGGCTCAGCCCACCCCGGGCGGCAACGTCCACGGTGACGTCACGACGCTTGTCCAACACGATCGCCCAGCCGTCGGGGTCCCACGTGGCCTCCGGGACGAGCTCGTCCACCAGCGCCCCGGGCCCGCCGGAGACCAGGAGCCGTGAGCCCTCCGCGATCTCGGCGTCGAGGCGATCCTGCACGCGCGACCACTCACGGGCGAACGCCTCGTCCCAGTAGCGCCGAAGCATCGTCGCGATGCGTGTCCGGATCGCCGCCGGGTCGACGAAGGCGGCCGCCAGCACGTCGGCCTGGCGCTCGTCGACCACCCGCGCGCGCTCGAGGACCTGGTCCTGGAACCACGACTCGTGGACGGCTGCCGGGGTCGGGTCACCGCTGAAGGCGACCGACTGGGTCGCGCAGTCCCATCCCCCGAACGGCATGGTCAGCTCGAACAGCACCACGTCGTCGTCGAAGGTCTCGATGCGGTGGAGCTCGTCGTCGATCGTGGGGTGGTCGCCGGTCAGCCCGACCTCGAACACGCCCGGGAGGTAGTCGCGGAACGTGAACGACAGGAGCTCGATCTCGGCACGCAGGTCGGGGGACAGGTCGCGCGTGCTGCGTGACCAGGGCAGGTGCATGGGATGGCGCTTGGGATCCACGACGGCGCGCAGCGACAGCGCCGCCTCCATGGCCGGCGAGTAGGCGAACCCGACCTGGCCGAAGACCTGGCCCGGTGGGAAGGCGAGGCGAAGTGTCATGTGGGGATCCTCCTCCGAGCCCGCCGAGAGAGCTTTGATTCGTACTTTGGCGAATCAATTGATCTTGCGATCCTAGCAGGTCACGCTCGATCCAACGAGCAGAGGAGAACGCCATGCACCCCGAACACAGTGCGATGATGAGCCGACTGGTCATGGAGGAGCGCCACCGCGAGGCGTCGGCGTGGCGCCTGCAGGCGATGGCGCGACCCGCCACGTCGGCGGCCTGGCGGGCGCGCCTCGGTGACCTGCTGGTGCGTGCCGGGACCCGCCTGGGGGAACACCGGGCCATCCCGGCGGCGCGGCGGGCGTGACCGCTAGATTGACATCGATGTCATGTTCGCCGATCCGACGCCGAGGGCCCGGTGGCACTGCACTTGTTCGCCCGGACCGGGCACCCCGACTTCCTCGACCTGCCGTGGGACGAGCCCCTCGACGAGTGGGACGACCCACGGCTGGTGGACATCCCGGCCGGGCTGCACCGACACGTGGTGCGCTTCGTCCGCTACGACCAGGGCCTGTACGTCTTCAAGGAACTGCCGAAGCGATACGCCGAGCGTGAGTACCGCTTCCTCACCTTCCTCCGGGAGGAGGGCGTGCCGGTGGTGAAGGCGGCCGGGGTCGCGACCGACCGGCACCGCGACGGCGAGCCGCTCGAGTCGGTGATCATCACCAAGCACCTGCCGTACTCGCTGCCCTACCGACTGCTGTTCTCCCGACGGTCCACCCACGACCTGGTCGACTCGATGCTCGACGCGCTCGTCGACCTGCTCGTGCGCATCCACCTCGTCGGGTTCATGTGGGGGGACTGCTCGCTGTCCAACACCCTGTTCCGCCGGGACGCCCGTCGGCTGGCCGCCTACCTGGTCGACACCGAGACGGGCGAGCTCCACCCCAACCTCACCGACGGCCAGCGGGGCTACGACCTCGACCTCGCGATGGAACGCACGGCCGGCGAGCTGCTCGACCTCGAGGCCCAGGGGCTGGTCCCGGACGGGCTCGACCCCGTCTGGTTCGGCGACCAGCTGCTCGAGCGCTACACCCACACGTGGGACGTCCTGACCGCCCAGGAGACCTTCGCGGCCTCGGATCGTGACCGCATCCGGGCACGTCTCAACGCCGTGAACGCCCTGGGCTACGACGTCGGCGAGGTCGAGGTGTCGGCCGAGGACTCGGGTGCCGAGAAGCTGCGCATGGCGCTGCACGTCGTCGAGCCCAACCGGCACCGGCGACTGCTCTTCGAGCGCACCGGACTGCGTGCCGAGGAGTCCCAGGCACGGGTCCTGCTGGCCGACATCGATGGGTACGGAGCCTGGCTGAACGAGACCTACGGCCACGACCTGCCCCGCGACGTGCTGGACCGTCGCTGGTACCAGGACTCCTACCTCAACGCCCTGTCCCGTGTTCCCGACGACCTGTGGGGTCGTCGCGAGGGCCCCCAGATCTTCGCGGAGTCGCTCGACCACTGGCACTGGATCATGGGCGAGCAGGGTCGGGAGATGCCCTTCGAGGAGGGCGTCGACGACTACGTGCGCGAGATCCTCGCGCCGGCCGAGGTCGAGGAGGTGGTGTCGGCCGAGGATGCCTTCACGGCACCCGACCCCGAGACGGGCCCGCTGCCGATGCCGGACGAGGGCCCCTGAGGCGGGGTTCAGGTGCGGGTCGAACGCGACGGCTTGCCGGTGACCAGGGCGATCACGATCCGCACGAACGCTCCGAGCAGGATGCCGACGGCCACCAGCGTCACGGGCAGGAACCACGCCCGCGCCGCCTCCGTCTCCGGCAGGACGGTCTCCCAGCGGGCACGGGGCTCGTCCGGGCTCGCGGTGGTGCCGATCCGGTCCCACGATCCCGGGGTGGGGGAGGTCACGGCGACGGTCGGCTCGCACGGCTCGCCCCGGGTCAGCGTTCGGACGTGCCGCCCACCCTGGCGATCGAGCCACAGCACGTAGCACTCCGGTCCTGCCTCGGCGGTGAAGGCCACGAGCGTCTCCGAGACCCGGGCCGCGAGCACGCCGTCGACCACCTCGTCCGGCTCGTCGGTGAGCGTGACGTCCTCCGACACGACCACCTGCCATGCCGCCTCGAGCTCCTCCGTGACGGCCAGGGCGCGCTCGTACTGGGGGTTCGGCACGGTCCGCAGGAGGGTGGCCACCGTGACGACGAGGCTCGCGACGACGATGATCACGGTGTCGCGCACCAGATCGCGTCGCCGGATCCGCTGCTGGCTGACCTCGAATGCGCGGAACGTCCCGGGCTCCGGCCCCTCCCCGCTCACGGGTCTGGGCGGGATCTCGCCCGGATGCCGTCGGCGGTGGCGGCCGGGGTCGATCGCTGGCCCTGCCCGTCGCCCAGTCGACCGGCCACGACGTCGACGACCGTGTCCGGCGCCTCCTCCTGGGGCGTGTGGCCCGTCGGAACCTCGACGAGGTCCGCGTCCAGGGCGGCCGCCGTGCGCTGGTTCCAGCGGGGGCGGATCGTGCGGTCGTGCGTGCCCGCGACGACGGTGACCGGGACGTCGATGGCCCCCAGGCGACCGTTCAGCCGGGGCGGTTCCTCGACCGTCATCACCGCCCAGATGCCGGCCGCCCAGCCGGGCAGGCGGGTCGGGTCGCGGTAGGCGGCGACGTCGTCGGGACCGGCGGTGGACGAGTCGACCCACCCGCCGGCGACCCGTTGGAGGTCGATGTCGCGTGACAGCCGATCGACCAGCGGCCGGACCGCCCGTCGCACCGGCGCGGTCCGCAGCAGCGGTCGCAACGGTGGCGGCATGCCGACGTCGCCGGTGAGGGCCGGTGACAGCAGGACCAGCCCGTCGACGCCGTCCGGGCGGGCGATGGTCGTCTCCAGGGCGAGCGTGCCCCCCATCGACGATCCGACGACCAGCACTCGGTCCATCCCCCGCTCCGCGGCAACGGCACGCGCCGCCTCGGCCGCGAACCGGCGGGTGTAGACCTCGGGGCGTCGCCCGGGTGCGGGTCGTTCGGTCCAGCCGAAGCCGGGACGATCGACGGCGATCGCGTGCACCCCGCGGTCGCCCAGGCCCTGCAGCACCCGCCGCCAGGTCGCGACGTTGCCGTAGAAGTGGTGCAGCAGCAGGACACCGGTGTCGCCGTCGACGGCCGATCCGACCTCGGCAGCGTGGATCGCCACCCCCTCCACGTCGGTGAAGGACGTCCTGATCCCTTCCAGGGCGGGCGTTGGTCGGTCCATCACGAAGGACTCCTCGGGTGGAGGTGGGCGCGGCGGGTCGCCGGGGGTTCGGGGACGGCCCCGTCGGGGGATTGGTCAGGGCAGGTCCTGCGGTGTCCAACGAGCGATGGCAGGGTCGTTGTTCCGGGCGTCGGACGGTCCGACCCGGAGGACGGAGGCACCTGTCCCCGGTGGTAGCGTTTCGTGCATGAGCACACGCCACATCCTCGTCGCCGTCGCCTGGCCCTACGCCAAGGCGCTCCAGCACCTCGGCCACTTCGCCGGTGCCTACCTGCCGCCGGACATCTTCGCGCGTTACCACCGGATCGCCGGCAACGCCGTGCTGATGGTGTCCGGTGCCGATGCGCACGGCACCCCGATCACCGTGGCCGCGGACGAGGACGGGGTCGAGCCGTCCTCGATCGTCGAGCACTTCCACCCGCTGATGCTCGACCAGTGGGAGCAGCTGGGCATCGACTTCGACCTGTTCACCACCACCATGACCGACAACCACCGCGAGGTCACCTGGGAGCTGTTCCGGGGACTGCACGACGCCGGCCTGGTCGTCTCGGAGGTCACCGACCAGTACTTCGACCCCGAGAAGCAGCGCTTCCTCCCCGACCGCTACGTGGAGGGCACGTGCCCGGTGTGCGGGTACCCCGACGCCCGTGGCGACCAGTGCGACAACTGCACCTCGACCCTGGACCCGACCGACCTGATCGATCCACGGTCGACCCTGTCGGGAGCGACCCCCGAGCTGCGCCAGACCGAGCACTGGTTCATCGACCTCCCCGGGATCGCCGACGAGCTGGCCGAGTGGCTCGAGGGTCGCGAGGACTGGCGGCCCCACGTCATCAACTGGGCCCGTGGCTTCGTGCGCTCGGGCCTGCAGCGCCGCGCCATCACCCGCGACCTCACCTGGGGCGTGCCGATCCCGCCCGAGTACGACACGCTGGGGGAGGGCAAGCGCATCTACGTCTGGTTCGAGGCCGTGATCGGCTACCTGTCCGCGGCCCGCGAGTGGGCGGCCGGGACCGACGACCCGGAGGCGTGGCGTCGCTGGTGGAACGACGACGCCGAGTCCTACTACTTCGTCGGCAAGGACAACATCCCCTTCCACGCGGTGTTCTGGCCCTCCTACCTGCTGGGCTACAACCGGGCCGACCGCGATCGGGATCTCAACCTGCCCACCGACGTCCCGGCCAACCAGTACGTCACGTTCAAGGGCGAGAAGGCGTCGACGTCGCGCGGTGTCGGCACGCTCGTGCTGGACTACCTCGACACCTTCTCCGCCGACCAGCTGCGCTTCGCGGTCGCCCGCCACCTGCCCGAGCTCAACGACGCGGACATCACCGAGGAGGACCTGGTCAAGGTGGCCAACGACGAACTGGCCAACGACTGGGGCAACCTGGTCAACCGGGTGCTCACGATGACCCGCAAGCACTTCGACGAGTCGGTGCCCGAGCCCGCCGACCTCGACGACGTCGACCGGGCCCTGCTCGCCGAGGTCGAGGCCCGGCTCGCGGCCGAGGCCGCCGCCATCGAAGCGGTCGAGCTGCGCAGCGCCGTGCAGGAGGCGCTGGGCCTGGCCCGCGCCGCGAACGCCTACCTCAACGCCCGTGAGCCGTGGCGGACCCGCAAGGACGACCCGGTCCGCACCGGGACCACCCTGTGGGTGGCGCTGCAGGCGATCGGTGCCGGCACCGTCGCGTTCGCGCCGTTCACCCCGTTCAGCGTCGACGTCCTGCGCGGCTGGTTGGGACTCGGGCCGGTCGTGGAGGGTGGCTGGCAGCGCCCCGAGGTCGTCGCCGGCACCCCGATCAGTGAGCCGGAGGTCCTGTTCCCCAAGCTCGAGGTCGACCCCGCGTGAGCCGCGCGTCCCTCAGGGGACGACGAGATCACGGCCGATCCCCGACAGGTCGGGGACACCGGCCAGGCGCATGACGTGGTCGAGCTCGTCCACCAGCAGGTCGAGCACGGCAGCGACACCGTCGGCACCGTCCACCGCCAGGCCCCAGAGCACCGGACGCCCCACGCCGACCGCCGTCGCGCCCAGCGCCAGCGCGACCAGGACGTCGACCCCGCGACGGATCCCGCCGTCGAGCAGCACGGGCACCTCGGCGCCGACCGCGGCGACCACGTCCTCGAGCGCATCGAGACTGGCGATGGCGCCGTCGAGCTGGCGGCCGCCATGGTTGGAGACCTGGACGGCGGCCGCCCCGGCGTCCACGGCCCGGCGGGCGTCGTCGCCCCGCAGGATGCCCTTCACGACCACCGGCAGGCCGTACCCCGCCAGCCAGGCGACGTCGTCGGGGCCGACCGGGCCGACGTGCCCGACCTCGTCGACCTGGTCGACCTCCAGGCCGGTGAGCGCGGCGAGGTTGACGGCCGCGGCGGCGGTGGGGAAGCCGGTGCGGCCGCGGCGCAACGCGGCCTCGCGGCGACCCCGGGTCGCCAGGTCGGCCGTCAGGACGAGCGCCTCCGCCCCGGCCTCGACGGCCGCCGCCACGAGCGGCTCCCGATGGCGGTGCTCGCGGGGGAGGTACAGCTGGAACCACCACGGGCCGGCCGCGGAGGCCACGTCGCCGAGCGGCCGGCTCGACGACGTCGACACCGTCATCGTGGCGTCCGCGCGACGTGCACCCCGGGCCGTGGCGACCTCGCCGTCGGCATGCAGCAGTCCGTGTCGGGCCGTCGGGGCGACGAACACCGGGTGCACCCAGTTCCGTCCCAGCACCGTTCTGGAGGTGTCCGGGTCGGCGTCGCCGGCCAGCACGTGCGGGCGGACGCGGCGGCGGGCGAAGGCCGCCTCGTTGTCGGCCAGGGTGCGACCGTCCATCGCGGGCTCCGCCACGTAGTCGCGGGCCTGCTCATCCATGCGGTCGAGGGCCTCGACCGCCCAGTCCTGCAGGCTCACACGCACGTCGTGCCTCCCGTCGCTCGTTTCAGAGTGTGCAGGGCCGGCCGCTCGCTCGCAGGGCACTGGCCGACCGGCCCGGCGACGACCGTCCGGGTCGGGAATGCCCTGCCACTGGCCGCGCGTTGCGCCGGGCACTTGCGCCACTTCTTGTCCATGCTTTTGCCGAGATGCTCCTGATGTCACCGAATTCCGCTCCACCCTCCCCGACCGCCACGTCGCGACCGACCCGCCCGATGCCCGGTCGGGTCGAGTTCGTCGCGATGATGTCCCTGCTGATGGGCCTGATCGCCATCGGCATCGACCTGATGCTGCCCGGCATGGCCGACATCGCCGCCGATCTCGGGGTCGCCGACTCGACCGGGGTCGCCGGGATCGTCACCACCTACTTCCTGGGACTTGCCGTCGGGCAGCTCCTGTGGGGTCCGCTCGCCGATCGCTACGGCCGCAAGGTCGCACTGAACCTCGGCCTGTTCGTGATCGTGGCCGGTGCCCTTGCCTCGGCCGTCGCGCCCAGCCTGCCCGTGCTGCTCGCGACCCGGTTCGCGTGGGGCTTCGGCGCGTCGGCTGCTCGTTCCACCACGCTCACCGTGGTTCGGGACCGCTACCGCGGGGACCGCATGGCCTCGGTGATGTCGCTGATCATGAGCGTGTTCATCCTCGTGCCGGTCGTGGCGCCCACCATCGGCGCCGGGGCGCTGGCCGTGACCTCGTGGCGTGGCCTGTTCGTCGCCATCGCCGTGGCCGCACTCGTCGAACTGGTGTGGTTGCGTCGTCTGCCCGAGACCTTGACCCCGGAGCGGGTCCGCTCGCTCGCGCCGCGCCAGGTCGTCGGGTCGATGAGCCTCGTGTTCGCCAACCGGGTGACCATCGGCTACCTCCTGGCACTCACCGCGCTGACGTCGGCGTTCACCGCCTGGATCTCGCTGGCCGAGCCCGTGATCATCGGCATCTACGACATGGAGACGGCCTTCCCGTTCCTGTTCGGGGCACTCGCCCTGAGCATGGCGGTGGCGTCACTGGGCAATGCCCGCGTGGTGGAGCGGGTGGGTGCGCGTCGCCTGGTCCGGCTCGTGCTGGCGCTCTACTGCGGCGTCACGCTGGTCCTGGTGGCGGTCGCCGTCGCCAGTGGAGGTGTCCCGCCGCTGTGGGTCCTGGTGGTCGGCATGGCGAGCATCCTGATGTGCCACGCCTTCCTGCAGTCCAACGCCCAGTCGCTCGCGATGGACCCGATGGGCGAGGTCGCCGGGGTCGCCTCCGCGCTGATCGGTGCGATCTCGTTGGGCGTGGGCACCGTGCTGGGCACGGTGGTGCAACTGCTGTTCGACGACACCATCACCCCGATCGCGGTCGCGTTCGCGCTGTCGGGCTTCCTGGCCGCGCTGTTCGCCCGGTGGGCCGAGTCGACCCGGGACCCGGCCGACGGTGGCCCCGAGGCCGACGACGACCCCGGGCATGCTGACGACACGGTGGCGACCACCGACGACGTCGCCCCCGCCCCGCCCGTCGTCGCGGCCTCCACGCCGGCCCCGGCCACCGCGCCGTCGTCGACCGGCTGAGTCGTCGGGTCGGTCGGGCCGGGTCCGGACCGACTGCCGGGTCCGTGCACGTTCGTGCCGGGGGTGCTGGCTAGGGTGTCGCACATCATGACGACACCTGGCACCCCCGACCCTGCGCCGGAGCCCGTTCACGGGCGTCGTCCCGCGGCGATCTGGCTGGTCGTCGTCCTCGGCATGGTCCAGGGCCTGTTGCTCCTGCTGGTCGGCCTCGTCCTCGTGGTCCTCCGCGGTGACGTCGACCTGGAGGTGACGGGGACGGATGCCGAGACCGTCGCCGTGGGCCTGGGACTCGTCGCACTCCTCCTGGGCCTGGGCCAGATGCTCGCCGCGTTCTTCCTCGCCCGGGGCGGGCACGGTGCCCGGGCGCTCTTCGGTGGCGTTGCCGTCCTGCAGATCGGCGTCGGGGTCTACTCGACCGTCGCCCTGCGGGACTTCCAGGTCACCGCGATCGCCCAGTTGGTGGTGTCCGTGGGCATCCTGTGGCTGTTGTACGGGGCGGCGTCCACCGACCGGTTCTTCGCCACATGAGTGGGGACGGGAGCCTGAGCACGGTGCCGGTCGACGAGGTCGACAGCCGCGAGGGCATGGGCGAGCGGGACATGACCGGGGACGTGCCGCTGCTGGGTGTTCCCTGGGCGGACCTCTGGAGCCCCGACACGCTGCGAGGCCTGGTCCTGTTCGTCCTGGCGGTGGCGGTCCTGCTGTGGCCCGAGCGCAGTGACCAGGTCCTGGCCAGGCTCGCCGGGGTGGGCCTCGGGGTGATGGCGGTGACGCTGGCCGTCGACCTGGTGCGCCACCGGGACCGGCGGACCTTCCGGCGCATGCTCTCCCTGGGCGTGTCCCTCGGCCTCGCCTCCGGGCTGATCATCCATCCGAGCCAGTCGTTGTCGACCGCGGCCCAACTGGTGGGCGGGCTCCTGGTCGCCCTGGCCGTGCTGGACGTGGTGCTCGTGGGCACCAGGCGCCGGACGGGCTCCTGGTTCCTGGTCCGCGCCGGTGCCCTGCTGGTCGTCGGGGTGATCCTGCTCGTGTGGCCGGACGCGTCCGTGGTCGCGGTGCTGTCGATCGCCGCCTTCCTGACGGCCGCGGTCGGCCTCATCGAGGTGCTCACCCCGGCCTCGTCGATCGTGCGTGACGTCGGTGGCTCGGGGCGACCCGGGACACGGGCCCTGGCATGGATCAGCCAGCGGCCGGACCTGGCCGAGGACCGTGACGTCCTGATGGACAAGGTCTACTTCGAGGGTGAGCAGGCCCCGACCCGGTACGTGCGGTGGGTCGCGCTGATGACGTTCGCATCGATCATCGCCTCGATCGGCGTGGTCGTCGAGTCGACCGCGGTCGTGATCGGCGCGATGCTGATCGCGCCGTTGATGACGCCGCTGATGGGGCTGGCCATGGCGGTGCCGATGGGATGGCCCCGTCGACTCCGACGCAGTGGGGGCATCGCACTGTCGGGGATCGCCCTCGCGATCGGGATCGGCGCCCTCGTCGGGGGCGTGATCCCGCGGGCCGTCGACGTCACGAGCAACACCGAGATCCTCGCCCGGATCTCCCCGACCCTGGTGGACATGGGCATCGCCGTGGCGGCCGGGGCAGCAGGTGCCTACGCGCTGGCGCGGCGTGACGTCTCCGATTCGCTGCCCGGCGTGGCCGTGGCGATCGCCCTGGTGCCCCCGTTGACCGTCGTCGGGCTGTGCTGGCAGCAGGCCGCATGGTCCGCCGGCAACGGGGCGCTCCTGCTGTTCACCACCAACGGGCTGGCGATCGTGCTGGCCGGCGGGGCCGTGTTCGTCCTGGTCGGGGCGGCGCCGCTGGAGCGGGTGTCGGCGTCACAACACCGTGTCCGCACGGTGTTGACGGGCTTCGCCTCCGTCGGGATCCTGGTCGTGCTCCTGCTCGGCCTCAACGGCGCCGAGATCACCCAGCGCGAGGCGACCCGAGCACAACTCGACCAGGTGATGGCCGACTGGTCGTCCGAGCACGAGGACTACCGGGTCAACGAGGTGCGGGTGTCACCCGAGGACGGCACGATCACCATCGACCTGGCCGGGCCCGGTGAGCCACCCGGGCTGGACGCCCTGGCGAGCGACCTGCGAGCCGTCTCCAGCGACGCCCACGAGGTCCAGGTCACGTGGGTGCCGCTGGAGCGCATCGTCATCACGGACTGATCGTCGGTCACCGGCCGGGCCGAGGAGGCTCCGGCGGCGGCGCGGTCGCGTGGGTTCGACTAGGTCGTCTCGGCCGACACCAGCACGAGACCGTGCCCGGCGAGGTTGACGTCCTCGGTGTGGGCGACGTCGAGGTCCGAGGTCCACGCGACCAGTGCCGACGTGGTGACGTCGATCCCGCCGACCGAGGACAGTTCGAGGATGCCGCCCGGCGCCGTGACGGCGACCCAGCCGCCGCCGGACATCGCCGTGGCGTCGTAGCCGACGATGCCGTCGGGGGCGGCCGTGCGGTCCAGGCCGCCGCTGTGGGCGAGCAGGGCGTCGTTGCGCACGGTCAGGCCGCCGGGTGACACTTCCAGCACCGCCACGGCCTGCCCGCCGGCCGCCACGTGCACCTGTCCGGTGCCGGTGACGTCGAGCGATCCGGGGTGGGCACTGTCGGTCGCGGTCACGCCCGACGAGTACGCCACGACGCTGCCGTGACGCACGACGACACCCGGGCCCGCGTCGATGCTCACCAGGCCGGGCTGGTCCACGATCGGCAGGTCCACGTCACCGGTCGAGGAGACGCCGTCATCCGAGTCGGACCCGATGGTCGAGGCGGCGGCCGCCCCGGCGGCAGCGCCGGCACCTGCCGTCGCCGCGTCGGTCCCGGTGCTGCCCCAGGCGGGCTCCTCGGACGTCGCGGTCGTCTCGCTGCCACCCCAGTCGGAACCGGTGTCGCCTTGTCCCCACGACGGGGTCGTGTCCTGTTGTTGGTCACCCCAGCTCGACTGCTCCTGCTGGCCACCCCAGCCGGCATCCTGCTGGGTCGTGGTGTCCTGCGTGCCCCACGACGCCTGCTGGTCACCCGACTGGGACTGGGACTGGGCCTGCTGGCCACCGCCGTCCAGCGGGTCGGTCGACATGTTCCCGGACTGGTCCGCGACGTGCTCGGTCCACTGCTGGCCGTCCCAGTAGCGCTGGGCGTGGCGGCTGAGGGGGTCGGGGTGCCATCCGGCAGGAGGGTTGGCCATCGGTGCGTCCTTGAACGTGGGAGGTGCACGGTAGTTGGACGCTCGGGAGGTTGTCTCGTGCCCTGTCGACCACGCGGTCACCGATCGCGCAGCCCGCGCAGGTCGTCGTGGTTGCCCGGTGGGGGGTTCGGGCCGGGGACCGGGGCGGGACTGGTGACGTCGCGGCCGGTGCAGTCCCAGCAGAACCAGGCCACCCGGACGCCCGACGGTGCCCACTGCTCCCCGCGCCCTGCCTCGCGAAGGGTCGAGGTGTGGATGGCCTCGAGGTCGGTGCTGCCGCAGAGTCGGCAGGTGGGGGTCGTGTCCCGGTCGAAGACGGTGTCGCACCTCCTACAGGTGATCACGATCCGGTCGTCCCGGCGCGATCCGGACAGGTCGTCGTCCTCGCCGCACCGAGGGCACCTGACCAGCGGCACGGCCACCTCCTCCGGGATCGCGTCCGGTTCGGACCCTACCGACAGGCCGGTCGGGGTCGGCCGGGCACGCCGGGGTTTCGCACAGGGCGCGGCCTCCTACGATGACCGCATGTCGCCGCCACCCTCGCCACGTCCCGCGGAGCCCGGCCGTGCCTGACGTCGCGAGCCGCGTGGAGACCTGGGCGCTGCCCGACCCGCATGCCGACGGTCGTCTCGCCGACGCGCGTCGTCTCGTCGTGCGCACCGTGGTCGACACCTTCGACGACCGCGTCCCCGGGCTGGCGGCCGAGATGGCCTTCTACATCGTGCTGTCGCTGCCGCCCCTGCTGCTGGTGGTGCTCGGCTCGGTCGGATTCGTCGTCGAGGGTCGTCCGGAGGCCGACGTCGCTGCCCTGCAGGAGGCCATCACCGATGCGCTGGGCACCTTCCTCACCCCGGAGACGGTCGCGCAGGTGCTCGAGGGGCCGGTCGCCGCACTCCTGCGGGACGGACGCAGCGACATCGTCTCGCTGGGCATCGTGCTGACCCTGTGGTCGGCCTCGCGGTCCACCAACGTGGTGCTCCGCACGGTCGTCATCGCCTACGACGTCCCCGAACAACGCGCCGCGTGGCGACGACGTGGGCTCGCCTTGGCGATGACCCTGGCGGGGATCGCCACGGCCGTGGTCGTGCTGCCGCTGCTGGTGATCGGGCCCGACGTCGCCCGGGACCTGCTCACCCTCGTCGGGCTCGACCCGGGGCTGGCGAGGGTCTTCCCGGTGCTGTACTGGACGGGGGTCGCCCTGCTGGCGGTGTCCGCCCTGACCTGGCTCTACCACGTCGCGCCCGGCTTCACGACGCCGTGGCGACGCGACCTGCCGGGAGCCGTCCTGGCCTTCGTCGTGTGGGTCGGGTCGAGTGCCGCCGTGCGCGTGTACGTGGCCGAGTTCGCCGGGTTCACCGGGGGCGACTTCCGGGGCCTGGCCGCACCCCTGGTCCTGCTGGTGTGGGTCTACGCCAGCGGGATCGCCGTCCTCCTGGGCGCGGAGTTCAACGCCGAGATCGAGAAGCTGTGGCCGACCCCGGACGGGCCCTACGACCACACGGCCGACGATCGGCGCGGTGACCCTCCCTCGGCCGCGCCGGACACCGTGGACACCGGTTCTGCCGTCGACGCCTGAGGACTGCCATGGAGCCCGACCCGATGCGCCGACTGGACGCCCGGCTCGCCCGGGCCCAGCGTGACGCACGCGTGCCCTCGTTGGCGGCCGGGGTCGTCCTGGACGGCCACCTGGCGTGGGCCGGCGGCGCCGGCCACGTCGACGGTCGGCCGGGCGGGGCCGCGCCCGACGAGACCACTGCCTATCGCATCGGGTCGATCACCAAGACCTTCACCGCGGTGCTCGTCCTGCAGGAGCGCGACGCCGGTGGTCTGGACCTGGACGACCCGGTCGGTGACCACCTGGGGGACCTCGACGGGCACCCGGTCGGCGACCTGCGCCTGGCCGAGCTGCTGTGCCACGGCTCGGGGCTGCGTGCCGAGCCGGCTCCACCGTGGTGGGAGCGGGCTCCCGGGCGGTCGTGGGACGAGTTGCTCCCCGACCTGCTCGCGGCCGGTTCCTGCCCGGCGCCACGCGGGACCTTCCACTACTCCAACGTCGGGTACGCGGTGTTGGGACGGGTCCTGGCGACCCGGTCGGGTCGGTCGTGGGACGAGCTGTTGGCCGACCGCCTGCTGGCACCCCTGGGCATGGACCGCACCACCAGGATGCGGTCCGATCCGTCCGCCCGACCGCTGGCCGTGCACCCCCATCGCGAGGTGCTGTTGGAGGAGCCGGACGTCGACACCGGCGCCATGGCCCCCGCCGGCCAGTCCTGGTCGACCGTCGCGGACCTCGGTCGGTGGTGTGCGTTCCTCGCCGACCCGGACCCGGACGTGCTCGCCCCGGCGACGCTCGCCGAGATGGCCCGTCCCCGGACGGTCGCGCTGCTGGACCCGCCGCTCGCACACGGTCTCGGCCTGCAGGTGGTGCACCGGGACGGCCGGACCATGGTGGGCCACGGTGGTTCGATCCCCGGGTTCGTGGCCACGCTGTTCGTGGACCGCGACGACCACGCCGGCGTGGTCGTGCTCGGCAACGCGACCCACGGCTTCGACGGCGAGCTCGCGACCGACCTGGTGCGCCTGGCGCGATCCGTCGTCCCACGCACCGGACCGACGTGGACGGCGCAGTCCGACACGACACCGGTCGACGAGCTCGTCGGCGACCTCGTGGGCACCTGGTACTGGGGGCCCCGGCCGCTGACCGTGCGGGCGGAGGCCGGCGGGCGGCTGGTCGTCGACCTCGGCCAGGCCACCCGGGACACCGTCCTCGACCACGTGGCGGACGAGCGCTGGATCGGTCGTGGCGGCTACTGGGACGGGGAGCCGGCCCGGGTCGTGCGCGACGACGACGGTCGGGTCAGCCACCTCGACCTGGGATCGTTCGCCCTCACGCGGCACCCCTACGCACCTGCGGGTGCGGTGCCGGGCGGGCGGTCCGGCGACTGGGGCGACCCGGACAGGTGACGGCCCGTCCACGACGGCGCCCCCGGCAGGAATCGAACCTGCGCGCTCGGTTTAGGAAACCGACGCTCTGTCCACTGAGCTACGGGGGCCACGGCGTCGCCCGGGAGCGGGCGGCCGGTGTCCCGGGAATCGTAACGCCGGGCAGGACCGGGCAACGGTCGGCGACCCGCGTCGGAGCCGTACCGTGGGCCGTCCACCGACGGACCGGAGTGGTCGTGGTCACGCGCATCGCCAGCATCGACCTGCGTCGCGTCGACGTGCCGGCCGGCGTGGCAGCCGACGGGACGGGCGTGGACGAGGTGGCGGCCTTCGGCGAGACCTTCAACGGCTACGCCTGGGGTGGGGGACCGCACGTCCTGGGTCCGCGGGTGGAGTCGGTGCATGCCGCATGGCAGGACCACGGTGACCTGCCCGGGGACGTGGACCTGCTCCGTGCCTGCCTGTTCCACTGGACCCGTGCTCGCCGCCATCGCATCGACCCGCCCCTGACCGACCACGATCGGGCATGGACCGACGCCCTGCTGGAGGCGATCCGCGGCCTCGTGCCGGGCTGACCGTCGCGGCGGGTCGGTACGTCACGAACCGGTGTGCAACTGGTTGTGAGAATCGTTCCTGATCGGGCTCGATCACCGGAATTCGACCGAATCGGTCCTCCGGGGCGGGGGGCTCGAAGGGCTACGATGGCGCCCTGTCCCATCGCCGTCACAGGACGACGTCCCATGAGTCGTGACCACCAGCACGCGCCGCCGGTCAGCGCCGGCGGCCGGCACCGCCGTGCCCTGGTGTGGTCGCTCGCGCTGCTGCTGGCGTTCTTCGTCGTGGAGCTGGTGGCGGGCCTGCTGACCGGGTCACTGGCCCTGCTGTCGGACGCCGGCCACATGCTGACCGACGTGCTGGGACTGGGCATGGCCCTGGCGGCGATCCAGGTCGCGATGGGTGGGTCACGCAGCGACCAGCGGACCTTCGGGCTGTACCGACTGGAGATCCTCGCAGCGCTGGCCAACGCGGTCCTGCTGTTCGGCGTGGCGATCTGGGTGCTCGTCGAGGCGGTCAGCCGCCTGCTCGACCCGCCCGAGCTTTCCGGCGGCACCGTGCTCTGGGTGGCCCTCGGGGGGCTGGTGGTCAACCTGGTCGTGTTCCGACTGCTCCATGCCGGCAGTCGCGAGTCGCTCAACCTCGAGGGTGCCTACCTCGAGGTGCTGGCGGACCTGCTGGGATCGCTGGCCGCCGTGGTCACCGGACTCGTCCTGGTGTTCACCGACTTCACCCTCGTCGACCCGCTGTTCGGGATCGCGATCGGCCTGTTCGTGCTTCCCCGGACGTGGATGCTGGGTCGCAAGGCGCTCCGGGTCCTGGTCCAGGCAGCCCCCGAGCACGTGGACATGCCGGCGGTCACGCGCGACCTGGCCGGGATCGACGACGTGGTCGGCGTGCACGACCTGCACGTGTGGACCCTGACGTCGGGCATGGAGGTGGCCTCCGTGCACCTGTCGCTGGCCCACGTCGGGGCGTCCCACGACGTGCTGCACGACGCCCAGGACATCCTGCGGGACCGGCACGGCATCGGCCATGCCACCGTGCAACTGGACCCGCCGGACCACGCCGGCGATGCCTGCGACGACTGTCTCGCGCCGGCCTGACCCGTTCGCGGCCGACGGGTCCATCCCTGGCCGTCCGACCGGGTCAGGCGACGGCCGCCACCAGCATCGCCGCGAACTGGTCGGCGCCGGGTCGGTCGATGATGTGCACCCCGTCGGGGGTGAACCACTCGGCGTGTCCACTGCTGGTGCCGTACCAGTCCACGAGTGTGGCGTTGTCGTGGTTCGCGACACCGCTGGCCAGGGCCCTGTTGACCTGGTCCTGCCAGCGCAGGGGCACCCGGACGTTGACGAAGAGCACCCGGCGGTCCGGTCCGGTCACGTCCATCACCCGGTCCACGAACCCCTTCGGTAGGGGGCCGTTGCTGCCGGAGTGGATGACCACGGTGGGTGCCAGGTCACCTGCGTCCGCCCGTGCCGCCACCAGGTCGACCAGTTGGTCACTGGTCCGCCCGACGTCGGCGTCCACCACCGCACCGTCGATCGCGTCCTCGATCTCGGGGACGGCGCCGGCCATCACGCTGTCGCCGAAGGCCGACACCTGCTCCTCGGCGTCGTCCTCAGCACGTTCCTCGACCGGCGCGGCGCTGGGCGACGGCGCGCCGGCGGCCTCGGTCGGGTCGGGGCTCGCGTCGTCGGCCGTGGTGGCGCTGCGAGGCGTCGGGTCGTCGGGCGACAGGCTGGGCGCCGGGGCGGGGTCGTCGGTCGTCGGTCCGGGAGCGCGATCGTCCTGGGCGCTGGCCATCGCCAGTGCGGAGGCGTCCTCGGCGACGGGGTCCACCATGGGGACCACCAGCAGTCCGATCGCGGCCAGGGCGACCGTGGCGAACCCGCCCGCCACCACGGCGCGGCGCCGGCCGACCGGGACGCGTGGAGTGGCGTCGACCTGCGGATGGCGGCGGTGCACGCGGCGGAACCTGGTCTCGACCAGGCGGTGGCTGGCCTCGGCCAGGACGCCAGACAGGACGAGTTGCAGCGCCAGCAGCCGCCACCCGTCGAGTGCGACGTCGACCTGGGGCCGGGTGAAGACCATGACCGGCCAGTGCCACAGGTACAGCGCGTAGGACCGCGACCCCAGCCACTGCAGGGGGCGGGTCGACAGCGCCCGGGCGACCACGTTGTCGGGGTCCGCTGCGGCGACGACCAGCAACAACGACGCGATCGAGACCAGGAACAGCCCGCCGCGGTACAGGAACGAACCGAACTCGTCGACCTGCCAGAACGCCACGCCGAGCAGGCCGAGTGCGACCATGCCGACCCGGGTCAGTGCGACGCGGTGCAGGCCGGAGATCGGGCGCGAGGGGTGCCACAGCACGGCCCCCGCCGCTCCGAGCAGGAGACCTGCGGCGCGGGTGTCGGTGCCGAAGTAGATCCTGGACGGGTCGGCACCGGGCACGTACAGGACCAGGGTGATGAACAGCGAGACGAGGGCGCCGACGACGCTCAGCGCCAGCAGTCGCCGGCGACCGCCACTGCGCAACGCCACCAGGGCCATGATCGGCCACACGAGGTAGAACTGCTCTTCGACGGCCAGTGACCACAGGTGGCGCAGCGGCGACGGGCGCCCCATCGAGGCGAAGTAGGACTGCTCGCTGAGGACCAGGAACCAGTTGTAGACGTAGGACAGTGCCGATGGCAGCTCGCGGAAGAACCGCGCGATCTCCGCAGGGTGGAACAGCACCAGCACGAAGACGCCTGCCAGCAGGGCCCAGGCGGCGGGCAGCAGCCGTCGCGCACGGCGGATCCAGAACGAACGCAGCGAGATCCCTGCGTCACGGGCGAACTCGGCCAGCAGGAGCGACGTGATCAGGTAGCCGCTCAGGACGAAGAAGACCTCGACACCCAGGAAGCCGCCGGGCATCCAGGACACGCCGCCGTGGTAGAGCAGGACCGCGACCACCGCCAGTGCGCGGACACCGTCGAGCCCCGGCCGGTGACCGAACGAGGTCGGCTGTCGCGCCAGCAGGCGAGGGGTGGTGTCGGACACGGCGGGGCCAGCATGCGAGGATCGGAAGGGGCTCGGGGCGTCGGCCGGGGGCCCGCCGGACGTCGGCGATGCGGTCGCGACGGGCGCGCCCACGGCTTCACGTGATCGTACGCGCCGGGCGCTCTGGCAGATGGGACGCTGGTCGTCCGGCCGGCCGGCTCCGACGCGACGAGGCCCGGTCGCGTGGACCGGGCCTCGTGGTGTGGGAGTGGCGACCGCCGATGGTCACTCGACGTCGCTGGAGTCCTCGTCGGTCTGGACGGTGGAGGCGTCGGCGGCCCCCTCGGCGACATCCACCAGGTTCTGGATCTGTTCGCGACCGAGCTCACCGGAGGTGCGGGCCACCACGTTGCCCTCGGCGTCGGTGACGACGAAGAACGGGTAGCTGGTCAGGCCGTAGGCCCCCGCGATGTCGTTGGCCTCGCTGTCGAGGATGACCGGGTGGGTCCAGTCCTCGCGGTCGAGCCACGTCGACGGGGGGTAGTTCGGCTGGTTGGCGTCCTGGGCGGTCACGACGGCGGTGACGTTGACGTTGTCGGGCAGGCCCGAGGACCACTCGTCGACCAGCAGCGGGGTCTCGGCCTGGCAGTGCGGGCACCAGTGTGCGAGGAAGACGAGGATGTTGGCCTCGCCCTCGGTGAGCAGCGTGACCTCGTCGGCCGCGAAGTCTTCGCCGGTGACCTGGGGCGCCGCCATGCCCAGTGCCTGGTCCTCGCCGGGGTTCTGCGCGTTGAACTGGGGCAGGGCCTCGCCCTCGACGGTGACGTCGGCCGACTCCTGGACGGCGTTGGCGGCAGGCGTGTTGCCACCCGAGCCGAACACGAAGTAGGCGGCGAGCCCGATGACGGCCACGATCACGCCGATGCCCATCAGGGTGGTCAGGTCGAGGCCGGAGGAGGACTTCTTGGTCGGTTCGGCCGCACGTCGTGTCTGGCCGGAGCGGCCCTTGACGGGGCGGGTCTCGTTGCTCATGGTGTGGTTCCTCGTGACGGGCGGGTCAGCGCCGGACCGGCGCGTCGGTCGTGTCGGCCAGTGGTTCGGAGGGAGCGGCTGCCAGGATGGCGACGATCGCGATGAAGGCGATGCACGCCATGGTAGGGATCGTCGCGAACCCGAGTCCCTCGACCCAGATGAGCGAGCAGGGATTGTCGGGATCGCAGGAGTTCGAGCCGGTCAGCGTCGGGATCCGCTGGGTCAGCAGCTGCCAGGCCCCGATCGCGGCCCCCGGGGCTGCCAGGGCCAGGACGTAGGGGCGCACCGACAGGTCGCGCCTCACCGCCGCCAGCGTCAGCACGATCGCCGAGGAGTACATCAGGATGCGCTGCCACCAGCACAGCAGGCAGGGTTCGAAGTGGAACACGTCGCTCATGACGAGCGATCCGGCGGTCGCGCCCACCGCGATCGCGGCAGCGACCACCAGTGACGTGTGGGCGTCCAGGAGGGGCCGCCCCCGGAGCCGCTGGACCACGACGGCGATCGCCATCAGTGCGGCCGCGATGGCCAGGACGGCCATCGCGTTGGCGAAGTCGGGCGCGTTCATCGGTCCTCGAGGACGGCGTGCGGGTCAGCGCAGCTTGCGGCCGACGGTGTGGAGCACCCCGGAGCTCACCTTGAGCCCGAAGCCGACGACGGTCTCGGTGGTGTCCAGGGCGAAGTTGACGGGCCAGGGGAGGTCGGCCGGCAGGGTGATCGGGCCGAACTGGCGTCGCTCGACCGCGTCGGCGAAGTCGCGATCGGCGCGCGCCGTGGCGTCCCCGGCACGCTCGGACGTCGTGGCGACCCGGTCGGTGGCCTCGTCGAGGGTGTCGGTCGCCGTCTCGCCGGCTCGACTGGCGGCGGCCTTGGCCGCCGTGGCGGACCGGTCGGCGCGTGCCGCGACCTTCGAGGTCGCCTGCTTCGCGCGGGTCCCCGTGGCCGAGGCGGCCGTGCGCGTGGCGGCGGCAGCCTCGTCGGTGCGGGTCTTGGCGGCCGTCTTGGGGCTGGCCTCGACGGCGGCGGCCTGGATGCGCGTGGCCAGGACGGGACCGACGCCCTTGACGGCACGCAGGTCGTCGGTGCTGGCGGCGGTCAGGTCCTTCCACGTCGGGAAGGCGTCGGCGAGCTCGGAGGCGAGCGACGGGCTCACGCCGTCGACGGTGGCGAGGTGGTCGGTGATGGTGCGCATGGATGACCTCGAGGTGGAGGAGGAGGTGGCAGCGCCGGATCCCGGACGCACAGGGTATTGCGTCTGGTCACCGCCGAAGGACACGTGGGCTCGTCCGACCGGGAGGGTCAGGACTTGACGAGGCGGGTGATCGCCTGCATCGCCTCGTCGACCTTCTCGGTGGACCCCGAGCGGACGTCGTCGGCGACACAGTGGCGCACGTGGTCGTCGAGCAGGAGGAGCGCGACGTTCTCGAGCGCCTTGGTCGCGGCGGAGACCTGGGTGAGGACGTCGATGCAGTAGGTGTCCTCGTCGACCATTCGTTGCAGTCCCCGGACCTGTCCCTCGACGCGCCGGAGGCGGGCGAGCACCTTGGCCTTGTCCCCGAGGTAGCCGGGTGGGTGGTGGTGGCTGTCCTCGTCGGACCGGTGCTCGGTGGGCGGAGTGGTGGAGGTGGTCATGGCCGTGGTCCCTGCATCGTCGATCCGGTGTTGCAACAATACCCCGAGGGGGTATACGGTCGCAACCCGGAGGCGCACGCCGTGCGGGCGGACACCCGACGACGCCACCGACGCCAGACCGAACGCCAGACCGAACGCCAGACCTGGAGGGCCATTCCCATGGAGACCACGACCATCGACGTTCCCGAGGTGCACTGCCAGCACTGTGTCCGTTCGATCGAGGGCGCGCTGGTCCCGATCGACGGCGTCTCGTCGGCGTCGGTCGACCTCGAGGACACGTCCGTGACGGTCACCTGGGACCCCGCGCGTGCCAGCCGCGACGACCTCGTGCGCACCATCGAGGACCAGGGTTACGACGTCCCGGCCGGCTGACGGCCGTGGACTTCCACGCCGTCCTCCCCGGCCAGCACCGCACCGATCCGACCTCCCCCAGGACCTCCCCCAGGACCTCTCATGGCCAGCACCGACGCCACCGCCACCGCCTCCCGCCCCGCGCGGGAGGTGCCGGACCGTGAGCTCGACTTCGACGTCGAGGGCATGACCTGTGGTTCCTGTGCTGCCCGGGTGCAGAAGATCCTCGACCGCCAGGACGGCGTCGTCTCCGCCGAGGTGAACTACGCGACCGGGCGGGCACACGTCGGCGTCGTCGACGGCGTCGAGGCCGCCGACCTCCGGGCCGCCGTCGACCGCATCGGCTACGGCCTCCGCGAGCACGTCCCGATGCCGACCCCCGACGACGCGGCCGATCGCGAGGTCGCCCGGTGGCAGCGCCGCCTGTGGATCGCCGGGCCCCTCGGACTCGCCGTCCTGCTGCTGGCCATGACCCCCGTGGGTGATCTGCTCGCCCCGGACGCGCGTGCCTGGGTCGTCGCCGGACTCGCCACGATCGTGCAGTTCGTCGCCGGCTGGCCGTTCCTGGTCGAGGCGGCCCGTCGCGCGCGACGCCGCACCGTGAACATGGACACCCTCATCGCGCTGGGAACCCTCTCGGCCTGGGGCTGGTCGGTGGTCCTGCTCCTGCAGGGCAGCCACGAGCACTACTTCGAGTCGGCCGCGCTCATCATCACCTTCCTCGTCCTCGGCCGGTGGCTCGAGGCCCGGGCCAAGCGACGGGCGGGGTCGGCCCTGCGGTCCCTGCTCGAGCTGGGGGCCCGGCAGGCCACCGTGCTGCGGGACGGCGCCGAGGTCCAGGTCCCCATCGAGCAGGTCGCCCCGGGAGACCGGGTCCGGGTGCGCCCGGGCGAGAAGGTGCCGGTCGACGGCCAGGTCGTCGAGGGTGCGTCCTCGGTCGACGAGTCGATGCTGACGGGCGAGTCCCGGCCCGTGGCCAAGGAGGTCGGCGACCGGGTCGTCGGGGCCAGCCTCAACACCACCGGGACCCTCGTGGTCGAGGTCACCGCCGTCGGCGGCGAGACGATGCTCGCCCAGGTCGTGGCCATGGTCGAGCGGGCCCAGGCCGGCAAGGCCGACCTGCAGCGTCTCGCCGACCGCGTGTCGATGGTGTTCGTGCCGACCGTCATCGCGATCGCGCTCGTGACCCTCGTCGGCTGGCTGGTGGTCGGGGGTGACGCGTCCGAGGCGGTCGCGGCCGCGGTCGCCGTCCTGGTGATCGCCTGCCCCTGCGCCCTCGGACTGGCCACGCCGACCGCGATCATGGTCGGGACGGGCCGCGGCGCCGACCTGGGCATCGTCATCAAGTCCATCGAGACGCTCGAGCAGGTCCGCGAGGTCACGACGGTGGTCTTCGACAAGACGGGGACCCTGACCCGTGGGGACATGCGGGTCGTCGAGGTCGCCATCGCGGACACGGATCGCGTCACCGCGTTGGCCCGGGCCGCCGCGGCCGAGACCGGCTCCGAGCACCCGGTCGGCCGCGCGATCGCCGCGGCCGCCGACGACCCGGACGCGGTCGGCCACGGCACTGCCGCCGTGGTCGAGGCGTTCACCGCCGTGCCGGGCCAGGGCGTGCGCGCCAAGGTCGACGGAACCGAGGTCGTCGTCGGCCGGGCGAGCCTGCTGGCCGACCACGGGCTCGACCTGCCGGACACGCTCGTCGATGCCGCGCGGTCCAGTGAGCAGCGGGGCGAGACGGCCGTGTGGGTCGGCTGGGACGACGCGGCCCGGGCCGTGCTCGGGGTGGCCGACAGCCTCAAGGACGCCGCGGCGCCGACGGTGGCGGCGCTGCGGAGCCGCGGCCTGGAGGTCGTGCTGCTGACCGGGGACAACCGTGCGACGGCCGAGGGCATCGCCGAGCAGGTCGGCATCGACCGGGTCCGGGCCGAGGTCCTCCCCGGCGACAAGCAGGCCGAGGTCGTGGCCCTCCAGGAGGCCGGCGAGGTCGTCGCCATGGTGGGCGACGGGATCAACGACGCCCCCGCCCTGGTGCAGGCCGACCTCGGCATCGCCATGGGCACCGGCACCGACGTGGCGATCGAGTCCGGTGACCTGGCCCTGCTCGGCGGCGACGTCGGGTCGGTCGTGACCGCGATCGACCTGTCGGCTGCCACCTACCGCACCATCATCCAGAACCTCGGCTGGGCCTTCGGCTACAACGTCCTGGCGATCCCGGTGGCCGCGCTCGGCCTGCTCTCCCCGACCATCGCCGGCGCTGCCATGGCGCTGTCGTCCGTGTCGGTCGTCCTGAACTCCCTGCGCCTGCGGAGGTTCGCGCGATGACTCCGAACGACCACCACTCCCATGACGAGCACGCCGACCATGACGACGCCGGTGGCCACGGCGGTGGCCACGGCGACCACGCCGAGATGTTCCGTCGGCAGTTCGTGCGCTCGCTGTGGCTCGCGATCCCCATCATCCTGACGTCGCGGATGATCTGGATGTGGTTCGGGGTCGAGCTGCCCGACAACGTCCTGGTCGATGCCGTCGGGCCGGTCCTCGGCACGATCCTGTTCCTGGACGGGGGACGGGTCTTCCTGACCTCCGGCTGGCGCGAGCTGCGGGATCGCTCGCCCGGGATGATGGCCCTGATCGGCATGGCCATCACCGTCGCCTTCGTCGCGTCGTGGCTCAGCGAGTTCGGGGTCCTCGACCTCGAGTTCTGGTGGGAGCTCGCCGGGCTGATCGTCATCATGCTGCTGGGCCACTGGCAGGAGATGAAGGCGATCGGGCAGGCCCAGTCGGCGCTGGACAGCCTCGCCGAGCTGCTGCCCGACGAGGCCGAGTTGGTCACCGACGACGGCACCCGCACGGTCGCGGCGTCGGAGTTGTCGGCCGGTGACGTCGTGCTGGTCCGCCCCGGCGCGGCCGTCCCGGCCGACGGCACGATCGTCGACGGCGAGGCGGAGTTCGACGAGTCGATGCTGACCGGCGAGTCCGCGCCGGTCGCCCACGGTCCCGGCGACGAGCTGGTGGCCGGGTCGGTCGCTGCCGGCTCCGCCGTCCGGGTGGAGGTGACCGCGACCGGTGACGACACGACGCTGGCCGGCATCCAGGCGATGGTCCAGGAGGCCCAGACCTCCCGGTCGCGCACCCAGGTGCTGGCCGACCGGGCCGCGGCGGCCCTGTTCTGGTACGCCTCGATCGCCGCGCTCGTGACCGCCGTGGTGTGGCTCCTGCTGGGCCAGCCGGACCAGGCCGTGACCCGCACGGTGACGGTCCTGGTGATCGCGTGTCCCCACGCGCTGGGACTGGCCATCCCCTTGGTGGTGTCGTTGTCCACGGCCATGGCCGCCCGACGCGGGATCCTGGTCCGCGACCGGCTGGCCCTCGAACGGATGCGCCAGGTCGACACCGTCCTGTTCGACAAGACCGGCACGCTGACCGCCGGCGACCACCGGGTCACGGACCGGGTCGTGGTCGACGGGTGGGACGACGACGAGGCGCTCGCCCTGGCCGCGGCCGTCGAGTCGGACTCCGAGCACCCCCTGGCCCGCGCGATCGTGGCGGCTGCCGCCGACGCCGGGATCGCCGTCCCGGAGGCCGGCGACTTCCGGTCCATCGCCGGCCGCGGTGTGGCCGCGCAGGTCGACGGCCGGCGCGTCGCCGTCGGTGGGCCGTCCCTGCTCGACGAGGAGTCGCTGGCGGACAGCGCCGGGACCCGCGAACTGGGCGAGGTCACGGACGGGTGGCGGGACCGCGGCGCGGCGGTCCTGCACCTGGTCGTCGACGAGCAGGTGGTCGCCGCCCTCGCGCTGGAGGACACGATCCGGGACGTGTCGGCGAGTGCCGTCGCGGGCCTGCACGACGCCGGGATCCGCGTGGTCATGGCCACCGGCGACGCACCGCAGGTCGCCGACCACGTCGCCGACGCGCTGGGCATCGACGAGGTCCACGCCCAGGTCCTGCCCGAGGACAAGGAGCGCCTGGTCGCCGACCTCCAGGACGATGGCGCCACCGTGGCGATGGTCGGGGACGGGGTCAACGACGCCCCGGCGCTGGCCCGGGCCGACGTCGGGCTCGCGATCGGGGCCGGCACCGACGTGGCGGCCGCGTCGGCACACATCGTGCTGGCCTCCGACGACCCCCGCAACGTCGCGGTCGTGCGGCGCCTGTCGGCCGCCTCGTACCGCAAGATGCAGCAGAACCTCGCCTGGGCAGCCGGCTACAACGTGATCGCCGTGCCGCTGGCCGCAGGGGTGCTCGCCCCGATCAGGTTCGTGCTGCCCCCGGCGGTCGGGGCGATCCTCATGAGCCTGTCCACGATCATCGTCGCGGCCAACGCGCAACTGCTCCGTCGGGTCGACCTCGACCCGGACGAGGTGGCCGGACCCGGTGACGGCGGACCCGGCGACGGCGAACGCCCAGCGGGTGACCACCGTCCCGACGATTGCGAGCCCGCGACGGCCGCTCGGCGTCCGAGTCCGGCGGGCACCGCGTGAGGGGCGCGACGACCACCCGTGTCGCCGGCCCGGTGGCGCTCGTGGCGACCTTGGTGCTCGCCGCCTGTGGCACGGACGCCGCCGCACCGGCCGACCGCGACGACGTCGGTGCGCGCGTGTTCGCGGCGAACTGCGCCACCTGCCACGGCCCGGACCTGGGTGGCACCGACCGCGGTCCGCCCCTGCTGCACGAGTACTACCTGCCGGACCACCATCCCGACGTGGTGTTCGCGACGGCCATCGCCAACGGGGTGCAGGCGCACCACTGGGACTTCGGACCGATGCCGGCCATCGGGGGCCTGTCCGACGACGAGGTCGCGGCCGTCGTCGCCCACGTCCGCGACGAGCAGCGCCGCGCCGGCCTGATGGAGTGACCCCGCCGGCCTCCTCGAGTGAGCCGTCCGCCTGACCGTCGAGTGTGCGTCCCGCTCCCGCGGGCTGCAGCGATCCGCACACTCGACGGGGATGGGGCCACGTGGCGTGCACCCTAGGATCGCGGGCATGCTCCCCACCGTCGACGCCACCCGGTACACCACGCCGTTGCGCGAGGGCGGGTCGTTGCCCGGCATCGTCGAGGCGACCGACCTCGGCACCTACGTCGCCAAGTTCCGTGGGGCTGGCCAGGGACCGGCCGCGCTGGTGGCCGAGGTCGTCGTGGCGGGTCTCGCCCGCCGACTGGGGCTGCGGGTGCCGGACCTGGTCGCCCTCGAACTCGACCCGGGCATCGGCCGCCTCGAGCCCGACCCCGAGATCCAGCACCTGCTCGTGTCCAGTGCCGGCACCAACCTCGGTGTGGACTGGCTTCCCGGGTCGGTCGGGTTCGAGCCCGCCGGGTTCGACGTGGACCCGCTGGAGGCTGCCCGGGTCATGTGGTTGGACGCGTTGACCGTCAACGTGGATCGCACGTGGCGGAACCCGAACCTGCTGGTGTGGCACGGCGACCTGTGGCTGATCGACCACGGTGCTGCGCTGGTCTGGCAACACCAGTGGCCACCCGCGTCGGGGGCGGCGACGCGACGCCTCGAGCTGTCCGACCACGTCCTGGCCCCGTTCACCGCCGACCTCGCCGACGCCGACCTCGCCGCCGTGGACCAGGCCCTGGCGACGCGGGTCGACCCGGGGGTGCTCCACGACGTGCTGGCGGACGTCCCGACCGCGTGGCTGGACGACCTGGAGGGTCCGGACGAGGTCGAGCGTGCCCGCGCGCGTCACGTCGAGGTGCTGGCCGCGCGGCTCGCCGAGCGGGAGCCGTGGCGACCGAGCCGCGCGCCCACGGGGGAGGTCGGGCGATGATCGGGACGCCGGTGCCCTACGAGTACGTGGTCGTGCGGGTCGTGCCCCGGGTCGATCGTGGCGAGTTCGTCAACGTCGGGGTGCTCCTGCACTGCGGTGCCGCGGACTGGTTCGGCGGGAGACTCGCCGTCGACCCCGACCGGGTCCGCGCGCTCGACCCCGACGTCGACCTGGCGGGGGTCGCCGCGGCACTGGAGGCCGTGCGGCGAGTCACCGAGGGCGAGCAGGATCCGGCCATCCCGGCCGCGGCCGGGCCGCCCGGTGCGAGGTTCCGATGGTTGGCCGCACCGCGCAGCGCGATGGTGCAGCCCAGCCCGATCCACACCGGCCTCACCGACGATCCCCTGGCCGAGCTCGAGCGCCTGTTCACCGACCTGGTGGCCTGAACCCCGCGTCGAGTGTGCTGTTCCCGGCCGTCCGTGGCCTCGATGCGCACACTCGACGGGCCTGGTGGGACCGGCCGGGGCCTGGAGGGGTCAGCGAGTGGGGTAGGGGGTGAGGAGCTGGTCGACGGGGGCGAAGTCGTCGGTCAGGACCCGGGCGTCCCCGACGAAGTCCTCCAGGGTGACGCCGTCGACGGTCGAGCCCTCGGTCCACAGCGCCTGCTCGTCGTCGCCCCGGGAGGTGTTGCGGGCGAGCATCTCGGTGACCGGGAGCGGCTCGTCGGACCCGACCAGGATGAAGTTGCCGCCCGACTCACCGGTCAGCCGCTCGGGCGGGGCCAGGACGGCGACGTGGTCGAACACCGCCGCGAGGGTCGCGAGCTCGGCACGGGCGAAGCCCAGCGGTTGGTAGTCGATCATGTTCAGGGCATACACCCCGCCGGGACGGAGGACGTCGTGGATGGCGGTCACGAACTCCTCGGTGGCCAGGTGCCACGGGACCGACACGCCCCCGAAGGCATCCCCGATCACCAGGTCCTGGGATCCCTCCGGGACCTCGTCCAGGCGCAGCCGGGCGTCGCCGTGCAGCACCTCGACGTCGGGACCGGGCTCCCACGCCAGTTCCTCGACCGCGATCTCGGTCATCAGGGGGTCGAGCTCGAGCACGGTCGACTGCGTGCCCGGTCGGGTCTCGCGCAGGTACCGCGGCAGGCTCATCCCGGCCCCGCCGACGTGGGTGACGTCCAGCGCCTCGCCCTCGGGCGCGATCGTCGCCAGCACGTCCGACATCGTCTGGGCGTAGGTGAACTCCAGGTGCGTCGGGTCCTCGACGTCGACGTAGGAGTGACGCAGCGTGTCCAGCCACAGGACCCGTCCGGTCGATCGTTCGGGGTCGACCTCGACGCGGGCACAGAAGTAGGCCGACTCCTGCTCGCACGGGTGGGCGGCGGCGAACGACAACGCGCCGGCCGCGACCAGGACGACCAGCATCCCGGCGGTGGGGCGGGTGAGGTCACCGTCGGGGTCGGCGTCGCGCCGCAGCCAGACCCACAGCACCAGTCCGCCGAGCACCAGCAGGCCGCCCAGCCAGCGGATGATCGGCCGGGTCGGCCAGGCGGCGACCAGGATGAACCCGGTCGTGAACGTGCCCATCAGTGCCCCGACCGTCCCGACCGCGGACAGCCATCCGACCACGCGACCGGTGTCTGCCAGGTCCGACAGCTGCAGCTTCACGACCATGGGCGTGACCGCGGACAGGATCGCCGAGGGGATGAAGAAGCCGGCGAAGGTCAGGATCACGATCACCGAGGGGGTCGCCCCCTGCATCGACGATCCGAGGTAGTCGATCACGGGGATGGACAGCAGGCCCAACGCGCCGCCCAGCACCATGGTGGGTCCCAGCATGACCCGTGGGTCGTAGCGGTCCGCCAGCCGCCCGCCGAGCCAGGACCCGGCCGCGATGCCGGCGAGGATGGTGCCGATGATGCCGGTGAACGACTCCAGCGTGACCCCGACGTAGGGGGCCATGAGTCGACCGGCGAGCGTCTCGAGGACCAGCACGGCACCGGACGAGACGAAGACCAGGAGGGCGGCGAGGAAGGCAGGCATGGCCGCCGAAGGTACCCCTCGGCCACCGCCCTCCCGGTCGAGGGTCAGCCGGCGAGGAGGTCGTCGAGCTGCTCGTAGCCCTGGTTCACGCCGTCCTCCATGCCACTGGCCAGGAAGGCGTCGCGGTCGGCGAAGCTGTCGACCAGCGAGGTGGCCTCCAGCCGGGTGCGCCCGTTGCCGAGGTCGGTCAGGACCAGTCGCTCGAGCGCGACGTGGTCGGGCATGCCCTCGAACGTGAACGTCTGGACGATGGTGTGGTCCTCCGGTCGCACCTCGTGGAAGGAGCCGTGGAAGGCGTACTCGTCGTCGCCGCGGCCATGGACGTAGCGGTACTCGCCCCCGGTCCGGGCGTCGAAGCGGTCGATGCGCATCTCGACGTCGCGCGGTCCGAGCCACTGGGCGAGCAGGTCCGGATCCACGTGGGCGCGGAAGACCTGGTCGGGAGTGGCGTCGAACTCGCGGACGATCCGCACCAGCGGGACGTCCCGGTCGGCGGTGATGGTGGTCTCGGGGTGGGTGGTGGTGGTCATGGGGTGGTCCTGTCGTCCGGGTGGTCGTGCGTGGTCGTGGCCCGCTCGGCGAGCGGCGTCGAGGACGGGTCGTCGGGCATCGACGCCAGGACGGCGTCGAGCCGGCGGTAGCGCTCCTCGGCGAGGCGCCGGTGGCGCTCCAGCCACGTGGTCAGCAGGCCGAACACGTCCGCCTCGAGATGTGCCGGGCGTCGCTGGGCGTCGCGCGTGCGACTGACCAGGCCGGCCTCCTCGAGCACCTTGAGGTGCTTGGAGATCGCCTGGACGGTCACGTCGTGCGGCTCGGCCAGCTCGGTCACGGTCGCGTCGGCCTCGGCCAGGGTCGCGACCATGTCTCGCCGGATGGGGTCCGCCAGTGCGGCGAAGACATCGGAGAGGCGGTCGGCCGTGGTCATCGTGGCTCCGTGGGTCGTTCGTGTTCAACCAGTTGGTTGAATGAACGGTACGACCGAAGCTGCCCGTTGTCAACCGTTCGGTTGAATACGCGGAGCCATGTCGTCCGTCGGGCTGCGTGGGGCGGACCGACCCCCGGGCACCTGCGGACAGCGCCGCGACGTGGTGCACTGGTGGCCCGCCACCAGGAGCCGTCCATGACCCCGTCCGACCTGCTGCAGGACCACGTCCGCCGGATCCTCGCGACGGCCACCCGGGTCAGCCACGAGCTGCCCGACCAGGCCCTGGGGTGGCGGCCCGACCCGCAGTCCAACAGCGTGGGCTGGCTGCTGTGGCACGTGGGCCGGGTCCAGGACGACCACGTCGCCGAGGTCGCCGACGTCGAACAGGTCTGGGTGACGGGCGGCTGGGCCCGGCGCTTCGGGCTGCCCGACGACACGATGGACACCGGGTACGGCCACGACCCCGACGACGTGGCGGGCGTGCAGCCCGGGAGCTCGACCGTCGTCGTGGACTACCTCACCGAGGTCACCGAGCAGACCGTCGCCCTGCTGGACACCGTGACCCCCGAGGACCTCGACCGCGTGGTGGACGACTCGTGGGACCCACCGGTGACCCTGGGCGTCCGGCTGAACAGCGTGGTCGCCGACAACTGGCAGCACGTCGGCCAGGCCGGCGAGGTTCGCGGACTGTGGGAGCGCAGCTGAACCAGCGCGATCGGGCCCCGCGCCCGTGACCGCGGTGCGCCGGCCCACGATCGACGACAGGACGACGATGACCTCCCGACGAGGCCCCGACGACCGGTCGGGCTGGGAGTTCTGGATCGACCGGGGCGGCACCTTCACCGACGTGGTCGCCCGACGACCCGACGGTGGCGTGCTGGCGCACAAGGTCCTCTCCGAGGGAGGCGACGAGGACGCGGCCGTCCGGGGCATCCGTGACCTGCTCGGTCTCGTCCCCGGCGAGGAGCTGCCGTCCGAGCGGATCGCGAGCGTGCGGATGGGCACGACCGTGGCGACGAACGCGTTGCTCGAACGACGTGGGGAGCCCACCCTGCTGGTGGTCGACGAGGGCTTCGCCGACGCCCTGCGGATCGGCTGGCAGGCCCGGCCGGACATCTTCGCCCGCGAGATCGTGCTGCCCGAACTGCTCCACGACCGCGTCGTCGAGGTGACCGCCCGGGTCGCCGCCGACGGCACCGAGCTCGCCCCGCTGGACGCCCAGGACGTGCGCGCCCGGCTCGCCGCCGCCCACGACGACGGCCTGGACGCGGTGGCGGTCGTGCTGCTGCACGGCTGGGCCCACCCGGCGCACGAACAGGCGATCGGCGAACTCGCCCGCGAGGTCGGGTTCTCCCAGGTGTCGTTGTCGCACGAGGCCAGCCCGCTGATGCGCCTGGTGCCGCGAGGCGACACCACGGTGGTCGACGCCTACCTGTCGCCGATCCTCGGTCGCCACGTCGACCGGGTCGCGTCGACGCTCGGCGACGTCCGCCTGCACTTCATGCAGTCCAGTGGCGGCCTGGTCGGGGCCGAGCACTTCCGGGGCAAGGACGCGATCCTGTCCGGCCCCGCCGGTGGCGTGGTCGGCATGGCGCGCACGGCCCGGGCCGCGGGCTTCGACCAGGTCATCGGCTTCGACATGGGGGGGACGTCGACCGACGTGTCGCACTTCGCCGGATCGTTCGAGCGCCAACTGCAGACGGAGGTCGCCGGGGTGCGCCTGCGTGCGCCGATGCTGGCGATCAACACGGTGGCCGCCGGTGGCGGCTCGATCCTGCACTTCGACGGCAGCCGGTACCGGGTGGGGCCCGACTCGGCCGGGGCCGACCCGGGACCGGCCAGCTACCGCCGTGGCGGACCGCTGACCGTGACCGACGCCAACGTCATGCTCGGCAGGATCCAGCCGGACGCGTTCCCCCACGTGTTCGGCCCCGACGGCGACGCCTCGCTGGACCGGGAGGTCGTGGTCGAGGCGTTCACGCACCTGGCGGACCGGATCACCGAGGCCACCGGCGACGATCGCTCGCCCGAGCAGGTCGCCGCGGGCTACCTCGACATCGCCGTGGCCAACATGGCGAACGCGATCCGCACGATCTCGGTGGAACGCGGCCACGACGTCACCGAGTACGCGCTGGTGACCTTCGGTGGGGCCGGGGGCCAGCACGCCTGCGCCGTGGCCGACCGGCTCGGCATGTCCGCCGTGCTCATCCACCCGCTGGCGGGGGTCCTGTCGGCCCACGGGATGGGCCTGGCCGACGTCACCGCGATGCGGGAGCAGGCCGTCGAGGAGCCCCTGGACGAGGGGGTGCTCGAACGTCTGGACGACCTCGTGGACCGGCTCACGGTCGACGCCCGCGCGGACCTCGACGACGACCTGCCGGACGACCGCGTGTCCACCTCCGTCGACCTGCTGCTGCGCTACGCCGGGTCCGACACCACGATCGCGGTCCCGCGTGGCCCGGTCGACCAGATGGTCGCGGCCTTCGAGACCGACTACCGACGCCAGTTCTCGTTCCTGCAGGACGCCGGCCTGGTCGTGGAGGCGGTCGAGGTGGAGGTGGTGGGCGCCGCGGGTGCCGACGAGCACGCCGTCGCCGCGGGGCTGGCCGCGGTCCGGGCGGAGCGCCCCGCCGACCCGTCGGCCACCGGGCCGGAGGGCATGACGGCGCGGATGTTCGTCGACGGGGCGTGGCAGGACGTCGCCCTGGTGGCTCGGGAGGAGGTCGTGGACGACGTGACGGTGGACGGGCCGGCCGTGGTCACCGAGGACACCTCGACCACCGTGGTCGAGCCGGGTTGGCGCGCGTCGGCCAACGACGTCGGCCACCTGGTGCTGGAACGGGTCGCGGCACGCAGCGGCACGGTCGACCTCGACACCGCGGTGGACCCGGTGCTGCTGGAGGTGTTCAACAACCTGTTCATGGCCGTCGCCGAGCAGATGGGCGTGGCACTGCAGCGCACCGCCCACTCGGTCAACATCAAGGAGCGGCTGGACTTCTCCTGTGCGATCTTCGACCCGGACGCGAACCTGGTCGCCAACGCGCCGCACATCCCGGTCCACCTCGGATCGATGGGCGAGTCCATCCGGGTCGTGGCCGAGGCCAACGCCGACACGATGCGCCCCGGCGACGTCTTCGCCCTCAACAACCCCTACCGGGGCGGGACGCACCTGCCGGACGTGACGGTGGTGACCCCGGTGTTCGACGAGGCGGGTGAGGAGCTGCAGTTCTACGTGGCGTCACGCGGCCACCACGCCGAGATCGGGGGGATCACGCCCGGCTCGATGCCGTCGTCGTCGCGCCACATCGACGACGAGGGCGTGCTGTTGGACAACTGGCTGCTGGTGTCGGACGGCGAGATCCGCGAGGACGCCACCCGCGAGCTGCTCGCGTCCGCGGTGAACCCGTCCCGCGACCCCGACGCCAACCTGCTCGACCTCGCCGCCCAGGTCGCCGCCAACGCCACGGGCGTGCGCGAGCTGCGGGCGATGGTCGACCACTTCGGGCTGGACGTCGTGCATGCCTACATGGACCACGTGCGGGCGAACGCGGCGGAGGCGATCCGGGGCGTGATCGACACGCTCGAGGACGGCGCGGTGACCTACGAACTGGACGACGGAGCCTGGATCTGCGTGGCGATCACGGTCGACCACGACGCCCGGCGGGTCCATGTCGACTTCACCGGGACCTCCGAGCAGCGACCCGGCAACGCCAACGCGCCCTCGTCGGTCGCGATGGCCGCCGTCCTGTACGTGTTCCGGACCCTGGTGGCCGACGCGATCCCGCTCAACGCCGGCTGCCTCGAGCCGATCGACGTGACGATCCCCGACGGCTGCATGCTGGCACCGACCCACCCGGCCGCGGTCGTGGCGGGCAACGTCGAGACCTCGCAGGCGGTGACCGGCGCCCTGTACGCCGCGCTCGGTGCCCAGGCCGAGGGCTCGGGCACGATGAACAACGTGACGTTCGGCAACGACGACCACCAGTACTACGAAACCGTCGCGAGCGGGTCCGGCGCCGGGGAGGGCTTCGCCGGGACCGCGGCCGTGCAGACCCACATGACCAACTCGCGCCTGACCGACCCCGAGGTGCTGGAATGGCGTCATCCCGTGCGGGTCGAGTCGCACGCCATCCGCACCGGGAGCGGTGGTGACGGACGGTGGCGTGGTGGTGACGGCGCGGTCCGACGGATCCGGTTCCTCGAGCCGATGACGGTGTCGATCCTGTCCAGCCATCGTCGTGTGCCGCCCTACGGCATGGACGGCGGGTCGCCCGGGGCGTTGGGTCGGCAGTGGGTCGAGCATCCCGACGGGAGTCGGACCGAGGTGCACGGACGCGACCAGGTCGACGTCGCGCCCGACGACGTGTTCGTCGTCGAGACCCCCGGAGGCGGTGGCTACGGACGGCCCGGCGACGCCTGACTCAGGTCGGGGCGTTGGTCCCGAACCGCAGGCGGTTGCCGTCGGGGTCGGTGACGGAGAACTCCCGCATGCCCCACGGCTCGACGACCACGGGGGTCGGGGAGGCACCCAGGGCCACGAACCGGTCGTGCAGGGCGTGCGGGTCCTTCACGTGGGCGTACAGACCGGCGCGGCTGCCACCGTCCGCCAGGTCCGCGACCTGCCGCAGGTGCCACACCTCCCGGCCCCGGTCGGTGACGAAGGCGTAGCCGCCGCCCTCGTGGGCCTCCACGTCGAACCCCAGGAGTCGGTGGAAGGCCATCGCCCGCTCGAGGTCGGCCACGGGAAGCTCCGGCTGCACGGCACGGACCACGCCACGTCGATGCACGGCCACTCCTCTCCGACCTCGCCGACGCTACCCATCCCGGACCTGCCGGGGGCGTCGCCACGCCGGACCGGCGACCCCGACGGCGATAGGGTGGAGACCATGGACCTTGGTCTCGCCGCAGCGGTGTGGCCGTGGGTGTGGCTCGCGGTCGCGATCCTGTTCGCCGTCGTCGAGGTCACCATCCTCGGTGGCTCGATGGTCCTGTTGCCGTTCGCCATCTCGGCCTTCGTCTCGTCCGTGATCGCCTTCTACGACGCACCGATCGTCGCCCAGTGGCTGGTCTTCGGCGCCGGCGGCGCGGTCCTGTTCGCCGTGTTCGCCCGGTGGGCGTCGATGGTCCGCACGGGCAACGTCCTGCCGGTCGGCGTCGGTGCGAACCGCCTGGTCGGACGCACGGCGATCGTCACCGAGCCGATCGGCCCGGTCGACCACGGCCCGGTCGGTCAGGTGACGGTCGACTCGGAGGTCTGGGGCGCGGTCAGCACCGTGGACGTGGCGATCGAGGCTGGCGCGAAGGTCACGATCGTCGACCTGCAGGGAACCCGGGTGCTGGTCGAGCCCGCCACCGTCGACGACACGGGAGCTCGCCAATGATCTGGCCCTTCGCCATCGCCGCGATCGTCATCCTCGGGATCGTCTTCCTGGGGCTGGCCGTCAAGATCGTGCGGCCCTACCAGCGTGGCCTGGTCGAACGGCTCGGTCGCTACAAGACCACCAAGGACCCGGGCTTCAACCTGATCATCCCGTTCATCGAGACGATCCAGCTGATCGACATGCGTGAGCAGGTGGTCGACGTCCCGCCCCAGGAGGTCATCACCGAGGACAACGTCGTGGTCTCGGTCGACGCCGTCGTCTACTACGAGGCCACTGACCCGAAGCGACTGGTCTACAACGTCGCGGACTTCTACAACGCGATCATCAAGCTGGCCCAGACCAACCTGCGCAACCTGATCGGCGACCTCGAGCTGGACCGTGCCCTGACCTCGCGGGACACGATCAACACGCGGCTGCGTGACGTGCTCGACGTCGCCACCGACAAGTGGGGCGTGCGGGTCGTCCGGGTCGAGATCCAGCGCATCGACCCCCCACCGGAGGTCGTGTCGGCGATGCACGCCCAGATGCGTGCCGAGCGCGATCGCCGCGCCACCGTGACCGAGGCCAACGGCTACCGGGAGGCCGCGATCGCCCGGGCCAACGGCGAGAAGGAGGCCGCCGTCCTGGCGGCCGAGGGTCGCAAGCAGGCGGCGGTGCTGGACGCCGAGGGTGACGCCCGGGCCATCGAGCTGCGTGCCGACGCCGAGAAGCTGCGCCTGGCGCGGGTCGGCGAGGGCGAGGGCGAGGCCGCACTGGCCCGCCTGACCGGCATCAAGGAGGCCGGGGCGGACCAGGCGGTGCTGACCGTGGAGTACCTGTCGGCGCTGGAGGAGATCGGGGACGGCCGCGCGGGGGGCTTCCGATCCCCGATCCGGCCGCGCGCGTGGAGGACGTGCCGCCACCACGTGACCTGTCGTGAGGAGGGCCGACGCCCCGCCGGCCGGGTGGTACCCCGACCCGGTCGGTGGCGCGCGCCTGCGGTGGTGGGACGGGCTGGACTGGACCGACGACCGCGCTGCCCCGCCGCATCGTGGGGTCGAGGTCCCGGTGGCGACGGCCGACGGGGAGCCGGTGGCTCCGGCCGAGGCCGCCAGCCGGGCGGCGCGGCAGGTCGCCGGGAGTGCGTCGTCCGGGGTCGGGCGCCAGGCCACCCAGGACATCATGACCGAGGTGCGCAAGGTCGCCCGCAGCGAGGTGGACCGCGCGACCGACGCCGTCCGCGAGCAGGCCCGCGACGCCCAGCGGCGGATCGAACCGCTGATCAGCCAGTACGGGACCAGCCTGCTCCGCTGGATCAAGATCGCCGTGGTCGCCGCGTTCGTGCTGCTGGTGCTCTGGTTCGTCCTGCAGGTGGTCTCGCGTGCCAGCATGATGGAGTGGATCGTGGACCGCGTGGACTCGGTGCTGGACGACTCGGCCACGACCGGCGCCGGGCTCGGCCTTCCACCGGCCTGAGCGACGCCCGGGCGATCCTTGCCGTGGACTGCGCCGCCTGCTAGGAACGACTCCGGGCCGCGGTACTCGCCACGGCACTCGACGGTGGCAGGCCGGGGCCGAGGCCACACCGGGAGGAGATGCGGATGTACGAGCAGCGACCCGTGGCCCCCGGCCTGGACCGGCCGGCCACCCGCGCCTGGACCCCGGCAGTCCTGGGCACCGTATCGGTCGACACCCGGGTCACGCGCTCGGGCGGCGACGGTGGTCCCGGTCCCGGCTGGTGGTACGTCGTGGTCGACGAGTGTGGTGACGAGCGCTGCCAGGTCACGGTCGATCCCTGGCCCGGCACCGACGAGCAGGGACGGCTGCGCTTCGACCCGGACGTGGGGACCGTCGACGTGACCATCGACCGAGGCCTGCTCGCCGCGCTGGCCGCCCTGGCCCGGCGTCGCCAGTCGGCCCCGGCCCCGGACCGGCCGATCCGCGTCGGGGACGTGTTCGCGGTCCACGACGACCTGGTGCGCTGGCTCCTCGACGACCCGGTGGAGGCATCGGCCTGGATGACCGATCCGACCCGACCGCCGTCGGCGGCGTGGGCGGACGACCCCGGGTTCGCGTGGTTCGCGCGGGCCGCCGGGCACTCCGACGGGCGGACCATGCGATCCGACGCCCGGGACCTGGCGGGGCTGTTGGCCGACGTGACCGCGAACGCACGCACCCTGGCCCACGCGGCCGCGGACGAGGCGGCGACCGGCGTGCTCGACGCCGGTGACCTCGACCAGCTCGGACTGCGGGTCCGGGTCGACGGCCAGCGGCTCGACGACGCCGATGGACCGGCCGGGGGAGGGGCCGCCTGATGTCGGCGATCAGCCCGCTGCCCAGCGACGGCCTGGACGATGCGCCCTCGTTCGTCGAGGCGGTCACCGACGAGGACCTGCTCTACTTCTGCGCCAACGTCGGTGACGCCGACGCCCAACTCCTGCTCCTGCCACCGCGACCGCCCCACGCCACCCGGCGGGCCATCGTCGTCGACGCCGGTCGGAGCGGAAAGATCGAGGGCCTGCTGGCGCTGGCGGTGGACGCGGGGTGGCTGCCGACGACCGCCGACGGCTCCCTGGCCCCCGACGCGATCGCCCTGGTGGTCGCGACCCATCCGCATGCCGACCACATCCGAGGACTGTCCGGCCTGCTGGCCTCCCACGGCCACGCCGTCAGCGAGTACTGGGACTCGGGGTACTTCCACCCCAGCCGGGGGTTCCACGACCTGATGGGGCAGATCTCCGGGTTGCCGCACCTGCTGTACGCCCAGCCCACGAGCGGTTTCCGACGCTGGCTCCACCAGACCCGCATCACCGTGCTGGCGCCGGCGATCCACCTGCGGAACCGGTACGACACCTACGGGGTCGAGGTCAACTCGGCCTCGATCACCCTGCGGCTGGACTACCCGGCGCCGCGGGTGCTCCAGCGTGACGAGGACCGGGTCCTGGTCGACCACGAGAACGCCGTGAGCATGATCCTCGGTGGCGATGCACAGACCGATTCATGGGCCCACGTGGCGACGGACTTCCCCGCCCTGCACGCCCACGACAACGCGGCGGCCGAGGCGATCGGCGCCGCGACCGGCATCGACCACCTGCGGGCCGACGTCCTGAAGGTGCCGCACCACGCGTCCAAGCACGGCATCAACCTCGAACTGATGGAACGGATGTCGCCGAAGGTCACGCTGGTGTCCAGCACCGACCGCAGCCCGCAGTACAACTTCCCGCACGCCGTCACCCAGGACATCCTGCGTGAGGCACTGGAGCCGACGATGGGACTGGGCACACCGCGCAGCGCCGACCACGACCTGGGGCTGTTCTACACCGCGGATCGTGACGCGGCGGGGCGGGCCCTGGGCACCATCGCCATGCGGCTGCGACCCGGCACGCGTGACCTGTGGCGACTGGGCGACGAGCCCGGCGACCTCAGCTTCGACCCCGCCACTGCCCGCCGCTGGCGTGGCCGTTGACGACGGCTGGCCCTGGCGGGTGTGGACGTTCTGAGCGCAGCGAGGAACTCCAATGCACCCGGGCGTTGGTCAGCCGCAGCCCGGCGGTGTCGGCGGGTGCTCAGTTGCCGTTGGTGGACCAGTGCCAGGCCTCGGACGGCAGGTTGTGGAAGCCGTACCTGCCGGCGTTGTCCCACAGCCAGTCGAACGCCCGGTTCCCGTGGCACGACGAGGCGCTGGAGGGGAAGCACAGCGTGGCGCCGTTGTAGGAGAAGTCGACCGCCAGGCCCTTCTCGTGCATCGACGAGCCGGGAATCGCCGTCGGCACGCGGCACGAGGACGCGGGCGAGCTGTAGACGTCGGGGCAGCCGTTGGCGATGCGCAGACGTGCGGTGGTCTCCGGCGACCGGTAGCCGCCCCCGCCGAGCACGATCCCGTCGCCGCGGGCGGCTTCGAGCAGGCGACGGAGGTTGTCGGCGATCGATGCGTCGACCGTGATTCCGCCGACCGTGGCGAGGCTGCCCGAGTACGAGACCGAGACCGACCCGCCGGACGACGAGCCGGACGAGGAACTCGAGCTCGACGACGAGGACGTGGAGGACGACGAGGACCTGGACGACGACGACCTGGACGACGCGCGCTCCTCCTCTTCCTCCTCTTCCTCCTCGGCCGCCCGGCGTGCGGCCGCAGCGGCGGCTTCCGCCTCGGCCTCTGCCGCTGCTTCCGCTTCTGCCTGGGCTTCCGCCTCGGCCTGGCGCCGGGCCTCCTCCTCGGCCTCGCGTCGGGCCTCCTCGGCCCGTGCGTCAGCGGCTGCCTCGGCCTCGCTGCGTGCCTCGGAGGCGCGGGCGTCGGCCGCGGCCTGGGCGGCGG